>JAYFPK010000004.1:0-162517 GCA_034927815.1 Candidatus Limiplasma sp.
GGGCGGGGCGTGCAAGGATTGCATCCGGAATAGGAATAGTCGGTGTCTAGATGAAAGGCCGCGCCTTCATTCGGAATGCGCAGCCCAGGGTCGCAATCAGGGTTGAACATGGTCTTCACCTCGGGCAAATAAATAGTGGAATCATTACAGGAGTATGCGGGGAAATACTGCGGAGTGGGAAATACGGGGAAAGAAACCCTTTGGCCACAGCGCGGGGCTGAGCGGAGGGGAACGGTTTGGTTTCGCCTCCGCTGCGGGAGAAAGACCTGCCAAAGCGCCGGAGGGCGGTGTTCTTCTCACACCGGCCTTACAGACCGCTGGCAAAGGAAGTGCCAGCGGTCTGTGACCGCCCGTTGGGCTGGCCACGGCCGGTGCGAACGGATCAGGGCCCCTGAAGCATAGCCAGGACAGCCTGAATAGGAGGGGTTCCGCAAGGAACCGTTGTGCTGGTGCTGTGGAAGAGGCTAGGCACGGCCGTTTTTCTGCAAGGGGGTTGCCGGAGGATGGGGGACACGGCTGCGTTAGGGTAGCGAGGATACCTTCACGATCGTAATGTCCGCCTGGCAGGCTGTCTGCGGGATGGAAACGGTCGAGCCCGTACCGTTGACAAGGGTCAGCGTGGAAGGCACATCCGTAACTCTTACCAAAGCGGTTCCCACAACCTGGCCGGTTACATTGGGTGAACAGGCCTGGGACCGGGGAGAGCCGTTCAGTAGAAGGTCGAAGCTTACAATGGTTGCGGGCGCTGCTCCGTTCGTTGCCACCCACCAGTTTACAAGGTAGTATCCCGGCTCGTTGACGACGAAGTTTCCCGAGCCCAGCGTATAGGAAATTGCGCCTTTGATCAAACGGATATTATCGAAGGGTACGGGGGCTCCAGTGGCAAGGCTTGATAAACCGCCGGTGACCCATGTGGTTTCAATGAGAGCGGTTCCGGGGTCCGGTCCGGTTGGGCCGGTTGGGCCTGTAGAGCCTGTGGCTCCGGTAGGTCCGGCGGGTCCTTGGGCTCCGGCAGGGCCTGTGGCGCCAGTAGGCCCTGTGGCTCCGGCGGGGCCGATGTCGCCTTGGGGTCCGGCGGGTCCCTGCGCTCCGGCAGGGCCTTGAATTCCGGCAGGGCCCGTGGCTCCGGTAGGCCCTGTGGCTCCGGTGGGGCCGATGTCCCCTTGGGGGCCGGCAGGCCCTTGGATTCCGGCGGGGCCTGTGGCTCCGGTGGGACCTGTGGCCCCCGTGGGCCCGGCGGGTCCGGTAGGCCCGGTGGGGCCGATGTCGCCTTGAGGGCCTTGGGGTCCGGCAGAGCCTTGGGGTCCGGCGGGTCCGGCAGAGCCTTGGGGCCCAACAGGGCCGATTTCACCGGCAGGGCCTTGGGGTCCGGCAGGCCCGGCAGGTCCTTGCGGCCCGGCGGGCCCGGCAGGTCCCTCGGAACCGGTGGGGCCCATGGTTCCGGCGGGGCCTTGGGGTCCCTCTGGCCCGGCAGGGCCTTGGATTCCAGCAGGCCCGGCGGGGCCAGTGGCTCCAACGGGTCCGGTTTCACCAGGACTGCCCTGGGGACCGGCAGGACCTTGGGGCCCGGCGGGCCCGGCGCTTCCCTGAGGGCCTGTGGGGCCCATGACTCCGGCGGGGCCTTGCGATCCCTCTGGTCCGGCGGGTCCTTGAGGCCCGGCAGGTCCGGCAGGACCTTGGGGTCCGGCGGGGCCCATGGCTCCAGCGGGTCCCTGGGATCCGGCGGGCCCGCCAGGGCCTTGGGGTCCCTCTGGTCCGGCAGGGCCTTGGATTCCAGCAGGTCCGGCGGGTCCTGTGGCTCCCGCGGGGCCGGTTTCACCAGGAATGCCTTGGGGCCCGGCAGGCCCCTGGGATCCGGCAGGGCCTTGCGGCCCGGCGGGTCCTTGCGCTCCGGCGGGGCCTGTGGCGCCTGTGGCTCCGGCGGGGCCCATGACTCCGGCGGGCCCTTGCGGCCCGGCGGGTCCGGCAGGTCCTTCAGATCCGGTGGCGCCCGTTGCTCCGGCAGGTCCCTGGGGCCCGGCAGGACCTTGTGGGCCTGTGGGGCCTATGGTTCCGGCGGGTCCTTGCGGCCCCTCCGGTCCGGCAGGGCCTTGGGGTCCGGCGGGGCCCATGGCTCCTGCGGGTCCTTGGGGCCCCTCCGGCCCGGCAGGCCCTTGGGGCCCGGCGGGTCCCATGGCTCCGGCAGGTCCTTGAGGCCCGGCAGGCCCTTGTGGCCCGGTGGGTCCCATGGGTCCCCGTGGGCCTGGAGGGCCTGGAGGACAGGTGGGACAGGGAGGGCAAGGGGGGTACGTAGGACAAGGGGGATAGGGATCACAAGGGCTGCATCCAGAACAGGAATAGTCAGCGCCTAGATGAAAGGCCGCGCCTTCATTTGGAATGCGCAGCCTAGGGTCGCAATCAGGGTTGAACATAGTTTTCACCTCGAGCGGATAAATAGTGGAACCATTACATGAGTATGTGGAAAAACCCTGCGGGGTGAGAGATGCGGCAAGAGAAACCCTGTGGCTTACAGCTTGGAACCAGGGGTGCGGGGGAAGGAACGGCCCGGTTTGTCCGGATGCACAGGAAAAAAGCGGCCAACATGCCGAGAGGCTGCTACTTTAATCAGCACAGCCCTTCTATGGGGAAGGCTTTGCCAGGTGCGCCAGTCCTTCCGGCCCAAAGGAAGGAAAGACTATCCCCCAGGCGAGGTCTGCCGCCCAGGGCAATTGAAGCCGCCCCGGGCCAAATGCCCGCAGGGTTTCATGGGCTGCTTGGGGTTTTGCGTACCGGCAGGCGAAGGACCTCAAAAGCATAGATGTCTCGCCAAACGCCCGCCGTTATGGTCCTACGGCCAGGCCCCATGAAGGAGCTGCCAGGGCATGGACCGCCCGATGCGGAGGGATCACCAGAGAGGGACTGCCCGTCTCTTGCCGCCATGGATGCTTGACAAACCTATAAGACCATGATATAACACCGTTATATAACGGTGTTATATCATGATGCGGTATTCCGGCGAAGGAGGCGGCCCCATGACGGAGGAATCCACCCGGCAGCGCATTTTGGAGGCAGGAAAAGCCGAGTTTCTGAAAAACGGGTATAAAAACGCCTCCTTGCGCAGCATTGCCAGGGAGGCGGGGGTCACCACCGGGGCGATTTATGGCTATTACCCGGATAAGGCCGCGTTGTTCGGGGCCTTGGTGCAAAAGCCCGCCAATGACCTGCGGGAATGGTACTGCCGCGTACAGAGCGAGTTTGACGCCTTCCCCGCAGGCGATAAGCAGAAGCGGATGCACGGCTATACCGGCCAGGCCCTGGAGGAGTTCATCGGCTATGTCTATCTGCACTTTGACGCCTTTAAGCTGGTGGTGTGCTGCTCCGCAGGCACCCCCTACGAGCAGTATATCGACAGCCTGCTGGATATCGAAGCCGAGCATACCCGGCGTTTCATGCGGGCGCTGCGCAGCTCGGGGCATGAGATTCCCACCGTTGACGATGATATGAGCCACATTCTTTCCAGCGCTTTTTATTACGGGATTTTCGAAACCGTGGCCCACGACATGCCCAAGGAGAGGGCGTTGGAGTATATCCGCACCTTGCATCAGTTTTATAGCGCGGGCTGGGATTCCATCTTGGGGCTTAGGGAGCCCTAAAAATTTTACCCTTACGTTAGCGTTTGCTAACTTGGGATATTTTCATCGGGAGGGATCCATATGAATCAGGGTTCGAGGGGCGTGCTGTCATGGCTATGGGAGTTTGCCGCGCCCCACAAGGGCGGGTATATCGCATCGTTAGCCTGCGCCACCTTGGGAGTGGCCTCGGCCATGGCGCCGTATTTCTGCATCTCCCAAATCGTGCTGGGCTTGCTCAGGGGGGAGGCCTCCATCCGCTTCTACGGGTTCTATTGCCTGCTGGCCGCGGGGTTTTGGGCGCTGCGCTATCTGCTGCACGGGGTTTCCACCACCCTGTCCCATAAGGCCACCTTTGCGGTGATCTCCGAAGTGCGGCTGAAACTGACCCAAAAGCTCACCCGGCTGCCCATGGGATATCTGCTGGACACCCCCTCTGGGCGGCTGAAGAACATTTTGGTGGAGCGGGTGGACAGCATCGAGCCGACCTTGGCGCACGTGGTGCCGGAGATGGGGGGCAATCTGCTGGTATCCCTGGCTACCATCGCCTACCTGTTCGTCCTGGATTGGCGCATGGCCCTGGCTGCCTTGGCGCCGCTGCCTGTGGGGCTGGCGTGCTACATGGGCATGATGGGCGGGTACGGGGCCCGCTTCCAGCATTATGTGGACAAGAACAAGCGCCTCAACGACACCGCGGTGGAGTACATCGGCGGCATTGAGGTGATCAAGGCCTTTAACCAGTCCGCCTCCTCCTACGAGAAGTTCACCACCGCAGCCAGGGAGGCGGCGGATTCCGCCATCGACTGGATGCGCTCGACGCTGCCCTACTTCTCCCTTGCCATGTCCGTCTTTCCCGCGGTGCTGGTAAGCGTGCTGCCCATTGGGGCGCTGCTGTACAAAAGCGGCGCCTTACCCCTGGAAACCTTGATCGTAGCCATCATTCTCTCCTTGGGGGTCATGGGGCCGCTGATTACCACCATGAGCTATTCCGACGATGTGGGCAAGGTGCATACCATTGTCAGCGAGGTGACCGGGGTGCTTACCCAGCCGGATTTGGCGCGCCCCACGGCCCCTGCCCCGGTGCGGGGCTACCACATCCGCCTGGAGGAAGTGCGCTTTGCCTACCGGGAAAAGCCGGTGCTCCAGGGGGTGAGCCTGGAGATTCCCCCAGGCAGCGTCACGGCGCTGGTAGGGCCCAGCGGCGGGGGAAAATCCACCATCGCCAAGCTCATCGCCTCTTTGTGGGATGTGGACAGCGGGCGCATCACCGTAGGGGGCACGGATATTAGAGAGATTCCCCTAAGCCAGCTCAACGGCATGGTGGCCTATGTGGCCCAGGATAACTACCTGTTTGATGAGAGCATCCGGGAGAACATCCGCATGGGCAGACCCTCCGCCAGCGATCAGGAGGTGGAGGAGGCCGCCCGGCGCAGCGGCTGCCACGACTTCATTTTACAGCTGGAGCACGGCTACGACACCCGCTCCGGAGGCGCGGGCGGGCATCTGTCCGGGGGAGAGCGCCAGCGCATCACCATCGCCCGGGCCATGCTCAAGGACGCTCCCATTGTCATTTTGGATGAAGCCACCGCCTATACCGACCCGGAGAATGAGGCGGTGATCCAAATGGCGGTGTCCAAGCTGGTAGGGGGCAAGACGCTGATCGTCATCGCCCACCGCCTGTCCACCATCACCGATTCCGACAGCATCGTGGTGATCAATGGCGGCCGGGTGGCGGCCCAAGGGACGCACAGGGAGCTGCTGCAGTCCTCTGCGCTGTACCAAAGCATGTGGAAGGCCCATGCCGCCGCCAAGGACCGGGCGGACGGGCAGCCTGAGGAGGTGCTTGCATGATTGCTATTTTCCGGAAGTTCTTCCGCTTCAGCGGCGACCAGAGCCGGTTGTTTTACCAATCCCTTGGGCTGTCGCTGCTCCATGCCATCTTTGAGGCGTTACGCATTCCCGCCATTGCCGTGGTGCTCCAGGCCTTGCTTCAGGGGGCTGTGACCTGGCAAACCGTGGGGGCTTCTTTGGGCATTATGCTGGTGAGCATCGCAGGCTGCGCCCTTACCCGCCGCAGCCTCACCATGAAGCAGACGGTGGGTGGATATACCGTAGCCACCCAAAAGCGGATCGAGATCGGGCAGCGGCTCAAATACATGCCCATGGGCTATTTTAACGACAACAGCATCGGCGACATCACCTCCATCACCACCAATACCGCCGAAAACCTTCAGGACGTCGCCACCCGGGTGATCATGCTCACCACCCAGGGAATTTTGACCACCGCCATGTTCACGCTGTCCATTTTGCTGTATGATGCGCGCATCGGGCTATTGCTGATGGTGGGCATTGCGGCGTTCTTTGGCATCAACGCTTTGATGCAGCGGGTTTCCCATAAGGTTTCCCCCCTGAAAACCGCCTCGGACACCCGCCTGGTGGCCGCGGTGCTGGAATATGTTCAGGGCATCGGCGTGGTGCGCTCCTACAACCTGGATCAGGAAGCCAATAAGGCCGTAGACCGGGCGATCCGGGAGAACGAGCGGATCAACGTGCGGCTGGAGAAGGTCTTTGTGCCCTATACCAGCCTCCAAAGCCTGGTGCTGAAGCTCTTTGGCACCGCCATGGTCTTCCTGGCGGTGGCGCTGTATTTGCAAGGCTCCATGGAGCTTCTAAGCTGCCTGCTGCTGACGATCTCCTCCTTCATGGTCTATGCGCAGCTGGACGCCGCGGGCAATTACAGCGCCTTGCTGCGGGTGTTGGACCTCTCCATGGACAGGATCAACAAGGTGTTTGAAACCCCCGTGATGGACGCCGGGGGCAAGGCCATTACCCCCCGGAACAGGAGCATCCACGGGGAACGGGTAACCTTCCGCTATGAGGACAAAAAGGTGATTGACGATGTGTCCTTCACGATCCCCCAGGGGACGACCACCGCCATTGTGGGGCCCTCCGGGGGCGGCAAGAGCACCCTCACCAGCCTGATGGCTCGCTTTTGGGATGTGGACGAGGGCCGCATCACCTTGGGAGGAGAGGATGTGCGGGCCTATACCCTGGATAGCCTGCTAGCCAACTTCAGCATGGTCTTTCAGAAGGTGTACCTGTTTAACGACACCATTGCCAATAACCTCAAGTTTGCCAAGCCTGACGCCACCCCCCGGGAGGTGGAAGCCGCAGCCCGTAAGGCCTGCTGCCATGACTTTATCAGCGCTTTACCCCAGGGGTACGACACGGTGATCGGCGAAGGCGGGGCGACCCTCTCCGGGGGTGAGAAGCAGCGCATCTCCATCGCACGGGCGCTGCTCAAGGACGCGCCCATCATCATTTTGGACGAGGCCACCGCCAATGTGGACCCGGAAAACGAGCTCCTGTTGCAGGAGGCTATCGCCGAATTGACCCAGGGCAAAACCATCGTCATGATCGCCCACCGGCTTAAGACGGTGCAAAACGCCCACCAGATTTTGGTGCTGGACCAGGGCAAGATTCTCCAGCGGGGCACCCATCAGGAGTTGATGGACCAGGGAGGCCTTTACGCCGACTTCATCCGCATGCGGGAGAAGTCCATCGGCTGGAAGCTGGGGGGCGTGGGAGCCTAGGAGCGGTTGGTTTCATGGGAAGGGGCGCAATCCCGATGGATTCCGCCCCTTTTGGAAAGCCTGGAAGCCTTTTCGCCGCTGCCCGCGCATGCCCTGAAAGGCTTTTATGGGAGTGCGAATCCCAGGAAGCGGCGTTCAGGTCATAGGGACCCTGTCGTTTCCTGGAGCTGCTCCAGGAGCTGCCGGGAGGATTCCCTGCGGCTCCAGCCTTTGCTGTTTTCCCGGGCGGTGACAAACTGCCGGTAGAGGCCGCCCTGGGCCATCAGCTCCTGGTGGGCGCCCTGCTGGGCGATGGCGCCGCCGGCAATGGCCAGGAGCGTCTTTCCCTGGCAGAGCTCGCTGATGGCTTGCTGGATGTAGCTTTCGTTGTCCGCGTCCACGCTGGCGGTGGCCTCGTCCAAAATGACGATAGGCGCGTCCTTCAAAATGCAGCGGGCGATGGAAATGCGCTGCTTCTCACCCCCGGAGAGGCTGGCCCCGCCCTCTTTTAGCCCGGCATCATCCAGACGATGGCGGCATAGGTGGTTTTGCGGTGTTCCCCGGCGTGGCCCAGGATCCTTCGGAACAAAATAAATCCCTCTTTATAGATGGTGGCGTTGGTTAGACAAGGCTAACCGCGGGACAAAGGAAAAGCCCATGGCGGTGGGCTGTTTGCTGTGCGTTAGCAAAAGCGAACGCATGGATTTGATAAAATTCCCCGGGAAAGGCGGGGAATTTTACGGCGCGGTTGCAAAGCCCAAGACCTCATACCAGTCAAACAGCTTGCAGACCAGCGCGCTATGGGTTTGAATCTGCCCCCAGGTGTAGCCGTGGATGAATGGCTCGTACACCGTGGTCCAAAAGGCCGAGAGCAAAATGTGCATCTCCTCCGGGGAGATATCCGCCTGGGTGAGGCCGCGCCTTCGGGCCTCCAAGAAATATTCGTAGGTCTTGGTGGTCATGGATTCCACAAAATAGTGCTGGAAATTGGCATGCCGGGTTCCCGCCGAGCCGCAAAGCAGCAGCACAAAGCCGTCGTAATGCCGGTAGAGGAACTGGAACCAGGCCAGCATGCCGGGGCCCATTTCCCAGCCACGCACCAGGGCGTCGTCCGGCAAGGTGGAGGCCTGCATCATGCCGCGCTGCCGCACAAAATCATCCAGGGCGGCCCTTAGCCAATGTGCAGCTTGCGAAACGCCAGAGGGGTATAGCCGGTTTTTTGCTTAAACAGGGCAATAAAATGGCTGGGATCCAGGTATCCCACCCGGTAGGCGATTTCCTGCACCTCCATTCCGGGATGGTTCACCAGCAGCGATTTGGCTCTGCCCATGCGGTGGACGGTGAGGTAGGCGTACACGGAGCAGCCCGCAAAGCGCTTGAACAGGCGGGACAGGTATTGGGGGGAAACATACAGGGCCGCCGCGAGGCCCTCCGCGGTGACGGGCTGATCATGGTGTGTTTCAATTTCCCGGATCGCCGGCATCACATAGCGCCGGTACAGGGGGTGGTCCGCGGTTTCGGCTTCCCCCTGGGAACAGCCCAGCCGCAGCAGGAACGCGTAGCATTCACAGGATAGCCGGATGCCGTGCAGCCGCCTATGCTCGTGGTCCTGCACCGTTTGCCCTACCCAGGCGTGGTAGAATTCCCCCTCCGCGGCGTCCACCACGATATAGGGCTTAGGGCCTACGATCTTGTGGATGTCCGGCTCCAGCTTTCCCGCAAAGGTGGCGAAGGAAGTGACCCATTGCCCGCCGCTGCGGAAATAGGCGTGGGGCACAAAGGGCGCGATCAAAATGCCCGCCCGCCGGGGAAGCGGGATTTCCGTATCCTCGATGCGCAGGGTGCCTTGCCCCTCTTCCGTTTGCATCCAGTGGTAAAAGGGATACCCGTTGGGGCGTAGGATATTCTCCTGCTCCCAGCGGTTGCCGATGCTCTCCGGCGCCAAGGGGAGGGAAGGGTCCATCAGGTCAAAGTAAATCGGCATGGGTCGATCCTCTATTTCAGAATGTTATATTACTTGGTTTATCATATCATATTTTTTTCCGCCTGCAAGCCCTATAATGAAAGCTGGATAAAGGAGGTCAGCAGCATGAAAAAAGGATGGAGCCGGATTCTCCACGGAGGGGATTATAACCCGGGCCAATGGCCCAGGGAGATCTGGGCGGAGGATATGCGCATGCTAAAGCAGGCGGATATCAACAGCGCCACCGTCAACGTTTTTTCCTGGGCCAGAATCCAGCCCTCGGAGGAAATCTACGACTTCGCTGAATTGGATGAGATCATAGGGATGCTCGGCAAGGAGCGCTTTGATATCGTGCTGGCCACCTCCACCGGCGCGCTGCCCGCCTGGATGGTGAAGCGCTACCCCGAGGTGGCCCGGACGGACTACCAGGGCCGCCGTCATACGTTCGGCCAGCGGCACAACGCGTGCCCCAACAGCCCGGTATACCAGAAATACGCCGCGAAGCTGGCGGGGGAGCTGGCCCGGCGCTATGGCGCGAACCCCCATGTGGTATGCTGGCATGTCAACAACGAATACGGCGGGGAGTGCTACTGCGAAAACTGCGAAAAAGCCTTCCGGGTCTGGCTGAGGCGCAAGTACAAAACCCTGGAGGCCCTGAACAAGGCTTGGAACCTGGAGTTTTGGGGGCATACGGTGTACGGTTGGGATGAGATTGTGCTGCCCAACGCCCTGAGCGAAGGGCTGGAGGATGGCGGAACGGCCTTTGCCGGGATATCCCTTGACTATTGCCGGTTCAATTCCGACAGCCTGCTGGATAACTACCGGATGGAACGGGACGCCATCCGCCGCTTTGACCCGGAAACCCCCATTACCACCAACATGATGGGCACGTATAAGGGCCTGGACTATTTCAAATGGGCCAGGGAGGTGGATATCGTCTCCTGGGACAATTACCCCAGCTACGATACCCCCTGGAGCCTCACCGCCATGCGGCATGATTTGATGCGGGGCCTCAAAAACGCGCCCTTCCTGCTGATGGAGCAGACCCCCAGCCAGCAGAACTGGCAGCCCTATAACTCCCTGAAAAAGCCAAACCAAATGCGGGCCCAAAGCTATCAAACCCTGGCGCGGGGGGCCAATACCATTCAATATTTCCAGCTGCGCCGCTCTGTTGGCGGTTGTGAGAAGTTTCATGGCGCGGTGATTGAGCATGCGGGCACGCAGAACACCCGGGTCTTCAGGGAGGTGGCGAGGCTGGGAGCGGAGCTGAAGGGCTTGGGGGACGGGCTTCTGGCTGCGGAAAACCGGGCGCAGGTGGGCATCCTCTTTGACTGGGACAACTACTGGGCCCTGGAATACACCAGCGGCCCTCACAAGGATCTGCGGTATGTGGAGCAGATTCACGCATACTACGCCTATTTTTACGACAGGAACATCCCGGTGCACATGGTTCCCGCGGACGCGGACTTCGCCCAATACCGGGTGATTGTGGCCCCGGTGCTGTACATGGTGAAGGAGGGCATGGCCGAGGCCCTGGAGGCTTTTGTCCAAGGCGGGGGAACGCTGCTCACCGGGTTCATGAGCGGCATCGTGGACCAGTCGGATAACGTGCATTTGGGCGGCTATCCGGGCCCCTTGCGCAAACTGGCGGGGGTCTGGGCCGAGGAGATCGACGCCCTTGCCCCGGAGCAAAGCAACCGGGTGAGATTTCCGGAGGGTAGCGAATACGCCTGCCATCTGCTTTGCGACCTGCTGCACCTGGAGGGGGCCCAGGCCCTGGCGGAGTATGCCAGCGACTTTTACAGCGGCATGCCTGCCCTTACCCGCAATTCCTATGGCAAGGGCCATGTGTATTACGTGGGTACCGTGCTGGAGAAAGGGGCGCTGTACCGCGTCCTGGATGAAATGACAAAGGGGGCCCAGGTCGCGCCCCTATTGGAGGAGCCCACCGGCCTGGAGGTGGTGCGCCGAGAAACGGAGGAGCAGGCCTTCACCTTTGTAATGAACTTCCGCCGGGAAGCGCTGCCCCTTCCCGGCTGCTTCGCGGGGGAGGTGGACGCCTTGACAGGCAAGACCCTGGAGGCCAACGAGCAGCTGCAGCCCTATGACACCTGCCTGATTATATCCCCCAAGAACAGGTAGGGGAGAGCCGCGCCGGGGGGTACGTGCCAAGCGCCTGTTCCTCTCATTTTTGAGGGACGATAGGCGCTTGGCATATCCGGGGAAAGCTTTCGCCGCCATTGCGTGGTGGATTGGTTGCAGTCAGCCATCTATCAAGGACAACGCAGAAGGGAAGCGGTACGGCAAACCTCGGGCTTGCCCGGCCTGGTATGATGGAGAGGAAACGGGAAGGAAATCCTCCCGCGGGAAAATGAAGTAAGGGAAAACCGGCCATGGTATTTGTACTGCCCCGGCAGGATGGGGGCTGCCGCCCAGCGAAAGGAAGGATGGAGCTATCCGCAAAGTGCGGAGGCACGGCAGCGAAAGCCGTGATTCCGGCAGCCTGTATCCGGGAGCCGGCTATGGAATGGCCGCGCGCAGCCCAAACCTGCTCCGGGGCAGGATGCACACAACGATCAACGCAGAAGGAGACAGGGAGATGACAGTGGAAGCGGTTTTGCAAAGCCCTCTGGTAAAGCTCTTTCCGGAGGAGGGGCCGCAATCGCCGGAGTACAGCGCGTTCTCCGCGCTGCCGGGGGAGGTGGCGTCCTTCCAGGTAGCCTACCGGGGAGATAACCCGCGCCGGGAGGACTGCCGGGTGCGGGTGGCCTCGGCCCTGGCCCCGTATCTCCGGGTGCGGGGGGTGGAGCTGTCTCCCTCGGCCTATCCTTGCCATTTGGAAACGGATGATTTTTACCTGCGCACCACCCCCGGCCTGTACCCGGATTATTTGAAGGAGCTGCCCAATGGCCGGGTGGGGCTGATTCCCGGTCAATGGCGGTGCCTGTGGGTGGATGTGGAATTGCCGGAGGAGATAAGCCCCGGCGGCTATGAGGTCACCCTTTGCTTTGAAACCTTGGAGGAGGGGGCCTTGCTGGCCGGGTGCAGCGCCAAGCTGGAGGTGAAGGGCGCGCCCTTGCCAAAGCAGCGGTTGATCCATACGGAGTGGTTTTACAGCGACTGCCTGGCGGATTATTACCGGGTGCCGCCGCTGTCCGAGGCTTGGTGGGGGATCGTGGCAAATTACATCGAAACCGCCGCCAAACGGGGCGTCAATATGATCCTGACCCCCACCTTCACGCCTGCGCTGGATACCGCCCAGGGGGCGGAGCGCACCACGGTGCAGCTGGTGGAGGTGTTCAAAAACAAGGACGCGTACGCCTTTGGCTTTGACAGGCTGAAGCGGTGGATTGACCTTTGCCATGCCAAGGGCGTCGAGTACATTGAAATGGCGCACCTGTTTACCCAATGGGGCGCCAAGGCGGCCCCCAAAGTCATGGCCTGGGAAAAGGGAGAGCAGCGCCGCATCTTCGGCTGGGATACCCCCGCCACGGGAGAGGCCTACGCGGGCTTTTTACGGCAGTACCTGCCGGCGTTGCTGGGGGTGTTGCGGCAATGGGGCGTGCTGGAGAAAACCTATTTTCATATTTCCGACGAGCCCAGCCACGAGCATCTGGAGAGCTACCTGGCCGCCAAGGAGGTGGTGGCGGAGGCGCTGGAGGGGTGCCATATCATTGACGCATTGTCGGACTTTGCCTTTTATGAACAGGGTGTTGTGGAGTGCCCCGTTCCCTCCAATGACCGGATCGGGCCATTTCTGGAGCACAATGTGAAACCGCTGTGGACCTATTACTGCACGGCCCAGGCCGTGAAGGTGAGCAACCGGTTCTTTGCCATGCCCTCCCTGCGAAATCGCATTTTAGGGGTGCAGCTGTACTGCTTCGGCCTCCAGGGCTTTTTGCATTGGGGCTATAACTTCTATAACTCCGCTTTGTCCCGGGAGCTCATCCATCCCTTTGCGGTGACCGACGCCCAGGGGGTCTATCCCAGCGGAGACGCCTTTTTGGTGTATCCCAACGCCGATGGCACCGCCGGAGAGTCCATCCGCCTCATGGTGCTGTTTCACGCCCTCCAGGACATGCGGGCCTTTGCCCTGCTGGAAAGCCTGGCAGGCCGTGATTTTGTGCTGTCCTTGGTGAATGAGGGCCTGGAAAAGCCCATTGCCTTTGATGAATACCCCAAAGACGACGCCTATTTGCTGGCCCTGCGGGAGAGGGTGAACCAGGAGATCGCGCTACGGGTAGGAAGCGCCGGGAGCTTATGATTCTCGCCGGGAGTGGGATGCAAGCGCCATAAAGCGGGAGAGGCCGCATCGCTTCACCAAGCGCCTTTGCGGCTGCAAAGGCGCTTGGCGTGTTGGGGCGGTTTCCCACGGCGGGCCGGAGCAATGGACCCGGGCCGCGCCTTCCCTTTTCCACGCCCCCTGACGCCAGGGGAAGGGGCGCAAGAGGGCGGCGCGGGGAGGCGGCTTCGGCCTCTGGGCTGTTCAAACCGGGTGGCGAGGGGGGATTGGCGGGCGGCCGTCCATAAAATGACGATACCTCACCAAATCCTTTGGGGAAAAGGGCGTACCGTGAGAGGGATAAATCCGCGTGGGGTTCAGGGCAATCATGGTATCCCACGATTGTTGAAACGCGGGAACGTCGTCGATCCATATGGTGTGCCGTCCAAGGCTGATGATGGCGTTCATGGCCGCGTCGCCGCAAAACAGCTGGCCCGTTTCCAGCAGGAAAAGGCCGATGGACTCCGCTGTGTGGCCCGGCAGAAACACGATGCGCAAAGGCAAGCCCATGTCCTTAAAAATCTGATCCCCATCCTCCCCCACGCAGAGGGCCCTGCCGGCCACATCCACAGGGGGAAACGCAAATGATTTTTTCACAAGGCTGAACAAAGCCCCTACCCGCGTGGCATAGCCGCTGCCCGGAGGCTCCGCGTTTTCTCCGGCTTGCAGCGCCGGGAGGGCCGCCGGATGCAGAACCACTTTTGCGGGGACTTCTTTCAGCAGCGCCGCCAAAAACCCCGCGTGGTCGTCATGGGCATGGGTCAGGAAGATGTAGGCCAGCTCCTCCGGCTTGCACAGCTTTGCCAGGCGCTTCAAGAACCTTGCCTCGCCGCCGGGGTAGCCCGTATCTATTGCGATCCAGCCCTTGGGCGTTTCCAGAAGATAGTTGTTGATGAGATATCCGCCGATGTTATGGACCCGTATTGGCATATTGCTCCCCCTTGGGCGGCCTTGGAACCGCCGAACGAACAGGTCATGAAAGCGTCATGGAACCGGGGCGGGACAGCAGCTTTCGCCACCTTTTCTGCCGGTGCGCATAAAAGCGCTTTGCCCAAGCGCACACGAGGGGCGTTTTCCACCCGGCGTCAATCTCCACCTCATCCGTATACCGGGTTTCTCCCGCCGGGGTGGATTCCAGGAAAATGCGGTGGTTCCATACCGGCACATGGGGATTGGATTCCTTGGTGGAAATCTGGAAGGCCGCCGCATCAAAGGCAAGGACATGGATTTTGTGAATGCCCAGGGGGAGAAAGCCGAACAGCTTGAGGCGGAAAGCAAAATCCTCCCCTTCGCGCCAAGTTAAACCGGCGCTGCCCTCCAAGGGAGAGAAGGTGGCGAGGGGCGCGGCGATATATTGCAGCGTCCGCAAGGCCTTTAGCCTTTCAAAAACCTCTTCCCTGGCCGCCGGGAGGACGGATGTTTTGGTGATGGTTCTTCTTTTCATTTTCTCACCTGCCATTTTGTACGGTCTGCCTGTAAGCTTGAATGGGCGCAAAGGCGCTACCCGTCGGTCTCTGCGTGGTTAGCGCTTGCGAACTGCCATACAGTATACCGGAGGGCGGGCACAAAAGCAACCTTCCGGCCGGACGTTTCGCAAGGGGCTATTCCACCGCCGCTTGCCCCTGCATTGCCCTGCGGAGCTTGGCGGGGGTGGTTCCATATACCTCCCGGAAGATTTAATGGAAATGGCCGCTTCCTTCTTCTTTGTAGAAGCTGGCATTCCCTTGGCAGAGCTCCCCGAGCTCCAACGCCTTTTTACGGGCCGATGCCAATAGGACGCAGGGCCTTACAAAACAGGGCGTCGGGCATACAGGCCAGGCGTTGGCGGGGTCCCCCTGAATTTCAAAGCCACCCACTTCGATACGTTCCGGCAGGCTGTACCGTTGCAAAAAGCTGTCCCGGGTTCTAACGGACAAGGCAATGCCAGTATAATGGCATGGGAAGAGAGAAAATTGGAAGAGGCCGCCCTGGGCGGCCTCTTCGCGGAAAGAAACGAATCCGGTTGGCCCCGCGTTATGCGAGATTGGGGCCGACGATGCCGTGGGGGACGTAGGGCTCTTCCAAATAGGCTGATTCCTGGGCGGTGAGGCAAAGGTCCACCGCCTTCACAGCCTCCTCCAGTTGGGAAAGCCTGGTGACCCCCACCACCGGGGCAGCCAGCAGGGGCTTTTGAAGCAGCCAGGCCAAAGCCACCTCGCTCATGGAGACGCCGCGCTTGGCCGCCACCTCTCCCACCCGCTCCACGATGGGACGGTCCACCTCCTGGGTTTGGCCGTATTTCCACTTGGCGATGGAGTCGGTTTCAGAGCGGTTGGTGGATTGGGCCCAGGGCCGGGACAGGCGGCCCGACGCCAAAGGGCTGTAAGGGGTCAGGGCCACCTTGGCGTCCTGGCAATAGGGCACCATTTCCCGCTCCTCCTCCCGGTAGAGCAGGTTGTGGTGGTTTTGCATGGACACGAAGTTGGCCCACCCATGCTCATGGGCTATGTTCCGGGCTTTTTGGAACTGCCAGGCGAACATGGCGGAGGCGCCCAGATAGCGGGCCTTGCCCGCCCGCACGACGTCGTTGAGGGCTTCCATGGTCTCCTGGATGGGGGTTTGATAGTCCCAGCGGTGGATGATGTACAGGTCCACATAGTCGGTGCCCAGCCGCCGCAGGCTCTGGTCGATTTCCCGGAGGATCGCCTTGCGGGAGTTGCCCGCGCCGTTGGGCCCTTCATGCATCCGGGCGTTGACCTTGGTGGCGATCACCACCTCCTCCCTCCGGGCGAAATCCCGAAGGGCCCGGCCCAGGAACTCCTCGCTGGTACCCATGGAGTATATGTTGGCGGTATCAAAGAAGTTGATGCCCATTTCCAGCGCCCTGCGAAGGATCAGGCGCGCCTCCTCCTCCCCCAGCACCCAGGGATGAGTCCACTTGGAGGCGTCCCCAAAGCTCATGCAGCCCAGGCAGATTTTGGAGACGTCCAGGCCCGTGTTTCCCAGCTTTGCGTATTCCATTGTCCCTTCCTCCTCTTCTTTTGATTTCCGGCGCTTGGGTCCAAGCGCTTCCCAGGGGTCTTTGGTATTATGGTACCACCTGGAGGCCACCTCCCGTCAAGGGGTTTTTATCCGTTTTCCGGGTTGGGGAAGATATTTTGCAGAACAGCCGCCAAGGGGCCGGGGAAAAGGGAGGGAAGATCCAGGGGCAGCGCCTTCGCCGTCCCCTGGAAGGAAATGGGGGAGGCCCCGGCGAATTGCATGAACAACGGCCTTTGCGCGGGCCATGGCCCGGGAACGGTGCAGATTCCCGTGGGAAGGGCCATTCCAGGGCCCCAGGCCGGAGTACGCCCCTGTCCGGCGCAGGAGCGCGGGGCCGCGAAAAGAGGAAGGGAGCGGGCATAGATGGCAAAATCCAAGCTTTTGGTGGCGTATTTCTCCCGGGGAGGAATGAATTATGTGAACGGCTCCATCGTCAAGCTGACGGTGGGGAACAGCCGGGTCTGCGCGGAGCTGGTTGCCAAGATCACCGGGGGCGACTTGTTTGAGATCGCGCCTGAAACCTCCTATCCCGAGGATTATTACGCCTGTACCGAGGTGGCTAAACAGGAGTTTCGCTCCGGCAGCCGCCCGCCGATCCTGGGCAAGGTGGAGAACATGGCGGAATATGGCGCCGTGGTGCTGTGCCATCCCAACTGGTGGGGTACGATGCCCATGGCCGTGTGGACGTTTTTGGAGGCTCACG
Organism: Candidatus Limiplasma sp.; assembly: GCA_034927815.1. Lineage (GTDB taxonomy): Bacteria > Bacillota > Clostridia > Christensenellales > Aristaeellaceae > Limiplasma. Next base: position 17,150 of record JAYFPK010000004.1, read on the forward strand.
ATTTCGCGGGGAAGCGCATTGCGCCCCTGTGCACCCACGAGGGCAGCGGCATGAGCCGCAGCCCCCGGGATATCGCCGCCCTCTGCCCCCAAAGCGTGGTGCTGGAGGGATTGGCTATCCGGGGGAGCAAAGTGCGCCGGGCCGAGGGGGACATCCGCCGCTGGATTGAGGAATTGAGGCTGTAGCGCCGGAGCCGTGGCCGCGGCGCAAAACTCCGCCCGGGGAGCAATGCCCGGGCGGGAGGAAAGCCTGTATCACCGGCCGGAATAGAGGAAAGGGCCTGGGGCTGCGGGGCGCGGCGTAGGGGCCCTTTGCGCTTGGGCGGGAGCTTGACAGCGGCAGGCGGGGATTTGTTACAATGGGAGAACGTTCAAAATTTTGGCGGAAAGAAGAAGGAGCATGGGCGAGAAGCGGATCAGAATTGTGGAGAACGGGCCCTTTGTGGTGAGCGGCGGCATCCCCCTTCAGGAGGAGGCAATGGTGGGCAAGGACCGCCACCGGGAGTATGAAACCATCCGTACCTTTGAGGTAGGAGAGGAATACGCCCTGTGCCGCTGCGGCCATACCAAGACCCCGCCCTTTTGCGACGGCGCCCATGCCCACGCTTCTTTCAACGGGGGCGAAATCGCCAGCCGCGAGCCCTATTACCAGCGGGCCCGGGTCTTCCGGGGAGAAACGCTGGATTTGTACGACGATGGCCGCTGTGCCTACGCGCGGTTTTGCCATAGAAGGCATGGCAGCGTATGGCGGATGACGGAGGAATCGGACGTTGCGGAGATTCGGGAGGAGGCCATCAGGGCGGCCTGCGATTGCCCCACGGGACGGCTGGTTCAGCATGACAAAACCGCCGGTTATGCGCAGATCGAGCCGGACTTTGAGCCCTCCATCGCCGTGCTTCAGGATACGGAAAGGGAGATCAGCGGTCCCCTGTATGTGAAGGGGAGGATTCCCTTGACCAGCGCCGACGGCACGGAGTACGAAACCCGCAACCGCTACGCCCTATGCCGTTGCGGCGCCTCCCGGAATATGCCCTTTTGCGACGCCATGCACATAACCACCCGTTACAAGGACAGCCCGGAGGAGGAAAATCCCGAGAGCAAAGGGAATTGGCTTCGGGCCTGGCTTTTTCCGGAAAGCGCAAAAGGACGGGGGACTTGAAAGGGCCGTCCCCCGTTGAGCCAAAAATCCTTTTTCCTGCTTTGAGGAGGGAGGCGGGCTTCGCGGTGGTGATGCGCTCGTGGCGGAGAACCCGTTTCCCCTGGACAAGCCGGGGTGTGGGCCTTCTTTGGGAAACGGTCCTGCGGCTGCGGGGGCATGAGCCTGGGGCGCTGCTTGCCTACCGGTCCCCCCGGGTCAGGTTTTGGGCGTAATCCTCCAGGCTGGCAAAGCTGTTGACACCCTCCGAGCGGGCCGTGATCTGCTCCTGTACATAGTCCGGAAGGGCGCTGAAATAGCGCCGGGCCTCCACGTCGTCCCTTAGCAGGGCCTGTAGGTTCGTATATTTTTTATCCATTTGGTTTCACCTCCTGTTGTAGTATGGCCCAAAGGGAGAAAATCATCAGCGCGGCCCGGGCGGCGGGCAGAGGCCGCGAGCCGGAAGATGTGATATACTGGGGTATCCAAAGGCGGGACGGACGGCGGAAGCAATGCCGGGCATGGAGGAATGGAGGGTCGGCGCGCCCCTGGAAGTTGACCCGTCCGGTGTTTAGGCACGCCGGAGGGAGCACTTGTGCAAGCGTAGGGTTTTGATGCGCCCTTGGGATCGCCTTTGGGGCGAAAGTGCGGTATGGTCAAAGCATAGGGGAAGCATACCGAAGAAGAGGAGGATCAGGAATGAAAAGCGAGATCAAGGTGGCCATGCTGGGCATGGGGAACATGGGCTGCAAGCATGCCAATCACCTTAGAAAGCTGCCGGGGGTGCGGATCGCGGCGCTGTGCGCCAGAAACCGGGAGGCCGCCCAGGAGTACAACCGGGCCTCCGGAACCGATTATCCCGTATACGAGGACTTTGACCGGATGCTGGAGGCCGAGCCCTTTGACGCGCTCTATATTTGCCTTCCGCCCTTCGCCCACACCGGGCAGCTGGAAAAGGCCGCCCGCCGGGGCGTGCACATCTTCGCGGAAAAGCCCATCGCCTTGGATGTACAGCGGGGAGCCGGCATGGTGGAAGCCGTGGCCCAGGGGGGAGTGAAAAGCCAGATGGGGTACCACATGCGCTTTGGGGGCGCGGTGGCGCGGCTGATGGAGCTGGTGCACAGCGGCGCGGCGGGCCGCCCCACGCTGTACAGCGCCCATTTTGAGTGCAACAGCTTGCACAAGCGCTGGTGGCGGGACGTTCACAAAAGCGGCGGGCAGGTGCTGGAGCAGATCATCCACCTGTACGACATGGCGCTGTATACCATGGGGGACGCGGCCCGGGTCGCGGGCTTCGCGGACACCCTCTGCCACGGGGATGTGCCGGACTATACGGCGGAGGATACCAGCGCCGTGTCCATCCGCTTCCAAAATGGGGCCCTGGGGGCGATCACGGGCTCCAACTGCGCCATTCCGGGGCGCTGGAACAGCGGGTTCCACATTGTATTTGAAAATTTGGTGGCGGATTTCACAGACCACAACCACGGCCGACTGGTTTTCACCAAGGAGGAGAACCGGGAGGAGCTGCTGGATTTTGATACGGATGTGTTTTTCGCGGAGAACGAGTATTTCATGGCCGTGATCAGAGGGGAGAAGCCGGAGATTGCCCCCATTGGCGAGGGCTTCAAAGGGTTGGCGCTGACGGCGGCGGCCCTGCGCTCCTCCAAGGAGGGCGGCGCAGCCATCACCCTGTGAGGAAACAGGCCGTCCCGGTCCCGTTTCCTGCCTGGCGCGGCCCGCCGCCGTGAAGGCTTTACCAAACCTGACCGATGTGAGCAAGGGAAGGAAGCGAAGGCATGAAGATCGCATTCTTGGGGGCGGGAAGCACCATTTTTTCCCGCAATGTGCTGGGGGACTGCATGGGCTCCCAGGCGCTGGTGGAGGACGGCCTGGACATCGCCCTGTATGACATTGACGGGACCCGGTTGGGGGAGAGCGAGCGGGTCATCCGGGCCATCGCCAAGGGCAAGGGCGTGAAGGCCAGGATCACCGGATATTTGGGGGTGGACAACCGCAAGGCGGCCCTGCGGGGGGCGGACTTTGCGGTTAACGCCGTCCAGGTGGGCGGGTATGATCCATGCACGGTGACGGATTTTGAGATTCCCAAGAAATACGGCCTGCGCCAGACCATTGCCGACACCCTGGGCATTGGCGGAATCATGCGGGCTTTGAGGACCATCCCCGTGATGCAAGGCTTTGCCCAGGATATGCAAGAGGTCTGTCCCCAGGCGTGGCTGCTGAATTACACCAACCCCATGGCCATGCTCACCGGGTATATGCAGCGCTACACCGGCGTGAAAACCGTGGGCCTGTGCCACAGCGTTCAGGTGTGCGTGGAAAACCTCCTTGGGGACCTGGGCATGAGCGAGCGGGAGCCGGGCCATAGCTCCCTGATCGCGGGCATCAACCACATGGCCTGGCTGCTCCAGGTGCGGGACGCCCAAGGGGAGGACCTGTATCCTGAAATCAAGCGGCGGGCCAAGGAGAAGGTGCTCCAGGGCGGCCCGTTCCATGATTATGTTCGCTACGATTACCTGGAGAAGCTGGGCTATTACTGCACCGAATCCAGCGAGCATAACGCGGAGTACAACCCCTTTTACATCAAGGCCCGCTATCCGGAATTGATCCGGCGCTTCCAAATCCCCCTGGACGAATACCCCCGCCGCTGCGTGAAGCAGATTGCCCAATGGGAGGAGCAGAGCCGGGAGCTGCTTTCCACCGATTCCATGGACCACCCTCGTTCCAAGGAATATGCCAGCCACATCATGGAGGCGATGCTCACCAACCGGCCCTACAAGATCGGCGGAAACGTCTTGAACCGGGGCGGGCTCATTGAGAATCTGCCCCAGGAAGCCTGCGTGGAGGTCCCTTGCCTGGTGGACGCCTCGGGGGTATCCCCTTGCCGGGTGGGGCTGCTGCCCTTGCAGCTGGCGGCCATGAACCAGACCAACATCAATGTGCAGCTTTTGACCATCGAGGCGGCCAGAACCATGAAAAAGGAGCACATTTACCATGCCGCCATGCTGGACCCCCACACCGCGGCGGAGCTGTCTGTGGACGATATGGTGAGCATGGTGGACGAGCTGATCCAAGCCCATGGGGAGTGGCTGCCCGCCTATCATTGAGGACAAAGCGAAAGGGACCGGAAGGATTTTTCCGCCGCTCCCCACGCAATACGCTAAGAACCCGAAAGCCCCGGCCGCATGTGGCCGGGGCTTTCGGGTTTCAAGCCTCCTCCTCCCCCTCCTGGAAAGAGGGATAGAGCGCTTGAATGCCATACTTTTCAAAAAAGTCCCTGTATTCCTTGGGGGGCTCCCGGTCTGTGACCACGGTGGACACCCGCTCCAGGGGGCAGTAGGTGATCAGCGCGTCCCGGTCAAACTTGGTGTGGTCCGCCATGAGGATGATTTTCTCGGCGCTGGAAACCACCGTGCGCTTGACCTCCGCCTCAAAGTAGGTGGTGTTGGAAAGGCCGTGCTTGATGGATACGCCTGTGGCGGCCATCACCGCCACGTTCATGGAAAGGGTCTTGATCATGTCAAAGGTGGAGATGCCCACAAAGGCCCCGATGGAGGCGTTGTAGATGCCCCCCAGGGAGATGAGGTTGACCTTTTTCAGGCGGCTTCCCTCGTTGAGGGCCACCAGGCTGTGGGACACCAAGGTCAGCCTTTGCTTGCCGCCCAAAAACCGGACGATGTTGAAGGTGGTGGAGCCGGAGTCGATGAACACGGTGGCGTCGTCCGGGATCACCGAGGCGGCCAACTCGCCGATGATGTGCTTGTGCTGTACGTTCATCTGAAAGCGCTTGGGCATGGAGGTGAGGGAGGGCACCATCCGGGCCGCCGCGCCGCCGTAGACCTTGCCCACATGGCCCCTGCGCTCCAACTCGTCCAGATCCCGGCGCAGCGTGTTGACGGATACGTCAAAATGCCGCTGCAGCTGGGCGATGGTGACTTTTTCATTTTGCAGAATATATTGTTCCATGGCGTCCAGCCGCGTGACCTTCATAAGTAACACCTCAGACGCATACGGGTATTGTGAAAAGCGTGCCTAGTATAGCCCATCCCCGGCGGCGGAGTCAAGGGAAAGGGTATAAATTCTCCAGAACAACACACAACTTTCCAGCGATTTTTGGATAACTTACCCAAAATGGATTGACATTTATCAACCGTATGGATAAAATAACCAATACAGCAAGTCGGCCGGGATCAGGGGCCGGCATCAAAAAATAGGGGGTATTTCTTTATGAAGAAGCTGCTTTCGTTCCTGTTGGTATTGACCCTCGTGGCCTTCGCTTTCATCCCCGCCATGGCTGAGGAGAGCTTCAACATCGCCATTAATTTGAAGACGCTCTCCAGCGAGTATTGGCAGACCGTGAAAGCCGGCTGTGACCGGGCCGCCGCCGAGCTGGGCGTGACCATCGACGTGCAAGGAGCCGCCGCCGAAACGGAGATCGCCGAGCAGGTGGCCCAGTTGGAAACCCAGTTGGCGGGCAATCCCGACGCCATCATCATCGCCCCCCTGGATGGGGACGCGGTGATCGGGGCCATCACCTCCAGCGGCTACCAGGGCATCGTGGTCTTCTGCGACACCGATTGCGCCTATGAGGCCAAGACCTCCTTCGTGGGCACCTCCAACGAGGACGCCGCCTACGCCGGGGGCGTGTACGGCGGGGCCATCAACGGCCAGGACACCAAGGCCGTGATCATCTACGGCCAGGAGGGCGACAACACCTCCAACCTGCGCAAGGCCGGTTATGAGAAGGCTTTGGCCGAGCTGGGCGTGGAGCCTGTGGCGATGCTCTCCGGCAACAACACCACCGACGGCGCCACCAAGGTCATGGAGGACCTGCTCAGCGCCCATCCCGACGGCATCAACCTGGTGCTCTGCCACAATGACGACACCGCCATCGGCGCGCTGAACGCGGTGGAAGCGGCTGGGGTCTCCGGCATCAGCATCCTGGGCTTTGACGGCAACCAGAGCGCCATCGAGCTCATCGCGGCGGGCAAGCTCACCGGCACCGTGGCCCAGCAGCCCGAGCTCATGGGCTTCCTGTCCGTGGAGACCGCGCTGAAGGCCTTGAAGGGCGAGGAAGTGGAGAAGACCGTTTCCGTAGCCACCGTCATCATTGACGCCGCCAACCATGCCGAGTATCTGAAATAACCGTCCATAGGGATTGGCAGGCCTATCACAGGGTTTCCCGAAGGGGCAAGGCCACGCGGACGGTCCGAAAGCTGCGGCCCTCGGACCGTCCGCTTCTTCATGGAGCCCCAGCCCGCCCCGGGCCCTGCCCTTGGAAAATCCGAGCGAGGTGACAGCATGTCTGACTATGTGGTGGAGCTGAAGCACGTCACAAAGAAATTCCCCGGCGTCGTGGCTATGCGGGGCATGCACATCCAGATCAGGCCCGGGGAGATCCACGGGCTGATCGGGGAGAACGGCGCGGGAAAATCCACGCTGATCAAGGTCCTCACGGGGGTGTATGTGCCCGAGGAGGGCGAGATCTTTGTGGAGGGGAGGAAGGTCTCCTTTTCCAACCCCGTGCAGGCCCGGGAGCACGGCATCACCTGCGTGTACCAGGAGCTCAACATCGTGCCGATGCTGCCCGTGGTGGACAACGTGTTCATGGGCCGCAAGATCAAAAACAAGCTGGGGCTTTTGGATTACCCCAGGATGCACAGGGAGGCCAAGGAAGCCCTGGCCATGCTGGGGCAGCCCGGCATCGACACCAAAAGGGAATGCGGCAAGCTGGGGGTGGGCCTCCAGCAGATGGTGGAAATCGCCAAGGCCGTTACCATGCAAGCCAAGCTGCTGATCATGGACGAGCCCACCTCCTCCTTGGGGGAGCGGGAGGTCAAGCAGCTGATGGAGACGGTGCGCAAGCTCAAGGACCGGGGCATCGCCATCCTGTTCGTATCCCACAAGCTGGAGGAGCTTTTTGAGCTGTGCGACCGGGTCACGGTGATGCGGGACGGCGAGCATATCCTCACGGCGGACATGAAGGACATGACCCACGACCGGCTGATTCAGGCCATGGTGGGCCGGACCTGGGAAAACCAATTCCCCAAGGTGGAAGGGAAAAAGGGCGAGAGCTTTTTGAAGGTGGAGAACCTGAAGGTGGCCGGGGTGCTGCGGGACGTGAGCTTTGAGGCCTTTGGGGGCCAGATCACCGCCTTCGCGGGGCTGGTGGGGGCCGGGCGCACCGAGACCATGCGGGCCATTTTCGCGGCGGATAAGCCCGACGGCGGGACGGTGTACATCAAGGGAAAAAGGGTGAGCATCAAAGACCCGGGCAGCGCCATCCGGCAGGGCATCGCCTTTTTGACCGAGGACCGCAAGGGCCAGGGGCTGGTGCTCTCCCAGCCGGTGAAGACCAACATGATCCTGGCCAGCATGAAGCGCTTCCAGAAGGGGCCGATGCTCAGGGGCCGCCAGATCGAGGAGAACAGCAAGCAGATGGTGCGCACCTTGCGCATCAAGACCCCCTCGGTGAACGAGGTGGTGGTGCAGCTTTCCGGGGGCAACCAGCAAAAGGTGGTCATCGGGAAGTGGATTAACTGCGACGTGGATATTTATATCTTTGACGAGCCTACCCGGGGCATCGACGTGGGGGCCAAGGTGGAGGTCTACAACATCATGAACGAGCTGGTCCGCCAGGGCAAGTGCATTATTATGGTTTCATCGGAGCTGCCCGAGGTGCTGGGCATGAGCGACAAGGTGGTGGTGATGCGGGAGGGCCGCGTCATGGCTACCATCCACCGGGGCGAGGAGCACTTTAACCAGGAGGATATCATGAAAGCCGCATGGGGAGGGAAACTGGCATGATCAACGCGAGCGTGGGCGCGCCCGCCGCCAAAAGGAAGGGCATTGGCGATGTTTTAATGAAATTGGGGCCGCTGCTGGTGCTGGCCATTCTCTTTACCGTGTTCGCCATCACCTTGCCGGACCGGTTTCTGCGGATCGGCAACATGATGAACATCCTCAAGCAGACCTCCATCAACTGCCTCATCGGCTCCGGGATGCTGCTGGCGCTGATTACGGCGGGCATCGACCTGTCCGTGGGCTATAACACGATCCTGTCCACCTGCGTCATCGCGGTGCTGATGCAGTCCTTTGGCATCACCAACCCGGTGGTGCTCATGGGCGCGGCCTTGGTGGTGTCCACCTTCGCGGGCTTCATCAACGGCACCCTTCTGACCCGGCTGGACCTGCCCCATCCCTTTGTGTCCACCTTGGGCATGAAGTTCGTGTTTTGGGGCATCGCGCTGCTGATCACCCATTCCCAGACCATCGGCTTTACCAACAAGGGCATTGACAGCGTGCTGTGGATCGGCAAGCAGACGATCTTCGACTTCGGCTTCCCGGTGAGCTTTTTGCTGGTTCTGTTGGTCTACGTGATCTTCCACGTGTTCCTGAACCATACGGCCTTGGGCCGGCAGATCTACTGCGTGGGGGGCAACCCCGAGGCGGCGCGGATGGCGGGCATCCGCTCCAAGAACGTGCTCACCATCGTCTACACCATTTCCGGGCTCATGTGCGGCATCGCGGGCATCGTGCTGGCGGGCCGCCTGAACACCGCCAACACCGCTTCCGCCGCCACCTACGACACGGACGCCATTGCCGCCTGCATCATCGGCGGGGCTTCCTTCCGGGGCGGCAAGGGGACCATCTGGGGCACGCTGCTGGGGGCGCTGCTGATCTCCACCATCCGCAACGGCCTGAACCTCTTCAGCGCCGGCAACGACATCCAGTACATCGTCATCGGCCTGGTGATCATCCTGGCGGTGACCATCGACGTGATCCGAACCAAGATTGAGGCCCGGGCGCGCAAGCTCGCTACGGTATAGGAGGGAAGAGCATGCTGGATCCAAAGAAGGTTTTTCTGGGCATCGCCCCCATCGGCTGGTGCAATGACGACATGCCGGAATTGGGCGCGGAGAACAACTTCCGCCAGACGGTCAGCGAGATGGCCCTGGCGGGCTTCATAGGCACGGAAATCGGCAACAAGTACCCCGCCGACCCCCGGGAGCTCAAGTGGGAGCTGGAATTGCGGGGCATGCGGGTGGCCTCCCGCTGGTACAGCTCCTTTTTGCTCACCCAGCCCTATGAGGAGGTGGAGGCGGACTTCCTGAAAGCCCTGGACTTTCTGGCGGCGGTGGGGGCCAACCGGGTCAACGTGTCCGAACAGAGCCACTCCATCCAGGGCCAGGCGGATACCCCGGTGCTGGGGAACGCCAAGTACGTGATGAACGAGGCGGAATGGGAACGCTTCACCCAGGGGCTGAACCGCCTGGGCAAGCGGGCCAGGGAGCGGGGCTTCAAGCTGTGCTTCCACCACCACATGGGCACCGTGGTGCAGACCGCCGCGGAAACGGACCGGATGCTGGAAAACACCGACCCGGAGGCCGTATTCCTGTGCTATGATACGGGCCATTTCACCTTTGCCGGGGAGGACCCCCTGGCCATGCTGAAAAAGCACCATGCCCGCATCGGCCATGTGCATTTGAAGGACATGCGCCGGGAGGTGGTGGACAGGGTGAAGCCCGAGGGCTGGAGCTTTTTGAAGGCCGTGCGGGAGGGAGCCTTTACCGTGCCCGGAGACGGCTGCGTGGACTTTGGGCCGATCTTTGCCGCTTTGGCCCAAAGCGGGTACGAGGGTTGGCTCCTGGTGGAGGCGGAGCAGGACCCGGCCAAGGCCAATCCCCTGGAGTACGCCAAGAAGGCCAGGGTCTACATCCGGGAAAACACCGGGCTTTAGGAGGGGCGCATGTATATTCAAAAGAACGTCGCCAACGGCTACACCCCGTACCTGAGCGCGGAAAAGGACGCCGATGTGGGCCTGGACGTGGGATTGCTGGCGCTGGAGGCGGGGCAGTCCTACCGGCTGTGGGAGCCGGGAAAGGAAGTGGCCGCGCTGCTGCTCAGGGGCAAGGTCCGCTTCGCCTGGGAGGGCCTGGAGCGGGAGGCGGAAAGGCCCGACGAATTCCGCCACCAGCCCTGGTGCCTGCACCTGGGCCGGGGTACCGAGGCCGTTATCACCGCTGTGGGCCCCGCGGAGGTGTACCTCCAGGCCGCAGCAAACCCATCCCCCTTCCCCGCCAGGCTCTACGGGCCGGGGGACGTCCAGGTGCAGCACGCCGGGGCCCGGGGGGAGCTGATGGGCTGCATGCGGCGGGAGATTAAAACCTTGTTCGACTATGAAAGCGCCCCCTATTCCCATATGGTGCTGGGGGAGGTGCTGAACCTGCCCGGGAAATGGAGCAGCTACCCGCCCCATTACCACCCCCAGCCCGAGGTGTATTTCCACCGCTTTGACCATCCCCAGGGCTTTGGGGCCAGCTTTGCGGGCGGGGAGGTGTATGCCTCCCGCCATAACGGCCTGACGGTGATCCGCCACGGCTTCCACTCCCAGGCGGCCGCCCCGGGCTATGCCATGTGCTATGTATGGGGCATCCGCCACCTGCCCGGGAACCCCTGGCAAAAGACCCGCATCGACGAGCCGGAGCATGCCTGGCTGTGGAAGGCGGACGCCAATGAGCACATCTTCACGCTGGAGGAGGAGTGAACCGTGAACACCATCCGTTTGACCATGGCCCAGGCCCTGGTGCGGTTTTTGGAAAACCAATATGTCCGCCATGACGGCCGGGAGCGCCGCTTTGTGCGGGGGGTGATGATGCTGCCGGGCCACGGCAACGTGGTGGGCCTGGGGCAGGCGCTCCAGCAGGAGGCCAAAGCCCTCAAGGTGTACCAGGGCAAGAACGAACAGGGCATGGCCCACGCGGCCATCGCCTTTGCCAAGCAGCAAAAGCGCAAGGAGATCTTCGCCGTCACCTCCTCCGTGGGGCCGGGGGCCGCCAACATGGTCACCGCCGCCGCCACGGCCACCGCCAACAACATTCCTGTGCTGCTGCTGCCCGGGGACGTGTACGCCTGCCGCCAGCCGGACCCGGTGCTCCAGCAGATTGAGCAGACCCATGACTTGGGCTTGTCCACCAACGACGCCTTTCGGCCCGTGTGCCGGTACTGGGACCGGGTGAACCGCCCGGAGCAGCTCATGAGCGCCATGCTCAACGCCTTCCGGGTGCTGACGGACCCGGCGGATACCGGGGCGGTGTGCGTAGCCTTGCCCCAGGACGTGGAGGGGGAGGCTTACGACTATCCCGAGAGCTTCTTTGCCAAGCGGGTTCATGGGATCGACAGCCGTCCCCCCGCCCGGGAGGCCGTCGCCGAGGCGGCCCAGGCCATCCGGGCGGCCCAAAGGCCCATGCTCCTGTGCGGGGGCGGCGTGCGCTACGCTGAGGCCCATGAGGAGTTCCGGGCCTTTGCCGAGGCCTTCCGCATCCCTTTTGGGGAGACCCAGGCCGGGAAAAGCGCCGTGGTATGGGACCATCCCCTGAACCTGGGGGGCGTGGGGGTTACGGGCTGCTCCGCGGCCAACCGCATCGCCAGGCAGGCGGACCTCATCATTGGGGTGGGAACCCGCTACACCGATTTTACCACCGCCTCCAAATGGCTCTTCCGGGAGGAGGCGCAGTTTGTGAACATCAGCATCTCCCCCTTCCAGGCCCAGAAGCTGGGGGCCGTGCCGGTGCTGGCCGACGCCAAGGCCGCCTTGCCCGCGTTGGCGGCGGCCCTGGAGGGATACCAAAGCGGCTGGGGCGGTGAGATCGAGGCCGCGCAAAAGGAATGGGCCGCGGAAAGGCAGCGCCTGGAGGAGCACCGCTTCACCGGGGAGGGGTATACGCCCTTGGTACAGGACCGCAATGCCGCCTCCGCCCAGCGCTTTGCCAAGGACCTGGACGCCTCCCTGACCCAGGTGGAGGTGCTGGCGGCCCTGAACAGGCTGATCGAGGAGGACGCGGTGGTAATCGGCTCCGCGGGCAGCTTGCCGGGGTGCATGCAGCGGATGTGGCGAGCCAGGGCCCTGGACAGCTACCATATGGAATACGGCTATTCCTGTATGGGGTACGAGATCTCCGGAGCCCTGGGGGTCAAGCTGGCCATCGGCGGGAGGCAGGTATACGCCATGGCCGGGGACGGCAGCTTTGCCATGCTCCATTCCGAGCTGCTCACCGCCGTCCAGGAGCGCCTGAAGATCAACATCTGCCTCTTTGACAACGCCAGCTTCGGCTGCATCAACAACCTCCAGCAGGCCCAGGGGAACGAGAGCATGCTCACCGAGCTGCGCTACCGGGAGGAGGGCGGCAGGCACGACGGCCCCTTCCTGGCGGTGGACTACGCCGCCATCGCCCAGGGCTACGGGGCCAAGGGGTATGCCATCCGCACCCTGGAGGAATTGGCCCAAGCCCTCCGGGACGCCCAAGGCGTCACGGACCGCCCGGTGCTCTTTGACATCAAGGTATTGCCCAAGAGCATGACCGACGGTTACGGGGCCTGGTGGCGGGTGGGAACCCCGGAGGTGGCCCGGAACGAGAAGGTGAACCGCTGCTATGAGGACCATCTGGCCCATGTGCGGGATGCGAGGAAATATTGAGGGGACAGCCCCCGTTAGCATGGGGGCGGGAAAGGGAGAGGAACATGGATCAAAAGCTACGGATCGGGATCATCGGCGCGGGCCGCATCGGCAAGCTTCACGCGGCCAACCTGGTAAACGCGGTGCCCAACGCCCAGGTGCTGGCCGTGTCGGACGTGCAGGCCGCCGCGGCCCGGGAGCTGGCGGCCAGGCTGAACATTCCCCATGCCTATGAGGATTATCACAGGATATTAGAGGACCCGGACATCGACGCCGTGTTCATCTGCTCCTCCACGGACACCCACTCTCCCATCTCCATCGAGGCAGCCAGGGCCGGGAAGCACATCTTCTGCGAGAAGCCCATTGACCACGATTTGGAGAAAATCCGTCAGGTGCTGGAGGAGGTGAAAAAGGCGGGGATCAAGTATCAGGTGGGCTTCAACCGCCGCTTTGACCGGAACTTCCGCCATGTGCGGGATGTGGTGCGCTCCGGGGGCGTGGGGGACGTGCAGATCGTGAAGGTCACCTCCCGGGACCCGGAAGCGCCTCCCGTTTCCTATGTGAAGGTCTCCGGGGGCATCTTTGTGGACATGACCATCCACGATTTTGATATGGTGCGCTATCTGTCCGGCAGCGAGGTGACGGAGGTGTCCACCTTTGGGGCTTGCCTGGTGGACCCGGAGATCGGCCGGGCCGGGGATGTGGACACCTGCATCATCATGCTGCGCTTTGCCAACGGGGCCCTGGGCGTCATCGACAACTCCCGCCAGGCGGTGTACGGCTATGACCAGCGGGTGGAGGTGTTCGGCTCCCAGGGTATGATTCACGCGGAAAACGAGACGGCCAACAACACCACCCTCTTCACCGCCCAGGGCGTCAGCAAGGAAAAGCCCCTGTGGTTCTTCCTGGAGCGCTACAACGACGCCTTTATCCAGGAGGCCACAGGCTTCGTGGAGGCGTGCCTGGGGGACAAGGAGCCGCTGGTGGGCTCCTTTGACGGGCTCCAGCCGGTGCTCATCGCCCTGGCGGCCAAGAAGTCCTTTGAGCTGGGCGGCGCGCCGGTGAAGGTGGAGGGCTGAGGGCGGTTGGAACACAGTAAGGAGGGAACGGCTGTGAAGAAGATCAAAGTCGGGGTGGCGGGCTACGGGGTCATCGGGCAAAGGCTCGCGGACGGCGTGGCGCTGCAAGGGGATATGGAGCTGGTGGGCGTGGCGGACGTGGAGCCGACGCTTTCCATCCGGGCCTTGCGGGAGAAGGGCATGCCCTACGAGTTGTATCTGGCGCCGGGGGCGGACAGGGCCAAGTTTGACGCCCTGGGCATCCCCGTGGCCGGAAGCTTTGAGGAGTTGATCCGCAAGGTGGATATCATGCTGGACTCCGCGCCCGGAGGCGTGGGGGCAAAAAACAAGGAGCTTTATGAAAGGCTGGGGGTCAAAGCCATTTTCCAGGGCGGGGAGAAGAACTCCGTGGCGGACGTTTTCTTCCACGGGTACGCCAACTACGAAAAGGGCCTGGGGAAGGACTACCTCAAGCTCACCAGCTGCAACACCACGGGGCTGATCCGGGCTGTGGACGCCCTGGACCGGGCGGTGGGGGTGTCCAGGGTGGCCATCACCATCATCCGCCGGGTGGCGGACCCCGGGGATTACCACCGGGGGCTCACCAACGCCTTGCAAATGGACAAAGCCCCCAGCCACCAGGCCGTGGACCTGATGACCATCATGCCCCATGTTGAGGCCACGGGGATTTTGGTGCACACCCCTGTGACCCACGGCCACATCATCACGGTGCTGGCCAGCGGCAAGGGCGGCAGGAAGATCACCAAGGAGGAGGCCCTGGCCTGCTTCCGGGCCCATCCCCGCATCCGGGTGGTGTCCCTGGAGGACGGCTTCAAGGGCAACGCCAGCTTTTTCCGCTATGCCCGGGACCTGGGCAACCCCAGGGGGGATATGTACGAAATCGGGCTTTGGTCCGACAGCGTGGTGGAATCCGGCAATGACGTCATGTTCGCCATCAACATTCCCCAGGAGTCCGTGACTATTCCGGAAACCTTGGACGGAATCCGGGCGGCCATGGGCATGCAGGAGACCCGGGAGGAAGCCACCGGGAAGACCAATGAATATTTGGGGATTGGAAAGTTTCAGTAGAGGGGAAAGGCCTGGGATGGGTTGGAGGGGCACAGCGCCTCCAACTGAATTTTGAAGCCGGCGGCAGCCCTGATTTTTGGCTTGGCCCTGTGACGGATAGCGGGCGGAGCCCGCAAAGGGCAAAGCCCCGGAGGCTTCCCAGGGCTTGTATAGCAAGGCTCCCCGAGGGGAAACCCCGGCTGCGGCGCGCCCCATAGAGCTCTTGTGCAAAACCGGGGAGCCGCAGCCGCTTTGTTGACAGGAGGAGGAACGCCATGCGATTTGGAATCCATACCATGGACGAGATGGACGTGGAAGGCAAAACCGTGCTGTGCCGCGTGGACATCAACCAGCCTGTGGACCGGGCTGTCGGGAAGCTGAAAAGCACCGCCAGGATTGAGGCCTGCGCGCCCACCTTGCGGGAGCTCTCGGACAGGGGGGCGAAGCTGGTGGTGCTGGCCCATCAGGGCAGCGATATTGAGTATGCGAACTTTTATACCACCCGGCCCCATGTCCAGGTGCTTTCCCGGCTGCTGGGGCGGGAGGTGGGATTTGTGGACGATGTGTGCGGCCCGGCGGCCCGGGAGGCGATTCGCGCCCTTCAGCCCGGGGAGATTTTGCTGCTGGACAACGTGCGCTTTTGCTCCGAGGAGCAAACGCTGTTTGAGATGAAGCTGGGCCTCAGCCATGAGCAGCAGGCCAAAACCCAGGTGGTGGAAAAGCTGGCTCCCCTGGCGGACTATTATGTGTGCGACGCCTTTGCCGCCGCCCACCGGGACCAGCCCTCCCTGTGCGGCTTTGAGCAGGTGCTGCCCAGCGCCATGGGCCGGCTCTTTGAAAAGGAATACTGCGTGGTGTCCGCGTTGATGGAAGCCCCGGAGCGGCCCTGTGTGTTTGTGCTGGGAGGGGCGAAGATCGCCGACGCCTTTGGCATGCTTCAGGCGGCGCTTTCCGGGGGCATAGCGGACCGGGTGCTCACCGGGGGATTGGTAGCCAACATCCTGCTGGCGGCCAAAGGGGAGGAAATTGGCAACGCCAGCCTTGACTTTATTAAAAAATCCAATTACCATGAGTTCGTGGAAAAGGCCAAGCCCCTGCTGGCGTCCTACCCGGACAGGATCGTGCTGCCCGCGGACCTGGCGTACGTTCAGGAGGGGGAGCGCCGGGAGGCCCCCATAGGGGAGGTTCCCCAGGATATCTGGGCCCTGGACATCGGCCGGGAGGCGGCCCGGGCCTATGGGGAAATCATCCGGGAGGCCCGCACCGTCTTCGTGAACGGCCCCATGGGTGTTTTCGAGAAGCCCGAAACCGAGTTGGGCACCAAGCGGGTGTGGGAGGCCCTGGGGGAGACCCGGGCCTACACCGTGATCGGCGGAGGCGACAGCCTCGCCGCCACCCAGAAGTACGGCCTCACGGACAGGATCGGCTATCTGTGCACCGGAGGCGGCGCGCTGATCCGCTTCCTCACCGGGGAGGAGCTGCCTGTGGTGAAGGCGCTGCGCCACGCGGCCCAAGCGTTTCCGTTGGGGGGCGAGGCGCTGTGAGGCTGACTTACGGCTTTGGGCGCGAGACCCAGGTGGTGGATGCGCCGGATCAAAACCTGATCGGGGAGCTGGGGCCAAACCCGGTTCCGCCGGGCCTCACGGGCCTGGCGGAGGTCATGCGCGCCATGGAAAACCCCATCGGCACGGGACGGCTGAGGGATATCCTCCGGCCAGGCGAGAAGATCGCGCTCATCACCAGCGACGTGACCCGGCCCATGCCCACCGCCCTGGTGATGCCCCCGCTTTTGGACGAGCTCTACGCCGCCGGAATCAGCCCCCGGGATATCACCTTGGTTTTCGGCTTGGGCTGCCACCGGCCCCAGACCCGTGAGGAGATGGAAAAGCTGGCGGGGGAGCGGGCTTTTCGGGAGATCCGCTGCGTGGATTCCGACGGGGAGGACTGCCTGCGTTTGGGCGTCACCCGGCGGGGCACCCCGGTGGACATCACGCGGAGCGTAGCCCAGGCCCAGCGGCGCATCTGCCTGGGGAACATCGAGTACCACTACTTCGCGGGCTATTCCGGAGGCGGCAAGGCGCTGATGCCGGGGGTTTCCACCCGGGAGGCCATCCAGAAGAACCACTCGCTGATGGTGGACCCCATGGCCTGCGCCGGAAGGCTGGAAGGCAATCCCATCCGGGAGGACATTGAGGAAGCCGCCGCCATGGTAGGGTGCGACTGGATCCTCAACGTGGTGCTGGACGAGGGCAAGCGGGTGATCCACGCCGTGGCGGGGGATGCCGTGAAGGCCCACCGGGAGGGCTGCGCCTTTTTGGACCGCCTCTATCTCAAGCCCCTGGAGAGGCGGGCGGACATCGTGCTGGTATCCCAGGGCGGCGCGCCCAAGGACCTGAACCTGTACCAGACCCAAAAGGCTCTGGACAACGCCAAGCACGCCGTAAAACAGGGTGGGGTGATCATCCTGATCGGCTCCTGCGAGGAGGGGCTGGGGGAACGCGTTTTTGAGGAATGGATGACCACCATGCCCTCGCCCCAGGCCATGATCCGGCGCATCCGCCAGGAGTTTGAGCTGGGGGGCCATAAGGCGGCGGCCATTGCCATGGTGCTTCAGGAGGCGGACATCTATCTGGTCAGCCGGCTCCCGGCTGCGCTGGTGGAGCGCATGTTTCTACGGCCTTTTTCATCGGCCCAGGCTGCCCTGGACGCGGCCCTGGCAAAGCTCGGGTCCGGGGCCACAATCTTATCCATGCCCTACGGAGGCTCCACGCTCCCCAGGGCCCAATAGCAGGAGGAAATGTCGGATGGACTATGCAAAGGAATCACTGAGGATGCACGGCCAATGGAAGGGAAAACTTGAGGTCATTTCCAGGGTCCCCGTCAACACCAAGGAGGAATTGTCCCTGGCCTATACGCCGGGGGTGGCGGAGCCCTGTTTGGCGATCCAGCAGGATGTGAACAGGAGCTATGACCTGACCCGCCGGTGGAACCTCTGCCTGGTGGTTACAGACGGTACGGCGGTATTGGGCTTAGGGGACATCGGCCCCGAGGCGGGCATGCCGGTGATGGAAGGAAAATGCGTGCTGTTTAAGGCCTTTGGGGACGTGGACGCCTTCCCCCTGTGCGTGAAGTCCAAGGACGTGGACGAGATTGTGAACACTATCGCGCTGATCTCCGGTTCCTTTGGGGGCGTGAACCTGGAGGACATCGGCGCTCCCCGCTGCTTTGAGATTGAGCGCAAGCTCAAGGAGCGTTGCGACATTCCCATCTTCCACGACGACCAGCACGGCACCGCCGTGGTGACCCTGGCGGGGCTGACAAACGCCTTAAAGCTGGTGGGCAAGCGCAAGGAGGATGTGCGGCTGGTGGTCAACGGCGCGGGAGCGGCGGGAACTTCCATCACCCGGCTGCTGCTCAGCGACGGCTTCCCGCACATTACCGTCTGTGACCTAAAGGGCATGCTCTGGGACGGGCGGGAGGATTTGACCGCGGAAAAGCTGGAGATGGCCCGTGTTACCAACCTGGAGAAGAAACAGGGCACCCTGGCGGACGCCTTGGCGGGGGCGGATGTGTTCATCGGCGTGTCCGGTCCGGGGGCCTTGAGCAGCCGGGAGGTCCGCGCCATGGCCAAGGATGCCATCGTGTTCGCCTGCGCCAACCCCACCCCGGAGATTTTTCCGGAGGAAGCCAAGGCCGGCGGGGCCAGGATCGTCGCCACGGGGCGCAGCGATTTCCCCAACCAGATCAACAACGTGCTGGCCTTTCCCGGCATCTTCCGGGGCGCTTTTGACGTGCGGGCCAGGGATATCAACGACGAGATGAAGATTGCCGCGGCCAGGGCTTTGGCCGCGCTGGTGGGGGAGGACTTGGGAGAGGAAGCCATCATTCCCAGCCCCTTTGATCCCAGGGTGAAGGACGCGGTGGCCGGGGCCGTGGCCCAGGCCGCCCGGCTTAGCGGCGTAGCCAGAATATAAGGAGAATGAAGATGAAAACGGAAGAGCTGGCCCTTGCCATCCGCATCGGCGTCGTGGAGCAGATCAAGGCCAGGGGCTTTGGGCACATTGGCGGCTCCCTGAGCGTGTGTGACTTGCTGGCTGTGCTCTACGGCGAGGTGATGCGCTACCGCCCCCTGGAGCCCCGCTGGATGGAGCGGGACAAGCTGGTATGCTCCAAGGGGCATGCGGGCCCCGCCATCTACGCGGCTTTGGGGCTTATGGGATTTTACGACTATGAGCGGATCAAAACCCTCAACCAGCCCGGCACCAATTTTCCCAGCCATTGCGACCGGAACAAGACCCCGGGGGTGGACATGACCACGGGCTCCCTGGGCCAGGGCACGTCCCTCTCCGTGGGCATGGCCTTGGGGGACCGCCTCCGGGGCCGGGACAGCCGCATGTACCTCATCGTGGGGGACGGGGAGCTGGACGAGGGGCAGGTCTGGGAGGCGGCGATGTTCGCCTCCGCCCGGAAGCTTTCCAACATGCACTGGTTTATCGATTACAACAAGAAGCAGCTGGACGGCCCCGTGGACTGGGTGATGCCCCATTTGGACATCCGCAAGAAGTTTGAGGCCTTTGGCTTTCACGCCCAGATGGCGCCGGGCCACGACATAAGCGCCATCCGGGAGGCCATCCGCCGCTGCGGCGAGGTTACGGACCGCCCCCACGCCATCGTGCTGGACAGCGTCAAGGGCGCGGGGCTGCCGGAGGTTATGGAGACGGAAAACAACCACAGCATGAGCCCCTCCCCGGAGGCCTGCGACCGCTGGCTGGCGGCCTTGCGCGCCCAAAGGGAGGCGCTGAAAGGAGGCGAAGAGCGCCCATGACCGTGGCATATGACGGACAGTTGGACCCCAGGGCCTTGAAGGACGTGGTAGGGGGAACGATCATCGGCCTGCTGGAAACGGACCCGGACACGATCTACCTGGACGCGGATTTGATGAGCTGCATCGCCACCGCCGCCTACGCCAGGACGCACCCGCACAGGGCCATCCAGTGCGGCATCGCCGAGGCCAACATGATCGGCGTAGCCAGCGGCCTGGCCGCCGCCGGGTATAAGCCCATCGCCCATTCCTTTGGCACCTTCGCCTCCCGCCGCTGCTTTGACCAGGTGTTTCTCTCCGCCGGGTACGCCCGCAACGACATCACCGTCATCGGCAGCGATCCGGGCATATGCGCCTCCTTCAACGGCGGCACCCACATGCCCTTTGAGGACATGGCCCTCTACCGGGCCTTGCCCACCGCCACGGTGATGGACATCTCCGACGCAACGATGCTGGAGAAGGTGCTGCGCCAATGCGTGAACCATCCGGGGGTGAAATACCTGCGGGTGGGCCGCAAGCCCGTGGCCCGGATCTACGGGCCGGACAGCGAATTTCCCATCGGCAAGGCCATCCCCCTGAGGGAGGGGGCGGACGTCACCTTGGCGGCCTGCGGCATCATGGTGGCCGAGGCCATGAAGGCGGCCCAGATGCTCCAGGAGGAAGGCATTCAGGCCGCGGTGCTGGACATGTTCACCGTGAAGCCTGTGGCCGTGGAGACCCTGGCGGCCTACGGGCAAAGGACCGGGGCCATCGTCACCGCTGAAAACCATAACCGGGTGGGAGGCCTGTACGCCGCCGTGGCCGAGGCCCTGGCGGGAAGGCTTTTGGTGCCGGTGGAATATGTGGCGGTGGAGGATCAATTCGGGGAGGTGGGCCCCCAGGACTATCTCCAGCAGCGCTTTGGCCTCACGGCCCAGCATATCGTCCAAAAGGCCCGCAAGGTACTGGAGCGCAAGGGGCGCTAAGGAGGCCGGAGCGCGCAAAGCTCGCTTAGTGGAGGGAACGCCGAAAGGGGTGTTCCCTCTTTCCCTATGGTCCGATAACAGGCCCGCAGGGGCGGGGCGGCGCAAAAAGCGACAGAATAAACGATTCAGTTTGGATATTGACATCCATGCAGATTCTTGTTATAATACATTTAATTAATTTAATCGATTTACCTAACGCCTGAGCCAGGGACCGTTTGGGCATGGGGCAGGGGTCGCCACCCTGAATCAAGAAAGGGCAAGGTGGAGCAATCATGGAACAGAGGGGACCTTTGCCGCTGGCGGATGTCCGGCTTACGGGCGGCATTGCCGAGAGGATGCAGCGCCTGGTGCGGGAGAAGGTATTGACCTATCAATGGGAAGTTTTGAATGACCGGGTTCCCGGCGCGGCCAAAAGCCATTGCGTGGAGAACTTCCGCATTGCCGCGGGCCTCTCCCAGGGGGATCACTACGGCATGGTCTTCCAGGACAGCGACTTGTATAAATGGCTGGAGGCGGTGGCCTACTGCCTTCAGATTTTCCAGGATGAGAAGCTGGAAGCCCTGGCGGATGAGGTATGCCGCCTGATCGGCCAGGCCCAGGGACCCGATGGGTACATCAACACCTACTACACCCTGCGGGAGCCCGAAAAACGCTTCACCAACCTGCAGCAGGGCCATGAGCTTTACTGCGCCGGACACTTCTTTGAGGCGGCGGCGGCCTATTACCGGGCCACAGGCAAGCGGGAGATTCTGGACACCGCCTGCCGCTTTGCGGATTACCTGACCCGGGTCTTCGGCCTGGGGGAAGGGCAGCTGCCCGGATATCCCGGCCACCAGGAGGTGGAGGTCGGGCTGGTGAAGCTGTATCAGGTCACGGGGAAGGAAGCGTACCTGCACCTGGCGGACTTCTTCATCCGCCAGCGGGGGAAGGAACCCCTGTATTTTGAAATGGAGCGCCAGGACCCCCGCTACCGGGACCTCTTCGACTCTCCGGTGATCCGGGAGCCTTCCTATTCCCAGTGCCATGAGGAGCCGGTGCGCCAGCGCAAGGCGGCGGGGCATGCGGTGCGGGCCCTGTATATGTATAGCGCCATGGCGGACCTGGCCCGGCTCACGGAGAACCCGGCTTTGGCGGAGGCCTGCCGGGCCCTCTACGACAACGTGACCCAGCGGCAGATGTACGTTACCGGGGCGGTAGGCTCCAGCGCCTATGGGGAGAACTTCACCGTGGACTACGACCTGCCCAATGATACCGTCTACGGCGAGAGCTGCGCCTCCGTGGCATTGATGATGTTCGCCTCCCGCATGGCGGCCCTCACCGGGGAAGGGCGTTATTACGATACCGTGGAGCGGGCCTTCTTCAACCGGGTGCTGGGGGGAATTTCCCAAAGGGGCACGGAGTTCTTCTACGTAGGCCCCCTGGAGGTGAACCCCTCGGCCTGCGCCGGGAATCCCGGGCTGGCCCACGTGAAGCCCGTGCGGCAGAAATGGTACGACGTGGCCTGCTGCCCCACCAACATCGCCCGCACCATCATGAGCCTGGGCGGCTACGCCTTTGGGGTGAGGGACGACACCCTCTGCATCCATATTCCCCTGGCTTGCCGCATTCGCAGCGGCCCCTTCTGCCTGGAGATGGACAGCGGCTATCCCTTTGGGGACACCCTCACCCTCCAGGTGAAGGAGCGGACCCAGAATATAGCCATCCGCAAGTCCGGCCTGGCCCCTGTGCTGTCCATCCGGGTAAACGGGGAGGAGCGCTTCCCCCAGGAGGAAAAGGGCTATTTCCCGCTGCGGGGGTTGGAGCCGGGGACCACTGTGGAGGTGCGCTACGACCTGCGGCCCCGCTACGTGGTATCCCACCCCAAGGTCGCCGCCAATGTGGGCAAGGCGGCGGTGATGCGGGGGCCCTTGGTGTACTGCGCCGAGGAGGCGGACAACGGCGAAGGCGTCGCCTGCCTCAGGCTGCCCCAGGAGGCCGCCTTTGAGGAAAAGCCCGCCTTTTCCGGGGACGGGGCCATCGCGCTTACAGCCCGGGGGAGCAAGGCGGTCTTTGCAAACGGCCAGGAGCTCTATCAGGATTCCCCTCCCCGGTGGGAGGAGGCGTCCGTGACCTTGATCCCCTATTCCCTGTGGGCCAACCGGGGCGAGGGGGAAATGCGGGTCTACCTGCATCTTGCATGATGCACGGATGTGCATTACAATAAAAGGAGGAAAGGCATATGAAAAAGGGATCCAAGCTACTGAGCCTGGCGCTGGCGCTGGTCATGGTTTTGCCGCTGATGGCGGGCGCGGCCTTGGCCGAGGAACGGGTCACCGTCACCTACTCCATGTGGGGCGATGATGAGGAGGTTCGCGTTCTTCAGGAGACCATCGACAAGTTTGAAAGCGAGCAGGACAAGATCCACGTGGAGATCGTCCAGATCGACCGGGCCGATTACGTGGGCACCCTGAACACCCGGGCCGCGGGCAACAACCTGCCGGATACCGGCATCATGGCCGAGGACGCGGTGCTGATGTGGGCCGAGCAAGGCATGCTGGCGGACGCCAGCGGCATGTACGGCGCGGATGAAGCCAAGCCCCTGGACAGCCTGGCCTTCACCTACCAAAACAAGCCCGTGGGCTATTCCGTAGCCAACGAAGTGCTGCTGACCTTCTACGACCGCAAGGCCTTTGCCGAGGCCGGGGTAGCGCCGCCTCCCGCCAACGCCGAGGAAGCCTGGGACTGGGATACCTTTGTGGACGTGGCCAAGGAAATGACCTTGGACGTGAACGGGAACAACGCCAAATCCCCGGACTTTGACCCCAACAACATCAAGCGCTACGGCGTCATGTTCTGCCCGGACTTCTGGCAGCTGGAAACCTGGTCCGTCACCAACGGCGGCGCCTGGTATGACGCCGAGGGCAACGTGACTATCAACACCCCCGAGGCCATGGAGGGCCTGCAGCGGATCGCGG
Source organism: Candidatus Limiplasma sp. (assembly GCA_034927815.1). Lineage (GTDB taxonomy): Bacteria > Bacillota > Clostridia > Christensenellales > Aristaeellaceae > Limiplasma. The sequence continues at coordinate 40,624 of JAYFPK010000004.1, forward strand.
ACCTGTACCTGGTGCACCACGTGGCGCCCCAGTACGGCACCAACACCGTCACCACCATCGACCAGGATCTGGTGAACGGCAACTGCGCCATGTACATCAACGGCCAGTGGTCCATCGGCGTGTGGCTGGGCCCGGCCAGGGCCAGCGACGGCTTGGACTACGGCGTGGGGGTGCTGCCCTACATGAAGGAAAAGGCCACCTTGAACACCGGCGGCGTCAACGTCACCTTCGCTACCTCCCCCCATCAGGAGGAGGCCATGGAATGGCTGAAGTGGTACGCCAAGGAGGAGAACGCCTGGGGCCTGATTCAAAGCGGCATCTGGATGCCCGTGCTCTCCAGCTACTACACCGACGAGGCCCTCACCCGCAAGTGGGTGGAAAACCCCAACTTCCCGCCCTATGACGAGTACAAGGCCGCCGTGGTGGACTACGCCATGGGCTATGCCAAGCCCACCTCCTGGTACTGGGTCAACAACACCAACCTGTTCAACGACACCCTGAGCACCATTTTGGCTCCTTGCTGGAGCGGCAACGCCCAGGTGGCGGATGTGATCACCGCCAACCTGGACGCCCTCACCGCCGCCAACCAGGGCTACTAAGGGGAAGGCTCATCCGGCTCCGCCCGCGAAACCGCGGGCGGAGCCCATCCAGAGGGGGTGCCAACATGAAAAAATCCGCCGGGGGAACCTCCCTCATGGCCCGGCAGGAAGCCAGAGCCGCCAAGCTCTTCCTGATCCCCGCCTTTCTCGGGCTCACCTTCATCACCTACCTGCCCCTTATCGCGGCCTTTGTCCTGTCCTTTTTCAAATGGACCGCCATCATGCCCCAGCCCATCTTCGTAGGGCTGAACAACTACATCCGGCTTTTCACCAAGGATATCTTCTTTGCCACCTCGGTGAAGGTGACCGTGACCTACGCGGTGCTGTCGGTGTGCGTCAGCATGCTTTACTCCCTCACCGTGGCCATGCTCCTCAACCGCAAAATCCCGGCCCGGGGCTTTTTCAGGGCCGTTTTTTATGTGCCCTACATCATCCCGGCTATGGCCGTGTATACCAGCTGGGCGCTTTTGTACAGCCCGGATTCCGGGGTGTTCAACGCCCTTTTGGCCCATTACGGCATGCCCAGGATCACCTTTTTGGCGGATTCCAAATTCATCATCCCCTCCCTGGCGGTGATCGCCGTGTGGGCCAGCGGGAACCTCATCGTCATCTTTCTGGCGGGGCTGGGCAATGTGCCCCGGGTGTACCATGAAGCGGCGGAAATCGACGGCGCGTCCTCCTGGCGGCGCCTCCTGCACATCACCCTTCCCTGTATGAGCCCCATCATCTTCTACAACCTCCTCATGAGCCTCATCGCCAACATGCAGGTGGTGGTGCCGTCTTTGATCTACGCGGGCAGCAACCGCACCACCTACCCGGAGTATACCTTCATGTCCTTTTTGATGTACCGCACAGGCTTCATCAACAACGACCTGAGCTATGCCAGCACCATCTCCTTCATCTTCTTCCTGATCATCGGCGTTTTTACGCTGATCCTCTTTGCCACCTCCAAGTCCTGGCTCTTCTACGAAGGGGGGGACAAGTAACATGGCCGGCATGCAAAGCAAGAAGAAGCGGCAGCGGATTGCCGACGGGGTTGCGCTGCTGTTCGTAATCCTGTTCGCGGCTTTGGCGCTGTTTCCCCTGTGGTGGATTTTCCGCTCCTCCCTGATGACCAACCCCGAGATCGGCTCTTTGCGCTTCTTCCCCAGCCGGTGGCTGTTTTCCAACTACGGGGAGGCCCTGGAGGTCTTTACCTTCTTCCCGTATTTTGCCAACACCATGACCATCATCCTCCCTTGCGTGGTCTTTGGCACCGTCACCGCGGTGATGTGCGGGTATTCCTTTGCCCGGCTGTACTTCCGGGGGCGCGACTTCGTCTTCGCCCTGTGCATCGCCTCGCTGCTGCTGCCCCCCATCGTCACGCTGATCCCCCTGTACATTGCCTGGATTCGCTTCCTGGGCCTGGGGGGCACCTACTGGCCCTTAATTTTGCCCTACCTCACCGGAGGCGGAGCCTTCAACATCTTTCTGATCCGCCAGTTCATCATGACGGTGCCCAGGGAGCTGGACGAGGCCGCCAAGATCGACGGGGCGGGCCGGGTGCGCATTCTGCTTCAGATTCTGGTTCCCGCCATCAAGCCCGCCATCATCGTGGTGGCCCTGTTCATCTTCATCGGCATCTGGAACGACGTGCTCCAGCAGACCGTGTACATTTCCGACGCCAAGCGCTACACCATCGCCCTGGGCCTGAAGAAGTTCTCCGGCTCCTACGGCACGGACTGGAAGCTGGCCATGGCCTCCACCTGCCTGTCCATTTTGCCGGGGATTCTGGTATACCTGGCCTGCCAGAAATACTTTGTGGAAGGCATCGTCATGACGGGGATGAAGAATTAGCGGCGGGGGGACGGCCAGGGGTTCCGCCAAGGCTATGCCCTGGGCCCAACTTTGCCCCCGCGAAGCGGGAACAAAAAGGAGAGAAAAGAGCGTATCACAAGACCGGGAGGCCCTTGCGAAAGGGGCCTCCCGGTCTTCATATGCCTATTACGCCTCCGGCACAGCCTCCATGAGCCTCTTATTCAATGCCCGCACCTTCTCCACAGGCAGCTTCACCACCTTGCGGTCATAGGTGATCAGGCCGTTCAGCTCCCCTTCCACGTCGCTGAGCTGGGTATACACGGCGGCTGCCAGCCCCTGGGGGATGGCGGGAAGGATCTGGCCCGTATACAGCTTCTCATAGGCCTCCCAAAGGGCCTGGGGGCTGGCAAGGCGCTTGTAGCCATAGTCCACGCTGCCGGCGCAATGGTCGGGAAGACGGAGGTTGTAGCCCCCGAACTCGCTGAGGACCACCGCCCGGCCCAGCCGGTCGGGCTTGAAGCGGTAGGGGATGAAGTAGATATGCCAGCTTTTCATTTCCCCAATCCTCTGGTCATGCCAGCCGCTGGCATGGTCGACGGGGCGGCTGGGGTCCAGGGCCTGGAGCTCACGGCAGACGGCCTGCGCGTCAAACTGCCCCCAACCCTCGTTAAAGGGCACCCACAGCACCACCGAGGGGGCGTTTCCCAGCTGGGTTACCATTTCCGTTAGCTCCGCCCTGTACTCCGCCCGGCCCTGGGGGTCCTGGCGGGCAAAGGCCCGGTAGTGGCGGTCCTTCAGGTGGCGGCGGGTGATCAGCGGGGTGGAGATCACCCGGAAGCGGTACTTTCCGCCGCCGTTGGGCATGTCCTGCCATACCAGCATCCCCAGCCGGTCGCAGTGATAGTACCAGCGGGCGCTTTCCACCTTGATATGCTTGCGCAGGAGGGTAAAGCCCATGTCCTTGGCGGTCTGGATGTCAAAGACCAGCGCCTCGTCGCTGGGGGCGGTGTACAAGCCGTCGCTCCAATACCCCTGGTCCAGCAGGCCGTTGTGGAAGTAGGGCTTGCCGTTGAGAAACAGCCGCTTTACGCCCTTCGCGTCCGTCCGGATTTGGGTATCCCGCAGGCCGAAATAGCTCTCCACCTTATCCTGGCCGAAGGTGACGCTGAAATCATACAGGTAGGGGTCCTCCGGGCTCCAGAGCCGGGGTTGGGAAATGGGAAAGGTGACGGCCTCGTTCACAGGCAGCTCCAGGGCCAGGCCCTCCATGGCAAACCGGCAGGAGCCGGAGCCATTGGCCTGGACGGTAAGGGTCACCTCTTTTTCCTGGGCACGGGACACGATTTTCAGGCCCGTGATGTATCTTTCCGGCACAGCCTCCAGCCATACCGTCTGCCAGATGCCGCTTTGGGGGCCGTACCAGATGCCCCCGGGCTTGCTGCTCTGCTTGCCCCGGCTGTGCCAGCTTGCGTCCGTATCGTCATGCACCCGCACCAACAAGGAAAAAGTCAAGGGGCGGGCTTCATCCTCCGGGGCTTCCCGCAGACCGCCCATCACCTCCTGGGTGATGTCCGCCCAAAAGGCCGTGTATCCCCCCAGGTGCCGGGCCGCCTCCTGGCCGTTCACCCACACCACGGCCTCCTGGTCCACGGCCCCGAAGTGCGCTAGCAGCCTGCCCCCTGGAGGCACAAAGCCCGGCGGGAGCTCCACCTGGCGCTGGTACCAAAGGGTTTCCCGGGGCCCCAAGGTGCGCCCTACCCCAGAAAGCCCGCTCTCCGGGCAGAAGGGCACCAAAATGTCTCCCTGAAAGCTTTGGGGAGGGGTATCCTCCCCGGTGATGGCGTAGCGCCAAAGGCCGTTCAGGTTCAGGTAGCGCTCCCGGCGCAGCTGGGGCCGGGGGTACTCCTGCAGCACCCGGGAAGGATCGAGGGCTTCCCCCCAAGGGGTCTTCATGGCATCCGCCTCCTTTTCATCAGCCCCAGGGGGATGAGGATGAACAGCAGCGCCGCCCCCGAAGCCAGGAAGATGGCCGGGGTGGGCACAGTTTTGGTCACCCCCAGCTCCACATAGGTTTCCCCGTGGCCGGAGATCACCGCCGCGCCGAGAAAGGGACCGATGAGCATGGGCAGCATCACCGCGAAGATCATGCGGATGCCCTGGAAATGCCCGGCCTTTTCCGGTGGGGTCCGGTCGCGGATTTCCGCAGACAGGGCCGCGGTGACCACCATGAAGCCGCTCATGAGTACCGTGCCCGCCGCCATCACCGGCAGGAGGCCCCTGGCCAAGAACATGCCCAGGAGTCCCAGCAGCATCACCCCGGCGGCAGGCGGCACCACCCGCAGCCTGCCGAGGCGGTCGATGGGCTTGCCCATGAGGACGCTCGCCAAAGAGGCGATGATCAGCACCACCCCCAGCACCAAGGCGTAGTTGTCCAGGCGGAGGTAATGCTGCATGTAGATCAGGAAATAGGGGAAGAACACTTGGACCGCGATGGAGAATACGGCGAAGGCGCACAGGGCCAGGTACAGCCCCGGATGGGCCCTCATGACCGAGGGCTTGAAGCCATAGAGCAGCTGCCCCGCAAAAGGCTCCCGGGAGGGGGAGAAGGGAGCCTCCCGAAGCAAAAACAGGGAAACCAGCCCCGCCAGGAACACCAGGCCGCCGAAGATCAGGAAGAACTGCCGCCACTGGCCGCTGCGGGTCATGCCGTCAAAGCCCCCGAAGAGGATCAGCATGGCAAGCAGCGGCAGCACCGCCAGCACGCTTTCCACCCGGCCCCGGCGCTGGCTTTCCACCGCGTCGGTGATGTAGGCGTTCAGGGCCGCGTCGTTGGCGGTGGAGCCGAAGAAGGTCATCACGCAGTCCATCACCACCACCAAGATGGCGGCGGTCCGCATCCCGTCCGCGGCGGGGAAAAGCCGGGCCGCAGCCTGGGGCGAAAGGAAGCCAAAGGCCGCGGTACTGAGCCCCCACAGCAAATAACCCCCTGTGATGAACAGCTTTCGCCTTCCCACCCGGTCGCTGAGGGCTCCCATCAGCAGCGTGGTCAAGGTCGCCACCACGGCGCTGGCCGCCACCATGGCGGCGATGTAGCCGGGCTGGGTGGTGATGGTGTTGTACAGGAATACGTTGAAGTACATGTTCTCGATGGTCCAGGCGAACTGGCCCATCAGGCCCAGGAGCAGCAAGGTAGCCCAGAGGCGGGCGGAGGACGGCTTCATTGGCAAAACTTCCTTACTTGTGGGAGAATTCCCTTTTGCTGCCATCATAGCACAAAGGGCCTTGCGCCTCAACGGCCAGTTTGACAAAAACCGGTGGGAATGATATGATTTGCGAAGAAAATCAAGCCTTTTCAGGGAAGAAGCCCACAGGGAGGTACATATGAAGGTAGCGGTCCTCATCCCCTGCTACAACGAGAGCAAGACCATCGCCAAGGTGGTGCGGGAATTTCGCGCCCAGCTCCCCCAGGCGGATATATATGTGTATGACAACAACTCCACGGACGGCACGGACGAGCTGGCCCGCCAGGCCGGGGCCATCGTGCGCTACGAGTACCGCCAGGGCAAGGGCAACGTGATCCGCTCCATGTTCCGGGAGATCGACGCGGACTGCTATTTGATGATCGACGGGGACGACACCTATCCGGCCCCCAATGCCCCGGAGATGGTGGAGTGGGTGGTGAAGCGCCAGGTGGACATGGTGGTGGGGGACCGCCTTTCCGCCAGCTATTATACGCAAAACAAGCGCCCCTTCCACAACCTGGGCAACCGGCTGGTGAAAAGGCTGGTGAACAGCATCTTCAAGGGGGATATCTCCGACATCATGACAGGCTACCGGGCTTTCAGCTATCAGTTCGTGAAAAGCTTCCCGGTGCTCTCCAAGGGCTTTGAGATCGAGACGGAAATGACTATCCACGCCCTGGACAAGAACCTGTACGTGAAAAGCGTTCCCGTGGACTACCGGGACAGGCCCCAGGACAGCCCTAGCAAGCTCAACACCTATACCGACGGCTTCAAGGTGCTGCGCACCATCGCCCGGCTGTACAAGGAATACAGGCCCTTGTCCTTCTTCGGGCTCTTTGCCGCCCTCTTCGGGGCGGTGGGCGTAGGCCTGTTCATTCCCGTGCTGGCGGAATATGTGAAAACCGGCCTGGTGCCCCGCTTTCCCACCTTGATCGTATCCACGGTGCTGTGGGTGCTGGCGCTGCTGATGCTGGTGTGCGGCCTCATACTGGACACCGTGGCCCGGAAGCACAGGCAGCAATTTGAGATTGATTTGAACCTGCTCAGCCTTCTGCGGCGGGAGCGGGAGAACGGATAAGCCCGGCGAAAGGAAGAGGGTGGAGGCCATGCCGGACCCACGCTTGCACAAGGGGACCCAGCCGCACAGAGGGCCCCGTGGAAGGGAGGCCCGCCCCTGGGCGCTGGCATTGCTGTGCGCCGCCCTGGGCATGGCCTGCGCCATGGCCTTTGTAGTGAGCCCGGAAGGATATGTGGGCCTGAGCCAGCCCCCCGCCCCCTCCACCAGCCTGCTGTGGACGGGCCTGGGGGCCTGTTTTGGCTGGCTCTTTTGGCAGGTTTTGGGCAAGGGCAAAGGATGGCTGGGCGTCGCGCCCTTGGCCTTTGGCCTGGTCTTTGGCGTTTTTAACTTTCTGGGGACCACTTTGTTCGCCTATGATACCTGGGCCTTTTTGGGGAACCCCTTGGGTCTGGCGTTGGCGGTCCTCAAGGCGCTGGGCCAGGGGCTGCCCATGGCCGCGGCCATCGCTTTGGTGGACGGGGCGCTGCGGGGAGGCCTGCTGACTTTGGGGGCGGGTGGAACGAGCCCTCAAGGGGAGAAAGAGGCCGCCCCAAGGCGGCTGCCCAGGCTGCGGGCCTTTGCCCGCCGCCATCCCACGGCCGCCTGCGCGTTGCTGCTTCTGCTAGCTTGGTCGCCCTACCTGCTGGTGTTTTTCCCCGGCACCCTGAGCTGGGACATGGGGGAGATGCTGCATCAGTTTTTCGGCCTGCGGGAAATGGATACCTGGCACCCTGTTTTCACCACCTGGCTGCTGGGGGCCTGCTTCTGGCTGGGAAGGCTCCTTGGCGGCGACAATGTGGGGACCTTTCTTTTCACCTTGCTCCAGAGCGTGACCTTGGCCCTGGCCCTGGGCTATGCCGTCACCTGCATGGCGCGGCTTTGGGCCCGGCGCTGGGTGCTGCTGGCCGCCCTGGCCTTCTTCGCCCTTGCGCCCATTTGGGGAGGCTACGCCCAATTCGTCTGCAAGGATACCCTGTACGCCGCCATGGTGCTGCTGCTGACGCTCCAAACCATCCGGGCCCTTGGACACGGGGAGCCCATGGGCACAGGGGACCTTGTGCTCTACGGGGCCTCGGCGCTGTTTTGCAGCCTTTTGCGCAACAACGGCCTGTATGTGGCGCTGCCCACGGCGGCTGTGGCGGTGCTTGTGGCGCCCAAGGGCCGGGGGCGGCTTCGCCTGGGCGCTGTGCTGGCGGCCGCCATCGGTCTGGCGGTGGGGTTTTCCGGCGTTTTGCTGCCCGTCCTGGGGGTGAGGGATGAACAGGCCAGCGGCCTGTATTCCGTCTGCTTTCAGCAGAGCGCCCGGGTGCTGCGGGATCATGGGGAGGAGGTCACCCCTGAGGAATACGCCGCCATTGACGCGGTGCTGGACGCAGCCAGGCTGCCGGAGCTCTACGAGCCCTGGATTTCCGACCCGGTGAAGTACACCTTCCGGCAGTACGGCCAGGGAGCCGTTGCGGAAAGGGCCGCCCTGGAGGAATACCAAAAGGCATGGCTGGCGATGCTTAGGAAGTACCCCCTTACCTATGCCGAGGCGTTTATCGGCGGCAACAGCGCCTATTATGCCTTTTTGCCCAAGCTGGAGGGGCCCACCTACAACAATCAGGCCGGGAACCGCTTTGTCTTTGAAATGCATCCCCAGATTGCCACCAACCTGGATGTGCATACCACCTACGTCATGCCCCGGAAGCTGCGGGAGTTGGCAGCCCTCTTCGCCCGGGGGCTGAGGCATGTGCCCGGCCTGTCTCTGCTGTACTGCTGCGCCTTTTACACCTGGCTGCTGGTGGCTGCGGGGGTGAGCCTGGGGCGGCAGCGGCGCTGGCGGGACCTGAGCGCCTTTGTACCGGCTCTGTTGAGTCTGGCGACCTGCCTTCTCTCCCCGGTGAACGACTATTTCCGCTACTACTTGCCCATTGTGGCGGTAACGCCGGTTCTGCTGGTGTTCGCCGCCGGGGGCGGGCGGCAAAAGGCCATGGCCCAGGAGAAGGCCATGGCGCTGCAGGAGGAAGATGCTGAGAATGCGCTGCGGGCGGGCTAATTTTTGGTGGGATCCGGCAGGAAGCCTACGTAGACCAAGCCCGCGATACCCAGGAAGAAGCCGGTCCAGAAGTAGCCGCTAAGGCTCTTTCTGGCCGCCAGCTTTTTGCAGAGGACGCCGATGATGACATGGGGAATCAGGGCAATGAGAAGCGCCGCCACAATGATCAGGGGCACCAGGCTGGGATCAAGGCTGTAGCTGTAGTTGTACATGGTTCAGGCTCCTTTTGATAAATTCATGAAATGAGGGGCTTTTGCGCCCCTTGAAAGTTTCCTGAGTATAGCAGAACAGCCCCGGAATGTCTAAGTTTTCCAGCGGTAGCCTGCGCTTTTTCCACCCGGGCGCGTCCCGCAGGCAGGAATTGGCCCCCGGCTGTCGAAGGGGGTAGCACGGCGATAGGCTGGCAAGGGAGGGTGAGTGGAATGTTGGAAGCCTCCAGGGACCTTTTGGAGCGGGAGGTGGCGGCCGGGCGCTGCCACGGATACGCCCTGGCCGCGGGCCGGGGAGAGCAGTCCCTTCAAACCATCGCGGGGGGAACCCTGGGCGGGGCGGGTACGGCTGCGGTAACACCCCGGACCCGCTTTGACTTGGAGCACCTCACCGAAACCATGGTGGCGGTGCCCTTGACGCTATTGGCTCTGGAAAAGGGCATGCTGTCCCTCACAGACCCCATTTCTTTCTATCTGGACGTGCCTGCCGGAAAAAAGGCCATCACCTGGTGGCATTTGCTCACCCACACCAGCGGCATGGAGCCCAGCTTTTTGCTGGAGGGTGCAGCCGAAACCCCGCAGGGCAGCTTGAAGGCCATCTTTACCCGGCCTTTGGGGGCCGAGGTGGGCAAGCGGGCCAAGCACTCCGGCGTGGGCTTCGTGGCCCTGGGCAAGGCCCTGGAGGGCCTGTACGGCATGCCCCTGGACCAGGCGGCGAAAAAACACCTCTTTGAGCCCCTGGGGATGAAGCACACCGGTTTTCTGCCCGCTGGCGAGGATATTGCCCATGGCCCGGTGGATTCTGTCACCGGGCAGCCCCGAATCGGGGAGCCTCACGATGCAAACGCCCGGTTTCTCCACGGGGTCAGCGCCAGCGCCGGGCTGTTCTCCAGCGCCGAGGACTGCCTCCGCTTCCTGGCTATGCTCAGCACCGGCGGCAAGGCCTATGGCAAGGTGTTTTTGACCCGGGAAAGCCTGCGCCTGGCTGTCACGGAGCATACCCGGGGAATGAAGGAGGCGTACGGGCTGGGTTTTCAGCTTCCCAGCCGCGCCAACAGCTTCTTTGGGGACTTATGGCCCGCGGGCGGCTTTGGACAGGCCGCCTATACGGGGGCTTCCTTGGCGGTGGACCCGGACAGCGGGCTTACCGTGGCGCTGCTCATGAGCCGCACCCATGTAGCCAAGGAAAGCCCGGAGCTGCTGCGCCTGCGCCGCTTGATCCACAACCAGGTGTACGCGGCCTTCCTTCGGGAACAGGGCTAAGGGAAGGGGAAACGGAGCCGTGGAAAAAGACGCCATGAAGCGGGAGATTGAGCAGGTATACACCTTGGCGGAGAGGCAGGGCTCCTTGCCGGAGCTGATGGAGGCCATTGGCGTTGTACTTGCGGCCCACCCCCAGGCCCTGGCTCACCTCACCCATTCCTATCGCCTCATATCCGCCGATACCGGATACACCACCGCCTTTGCGCTGACCGCCGGGGCCTTTGCATGGCTGCCGGAGGGGCAGAGCGTAGACGTGGAGATCACCGGCAAGGAGCGGGACCTGCTGGCGGTGTTTCAGCGAAAGGTCGCCCCGCTCAAAGCCCTGCTCCTGGGCAAAGTGAAGCTCAAGGGAGACAAGGCCGCGCTTTTGAAGCTGGGGGAATTTTTGTAGGGGGAGGGACGCCAGAGGGCTTTGCCCTCTGGACACCCACCAGGGGCTTCGCCCCTGGACCCATCATGAACCGCGCTTTGCGCGGTTCAAAGGGAATATATATCAATCTAGTTACAGGGATGCCCATCGGGCATCCCTGTAACTAGATTCTTAGGTCCTAAGCGGGGTTTGGGGCGCCGCCGGCGGGCGTAGGCCCAGTGGGTCCTTTGCCAAAGGCAAGGGAGAACGGGAGGTAGAGCTGGAGGCCAGTGGCCGAAGGACAGTAAAGGCACCAAGGGAAGCGTGGGCCCAATAGGCCCTCGGGCGAAGCCCAAAGCAGCCCGAAGTGGAAAGCTTTACGGCCAGCGCACCGGCAAGCGGACGATGCGGTGATCAAGCTGAAACCACGGCGACCGAAAGGCCGGATTAGCCCCCAACGTTCTCCCCGCTTCCCTCGGCCCCCTCGTTTCCCCCCGCCGTCCCGTTCCCCACCTTTTCCAGCAGCTTTTCAAAAACCGGAACAGCCAGGCTCAAGGCTTCCTGGGGGGAGAGCCCCGGTTGCTTCAGAATCAGCTCCAGTATCTTTTTGCCCCCGAAGGCCAGCCGGGGGTCCGTGTCCCGCAGGGCTTCAAAGAGCTTCATGGCCTCGGGCATGTAGGTTTCGTCCAGCTTCAGGTGGAGGCCGTCGGGCCGCAGGGCCAAGTGGCTGCCCCCCAGGCGGCGGGTGATGGCCCGCAGCCGGGCGATTTGCATCAGGTTTTCCACCGCCGGGGGCACATCCCCGAAGCGGTCGATGAGCTCGTCCTGGATGTCCAGGTAGGCCTGGGCGCTGTCGATCATGGCGATGCGCTTGTAGATTTCGATGCGCAGCAACTCCTGGGAGATATAGTCCTCCGGCAGGTAGGCGTCCACGGAAAGCTCGATGCGGGTGTCCAGCTCCGGCTGCTCCCGTATCCCCTGGACCTCGCCCACGGCCTGTTCCAGAAGCTTGAGGTACATGTCATACCCCACGGCGCTGAGATGGCCGTGCTGCTGGGGCCCCAGCACATCCCCGGCGCCCCGGATCTCCAGGTCCCGCATGGCGATCCGGTACCCGGCGCCAAACTCCGTGAACTCCCGGATGGCGGAAAGGCGCTTCTCGGCGGTTTCCGAGAGCAGCTTGTTCTGGCGGGTGGTGAAGTAGGCGTAGGCCTGCTTGTTGCTGCGGCCCACGCGCCCGCGAATCTGGTAGAGCTGTGAGAGGCCGAAGCGGTCCGCGTCAAAGACGATCAAAGTGTTGGCCTCGGGCACGTCCAGGCCGCTTTCGATGATGGTGGTGCATAGCAAAATGTCATAGGCCCCGGCGTAGAAGTCCAGCATCACGTCCTCTAGGGCGCTTTCCTTCATCTGCCCATGGGCGATGCCGATGCGGGCCTCGGGCACCAGGGTTTTGAGCCGGGCGTACATCTGCTCGATGGAGCGGACCCGGTTGTAGAGGAAATACACCTGGCCGCCCCGGGCCAGCTCCCGGCGGATGGCCTCCCGCAAGATGCCGTCGTCATACTCCAGTACATAGGTTTTTACGGGCAAGCGCTCCTCCGGCGGGGTCTCCAGCAGGCTCATGTCCCGGATTCCCGCCATGCTCATGTGCAAGGTACGGGGGATGGGGGTGGCGCTTAGGGTGAGCACGTCCACCCGGGTTTTCATGTGCTTGATGCTCTCCTTGTGGCTGACCCCGAAGCGGTGCTCCTCGTCCACGATCAGCAGCCCCAGGTCCTTAAAGGCCACGTCCTTAGCCAGGAGCCGGTGGGTGCCCACGATCAGGTCGATCTTGCCCGCCTTCACCCCGGCCAGAATCTCCTTTTGTTCCTTGGGGGAACGGAAGCGGGAGAGCATCTCCACCGTGACGGGGAAGCCCGCGAAGCGCTTTTTGATGGTATGGAAGTGCTGCTGCACCAGGATGGTGGTGGGGGCCAGCAGGGCCACCTGCTTGCCCTCGATCACCGCCTTGAAAGCGGCCCGCAAAGCCACCTCGGTCTTGCCGTAACCCACGTCCCCGCACAGGAGCCGGTCCATGTTCCGGGCGCTTTCCATGTCTACCTCGATGTCCGCCACGCTTTGCTCCTGGTCTGCGGTGAGCTCGTAGGGGAATACGTCCTCAAACTCCCGCTGCCAGGGGGTATCGGCGCTGAAGGCGTAGCCGGAGAGCTGGCGGCGCTTGGCGTAGAGCTCCGCCAGGTCAAAGGCCAGGGTTTTAAGCCCGGCCTTTACCTTGCTCTTTTGCCGCTGCCACTCCGCGCCTCCCAGGCGGTTCAGCTTGGGAGGGCTGTGCTCCGCTCCGATGAACTTCTGCACCCGGTCAAACTGGTCCGTGGGGACGTAGAGCTTGTCGTTTCCCGCAAAGTGGATCAGCAAATAGTCCCGCTTGGCGTCGTCCCCGGATACTTGAACGATGCCTTGGTACAGCCCCACCCCGTGAAAATCGTGGACCACATAGTCCCCTGGGGTCAGGTCGGTGAAGGAGGCGATGCGTTCCCCGGCCTTTTGCCTTTTCCGGGCCCTCTGATAGGCCGTGCCGTAAAGGTCCGAATCGGAAATCACGCACAGCTTGGCCCGGGGGTTCAAAAAGCCCTTGCTGTAAGCCACGGGCAGCAAAATGGTTTCCCCGGCGATGAGGTTTTGGTCCAGGGAGTCGGCGTAGACGCTGGGGGTTCCCAGGTCCGCCAGGGCCTTTTGCAGACGCTTGCCCCGGTTCTCGCCGCCGGTGAGCAGCACGATGGCGCAGCCTGCATCCCGCCAGGAGGCGATGTCCTTGCAAAGCGGCTCCAGGCGGCTCTGGTAGGGCATCACCGGGTCCGAGGGGAATTCCACGGCGCCTTGGGCCCCCATCTGGCCCAGGCCCCGGGTCAGCTCTCCCAGGGCAAGCCGGGGATGGCTTTCAAAGGCGGCCAGCACGTCGGCGTAGGACAGCAAAAGCCCCTGCTGGGCCGGGGCGGCGTCTCCCCGGCGCTGGGCCTCGGCGAATTCCTCGGCAAAGGCGTCCAGGCGGGCCTGGGCCCGGGCGGGGTATTGCTCCGGCTGCTGGCACAGCAAAATGGGGCTTTCCAAATAGGAGAGCAGCGAGGCCGTCTCCTGGCACAGAACGTTCATCCACATGGAGCCGTTGCGCAGGGGGTACCCGGCCCGGACATGGGCTACGTCGTCCTGGTGGCGCTGGCGCGTCAAGGCGGAGGAGGAGGGGGTGGGATCCGAAGCGTCCTCCTGGAACGTGTCCGCTTCCGGCTTGCCTGGGGCGGCGCTCCCCGCGGCGGGCGTTCCTCCCTGGGGCGCTTCCTCCAACGCGTCCAGCTGGGCCAGGAATGTTTCCAGAGAGGGAAGCTGGTCCCATTCCCCGGCAGAAGCGGTGCCTCCGGTTTCCGCCGGGCCTTGGCTCCCGGCGGAGCGGGCCTTGGAGCCGGGGATGCCCCTGGGGTCCGCCTGGGGGGAGGCAAGGGGTTCCTGAAGGGCCTGTTCCAGGCGCCGGGCCGCGGCCTGGGGGTCCGCCAGCAGGCCCTCCGAAGCCGGGGCAATCTGGGCGGCCTTCATGCGGCCGGTGCTGCGCTGGCTGATGCAGTCAAAGCTACGGATGCTGTCCACCTGGGTGTCGAAAAACTCAATGCGCAGCGCCTCGGGCAGATTGGGAGGGAACACGTCCAGGATGCTGCCCCGCATGGCGCACTGGCCCCGGCCCTCCACCATGGCCACCCGCTCGTAGCCCGCGTGCAGCAGCCCGGCCATGAGCTTTTCCGGCGGGAAGTCCTTCCCCTCGGCCAAAGAGAAGATGGACTGGCGAAAGACCTCCGCAGGCAGACAGCGGTCCATGAGAGCCTCTATGGGCAGACACAGCACCCGCACCTGGTTTTGGGCCAAAGCAAAGAGGGTTCCCAGCCGCTGCCAGGTGCTCTCCTGGCTGGCGGCGGCCCTGCTGAAAAGCAACTCCCGGGGGGGCATCAGGGCAAAGCCCTCCCCAAAGAGGCGGCTTAAATCCTGGGCTTGCTTTCCGGCGGTGAGCTCCGTGGGGGAGAGAAGCACCACCGGCCTTCCGGTGCGGTGGGCCAGGGCAGCCGCCAGGAACGCCCGCTCTCCCTCGGCCAGGCCGGTGACCGCCAGGCTGCCGGTGGTGTTGGCATGGGTGAGCAGCGCCTCAAAAGCGGGCAAAGAGCGGTAGGCGGTAAAAAGGCCTTCATTCATGGGCGGCCTCCGGCTGGGAAGCCTCGGGGGCTTTGGCGGGCTTGGGGGGCTTGGGCTTTTTGGTGTTGTATTTCTCCATGGCGCTTTCAATGCCGTTCTTCACGAATTCCAGGGCCGCGTCCGCCGCCTGATTGTAGGCGTCAAAAGCCACCTGCCGCTCCTGGGGCGTTTGGTAGTGGCTCAGCACCCAGTCCGCCAGTTCATAGCCCTCGGCCTTGTCGCCCACCCCCACCCGGATCCGGGGAAAGCCCGTCAGGCCGGTTTCCTGGATGATGTTGCGCATGCCGTTGTGGGTGCCCGCGCTGCCATCCTTGCGAATGCGCACCGTGCCTGGGGGCAGGTCCACGTCGTCATAGATCACCAGCAGCCGCTCCGGCTGGACATGGTACCAGCGCATCAACGCGGACACAGCCTCGCCGCTGAGGTTCATATAGGTCTGGGGAGCGGCCAGCACCACCTTTTGCCCCTCCACCAGGATCTCCCCGATGAGGGCCCTGTGGCGCAGCTTGCGGACAGGGCATCCCAGCCGCCCCGCCAGCAGGGACAATACATCAAAGCCCACGTTGTGGCGGGTGTGTTCATATTTGGGGCCGGGATTGCCAAGGCCGACGATCAGGGTGGTAGGGGTGGGCATGATGATTGCGCGCCTCCTGGTAAGAAAGAATAAGGGAAAGGGATGAAGTCTCCCTTAACCTGCTTTGGCGGAGGTGGCATTGCCACCTCCGCTGGGTCAAGGAGTATCATACCATAAAAGTTGTGGGAGAGGAAGGGGAGAATGTAACAGAAGCGGGCGGCGGCGTTTGCTTTTGAGTGATTGCTGGCAAGAACAGCGCCTTTGCGGTGGGGAGACGTTCAGGGATTTGATCGTGGTGATCGGGATGATTTCTTCCTTGTTACAGGGAACGGATGCGTTAGGGGGGCGGGGGAGTTTCGATTTCTCTTTCCCCCGCCATAGGGCGCAGCCCTGGGGCAGGTACGGTTCAGATCAATCGCCGCGGGTTCAGCTTTACCGTCCCATCGCTCGCTGCTCGTAAAGCTTTCCACTTCGGGGCGCTAGCGGCCACGCCGCTGTGCCCACTGGGCCCACGCTTCCCTTCGTGTCTTCCCTCGTTGGGCCGCTCGCCTCAAGACCCACCTCTCGTTCGTTTTTGCCTTCGGAAAAGGACCCACTGGACGCACGCTTGCCTTCGCTACCCCTGGAATCCCCTGGGGGCAAAGATGTACCACAAGAGATCATTATCGCGACCTAAAAAAGATGCCAACCTTGTTTGGAAGCCTGTTCATGTGCAAGGGAATTTTCCTCTTGCGTATGCGTGATGCCGTGGCATAGCCAGGGTGGAAGGACAAAAGAACAGAAGGGGAAAGTGAAACACCCTTCTTCTCTCCTTATTTTATGACATTTTATGACGCGGCCTTGGTAACAAAACAACCCGCTTTATCCCTTCTCCGCCGCCAGGATCATCATCATGGGCCGCCGCAGCTCCTCCCGCATGCCGGGATCAGAGTCCAGCATTTCGGGGGAGGGCTGGGGCTCCACAAAATCCCGCAGGGAGAATCCGGCCTTCAGCAAAGAGCGCAGATAGGTGGTCAAGGTTTGGTGGTACTTGGTGATCGTCTCTCCCAGAAACACCGCCTGGCGGGGGCCTTGGTCAAAGTAGCGGTCCACAGGCCAGCACAGGGGGGTTCCCTGGGGGTCATACATCCAGTCCTGGGTGCCCTGGGCGGTAAACACGGGATGCTCCACCGAGAAGACAAACGCGCCGCCCGGGGCCAGCAGGCGGTACACCTGCCCGCAGAGGCCGGCAAAATCCGGCGTATAGTGAAAGGCCAGGGAGCTGAGCGCCACGTCAAAGCTCCCGGGCGGAAAATCCATGTCCTCCATGGCCATGCGCCGGTAGGTCACGATGGGGGAGAGGGTCTTTTCCCTGGCCACGGCCAGCATGTTTTCGGACAAATCAATGCCCAGCACCGCTTTCGCACCGTGCCGGGCCGCGTATTCACAATGCCAGCCAAAGCCGCACCCGATGTCCAGCACCCGCTTGCCTGTGAAGTCCGGCAGGAGCCTTTCCAGCTCGTGCCATTCTCCGGCGGCGGAGAGCCCTTGAACCGAGCGGGGAAACCGGCGGTACTTTTCAAAGAAAACAGAGCCGTCATAAGGGTTTTCCTTCATGGGCGGCGGCCTCCTTACAGATTCCACTTGTCCCGGATAAGCCCCTGGAGCATCCCGCAGAAGGAATCCACCGCGCCCTCCATCTCCGGGGACATGGGGCCGTCAAACAGAAGGGTCTTGTACTGAAAGCCCAGCAAAATCGCGCTGGTGCCCGTTTCCTCCACCAGATAGCTGATCATGACCTTCACGGGCAGCATATGGGAGCAGAAGGAGGGACCGCCCACCTTTTCCGGGGGAATCTCCACCACCGCCCCCGGGGCGAGGCCCACGTCGCAGGCGTCCACCACGATGAGCAGATCGGGCTGGAAGGCCTTGATCTTGCCGGTAAAGTTCTCCGGGGCCGTTTCGCCCCCGCACAGCAGCAGCTGGGGGCAGGAGGGAAGGCTTTCCAGCAGCTTTTCGATCACCAGCATCCCCGCCCCGTCGTCGGAGCGCAGGGGAGACCCCACCCCCAGTACAGTCACCCGCCGGGCGGCGGCAAGCGTTTCCTTCAGCCGCTTTTGAATGTCGTCCATCCTTAAATCTCCCGGTCCAGGGAACGCTTGTCGGAGCAGGCCAGCTCAAAGCAGTCCGTATTTTCCAGGGCGTCCTTGTTGCACGAATCCACGCATTGGCCGCAGAAGATGCACTTGTCCATGTGGACGATAGCCTTGAACTCCTTGTCCGCCACCTTTTCGATGGTGATGGCCTGGGCCGGGCACACCCGCATGCACAGCTTGCACCCCACGCAGCGCTCCTTGTGGAATTTCAAGGCGCCCCGGAAGCGGTCCGGCACGTGGGCCTTGACCTTGGGGTAGAGCACCGTATCGTTTTTTT
The DNA here is from genome assembly GCA_034927815.1 of Candidatus Limiplasma sp. Classification (GTDB taxonomy): domain Bacteria; phylum Bacillota; class Clostridia; order Christensenellales; family Aristaeellaceae; genus Limiplasma. The sequence continues at coordinate 58,394 of JAYFPK010000004.1, forward strand.
TGCCCAGCATGGTAAGCAAATCGGGCGTCATTTTACCAAAAATCTTCATTTCAGCATGTTTCCTCTTACAATGATATCCAGCAGAATCTGGGCCAGGGAAATGGGGGCCAGGACCTTCCAGCAAAAGGAGATCATCTGGTCGATCCGAAAGCGGGCGAAGGAGGCCCGCATCACCGCCAGGACGAACACCACCACCAGAACCTTCACCAGAAACAGCAGGAAGTTCACGATGGCGCTTTCCACAAACACAGGGAAGAAGATGGCTGCGATCAGCGCCGCCAGCACCACCATTTCGGAGTTGAGCGTCATTTTGAACAAACCGAAAAGCCGCCCGCTGTACTCCGTAAAGGTGCCCCCCACGATCTCGGTTTCCGCGTCGGGGATGTCGAAGGGCACCCGCTCCAGCTTGCCCTGGGCCGAAATGATGGCTACGAAGAAGGCCGGCAGGTTCAGGAGCAGATACAGGGGATTTTGATGATAAAAGGCCGTCATATCGCTGATGGACCAGGAGCCCGCCAGCAGCGCCGGAGCCAGCAAGGCCATGTACAGGGGCACCTCGTAGGCGAAAAGCTGGGTCAGGGCCCGCACGCCGCCGATCTGGGCGAAAAGGGAGGAGGAGAACCAGCCCGCCAGAAAGAAGCACAGGGTGGGGATGGTGAGAAAGTACATCACCACGATCAGGTCGCTGGCAAAGGGCATCAGGGAACGGGCGGACCATATGGGCACGTACAGGAAGGCGGCGGTGGTGGCGGCCAGGGCCACCATGGGCACGGCGGAAAAGAACCGCCGGTCCGCCTCCTTGGGGATGATGGTTTCCTTGGTCATCAGCTTGATGATGTCCGCCAGGGGCTGATACCAATGGGGCCCCACGCGGTTTTGCAGCTGGGCGTACAGCTTCCGGTCCACGTACTCATACACAAGGGAGATGGCGCTCAGGAACAAAAAGCCGGGAAAGACGACAATGTGAAACAGGTCCACGAGCATCGAACCGTTCCCCTTTCAGCGTAATGGGATCTTGCTAAAATCCGCGCCCTGTTTCGCGTACCACTGGGCGCTGTAGCGGCGCAGGGCCTCCCAGTCCATCCTTTGCTCCTCCCCGGAGCGGGCGTCGGTGACCCGCACCATCCGGTCCGTACAGGAGAAGCAAGGGTCGATGGCGGCGATGACGATGGGCACGTCCGCCAGGTAGCCGCCGTCCAGCATATGGGCGATGGCGGCGGAGTTGGCCAGCGTGGGGGCCCGGACCTTCACCCGGTCCGGCTTGTCGGTGCCGTTGGAGCGGGTGTAGTGCAGGTCCTCCCCCCGGGGGGCTTCGTAGCGGCTGATGGATTCCCCGGCGGGAATGCGGTTGGGCACCTTCACCGTCAGGGGACCCTCGGGCATCTGCTCCAGAATCTGCCGGATGATCTTGTAGCTTTCCAGCAGCTCCTTCACCCGTACCACCGTGCGGCCGTAGACGTCCTCATGGTCGTCGGTGATCACCTGGAAATCCAAATTGGGGTAGATGCCCACGGGGTCGTCCTTGCGCACGTCCCGGCCCACCCCGGAGGCCCTGAGAACAGGGCCGGTGGTGTCAAAGCGCAGGGCGTCCGCCTTGGGGAGCTTGCCAACGCCGGAAAGCCGCAAAAAGACGGTCTCTTCCCCCAGAACCACCCGGCTGTAATACTCGGTGCGCTCCTGGAGCTGGGCCACAGCCTCGCGGACCTTCTCCGCCATGTCCGGGGTGACATCCCGGCGCACGCCGCCCAGGGTATTCATGCCGTAGTTGATGCGGTTGCCCGTAATCATCTCCAGCAGGTCCATGACGATTTCCCGGTCCTTCCAGGCGTACATGAATAGGGTCATGAACCCGATCTCATGGCCCGCGATGCCCAGCCAGAGCATATGGCTGTGAATGCGCTCCAACTCGCCGATGAGGGCCCGGATGTACTGGGCGCGCTTGGGAATCTCCACCCCAGCCAGATCCTCCACCGTTTGCACATAGCAGGTGGAATGGGAGTGGGAGCAGATGCCGCAGATGCGCTCCAGCAAATAGACGTTTTGCAAATAGGTTCTGGCTTCCGCGGCCTTTTCCATGCCCCGGTGGTTGTAGCCGATGCATACCTGGGAAGCGGCCACCCGCTCCCCCTCCAGCAGCAGGTTAAAGCTCTCCGGCTCTTCCAGGGCCGGATGCTGAGGCCCAAGGGGCACCATGATCTTGCTCATAGGATCACCTCTTACTCCGTCACGTTGGTTTGCCCGGGCTTCCAGCTCTTGCGCAGGGGATACACCCCTTCGGGCCAGTTGTCCGGCAGGGGATACTGCCTGCCCTCGGGCAGGCCCTCCACCTTGATTCCCAATAGCCCCTCCAGCTCTCGCTCGTAGAAGGTGGCTCCTTCATAGATGGAGAGAACCGTGGGGATTGAAACAGGTTCCTCATAGGGGGCGGTGCGCTTCAAGGTCAGCAGCAGCCCCTGGTCGTTGGAGATATGGTACAGGAATTCAAATTCCGCGCCATTGTCCAGCCCCGTAATGGTGCACAGGTGATCAAAGCCCATCTCCTTGCAGTAGCCCAGCGCCTCCAGGAGCAGCTCATTGGGGACGGATAAGTAGACGCGGTGGCGCTTTACCACCGCCTGGTCCGTAGCCAGGCCGGGGAAGCGCTCCGCGAGCTTTGCCAACACCTCATTCTCCATCTTTGCTGACCTCCCGTTCTTCTTCGCTGTGGGACGCCTTGGCTTCGGCCACCTGGGCCTTTTCCTCCCCCGCCTCCAGCTTGGAGAGGAGCTTGACCACGCCGTCGATGATCGCCTCGGGCTTGGCCGGGCAGCCAGGCACATACATGTCCACGGGGATGGCGGTGTCTATGCCCCCCTCGATGCAGTAGCAGCCGTCAAACACGCCGCCGGAGCAGGCGCAGGTACCCACCGCCATCACGAACTTGGGCTCGGGCATCTGCTCGTAGACAGTCACCAGCCGCTCCCGCTGCTGGAGGGATACCGGACCGGAGCACACCAGCACGTCCGCGTGCCGGGGGGAGCCCTTTTGCAAAACGCCGAAGCGCTCCACGTCATAGCGGGGGGTGAGGGCGCAAAGCACCTCGATATCGCAGGCGTTACACGCCCCGGAGTTAAAATGGACGATCCAGGGGGACTTGCACCTAGCCCAGGTAATCAGCTTCTCAATGACCTTCATCTGGCGACCTCCGCAGCAAAACAAACAGTCCTAAGGCGGTGATCCCCAGGTACACCGCCATTTGCATGGATAACCCGCCGGGGTCCGAGGCCACCACCAGCGTGATCACGTGCATGATGGTGAAAAACAGCGCGAACTTGAAAAACTCGCCGTATTCAGGCCGGGCCTGGTTTTCCTCCATGGTTTCCCCGCAGGCGTAGGATTGAAGCTTTTTCTCCGTTTCCTTGCCCTGGGGGGCAAGGCGCTTGGAGAGGGATGAAAGCCCCAGGCATAACCCCAGCAAAATGAGGAATGCCACAGGGGGCGAGAGCAAGATGTGTTCCATAGGCGGCCTCCTTGCCAAAGGGTGCTTATCCCTTCAAGTTGTTCAGGTCTTCCGTGTTCAGGCGGCCGTTTTGGCGGTATACGCCAAAGGCGATCCCCACGGATACTACCAGCAGCATTACTTCCATGACGATGATGGTGATGACATAGGATTGGGCCACGGCGATCCGGCCGGTGGTGTAGCCCGCGCAGACGATGAGCAGCGTCACCGCCTTGGTCATGACCTCCAAAGAGAGAAGAATGCGCATGAGGTTGCGGGTGACGATGAGGCCGTAGGCGGCGACGGTCACCATGAGGGCGGCGGCCACCACAAACAGCGCGAAGAGCGTTGTCATTTTTCCTCACCCTCCTTCTTTTTGAAGAAAATCAGCACGGCGTAGATGCCTACCAGCACGATGATCACCTGGGCCAGCAAATCGGTCTGGCGCAGGTTCCAGATCATTTCCTTGCCGCTTGCGGCCTTGAGGGCGGAGGCGGAGGACGGCGGCAGGGGAACGGCGAGGTAGGGCCAGAGCACCGCCAGGGAGACGGCCAAAACCGCCAGCAGCACCAAGGGCAGATACCGGAAGCGCCTCCAGCGCCGCTTCTCCCGCTCCTCCATCTCCTCCTTGGTCAGCACCCGGCTCATGCTGATGGTGCTTACAAACACCACCGTGATAAGCCCGGCGCAGACGGAGAGCTCAAACACGGCCGCCAGGTCCGCCCCCATGACGAACATCACCACCGCCAGGATGGCGCTGACCACGGACAGGGCGATGCAGGCCTTGAGCAAATCCCGCAGCAACAGCACCAGCGCCGCGGACGCCACCAGCCCCACCAGCAGGATAATCAATAAAGTTTCATTCACAAGCTCACCTTCTATCCTCAATCCGTCGTCAGATCATGCCGCTGTTTTGAAGCAGGAGCAAGACCACAGGGAATGCCAGCCCGGCCAGGACGTTGACGGCCGCCAGGGCCACCTGGACGAAGCGCAGCCGCCCGCGGCATTCCCTGGCCCCGGCCAGCTTCGGGTTCAGCTTCCCATAAAAAACCTTTTTTTGGAGCACCAGGAAGTAGGTCAGGGTCAGCACGCTGGCCAGAAGGGCGGCCAAAGCCACCGGACTGGAGACCTGCCACAGGGCGATGATGATCAATAGCTTGCTCCAGAAGCCCGACAGCGGAGGAATGCCCGCCATGGACAAAAGACCGATCACCGAGGTCAGGCCCGTAAGGGGCATCCGCTCCGCCAGGCCGCCCATCTCGTCCATGTTCCGGGTGTGGGTCTCGTGCAAGATCGCCGCCGCGTCCACGAACAGCAAGGACTTGAAGGTGGCGTGGTTGAAGAAGTGCATCATGGCCCCCACAAAGCCGATGGGGGAGCCGGTGGCCGCCCCCAGGACGATGTAGCCGATCTGGCTGACGCTGGAGAAGGCCAGCATCCGCTTGATATCCGTTTGGCCCAGGGCCCCCAGGGCCCCCACGATCACCGAGGCAAGGCCCAGGACCAGCATCACGCTGGCAATGCGGGAATCATAGGCGAACACGTCCCGGTACAGGCGCATCATGGTATACACGCCGGATACCTTGATGACGATGCCCGCCAGCACCACGGAGACGGGGGAGGGGGCGCTGGAGTGGGCGTCGGGCACCCAGCTGTGGAAGGGCACCGCGCCGGACTTGATGGCGATGGCCGCGGTGTAAAGCACCAAGGCCCCCATGAGCATGGTGGGATGCTCCCCGGCATGCCCCTGGATGTAGGCGGATACCGCCACGAAGGAGGTATCCCCCACCAGCAGGAAGAAGACCGCCAGGGCTCCCAGCATCATGGCTGTGGCCAGGGCGCTCATCAGGTAATACTTGAAGGCTCCCTCCAGTTCGTCCCGGGTGGAATCGATGGCGATGAGCAAAAAGGAGGACGCGCCCGTGATCTCGATGAATGCGTATAGGCTGAACAGGTCCCGAACCATCACAACGCCGTTCATGCCCATCATCAGCAGCAGCATGACGCCGCCGAAGGTAAAGCGGTGGGATTTCACCAATTCACCCGCCACCAGCAGCGTAACGCAGCAGATCAGGGCGATGAGGAACAGCACCACAGCCGTAAACAGGTCCACGGAGAAGGTCCCGAAAAAGGTGGAGGTCATCTCTTCGCCGGTGAGAAAACACCGGACCATATCATAGGCCGCCAGGCCCAGCTGGCAGACCGACGCGGCCATGGCCGCCAAAAAAGCGCTTTTGCGGTTGGCCCAGGTAAAAAGGTTCAGCGTCACCACCGCCAGCAGCGGAATGCCCAAAAACAGAATCGGCATAGGCTCGCCCCCTTTCGTAATGTTATGCCCAGAGGAAAATCGAAGCGACGATCACAAGCCCGGCCAGAACCCAGGTCACATAGCGGGCCTGGTTGCCGTTGTGGGCCTTTTTCACCAGCAGGGAGAGGAAACCCACGGCTTTTACGACGCCCACGTCGTAGAACCAGCTGATGCCGTCGTTGATCCTCAGGGATATGGCGGCGTAGCCGTCCTTCAAGCCCCTGGCCCAGTAGTAGGGATCAAAGAAGTGATTTTCCGCCAGGTCATAGACTTGGCGAAGACCCGGGGCATGGTGGAAGTGGTCCGCGGACTCGATACCCCGGCCGGTTTTCTTAAAACCGCGCCAGTGATCCAAAACGGCCAGCAGCAGCAGCCCCGCGGAGACCCCCACCAGCACCCAGTTGGTGTGTGTGCCGATATGCTCCCCGGCGGCATGGCCGCCCAAAACGGGGAGCAGCACATGGTCGATCAGCGGCTGCTTCAGCAACCCCAGCGCCACGCAGGCGGCGGCCAGCGCCACCATGGGCAGCAGCATCGCCTTGGGGGCTTCCTTCACGTTTTCGTACTCCTCCCCGGTCTTGCCAAAGAAGGCCGCGTGGCCCAGCTTCAGGAAGGAGACGGGGGTGAAGAACGCGCCGATGGCGGCGATGATGTAGAAGATCAGGCCGCTTTCCAGGGCCCCGTCAAAGATCAGCTCCTTGGAGAAGAAGCCGTTGGTCATTGGGAAACCGGCGATGGCGGCGGCGGCGATGAGGAAGCAGACCATGGTCACGGGCATTTTTTTGCCCAGGCCGGAAAGCTTGTTGAGGTTGGTGGTGCCGGCCTGCTTTTCCACGGCCCCTGCCGTGAGAAAGAGGCAGCACTTGTACACGGCGTTGTTGAGCATGTGGAACAGGCCGCCGATGATGCCCACGGGCAGCGCCGTGCCGATGCCCAAAATCATGTAGCCCACCTGGCTGACGGCGTGGTAGGACAAAAGCCGCTTGAAGTCCCGTTGGATCAAGGCCATCATCACCGCGAAGATGATGACGCACACCCCCAGGATCATCATGACCAGGCTGGCGGCGGAGCCATGGTGAAACTGGAACAGGTCCAAGGTCAGGCGGGTCACCAGGTAGATGCCCAGCAGCTTTTCCAAAGCCCCGGGCAAAAAGGCCATGAAGGGCATGGGCGCGTCGTCCGCGGCGTTGGGAATCCAGGTGTGGAAGGGCATGGACCCGGCCTTGGAAAGCGCGCCGGTCATCAGCAGCGCAAAGGCCACCGCCCCCCAGCCGGAGATCTCCAGATGGATATGCTCCATGTTCAGGGTCTTGGTCAGGTGGGCCGTCAGGCCGATGCCCAGCATCATGGCCAGATCCGTGGCCCCGGCGATCATCAGCGCCTTGACGGCGGTTTTTTCCGCCTTCTGCCCGTTGGAGACGATCATGCCGTACATGGTGCCCATGATCGCCTCCCAGAAGAACAGCAGCACGATCAGGTTGTTTGCCAGCACCGCGCCACTGACCAAGGCCTGGGTGATCATCATGCAGGCGTAAAACAGGGGCCGGTAGGCCTTGCCCTTGGAGAAGGCCGCGGTGTACAGGCTCACCAGCAAGGAGAGGGCCGCGGCGCAGAAGGTGATGAAGCCGCTGAAATGATACCAGCGCAGGGAGAAGTCGATGCCAAAGCCGCTCCAGGGAAGCGTCAGGGAAACCTCCTTGCCCAGCAGCAGGCAGGCCAGCGCCAGCTGCACCGCCCCGCTGAGCACCAACAGGGCCTCCTTGCCATGGGGCCATTTACGGGGCACCAACAGGGAAAGGACCCCGAGGCAGGCGGGGGCGGCAATCAGCCAAATCAGCAAGGTTTGTTCCATGTTCATGATCATTGCAAAATCACCGCCATTTGCGTCACAATCTTTTCCACGAAGCCCGCGGGAAGGGCCACCAGCAGGCCGCTGGCCAGGGAGAGGGCAGCCAGCAGGCCCACGGAGGCCACCATGGTGGGGGAGGCGTCATGGGCGTGCTGGTGCAATTCCCGGGGCTGGCCCAAAAACACCAGGGTGAAGGCCCGCATCAGGTAGATGAGAGTCATCACAGCGCCCAGGATGAACACGATGGCGATGTAGGGATGCCCGGCCTCCACCGTTCCGGCAATGACCATGTACTTGCTGAAGAAGCCGCCGAAGGGAGGCAGGCCCATGACCGAGAAGGCGCACAGCAGGAAGGACACCGCCGTGATGGGCATCTGCTTGAACAGGCCGCCCATCTGCCGGGTATCCTTGGTGTGGCAGCCGTGCTCGATGATGCCCGCGCACAGGAACAGCCCCGCCTTGGAGATGGCGTGCATGAGGATGTACAGGATGCCTCCAGCCAGGGCCACCTCTCCGCCCACGGAGAGCCCCAGGAGGATAAAGCCCAGCTGGCTCACCGTGGAGTAGGCGATGATACGCTTGATATCGTGCTCCCGGATGGCCGCCCCGGCGGAGAGCATGGCGCTCACCGCCGCGATGACGGGGACGATGGTATGGAAGGAGGAAGAAATCTGAAAGTTCACCACAAAGAGCCGGGTGAATACATAAACGCCGATTTTCACCAGTACCGCCGCGTGCAAAAGGGCCGTGGCCGGGGTGGGGGCCACGCCGCCGTCCGCCAGCCAGGAGTGAAGGGGCAGCGTGGCGGATTTGGAGAGGATGCCAAAGAGGATCAGCGCCATCGCCAGATCGGAGATGGGCTTGCCCTTGAGCACGGTGAGGTCAAAGGTGCCGTACTGCTGGTGGATGGCGATGAAGCCGCCCAGCATGATCAGCGCGCCCGCGCCGGTGATCAGGAAGGCCTTGTTGGCCCGGCGCACGTATTCCTTCTCCCGGAAAAAGCCGATGAGCCGCCAGCAGCACACGGCGGAAATCTCCCAGAAGGAATAGAGGAAAATCAGGTTGGTGGACAAGGTGATGCCCATCATGGCCCCGATGAAGAGCACCACAAAGAAATAGTATTCGCTTTGATGCTCCGCGTGGGCAATGTACCCGTAGGAGTACAGCACGATGATCAGGCCTAAAAAGGCGCTGGTCAGGGCCATGAACACCGCCAGGCCGTCCGCCATGAAGCCGAAGTTCAGCCCCAGGGGCAAAGAGGCGGAGAAAGTCAGGGGCTCCCCCGTAAGAGCGCCGGGAACCAGGGAAAGCAGGATGAGAAAAGGAATGAGGACCAATACAAATGCCAGCGCGTTGCGGAACCTCGTGGACATGGAGCCGGCGATTGGCAGCAGGCATGCGCCTAAAATCGGGACAAGCACCACCACCAACAACAGGGACGGAGTGGCCATGACATGATACCCCCAACATGAATTCAAGACAATAAACGAGCTCACATACCGGGCAGGTATGCGAGGCGGGTTCATTATAGGCCTGTGTATGGAAACAGTCAACAGCCAATTTTACGAATATAGTTAATAGGAAGGGACAGGCCGCCTTTTTTCTCCGCTTTGCCGTTGTTTTCACAAGAAAGGCGGCTTGACTCCCGGGCGGATGGGACTATAATGGACGGGAAAGAGGGGGAGGGTCATGCACGAATACGGCCTGACAAAGGGAATCGTCCAGGTGATGCTCAAGGCCGCTCAGGAGCATGGGGCCGTGAAGGTCACAGGGGCGCGGTTGGTGGTGGGGGAAAATACCAGCATCATCCCCGGTTCCGTGCAGCTGTACTTCGACCAGATCGCCAAGGGCACCAAGGCGGAGGGCGCGGTGCTGGATGTGCGCACCGTGAAGGCCGAAATGCGCTGCCCCCACTGCCAAAAGAACTTTGTGCGGCCCCGGTTTTCCTTTGCCTGTCCCATCTGCGGCGCTCTGGGCAATCCCACGGAGATCGGAAACGAGTTCTATGTGGAAAGCGTGGAGCTGGAGGACGGCAAGGAATCATAAAGGAGGATCATCATGAGCAAGCAGGATGTAGTCATCATGGAGGATATCAACGCCGAAAACGACAGGCGGGCGGAGGAAATCCACCGGAGCCTGGCGGAAAAGGGCATTTTTACCATCAACGTCATCGGGGCTCCCGGGGTGGGGAAAACCTCCACCCTGACCCGGGTCATCCAGGGCCTGGGGGATATTCCCAGCGCCGTGGTGGAGGGGGATATCCAATCGGACATCGATACCCAAAAGCTGCGGGAGCGGGGCATCCCCTCCACCCAGATTAACACAGGCGGGGCCTGTCACATCGACGCGCCTTTGATGGAAAGCGCTTTGGCGAAGTTCCCCGTCAAGGAGAACAGCCTGCTGTGGATCGAGAACATCGGCAATCTGGTGTGCCCGGCGGAGTTTCAAATCGGCGAGGACGTGAAGATGCTGATCTGCGCCGCCACTGACGGCTCGGACAAGCCCTACAAATACCCCCTGGCCTTTGAGAAGGCCGCCGTCATTTTGGTGAACAAGGCGGACCTGCTGCCCCATGTGGACTTTGACATGGACTATTTTACCAAGGGCATCCGGGCCTTGAATCCCACCGCGCCGATTCTCCCCGTGTCCGCCAAGACAGGGGAAGGGATCGACGAGGTATGCCAATGGATCCAGCAAAGACGTTCCAATCGCTGATTCAAATTGAGGGCATCGTGCAAGGGGTGGGCTTCCGCCCCTTTGTGACCCGCACGGCCCGGCGGCACGGAATTACGGGCACGGTGCAAAACGCCCAGGGGGCCGTGCGGATCGAGGCCTTCGGAAGCCGGGAGGCCCTGGAGGCCTTCACCGCGGCCCTGGGGGAGGAGAAGCCCGCCCCCAGCCATATCGCCCGGCTGACTCATAGAATCCTGGCCCTGGATGGGGAGGAGCGCATACCGGAGTCCTTTCGCATTCTGCCCAGCCGGGAGGAGGAAGGCGGGCTGGTGATGCCCTCTCCCGACCTGGCGGTGTGCGGGGACTGCTTGCGGGAGATGGGGGACCCCTCCGATCCCAGGTACCGGAATCCCTTTATTTCCTGTACCCATTGCGGTCCCCGGTTTTCCATCCTCTCCGCCATCCCCTACGACAGGCCCAATACCTCCATGGCGGATTTTTCCCTGTGCCCCCTGTGCCAAAGGGAGTACATAGAGGTGGAGAACCGCCGCTTTCACGCCCAAACGGTGTGCTGCAACGCCTGCGGCCCCAGGCTGTTTTGGGCGGGGCGGGGGAGGGAACCCCGGCGGGAGGGGGAGGAGGCCCTTGCGCGGGCCGTTCAGACCCTGGCATCCGGGGGCATTGTGGCGGTAAAGGGTATCGGCGGCTACCACCTGGCGGTGGACGCCACCAATGGCCGGGGGGTTCAGGCCCTCCGGGAGGCGAAGGGCCGGGAGGCCAAGCCCTTTGCGGTGATGTTCCGGGATATGGACGCGCTGCTGGCCCACTGCCAGGCCACCCAGGCCCAGCGGGCTCTTTTGGAGAGCCCGGCCCGGCCCATTGTGCTGCTTCCCAGGCGCGCCTCGGCCATCGTCCCCCAGGTTTGGGGAGCCAGCCCCGATTTGGGAGCCTTCTTGCCCTACACCCCCTTGCAGCACCTGCTGCTGGCCCAGCTGCCGCCCTTGGTGATGACCAGCCTGAACCGTTCCTCCTTGCCCATCGTTTCCCGGGACGGGGAAGCCCTGGCCTTCATGGAGGAGCATCCCCAGGTGGCCGGAACGCTGCTTCATGACCGGCCCATCCTCAACCCCCAGGACGATTCCGTGATGCAGTTTGTCCGCGAAAAGGCCACCTTCCTGCGCCGGGGCCGGGGCTATGTGCCCCTGGGAATCCCGGTGAAGCCGGGCCGTGCGCTGGCCCTGGGGGCCCAGGAAAAGAGCGTGTTCACCCTCACGGGAGGGGGCTATGCCTACCCCTCCACGGAGATGGGGGATTTGGACACCTTGGAAAATGTCGCCCAATACCAGGAGACCCTCAAGGCCATGGGGGGAATTTTGGGCCTGGGCCCCAGGCGGGTGGCCTATGATCCTCATCCGGGGTACGCCACCGGGGCTATCGCCGCCGCGCTGCCCGGCCCCAAGGTGCCGGTATACCACCACCATGCCCACATTGCCTCGGTGATGGGGGAGCATGGGCTGGCGGACCCGGTGATCGGCGTGGCCTTTGACGGCACGGGCTTTGGGGAGGACGGCTCCATCTGGGGCGGGGAGTTCCTGATCGCGGACCGGAAAAGGTTCCGGCGGGCCGCGCACCTCAAACCCGTCTGGCTGCTGGGCGGCGACGCTTCCGTGCGCAAGAGCTCCCTCACCGCCGCCTGTTACCGCTATGACGCGGGGCTTGCACAGGGGCTTGATCCGCTGCTGGCCCGGGCTCTGGAAAGCCGGGTCAACGGGATTTTTTCCTCCAGCATGGGAAGGCTGTTTGACGGCGTCAGCTCCTTGCTGGGCATCTGCCACGCCTCCACCTACGGGGGGCAGTGCGCCATTGAACTGAACTACGCGGCCCAGGCCTTTGCCCAGGAGGGTGGGGAGGCGGAGCCGCTGCCCTATGAAATCCACAAGGCGGGGCAGGTGGATTTCGCCCCCGGCATCCGGGCGCTGCTGGCGCGGCTGGAGGGAGGGGAATCCCCGGCTTCTCTGGCCTATGCCTTTCACCTTGCCGTGGCGGGCATGGTGCGCAAGGTTTGCCTGGGGCTCCGGGGGGAAACGGGGATCGATGCGGTCTGCCTCTCCGGAGGCGTGTTCCTGAACCGGCTGCTGACGGAGAAGATCATTTTGCTGCTTGAAGGCGAGGGCTTCAGGGTATATCATAACGAGGCCGTCCCGGCCGGGGACGGCGGCATTTCCTTTGGACAAGCGGTTGTCGCGCTGGAAAGCGCGGAGGAGGAAGCAATATGTGCATCGCGGTTCCCGGAAAGCTGATCTCCCGGGAGGGAGACCAGGGCAGGTGCGACGTGCGGGGCAACATCGTCCCGGTGGAGTTGGGCATTGTGGATTGCGACATCGGCGACTACCTGCTGATTCATGCGGGCTGCGCCATTCAAAAGGTGAAGAAGGAAGAGGCCCAGGAGCTGTTGGAGCTCCTTGCCCTGGTGGACTCCTATGCAAGCAACGGTTGAGAGCCTGGCCGCCGAACTCCGGAATTACCGGGGGCGGCCCATCCGGCTGATGGAGGTCTGCGGCACCCATACCGCCGCCATTTCCAAGCAGGGCGTCGCCTCCTTGCTGCCGGAGAGCATCCATCTGGTGTCCGGCCCAGGCTGCCCGGTGTGCGTCACCCCCGGCGGATACATCGATGCCCTGTGCCAGGCGGCTTTGGAAAAAAATACCACCGTGCTGACCTTTGGGGACATGATGCGGGTGCCCGGCGGCCGGGGCTCCTTGATGGAGGCCAAGGCCCGGGGGGGGAGCGTGGAGATGATGTACTCCCCCACGGACGCCGTGCGCCATGCCAAGGCGCAGCCCGGACGCACCTTTATCGTGGCGGCCCTGGGCTTTGAAACCACCTTGCCCCTGTACGCGCTGCTGATCCGCCGCCTCAAGGCGGAAAATATCCGCAACGTGCGGCTGTTCACCCAGCTCAAGGCCCTGATGCCATGCCTGCGGTGGCTCTGCGAAAAAGACGCCGCCATCGATGGCTTTTTGGGGCCGGGCCACGTCAGCGCCATTTTGGGAGCGGACGCTTACCGGCCCTTCTGCGAAAGGTACCGGGTACCCCTGGCCGTGGCGGGCTTTGGCTACGAGCATCTGGTGATCGCTATCCACGACCTGGTGACCCAGATTTCCCAGGGAAAGCACGAGGTGCGCAACTTCTACCCCAACGTGGTGTCGGCTGCGGGGAATGAGAAGGCCCAGGCTTTGATCCGGGAGTTTTTCGTCCTTGAGCCCTCCCGCTGGCGGGGCATGGGAGAGGTGCCGGGTTCCGGCTACGGCCTGGCCCCGGCGTATGGGGAGTTTGACGCCGGGCTTTCCATCCTCCGGGAGGAGGCGGAGCCGCCCGGCTGCCTGTGCGCCGACGTCATCATCGGCCGGGCCACCCCCAAGGAGTGCCCCATGTTCGGCGCCGTTTGCCTACCCCAGTCCCCGGTGGGGCCGTGCATGGTCTCCAGCGAGGGAAGCTGCGGCATCTGGTATCAGCACCATCGGGACAGATAGGCGGGGAGGAAGCGCCATGAGGATTACCCAGGCCCACGGCGGCGGCGGGAAGCTTACCACCGCTTTGATTCACGATATTTTTGCCCGGCACTTTGCCAACGAAACCCTGGACCGGATGGAGGACGCGGCGGTGGTGGACCTTTCGGTTCCCAAAATTGCCCTGACCACCGATTCCTTTGTGGTCACGCCTTTGTTTTTCCCCGGCGGCGACATCGGGCGGCTGGCGGTGTGCGGCACCGTCAACGACCTGCTGATGCGGGGGGCCGTTCCCCGCTACCTCACGGCGGGCTTTATCCTGGAGGAGGGCCTGGATACCCAGGTGCTGGAGAAGGTGGCCCGGTCCATGCAGGAAACCGCCCGGGAGGCGGGGGTATCCATCGTGGCCGGGGATACCAAGGTGGTGGAAGGCAACGGCGGGCTGTACATCAACACCGCCGGGGTAGGGGAAATGCGCCACCCCCAGAACATCAGCGTGCAAAACGCCCGGCCTGGGGACGTGGTGATCCTCTCCGGGGATTTGGGGCTGCACCATGCCGCCATCCTCTCCGCCCGGCTGGGCATTGAGAACGCCATCCAAAGCGACGCCGCGCCCCTGGGGGAGATGGTCCTTGGGCTGCTGGAGGCGGGCTTGCCCGTCCACACCCTCCGGGACATCACCCGGGGGGGCCTGGGGACGGTCCTGTACGAGATCGCCCAGGGCTCCGGGGTGCGCATCGCCGTGGACCATACCGTTCCCCTGACCAATGAGACCGTGGGGGGCTTTTGCGAGCTGCTGGGGCTGGACCCCCTGTTCATGGGCAACGAGGGGAAGCTGGCCTTGGTGTTGCCCCGGGAACACCAGGAGCAGGCCCTTGCCGTGTTGGGAAAGGCCAGGTACGGGGCAAGCCCCAGGGTGGTGGCACAGGTACAGGAGGGCCCCGCCTTGGTGACCCTGAGCACCCGGGCGGGAGGAACCCGGCCCATCGAACCCCTGGCCGGGGAGGGGCTGCCCCGAATCTGCTGACCTGGGCGCGCTCCCCTTCCGGGACGGGAGGGGAGCCGCTGTTTTTACACCCCTCAGATTGTACAAAAATCTCCTGGAGTGGTATAATAAACTGTTATCGTTTTGATAACGGATCAGGAATCGGCGGGAGGTACGGGGATGATCAATACGCCGGGGGGAAGGCATGGGTTTGCCGGAAGGTTATGGGCGGCCCTGCTCATAGCCGTGCTGGTGGCATCCCTGGGGAGTTCCCCCTTCCTGGCGCAGAGGGCCCTGGCCGAGGACGTGGTGGACGATGTGAAGTTCATCGCCCCCCAGCTCCCTTCGGATGTGGACCCCTACGACCCGGAGCATCCCGAGGAGCTCCAGGAGGAGCAGCTCTACGCCAAGGCCGCCATCCTCATCGAGGCCAAGTCCGGAGAGGTCATCTTTGAAAAGAACCCGGATGAACGGATGTACCCCGCCTCCACCACAAAAATCCTTACCGTGCTGCTGGGGATCATGATGGGGGACATGAGCGCCGAGGTCACCATGACCTCCACCGCCGCGGACATCCCCAGCGACAGCTCCACCATCCCCCTGGATGTGGGAGAGACCATTAATTTTCAGGACCTGCTGTATGTGACGCTGATGCGCTCGGGCAACGAGGGCGCGAACCTCATCGCGGAGATCATCAGCGGCAACGCCAACGACTTCTCGGTGCTGATGAACCAGGCGGCGGCCATGTACGGCTGCACAGGCACCAATTTTGTCAATCCCAGCGGATTGCCCAACAACGACCATTACAGCACGGCCCGGGACATGGCGAAGATCGCCCAGGCCGCCATGCAAAACGACACCTTCCGGGACATGGCCAGGATCTACACCTACAACCTGCCCCGGAGCAACCTGCACCGCTCCCGGGTGCTGATGAGCCAATCGCCGGATTTTCTCAACCCCAACCTGGAGGGCAATGAATTCTACTATCCCTCCGCCATCGGCATCAAGACCGGCTATCACGCCAGGGCGGGCTATTGCTACGTGGGCGCCGCGGAAAAGGACGGCGTGGAGTTGATCTCCGTGGTGCTGTACACCACCAGGAACGGCCGCTGGACCGACACCAAAAAGCTGATGGAATACGGCTTTTCGCAGTTCGTCAGCATGACGCCCCTTCAAATGTACAACCAGAGCCCCGTGGTGGTGGAAACCTCGGGCTTCGCCATGGAGGACCCGGACCTGGGCCGCCTGCCCCTGGACATCCGCGCCCCGGAAGGGACCCGGCAGGTGCACATCGTAGCCACCCGCACCGAGATGGACGCCATGGCCCGCAACCTGAGGCAGACCGTGCTCATTGAGTACACCCGGGACTTCAACGCCCCCATCACCCAGGGCGAGGTCATGGGCAAGATGACCTACTACCCCACGGACGGCGGAAGCCCCGTGGAGTATGAGCTGCTGGCCTCCCGGTCCATCCAGCGTCGGGTGAACGCCCCCAAGACCCTGGAGGAAATCGAGGCGGAGGTCTACGGGGATTCCAATCCCTTACCCCCCTTCTCCTGGGAGCTGCTGATCGTGGGACTCAGCCCCTTTGTGGGCGCCTTCATCGCCATTCGGCTGCTGCTGCGGCTTTTCCGCCGCACAGGTCGCCACAAAAAGGGCCGGGTGCCCAAGCCCGGCAACCGGTACTTCCGCTGATTCACCGCCGCATCACAAAAGGAAAGGGGGGAGGCCCGTGGTCGCCCAGGTCATTGTGGACGTCATCCATAGCAATGTGGCCAAACCCTTTTCCTACCGGGTGCCCCAGGGCATGGACCTGGCGGTGGGCACCCGGGTCAGCGTGCCCCTGGGCCGCAGGCAGGTGGACGGCTTGGTGGTGGAGCTCATGGGGGAGGAAGCGCTGGGGGCGGAGGTGCCCCTGGAAAAGCTGAAGCCCATCCGGGCCGTCCTGGAGGATTTTCCCGCGGTGCCGCCGGAATTGGTGGCCCTGGCGGAGGAAATGGCTTTGGCGGCCCACTGTCCCCTGGCGGAAACCCTCCGGCTGATGCTTCCCGCCGCTTTGCGGGCCGGGCGCATCCAGGTGAAGACAGAGGCTTTTGCCCAGCTTTTGCCGGGGGTGGACGCCCAGCAGGAGGCCCAGGCCCAAAGGCGCGCCCCCAAGCGCGCCACGCTGCTCCGGCTGCTGGCGGACGGGGAGCCCCATGCCCTGAAGGAATTGGCGGAGCTGGTGAAGGACCCCCGGGAAGCCCTGGGGCGCTTGGAGAAGGACGGCCTTATGCGGCTGTGGGAGCAAGAGGCCTACCGCAGCCCCTATGAGGCCCTCCAGGCTAGGGATAGCGGGGCTCCGGCCCTGACGGCGGAGCAGGGGGAGGCCCTGGAGGGCATGCTCCCCGACATGGAGAAGGGGCGGGGAGCGTTCCTGCTCCACGGGGTCACGGGAAGCGGAAAGACCGAGGTATACCTGGCCTTGGTGCGCCGGGTGCTGGAAATGGACAAAAGCGCCATTGTGCTGGTGCCGGAAATCGCCCTGACTCCGCAGATGGTGAACTGGTTCAGGGGCCGCTTCGGGCCCCGGACCGCCGTTCTCCACAGCCGCCTCACGGACGGCCAGCGCTACGACGAGTGGCGGCGCATCCGCAAGGGCGAGGCCCGGGTGGTGATCGGGGCCCGCAGCGCCATCTTCGCCCCGGTGAGGAGCCTGGGGCTGGTGGTGGTGGACGAGGAGCATGAGCAAACCTACCTCAGCGACCGCCATCCCCGCTACGACGCCAGGCAGGTGGCCCATAGCCGGGCCTCCCGGGAAGGGGCGACCCTGGTGCTCTCCAGCGCCACCCCCAGCATCCTCTCCTTTGCCAGGGCGCGGCGGGGGGATTATACCTTGGTGGAGATGCCCTCCCGGGTGCTGGGCCGCCCGCTGCCCACGGTGACGGTGGTGGACATGCGCCGGGAGCTGGCAGCGGGGAACCGCTCCCTGTTCAGCCTTCCCCTGATGGAGAAGCTCAGGCAATGCCTGGGTGAGGGGCACCAGGCCATGCTCTTTCTCAACCGGCGGGGCTACAACACCTTTGTGAGCTGCCGGAGCTGCGGCTACGTGGTCAAATGCGACGCCTGCGATATCTCCATGACGCTGCACCAGGTTCAGGACAGCGAAAAGGGGGAGATGCGCTGCCACCTCTGCGGCGCGGTCAAGCCGCCGCCCCAGGCCTGCCCCGCTTGCGGCAGCCCCTATATCCGCTATTTCGGCAGCGGCACCCAACGGGTGGAGGAGGAGCTGAAAAAGCTGATCCCCGGGGTGAAGGTCCTGCGCATGGACATCGACACCACCAAGGAGCGGGAAGCCCACGCCACCATTTTGGAGGCCTTCCGCCAGGGCCGGGCCCAGGTGCTGGTAGGCACCCAGATGATCGCCAAGGGCCTGGACTTTCCCAGGGTGACCCTGGTGGGGGTGGTGGCGGCGGACATGACCTTGCACCTGCCGGATTACCGGGCCCAGGAGCGGACCTTTCAGCTCATCACCCAGGTGGCGGGCCGGGCGGGCCGGGCCGAGGACCCGGGGGAGGTAGTGGTGCAGACCTACCAGCCGGAGCATCCGTGCATTCTGGCTGCCGCCGCCCAGGACTACCGCGGCTTTTTCACCCAGGAGTTTGAACGGCGGCGCAAGGGGCTCTATCCCCCCTTTACCATGCTGGCCCGGCTGCTGGTGGAAAGCCCCGGGGAGGAGAGGGCCAAGGAGATGGCCGAAAGGCTTTACGAGGCCATGCAAGCCTACCTGCTGTCCCATCCGGCGCAGAAGAAGCGGGTGCTGCTCTGCCGCCTGGATGAGGCCCCGGTGAAGAAGATTCGCGGACAATTCCGCTATCATGTACTGCTCAAGCTGTTTGAGCACCCCGACGCAGGCCCCGTTTTGGCGCTGCTGGCCCAGCTGGCCGCGGTGGAGGGGGAGGGCTGCCGGGTCTATGGGGAGGTCAACCCCACGACGTTGATGTAAGGTCAGGAAGGAATGAAGCAAGATGGCAATCCGGAAGATTGTGGAGATCGGCGATGAAAAGCTGCGCAAGCAAGCCAAAAAGGTGGAGAAGTTCGACCTGAGGCTGAGAATATTGTTAAAGGATATGGCGGATACCATGTACAAGGCCGAGGGGGTGGGCCTGGCGGCCCCCCAGGTGGGTATTTTGCGCCGCGTGGTGGTGGTGGACGTGGGAGAGGGGCTGATGGAGCTGGTCAACCCGGAGATCATCGCCAGCGAGGGCTCCGAGTGCGGCCCCGAGGGCTGCCTGAGCGTTCCCGGCCGCAGCGGCCTGGTGATCCGGCCCACGAAGGTGACGGTGCGGGCCCAGGACGCCAAGGGCGAGTTCTTTGAGGTGACCGGAGAAGGATACCTGGCCCGGGCCTTCTGCCATGAGATCGACCATCTGAACGGCGTTTTGTACGTGGATAAGATGGAGCGGGAGATCTTCCCCGATGAGGAAGCCGACGAGGCGGACTGCGGCGGGGAAGACGGCCAGGAGGGGGAAGAGGGAGCTTCGGAGGAAGCGGACGGGGAGGAAAAGGCGTGAGCTTGAGGGTGGCGTTCATGGGTACCCCGGAGTTCGCGGTGCCCTCCTTGCGGGCCTTGGTGGAGGCCGGATACGATGTGGTCGGGGTGTTCACCCAGCCGGACCGCCCCAAGGGACGGGGGGGCAAGGTGCAGCAAAGCCCGGTGAAGGAATATGCCGTCAGCCGGGGCATCCCGGTGTTTCAGCCCAGCCGCATCCGGGTGGACGGCGTGGAGGCGCTGCGCTCCCTCAGGCCCCAGGCCTGCGTCACCGCCGCCTTCGGCCAGATTCTCTCCCAGGAGGTGCTGGACATCCCGCCCTTGGGCACGGTGAACGTCCATGCCTCCTTGCTGCCCAGGCACAGGGGGGCCGCTCCGGTGCAATGGGCCATTTTGCAAGGGGATGCGCAGACCGGGGTCACCACCATGCTCACGGACAAGGGCATCGATACCGGGGACATGCTGCTGAAAGCCGCCTGCCCCATCGCGGATACGGATACGGCGGGGGGGGTGCTGGAAAAGCTCTCCTTCATGGGGGCGGAGCTGCTGCTTCAAACGCTGGCGCTCCTGGAGCAAGGGACCTGCCCCAGGGAGAAGCAAAACGGGGACGAGGCCACCTATGACCCCATGCTCACCAAGGAGATGGGCCTGCTGGATTTTGCCCAGGGAACCCAGCCTTGCCTGCGCCGGGTGCGGGCCATGGACCCCTGGCCCGGGGCCTATGCCCAACTGAGGGAAGGGGCGCTCAAGGTGTGGAAGGCCGCCCAGGCGGCGGAAAATTCCGGGGACGGCGCTCCCTCCGGAACCATCCTGTGGGCTGATGGAGACAAGGGCCTGGTGGTGGCCACGGCGGACGGAGCCATAGAGCTGGTCCAGATCCAGGCCCCCAATGGGAAGCGAATGGACGCAAAAGCCTTTTTGAGAGGCCATGGCCTTGAGACTGGCAAGCTGCTCAGTGAGGTGAGCTTATGAATCGGGATGGAAGAAAACAGGGCGCGGCAGGCCGAACCGGGAAGCCCGTGTCCAGGGGAAACGATAAGCCGTCAGGAACCGGAAGGCCCGCTGCCGGTGGGAAGCCCGCGCCCAGGAGCGGTGATAAGCCGCTGGCGGGTGGAAGACCTACGGCTGGCGGAAGGGCTATGCCTGGAGATGCCGATAGGCCGACAGGGGCCGGAAGGCCCGCTCCCGGCGGGAAGCCCGCGCCCAGGGGAGGCTATAAACCGCTGGCAGGTGGAAGGCCTGCCACTGGCGGAAGGGCCGTGCCTGGAGGTACCGATAAGCCGTCAGGAATCGGAAGGTCCGCTCCCGGCGGGAAGCCCGTGCCCAGGAGCGGTTCTAAGCCGCTGGCAGGTGGAAGGCCCGCCACTGGCGGAAGGACCGTATCTGGAAATACCGATAGGCCGACAGGGACCGGAAGGCCCGCTCCCGGCGGGAAGCCCGCGCCCAGGGGAGACTATAAGCCGCTGGCAGGTGGAAGGCCCACGGCTGGTGGAAGGACCGTATCTGGAGATAATGATAGGCCATCAGGAACCGGAAGGCCCACTCCTAGCGGGAAGCCCGCGCCCAGGGGAGGCTATAAACCGCTGGCAGGTGGAAGGCCCACGGCTGGTGGAAGGACCGTATCTGGAGATAATGATAAGCCGTCAGGAATCGGAAGACCTGTTCCTGGCGGAAAGCCCGCGCCCAGAAGCGGTTATAAGCCGTTGGCGGGTGGAAGGCCCGCCACTGGCGGAAGGACCGTATCTCGAGATAATGATAGGCCGGCAGGAACCGGAAGGCCCGCCGCTGGTGGGGCCGGTGAAAACAGAAGGCATGAGGGCGTAGCCGCGCCCCGGCAGGACGGAGGAAGGCCCTTTGCGGGGGAAAGACCCTCCGGCAGAGGACCCGCATCCCCTTTGAGGTCCTTTTCCCGCCCCGTTGCGGCCCCTCGGCCTGCTTCCCGTTCTGGTCCCCGCCCCGCCGCGGCCCCCCGGCCTGCAAGCGGTCAGGGCCCTCGGCCTGTTTTCCGTTCTGATCCCCGGCCCGTAGGCGGCCAAGGTCCGCGTCCCTTTGCCCGGCCTGTTTCCCCGTCTCCCCAGGAGTCCACGGGGCTTTCCCCTGGAGCCCGCCGGATGGCTTTGGAGGTGCTCAGGGACGTTCATGAAAACGGGGCCTACGCGGCCCTGGCCCTGAACCAGCGCTTGGGGAATGCGCGGCTGAATCCCGCGGATCGCCGCCTGGTGACCCGCATCGTCTACGGTACCCTGGAAAACCAGATTCAGTTGGATTTTGCCCTGGACAGGCTTATGGACCACCCCACCCGGGAGCCCGTTCAGCGGGACATTTTGCGCCTGAGCGCCTGCCAGATCCTCTTTCACGACCGGGTGCCGGACAGCGCCGCCGTCAACGAGGGGGTGAACCTGGCCAAGGCCCTGGGCATGGAGGGCGCCGCGGGCTTCCTGAACGCCGTGCTGCGCAACTTGGTACGGAGCAAGGAAGAGATTCCCTGGCCCAAGGAGGAGGACGGGCTGAGGGAGTATCTGCATATCATGGGCAGCATGCCCCTGTGGATCGTGGACCGCCTGACGGAGGCCTATGGCCCCCAGGAGGCCAAGGCGATTGTGATGCACCGGGCCCAGAGCCACCCCATGGTGCTGCGGCCCAATATGATGCGCCTCATGGACGCCCAGTTTGAGGAACTCCTGGAGCGCAAGGTCTGGCAGGCAAAGCCCGGCTTGACTCCCCACGCTTATTTGGTGGAGGGGGCTGCGGAGCTCACCCTGGACAGGGACTATCAAAACGGCCTTTATTCCATCCAGGGCCAGAGCAGCATGCTGGCGGCGGAGGCCGTTCAGGCCCGGCCCGGCATGAAGGTGCTGGACGCCTGTGCGGCCCCGGGAGGCAAAAGCGCCTACCTGTGCGAGGCCATGCAAGGCACGGGCCGGGTGTATGCCTGGGAGCTGCACGAGAAGCGGGCCATGCTGCTGGAAAGCGCCAAGCGGAGGCTGGGCCTGGAGAACCTGCGGATCAGCGTGCGGGACGCCGCCGAGCCCAAGCCCGATATGGAGGGCACCTTGGACGCGGTGCTGCTGGACGCCCCCTGCAGCGGCCTGGGGGTCATGGTGGAAAAGCCGGACCTGAAATACCGCATCCAGCCCGAGGATATTCCCGCCATTGTGGCCCAGCAGAAAAAGCTTCTGGAGGCCCTGTGCCGCTTCGTAAAGCCCGGCGGCCTTCTGGTGTACAGCACCTGCTCCATTTTGCCGGAGGAAAACGGGGAACAGGCCGCCTCCTTCCTGGAGGTCCACCCGGAGTTTTCCGTGGAGCCCTTGCCCACGTCCTTTCCCCAGGCGCTGCGGCAGCGGCAGACAGCCTTGGGCCTCCAGCTTCTGCCCCACCGGGACGAGGTGGAGGGCTTCTACATCGTGCGCTTGCGCAAGGCGAGGGCGTAGCCATGGCCCACAAGCGCGTGCTGCTGGACTGCAGCCGGGAGGAAATAGCCGTCTACTTGGCCCGGATAGGCCAGCCCGCCTACCGGGCTGGGCAGCTCTTTGCCTGGCTGCACAAGGGCGTTCCCTTTTCCGAAATGCTGAATTTGCCAAAGGACCTGCGGGAGCGGCTGGCTGCCGAATGCTACGACCTGCCCCTTTCCATCCACCAGGCCATCCCTTCCCAAAAGGACGACACGGTGAAGTTCCTTTTGGCCTGCGATGACGGCCATGTGATTGAAAGCGTGCTGATGCGCTATCACTACGGCTACACCCTGTGCATTTCCACCCAGGTGGGCTGCCTGATGGGCTGCGCCTTCTGCGCCAGCACCCTGGGGGGCTGCGCCCGGGACCTTTCCGCCGGGGAGATGCTATCCCAGGTGCTTTTGGCGAACCGGTATTTGGAGGAAAAGGGCAAGGTGGGCCATGTGGTGCTCATGGGCAGCGGAGAGCCCTTGGTCAATTACGAGCAAACCGTGCGCTTCCTGCGGCTGGTGAACGATCCTCAGGGGCTGAACATCAGTCTCAGGAACATCTCCCTGAGCACCTGCGGCCTGGTCCCCGAGATGGGGCGGCTGGCCCGGGAGGGGCTGCCTGTGACCCTCAGCGTCTCCCTCCACGCCCCCAACGATGAGATCCGCCGGGAGATCATGCCCATTGCCAGGCGCTACCCCATGGAGGAGCTGATGGCCGCGGCCCGGGATTACGTCAGGCGCACGGGCCGCCGGGTGGTGTTTGAGTACGCCTTAATCGGCGACCTCAACAGCCTGCCCGGCCATGCCAAGGAGCTGGCGGAGCTGCTGCGGGGCCTTCAATGCCATGTGAACCTGATTCCCCTGAACCCTGTGCCGGAGAGGGGCCTGGCCTCCGCCTCCCCCCAGGCGGTGAAGGCCTTTTTGGAGACCCTGGAAAGCCTTCATGTCTCCGCCACCGTTCGCAGGGAAATGGGGCAGGACATCAGCGGAGCCTGCGGGCAGCTGCGCAACCGGCACTTGAAAAGCCGGGAAAAACTTGATAGGATAATGGAGATGTCGGAAAAAGACCCGGAGGAAAGCCAGGGCTCGCCGGAGACCCAGGGCTTTCCCGGCGCGTGAAGAGGGTGAAAGCGGCGTGTTGATTCATACAAAGACTCACAGGGGATTGGTGCGGGCCTCTAACCAGGATACCCTGCTGGTGGCCGCCAAGGCCTACGGCGTGGCGGACGGCATGGGCGGCCACAACGGCGGGGAAACCGCCAGCCGGGTGGCGGTCCAGGTGCTCACCAACGCTTTGAAGGGCAAGGCGCCCCAGGAGCAGGCCCTGCGCACCGCCGTTCAGGCCGCCAACCGCCGCGTCTTTGAGATGGGCAGCCGGGACGCCAAGCTCTCCGGCATGGGCACCACAGTGACGCTGCTGTGGGAAGGAGCCCGGGAGATGCTCATCGCCCATGTGGGGGACAGCCGGGCCTACCTGTACCGGGACAAGGAGCTGGTCCGCCAGACCGAGGACCATTCCATGGTGGCGGAGTTGGTGAAAAACAAGGTGATCACCCCGGAGATGGCGGCCAACCATCCCTACCGCAGCGTGATCACCCGGGCCCTGGGCATCGATCCCATGGTGACGCCGGATGTGATCCGGGTGGAAAAGAAGCTGGAGGATATCTGGCTGGTTTGCAGCGACGGTTTGTACAACATGGTGCCTGACGACCAGATCGCCGAGGCCTTGGGGGCGCTTTCCCTGGAAAGGGCGGCGGAGAAGCTGCTGGAGCTGGCCATCGACCATGGCGGCCAGGATAACATCAGCTTTGTGCTGGGCCGCGTTACGGAGGTGGAAGCGCCATGATGAAGGGCATGGTCTTTGCCGAAAGGTATAAGCTGGCGGATTTTATCGGCCAGGGCGGCATGTCCTTGGTGTACCGGGCGGTGGATATCCGCACCGGCCACAGCGTGGCTGTGAAAATCCTCAAAAGCGAATACAACAGCGACAAGGAGTTTCTGGAGCGCTTTCAGCGGGAGGCCCAGGCCGCCAGCCTGATGTCCCACCACAACATCGTCAATCTGCTGGACGTGGGGGTGGAGGGGGAGTACCGCTATTTGGTGCTGGAGTATGTCAGCGGCAACACCCTCAAAGAGATCATCCGCCAAAAGGGATGCCTGAGCACCAACACCGCCATCCAGATCACCATCCGCATCCTCAGCGCTTTGCAGCACGCCCATGACAACGGCATCGTCCACAGGGACATCAAGCCCCAAAACGTGCTGGTGCACAGCGACGGCCATGTGAAGGTGGCGGACTTCGGCATCGCCCGCATGACCAACGCCCTGACCATCGGCAAAAAGGATACGGTGGTGGGCTCCGTCCATTATTCCTCCCCGGAGCAGGCCACCGGCGCCGTGGTGGACTATACCAGCGATATCTATTCCACCGGCGTGGTGCTCTATGAGATGCTCACCGGCCACGTGCCCTTTACCGGGGATACCCCGGTGGCCGTGGCGATGCAGCACATCAAGGCGGCTCCGCCCCCCATTGCGGATTTCAACCCGGAGGTACCTTCGGCGGTGGTGGCCGTGGTGATGAAGGCCATGGAGAAATCCCCCAAGAAGCGCTACCAGAGCGCCCGGGAGATGGCCGACGCCCTGGCCCGGGCCCGGGACGGCAAGGAGGACCCCCTCAGCGCGCCCCTGCCCACCGGTTCCTGCGCGGTGAAGCCCAAGCCCTCCGGGAACGGCCAGTTCAAGCGCCCGGCGGATTTCCGGGGAGGTGGGCTCCAAACCAGCCGCAGCAGCCCCTCCCGCCCGGCGATCCGGCACAGGCCCGCCTGGTGGCTCACGGTCTTGCTGGTGGTGGCGGTGCTGGGGGTGCTGGCCCTGGGTATGATCCAAATCTATAACCAGGTAGCCACCAGCGCGGTGGCCCCGGAGCTGGTGGACCTGACCGTGGAGGAAGCCCAGGCCCTGGCCCGCAGGGCCGGGCTTAACCTGGAGCACCGTGAAGTCAACCACGACACCATTCCCGCGGGTATCATCATCTCCCAGACCCCGGAGGCGGACACCCCCATGGTAAAGGGGGACAGCGTGGTGGTCACGGTGAGCCTGGGACCGGTGACCTCCCTGACCCCAAACTTGGTGGGGCTGCCCCTGGAGAAGGCCGCCGCCAGACTCAAGGAAAAGAACCTGGGGATGGTGGTGTTCAAGATCGCCTCCACCGAGCCTGTGGACCAGGTGATTTCCCAAAACCCCGTGGAGGGGCAGCCCAGCCCTGTGGGCATGGAGGTGGAGGTCACCGTTTCCGGGGGCATCACCATGGTGCCCGACGCCTCCGGCAGGGATTATGAGGCGGCGTTGGCTCTTTTGCAAGAGAATCAGCTCACCGTGGGCAAGCTGGAATATGTCGAGGTGGAAGATGAAAAGCTCATCGGCCAGGTGGTGGCCCAATCGCCCACCGCGGGCACCATGGCGATCCTGAACGCCCAGGTGACGCTGACCATCGCCAAGAAGGGCAAGGCCTACCACTCGGAGGTCAGCGTGAGCTTGCCCCAGTCGGCGGAAAGCCGCATGCTGCGGGTGATTCTCCTGGAGGAGGGCAAGGAAGTGGAGCAGTATGTCAGCGCCGTGCCCGCCAGCGCCACGGGCACCTCTTTGCTGGTGCCGCTGTCCTCGGATACCGGGGGGACGCTGGTGTGCCGGATCTATGTGGGCGACGTGCTATGGGATGAACGGGAGGTTCAACTGCAGTGACCTTAGCAAGGGACGGGTTGCCTCGGGGACTAATCGTCAAAGGCGTAGGCGGCCTGTATTACGTCCAGGGGGAGGACGGGCAGCTTCATGTGCTGCGGGCCAAGGGCAAGTTTCGCAAGCTGAACATGACCCCCTTGGTGGGGGACCGGGTGGCCTACACCCCGGATAAGGGGGAGGAGCACGGCTGGCTGGAGGAGATCCTGCCCCGGGACAGCGTGCTGGTCCGGCCGCCGGTAGCCAATGTGCGCACCATTCTAGTGGTGATCGCCCCCCAGCCCGCCCCGGATTACCTCCTGGTGGACCTGCTGCTGGCTATGGCCTATGAGCAGGGGATCGAACCGGCGCTGGTGGTGAACAAATGCGACCTGGACCCGGACATCGCCCGGGAGGCCGGGGAGATGTACCGGGGGCTGAAGCTCCCCATTCTTCCGGCCAGCGCCGAAACAGGGGAGGGCCTGGGGGAGGTGGCCCGGGTTATGGCCCAGGGCATCTGCTGCTTCGCGGGGCAATCCGGGGTGGGCAAGAGCACGCTGCTGGGGAAGATCACGGGGCTTTCCCTGGAGACGGGGGAGATCAGCCGCAAGATCAGCCGGGGCAGGCACACCACCCGCCATGTGCAGCTCCTTTCCCAGGGCGGCTTTACGGTGCTGGATACGCCTGGGTTCAGCCTTTTGGAGCCCTGGGAGAACCTGGAGCCCATCCGCCTGAAGGAATTCTATCCCGAGTTCGCCTCCTACGAGGGGCTGTGCAAATTCGCGCCCTGCTATCATTTCAGCGAGCCGGGCTGCGCGGTGCTCAAAGCGGCCCGGGACGGGGAACTCTCCGGGGAGCGGCTTGGGCGGTATCATCTTTTGCTGCAAAAGATACAAAAAGCATGGAGGGAACGGTATGAGTAAGCTGGCGGCGTCTATTTTGGCCGGGGATGTCCTGCGCCTGGGGGAAGCGGGGCGACTGGTGGTGGACGCGGGGTGCGATTATTTGCACTTTGACATCATGGACGGGGTGTTTGTGCCCAACCTTTCCTTTGGACCCCATGTGCTGGAGGGCCTCAAGAAGGAGGTTCACGCGGTGTACGATACCCACCTGATGGTGGCGGATCCCTTGGCGTTGCTGGAGGCCTTCATCAAGGCGGGCTCCGACCGGATTACCGTCCATGTGGAGGCCAAGCATTTTGAGGAGAGCCTGGCGAGGATCCGGGAGGCGGGCCTTCAGGTGGGCGCGTCCTTGAAGCCCGCCACCCCCGCCGCCGCGTTGGTTCCTTATTTCGACCAGCTGGATCTGATTTTGGTGATGTCCGTGGAGCCGGGCTTTGGGGGGCAGAAGCTGATCCCCTCCCAGGTGGAGAAGATACGGGAGCTGCGCTTGTTGGGCTTTACGGGAGAAATCGAGGTGGACGGCGGCATCACTGTGGAAAACGCCCCGCTTTTGGCCCAGGCCGGAGCCACTACGCTGGTGATGGGCACCTCGTTTTTCAAGGCGGAAAATCCCAAGGCTGTGGCCCAGGCTGTGCATGGGTTCTGACATGGGGGGAATCCTAAGCCCAGGTTGTTGAACCGGGGCCGGAAAGGAGAATCTCCATGGAGAAGGAAGCCCAGCGAATCGCGGAGGAAAGCCAGGCCAGGGAGGAAGAAACCCGCCGCATGGAAAAGAAGCCCTTGTTCCGGTTGGAAAAGCGGGATCCCAAAATGGCGGGGAACAAGCTGCTGCATTAAGCAAAAAGTGGGAAAAAGCCGCGTTTTTCCCGGCGAGAAAGGTCCATACGGGAAGGCCGTATGGACCTTTTGCCGGCGCAAAGGGAATTGCGACGCTATGGCGCTTTGCAAAAAAGCGGGGCCTCCTTGGCCGGGATGGCTTTTCAGGGCCCCGGAAGACGCGGCGCTTTGCATCCCTGGCGGAATCTGGTATAATGGGACGGCGCGACGCGCAAAAAGCCATTCCTCAGGATGGCGCGAAGGGAAGAGATAAAGTGCCCAATCCAACGTTTACGATCACCATGGAAAACGGCGGCGTGATGAGCGGCGAACTGTACCCGGATATTGCCCCCCAGTCCGTGGGGAACTTCATTGAGCTGGCCAACAGCGGGTTTTACGACGGGCTGATCTTTCACCGGTGTATCCCCGGGTTCATGATCCAGGGCGGCTGCCCCCAGGGCACAGGCACCGGCGGGCCGGGATACCACATCAAGGGAGAGTTCGCCAAAAACGGCGTCCAAAATCCCCTCAAGCATACCCACGGGGTGCTGAGCATGGCCCGGAGCATGATGAACGACTCCGCGGGCTCCCAGTTCTTTGTGATGACCAGCACCAGCCCCCACCTGGACGGCTCCTACGCGGCCTTTGGCAAGGTGACCCAGGGCGCGGAGGTGGCGGACGCCATCGTGGCCCAGCCCACGGACCGGAGCGACCGGCCCGCCACCCCCCAGAAGATCGCCAGCATCCGGGTGGAAACCCACGGGCAGAGCTACCCCTTTGACAAGCTGTAAGAAGCGCGCTGTCAGGGGCGGCGACCCAACAGCCCCATAC
Source organism: Candidatus Limiplasma sp. (assembly GCA_034927815.1). GTDB lineage: Bacteria > Bacillota > Clostridia > Christensenellales > Aristaeellaceae > Limiplasma. The sequence goes on from JAYFPK010000004.1 coordinate 87,432, forward strand.
CAAAGCGCAGAGCATTCCTGCTCTGCGCTTTGGTATGTAGGAGTATGTCCTACTGGATGTAGATAATTTTCTCCGGGTCCGGTTCATGGGGCGGTTTTGTGGTGTTGGCATATCCCAGCAGCACCGAGCAGCCAAAGGCATAGCCCTGGGGGAAGCCCAGGCGCTTGCTGAATTCCTCTGCCCGAAGGCCGCTGGCAAAGGCCAGGCCCGCAAACCCGCACATGACGTTGGCGATCCCCAAAGAGGTTGCCGCCAGCGTGATGTTCTGGCAGAGAATGCCGCAGTCGATCAGGGCGGGGCCGTATTGGGCCGGGTCGATGGGCACCACGATCATGCACGGAGCGCCGTAAAACAGCCTGCCGCCCCGCTCCATGATCCTGTTGTATCCGGACTGGTCCTCCATCGCCGCCAGATAGGCCAATCCCTCGGCCTCCATCTCCCGCATCAAGTCCCTGTCCTTGACCACGATCACCCGCCAGGCCTGGCGGTTCATGCCGCTGGGGGCCTGGAGCGCGGCCTGGGCAATGTCCTGGAGAATTTCGTCCGGGGGCATTTTGTCCTGATAATCCCGGCAGGAATACCGCTTGGCAATGGTTTCCAAAGTTTCGTTCATGTTCCATCCTCCTGGTCCTGTTGATTTTTACCGGGGCAGGACGCCCGCCGTCCGCCGCCGGAACCCCGCTTCGGAAGGCGGCCCGCTTAGGGGGTAAAGGAGCCGATTTCCACCAGATTCCCTTCCGGGTCGGCGATATAGCAGGTGCGCTGCCCCCATGGCTCGGTGGTGGGTTCCAAAACAGGGAGCGCCCCTTTGGAAACGGCCTCTTGAAAGGCTAGGTCCACATCCGCGTAATGATCCACGCTCAACGCGATTTCATAATGCCCGTTCATACCCTTCGCATATGCCAAGGGCCTGTGGATCATTTCCTCAAAATCGCTTCTGCGGTAGAGCAAAAATAGGGTGCCATCCTTTTGCAGAAACACGTTGGAGGCATTTTCCTCCTCCGTGATCTCAAAACCCAGCACATCCCGGTAGAACCGGATCATAACCCCCATGTCCTTGACAAAGATACCAAAGCCGTCCAGTTTCATCCGGCCCATTCCCCCCATCCAATCCCGGCAGTTCTACCGTTGATTGTACCATGCCGGTCCGGTTCCCGCCATCCTTTTCCAGAATCCTCCCTCAAATAACGTTTCCCTCGCCGCATCCTCTTCTCCAAATGGCAGCTTGAATTGACAATCCGGCGAAAGAGAAATCGGGACCTCCCCGGCCCCCTAACGTATTCGTTTCCCTCAACGAAGGAAAGAAAGCATCCCAGTCGCCACGATAAAAGCCCCAAGCCCTTCCCAACAAAAACCCTCTCTCCTTCCCCAAGACAAATCACAGCCCAATGACCCCGCTTTGCGTTTTTTCTCCCCAGGATTGAAACAAGGCCCTGGATGCCTTATAATGAAAGCGTATGAAACCATTTGCCAAGCGTGCCCTTCCCGAGCTTCTCGCGCCTGCGGGCGACGAGGAGGCTTTGCGCGCCGCGGTATGCGCCGGGGCGGACGCGGTGTATTTGGGCTTTCGCGCCTTCAGCGCCAGGGCCACGGCGGCGAATTTTGACGGGGAGCAACTGGCCTGGGCGGTTCAGTATGCCCATTTGCACCATGTGCGGGTGCATGTGACGGTGAACACGCTGGTGAAGGAGAAGGAGCTCCAGGAGGTGTACGCCGCCCTGGAAACCATCGCTCATGCCCGGGCGGACGCGGTGATCGTCCAGGACCTGGGGGTGGCGGCGATGGTCAGGGAGCATTTCCCCACCTTGGACCTCCATGCCAGCACCCAGATGTCTATTCATAACGCCACAGGAGTGCGTTGGGCCAAGGCCATGGGCGTTTCCCGGGTGGTGCTGGCCCGGGAGTGCTCCCTTGGGGAGATCGCCAAGGCGGCGGGCCAGGGGGTGGAATTGGAGGTATTCGTCCACGGGGCCCTGTGCTCCAGCGTCAGCGGCCAATGCCTGATGTCCTCCATGGCCGGGGGCAGGAGCGGCAACCGGGGGCGTTGCGCCCAGCCTTGCCGCCAGGAGCTGCGCCTGGGAGAGCGGCGCGGCGCGCTGCTGTCCCTGCGGGATTTATGCTTGCGGGATCAGCTACCCCTGCTGGTGGAGGCGGGGGTGGATGCCTTCAAGATTGAGGGGCGCTTAAAGCGCCCGGAATACGTGGCGGTGGTGGTGGAAAGCTACCGCAGGGCCTTGGACGGCCTGGCCAGGGGCGAGGCTGCGCCCATGGACCGCCCGGAGCGGGAATGGCTGATGCAAGCCTTTCACCGGGGCGGCTTCACCCGTGGGCATGGAGGCGGGGACCAGGACGCGGCCCTGGCCGACCCGGGCCGGGTGGGTCATGGGGGCCTGCCGGTGGGAAAGGTCACGCTCTGCCAAGGGAATCTGGCGAGGGTGCTGCTCAGCCAGCCTCTTGAGGACGGGGACGGCTTGCAGATTCGCGGCGTCCAGGAGATCGACCTGCGCTACGCGGGCCAAAATCGCGGGGCCGGGGAGGAAGCGGTGCTGCGGCTGCGGCCCGGCGTCCAAGTGAGGGCTGGGGACGAGGTGTTCCGGCTGACCCAGGAGAGGCAGATGGCCTGGGCCAAGGCGCTGTGCCAGGAGAAGCCTCTTCCTGTTGCCATGGAGGCGGCGCTGGCCGCGGACAAGCCCATGGAATTGACGCTGAAAAGCCAGGATGTGAAAGTGGCCGTACAGGGGGACGTGGTTTCCCGGGCTCAAAGCCGCAGCGCCACCCAGGAGGAGGTGCGCAGGCACCTGGGAAAGCTGGGCGGCTCCCCCTTTGCCCTGGAGAGGGAAGAGGATTTGAAGCTGGACCTGGGGGAGGGGCTTTTTGCGCCGGTGAGCAGCCTGAACGCCCTGCGCCGGGCAGGAATCGAGGCGTTGACCCAGGCCCGCTGCGCGGCGTTTTTCGGAGCCGGTAAAGAAAGCTGGCTAACGGAACGGGAGAACAGGCCGCCGGAGGAAGCCGGAGGCGGGGCGGAGAGCGCCTTTCCAAAGGCCCTTCCTCCTTTGGTCCGTACCGATGAATCCCGCCTCGCTCCCGCCCTTTGGGGTCAGGGCCCCGTGGTTTCCTTCCGGGACGCGGCCATGGCCCATGCCCTCCGGGAGGCTGGGGCGTCCATGCTGGTGTTTGAGCCCTGGGATTGCCGCAGCGAAGCCCTTGGGGCCGCGCTGCCCAGCCTTCCCCAGGGGACTTGGCTGGCTTTGCCGCCTTTTCTCTCCGAAGCCGCTTTGGAGGAAATTCTGCCGCTGATCCGTGCCCATGCCGCTCTTTTGGGGGGCGTGGCGGTGGGCAGCGTAGGCCAATTAGGCTTGGAGCTGCCCGTGCCCGTGGCTTTGGGAAGCGGCGTGCCGGTGACCAACTCCCTGGCCCTTCAGGCGCTGTCCCAAAGCAATCCCCGCTTTTTCCTCCTTTGGCCGGAGTGGAGCTATGGGGAGCTGGCCGCATTGCCCCGTACTCCCATTCCCCGGCTGCTGACGGCGTATGGCCGGGAGCGGGTGATGCTGCTGCACCACTGCCCGGAGCGGGTGGCAAAGGGCCTTGGGAACAGCCGGGAGGCCTGCGCCCTGTGCCGGGGCGGAGAGATGGCCTGCGGCCGGGAGCATGCCGAAATGGCGGACCGCAAGGGCTACCGCTTCCCCCTGAGCCGGACCGTGACCCGGGAGGGCTGTCTTTTGAACGTGTACAACGCCCTGCCCACGGACTTGCGCAAGCAGGAGGACAAGCGCCTTTCTTTGGGGGCGGGGATGCTGGTAAGCCTGACGGTGGAAAGCAAGGAGGAGCAGCTTGCCTTGGTCCGGGCCTTTGCGGCCCTGGCAGCGGGCGGGCCGCTCCCGCCGGAAAGCCGCGCTGCAGCCACCACCGCGGGGCATCTGCTCCGGGGCGTGGAATAGGGGCGGGGAAAACGATCCAATAGAATGTTGACCCAGAAAGGAATTTACGCCGCCATGCAAGACCGTGCGCTTCGGGTGCTGGAGTTTTATAAGATTCGGGAACGGCTGGCAAGCCTGGCCGTGACGGAGCAGGGCGCTGAAAAATGCCGCGCCCTGCGTCCCTATGAGGATTTTTCGGAGGTTCGCCGCGCCTTGGATGAAACCGAGGAGGCCACGGTGATGCTGTCCTTTTTGGGAGGGCAGCCCCTTATCGCCTATGGGGACGTGCGGGAGCAGGTCACCTTGGCCCAGAAGGGCGCGGCCTTGGGCCCCAGGGCCTTGCTGGACGTGGCGGGCTGCCTGCGGGCCGCCCGGGCCGCCCGCACCGCCTTGGTCAAGGAGCGGGAGGATACGCCGATTTTGACGGGCCTGGCCAGCCGCCTGACCTCCTTGCCCAGCCTGGAGCAGGAGATCAGCAATGCCATCCTCAGCGAGGAGGAGATCGCGGACCGGGCCTCCGCGGAGCTTTACCAGCTCCGCAGGCAGATTCGCAGCGCCAATGAGCGGATGCGGGAGAAGCTCAACAGCATGATCCGCAACGCCACCTTCTCCAAATACCTCCAGGACAACATCATCACCGTGCGGGGGGACCGCTACTGCATCCCCGTGAAGCAGGAGTACCGCTCCAGCGTTCCCGGCCTGGTTCACGACCAGAGCTCCAGCGGGGCCACGCTGTTCATCGAGCCCATGGCGGTGGTGGAGATGGGCAACGACTTGAAGCAGCTTCGGGCCAAGGAACAGGTGGAAATCGCCCGGATTTTGCAAGCCCTCTCCGACCAGATCGCCCCCCACGGGGAGGCCATCCATACCAACATCGACCTGCTGACCCAGTTGGACCTGGCCTTTGCCAAGGGCCTGCTGGCCCGGGAGATGTCCGCCACGCTGCCCAAGCTCAACCAGCGGGGGTACATCAAGATCGTCCGGGGCCGCCATCCCCTCATCGATCCCCAGAAGGTGGTGCCCAGCGATTTGTGGCTGGGGGAGGAATTCACCACCTTGATCATCACCGGCCCCAACACCGGCGGCAAGACCGTGACCCTGAAAACCGTGGGGCTGTTCACCCTCATGGCCCAGGCGGGGCTTCATGTGCCCGCGCAGCTGGGCACGGAGCTGGCGGTATTCCGCCGGGTCTTTGCGGACATCGGGGACGAGCAGTCCATTGAGCAGTCCCTGTCCACCTTCTCCTCCCACATGAAGAACATCGTGGACATCATGACCCAGGTGACCCAGCAGGACCTGGTGCTCTTTGACGAGCTGGGGGCGGGCACGGACCCCACGGAGGGCGCGGCCCTAGCCCAAAGCATCCTCATGAGCCTGCTGAAGCGAGGCATCCGCTCCATGGCTACCACCCATTACAGCGAGCTCAAAGCCTTCGCCCTGAGCACCCCCGGCATTGAAAACGCCAGCGTGGAGTTTGACGTGGAATCCCTCAGGCCCACCTACCGCCTGTCCATCGGCATTCCGGGCAAGAGCAACGCCTTTGAGATCTCCCGGAAGCTGGGCTTGCCCGAGGAGCTCATCGGCAATGCCAAGGAGCTGCTCTCCAAGGAGGAGATCCGCTTTGAGGATGTGATCGCCAACGCGGAGTACCACCGGCAGGTGGCGGAGCGGGAGCGGGCCCTGGCCGAGGAGACCCGCCAGGAGACCGTCCGCATGCGGGACGAGGCGGAAAGGCTCCGGCGGGAGATAGAACAGGCCAAGCAAAAGCACATGCAAAAGGCCAAGGAGGACGCCAGGAGGGTGCTGGAAAACGCCCGCCGGGAGGCGGAGAGCATCATCGGGGACCTGAAAGCCCTGCGCAAACAGGCCAATTCCCCCGTGGCCCAGGCCCAGGCCTTGCAAAAGCGCATGGAACAGGGCATCGACGCCCTGTCCGAGGGCCTGGCCCAGCCCAACGAGTTCGCCTTCACCCCTCCCAAAAGCGTGCGGATTGGGGAAACCGTGGAGGTGGTGCACCTGAAAACCAAGGGCACCGTGCTTTCTTTGCCCGATAACAAGGGCGAGGTGCAGATTCAGGCGGGGATCATGAAGCTCAAGGCCCACCTCTCCCAGTTGAAAATCGTGGAGCCGCCCAAGGAGAAGGCCTCCCGGGTGCTGTCCAGCACCGGGGCCGCCAGCCGCACCGTACCCATGGAGGTGGACGTGCGGGGCCTGGCCCTGGACGAGGCGCTGCCCGCCGTGGACATCTACCTGGACGAGGCCACTTTGGCGGGGCTCCAGGAGGTGAGCATCATCCACGGCAAGGGCACCGGGGTGCTGCGCACGGGCATCCAGCGCCATTTGAGGAAGCACATGCACGTGAAAAGCTACCGGGACGGGGTCTATGGCGAGGGAGAACAGGGCGTCACCGTGGTGAAGCTGAAATAAGCGCCATGCCCCCAAGCGCCCTTCCCATTATCCCAAGGAGGAAACCCAATGAGTGAGAAGCAGAGAATTTTGCTGGTGGACGACGACGGGAACATCTGCCATCTAGTGCGGCTGTACCTGGAAAAGGAAGGCTTTGAGGTGACCCAGGCCGCCCGGGGGGACGAGGCCTTGGCCAGCTTTCGCAAAAGGCAGCCGGATCTGGTGCTGCTGGACGTGATGCTGCCCGGCATCGACGGCTTACAGGTCCTTAAGGAGATCCGCAAGGACAGCAAGGTCCCGGTGATCATGCTCACCGCCAAGGACGAGACCTTTGACAAGGTGCTGGGCCTGGAGCTGGGGGCGGACGATTACATCACCAAGCCCTTTGAAAACAAGGAGCTGGTGGCCCGGGTGAAGGCGGTGCTGCGGCGCAGCCCCGTGGGATGCCCGGTGGAGGGAACGGAGGATATCGTCTCCTTTCCCCAGCTTACGGTGAGCCTGGCCCGGTACGAGGTGACCTATGAGGGCAAGGAGGTGGAGATGCCTCCCAAGGAGCTGGAGGTACTCTACTACCTAGCCTCCCATCCCAACATGGTCTTCACCAGGGAGCAGCTGCTGGAGCGGGTGTGGGGCTTTGATTTCTTTGGAGACAGCCGCACCGTGGACGTGCACATCAAGCGCCTGCGGGAGAAGCTGCCCGGCTGCGAGCAGTACGGGTGGGAGATCCACACCGTCTGGCGGGTGGGCTACAAATTCGAGTACAAGGCATAGCGGGGCGAGGTTTTGTTACACAGCTTATTTGGACGTCTTTTGGCCCTGTTTTTGGCCGTAATCGTGGCGGTGGTGTTCATCGGCGCGGCGTTTTCCATTGTGGCCATCCGGGGCAACATGACCGCCTCCCGGATGGAGAGCCTGCTGGTACAGGCCCGGGAAATCGCGTTTCTTGCCAGCCGCGTGGGGGATTCCACCCTCAGCGATTACCTCAACCTGGACACCCCCACCATGAGCTACCTCCAGTGGAAGGCCCAGACGGTGTTTGAGGATTATGGCGCGTACATCCTGATCGTGGACCGCAACGGCCGGGTGATGGACAACATGATGACCGCCATGAAAAGCAATCCGGACACTGTGCAAAGCTTGGCCGCCTCGGACGTGACCGAGGTGCTCCGGGAGGTGCTCACGGGCAAGGAAATTCAGACCCGCATCGTCAACGCCCAGCGGGGCGTGATCTTTACCGTGGCGGTGCCCTGGGTTCAGCAGAACAGGGTGCTGGGGGCGGTGTTTATCCACACCAGCGCCCAGCTCATTGAGGCGGAGTACCGGGGGATTTTGCTCCAGGTGTTTTTTGGCTTTGCCCTGGCCTTCCTCCTGGCTTTGCTGGGGGCCGTGTTTTATACCCGGGCCATCGTGAAGCCCCTTACCGTGATCACCCGGGCGGCGGAGGCCATGAGCCAGGGCAAGTTCAGCCAGCGGGCCCAGGTGACCGGGGTGGACGAGGTATGCCAGCTGGCGGGGGCTTTCAACGTCATGTCGGAAAAGCTGGAGCAGGTGGAGGAAAACCGCCGGGAGTTTGTGGCAAACGTGAGCCATGAGCTGCGCTCCCCGGTTACCAGCATCCACGGCTTTGTGGAGGGCATGCTGGACGGCACCATCCCCCAGGAGGAGCACAGGAAGTACCTGTCCATCGTCAACGATGAGACCCTTCGCCTGAAAAGCCTGATCCAGGACCTTCTCCAGCTCAGCCGCATGGACAAGGGCGCGGAAAAGCTGAACCGGACCGTGTATGACATCAACGAGTCCATCCGCCGGGTGTTGATCGGCCGCATGGCGGACATTGAGGGCAAGGAGCTGGAGGTTCACCTGGAATTTGAAAGGGAGCCCTGCCTGGTGAAGGCGGACCAGGACCGGATCACCCAGGTGTTACATAACCTGGTGGACAATGCCCTGAAGTATGTAAACGCGCATGGGAACTTGACAATTCACACCTTTTTGGTGCATGATAAGGTATCAGTATCAGTCCACAATGACGGCGCCCCGATTCTGGAGGTGGATCGACCGCATATCTTCGAGCGGTTTTATAAGGCGGATAAGGCGCATACATCGGGAAAAGGGACGGGCCTTGGGTTAAGCATCTGCAAGCAAATCGTGGAGATGCACGGGCAAAGCATCCGTTTGCTCCCTGGTGAAGAAGGAGTTACGTTTCTGTTCACCTTGGAAGCGGCGGAGCCCCGTGCACTGGGGGCTGACCCAATGACCGGAGGGAATCCGCGAGGAGCCCCTGAACACTAAGGAGGAAGACAGGATGGACCGTCACATCTTTTTGGTGGGGATGCCCGGCAGCGGCAAAAGCGCGCTGGGCCGCAGGGTCGCGCTCAAATTGCAGATGCCCTACCTGGATACGGACGCATATTTGACGGAGCGCACGGGCATGAATACCGCCCAAATCTATGAAGTCTACGGGGAAAGAGCCTTTCGGGACGGGGAAACCCGCCTTTTGCAAGAGCTGATCAACGCCACCCCCGGCATTATCTCCACCGGCGGCGGCGTGGCCCTGCGGGAGGAAAACCGCCGCATCATGAAGGACCATGGGTACATCGTGCTCATCGACCGCCCCATTGATGATATCATGATGGACATCCGGGCGGAAAAGCGCCCCCTGCTGGCCCAGAAGGGCCGGGAGGAAATCGAGCGCATATACAACGAGCGCATGCCCATCTACCGGAGCATCGCGGACATGACCCTGGACAACGGCAACGGCTTTCACAACGGGCTCAAGGGCCTGGAAGAGCTGGTGCTGAGGCTGTCCCGGTGAGGCATGGGGCTTATGACGTATTCTGAAATTCTCATTGCCCGCGTCTCCGCGCTGTGCAAGCGGCGGGGCATCGCCTACAACAAGCTGGCGGCGATGTGCGGGCTGAACCAGTCCACCATTGACAACATTGTGCGGGGCGCCAGCAAGGACCCGCGCATTCAAACCCTTCATCATATTGCCCTTGGCTTGAACATGACCCTGGCGGAATTTTTGGATTATCCGGAGCTCAATGATTATTCCTTTGAGGAGGAAGACCCCGAATAAGGGCAAAGCGGCGCGCATGCTGTAATAACAGCTGCGCGCCGCGGTCCGGCGGGGCCAGAGGGCCAAGGCGTACCCCAGGGCGGGGGCGTCTTTTTATTTTGCCTTGCGTGAGAGTTGCTCTTTGCCTGTTTTTCCCCGTTTGGTTTTGACTCCTTACAAACCCTTTTCCGCCAGGGGATATTCGCTGCTTTCCAAAGGCTCCCCGGTGGCCGCGTCAAAGCGCACCTCATAGGTGATGGAAAATAGCTCCGGATTGCGCAAAATGAATTCCTCATCGGGCAAGGGCCCTCCCGGATAGATGCGGCCCCCTTCAAAGAGGCGTCCGCCGCCATCCTTCAGGTCATACCCCCGCGCCTGCCATACGGGAAGGAGCACATACCGGGCGTTCGTATTCTCGCCATCGGGGCCGCGCTCAACGTCTCCCTGTACCAAGGCCACGGAATAGCCCAAGGACAGGCGGTATACGCTTTTCAGTTGCCCGCTTTCCATGCGCCGGCGGATGGACTCCTTCACGGCGGAGAAGGGCGCCAGCAAGGTTTCCGGGGCCAGCACCTCCACCTCCCGCAGATAGCTCAGGCCGATGTTCATCGTGTCCTCGTCCATGATATAGAGATAGCCTACAATGGGCTGGGGCCAGGGGTCAAAGCCCGTGGAGAGGTGGCCCGAGGCACGGTAGTTGCCGGGAAACACAGGCACGTTGCAAAAATACTGGGTCAGGGTTACATCCCACACGCCCTTGCCTCCGTTTTTGACGGGCTTGTTCGGGTCGATCACCGGTACTTTGTGGCTGACGCCTGAATCCGTCTGGGGCACCCGCTCCATTTTCATCTCATACAGCCCGCTTTGGGCGGCCAAGGTGTAGATGCGCAGGTCCGCGGAGGCGTCCCCGCCGAACTCCCCGATGCGGGCATACACAATGCTCATAATCTGCGCCGGGGTCAGGTCGTTTTGGGGAGGAGTCTGGCCCAAAGGCAGGTAGGCCCGGGTGGTGACGTCCCCTTTTCCGTACAGCTTTTTGCCTTCTCCCACATAATAGCTGATGAAGGGGGAGCCGACGCGGTTCCAGTATTTGTCCGCCTCCCGCATATAGCGGTCCGCGCCTTTTTCCAGCGGATAGCGGGTACGCAGGTCGGAGGTGTCAAAGGTGACGGGCTTGCACAGCAAAATGGGCAAGGCGTCCGTATCCGGCAACGTCACGGGGGCATCCACCGAAATCACATTTCCGTCGGGGTCCGTCACCTCCATCCGGAGCCTTTTGGGCGCCTGCTCCTTCAACTCCGCCAAAGAGAGGAGCTTGCCGCCCTGGGTCAGGGCTTTTCCGCCTCCCGCCATGGGGATGCCGGCAAAAAGGACTGCCGCCAGCAAAAGCGCCGGAAGCCGGGTGTTGCAAGGGCATTTGGGACGCATGGGGTTTCCTCCTTTACGGCTGTCTATCTAGAAAGATGGCGCGGCAGGGGGATTTGGTTCACGCGATCCGATGTTTTTGCAAAGGACCGCGCTTTTTTTGTATCCCGGCAGGGGCTTTGCCGCGCTGAAAACTCCTTTTCCCGCCACATGTTCCCTCCGTCCGCCGCGTATGCTTGGGCCAGGGATATCTCCCGCTTCTTTTTCGCTAGGATTTGGTGATTTACAAAATGTGAAAAAAGTGTTAAGATTTTAGAGAAAATATGTCGAAAAGGAGGGCGTCCCATGCCTATGGAATGGCTTCAACGCCTTGGCACGTTTTTGTGGGATGCGTCGATTTATATCGCCATCGGACTTGTGACCTGGGTGGGCCTGGTGAAGTGCATCTACCCGGTGCTGCGCAACGCCTCTTTGCTGAACAGGGCGGTGGTACAGCTGGAAAAAAGCAGCGCCAAGGGCAAGCCTGGGATTTGGAGGGACGCCCAGTTTTTGGGCCGTTCCCTCCGGGAGGATTGGCAGCGCTTTTTGCTCAACGCCCGGCAGATGGACCTGCGGGGAATGCCCTACAATACCGATGAGTACATCAACGAGGATTCCGTGATTTACAGGCCCGGCCACGCCCAGCTGGCGGAGCTGATCCCCAGCTTGCTCACCTCCCTGGGCATTTTGGGCACCTTCATGGGCCTGATGCAAGGCCTGACGGACCTGAATTTCTCCAATGCCGAGGGCACCATCCGCAGCATTCCCAACCTGCTGCAGGGAATGCGCTTTGCCTTTGCCACCTCCGTGGCGGGCATTTCCTGCTCCCTGATTTTTAATATGCTCAACCGGGTGGCCGTGGGCCGGGCGTTCAGGGCTTTGGACAACCTGGACGAGGCCTTTTATGATTTGGCCATGCCCCGGCCCCTGGCCCCGGACGTGCAGATGATCTGCCAGAAGCAGGACGAGGAGGCCAGCCTTAAGCAGGCGGCGGAGGAAGCGGGCAGCCAGGTGGCGGGAACGCTGGAATTGGCCATCAGCCGGGCCATGCATCCCCTGACGCTGTCCATGGATCAGTTTATCAAAGGGGCGACCCAGGAGCAGGTTGCGGGCGTCAAGACGGTGGTAAGCCAGTTTGTGCAGCAGATGAACGCTTCCCTGGACGGGCAGCTCACCGCCCTGGGGGACACCATGCGCATGGTGAACCAAGGCCAGGTTCAGGCCCAGCAAAACCTCCAGCGCGCTTTGCAAACCGCGGAGCTGCTCACCAAGGACGCCCAGCGCATCCAGGAGGCCAGCCGGGAGATTGCCCGGCAAATGAGCGCCCTGAGCGTGGACATGGAGCGGGAGGCCCAGCGCAGGAACAGCAAGGCGCAGGAAGCCCAGGAGTTGGCCGCCAAGCAAAGCGCCCTGGGGGAGGAATTGGAGGCCTTGACCCTTTCCCTGAACCGCATGAACGCCGCCGTGGAGGCCCTTTCCCAGCGGATGGACCGGCAGGCCTTGGAGCCCGTGGAGGACCTGCCCCCGCCTTATGCCCCCGTTTCTCCCGCGCCCTTGCGGCTGGGAGGCCGCAAGCCCAAAGCCGCTGAAAGCGGGCGGACCTCGGGCCTGGAGGCATGAGTATGGCGCGAAGAACGCAGCCCTCCCGCCGGCGGGCGGGGAGAGTGGACTCCGGCGCGGCCTGGATCAGCTATTCGGATATGATGGCTGCCTTGCTGCTGGTGTTCGTGCTGGTGCTGTGCTATAGCATCTACCAGTATTTTTCCATGCTGGAGACCAAAACCGCCGAATTGGACCAGCAGAGCGCGCTGCTCACCCTCCAGCAGACCCAGCTGGAAAGCCAGCAGACGGAGCTGGAAACAAAGCAGGCGGCGCTGGACGGGGCTCTTAGCGAGGTTCAAAAGCAAAAGGGCCTGTTGGACAGCCAAAACCTGACCCTGGAGGAAAAGGAACAGATTATCCTTGCGGCCCAGGCGGCCTTGCAGCAAAAGGAGGCGGACCTGACGGCCGCCCAGCTGACCCTGGCGAATCAGCAAACCGAGCTGGACGCGGCCTCTGCATTGCTAAGTACCCAGCAGCAGGCCATGGATGCCCAGCAAAGAAAGCTGGACAATCTGGTGGGTGTGCGCACCCAGATCATCCAGGAGCTCAGCAGCCAGCTCGCCCAGGCCAAGCTCAAGGCCTCCGTGGACAAGAATACCGGGGACATCATGCTGGAAAGCGCGGTCTTCTTTGACGTGGGCAAGGAGCAGATCAAGGAGGGGGGCCGCGAGTTCCTGGACGAGTTCATCCCCATCTATCTGTCCGTGCTGCTCAGGCCGGAGTACGCGGACGACCTGGGAGAGATCATCATCGAGGGCCATACGGATACCCAGGGTACCTATCTGATGAACCTGGAGCTTTCCCAGCGGCGGGCCCTGAGCGTGGCCACCTACTGCCTGGAGATGAAGGGGCTGACCCAGGAGCAGCAGGAAAAGCTGCGCTCCATCCTCACGGCAAAGGGACGCAGCTTTTCCGTGCCGGTGCTCCGGGAGGACGGGAAGATCGATATGGACGCCTCCCGAAGGGTGGAGTTTAAGTTCCGCCTGAAAGATACGGAAATGATCGATGAAATCCGAACCATTTTGGCACAATAAGGAGGAATCTCTTGGGCGGCGGCGAAGAAGGCCTGGAGGCCCGGGAGATTCGTCAAGGCCTCCCTGTGCGCCCATCCTCCTGGGGAAGGAATGAATGCTTTGCGCCTATTGAAGTATATCGCCATCTTCCTGGTGATTCTTCTGGTTGTTACCCTTGTATTTGTGGGCTATTTTTTTCTCACCGCCAATGTGAGCATCGTGGCCTTTAAGGCCCAGGGAGTCCAAGCCTCCCAGGCTCCGGAGCAGTTTGAGCGGATCAAAGCCGGCCTGGCGGACAAGACCTTCCAGGGCACCGTCTTTGGCGCCTCCACTTTGGGGAAAGCCGAGGATTATGCGCTGATCACCTATACCGTCCGCCTGAGCAACCAGTGCCTGGTGCCCATTGACATGATCGAGGTGCAGGTGGTGCCCGAACCCACGGACATCGTTCAGCTGGGGGATTTCGCGGTGCATTCCCTGGGCGCGAAGTCCCAAGGGGACATCACCGCCACCATCTTGGTGCCCAAGGACAGCCATACGGTGCGGGAGCTGGTGGTGACCTATTATGTATGGGGCGTCAGCTTTTCCTTGAAGGAGATTTATTCCGGAGCATGACCAGGGGCAAGGGCCCAACTACTCTTCCCTCGCCCGGCTGATGGCCGCCTGAAGGGCGTCGGAGGCTTCCTCATAGGAGAAGCCCCGGCGGCCCAGGGCGGCCAATATTTTTTGGATCGTCTTGGCGTCCTCCGGCTCGCCCCCGTAGCGCCGCAGCAGCTTGTCCGCCAGGCGGGCGGCCTGCTCCTCCTGCTCCTCCCCGGGCAAATCGGCGCAGGCCTTTTCCGCCAGGGCCCGGGGAATCCCCTTTTGCCGAAGCTCCTGCAGGATGCGGGCCTTGCCCAGCTGCCGGTGCGTCCGGGCCACGGCCCAATCCCTGGCAAAGGCCTCGTCGTCCAGGAGCTTTTCCTTTTCCAGCTTGAAAAGGACTAGTTCAATGGTCCGGTCCATATAGCCGCGGCTTTGGAGCTTTTGCTCCACCTCCCGGCGGCTGCGGGCCCGGAGGGCCAAAAAAGAAACCGCCTTGCTCAGGGCTTCGGGATACTGCTTTGGCAGCAGCCATTCCTCAAAAGCGGGCAGGTCGATGGCCTCGTTGAGGGATAGGGGCTTTTCTCCATAAGCGGCTGCGGAAAGCCAAAACACCCTCTCGCCGTTGACCTGGATTCGGACGCGGCTTTTTTCCTCCATAACCCCGGTGACGATGTCGTTCATGGACTGGCTCCTTCCTGGGCGTAGCTCCCCCGGGAGACCACAGGGCGGCTCAAGGCAGAAACAGGCGGATCAAATCCCTGTTCAGCAGGGCCAAATGGCCTTCCCGTTGCTCGCTGGCCCCGCTGTTTAAGCAGACAAAGCCGTCCCCTTCCCCGGTGAAGAACACGCCGTTCACCGCCCCATAGGCGAAACCCTGGTGGCCGTAGATCCTTTGAGCGCTGACCGTGTCGTCCTCCAGGGTCAGCAGGCCCATGCTGTGGCCCAGGGGAACGCGGTGGTCCGGCCATTGTCCCTTTGGCTCCCGGAGCTGAAGCAGGCTTTCAGGGCTGAGGAAAGAAGCCTCCCTGGGAGAGGCCGGCCGCATCAGGGGCAGCAGCAGCCGTCCCATATGGGGCGCGGAGATGTACAGGTTGCCGGAGGCCAGGAGATAATGGCTGTCCGGGTGGGGCTCACCCAAGGGCAGGGCTGTTTGGACCCGCTTTGCGCCCTGGAAGGCGGGCTTGGAGGAGAAAGGCAGCACCCGGTAGCTGTCCGCCACGGCTGCGCCGGCCAAGGCGCTGGGATCAAAGGTGGCACGCAGCTCCAGGGGCTTGAAGAGAAACTCCTGGGCCAGGGCCTCAAAGGACTGGCCGAACCGGGCCTCCAACAAGGAGGCAATCATTCCGGCGGCCAGGTTGCTGTACTGAAAGCGGCTGCCGGGAGCATGGGATGCGAAGGCGGCCGGGTCCTTTAGCAGCGCGGCAAGGGACGGCTTTCCCTGAAAAGAGGCGAAGTAGGCGGGGGAATCCACGAGGGAGGAGGTGTGGGACAGCAGCATGCCCAAGGTGATAGGCGTCTCCGGGAAGCGGGGATTGCGGACCGGAAGGCCCAGAAAATCCTCCAGGGTCTCCTCCACCGCCAGCTTCCCCAAGGTTTGCATCCGAAACACCAGCAGCGCCGTAGCCAGCTTGGCAACGGAGGCGGTGCGAAAGAACGTGTCCGGGGTTACGGGGACGGGGGCGGGAGCAAGGCCCGCCAAGCCGGCTGTGTAGCACTCCGCCAGCTTGCCCTGGGAGAGCCGCTGGATGGCCGCGCCCACCACATGGCGGCGGCGGAGAATGCGGTACAGGGCCTGGGGGACAGGGGGAGAAGCTTTTGCGCCCTCCCCATGCACCTGGGGCAAGGCGCATAGGCTTCGCCTTCCCACAGCGGCCAAACCCAGGCCGTACAGCCGGTTTTTCAAGGTTCCAACGGGCATGGGGTCCCTCCTTGGCATGCTTTGGTGTCGGTTCCGGGATTTGTGGGATACTCACCAGGGCTGGGCTGGATCAGGCTCTTTTGGCTGTCCCCGCCAGCCACCCTTCCAGCCAGAGGCAGTAGCAAGGCAGCGTAACGCTGGCAACCAGCAGCTGCACTTGTTTCCCATAGGGGGAGAACCCCAGCCGGAGCAGAAGGAAGGCAACCACATCCAGGGCCAGGGGAATCAAAAACCAGAAGGCGGAAAAGGAAAGCTTTGCCCGGGGCGGCCTTTGCCATGCCACGCACCAGGCCCAAAGCCCGGTGATCAGCAGCAGCAGCGCGCCGTAACCTCCTTGCCCCGCAAGGAACCAGCGGGCCAGGGAGGCGGCCAGCAGCAAAGCGGCGGGAAGATACGCCCTGCCCTTCCCCTTGCCCGCCTGCCACAGCAGGGTGGCCGCGGCCAACAGCACCATCACCAGGCTCAGCCATTGGGAAACCCGCAGCTCCAACAGCCACAGGCTGTCCGTGCGCAGCTGCTCGATGATGAAGCGCCCGCTGCCGTAGATCAGCAGATACCAGAAAAACACATAGCCATCCCGCTTTTGTCTTTTCCGCAGGAGCCACAACGCCCCAAAGCCCAGCAGGTTCCAAAGGGATTCGTAAAAGAAGGTGGCCGCGTGCCAGACATAGCCGCTCCCTTGGGGAATCTGCACCCCCAAAGGGAAGAACTGCAAGGCGGGGTCCGTAAGCGCCGGGCCATAGGCCTCCATGTTGAAGTAATTGCCCCAGCGCCCCACGGCCTGGGCCAGCAGCAGCCCCGGCGCGATGATGTCCGCCAGCTTCCAGAAGGAGAGCTTCTTTTTGCGGCAGTAAAGAAAGACACCCAAAGCGCCGCCCAGGACCGCGCCGTAGATGGCCACGCCCCCCTCCCAAACGTAGAGGATTCGCAGGGGGTCCGCCGCGAAGCGCTCCCATTCCATGGCGACAAAATAAAGCCGCGCCCCCAGGATGCCGCAGGGAACGGCCACCAGCGTAGCGTCGGTCATGGCGTCCTTGGGCAGGCCCACCCGCTTTTCTTCATAACAGCCGATGAGGTAGGCCAGCAGGATGCCCAGGACAATTAAAAAGCTATACCATGGGATGATGCCAAAGAGGGTCCGGCTATAGGCGACGGACATGGGGTCACTCCCTTTGCTTGAGCCTATGATAGTCTGGCCGGAAAGGGGGGCTCATCATACCTGGGGAGTTTGAGCATCCGCCACTCCTCATCCCCCTATAAAGGCCTTCACCGCCTGGGCCACCCGGCGCACTTCCTCCTGGGTCAGGTACGGGTGCATGGGCAAGGACAGAATCCTTTGGGTCACATCCAGGGTGACGGGGAAAAGGGAATCCTCAAAGCCCATGGAGGCATAGGCGGTTTGCCTGTGGACGGCCTTGGGGTAATAGATCATGGTGGGGATGCCCGCCTCCCGCAGATGCTGCCGCAGCCCCTCCCGCTGCCCGGCGTCCCGGAGCAAAATGCTGTACTGGGCCCAGGCGCTGTGATACCCCTCCGGGATATAGGGCGTGACGACTGCGTCCCCGAGCTCCTGGGTATACGCTTCCGCCACCCGGCTGATGGCCTTCAGCTCATACCGCTGAAGGGCCTCCAGCTTGGGCAGCAAAATGGCGGCCTGGAGGGTGTCCAGGCGGGAGTTGAGGCCGATGAGGCGGTTGTCGTACTTGTCCTGGGGAGAACGGCCCTGGGCCCGCAGGGAGCGCAGCAGGGCGGCCTCCTGGTCGCTGTCGGTGAAGATCGCGCCTCCGTCCCCATAGCAGCCCAGGGGCTTGGAGGGAAAAAAGGAGGTGGCGGCGGACCCGCCAAAGGCACAGGCGCGCTTTCCGTTCAGGCTGCCGCTGAAGCTCTGGGCCGCGTCCTCCAAGACCATCAGGCCATGGCTTTGGGCGATGGCCTCCAGGCGGGGGTAGTCCGCCGGCAGCCCAAACAGGTCCACGGGGATGAGGGCCCGGGGCCGGAGCTTGCCCTCCCGCTCCACCCGCTGGATGGCAGCCTCCAGGGCGTCAGGAGAGAGGTTGAAGGTACGGGGATCGATATCCACGGGAATGGCGGTAGCCCCCAGCACCGAGGCGCATCCAGCAGAGGCGAAATAGGTGAAATCCGCGGTGAACACCGCGTCTCCCGGGCCGATTCCCCAGGCCATCAGCGCCAAAGTCAGGGCGTCCGTGCCATTGGCGCAGGAAATACAATACCTGCGGCCCACATAGGCCGCCAGCTTTCCCTCCAGTTCCTCCACCTGGCTGCCCAGAATGAAATGCCCCCGGGAGATCACCTGGGCGATCCCCTCGTCGATCTCCTTTTTCAGGGCTTCATATTGAGCGCTCAAATCACGAAATTCCATTACTCCACTTCCTTTAGCCCGTCCCCGGCGGGTTCATAGGCGCGGCCGCAGACGCCGCATTTCATCCCATGGAGCCGTTCCCCGCAGGTACACACAAAGCCCGCGGGGCGGGCGGGCACCCCCAGCATCAGCGCGTGGTCCGGCACCGGGGTCGTGACCACGGCTCCCGCGCCGATCATGGCGTTGCGCCCGATGGTATTGCCGCAGACGATGGTGGCGTTGGCCCCGATGGAGGCGCCGTCCAGCACCCGGGTGGGCACAAAGTTCTCCTGCCCCTTGGGATACTTGGCCCTGGGGGTGAGGTCGTTGGTGAACACGCAGGAGGGGCCGCAGAACACATCATCCCCCAGGATCACGCCCTGGTAGAGGCTGACGTTGTTTTGCAGCTTGCACCCGTTTCCGATGGTCACATAACTGCCCACATATACATTTTGCCCCAGGCGGCAATTGCGGCCCAGGCTGGCCCCGCTTTGAATATGGCAGAAGTGCCAGACCTGGGTGCCCTCGCCGATGGAGACGTTTTCATCCACAAAGGAGCTGGGGTGGACAAAGGAGTTCACAGTCCAAACCTCCCGGTAAAGTCGGTGGTGGCGCACTCCTCCAGGGGCAGGTTCACGGGCTGGCCCCGGGCGGAGGACAGGTAGATGGCCAGCACCAATTCCAAAGCCCGAAGCCCCGCCTCTCCGTCGATGTAGGGGGCGCGGTCCTGGAGAATGGCCTGGGCCATGTCCGCGTACAGGGGGGTATGGCCAAAGCCGTAGACGTTGGGCGGGTCCTCCCTGAACTCCATCTTGATGGTGGCCGGGTCTCCCCGGCCATCCCGGAAGTCCCATTCCTCGATTTTGTTGACGCTTTTGCCCCCGGCCTTCACCGTGCCGTCCTGGCCGAAAAGGTACAGGGTTTCCTCCAGGTTGTGGGGGTAGATGTTGGTGGTGCCCTCCACGAGGCCATAGGCCCCGTTGGTGAAGCGCACCAAGGCCAGGCCCAGGTCCTCCCCCTGGATGTAGGGATGCTCCAGGTTGTCGGTGTAGGCCATGACCTGGGAAACCTCGTCCCCCATCATCCAGCGCAGCAGGTCGATGTTGTGGATGCACTGGTTCATCAGCGCGCCGCCGTCCTGCTCCCAGGTGCCCCGCCAGGAGGCGTGGCGGTAGTAATCTTCCCCCCGGTTCCAGCGGACATGGGCCGCCCCGTGGAGCATCCGGCCAAAGCGGTTTTCCTCCACGGCGGTGCGAATCTTTTGAATGGACTTGTTAAAGCGGTTTTGGTGGCAGGCGCATAGCTTCACCCCCCGCTTTTGGGCTGCCTGGATCAATGCGCGGCCATCCGCCATGGACAGGGCCAAGGGCTTTTCGATGATCACATGGCAGCCCGCGGCGATGCAAGCCAGGCCGACGGCGGCGTGCTTTCCGCTCTCCGTAGCCACGGCCACCAGATCGGGCTTGACCTCCTCCAGCATTTTGGCATAGTCCTCATACCGGGCCACCAAGGCTCGCTTGTCCTGGGGCAAAGGCGCCAGCACGTCCTCCATCCGCTGAGGGATGGGGTCGCACACGGCGGCCAATGCCAGGGTGTCCTCGTTTTTCAAGACCGCGGCGATATGATTGGGCGCGATCCGGCCGCAGCCAATCAGCGCATAGCGAAGCGTATGACCCATGCAAAGGCTCCTTTCGCGCTTACAGCAAGCGGATGTTCTTCCGGTTTTGGACTTTCTTCATGGCGTTTTTGGTATCCAGGATCAAGGAAGCGTGCTGGGCTACCAGGTCATAGTCCACATTGGTATGGGCCGTGGTGACCATCACCAGGTCCGCCTCCCGAATCGCGTCAGCCGTGAGGGCGGGAATGCCCTGGTGGAGCTTGCCATTTTCCCGGAACTCCGGCACATAGGGGTCGTAGTAGCGCACCTGGGCCCCCAGGGCCTCCAGGGCGTCCATCACCCGCAACGCCGGGCTTTCCCGGTAATCGTCAATGTCCTGCTTATAAGCCACCCCCAGCAGCAGCACCTGGGCCCCGTTCATGGCCTTGCGCTGCTCGTTCAGGGCGCGCATGGCCCGCTGGGCGCAGTATTCGGGCATCCGGTCGTTGATGATCATGCTGCTTTCGATCAAGGAGGTGTGGAAGCCGAATTCCCGGGCCTTCCAGCTCAGGTAGTAGGGATCCAGGGGGATGCAATGCCCCCCCAGGCCGGGGCCGGGGTAGAAGGCCTGGAAGCCGTAGGGCTTGGTCTTGGCGGCGTCAATGACCTCCCAGATGTTGATTCCCATCCGGTCGCAGAGGATCGCCAGCTCGTTGATCAGGCCGATATTCACATTCCGGTAGGTGTTTTCCAGAATCTTCTCCATCTCCGCGATGGCGGGGGAGCTGACCCGGTGCACCGGGGCCTCCAGCACGGCTTCGTACAGCGTGGCGGCGATATCCGTGCACTCCGGGGTGATCCCGCCCACCACCTTGGGGGTGTTCTTGGTCTTGTAGATGGCGTTGCCCGGGTCCACCCGCTCCGGGGAGAAGGCCAGAAAGAAATCCTTCCCGCAGACCAAACCGGACCGTTCCAAAATGGGCTTGATCAGCTCCTGGGTGGTGCCGGGATAGGTGGTGGACTCCAGCACCACCAGCATGTCCTTGTGCAGGTGGGGCATGATGCTCTCGGTGGAGGCGCGCACATAGCTGATATCGGGCTGCTGGTGCTCGTCCAGGGGAGTGGGCACGGCGATGCATACGCAATCGCAGGAGGCTACGGAGGCAAAGTCTGAAGTAGCTTTCAAAAGGCCGCTTTTCACCACTTCCTCCAGGTCCGCGTTCACCACGTCGCCGATGTAGTTGTGCCCCTGGTTTACCATGTCCACCTTCTGGGGCTGAACGTCAAACCCGATCACATGGAAGCCGGCCTTGGCCTTTTCCACCGCCAGGGGCAGCCCCACATACCCCAGCCCCACAACGCCCAATGTCACGGATTTGTCCTGAATCTTTTGCTTTAACAAAGACATTCTCTCGACTCCTTCATATGGGATTCCGCGGGATACGGGCGGGAAAAGCGTGCGGAATCACAGGATTACGACCCATGTATGATACTCCAAGTAAGCCCGGGGTGTCAATGACGCGCAGGAGGGAACGGGGGATTGACAGGCATAGGGAACGTGTTATGATCAAAGCAAGGACCGTAGGAAAGATAACGCGATGCGCACACATATCCCAGGGATAAGAGGGCAAGGGGAGGAGCGTTTATGGTAGAAATTAAAAAGATGACCCCGGCGCAAAAGCAGGCGCTGGAGCAGCGGAGCAAGGAACTGCTCCCGGGGCAAATCCGGGAGCTGGTGGCGGAGCTTACGGCCAGTGAAAATGAAAGGGCCTTGGAGGCGTTGCTGCTGCTTTACTTCCGCTCAAACCTGTCCCCGGACGTCTATCCTTACATGGATGCCTTTGCCCAGCTGATGGACAGCAAGCAATCCTTCCACCGCACCCGGGGGATTTTTCTGCTTTCCATCAACGCCAAATGGGATGGGGAGGGAAAGCTGGACGCGGCCTTTGACCAATTTCTGGACCATGCCCAGGATGAGAAGGCTATCACCGCCAGGCAGTGCATCCAGTCCCTGGCTAATGTGATCCCCCACAAGCCGGGCCTCGGGGGGAGAATTAAAGAAAAGTTGGAGCATTTGGACCTGTCGGGGTATACGCAGAACATGAAGCCGCTGGTGATGAAGGATGCTTTGGAGATCCTCTCCATGCTGTGAGGGGGTGGCGAAGGCTTCCTTTTTTGGGAATAGAAAGCCTGCCGGGGGGTCACAATAGCCCTGGAGGTGATGATATGAGTCCCAAGGAACTCATGTATCTGGAGGATGCCTTAAACCACGAAAAATTCTTGAAAACCCAGTGCGAGCAAGCGGCCCAGGCCCTGATGGACCCGGAGCTGAAAAGCTATGTCCAGCAGCTTGCCAACACCCACAACCAGATCTTCCAACAACTCTACCAGGTCGTGTAAGGAGGGGAAGCCATGAACGATCAAAACATTATGGAGAACCTTCTCCAGACCACCAAGGGCGCCTGCGGGCTGTACATGCACGGAACCATAGAATCCGGTACGCAGAACGTGCACACTGCCTTTGACAATGCCCTGAAGGAGAGCCTGTGCATGCAGGACGGCATCTATCAGAAGATGTCCCAAAAGGGCTGGTATCCGGTGCAACAGGCGGAGCAGCAGAAGATCACGACTGTGAAAAACAAATTCGCCGGGGGAGCGCAGTAAGCCAACCCCCTGGAGCATCCGCCGCAAAAAGGACGCGCCTGACAAAGGGCCGTCCTTTTTGCGTGGGATGGGTTCGCTTTACCGCTTGCCCCGGCTTTTGGGAGGCGGCGCTTTGGGGCCGGGGCGGCTTCCGGGAGAAGGGCCGCCCCCGGGGGGAATCAGGGCCTTTTTCCCATAGCCGATCAGGTCCTCCCGGCCGCTCAGGCGCAGGGCTTCCCGGATCAACGGGCGGTTTTTGGGGTTCTTCCACTGCAGCAGCGCCCGCTGCATGGCCTTCTCCCTGGGGGTTTTGGCTACAAACACGCTCTCCAGGGTCCGGGGATCCAGCCCGGTGTAATACATGCATGTGCTCAGGGTTCCGGGGGTGGGGTAGAAGTCCTGGACCTGCTCGGGCTGATGGCCGGTGTCCCGGAGGTATTCCGCCAGCATCACCGCGTCCTCCAAGGTGCTGCCGGGATGGCTGCTCATCAGGTAGGGCACCAGGTATTGCTTCAGGCCCAGCCTGGCGTTCACCGCCTCGTAACGCTGGACAAAGCGCTCGTATACCTCCCGGCCGGGCTTGCCCATCATGGCCAGCACCCGGGGAGAGATGTGCTCCGGAGCCACCTTCAGTTGCCCGCTGATGTGGTGGCGGCACAAATCCGTGAAGAAGCTGGGGTCCGGGTCCGCCATCAGGTAATCATAGCGCAGGCCGGAGCGGATGAACACCTTCTTGATCCGGGGCAGCTGCCGCATTTTGCGCAGCAAATCCCCCAGCTCCCTGTGGCTGACCTTCAAATTCTTACAAGGCCGTGGATAGAGGCACTGCTTGTTTTTGCACGCGCCGCTTCTGAGCTGCTTCTCGCAGGCGGGGGCGCGGAAGTTGGCGGTGGGGCCGCCCACGTCGTGGATATAGCCCTTGAAGTCCGGCAGCCCGCTCACCAGCTTCGCTTCTTCCAAAAGAGAGGCCTCGCTGCGGGAGGACACGATGCGCCCCTGGTGGAAGGTCAGGGCGCAAAAGCTGCACGAGCCAAAGCAGCCCCGCACGGCGGACAGGGAGAAGCGCACCTCCGCCAAAGCGGGCACGCCCCCCAGCGCGTCATAGGAGGGGTGGGCCAGCCGGGTGTAGGGCAAGGCGTAGACCGCGTCCAGCTCCTCCCGGGTCAAAGGCAAGGCGGGCGGGTTTTGCACCACAAAGCGCTGGGGGTCCTGCTCCTGGCAAAGGCTTTGGCCCCGGATGGGGTCCTGCTGCTCATACTCCGCCATGAAGGCCTTGGCATAGGCCTTTTTGCTCTGGCATACCTCCCGGTGGGAGGGCAAAACGGCGGCTCCCTGGGGCGGCTCCTTGGCCATGTAGCAGCAACCCCTTAGGGTGGGCAGCTCCTGGGGCGGCATGCCGCGCCGGAACCAGTCCGCGCAAGCCAGCACCGTATTTTCTCCCATGCCGTAGAGCAAAAGGGTGGCGGCGCTGTCCACCAAAACGCTGCGGCGCACCTTGTCATCCCAATAGTCGTAGTGGGAAAAGCGCCGCAAGGAAGCCTCCACCCCGCCGATGAGGATGGGAGCGCCGGGATAGGCCTGGTGGATGCGGTTGCAGTATACCGTAACGGCCCGGTCCGGCCGCAGGCCCGGCTTGCCGCCAGGGGCATAGGCGTCCTCGTTGCGGCGCTTCTTGGCGGCTGTATAGTGGTTCACCATGCTGTCGATGACCCCGGAGGTCACCAAAAAGCCCAGCTTGGGCTTGCCAAAGCGCTTGAAATCATCAGGGCTGTGGTACTCGGGCAGGCAGAGCATCGCCACCCGGTAGCCCGCCTTCTCCAGCACCCGGCTGATGATGGCCTGGCCAAAGGAGGGGTGGTCCACATAGGCCTCTCCCACCACAAATACGAAGTCCGGGGCGTCCCAGCCCCGATCCAGGCACTCCTGAAGGCTCACGGGCAAGAAATCCATGGTTTCATCCTTTCCCGGGGCGGACGGGCCGCCCCCAAGGCATTATACCATAGATCGCCCGGACCAGGAAGGACGGGGGCTCAGCCCAGGGGCTCCGCCACCCGAATGGGGAAGGTGGCCTCGTGAATCCGCCCGTCGTCCACCAGCATAAGGCGGCCCTCCTTGAGCTGCTCCCCGTCCGCCATGGGGAAGGGGCATTCCAGCGTGGCGTGAAGGTGGTAGGTGGTGCTGCCGTAGCGGTAGGTGAGGGTGAGATCGTCCCAGCCCTGGGGCAGACAGGGCCGCAGCCGAAGGGAATTGCCGATTTTCTGGAAGCCCAGAAGCTGCTCCAAAATGGTGTAGTACATCCAGGAGGCGCTGCCGGTATACCAGGTCCATCCGCCCCGGCCCCGCTGCTGGGGATGGCTGTAGATATCCGCCGCCATCACATAGGGCTCCACCCGGTAGCGGCCCGCCTGCTGGCGGGTGCGGGCGTGGTTCACAGGCAGCGCCGCCAGGGCCAATTCCCAGGCCTGGGCGTCGTTGCCCAGCTGGTGCAGCGCCGCTACGGCCCAGGGCACCACATGGGTATACTGGCCGCCGTTCTCCCGGATGCCGGGCAGATAACCGGCGATGTAGCCGGGCTGCTCCAATCCGTTGAAGGGAGGGGTGAAGAGCTTCAAAATGCCGATGTCCCGCTCATACAGCAGCCGCCAGAGGTGGTCCATGGCGATGGCGCTCCGCTCCCGGGAAACGCCGCAGAGCACGGCCCAGCACTGGGGAAGGGCGTCGATGCGGCATTCGCTGCTTTGGCAGCCCCCCAAGGGCTCCCCGTCGTCATACCAGGCCCGCAGGTACCAGGAGCCGTCCCAGGCGTGCTGGTCGATCATCTGCAATACCTTGTGCCGCCGCTGGGCAAGGGTCCGGGCGGTTTCGGGGTCCAAACAGGGCATGATGCGCCGCAGGACCTCGCAGTAGAACATCCCCAGCCACACGCTTTCGCCGTTTTCGCCCCCCACCGCGTTCATGCCGTCGTTCCAGTCCCCGCCGCCCATCAAAGGCAGGCCGTGGGAGCCGAAGGCCACCCGGTCGATGGCTTTGAGGCAATGGGCAAGCAAGGGCTCCGCCAATTCCGAAACCTCGGGCTCGTACAAATGCTCCCGCTGGTTTTCCCGCAGGGGTTCTCCGTGAAGATAGGGCACCACTTCCCCCAGGATGCCGCTATCCCCGGTGATTTGCACGTACAGGGCCGTCACAAAGGGCAGAAACAGCAGATCGTCCGTGATGCGGGTCCGTACCCCGTATTGGGGGGGATGCCACCAGTGCTGCACATCCCCTTCCTCAAACTGATGGGCCGCGCAGAGCAAAAGATGGCCGCGGACGATCTGGGGGTCCGTATACAGCAAGGAGAGCATGTCCTGGAGCTGATCCCGGAAGCCATAGGCGCCTCCCGCCTGGTAGAAGCCCGCCCGGGCGAACAGCCGCGCCGCCCGGACCTGGTAGGGCAGCCACCGGTTCAACATCAAGGAGAGGGCCGGGTCGGGAAGGTCCACCCGCAAAGCGCCCAGCCGCTCCTCCCAATAGATCTTGATCCGGTGCAGCCGCTGGCTGGCTCCTTCCTGGGCCAAAACCCCCAGGGCCTGGTCCAGGGCCTCCTGGGAGGAGGCGAAGCCCAAGGCCAGGGTGAAAACCATGGTTTCTCCGGGCTTGAGCAAAAAGGTATGGCTCACCACCCCCACATTGCCCATGTCCGAGGGCAGCGCTCCCGGGGAAGACAGGGCCAAGGGCGCCAGCCCCGAGAGGCCCTGAAACGCGCCGCAAGACATGGTGGTGGTCAAGGAGGGCTGCGGATTGACCATGGCGATGCAGGCCACCCCCGAGGCGGCCGGGTTTTGGGCGTAGACCACGCCCCCCTCCCGGTAGGTGGCGGTGAGCTGCTCTTCCGTGGGGTGGTTGGTGAGGGCGAAAACGCAGGTATAGAACAGCTCCAGGGTGCGCTCCGCTACGTCGTCGTTTTTCAGCTGCAACACCCGCACCCCCAGGGGAAGCTCCCCGTCCGTAAAGCAGGTGAGCTTTTGGCCTATGCCATAGCCATGGCTTTCATACAGGGTCATTCCGGGGGAGTGGGTGACCTGGCAATGCAGATTCTGCCCCAGGGGCCAGCGGGTCACGGACCAGAGCAGGCGGCCGGATTTGTCCTTGAGGAAGAAGTTCTCCTCCCCATAGGAGGATACGCTGTCATTGGGCCAGCGGGTCAGCCGGGTCTTGTGGCTGTTGTCCGCATAGGTGAACACCAGGCCGCTTTCCGAGGCCAGGCTGCCAAAGGTGGGGGAGGCCAGCACATTGCTCCAGGGGGCCGGGGTGCTCTTGCCCGGAGGCAGGTTGATGACATAATCCCCTTGCTCCGGGGAGAAGCCCCCGTAGCCATTGTCAAAGAGCAGCGTTTGGGCGGGAGGCGGGGAGGGCTGCCAGACCCCGGAGGGCTTCGCGTCCTCGGGATTTTGGGGCTTTACGCTCACCAGGAGGGTTTTGAGCTGGTCCACAATGCCGCCCTTGCTGGTGCGCAAAATCAGGCGGGCGGAGCTCTCCAAAAGGGCGAACACCTCCGCAGACAGGCTTTGGCGTTCCAGCAGGTGCAAGCCCCCGTCCTTGCCGATGAGTTCCCGGCTGTGGCTGGATTGCATCAAATCGCTGAGCAGGTCCCGCAGGGGATGGGCATAGCCCGCCACCTGGTCGCTGACGATGATCAAATCGATCCACAGGCCGCTCAGGCGGAAGAACGCATGGGCCTTGAGCAGATGCCGCACCAAAGACAGGTCCTGGGCATCCTCGCAGATCACCAGCAAAATGGGCAGATCGCCGCTGACGCTCAAGCCCCATAATTCCCGCAGGGGCAGCGCCCCGGGATGAAGGCCCACGGACTGGTGGGGCTGCCCCGTGTAGCAAAGGCTGCCGCAGAGGCGGGAGATGGCGTTGTGCAGCGCCGGGTCCAGCCCCAGGTACCGGGCGGTGACAAGGCCCTGGGTGCGGGCCAGCTCATAGACCTTCAAGGCGCTCTCCGGCAGGGCGTAGCGCTCCGCCAGCGCGGCGGGGGTATCCTGGGGGGAGGCCAGCAAGGTGGAGAAGATGAACTGCACCTGCCCCCCTACGGGGAGCACAAACTGGGCCCGCAGGCTGGCGCAGGGCTCGATGACCGCCCCCACCACGTCCGCCATGGCGCTGATGGGCATCTCCAGGGCCCGGGGGTTGAGAATGGTGTTGCCCCTGCCGATGAACAGGGTGCGGTCCGTCTGCACATGGCAGCCGTTCAGGGCGCTGTCCGTGCCCAAGGTGTGCATCAGCCGCAGGGACTCCTGGCCCGCCTTGCGGGGGCGGCGGACGGCCATTACGCCGTATTTGCCGATCCGGGAGGTTTCAATGAACAGGTTTTGAAAGGCGGGGTGGGCGCTGTCCTCCCGCTGGGAGGACAGGGCGAGCTCCAGGTAGCTGCACACCTCCAGCATCCTCTCGGCGGAGGATTCGTTTTTCAGCGTCAGGTGATGGAGCACGGTGCCGTCCAGGGGATTCACGAAGATGCGCAGCGTGGAGTGGACGTGGAAGCGGCTGCGGGTAAACACCGCCTGGGCGGTTTGAAACTCGGTGGAGCCCCCCAGGAGGGGGTCCGTGGCGAACCAATGGATGCCCGACTGGGAATCCCGCAGATACAGCCGCATGCCGCTGGGAATGCGGCACTGCTCCCTAAAGCGGGTGAGCATGATCCCATCCCGGCTGATGTAGCCGCCGCCCTGGGCGTCGATCAGCACGGTGGTGCCCCCGCCGTGCAGGATGTGGGCGTCAATGGGAAAGGAGAGGGGATATGCCTGCCGCTGGCTGTGAAGGGGATCGTAGGCCGGCTCTGTGGAGGCCCGCTTGAGGGGACGGCGGATGACGCCCCGGCCCTGCTGGGGCTTTTCCTCCAAAAGCAGGGCGTGGGCCTGGGCCCTTGGCAGGTCGGAAAACAGCCGCCCGATGTAGCCGTCGTACAGGGCGTTGCACAGGGCGGCCAAAATCATGCCCTGATGATGGGACATGTGGCTGCGCACGATGCGGAAATCGTGCCTCTGGCCGATGCGCTGCTTGTGGAAATCCGCGGCCTCAAACATCCCCAGAGGCCCGGAGAGCCCCAGGGATTTCATCCGCTGCAGGTTGCGGAAGACCCGGCGGGTATCCAGGGGCAAGGAGAGAAGGGAGGCGTAGGGGGCGACGACATCCTGGCTCCTGGTGGGGTCCAGGGCCAAGGAGGGGATGCCGAAGGCCTTGTATTGGTAATACAGGTTCGGGTCAAAGGCGTAATAGCCGCTTTCGCTGATGCCGAACACCCCGTTGAGCCGCCTGCGCTGCTGCTCCCTCAGGGCCTGGAGGCAGGCGTGGTACAGCAGCGTTCCCTTTACGGGAGGCAGAAAGAGCAAGGGCATCATGTACTCGAACATCGTGCCGCTGTAACTGACCAAGGTCTGGCCCCGGGCGGTGCGGGTCATGCCCCGGCCCAGGCGGTACCAATGCTTCACGGGCACGGCCCCGGTGCAGATGGCCACAAAGCTCAAAAGCCGGGATTCGCTTGCCAGCAGGTCATAGTGGCTCAGGCGGTCCAGGGGCTTTTCCGGATGCAGGCCGATGAAAAAGAGCTCGGCGTCGGAATCATAGAGCATGCCAAAGGGCATGTCATAGGCCAGCGCGTCCAGGCGGGCGCTGATCTCGTGGTTGGAGGGAGAGAGCCGGGGAAAGAGGGTGCGGACCCCCTGGGCGCAGCAAAGCAGGCACGCCGCCAGGTTGCCGCTGTCGATGGAGGAGATGAACAAAGGGCGCAGAGGCAGAAGGTTGCGGGTATCATACCAGTTGTAGAAATGCCCCTTCCATTTGGGCAGCGCTTCCAGCACATCCAAAGTCTGGGAGATGCGCTCTGCCATATCGTCCGGGGGGATCAGGCCCATCTTCTCGGCGGCGATCAAAGACACCAGGTACAGCCCGATGTTGGTGGGGGAGGTCCGGTGGGACACGCCCTTGTTGGGCTCGATCTGCACATTGTCCGGGGGCAGAAAATGCTCCTGCTCCGTGACCACGGTGTCAAAGAAAAGCCAGGTGGAGGAGGCCAGGCGCTTGAGCTCCTCCCGCATGTACTCGGTCATGTATTGGGGCTGGCGGTAGGGCTGCTCCCAGGCGGGGAGAAAGATCAAAAACAGGCTCCACAGCCCGCCCAGCGCAATGCCCAGGGGAAAGAGGGGACGCAGCAGGATGGACAGGCCCCCCAGGGCGAACCCGGCCCCCATGTTCATGTAGAAGAACTCCATGGAGGGCTTGGCTGTGGGCTTGCTGAGCTGGGCGGCGGTGGTCCATTGCAGCAGGTTGCGCCGGGAGACGAACAGGCGGTAAAGGGTGCGGGCGATGGCGTCCCCCTGCATCGCGGCCTCGCAGGGCAGCATCAAAAGCCGGGTGGCCATGCTGCCCAAGGAGGCCAGGGAGAGGGGAAAGAGGGGTACCAGCTCCGTGGAGAGCAAGGTGAGGATCAGCAGTAAGGGCATGCGCAGCACCACGGCATAGAAGATCAATATTATTTTGGCCGGGGCCACCAGGCTGCGCAACAGGTTCTGCCAGATTTTGTGCTTGCCCAGGGCGTCCAGCCTGGCCTTGGGAGCCCGGGCGGAAGCCGGGAAATAGGGGAATACGTAGGGAAGGAGCTGCCAATCCCCCCGGGTCCAGCGGTTCAAGCGCAGCAAAAAGCCCTTCAGGGCGGCGGGCTGCCCGTCGTACAAAGTGATATCGGTGGCTACGGCGCAGCCGGTAAGCTCCCCCTCCAGGAGGTCATGGCTTAAAATGGCCCCGGGAATCAGCATGCCATCCGTGCCTTGCAAAAAGCCCTTGGGGTCGATGATGCCCTTGCCCACAAAGGAGCCGCGGCCATGGCAGTCCTGCATCAGGTCCGAGGAGAGGGCGTTGTAGGGATCGGAGCCTCCCGGCCCGCCCAAAAACAGGGATAGGTAGCTGCCCACCGTATGGGTGGCCACCTCCATGCGGGGCTGCAAAATGCTGATGCCCCGCATGGCCCCCTGGTGCTCCCGGCGCTGCTGGAGGGGGTGGAGCATCGCGCCCACCATCCTCAGGGCGCTGCCGGGGGGCAAAACGGTATCGCTGTCCAGGGTGATGACATAGCGGTACTGCCCCTGGAGGGCGGAGCGGGGGCAGGAGCAATAGGTGAAGGTGTCCTCGATGGGCCTGCCGTCAATGATGCGCAGCAAGGTTTCCAGGCCGCCCCGCTTGCGCTCCCGGCTCATGTAAACGCTGTCCCGGGCGTTGAACACCCTGGCCCGCTGCATGTACAAAAAGGGATGGCCGCTGTCCTCCCCCAGGGCCCGCACCGCCGCCGCCGCCGTGGATACGATGTCCTCGTCCGTGCCCAAGGTGCCGGTGAGGCTGTCCTGATAGTCCCCCAGGAGCAGGAAATGCAGCCGGGGGTCCGGGTTGGCCTGATGCAGCACGGACAGGTGCTTTACCATGGCCAGGGCATGCTCCTTGTCGGTAAGCAAGGTAGGGCAGACCACCAATGTCTGCTGGTCCGCCGCCAGCTGCTCCACCAGCAGCCTGGGCACCATCTTGGGGCTCACCCACCGGTGGCACAGGCGGGTGGTGAGCTGCTGAAAGGGGTACACGAACACGATTCCCAGGGGAAGCAGAAGAAAGGGGGATATGCCCCAAAGCCACCCCAACGCCATCACCCCAAAGAAAATCAGCCAGCAGGCCGCCCTGTACAGGCTCAGGGCGTGGGTGGAGGCGAACAGGTGGAGCCTGGCCCAGAGGGTACGGGCGTTGAGATGCTCAAAGAGCAGCGGCCTGCCCTCATCCAGCAGATAATACCCCACATGGCTTTCCACAGGATCGCCGCCGCTGCTGGCTAAGGAAAGGACGGCGGCGCACACTGCCAGCTCCTTGCGCTCCGTAAGGCGGCTGATGCGAACCACCCGGCTGCGGTAATAGGAGCGGCTTTCCGCGTCCATCAAAGGGTAGACGGGGTCCCTGGACAGCTCGTCATGGACCTGGCTCATGCTCTCGCAGAGCTTATGCCAGGGCAAATTGGACACCACCCGCAAAGAGGTGATGGCGTTGCCTACCCACAGGCGGTTTTCCGTCTGCCGGTCATGCTCCAGCTGGGCCAGCCGCTCGGTCTGATGGTTCAGGGAGGCGATGTGCTTGTCCAGCCAGGCCACGGCGGAGGGCTCCTCGCTGGTGCGCAAAATGGAGAGGAGGTGCTCCAAAAAGGTGGTGCTGTGCTTATATGCTTCAAAGCGGCGCATGGCGGCGGTTTCGCGCTTTTGCCGCAGATCCTTGGCGAACAGGTCCGCGGCCCCGAACTCCTGCTGCTGGCGGGTGCACAAATGGATCATCTCATGAAGGATGCCCAAAAGCGCCGCCTTCAGGGCCAGGGGCAGGCAGTTGACCTCATTGACGGTCATGGGCTCGCGCTGCTGCCAGGAGGCCACGGCCTTGCGCAGGGACTCCACCTGGATGTCCCCGTTGCTGTGGCCCACCAATTCCTTGGCAAAGCGAAAGATCCGCACCTCTCCTCCGTTGTCCTTGGGCAGCAAGGGCGCGGCTTTGAGATCCAGCTCCAGGGAGGCCGTCATTTCCTGCAAAAAGCGGCCGTTGTCGCTAAGCCAGCTGGCGGCGGGCAAAAGCTCGTCCTGGGGATAGCGGTTCAGCAGGCTGATGGAGCGCAGGATGGTCTGCTGCATCCGGGCGGGGACGCGAATACGCCCCTGGCCCCGCTGGTCCCCCCGGGTGGCCAAAGCGCCGATGTGGGCGATGAGCTCATCCTCCAGCAGCACATCCCGATAGGAAACCACCGGTTGCCTGCGTACGCCCCTTGCCAGCAGGAACAGGATTGCGAGGCCTAAACCCGAGACGATCCATTGCATTGCGCAAACCTCCGCTATTGTGTGCGGGTAGTGTGCGCAAAGGCTTGACTTTGCATGCATGGGGTGAAAGCGGGGGATTCTTGATACGGCGGCGCAAAAAAACGGACCTCCCTTTGGCGGCCCGTTTGGAAAGGGTCAAATCCCCGCGCCTATTCCACGGAGGCGAACATCAAAAGCTCAAAGCAGGGGTATGTGGCGTTGGTTTCGTCCCCCTCGCTGGGCAAGGACATGCCCACGCAGGTGCCGTACATCCACACCTGGGTTCCCACAGCCATGGTGGGCTCCTCGTCGCAGGTAACCAGAATCACGCTGCTGTACTCCTCGCCCCGCTTGGTAAGGGCCATTTGGGCGATGTACTCGTCCCCGGCCTTGGTGACGTTCAGCAGGTAGCACTTGTAGCCCATGATCCGGCCTTCATAGGCCTCGATTTTTTTCTTCAAGGCGGCATAGCCGGGTTTGATGGCCTGGCGCTTGATATCCTTGAGGATATCCGCCTCGGACCACTGGCGGGTAAAGCTGTGGGTGATGCGCCTGTCCGCCAGGCCCTTTTTGGAGAAAACAAGCACCAGGTCATAGGGGCCTTCCGTGGAGGTGTCCAGGTCCACCTTGAACTTGCCCGCGGCGGTGACCCGTTTGGTCATGATGGGCTCGTTGTTGATAAAGACCTGGATGCTGGCCCCGGGCTCGGAGGTGCCCAGAAGCGTCAGCTCCGAGGTGGTCACCGCCTCGGGCAGGGGCGTGGTGAGGTTCACGGTGAGCAACGTGCGCTGGTAGGTGACGGGGAAGGCCAGCTCCTTCACGTCCTCCCCCATGTACTCCCCGGTGATGGTGATCATGAAGACCCCTTCCTTGGGCAGCTGCACAGGCATCTTGAACTTGCCGGAGGAGCCGGCCTGGGCCTCCACCAAGGTGGGGGTGGGGGAGCTGAGGCCCATGATGACCGCGGTGAGCTTCACGTCCTTGGCGGCGGTGCCTTCGATGGTGAATTCGGAACTGTTGGTCTCCGCCGGAGGCTCCTTGGTGATGTTGATTTTCGCGCTGGCCGCGGGGGGCAGCGGCAATACTTCCGCAAAGTGGAAGCTGTTCCAGATTTTATTCAGGGCGGTGTTGTCCTTGTTGGTGGGAGAGCGCCCGTAGATTTGCATGTCGAAGGTGACCTCGTATCCGTTGCGGATGGTGCGGCGCATCAGCCCCCGGTGGAGAATCTCGCCGCCCCCCCGCCGGACGTAGCGCAGGATCAAAAAGCGCCCTTCCGGGGTGTTTTTCCAGTCCGCGCTGGAAAAGTCATACCCCTGGTCCAAAAAATCGTTGTCCGGGTAATGAGAGAGGCGGTATCCCCCCCGGACGCTGTCCTCCTGCTCGTTGACGTCGAAGATATTCTGGGCTTGGTCCGTCTGCAAGGCGGTGAGCTCCATGCAAGCGTCATAATCCACCGTCCAGCATTGCAGCAAAACCCCCCGCTTGATGAAATCGTTGGAGACCTCCTCAATGGAAAGCCCCCGGGATTCCAGCCAGTCCGCGTTTTGAGGCAGGTTTTCCCCGGTCAGCACGATGTAGCTGTCCGGGATTTCAACGGTGGCCTGGAGCGCGTCAAACACATGCGTCTGGGCAAGGGCTGCGCCCCATGCCAAGGTCAGGGATAACACCAGTACGCCGAAAAGGAGCTTTCGCATGGTGACACCATCCTTTGTGGTCAAGGTCTTAAGGGATCAGGGAAAGGAGAACCAAAGAGGGAAATTCCCCGGAAAGCCAAGGGGTCTGGAGGGATTCCTTGCCACCGGACAGGGTGCCCAGAAGGTCAATTTCCTCCCCCAGACGGATGTCCAGCAGGTCCGGGCAAAGGCAGGCCAGGGTTTCCCCCTGGGCCGTGGACAGCAGGAACAAAGGCTGCCCCAGGAGGTTGGCCAGGGCCGCCACCGTGCCCTGGTAGCGGACGGTGCGCCCCTCATAGGCGGAGGGCTTGGCAAGCAGCTTATCATACGCCACGGCTTTCACGCTTCCCTCCAGGGAGGCAAGCTCCTGGGCGTCGCCGATGGCCCGCAGCAAGGATACTTCCACGTCCGCCCGGCGGTAGCCTGGGGAGAGGGTGCGGAGGGTGAAGGAGTTTTCCCCGAGCTTTTTTAGCAGCACCTTGTAGCGGAACCGGCCGTCCTCCCCCACGGGGATCAGGTCCGTTCCCGTGCGGCGCAAAAGCTGCACCTTGGAGCCTGGGAGGGTGATCCCCTCCAGGAACACATGGTCCGCCTTCACGGTGCCGGAGGCCTGGGCCAGCGCCAAGGGAGAGGGCTGCCACCGGAGCGCCAGGGAGCAGGAGGCGGTGGAAACGTCCTCCCCCTGGGAGGCGGTCACCGTCAGCTCGTTTACGGCGTCCGGCTCCAGGTTCTTCATGGTGAAGGAAAAAGCGCCGCTCTCGTCCGCCTGGAAGCGGGAGGAGGTCCGGCCGTTGAGGGTATACTTCAAAGAAGCCTTGGGGGCGGTGGCGCCGGAAACCTCCCACAGGGTGGTGCCTACCACGGAGGGGATGGGGGAAAGCACCAGCGGCAGATTTCCCACCTTGTAGGCAACCTGCGCCTCCTGCTCCGTCAGCGCCGGCAAGGGGGGCAGCGCCAAAGGCCCGCTTTGGGAAGCCTCGCCGGAATCCCGGGCGGCGGCCCCCAGCAGGATCATGCGCCTGGCGGCGGAAAAGAGGGCCTCCCGGTCCGCCTGGGCGGGCTCCCGGCCAAAAACGTCGGTTTGGAAGGAATATACCTTGCCCAAATACAAGGTGGAAAGAGACAGCGTGTTCAGGGGGAGCCCCTGCTCCTGTTCCCGGGGCTGGGGGGAGAGAAGCGCAAAGCCCGGAAGGTCCTCAGTCCAGGAGGCGGAAAGGCCGCTGCCCTGGGGGGCCAGCAGCGCCAAAAGCTCTTCCCGGGCCATGCCCTGGGGAGATAGCTGCCCGGAGGCGCCCGGAGGCGGATCGGAGATGCGCAAGGAAACCTGGGTCCCCTGGCTGGTGAGAATAATGCAGTAAAGCTGGTCGCTTTCCATGGCGGAGAGGACCGTGGCCTCGTCCGCCCCCAGCAAGGCCAGGGCCTCCTGGGGAACCGAGCTTCGGGTGACGCACACTTCCCCCTGGGCCGGATAGTACCGCAGCCCGGCCTGCTCCAAGGAAACGGCTTCCTGGGCCAGCGCCGGGGCGCTGCAACCCAGCCAGGCGGCCACGCCCAGAAGGCATAGGACTCCTATTCCATTGGGTCGGCAACGCATCACGCGCAAGCTCCTCTCCAAGGATTTGCATGAACCATCGCTGGGCAATGCTACCATTGATTGTACCACAAGGGGTATTCCCGCGCAAGGCGAGGATGTAACATCTTGCCGGGGCTCTATACCCCCGGGCGCTTCGGCTTGATGTTTTGCGGCGGGCGTGATATCATAACAAATCGTATCAGAGACTGAAAGCAAGGAGCGTCAAAGGGCCCATGAACGAGATTTTGCTTAAGCCCGTCGCGTCCCAGCAGGAGTGGGAGGCGTTTTGGCGCGCCAAAGACCGGTGCTTCCTGGAGGATACCGTGCCCCAGGAGGACCTGGGCACGCCTTTGACCCAGGAGGATCGGGCCTATTTCCTTTCGGAGGAATACCGCGGAATCATCCGGGGGCTTTGCTCCCGCGAGGTGGACCCGGCCTTGGCCGTTTTCTTTGAGAGGAACGGGGAGAGAATCGGGTTTTGCTTGCTGTGCACCTATCATTCCGAGGATCAAAAGTGCTTTATCCTGGACTTTTGCGTTTTTTCCGGGCTGCGGGGACGGGGGCTGGGAACAAAGTGCTTTCAGGCGCTGAAAACCCGGCAGGACGCCCTGGGCGCGGCCTTTTATGAACTGAACACGAGCTGCCGCCGCAGCATGCGCTTTTGGGAAAAACAGGGCTTTCGCTACAACGGCTATGACGAGAGCGGGAGCCTGCTGATGCTCCTGCCCCCGGAGAATACCCAGGCGGTTTGCCAAGAGCTGGCGCGGGAGGATTTTTGGCAGGTTTTGCGCCTGGAAAATGGCTGCAAGGGGGAAGCCGGAGCGCCCTTTTTGTCCCAGGAGCAAAAGGACGCCCTGGAGGAGGCGGTGCTGAGCGGGGACATCCGTTTCTTTGTGGTCAAGCGGTCCGTCCGGGTCATCGGCATGTGCTCCGTAAGCCGTATCTTCTCCACCCTCTCCTGCCAAAAGATAGGAATCCTCGGGGATTTTTTCATGGAACCGGCGTTCCGCAAGCAAGGCCATGCCAAAGCCCTGGCGCAATACGTCCAAAAGCGCTGCGCCCTAGAGGGGCTGGCCTCCCTTTGGGCCCTTTCCCCGGAAGGAAACCTGGGGATGTATGAGCCGTTGGGGTTTTCCGCCCCGCCAGGCCATTGGGTGGCCTGGAACGCTCCGGGGGAGGACGGCGGCGCACAGGTCCCCGGCCACCCTTGACCGGGCTTGAAAAGGGGTTATCATTAGCAATGAAACATCATGACGAGGGACTTGGAGGCGAAGGCATGCGGCATCAGTACAAAACCAAGGGCACCTGCTCCAGCGAAATCACCTTTGACCTGGAGGAGGACAGGGTGCGCAACGTGGCCTTTACAGACGGCTGCTCCGGCAATCTTCAGGCCTTGGGAAAGCTGGTGGAGGGCCTGACCCTGGAGCAGCTGGAGGAGAGGCTCAGCGGCATCCACTGCGGCCCCCGGCCCACCTCCTGCGCGGATCAGCTCTGCCGGGCCGTGCGCAGGGCCTATGAGGAGGAAAAAGGGGCCGAGGGTTCTTCGGCCTGCGGCGGGGCCTGACAGACACCCTGGCGGCGTTGGCGCTTTGCTGTTTTTCCATAAGCAAGGGCGCGACGCGCCCTACCGTCCCTGAAAAAGGAGCGTGAAGCCTCTGGAGCCATTTCCCAAGATCATCGTGGTGGCGGGCACCAATGCCTCCGGCAAAAGCGGCCTGGGGGTGGAGCTGGCTAGGCGCTACGGCGGAGAAATCATCTCCGCGGATTCCCGGCAAGTGTTTCAGGGCCTGGACCTGGGAAGCGGAAAGATCACCCCCCAGGAAATGCAAGGGGTTCCCCATCACCTGCTGGACGTATGCCCGGCGGGATCGTTCTTTTCCATGGCGGATTTTCAGCGCCTGGCCTACCGGGCGGTGGACGGTATCCTCTCCCGGGGCAGGCTGCCCTTTGTGGTGGGGGGAACGGGGCTGTACATCGCCTCGGTGGTGGAGGGATACGAGCTTTCGGGAAGCGCGCCGGACCCGGCCTACCGCCGGGAGCTGGAGACCTTCTCCACCCAGGCGCTCTACGCCATGCTGCTGGAGAAGCTGCCCCAAGCCCAGGTGGACCCCCGCAACCGGAACCGGGTCATGCGGCTGCTGGAGCGCCTGCATGAGGAGGATTTCCGCCCCCAGGGGAAATCCCCCAGGTACCGGGCCCTGCGGCTGGGGGTGACCTGGGAGCGCCCGGTCCTGGAGGAGCGCATTGCCCAGCGCCTTTCCCTCCGCTTTCAGGAGGGCATGCTCCAGGAGGTCCAGGGCTTGCTGGATCGGGGCGTGAGCCGGGAGTTTCTTTACAAGCTGGGGCTGGAATACCGCTTCATCACCCAATACCTCACCGGCGAAATCCAAAGCCGGGAGGAGATGGAGCGCCTCTTGTTCATCGCCATCCGCCAGTTCGCCAAGCGGCAGATGACCTGGTTTCGGCGGGACAAGGAGATGCATTGGCTGGACATGACCGGGGACCCCTTTGGGGAGGCCTGCGGGCTCATGGACGCCTTCCTGATGGAGGAAGCTGGCTGTTTGCACGGCAAATGAACTGTGTTATAATAACTCTGTATGCCTGACACATTGGACGGGGGGCTACCCTATGACATCCTGGAAATCCAAAATGAATCATACCTTGCGCACGCTGCTGTGGGTTTTGCTGGACGCCGCCTTGGTGAACCTGGCGATGATCCTGGCCCAGCAGCTGCGCTTTGATATTCCCATTCCCCAGGAGTTTTTTCAGCGGTATGTGAACATCATGCCCGTGATGACCTTGCTGTGCCTGTTCTCCCTGGGGGCCTTCGGCCTGTACCGGAACATGTGGCAGTACGCCTCCGCGGATTCGGTGGTGCAGATCACCCTGGCTACGCTGGTGGGCGCTTTGGCTACCTACGGCTATTCCCTCGTCATGCGGGCCATTACCCAGCCGGAAAACCATCACATGCTGCACCGCACGGTGTACCTGTTGTTTTGGATTTTGCTCACCATCGTCATCGGCGGCTCCAGGCTGGCCTACCGGGTGATCGTGACCAGCGGAAGGAGCCTGCGCAAGGATGGCAAGGCTGCCGGACGCAGGGCCATGATCATCGGCGCGGGCTGGGCCGGGGCCAATGTGGTGCGGGAGATGCAAAGCGGCCGCTATGGGAACGCCGCCCCCGTGGTGGTGGTGGACGACGATCCCAGCCGGGCCGGGTCCAAGCTCAAGGGGGTGCCCGTGGTCAGCGGAACGGGCAATATCCTGCGCCTGGCTTCGGATTATGAAATTGACGAAATCATCATCGCCATTGCCACCCCCAACGGGGAGATGAAGCCCCTGCTGGAGAAATGCCTGGCCACGGGCTGCCGGGTGCGGCGGGTGGCCGCCTTGCAAGAGGTGAACAGCAGCGACGGCCCTCCTACCGCCGTGCGGGACATCAACATCGGGGATTTGCTGGGCCGCCCGGAGAAGCAGATGGACATGGCCCAGGTGGCGGCGGTGTTCCGGGGGAAGACCGTGCTGATCACCGGGGGCGGCGGCTCCATCGGGGGTGAGTTGTGCAACCAGATTTTGTCCTTTGAGCCGGAAAAAATCGTTTTGTACGATATCAGCGAAAACTACATGTACGACCTGTTTTTCCAGCTTCAGGAGCAATACAAGCAAAGCCTGCGGGACAAGCTGATCCTGCGGGTGGGCTCCATTCGGGACCCCGAGCGGCTTGCGGAGGTGTTTGGGGAGTTCTCCCCGGAGATCGTGATCCATGCCGCCGCCCACAAGCATGTGCCCCTGATGGAGGATTGCCCCTCCCAGGCGGTGAAAAACAACGTGTTCGGCACGTACCTCACCGCCAAAACCGCCATGGAGCACGGGGTGAAGCGCTTTGTGCTCATCTCCACGGACAAGGCGGTGAACCCCACCAATATCATGGGGGCCACCAAGCGGTTGGCGGAGATCATCATCGAGGCCCTGAACCAACAGGGAAAGACGGAATTCACCGCCGTGCGCTTTGGCAATGTGCTGGGCTCCCACGGCAGCGTGGTGCCGCTGTTTGAGCGGCAGATCCGGGCGGGGGGGCCCATCACCCTGACCCACCCGGAGATCATCCGCTACTTCATGACCATCCCGGAGGCGGCGGCCCTGGTGCTCCAGGCCGCCTCCATCGCCAAGGGCGGCGAGCTCTTTGTGCTGGACATGGGCCAGCCGGTGAAGATCCGGGAGCTGGCGGAACGGATGATCCAGCTTTATGCCTCCCAGGGGCAGCAGAAGATCGACATCGTCTATACCGGCCTGCGCCCCGGGGAAAAGCTCTACGAGGAGCTGCTCATGGACGATGAGGGCATCACCCGCACGGAGCGGGAGAAAATCTTCATCGCCAAGCCCGAGATTATCAGCCGGGAGAGCATGGATGCCATGTTGACCACCTTGCAAGCCTGCCTGGACGAGGGCGGGGATGTGCGGGCCTGCCTGCACTCGGTGCTGCCCTCCTTCCTGGAGCCGGAGGACGTGAACCGCAGGGCCCAGGAGGAGCACCGCCTGGACGCGGCGGCCTCCGACGCTCCGGGGGCGTAACATGGCTACGCTGGCGGAGCATGAGGCGTTTATGCGCATGGCGCTGGACATGGCCCGGCAGGCGCGTGAGGCGGGGGAAATCCCCGTGGGGGCTGTGGTGGTGCGGCAGGGGAAAGTCATTGCCAAGGCCGCCAACCGCAGGGAAACGGACCGGGACCCCACGGCCCACGCGGAGCTGCTGGTCCTCCGGGAGGCGGCCAGGAACCTGGGCGGGCGCAGGCTGGAGGATTGCACCCTGTATGTCACCCTGGAGCCCTGCCCCATGTGCGCCGGGGCCATGATCATGGCCTGCCTGGGGCGGTGCTATTTCGCCGCCAGGGACCCGCGCCAGGGCTGCGCCCAAAGCGTGTACGCCCTCACCCAGGACCCGGCCTTCTTCCACCGGCTTCCCTGCGTGGGGGGGCTTTTGGAGGAGGAGGCCCAGGAGCTGCTCCGGGGATTTTTTCAGGACAAAAGACCGGGGAAGGCGGGCTTTGGCGAGGAAGCCCTTTAGCCGCCGCCCCCCTACTACAAAAGGAGAGC
Organism: Candidatus Limiplasma sp.; assembly: GCA_034927815.1. Lineage (GTDB taxonomy): Bacteria > Bacillota > Clostridia > Christensenellales > Aristaeellaceae > Limiplasma. The sequence goes on from JAYFPK010000004.1 coordinate 128,125, forward strand.
CTTCGTGATTATTGATACCATCGTAACCGACATGGACGATACCCTTTTCAAGGAGGAAGGAAAGCTCAGCGATTTCGCCCTGGAGGTGATGCGGGAATGCGGCCGCCGGGGAATCCGGGTGATTCCCAGCAGCGGGCGGGCGCAGCCCAGCATGGAGCCCTATATGCGGCAGCTGAATACCCAACTGCCCTACATCGCCTGCAACGGCGCCCAGATCGTCAACGCGGACCACACCATGATGGAGGAGCTGGTTTTGCCCGCCGCTTTGGCCCAGGAGGTCTGCGCCTTTTGGGAGGGAGAGGGCTCCTACGTCCAGGCCTATTCCGGCGATCTCTTTTATTACAGCAAGGAGGGCATCCCCAGCCAGAGGTATAAGCAATCCTCGGGCATGGCGGGGATGGAGGTGGGGGATTTGACCCGGTTCCTTACCTTTGACACCCCCAAGCTCCTGGCCGTGGGCGAGCCGGAGGATATCGCCCGGCTCTACCGGCTTTCCAGGGAAAGGTATGGGGATGAGCTGGTGTTCACCATCAGCAAGCCCTACTTCTGCGAAGTCACCCCTCCGGGAGCCACCAAGGGCGATGCCCTGGCGCGGCTGGCGGGGCGCCTGGGCATCGTGCCGGAAAGGACCATGGTCTTTGGGGACAGCCTCAATGACCTGAGTATGTTCGAATTCACCCCCCATAGCGTGGCCATGGAAAATGGCCGGGACGAGGTCAAAAGGGCGGCGCGCTTCCTCTGCGGACCCAACACCCAGGACGGCATGGCGCGTTTTGTGCAAGAGCGGGTTCTCTCCCAGCTCCCCTAAGGAGGAAACATGTACATTCGGTATGAGGATTTTACCGGCAAGCTGGAGTTGAAGGTGCTGGTCCCCACCAGCAAGGAAGAGATGGAGATTCACACCGCGGATTTGAACCGGCCGGGGATGCAGTTCTGCGGATTTTACGAGTATTTTGCCTATGAGCGCCCCCAGGTCATCGGCAAGATGGAAATGACCTACCTGGAATCCCTGGACGCCTCCGTCCGGGACGGCGTGCTGGAGCGGTTCATGAGCTACGGGATCCCCTGCATCATCGTCAGCTGGGCCATGGACCCGCCCCGGGAGCTTCTCAAAAGAGCCAGGGAACGGGATATCCCCGTGTTTCAAAGCAAGCTGAAAACCACGAAATTCACCTCCCAGGCCATTTTGTACCTGAACCGCTGCCTGGCCCCTCACGTAACCCAGCACGGGGTGCTGGTGGATGTGTACGGCGTGGGCGTGCTGCTCACCGGGGAAAGCGGGGTGGGCAAGAGCGAGGCCGCTTTGGAGCTGGTGAAGCGCGGGCACCAGCTGGTGGCGGACGACGTGGTGGACATCTGCCGGGTGGCGGATGACCGGCTCATCGGCGAAGCCCCGGAGATGGTGCGCCATTTCATGGAGATTCGCGGCATCGGCATCATCGACATCCGGGCGATGTACGGCGTAGGCTCGGTCATCATCAGCAAATCCATCGACATGGTGATCCACATGGAGAAGTGGGACTCCAGCAAGGAGTACGACCGGCTGGGGCTTACGGAGGAAACCGTCTCCATCCTGGAGGTGGAGGTGCCCTTCCAGGTAATGCCGGTGCGGCCGGGCCGGAATCTGGCCATCATTATTGAGGTGGCGGCCCGGAACCTGGGCCTGAAGCGCCTGGGGTACAGCGCGGCCCATGAGCTGGACCGCCGGCTGAACGAAATGATCGCGCAAAGCAAAGGAAATGCATAACACCACGGGGGATGAAGGCATGGTATACGTAGGGATTGATGTGGGGGGCACTGGCATCAAGGTGGGCATTACCGACGAGGGAGGGTGCATCCTCGCCCAGGGAGAGGTTCCAACGCTGGTGGGCAGGCCCTACCAGGAGATCATCCGGGACATGGGGCAGTGCATGCTGCGGGTGCTCCGGGAAAGCGGGCATCAGGAGGCCGACGTGGGCTCCATTGGCGTGGGCATTCCCGGCGTTGCGGACAACCGCATCGGCGAGGTCATCTTCTGCACCAACATGGGCTGGAGCAACGTGCCCCTGCGGGACGAGCTGCAAAAGTACCTGAACAAGCCCGTGTACATCGACAATGACGCCACCGCGGCGGGCTTTGCCGAAAGCGTGTGCGGCGTCAGCGCCGGATGCCACAGCAGCGTGTTCATGACCCTGGGCACCGGGGTGGGCAGCGGCATCGTCATCGATGGAAAGCCCTGGAGCGGCTTTCATGGCGTGGGTGGCGAGCTGGGGCACATCCCCATGGATATCGGCGGGGAACCCTGTACCTGCGGCAATTATGGCTGCCTGGAACGCTATTGCAGCGCCACGGCGGTAATCCGCATGGGCAAGCAGGCCATGCTGGTGCACCCCGAAAGCATGATCTACGACCTGTGCGGCGGGGATGTGAACAAGCTCAACGCCAAGATGGTTTTTGACGCGGCCAAGGAAGGGGACGACGTAGCCATGAAGGTGTTCAACCGCTATGTGGACTATATGTGCAAGGCGGTTTACATCATCATCGCCTTCCTGGACCCGGAGATGATCGTGCTGGGCGGCGGCGTCAGCAAGGCGGGGAGCTTTCTGCTGGACGCCATCCGGGAGCGGATTCCCCGGTATCTGCTATTCAAGACCCTCCCCTACTCCCGGGTGGAGATCGCCAGGCTGGGAGCGGACGCGGGCATCATCGGCGCGGCTATGTTGGGCAAGCAGCCCCTCAAGGAGGCAAAGGCATGAAGGATCAAACGGTGAAAGAGCTGTATGAAAAGGCCCTCGCCCAGGACATTCCCCAGGTGAGCGTATCCGGCTGGGTGCGCACCCTGCGGGACAGCAAGGCTTTTGGGTTTATTGAGCTTAACGACGGCACCTGCTTTAAGAACCTGCAGATCGTCCTGGAGGACGGCAGGACCGAGAACTTCGCCCAGGCGCTGAAAATCAGCCAGGGCAGCGCCATCCGCGCCACCGGGGAGTTGGTGCTCACCCCGGGCATGAAGCAGCCCTTTGAGCTCAAAGCCCGGCGGGTGGAGCTGGTGGGGGAGTGCGACGGGGATTATCCCTTGCAGAAGAAGCGCCATTCCTTTGAGTTTTTGCGGACCATCGCCCATCTGCGGCCCCGCACCAACACCTTCTACGCGGTCTTCCGCATCCGCTCCCTGGCCGCGCAGATTCTGCACGCCTTTTTCGCGGAGCGTGGGTTCGTGTATGTCCACACCCCCATCATCACCGCCAGCGACGCCGAGGGGGCCGGGGAGATGTTCCAGGTCACCACCTTGGATCTGGACAGCCCGCCCCGCACGGTGGGGGGCGCGGTGGACTATGGCGAGGATTTCTTCGGCAAGCACGCCAACCTTACCGTCAGCGGCCAGCTCAACGTGGAAACCTACTGCATGGCCTTTCGCAACGTGTACACCTTCGGCCCCACCTTCCGGGCGGAAAAGAGCAATACCCCCCGCCACGCCGCCGAGTTCTGGATGCTGGAGCCGGAGATCGCCTTTGCGGACCTGTTTGACGACATGGACCTGGCCGAGGACATGCTCAAGTATGTGATCGCGGGCATTCTCCAGCAAGCCCCCCAGGAGATGCTCTTTTTGGACAGCTTTGTGGAAAAGGGCCTGCTGGCGCGCTTGCAAGCCATCGTGGACAGCGGCTTTGTCCGCTGCTCCTACACCGAGGCCGTGGATATCCTGACGGCCTGCGGCCAGAAGTTCGAATATCCGGTGAAGTGGGGCATGGATCTGCAAACCGAGCACGAGCGCTACCTCAGCGAGAAGCACTTTGGCTGCCCCGTGTTTGTGTACAACTACCCCAAGGAGATCAAGGCTTTCTATATGCGCCTCAACGACGACGGCAAAACCGTGGCCGCCACAGACCTGCTGGTGCCGGGCATCGGCGAGCTCATCGGCGGCAGCCAGCGGGAGGAGCGGCTGGACGTGCTCAAAAGCCGCATGGAGGAAATGGGCATGGAGGCCTCCGGCTACGACTGGTACCTGGATACCCGCCGCTACGGCGGCACCCCCCACGCGGGCTTTGGCCTGGGCTTTGAGCGCCTGATCATGTACCTTACCGGCATGCAGAACATCCGGGACGTGCTGCCCTTCCCCCGAACCACCGGAAGCGCGGAGTTCTAAGGGGCCGCCAGGGGGCTCCCTTGGCTCTGTTTCAAAGGCCTATGGCTGTGCGGCGGACCCGCGGCCCCTTCCCGGCAAGTTTCAGGCGCGCTCCAAGGGGAGCGCGCCTTTTCCGTGCGGCGGCAAGCCCTCTGGGGCCTCCGCCGGGGCCGCTTCCCCTTCGCCCCGCTATTTCAGGCCCTTGGCGTAGGCCTTGGGGGTAAAGCCGTATTGGCGCTTGAAGGCGGTGGAATAGTGCTGGGCGCTGGAAAAGCAAAGGGTGGAGGCGATCTGCGCCATGTTTCCCGTCCCGTTGCAGATCAGCTGCCGGCTTTCCTCCAGGCGGGTCTGGAGCATGTAGGCGGCGGGGGAGATTCCCAGGTGCCGCTTGAACAAAAGGGACAGGTAGGCGGAGCTGACGTTGCACTGCCTGGCTAAAACCGACACCTTGATGCGCTCCCGGGTATGCTCGGCGATGTACTCCATGGCGTTGCTTAAAATCTGGTTCTCATTGTTGGCGGTGGAGGGCAGCTGCACGGGATGGTCCTGGATGCCCTCGGAAAAGCGCGCGTACTGCACCAGCAGGTTCTGAAACAGCGTCACCAGCATGTCGTTTTGGTAAACTTCCTTCCGGTCCAACTCCCCAAGGAGCATGCACAGCAGCTCCTTGGCCTTTTTTTGCTCCGGCAGCACCCGCAGGAGCATGGCGTCCGGCAAGGGGGACGCGCACAGAAAAATGGTGCCAAAAAAGCTGACGCTTTGATTGGGCTCGCCATATTGCACGTGCCAGGCCTCCGGGGGGATGAACAGGGCCTCGTTTTGATGCAGAACGAAGTGCTGCCCGTTGACCACCGTATGCAAAATCCCCTGGCTTACATAGGCCATCTCATAGGGATGATGCCGCTCCCCGGAAAAGAAAAAGCCGGGGCCATGCTCCTGTAAATAGAAGGTGCAAAGGCGGTTCACCACCAGCGACCCCTGGATGACGGGAACCTTCGCCGCGCCCGGGCCGTCCACTTTTTCCAGGGGCAGCTCGCAGCGGCAGTACAAAATGCACTGGTCGTCTATGGGAAGAAGGGCGAAGGGGACCGAGGGCTTGACCTCAATGGGCTTATCCAGGTAGAAGGATACCGGCGTTCCATCATTGGCGATAAACTGCACGATGCTCATGTTCACCCCCGGCGACAGCAGCACGGGGGCGGGGCAGCGGTAAAAAGGAAACGCGCTGTCCGAGCGGAGAATCATGATATTTTCGGGCTGCATATTCGCCTGGCGCACAATGGCGGCAAAGGGAGAAATAGACAGCGAATTCATGTACTGCAACATCTCAATCACCCGTGGCATCATAGCATATTTCTTATTGATTTGACAAGTGGCCCTCTGGAGACGGCTGCATGCCAAACCCCGGCGCCAATGCAAAGGAAAAGAGGACGTTTTCAAAGCGGGTGGGAAATCGTGGGATGTTTGGCAGGTCTCTATCCCGCTTCCATAAGCAGAGGAAAGTAATATCATTTTCGTTAAAATTTATAGATTCATCGCATTTTTGGTGAAATCTATTGCGAATATAGCGGCGATCATTATAATCAAACATGTCAAGGGTGATGGACTCATTCTGCGGCGCGGACCAAGCGGCCGTATTCGCCCCAACGGGGCTTCATGATGTTTTCTCCAAATTCGTTCCTCAGGCCAAGCGGGTGTGCGCGCCAAAGCTGATGGACGATCATTTGGAAATATAAGAATTGGGTAAGGAAGGGATTACACAATGAAGAAAGCGCTGGCCTTTTTACTGGCAACCGTACTGATTCTGGCTGTTTCCGTTAGCTGCGTGGCCGAAGGCAAAACCTACAAAATCGCTTACACCTGTCAGGACCTGTCCAACACGTATTTCGTGGAAATCAGCAATGGCGTGAAAGACTACTGCAACGAGATGGGCTATGAGGCCATCATCCACGACGGCCAGGCCGCCGTGGCCAACCAGGTCACCGCCTTTGAGAACTTCATCGCCCAGGGCGTGGATGCCATCATCGTCAGCCCCATCGATGAAAAGGCGCTGATCCCCTCTGTAAAGGCGGCCCAGGAAGCCGGCATCCCCGTCATCGCCGCCAACCAGAACGTGGAAGGCTCCGACGCGTTTTTGACAATTCCCGAGTATGAGTACGGCTTCACCATCGGCGAGCACGCCGGCAAGTGGATCGCCGAGAAGCTGGGCGGAGAAGCCGAAGTCGCCATTTTCGACTATCCGGAGCTGGAGTCCATCATCGCCCGGGGCGACGGCATTGCCGAGGGCATCCTCAGCCAGGCTCCCAACGCCAAGATCGTGGCCCGCCAAAGCGCCAACAACCCTGAAAAGGGCATGGCCAACATGGAGAACATCCTCCAGGCGAACCCCAACGTGGAAGTGCTGGTGTGCGTCAACGACGCCGGGGCGCTGGGCGCGTACGAAGTCATCATGGCTGCCGGAAAGGCCAGCGACCGTTGGTACATCGGCGGCCTGGACGCCACCGCCGAGGCCCTGAACAAGATTCGGGAAGGCGGCATCTACCGGGCTACGGTGGATATCCAGCCCTACGCCTCCGGCTCCCTGTTCGTGAAGACCGCTGTGCAGGTGATCGAGGAAGGCCCCATTGCCGATCCTATCGTGATCGACATGAAGGTCGTGGACGAAACCAATATCGGCGACTACAAGTAAGCCTTTGCTTCCGGTTTCTGGTTCCCGGCATTGGCAAGCATAGCGTTCCGACTGATCGCACACTTGACGCTTGGCGCGGGGGAGCATGCTTCTCCGCGCCAAGCGTCAAAGATCATGGGCGGTCCGAAAGGCCGGTAAGGAGTAGTATCCTATGCAAAGCAACGGGGAAAACAGCATTTTGGAGTTGCGCCACATCACCAAGAAATTCTCCGGCGTTACGGCGCTGGACGACGTGTCCATCGCCATACGCCGGGGCGAGGTGCGGGCTTTGGTGGGGGAAAACGGCGCGGGCAAATCCACCCTCATCAAGGTGATAACCGGGGCCCATGAGCCCACCCAGGGCGAATTGTGGTTCGGCGGCCAAAAGGTGGAGGACAACTCCCCGCTGATGGCCAAAAAGCGCGGCGTGGGCGTTATTTATCAGGAATTGAATTTGATGCCCCAGCTCACCGTGGTGGAAAACCTGTTTTTCGGCCACGAGCTGAAAAGGCACGGGATTTTGCACAAGAAAAAGATGGTGGAGGAGTGCGCCAGGCTCATCGCGGAGCTGGGCGTCAGCATCGATCCCCTGGCGAAGATACGCGATCTCACCATTGCCCAGCAGCAGATTGTGGAGATCGTGAAGGCCGTTTCCCAGGATATCAAATTCCTGATCATGGACGAGCCCACAGCGCCCCTGACCACAAACGAGATTGAGAAAATATTTGAGATCGTCGCCAAGCTAAAGGAAAAGGGCATTTCCGTCCTGTACATCTCCCACCGGCTGGAGGAGATCTTCCGGATTTCCGATACGGTGACGGTGCTGCGGGACGGCAAGCATGTGCGGACCATGGACACCCGGGATACGGACCGGGCCATGCTCATCAAGCTCATGGTGGGGCGGGAGATTTCCAACGATTTCCCCAGGCGCAAGGCCGCCGTGGGGGAGACGCTGCTAGAGGCCAGGCATATGACCAACCGGCGGATCAAGGACTGCTCCTTTGCGCTGCGCCAAGGGGAGATTTTGGGCTTTGCCGGGCTGGTGGGCGCGGGCCGCACGGAGCTGGCCCGGGCGATCTACGGGGCGGACCCCATCTCCGCCGGGGAGCTGTGGATCAGAGGCAAAAAGCAGGCCATCCGCAGGGTCAGGGACGGCATCAACGCCGGGATCGGGCTGATTACGGAGGACCGCAAAGCCCAGGGCCTTTTGCTCAACAAGGGGATCGACTTTAACATCACCTATGCCTCCCTCAAGGAGGTGTGCCGCGCGGGGGTCATCAACAAGGAAAAGGAAAACCGGGTGACGGACCGCTATGTGCAAGCCATGAACATCAAGTGCCATTCCAAGGGGCAGCTGGCCAGAACCCTTTCCGGCGGCAACCAGCAGAAGGTGGTGCTGGGGAAATGGCTGGCTACCAACAGCGATGTCCTGATCTTTGACGAGCCCACCCGGGGCATCGACGTGGGGGCCAAGCGGGAGATTTACCAGCTGATCCGGGATTTGAGCGAACAGGGGAAAACCATCATCATGATCTCCTCGGAGATGGCGGAAGTGATCGGCATGTGCGACCGGGTTCTGGTAATGCGCAACGGCCGTATCATGGGAGAGCTCAGCGGCGGCGAGGTGACCCAGGAACGGATTATGGAAATGGCGGCCAATTGATGCTGCCTTGGCCGGCGCCGCGAGGGAAGGCCGCATCAAAACAACAGGGGGCAAAGAGCTATGGATTTGCAGTATAACCGCAAAAAGGTGCAGATTTCCCGCTACGCAATTTTCTTGGTGCTGGTGGTGATGCTGATCTTCTTCTCCATCGTGGCGCCGGGCTTTTTTTCCAAGACCACCTTTTTGAACATCCTGCGCCAGGTGGCGGTGAACGGCATCGCCGCGGTGGGCATGACCATGGTCATTCTCACGGGCGGCATCGATATTTCCGTGGGCTCCATCGTGGGCTCCACCTCCGTATTATGCGCCATGATGATGACCACGCTGCAGATACACCCTGTGCTGGCGGTGCTGCTGACGCTGCTCTTCGGCCAGCTGGTGGGACTGGCAAACGGCTTCATGGTCTACAAGATCAAGATCCCGCCCATGATCGCCACCTTGGCCTCCCTGAGCATCCTGCGGGGCATGGCCTACATCTTCTCCGGCGGGCTGCCCATTTACAACCTGCCGGAAGGGTTTACCGTGCTGGGCCAGGGCTATTTTCTGGGGATACCCATCCCGGTTCTCATCATGATAGCCTGCTTTGCCCTGGGCTGGTTCGTGCTGGAGCATACGTCCTACGGAAGGTATGTGTACGGCATCGGCAGCAATGTGGAATCCTCCCGCCTAAGCGGCATCAACGTGGGGAAGATCATGGTTTCGGTATATGGCATGTGCGGCATGCTGGCCTCCCTGGCCGGGGTGGTCTATCTCAGCCGGGTCAACAGCGGGCAGCCCAAGGGCGGCGAGGGCTATGAAATGGACATCATCACGGCGGTGGTGTTGGGCGGCGTCAGCACCACCGGAGGCGAGGGAAAGATCATTCGCGTGGTGGTAGGCCTGCTGATCATGGGCGTGCTGATGACCGGCATGACCATGATGAACATCCAGGAATACTACCAGCGCGTGGTGAAGGGCGTGGTGCTGATCGTGGCGATCAGCTATGACATCCTCAGCCTGAAGCGCGCGGACAAAAAGGTCTAAGGAGGCGGCTGCCACCATGAAGGGGAATTGCTATTTCGAGGATCATCCATGGCAGCAGGCCTGCAAGCGTTTTTTGGCTGTGGACACGGCCCGGGGGGTGGCGGAGGTGACGGTGCAGTGCGCCTGCCCCAAGGGCGGCGTGGAGCAGGTCCTGGCCCGCTGGAACGGGCGGCTGCAGGAGCTGCTGGGTCCCGTCGCCTTTGAGGACAGGCAGGAAGCCCAGGGCGTGAGGGTCATTTTGCGGCGTTACCTCTGCGGGGCCATCGTCCGTATTTTTTTGGACGAAGGGGAGGACCTTAGCGAGAACTTTGAAATCGCGGGCAAGAAATGCCTGATCCTCTGGCGGCCCGATTCCCGGCCCCAGGCCCATGTCACGGGCATCCCGGAGGCCTTTTGCGATTGCGCCCAGCTGTACGCTGCGGACTTGGAGGTGTTGTAAATGGTTTCGCTGGGGATTCTAAGCCTGGATCATCCGCATGCCACAGGCAACCATATTCCCGCCCTGGCCTACCTTACGGACCGGGTGCGGGTGGCGGCCATTTACCATGAGGACGAGGCTGCGGCCCGCCCCTGGCTGGAGCGCTTTGGCGCCAGGTATTATGCCACCCGGGATGCTTTGCTGGCGGACCCTTCCATTCAGGCGGTGCTGGTGACCAGCCAGAACTTCCGCCACGCGGAGGATTGCATTGCCGCCGCCCAGGCCGGCAAGGACATCCTGTGCGATAAGCCCATTGCCACCTCCCCCCAGGACGCCCGGCAGATTCGGGACGCGGTGGAAAAAGCGGGGGTGCGGTTTCTCACCACGTTTCCGGTGCGCTTCAATACCTCCGTGCAAAGGGTGAAGCGGCTCATCGACGAAGGCGCGCTGGGGGAGATCAAGGCGGTTATGGCCACCAACCACGGATGCATGTACGAGCCCGGCGCGCCGGAGTGGGTGAAGCAAAACGCCCTCAACGGCGGCGGCTGCATCGTGGACCATACGGTGCACGTGGCGGACATCATCCGCTGGATTACCGGGAGCGAATTTTCCACCGTGACCGCCCAGGCCGACCGTCGCCTCCATGAGGATATCCAAGGGGAGGACATCGGCGTTTTGCAAGGCAAGCTGACCGGCGGCGCGCTGTACCAGATCGACACCTCCTGGACCCGCATGGCCGAGCATCCCATGTGGGGGGACGTCACCTTCCGCATTGTGGGCAGCAAGGCCAGCGCTTCCCTGGACATCTACAACAACCAGCGGGTCGACCTATACGTGGACGGCGAGGCCAGCGCGCTGTACGCCAACAATATCGTGCTGGAGCACGGGGAAATCTTTCTGGATTATTGGCGCTGGGCCGAACAGGGCGTAGCGCCCGTAGGCGCCAACGCCGTGGACGGCCTGCGGGGCGTTGAGCTGGTGTACGCCGCCTACGAATCGGTCAAGGAAAACCGGGCCGTGGAAGTGAAGCGGGCATAACGGTTTTTGGGGCAGGCGCAAGCCTGGAGCGCTGCGGCAGGACGGGTCCCTGGAAGCCCCATCAAAGGAACCCGGACCCATCTTGCTCGGAAAATACCTGGGTTCCCAAATCTTTCCCTCGCATAAAGCCCCCTCAAAATCCCATACTAGGGATGCAAAGACAAACGGCAAGGCAGTGCAAAACAGCATTTCGCAATTTGCCATCAAGGAGGCAGGCATATCATGCGGGCAACGGGTATCGTGCGAAGGATTGATGAGCTGGGTCGGGTAGTGATTCCGAAGGAAATTCGCAGAACGCTGCGCATTCGCGAAGGCGACCCGCTGGAGATTTACACCGACAGGGATGGAGAAGTGATCCTGAAGAAATATTCGCCCATTGGGGAAATGTCGGCCTTTGCCAAGGATTATACGGAATCTCTTTTTCGCGCCATGGGGCATATCGCCTGCATCGTGGACAGGGACCAGGTGGTGGCGGCCAGCGGCGTGAACAAAAAGGAGCTCTCGGACAAGCCCATCAGCCATGACCTGGAAACCGCCATCGCCAACCGGCAGACCGTGGCCATCAACCGGGCCGTGGGGGGCAAGATCGTGGCTGTGACCAACGAGGAGGACATCACCGGCTACACCGCCCAGGTGGTCTCTCCCATCATCGCCGATGGGGAAGCCATTGGCGCCGTGCTGCTGCTCAGCAAGGAACAGGGGGCCCGCATGGGGGATACGGAACTCAAGGTGGCCGAAACCGCGGCGGGCATCGTAGGCCGGCAAATGGAACAATAATACAAAGCCGCCGGCTTGTGTGCCCCGAGCCGCCCGCGAGATTGGCTTGCGCTACCGCAACATTATGCTTATAATAGGCATGTTGCGGTTTTCTTTTTATTTCCATATTCTGGAGAGCTGGAGGCATCCCATTGAGCGAAAAGCAAAAGTCCATTGTGGGCGGCATGACGGTGCTGACCGCCGTCGGCCTGATTTGCAAGGTAATGGGGGCGCTGTATAACATCCCGCTGGCCTGGATTATCGGAAAAACCGGTCTGGCCTTATATCAGCTGGTCTTTCCTACCTACAACATGCTTCTCACCCTGTCCTCGGCGGGCATTCCCGTGGCGATCAGCCGCATGGTGAGCTATAGCCTGGCCCAGGACGATCCCCGCAACGCCAAGCGGATTTTCCGGGTGGCCCAGAACCTGCTGATCGTCCTGGGGACGGTTTCCACATTGCTGATGGTGGTTTTCAGCCCGAGCCTGGCAAGCCGGGTAGGGGACCCCTCTACCACCTGGGGCTTTGTGGCCATTGCCCCCTCCGTGGGGCTGGTGTGCGCCATGTCCGCCTTCCGGGGGCTGATGCAGGGCCAGCAAAACATGGTGCCCACCGCCATTTCCCAGCTGATTGAGCAGGTGGGCAAGGTGGTCATCATTTTGCCCTTGGCCTATGTGGGCATGCGCATGTCCGTGGTGCATGCGGCGGCCTTTGTGCTGCTGGGCACCACCCTCTCCGAGGCCGCCGCCCTGTTGTACATGGGCGTCGTGTACAGGCGCAACCAAAAATCCTTTGGGCTCAGGCCCCAAAACGATGCGCTGCCCAGGCAGAGCGATAGGTCCTTGACCCGGCAGCTTCTGAATATCTCCGTTCCCGTGGCGCTGGGAAGCCTGGTGATCCCGCTGTCCTCCTTCATTGACAGCGGCATGCTTCTCAACCGCCTGATGGACAGCGGCATGACGTTGGAAACGGCCAGGCCGCTGTATGGGCAATACTCCGCCTATGTCATCGCCCTGATCAACGTGCCTACGGCGCTGTCCATCGCCATCGCCATGAGCCTGGTGCCCGCCATTTCCAGCGCCATGGCCCGGGGGGATGAGGATTGGATGCGGCGGCAGTGCGCCATGGGCCTCCGCTACGCCTTTTTGCTGGGGCTGCCCTGCTCCGCAGGGATGAGCTTGCTCAGCAGCCGCCTTTTATCCATGATTTTTCCCTTTGACTCGGCGGCGGAACTCAGGACCATCGCGGACCTGCTGAGCCTCTCCAGCCTGACCATCATCCTCTTTACGGTGGTGCAGTCCACCGAGGGGATTTTGCAAGGGCTGCGCAAGCAACGGGTTCCCATGTTCACGCTGATCGCGGGCGTGGTGGTGAAGATCGTGCTGAACTATATCCTGATTGGCACCCCCTCCATCAACATGTTTGGCGCGCCTCTGGCCTCCATTGCCTGCTATACGGTGGCGATGGTGCCTAACCTGTATTTCACCTATAAGTACGCGAAGCTGAAGATGGACTTCATGGGGACCATTGGAAGGCCGCTGCTGGCTACGGCGGGGATGGGCCTGGTGATCTGGCTGGGCAACCGGTTTTTGCCCCAGGGCAGGCTATGGACGGCGTTGCTGCTTTTGGTGGCTGTGGCCGCCTATGGCGTCATGGCCCTGTGGACCGGCGCTATGACCAAGGACGACCTCAAGCCCTTCCTGGGGCGCTTGGGCCGCGGAAAGCGGGCCAACGCCTGACAAAAGGAGGCACGTATGAAAAAGATCACGGTGGTGACTCTCAGCACGGGCAATGAAGAATTGCTGACACTCTCCGCCCTGCGGGCTTTGGAGGAGGCCGCTCTATTGGTGCTGCGCACCCGGCGCCACCCCATTGTTCCCTATCTGGAAAGCAAGGGGATCGCCTATCAATCCCTGGATTTTCTCTATGAGGCCTGCGAGGATTTTGATGTCTTCAATCGGGCGGCGGCGGTAAAGCTCATGGAGATGTGCGATGAGGGGCCCGTATGCTATGGGGTGGCGGACCCGGCCATGGACGGCACCGTGATGGCCTTGCAAAGGCTCAAGCCCATGGATATCCAAGTGGCGGTGCTGCCCGGGGTCAGCCACGCGGACCGGTGCCTGGCCCAATTGGGGCTCCAAAGCGCGTCGGTGCGGCTGTTCGCGGCGGAGGAATTCCGCCAGGCCCAGGTCATTCCCGGGGAGCCCTTGCTGCTTTGCGAGCTCCACAGCCGGGAATGCGCGGGGGATTGCAAGGTGAAGCTGCTGGAGCTGCTGCCCCCGGAGACGGAGGTCACTTTTTTTCAGGGAACGGACCAGGGGGGCTTGGAGGGGCGGACGCTGCCCCTTTGCGAAATGGACAGGCAGAAAGCCTATGACCATTTGAGCGCCGCCTATGTGCCGGGGGTGCCCATGCTCCAGCGGCAGCGCTTTGACATGGAGGACTTAAAGGCCGTCATGACCCGGCTGAGGGGCCCAGGGGGATGCCCCTGGGACCGGGAGCAAACCCACGAGAGCTTGCTCACCAACCTTTTGGAGGAGAGCTTCGAGTATATTGCCGCCGTCAGGGAGCAGGATACCGATCATATGTATGACGAGCTGGGGGATGTGCTGCTCCAGGTCGTCTTTCACGCGGAAATCGCCCGCCAGCACGGGGAGTTTGACATGAACGACGTCACCACCGCCATCAGCCGGAAGATGATCGAGCGGCATACCCACATCTTCGGCGACGCCAAGGCGGATACCGCCGAGGCGGTGCTGGATAACTGGGAGGCCATCAAGCGGGAGAAGAGGGGCATTACCTCCACTGGGGAAGCCATGCGGGATGTTTCCACAGGGCTTTCCACGCTGATGCGGGCCTGGAAGGTCCAGCACAAGGCCGCCAAGGTGGGTTTTGACTTCGCCGGGCCGGAAGAGGCGCTGGAGAAGGTGCGGGAGGAGACCCAGGAGGTTTTGGAGAATCTGCAAGGAAAAGAGGACCCGGAAGGGGAATTGGGGGACTTATTGTTCTCTATGGTCAACCTTTGCCGGTTGTGCGGAAAAAATCCCGATATCGCGTTATTCGCCGCTACCAACAAGTTTATTTCTCGATTTATTTCCATGGAAAAAGCGATAAAAAGTGAAGGAAAATGCGTCAGGGACTTGACTTTATCAGAAATGGATGTATACTGGAGGTCAGGAAAGCAAGCGGAATAACGCTTTCCGAGCAAAAGTGTTATTTGGTAAGGCTTTCGCAAGGGTGACCCGACATCAAACCACGATTAGAATGGTTAAAAACTGAGGAGGTACTAATTATGAACAAGGCTGAATTGACTGCCGCTCTCGTGAAGAAGACTGGTTTCACCAAGAAGGACGCTGAGAAGGCTCTGGGCGCTGTTACCGAAGTGATCACCGAAGCGTTGGCCGAGGGTGAGAAGGTCCAGGTCGTAGGCTTTGGTTCCTTCGAAGTCCGCAATCGTCCCGCCCGCGTGGCCCGCAACCCCCGCACCGGCGAGCAGATTAAGATCAAGGCTTCCAAGGCTCCCGTTTTCAAGGCCGGCAAGGCTCTGAAGGACAGCGTCAACAAATAAGGAACGTGAGACGAAAGCGCCCTGTGCGCTTTCCCATAAACGCGGGTGCTTGCAGAAGCGCCCCGTTTTTTTATGGGCAGAAACCCGCAAGCTCCAGGGCCGTGGCGCAGCCCGGCACCAGCCTTCCCTTTCCGGGGACAAAGGGCCTTGTTTTTACAGGCTGGGAAGGGTACAATCAAGGGGATACCCAATACCGCTAAGGAGGGCTTCTGATGAGGCTGGATAAATATTTGAAGGTTTCCCGGATCATCAAGCGGCGCACGGTGGCGAACGAAGCGTGCTCCGGCGGGCGCGTCAGCGTCAATGGCCGGGCGGCCAAGCCCGGGGCCGAGGTGAAAGAAGGGGACGTTCTGGAGATTCGCTTCGGCAACCGGGTGGGCAAGTACCGCATCGTCAGCATCGCGGAGCATGTGCGCAAGGAAGGCGCGGCGGACATGTACCAGGTGGTGGAGGAAAGCCCCGAGATGGCGGCCCAGCGGGGGGAGGAATAACATGAGCAAGATTGCGGTTGTGCTGGCCGGCGGCGCAGGCCGGCGGATGGGAAGGGAAGACAACAAGGTGTTTCTTCCCTTGCGGGGCATTCCCGCCATCGTGCGCACCATCGTGCCCTTCTCCGCCCTGTGTGACAGCCTGGTGGTGGTGACCCGGCAAGGGGAGGAGAAGGCCATGGAAAGACTGCTGGAGCGCTTTGGCCTCAGCCGCCTGGTCCACCGGGTGGTTTGCGGAGGAGAGGACCGCCAGGCCTCGGTTCGGGCCGGTTTGGAGGCCCTGCCCCAGGACGCGGAGATGGTGCTGGTTCATGACGGAGCCCGGCCTTTGGTCACCGAGGCGGTGATCCAGCGGGTGATCGCCTCGGTCCAGAAGCGCGGCAGCGGCATTGCCGCCGTGCCTGTGACGGACACCATCAAAAGGGCCGGGGCGGACGGTCAAGTGAGGGAAACCCTTCCCAGGCAGGAGCTCTTTGCCATGCAAACGCCCCAGGGGTTTGAGGTGGAGCTGCTGCGCCGGGCCCATGACCGGGCCGCTGAAACGGGCTTTGTGGCCACGGACGACGCCGCTTTGCTGGAGCACGCGGGCATTCCCGTGTTTTTGTGCCAGGGGGACCCGGAGAATATCAAGCTGACCACGCCTTTGGATCTGGCGCTGGCGGAGCGGATTTTGGAAGCCAGGGCTGAGGGGGAGGCGGGGGAATGATGCGCATTGGGCACGGCTTTGACGTTCACGCCTTGGTGGAGGGCCGCCCGCTGATCCTTTGTGGCCTCACGATTCCCCATGAAAAGGGGCTGCTGGGGCATAGCGACGCGGATGTGGCCACCCATGCCCTGATGGACGCGCTGCTGGGAGCGGCGGCCTTGGGGGATATCGGCAAGCTGTTTCCGGATACCCAGGAGGCCTACCGGGGCGCCCGGTCCGTGGAACTGCTGCGGGTGGTGATGGAAAGGCTCCGGGAGGCCGGGCTGCGGCCGGTGAACGCGGATGTGACCCTTGTGGCCCAGCGCCCCAAGCTGCGGCCCTATATCGACGAGATGAGGGCTGCCCTGGCCAGGGTCATGGAGCTGCCCCTGTCCTGCGTCAGCGTCAAAGCCACCACCACGGAGCGCCTGGGTTTTGAGGGGGAGGAGAAGGGCATCTCCGCCCAGGCGGTATGCCTACTGGAATCCCTCCCGGAGCCCGTACAACCGGAGCGCCCGTAAGGCGGGGCTCCCCTGAAGGAAGGCTCCCGGCGGAGCCTGTAGGGAATGATGATGCACGAAAGACGAGGCCGCCAGGAAAAAACGGCGGGCTGCCGTACAGATCCCGAGCGCAATCACGTGATGCTGGTGGTTGCGTTTTCCCTTGTGCTGGGCGTGTTGATCGCGCCCCGCATGCAGGAGGGAAGCTGGCCCTGGCTGCTGTTTCCTTTGGCGGCGGGGCTTTTCTTCATCCTCCCAAGGGCGCGGCTGGGGCCCCACCTGGCGGTGGCGGTGGCGGTTTTCGCCCTGGGGGCGCTGTGGACCCAGGGATGGCTGCATCCCGCCATGCCCGCCCAGGGGCGCTACGGCGTTACCGGCAATGTGTACGGGGAACCGGTTTTGCGCACGGACCGGCGCATGACCTTCTACCTCAGCGAAGTGGAGTTGGACGGCCAAAGCCAGGGGGGCAAGGCCTACTGCACCCTGTACGCCTATGGGGAGGAGCCGCTCCCCCAGCTCTTTGACGGAGCCCGGGTGGCTTTCACGGGCCGGGTCTACCATCCGCAGGGCAAGGCAGGCCCCCATGATTTCGATTACCGGATGTGGCTTTTGCAAGACCGCATCAGCTATGGCATTTCCTCGATTCAGGAAATACGCGTGGAAAACACCCCCCAGGACGCGCCCTGGAACGACGGGGCCTCCCGGATCAGGATGTGGATGCGGGAGGCTCTCGCCAAGGTCATGGGGGAGGAGGCCAGGCTTGCCATGGCCATGCTGGTAAGCGACAGGGAAGGAATCGCGGAGGATGAAAACCTGGCCTTTCAAAAGACGGGCATTGCCCATGTGATGTCCGTATCCGGCTTGCATGTGGGGATTGTGGGCGTTCTGCTGCTGAAGCTGCTCCAAAGGCTGCGGGTGGGGCGCTTCTGGCGGCTTCCCATCCTGGGGGCGCTTCTCATGGGGTATTGCGCCTTGACGGGGTTTTCAGCGGCTGCTATCCGGGCGGCGGTGATGCTGCTCACCGTTTTGGCGGGGCGAAGCCTGGGCAGAAGGCCCGACCCCCTGATCACCCTGTCCGCCGCCTTGGCGGCGGTGTTGCTCCTGAACCCCTTGCAGCTCTTTTCGGCGGGACTGGTGCTTTCCTTTTCCGCCATGGCGGGCATCATGCTCCTGCAGCCGGTGTTCCTGCGCCTGCTCACAGGCAAAGGGTATTTGGAGCTGGCCCTTGAAAAAGCCCCAAGGAGCGGGGAGGACAGGGGCCTCAAGGGGTGGCTGAGGAGGCAAAAGAGCCCGTTTCTTTCCCTGCTCAGCTTTTCCCTGGCCGCCCAGCTGGGGGTGCTGCTGCCCACGGCGTCGTATTTTCATCAGCTTCCCCTGTACGGGGTGGCTATCAACCTGTTCATCGTCCCTTTGGTGGGGCTTCTGGTGCCGCTGTACTTCGTCACGCTGGCCCTCTCCTTCGTGCCCTGGGTGGGGCTGGCGGTGGGCTTTATAGCCAAATGGCTCAGCGCGTCCCTTTTGTGGCTGGTAAAGCTGCTGGCTGCCTTGCCCTACGCCTCCCTCCGGGTGCCCTCCGCCCCGGCCTTCCTCCTCTGCGGGGCGGCGGTAGCTGCGGTACTGGTTTCCAGGTACTACCGCGTAAGCTGGCAAAAGCGCCTTGGGGCCCTGGGGCTGGTCCTGGTCCTCGCCCTGGCGGGGGCTTTTGCGTCCCGGCCCGGAGAGCTGCGCTATATCCAGCTCAGCGCCGGGCAGGGGGACGCGGCCCTGATCATGGACGGAGGCCTTACGCTGGGGGTGGACACGGGGGAATATGGCGCCGAGATGCGGGATTACCTCCTGGCCGAGGGCAGGGACCTGGACGCGCTGTTTCTGACCCATCTGCACCTGGACCACGTGGGCGGCGTGATAGCCTTGCTGGAGGCGGGCATCCGGATTCACCAGGTGTATGTGCCGGTGGGAGCGGCCTGGCAGCGGGTGGACCCCATGGCCCTGGAGATCATGGGCATGCTCCGGGGGAAGGGCGTTCCCATCGCGGAGCTTGCGGCAGGGCAGGAATTGCGCTACAATAAGGTCGGCATCCGGTGCCTGTGGCCTATGGCCGATAAGCTGAGGGGCGGGCAGGACGCCAACGACCTGCCCTTGGTGCTCTCTATCGCCCTGGACGGGTACACCCTTTTGAGCGCCAGCGATATGAGCGGGGCCTACGAGGCCTATGCCGCCGCCCCCTGCGATGTGCTCAAGGTAGCCCATCACGGCAGCAAAAACAGCACCGGGGATGGGTTTTTGCATTTTGTGGCCCCAGCCATGGCTTTGGTTACCTGCCGGGAGGGGAACGAAGCGCTGCCCTCCGGGGAGACCTTGCAGCGGCTGGCCGATCATGGCATACAGGTCTACCGTACCGACCAGCAGGGGGATATTACGCTGACGGTGGCAGATGGACGGCTGGAACTCAATACCTACAAGTGAGGGGATTGCGTGAATCATACGGCTTTTTTCGCGGCCATCAAGGGCGGCGCTCTCAAAGGGCTCTACCTGCTGGAGGGTACGGAGGAGTACATCAAGCAGCAGGCCTTGGCCCGGCTGTATGAGAAGCTGCTGCCCCCAGGCCTGGAGCAGATGAACCTGACGGAGATGGAAAATCCCGAGGCGGACGCCCTGATAGCCGCCGCGGAAACCCTTCCCTTCATGGGGGAGAAGCGGGTGGTGGTGGTGCGGGAATGCGATTTGCTCACCTCCGGCCGCAAGCAGGAAAACGAGGGCAAGGCGGAGGCGCTGTTAAGCTATTTGGCCCGCATTTCTCCCAGCACCTGCCTGGTGTTCACCGTCAAAGGCAAGGCTGACGGCCGCAAGAAGCTCTACGCCTACCTGAAAAAGCAGGACGCCGTGGTGGATTTTTCCCCCATGAGCGATATGGAGGCCCAGGACTGGGCCCGGCGCAGCATGAAGGCCCTGGGCAAGCAGATGGACGGGGAAACCGCCGCCTTTTTGGTCTTTACCGTGGGGAAGGACGCGGCGCTGCTGAAGCAGGAGATGGACAAGCTGGCCCATTACGTGGAGGACCGGGAAGGGATCACGGCTCAGGATGTGGAGGCGGTCTGCACCAAGTCCCTGGAATGCACGGTGTTCCAGATGGTGGACGCCCAGGTGGCCGGAAAGAACGAGGAGGCCTTCCGCCTGCTCTCCGACATGGAGCATAGCGGGGAGGACCGCATGGGCATTCTCGCCATGCTTCTTCGCCAGTACCGCATCCTCTACCATATGCGCTGCCTGATGGGGGAGCGGGTTTCTCCCCAGAGCCAGGCGTCCCTGTTGGGCATCCCGCCCTTTGCCGTGTCCAGAACCCAGCAGCAGGCCCGCCGCTATTCCCAGGAGAGCCTCCGGGCCGCCTATGACGCGCTGCTGGAGATGGAGTATGGCATCAAAAGCGGGCGGATCTCCCAGGAGGGCTGCGCCCAGACCGCGCTGCTAAGGCTGGACGGCATTCTTCATGGGGGAGCCGCCTCCCAGTAAGGGAAAGCGGTGTTTTGGCTCCCCAAAGCCCTGGGGCCGTCCCTTCAAAGCGGCAAGGCGAATCCTACTCCATGGGAGGAGGCGCGGCAATGGAGCTGTTTAACCACAAACGGGTCGCGGAGGGGTATGCGAAGGACCGGCCCAGCAACCACCGCAGGATTATCGCAAAAATCAGAAAAGAGCTGCAATTGGAGCAAAGCTTTGAGCGCGGGTTGGACGTGGGCTGCGGCTCGGGGTCGTCCACGGCCGCGCTAAAGGAGCTCTGCCATCAGGTGATCGGCCTGGAAGAGGCCCCGGAAATGCTGCGGGTGGCGCAAAGGGAGCACCAGGCCCCGGATATCCGCTTTTGGCAAGGCAAGGCGGAGGAAGCCCCGTTTCCAGAGGATTTCTTTGATATCGCGACAGCCTCGGGCTCTATCAACTGGATCGACCCAAGGCTGTTTTTGCCGTCCATGAGCAGGCAAATCAAAGCGGGTGGGTGGCTCATCATCTATGACGATGCCATTTCGAGCCGGAGCGCCGGTGATGAATCCTTTGCGCAGTGGTACAACAACGAGTACCTTGCCGCGTTTCCCAAGCCGTTCCGCAAGGAGGAGAAATGGGACGCGGAGCTTCTGGCCCCTTACTCCTTTCGCATCGTCAAGCAGGAGGAGGACGCCCATAGGGTGACGATGAACCAGGAGGAATTTCTCCGCTTTATGATCACGCAATCCAACGTTGTTTCGGCAGTGGAGCGGGGAGAGCGGTCTTTGGAGAGTGTGAAGGAGTGGTTTCGTCAAACCCTGGAGAGGATCTTCAGGGGCGGCGGCAGAGAAGTCGGATTTGAAGGGTATATCTGGTACATTCAAAACGCGAAGCAGGGCAGGAGGGGTTGACAGCCCTTTTGCGGCATTGCGGTTTTGGCAACGGAAGGAAGAGTTCCGCGCCGCCCTTCCAAAGCGGACGCGGTCCCACTACGGAAGAAAAACAGCCGAAACCTGGGAAATGCATTGCGCAGCCCCATATAGTTCCTGTATAATAGCCCAAAGTATGCCCAAAGGGGCCAAAAAGGAGGTTTCCTTTATGTCCGACCCGGTGAAGCAGATCGCCATGCGTATTTTGGATCTTCGCGAAATTTCGGACTACACCGTCCAGCAAATGGCGGACGCGCTGGGCGTGCCCGCGGAGGAATACCGGACCTATGAGAGCGGCGAAGTGGACATGCCCATCAGCTTCTTGGTGAAGATCGGCGAGGTCTTTCATGTGGATATGACCGAGCTGTTGACGGGAGAGGCCCCCAGGCTTAGCGTGCTGAGCGTCACCCGGGCGGGGAAGGGGCAGGACATCATCCGGCATGACCAATATACGTACAAGAATTTGGCCTATAACTTTGCCCATCGGAAGATTGAGCCCCTGTATGTGACCGTCCCCCCCTACATCAACCGGGAGATGGTGCCCAACAGCCATGAGGGCCAGGAGTTTGACTACATCCTTTCCGGCGTGATGCGCATGGTCATTGGAAAAAATGAAGTGGTGCTGCATCCCGGAGACAGCGTGTACTACAACTCGCGCACCCCCCATGCCATGCAGGCCGTGGGCGACGAACCGGTGCATTTTTTGGCGATGGTCATTCCCTAAGGAGCCCCAGGCGCATGAAAATGAACGCCCGCAGTAGAAAGGGAGTTTGGAAGGATGCTGGCGGAGAGGTACATACGGACGGATTTTACCTCCCAGGAGGATTTTGAACGGAACTTTTCCCTGAAAGTGCCGCAGCGCTTTCATTTTGCTTACGACATCGTGGACGAATACGCCAGGACGGAGCCCGGCAAGCGGGCGCTGATCTGGTGCGATTTGCACGGTAATGAGCGCACCTTCACCTTCGGGGACATGAGCCGCCTCAGCGACCAGGCCGCCAATGTCTTTGCGGCCCATGGGCTGAAAAAGGGCGACGCGGTAATCCTGATGCTCAAGCGCCGCTACCAGTTCTGGATCGCGGCCTTAGGGCTGCTGAAGGTGGGCTGCGTGCTGATCCCCGCCACGGCGCAGCTGCAAAAGAAGGACATCGTCTACCGGGCCAACGCCTCCGGAGCCAGCGCCGTTGTGTGCGTGGAGGAGGCGGAGGTGCGGGCCAACGTCTGGGCGGCCAAGCCTGAGTGCGAAACGGTCCACACCCTCTTTACCCTGTGCGAGGACGAGCACTTTTGCAACTTTGACCAGGAACTCGCCGCCGCTTCCCCCCATTGGGAGAAGCCCGCAGAGCTGCCTGAAAACCAGGACAGGATGCTGCTGTACTTCACCAGCGGCACCACGGGCATGCCCAAGATGGCGGCCCACAGCTGGACCTATCCCATCGCCCAGACGGTGACGGCCTACTACTGGCACAACCTGGGGGACGGGGACGTCCACATGGCCGTGGCGGATACTGGCTGGGCCAAGGCGGGCTGGGGCAAGATGTTCGGCCAGTGGATTTGCGGGGCGACGCTGTTTGTGTACGATTTTGACCGGCTGGTGGCCCCGGAGCTCATGGAGGTCATCACCCGGCACAAGGTCACCAGCTTTTGCGCGCCCCCTACGGTGTACCGCTTCATGATCAAGGAAGACATCGGCAAATACGATTTCAGCCACCTGCGCTGGGCCAACTGCGCCGGGGAGCCCTTAAACCCCGAGGTGTACGAGCAATTCCTCAAGGCCACGGGGGTGAAGATCCACGAGGGCTTCGGCCAGAGCGAAACCACCCCCTTGCTGATGACCACCAAGTGGATGGAGCCCAAGCCCGGCTCCACGGGCAAGCCCTCCCCCGCCTATGATATCGCCCTGGTAGACGCACAGGGCGACGAGGTGGAGGACGGCGTGGAGGGCGAGATCGTCATCCGCATGGACCAGGGGCATCCCCCGGGGCTGTTCTCGGGCTATTACCGCAACCAGGAGCAGACCGACGAGGTGTTTTACGGCGGGCTGTACCACACCGGGGACATGGCCTGGCGGGACGTGGAGGGGTATTATTACTTCATCGGCCGCAGCGACGACGTGATCAAATCCAGCGGCTACCGCATCGGGCCCTTTGAGGTGGAAAGCGCCCTGCTGACCCACCCGGCCGTGCTGGAATGCGCCGTGACCGCCGTGCCCCACCCGGAACGGGGCCAGGTGGTGAAAGCCACGGTGGTGCTGGCCAAGAACCGGGGCTACGAGGCCGGGGACGAGCTGGCCAAGGCTCTTCAAAAGCATGTCAAGGAGGTGACCGCCCCCTACAAATACCCCCGGATCGTGGAATTTGTGGAGGAGCTGCCCAAGACCATCAGCGGGAAAATCCAGCGCAAGCTGATCCGCACCCGGGACGAGGGCACCCGCATCGAGGCGGAAAAGGCCGTGGTGAAGCAATCCATCGCCCTGACCGCGCTGGTGGTGCGGGATTATGACGAGGCCATCGCCTTCTTTACCGAGAAGCTGGACTTCACCCTTCTGGAGGATACCTACCAGCAGGAGCAGGACAAGCGCTGGGTGGTGGTGGCTCCGCCGGGCTCCAAGGAGGCGGGGATTTGGCGGGCCCGGGCCAGCAAGCCCCGCCAGGAGGACTTTGTTGGGGAGCAGACCGGCGGCCGGGTATTCCTCTTTTTGCAAACCAACGATTTCTGGAGGGACTACCGCAGGATGCGGGCCAAGGGGATCGAGTTCACCCGGGAGCCCCACCAGGCCGCCTACGGTACCGTGGCGGTGTTCAAGGACCTGTACGGGAACCTGTGGGATTTGGTGGAGTATGAGAAAAGCCATTTCATGAGGAACCGGTAACGGCGCAAAAGGCGCGAAGGGGCCCCGGCCAGCTGGCCGGGGCCCCTGTGTCTCCATCCGCTTACCTGGACAACTCGTCCAACTCCGCCCGTTCCTTCTGCGTCAGCCCAAAGGAAAAGGCCATGGCGTTATCCTGGGCTTGCCGGGGGGTTTTGACCCCGGTGATCACCACGCTGCGGGGGAGGGAATCCAAAATCCAGCGGATGGCGACGCTGGCTACAGACACCCCATATTTCCGGGCTATGGGCCGCATGGCCTCCACGATGCGCAGATTCTTCTCCAATTTGTCCCCATAGAAATTGTCATAGACCAAGCGGCTGCGGCGGTCGTCCGCCTCAAAATGCACGTCCTTGCCGTATTTGCCGGTGAGGATGCCCTGGCCCAGGCTGCCCCAGGTAAGGGGAGAAACGTCCAAGGCCTGGGCGGTGTCCAATATGGCGGCCTCGTCGTTCCGGTGGGCCAGGCTGTAATGGTTCTGGAAGCTGGCCAGCTCCTGGGCGTAGGGCAAGAAGGCGGGCAGGTCCTTGGGGCTGAGGTTGCTCAGGCCGATCCCCCGGATGGCCCCCCGGCGCTTGTGCTCCAGCAGGGCCTCCATCATCTGGGGGATGGGGGTAACCCCGTCCAGGTAGTGCACCTGGTACAGGTCGATGTAGTCCGTGCCCAGGCGGCCCAGGCTGGCCTTGAGGGCCGCGCTGATATAGGACGGGCTGTTGTCGTAAAAGGTCCGACCGCCTTCTATGCGCACGCCGAACTTGGTAGCCAGGGCCACCTGGCCGCGGCGGCCCCGGAGGGTTTCCCCCAAAGTCTCCTCCGAGCGGCCCAGGCCATAGGTGTCGGCGGTGTCAAAAAAGGTGACGCCCATGTCCAGGGCGCTGAGAATGGCGGCCTCGATCTCCTGGCGACTCACGTGGCCCCAGCCGTATTCCCCCGCCGGGCAGCCGCCGATGCACAACCGGCTGACCTGTTGATCCAATCCTTTGAGCTGTAACGTTTCCATAGGCTCTCCTTTGTGTCAGGGGCGGCGAAGCCCCTTGGGATAATGGTTTTTCAGCTGGCCGTCGCTGCCCTTGGCCCAGCCCAGGGCCAGCCCTGCATAGGCGGCCAGGACGTAGCCGCGGGGCGCATCCTTCGGGAAGAGGGACTCCCCCCGCTGGTAGGCCTGAGCCTGAGAGAGACTCAGGGATACGGAAGGAAAGGGGAAAGGGACGGGCAGGCCCAAAGCCAAAGCGTGGTCCGGGGCGAAAGCCTTACCCTTCATGCCGCCAAGGTGCAGCCCGGCCCGCAGGACCTTGATGCCCCTAAGGGGCGGCAGCAAGGGAGCGCTGAGCAGCGTGTCCCCCAGCATGGCGTTGGGCGGCGGCACAGTGGCGGAAGCCTCCGGGGCGCTGTGGGCCAGGAACTGCGTAAAGGCGGCCAGCGGCCCGGGAGAGGGCGATTTGAGGACCTGGGCGGGAGCCAGAAAGGCAGTTTGCGGATGCTCCCCGGCCCCGCTTTTGCGAAGCTTGGCCAGAAAATGGCCCTCCCCCGGAAGCCGGTGGGGAAGCGCCTGGAGCATCCCCTCCTGGGAGAACAAAGCGCGGCCCTCCCCGGCGGGAACGGAAAACTCCTCAGGCTCCATGTCCGGGAACGCTTGCCGGAACCAGGCGGCCATCCCCTGGTTTTCCTCCGGGCTGAAGGTACAGGTGCTGTATACCAAGCGTCCCCCGGGCCTGAGCAGCGCATAGGCCGAGGCCAGGATGCGCCGCTGCCGCGCAGCGCAGCCCGCCGGGCTGCTTTCCCGCCACTGGAGGCGGGTTTCCGGGTGGCGGCGGAACATTCCCTCCCCGCTGCAGGGGGCGTCCACCAGCACCGCGTCAAAGGCCCGGGGCCAAGCCTGGGCCAGGGCCCCGGGGTCTGCGCAGACCACCAACGCGTTGGGGACCCCCATCCGCTCCACATTGCGGCTGAGCACCTGGGCCCGGGAGGGCACAGGCTCATTGCACACCAACAATCCCTGTCCCTCCAGCATGTCCGCCAGCTGGGTGGATTTGCCCCCGGGGGCCGCGCACAGGTCCAGCACCCGCTCCCCGGGCCTCGGGGCCAGGATACGGGCTGGCAGCATGGCGCTGGGCTCCTGGAGATAGTAGGCCCCGGCCTCGTGGAGGGGATGGGCTCCGGCCTGGCTTTCCGGGGAGAGCCAATGGCCGTTGACAGCCCAGGGGATGGCCTCCAGCAACCCCTGGGGGCGCTCCAAGGCAGGCAGAGGCTTGCGGGGGTTCAGGCGAAGGCCCCGCAGGGCGGGGGCCTGAAGGGCAGCAAAAAAGGCGTCCGCTTCCCCGCCAAGCTGCTCCCTCATGCGGGCCGCAAACGCCTCGGGCAACGGGGGGAGCGCGCTCACCGCTCCTCCGACAGCCAATGGGGCTTCATCACCGGGGCCAGGGGGAAGAAGAGGGCTTGCATATCCGGGGGAAGCTCATCCCGGAAGCGCTCATACCCCGTCACCAGGCCGATGGGCACCTCCAGGCGCTGAGAAACCTGCGTGAGCAATTCCTGGGCCTGGAGCAGGTCGCCTGCGGTGGTTTCCTCCTGGAGGTTGGCGTTGTTCACCAGATAATCCGGGCGGATGCGGGCGCGGCTTTCGATGAGGGCGAACAGCTCCAGGATGTCCTGGACCGTGCCGGAGAAGGGCCGCAGCGGGTTGACCACATACAGCGCCACCACCTGATCCCGAAGGGCGGACAGATAGGGGGCGTAGCGGCCCAAAGCCACCGCGCCGGTGTCGTCCCCGCCCACGTCTATTACCACATGGTCGTAGGGGGATTCAAACACGGCCTGGATCTGGGCGGGCAAGGAGGGCACATCCACGGCGGAGAGGGCAAAGGACGGCATCATCACCTCAATGCCCTCCCCCTCCAGCAGCTCCCGCTGCTCGGCGCTGCGAAAATAGGGATTCACAATGTCCAGGTCCACCAAAGCCACCCGCCCGCCGCTTATGCGGCGCTGGTGAAGGGCCAGGGCCAGGGCCAGCTCGGTTTTGCCGCTGCCGTAGTTGCCCAAAAGCAGCGTGTATTTTCCATGGGTAGGCTGCGTCATTCCTCATCGCCCTCTCCTGGTTTTTTGGGAAGCACGGGGGAGTGGAAGGCGGTTTTGATGCTGGCCGTGGACTGGAGGTCCCGGATGGTGGGCTGGTTCTCCTCATCGCCCATGCGCACCAGCTCCCGGGCCTTTTTGGCCAAAGAGGCAAGACCGCCCTTGGCGGGCGCGGGATTGGCGGGCTCCGCCTCACGATAGTAGGAGACATAGGAGGTATCCGGGAAATTCACCAGAGGCTTCATCAGGGGCCCTTCCTCGGCCTGGGAAGGCTCCTGGGGCCCGCCCAGGCCGATGTTTTGCTGGAAGGTTTGCAGATCCAGGCCGGGATGCACGGGCTCGTTTCCGGGAAGCGGCTCACGCTTTGGGTATAGCTCCTCGGGGGCGGGAGGCGGGGCGAAGCCCGCCTGTACGTCCCGCAGGTAGGCCTCCGGTTCGGGCTTGGGGGACCCGAAGCCATAGGCCAGATCGCTGGCGGGATGCTCGTAGGGGCGCTGGTAGGAGTCCACAGGCAGCTCCGGGGCCACAGGCGTCCAGACCTCCGTGGGATCGTCAAACACCGGCTGCACATCCGCAAAGGACGGGGTGGGATAGGAATAATCCGGCCCCGAACCGGCCATGGGCGCAAAATCCTGGGCCCAGGGAGAGGCGGGATTCTCCTGGAAGGAGGCCGCCAGGGGGGCAAAGCCCCCCTCCACCCCCGAAGCGGGCGCTTCATAGGGCATCTGGGCATAGGCGGCGGGTTGCGCGTAAGCCTCCTGAGGGGGCTCATAGGCTTCCTGGGGCTCAGGGAGAGGCTCCTGGTAGGAGGCGTACCCGTCCCGCCGGGTCATCCTGGGGGCGGGGGCACGCCTTTCATAAGCGGGGGCGCGCCCTGGGGAGGGCTTTTCCCCGGACAGCCTCCGCTTGAGCCTGTTCAGCCGGGTGCTCCACACATAGTCGGGGCGCCACCGGAAGAAAAAGATGATCCGGTCCACCAAAAAGCCGCCCACGCAAAGCACGGCGAATATGGTTTTCCAATGAAAGCGCAAAAAGGAGAGGAAGGTCCCTCCGCTTTCGCTGCTCAGGACCCGCCAAAGGTTGTCAAACAGGGCGCGCAGCCATCCCAACAGGATGGATAAAATAGCGCTGGCAAAGCCGTTCATGCAACGCTTCCTTTCTTCGGGCCTGGGGGCCGCGGCATCGGAGAAAAGACCCCGTTACTCATCCACCTCCACACGGAAGATGGCGTTTTTGGGGGTGATGACATAGGTGAAATCCCGCTCGTCCACGCCGCTGATTTTCAGCAGAATGGGCAGCTCATACTCGCCGGCGGGCAAATCGCTGGTATCCACATAGGCGGTGAGCGCGGAGGCTTTGAGGTTGTTCAGGAGCATGGCCGGCCCGGTGAGGGTCAGGGACACGGTCTTGGTGTCGCAGTGGGTGGTGCGGTGGGCGGAGCGGTCCGTGAAGGACAGCTTGACGTTTGTAAATTCCCGGGTGCTGATCACCGGGGCGATTTCCACATGAAGGTTGATGCTGTCCGTGCTGAGGTAGACCAGCTCGGAGGGCTTGCGGACCTTCATCTGGACGGAGAAGGATTCCTCCCGGCCGGTTACGTCCACGGGCTGCTCCAAAAACAGGGAGTCCAGGGCCTCCAGCCCGGCATCCTCCCCGGCGGCCACCACGATATTGGGCGTGGCGCTGACGCTTTTGACCTCATAGCCCTGGGCGGGAACGCCCTGGGTGAGGGAGAGGGAGGAAATGGGCAGCGTTTTGGTGGCGTACAGGGTCTGCTCCACCACGATGGAACGCAGCAGCACCCCGGCGTTGGTGACATCGATGAAATCGCTTTGGATTTCATTGCCGTCCTTGTCCTCAAAGCGCATGGGCAAAGCGGTGCGGATCAGCCCCGTTTGGGCGGGCAGCCGGGATACGTCAAGGTCCACCATGATCCGGGCGATGCGGGTGATGATGCTTTTGGGGCCGCTGACCGACACGCTGCCGGGGTCCAGGGCGGGGGAAGGGCCGTAAAACCCCTTGGGGAACTGGCCTGTGCGCTGAACGGATACCGGCACCCGGTAGCTCATGATGTACTCGTCCACCGTCACCTCCACGCTGTCCGGGGATAGCTGGTTGACGGTGCCGTAGGTGACGGTGGAGGTGGTGGAGATGCGAAGGGTTTGGGGGCCGGCCTGGGTGATCTTGCTCAGGTCGATGCGGGGGTTATAGTTGGCGGCGGTGACGGTATTGTACTCCCGTTGGGGCACATCCGCGCTGAGGCGGACGGTGACGGGGGCCGCGGTAAAGTTGGCCAGCACGATCAGCCCGTTGCGCTGGAGGGTGTCCGCCCCGGTGATGGTCACGGGTACGTCGGCAAAGGTGCGCTCCCGGGTCAGGGTGGGGTCCTGGGTGATGAGGCCAGCCCAAAGGCAGACCGCCAAAAACAGGGCCAGCAGCTTCCAGGGCAGGTGGTGCATCAGCATCTTCCAAAGCCGCTGGGGCAAGCTCTTGAGCGCGGCCCGGAAGGAGGCCTTCTCGGCGGCCTTTCTCTCGTTGGCTTCCGGTTCGAAATTCATGCCGCACCTCCTTTACGCCGCTTGGTCTTTTCCAAAAGGGTCGCCCAAAGGCTGCTGTCCTTTTGGTGGTACATGCCCGTGAGCACCACCTCCAGGGCGGTGCGGTCCAGGTGGCGGGTAAGCCTGCCCTCCCGGGCCATGGAGATGATGCCGGTCTCCTCGCTGACGATCAAGGAGATGGCATCCGTGGTTTCGGTGATGCCCAAGGCGGCCCGGTGGCGGGTGCCCAGCTCCCGGCTGATCCCCTTGCCCTCGCTAAGGCTGAGGATGCAAGCCGCCGCCATGATGTGGGTGGAGCGGATCACCACCGCGCCGTCATGCAAGGGGGTATTGGGCTCAAAGATGTTCTCCAGAAGCGCGCCGGAAATCTGCGCGTCTAGCCGGGTGCCGGTTTCAACCACGTCCTTCAGGCCAATGCGCTGTTCAAACACGATCAGCGCGCCCACCCGGCGGCGGCTGAGGGAGAGGACGCAGTTGGCGATTTCCCGGACGATATAGGCGCTCTCCTCCTGGTCGGTAAGGCGGGAGGAGTCCCGGATGGCCCCCCGGCCAATTTGCTCCAGGGCCTTGCGCAATTCCGGCTGAAAGAGGATCACCAGCACCAAAGCGCCGTTGTTCACCACGTTCAGCAAAACCCAGTTCAGGGCGGTGAGGCCCAACAGATCGCTGATCCAGCTGGCCAAAACCAGCATGACCAGGCCCTTGAGCACCGCGCTGGCCCGGGTTTCCTTGGTGAGCATCAGCAATTCATAAAGAAGAAAAGCTACGATGAAGATGTCCAGGATATCGGCCACAGTGGGACGGTTGAACACATTCCAAAGGAGGGTCTTGACCTGCGTCCAAAGCGTTTCCATGCGTTCTCGTCCCACCTTCGTATGCCTGATAAAGTCCCACCTTTGATTATACATCATTTTACAGGCGTGGGAAAGACCTGAATGGTAAAAAGTACGCCATTCCCGCCAGGGGAGGAAGCGGGCCACAGCCATACAAACGGGAAAGGGAAGCCAAACCATCCAGGCGGACTGGTTTTCCTTTCCTGGGATTTATGTTATACTATGGAATATTCCGGCGAAAGATACGCAAGATGAGAGGCGGGGCGTGAAGGCGGCATGGAGCACGAGGGACACAGGCAGCGTATGAGAGAGCGCTTTCTCAAACAAGGGTTGGAGGGATTCGCGCCCCACGAGGTGCTGGAGCTCCTGCTCTTTTACACCATCCCTCAAAAGAACGTGAACCCGCTGGCCCACGCGCTGCTGGAAAAATTTGGCTCCTTAAGCAATGTGCTCCAAGCCGAGCCCCGGCAGCTTTGCCAGGTGAAGGGCGTGGGGGAGTATACCGCTGCTTTCCTGAGCTTGTTTGGCCCGGTGGCCCGTTATGCCCAGGGGGAAAAGGCCGGGCAGAGAATGACCCTGGGCAACCGCAAGCAGGCGGAGGAGTACTGCATCCGGCTGCTGGAGGGAGAACGGCGGGAAGCCTTTTACGCCGTCTGCCTGGACGGGCGGATGCAGGTGCTTTTCAGCGCCCTGATTGCCCGGGGCTCCTTAAGCGACGTCCCCGCCTATCCCCGGCTGGTGGCGGAGGCGGTGCTGCTGCACAATGCCCATAGCGTGCTGCTTTGCCATAACCATCCCGGGGGTTCCCTTACCCCTTCCCAGGGGGATGTGGAGGTGACCCGGCAGATGGGAGCGCTGCTCCATGGGCTGGAAATTACGCTGGTGGATCATATCATCGTGGCCGATGGGAAAGCCTTGAGTATGGTGGCCTGCCATTTGATTGAGCAGGAGTTTTCCACCTTTGGCGCGGTCAGCCGCGTGGCGGATTCGGCCAGCGAAATCCGCATCCGCAGCCAGCTATTGGCCCGGGAGAAAGTGGAGAGGGAGAAGGGCCAGGCGCGGCAGTGCGCGGGGGAGGAAGCATGGGAGTGAAGAACCAACCGATTCAGGGGAGAAACCAAGAAACGCGGTCCAGAGGACATGGGCTGAGGAGGATGTTGCGCTTGGCGGTCCTGTTGATTTGCCTGGGCCTTGTTTGCTTTGGGGGCCTGGTGGGCTTTGTGTGCTACCGGGAAGCCAATGTGCCGCCCCCTTCGGAGTATGACGGAATTATCGTGCTGGGAGCCCAGGTGCTGCCCTCCGGGGAGCCCTCGGTGCAGCTGCGCTGGCGGCTGGACAAGGCCGTTGAGATGTACCGCCTGGCGCCCTGCCCCGTGGTAACCTGCGGCGCCCAAGGGGCCAACGAACCGGCGCCGGAGGGCGAGATCATGCGGGAACTGCTCATCGCGGACGGCCTGCCCCCGGAGCAGGTCATCGCGGAAACCGATTCCCAGGACACCCGGGATAACATCCGAAACGCCTGGGCCATTCTCTCCCGGCTGGGATGCGAAAGGCCCCTGATCGTCACCAGCGATTATCACCTGCCCAGGGCCCTGTCCATCGCGGCGGACGAGGACCTCCTTCCCCAGGGCGTGGGGAGCCTGTGCAAGGAGGAACTTGAGTTTTGGATGAAAAACCACTTTCGGGAGGCCCTGGCCTGGGGGAAGTATTGGGGCGTGAAGTATCTGGGGCTGCCGCTGTGACCCAGGGAGGGCAGGAGGCGCTGTTCACCAGCCGCCTGGAGGAGCTGGGGCTCCGGTATGATCCCCTGGCTCCGGGGCGGCTGCTTCGGTATCATGCCTTGCTCCGGGAGTGGAACCAGCGCATGAACCTCACCGGGGATACGGAGCTGGGAACCGCTTTGGACCGCCTGTATATGGATTCCCTGGCCCCGCTGGCCATCCCCGGCCTTTTTCCCCAGGGGGCAGAGCTGATCGACGTGGGCAGCGGCGCGGGGTTCCCGGGGTTGCCCCTGGCCATCGCCAGGCCGGACCTGCGGGTGCTGCTGCTGGATTCCCAGGCCAAGCGGATCGCCTTTTTGGACGCGGTGGTCCAGGACCTTGGCCTTGAGAATGTCCGCACCCTTCACGCCAGGGCGGAGGAGGCCGCCCAAAGGCCTGATCTGCGGGAATGCTTTGACGTGGCGGTAGCCAGGGCCGTGGCGCCCTTGCCTGTGCTGTGCGAGCTGCTGCTGCCATTTGCCCGGGTGGGAGGCCGCATGATCTGTTACAAAGGCCCCGCCGCCGACGAGGAAGGGGCCGCCGGGAGCCGGGCGGCCCGGCTATTGGGGGGAGCGCCCCTTGCGGCCCGCCCGGTGGCGCTTCCCAGCCAGCCTGCCTGGCGGCATCAGGTGGTGGTGGGGGAGAAGGAGCAAAAAACCCTTCGACAATATCCCCGAAAAGCCGGGCTCCCAGGCCGCAAACCCCTGGGGGAAACCGACAAAGGCTGACAGAAGCCCCGGCGCATCCCCTTGGAGCCCAAGGGCTCGCCAGGGATGCTTGTCCTTTTCTGGCGAACGATTCCATCCCGGCCCCGGCAGGAAAACGGGGCTTGGGATGGAATTTGCTGTTTATGGGCGCGCCGGATAGCCGCGCATGCCAAGGGGGAGGGTATGCGCAGTGACCCGGCGCGCTCACACCGATGAATGATGAAAGCGGGCGGCGAGGGGGCGGGTCCATGCAGATGCTTGCGGATCAAGTGTGCTGGGTACCCATCAGCGAGATTGCGGGCTGGGAGGAGGGGAAGCCCTCGGGCGCGCTCCGGCCGCCCCGGGACTCCTGGGAAGGGGGCTGCGCCAGCGTCCTTCTGGAATTGCGGGAGGAAGGCGGATATACCCTTTTGGCGGGTTCGGAACGCCTTCGGGAGCTGAGGGCCCTGGGGCAGAATTGCGTGGACGCAGTCATCAACCCCCGGTGGAACTTGGAGGAGAGGATTTCAAGCCTGCTGAGCCGGCTGCTGAAAGGGGACGTCCATTATGTGGACGAGGCTGAGGAATACAACAGGCTGCTGAAAACAGGGCTGCTCACCCGGCAGGAGCTGGCGGCGCGCCTGGGCCGCTCCCAGGCTACGCTGCAGCGGAAGCTGCGGCTGCTTACCTTGGGGGAGGAAACCAGGGCCCTGCTTCGCCGCTACGGACTGACCGAGCAGCATGCCCAGGTTATTTTGCGCATTCCCGGAGAGCAGGGCCGCAGGCGCATGGTGGAGCACATCGGCGAAAGGAACCTTTCCCTGAAGGATACCGAGGCGCTGGTGGAGGAAACCCTGTCCCGGATGCCCATTCCCGTGCCCAAGAACCGGAGGATGATCCCGGCCATGCGGGACCACCGGCTGTACATCAACGCCATCCGGGGCAGTGTGGAGCAGATGCAGGACGCCGGGCTCAATGCCGACATGCAGGTGAGGACCGGGGCCGCCTTGGTGGAGGTGCGCCTGTCCATTCCCTGTTTTACGCAGCCCAAGCGGCAGCTTGGGAGATAAGGGACATATCGTTTCTGTGCAGAGAAGGAGCGTGTTTCACGTATCCTTCTATCTTTGTCGCCATACTTATACTGCGCTACCGTATATATCCAACAGGAAAGCCTCATGGCTTATGGACGGGTTTCAAAACGTGGTTGCCGCTTTTTTAAGTCGCTGCAATTTGTGGGAAGGGACTTGTGTGCATCAATCGGGGCCCGGGGCTTGGGTCCAGCTTTACGAGTGGCGGGCAC
>JAYFPK010000050.1:0-16779 GCA_034927815.1 Candidatus Limiplasma sp.
TGCCGGCCCCCACGGGTCTTTTGTATGTGGCTGGCGGCCTGTTTTACAGCTCTTTCAGGTATCCAAAGGCCCGGTCCAAAAAGCCCGGGGGGATTTCATGCCCAAAGTCGGGATAGCAGCACAGCTCCTTTTCCCCGGACAAAGCGTTATAGGTTGCGAAGGAGGTGGAGGGCGGGCAGACGATATCCGTAAGCCCGATGCCCATCAGCACGGAATGCCTGATGCGCTCCGCCAGGAAGTGGATGTCGATATAGCCCAGCCTTTCAAAGAAGAAGTTTTCCCTCTCATGCATGGGGTCAAAGCGCCGGAAATACTCGTACAGCTCCCGGTAGGCCTCGCTCCCCAAATCCATCTGCCAGGCCCGCTTGAAGTCCGACAGGAAGGGATATTGGGATACGGTGCGCTTCATCTTGCCGGTTAAGGCGCTGCAAGCGATGGACAGCGCGCCGCCCTGGGAAGACCCCGTGGCCCCCATGCGGCTTTCGTCCACCTCCTCAAAGGCGGAAACCACCCGGCAAAGCTGTACCGTGTCCAAAAAGACGTGACGGTAATACAGGTCCTGGGGCTTATCCCACAGGCCCCGGATGATATGGCCCCGCTGGGTGTTGCCGGTCACGCCGCCCACGTCCTGGCTGCGGCCTCCCTGGCCCCGGCAGTCCATGGCCGCCACGCACATGCCTTGCATCACATAGGGCAAGTAGGACGCCCAATCCCCGCTGCTCATGGTATAACCGTGGAAGGCCAGCAGGCATGGATGGGGCCCAGGCGTGGCGGGCCGAAGGTACTTGGCATAGATCCGCGCCCCCCGCACCCCGGTGAAATACAGCTCCTCGCATACGGCCCCGGCGGCGGCAAAAGGGGCCTCCCGGCGCTCCAGGCGGGGCTCTGTGGTATCCAGCTCCGCCAGGGCCTCCGTCCAATATGCGTCAAAGTCCTTGGGTCTGGGGGAAATCCCCTTGTACTCCTTCAACTGCTCCAGGGGCATGTCCAGCATGGGCATTGGGGTCACTCCTTGCTTTATTGTTGCGCGCACTCCGGCGCGTTAGTCCACGCACTGGTTTGCTTGCCGCAGGGCCTCCCGCAGCGCCTGCACATCCACCCGGCGCACGTCGCCGCCTTCCTTTGCGGCCATGGCGGCGGCCACGCCCGCAGCCTGCCCCAGCACACCGCTGCAGGGGCTGACCCGGGTGCTGGCCTGGGCTTCAAAGGTGGTGGAAATGTTGCGCCCGGCCACCAGCAGATTGGCCGTACCCTCATGGTACAGGCAGCGGTAGGGAATGGTGTAATATTGCCCGTAGGCCAGATGGGTGCTGTCGGTGCGGGCTCCGTCCGGGGAATGCACGTCAATGGGATAGCCGTTGGCGGCAATGCCGTCGGCAAACTTGACGGCGGAGGTCACATCCTGGGCGGTAAGGCAATAGCTGCCCTTCAGCCGCCGGGAGGAACGGATGCCAATGCGGGGCCCGGTGAATTTCAGCTCCACGTTTTCAAAGCCCGGCACATGGCGGCGCAAAAAGCCCAGCAGCTCCCAGGTCTGGCGGCGGCCCTCCACCTCCGCACGGGTCAGGGACCACCCGTCCACGGGGTTTTCCCCGTTCACCCGGGTCATGTTGGCGATGACCTCATCTTTATTGTTGGTTTCAAAGCAGAGCACGATGTCCCGGTCAAAGGTGATCTCCCCATCGGCCCTGCCCTTGGCCATGATCTCCCGAAAGCCTGAAATAGACAGGCGGGCCGCCTTGTCCGGCAGCTCCTCCTTGCCCCCCACCAGCAGGGGGAACAGCGCGGGGTTTTGGCGCACCAGCTGCCGCACCTTGTCCACGTTTACATGGTCCAGGCGCACATTCAACGTCATGGGCTGGTCTTTGCCGTCCAGGGCCCGGCCTTGGTCATAGGGCGCCTGGGCCATGGGCAGCAAATCCGCGTCCCCCGTGGCGTCAATGAAGCAGCGGGCGGACAGGTCCATATGGCTGCCGCAGGAGGACACCGTCACCCCCGTGAGGGCTTCCCCCTCCCGTTTTACCGCCACGATACCGGCATGGTACAAAAGCTGCACCCCCGCTTCCAGGGCCATCAGCTCCAATTCCCGCTTCATCCCCTCGGAATCAAAGGGGGTAACGGTATAGGTATACCCGGTGGTATCCGCCACATGGCCCACGGAGAGATTCTTTTGCTTCAAACGGGAAACCAGCTCCTCCATCTGGCCCAGCACCACCTGCTTCTCCCCCGCGTGGAAGGTCATCATGGGCCCGGTGCCGCAGGCGGTGAGGCTGCCGCCCAAATAGCCCTCTTCCTCCACCAGCAGCACATCCGCCCCGGCGCGGGCCGCCGCGATGGCCGCCATGCTCCCGGCAATGCCGCCGCCTGCCACCAGCACATCATAGGGTTTCATCGCCGTCATCCTTTCAAACCGGAGTTGACCATCGCGTCCGTCACTTTTTCCTGGAAGAACAGGTATACGATCATGATGGGCAGCACCGACAGCGTGGTGGCCGCCATCTGCAAATGCCATTGAGGCGCGCCGTACGCGTCGTTAAAGTTGTTCAGGGACAGGGGCAAGGTAAAGTTCTTGATGTCGCTGATAAACACCAGCGGCTCCAGGTAGGTGTTCCAGGCGGCCAGAAACGCCATGATCGCCGCGGAGCTGAGCACAGGAGCGGCAAGGGGCAGCATGATCTGGAAAAAGGTGCCCGGATAGCCCAGCCCGTCCATGCGGGCCGCTTCCTCCAGCTCCTTGGGGATGGTCACGAAGAAGGAACGGCACATGAACGCGGAGAACGCGCCCTGGGCTCCGAAGATGGTGAGCAGCGCCAGGGGCAGAAGGCTATCCAGCAGCCTTACGTCCCGCATCTGGAAGTACAGCGGCACAATGGTCACCTCAATGGGCATCATCAGCGCGGTGAGCAGCAGCACAAACAGCGCGTTGCGCCCCGGAAAACGGAGCCTGGCAAAGGCATAGCCGCTCAGGGACGCCACCAGCACGTTCCCCGCCGTGCCGCCCACGGCCACCAGCAGCGTGTTGGCATAGTGGCGGGCAAAGGGCTGCACCTGGAAGATCTCCGCGTAATTGTACCACGCCCAGGCCTTGGGGAGCAAGGCGGGCCTGCCGAAAATCTGCCCCGCGGTGTTGAGGGAGTTGACCATCATCCACCAAAAGGGGTAGAAGAACAGCACAAAAAACGCGGCCAGCCCCAGGACGGAGAAGACCTTGACCAGGGCCTTCGTTCCCCGGCTTTGCACCGCGGCCCCCGCCGCCCGTTCCACAACCGGATTATGATTCATGGAAGGACACCTTCTTTCGCAGCGCCCATTGCAAAATGGTCAGCGCCAATACGATGCCGAAGAGCACCACGGAGATGGCCGAGGCGTACCCGGTGTTAAAGGAGCGGAAAGCCTGGTGGTAAATGTAGTACACCAGCACCATGGTGGAGCCCTGGGGGCCGCCGTCCGTCATCAGGCGGATGGTGTCAAACACGCGCATAGCGCCGATCATCGTCACCACGGACACCATCAGCACCGTAGGCATGAGCAGCGGCAGCTTGATCTTGAAAAACAGCTTCAAGCCCCCCGCGCCGTCCATGCGGGCCGCCTCCACCAGCTCCCCCGGCATGTTCATCACCGCGCCGGTGAAGATGAGCACGTTGGTGCCCAGGTTTTTCAGCACCCGGTTGAACACCACCGCGAACATGGCCCAGCCCTCCTCTTTGAGCCAGTTGGGGCCCTGAATGCCAAGCTGCGCCAGCGCCCAGTTGATGGGCCCCGCGTCGCCCCCCTGGAGCAGGTACTTCCACACGATGGCCCAGGCCACCCCGGAGGTGATCACGGGGAGGATCACCACGGTTTTGATCAGGCCCGAGCCAAAGCCCCGCCCGCCGATATACATGGCCAATCCCAGGGACAAAATCAGATTGGCCGGTACCAGGCACAAGGAAAACACCAACGTATTGGCGAGGGTTTTCGAAAACAAGGCATCCACCGCCAGCTTCTTGTAATTCTCAAGGCCGGAGAAGATGTTGGTGCCAAAGAGCATGTTCTTGTTGTGCAAAGAATACACGAACACCATGATCAAAGGGAGCAATACAAAAAAGATAAATCCGATCATTTGAAGGGATACCAGCGCGTATCCGGTCAGGGCCTCCCGCGTGCGGGGCTTGATTGAGCGTAACTGCATGAGGTTTCCTCCACCTTTGCCGGGGGTCTTGGGAAAACGGCCCGGATGGCACTGGGCCATCCGGGCCGCGCCGCCGCAGGTTATTGCATGTAGTTGCTATAAACCGCCGCCACTTCGGTCAGCACCGCCTGTACGTCCGCACCGGCGTTCCAGAGCTTGTCAAAGATGATCTTGGCTTCCACTTCCATCTGGGGGTAGTTGACGTGGGCGGGAAGCACGCGGCCCGTGGTGATGGAATCAGCCACGGCGGCCTTCATCTGCTCGGGGGTCACCATGGGGTTGGAGCTGAGGAAGGCCTCGGACTCCATGACGCTGATCCGGGCCGGGGGCCAGATGCCCGCCATGCGGGCCACGCAGGACTCGCTGGTCATATAAGCCACCAATTCCTTCGCCAACTCCACATTGGCGCCGTTGGCGAAAGCGCCCAGGCCCGCCTGGCCGATGACGGGAACGGAACCGGCCTTGCCGGAAGGCATGGGAGCCAGGCCCCACTTCCATTCCACATCCTTGAGGTTGGACACCCGGGAGATCTGGCCCACGGTCATGGCCGCCCCGCCTGCGTAGAAGTTACTCTCATCCCCAGGGGGCACCACGGACTGGTCCACATACAGCATGTCGTGGAAGAACTGCACGGCCTCCACAGCCTCGGGCTCGGCGATCTTTACATTGCCTTCGGCGTCCCACACATCGCCCCCATTGGCGCGGATGATGGGCACCAAATTGTGCAAGATCCGGGCGTCATAGCCCTGGGTGTCCACGGTGACATAGCCCCAAACGCCGGTGGCGTCGTGGATGGCCTTGGCGGCCTCCCGGAAGCTCTCCCAGGTCCAGGCGCCTTCGGCCACCTGCTCCTCGGGGGTCTTTACGCCCGCCTGCTCAAACAGGTCGGCATTGTAGAGCATGAAGAAGGGGGACGTGGAGAAGGGCACGGCGTAGGTAGCGCCGTCCTTGCGCCACAATTCCATGGCCCCGTCGGAAAGGTCCTCGGGGTTGTAGGCGGCCAGGGCGTCGTCCAGGGTCGCCAGCAGGCCGGAGGCCACGAAGGCGGGGGCGGAGGTCTCCAGCACCCAGTAGGCGTCGGGGGCGGCGTTGCCCTGGAGCTCCAGCAGCAGCTTGGTGTTGTATTCCGCAAAATCGATGGATTCAAAGGTAACGTCAATGGCGGCGCCCTTTTGCTCGGCAAATTCCTTCACGAACGTGCCCAGCAGCTCCAGCTGCGCCTCGTTGCTGGTCCAGGTGGCGATTTTCAGCTGCACCGGGCCTTCCGCCAAGGCAGCGGAAACCAGCCCCAGGCTGAGAACCAGCGCCAGAAGCAAAGAAACCAGTTTCTTCATGGGATATCCTCCTTTTTTTAGGTCGAGATAGGCTTTCCAGCCAGGAAAGCCATGGTGGG
Source organism: Candidatus Limiplasma sp. (assembly GCA_034927815.1). Lineage (GTDB taxonomy): Bacteria > Bacillota > Clostridia > Christensenellales > Aristaeellaceae > Limiplasma. Next base: position 5,565 of record JAYFPK010000050.1, read on the forward strand.
AGGGGCTTTTCTTGCATGCCCCGTAGGTTCAAAATATCATGATCCCTTCCCCTGGGCAAGGATTTGGGGACGGGTGCGTAACATTGTGAAGGCAATCGAAATTTTGTGAAGCGTGAGCGTAGAACTAGGGCTGGGCAAGGGCTTCGTCGTCTTTGTTGCGCTGGTACCAGGCGTTCATGGCCTGCTCAAAGGCAAGGCCGCCCCCCGCCTCCCAGACCCCGGTCATCCTTTGGAGGGCCTCCTGGGGGGAAACGTCGGAGATAATGGCCTCCAGGAGCATATCCCCCATGAGCTTGTTCAAGTCCGCCCGCGCCTGGGTTCCGGGCTGCCCAAAGGCGTAGGAGGACTTATCGGGAATCAGCGTCAGGTTCCCGATCTCCCCGTTCATCTGGTCGTAGGCCTTGGACATTTCCGGGGTCTTTCGGGCCCGGGCCTGCCAGTAGATAAACTCGTTGCCCTGGGGGGAAAGGGCGGTGTACTGGGCCGCGTTCAGGTACTCCTCAAACCCCGGCAGCAGGGGGTGGTATTGCCCATCCCGTACCTCGTACTGCTCCCCCTCCACCCCCAAGTAGGTCAGCAAAAAGGTCTCCGGCGCGGATTGCAGATTCAGGTAATGCACCGCGTCGGCCACGTGGCGGGCGGATTTGGGGATGCAGAATACATAGTAGATGCCGTAGTCCACATAGTAACAGGCAGGCGTCCGGGAATCCTTGCGCAGCGTCCCCGCCATCTCCACGCCGCTGTCCAGGCCCGCCGCCTCAAAGGCTTCCTTCAAGGTGGGAATGTCCCAGAAGTACATGGTGGTCACATAGGCCCTGCCCGTAGCCATCTTTTCAATGGTGTTCTCCGTTTTGTTGATGGGGAACTCCGCTTCCAAAAGCCCTTCCCTGTACAGCATTTGCAAGTAGGCCAGGTATTCCTCCATGCCGGGCATGCGCACCCGGGGGACCAGCGCGCCGTCCCGCAAATACCACTCCGCTTCCCCCAGGCCGTAGGCGCTGAGGATGGGGAGCACCCACACTGTGCCGGGGCCCGCCGCAATGGTCAAAGGGCCCACCCCCGTATGCTCATGAATACGCCGCAGGCACGCGGTCAATTCCTCCAGGGTCCGGGGCAGGGGCAGCCCCAGCTCCCGCAACATGTCGCTGCGGAAGGCCAGGCCGTGGCGGATCATCCCATAGGGGTTTTCCATGGTGGGGTTGTTGATGAGAGGCAAGCCGTACACCTCGCCCCCCTCTCCCAGAACCAGCTGATTGCGCAGCGCCGTGGTATCCAGGCCCAAATGGCTGCCATAGGCGGCCAGATAAGGGGCCAGGTCCACCAAAGCCCCCTGATTTTTCAGCGCCATGAACTGTTCCGTGGTGCATTTGATGATATCATAGTCGGCCCCGGTAGCCACCTCAAAGAGCAGCTTCGGGGTGGGATCGTCCTGGGGCAGCACGTCATAGGCCACCCGGTACCCCGTGATCTCCTCCATCCGTTTCCCGGCGACATCATGGTTCATGTCCGCCAGGGTATAGGGGATGAGCTTGCGGAGCACCGGCCGCGGATCGGCCAGGGGTTCCACAGCCAGGGCCGTGTGCACATTCAGCGCCGCGCCCAGCAGCAAAGCCGCCAGGGTTCCGGCCCAGCGTCGTCCGCCCATTGTGTTCCCTCCCCTGAAATGCTTTCCCCTATTGTATCATAGTCTGGGGATCACAATCTTACGATTTTACGCCTCATGTTACGGATTTGCGCCAAAAGCCGCGCCCTCTCTGGCGCAGCGGGATGCGTTTCATGTATAATAAGGGAGCGAAACCAGGAAAGCGAGCTGCCTGTATGTATCGTTTGGCTATCATTGACGATGAGTTCGCCACCCGGCAAGGGTTGCGGGGCATGCTGGATTGGAAAAAGCTGGATATCGAAATCGTGGGCGAGGCTGAGGACGGCTTTGCGGGCAAGGCCATGGTCCAGCAGCAAAGGCCGGATATCATCATTTGCGACGTGCGCATGCCCCGGCTGGACGGCATTGCCCTGGTGGCGCAGCTGCGCCCCATGTTTCCGGATCTGCAAATCATCTTTTTAAGCGGCCATTCGGAAAAGGCCTATTTGCGCAGCGCCATCCGCTTCGGGGCCATCGACTACCTGGACAAGCCGGTGCTCCGGGAGGAGCTAAGGGCTGTGGTGGAAAAAGCGAAGGAGCGGGTGCGGGAAAGCCGGGGCAGCCAGCCCCTTCACAGCTTCCAGGCATACATTGCCCAGCTCTTTGCGGGAAAGGGCGCGCAAGCCGGCGGCCCAGCCTCCCTTCCCCAGGGGCTGCCCGTGGATTTTGACCGGCCCTACCAACTGGCAGTGTTTGCCTTCGGCTTTCCGGAGCGGGAGGACCGCAACCATGGGCTGATGGTGGAGCAGCAGCTGGAGCCCAGCGCGCGCCTCTGGGGGGAGCTGTTCCAGGGAAAGGCGCTGCTCCATTCCCTGGGCACGCAGTACATCGGCTATGGCAACCCAGGGCCCGGCTTTACCCCCGCTCAGGCGGCCCGGTCCTTTGCCCGGGCTCTGCCGGAGTTGTGGGCCCATACCGCCCTGTGCTTCAGCGCTCCCCATGCGGGAGTCCAAACCCTGGCCGCGGCCTACCAGCAGGCCCAGGACGCCAACCGGAGCTTCTTTAGCGGCTTTGGCCGCTGCTATTGCTACGATCCCCGGCTGCAGCCGGATGGGTACGCCGGAAAGTCCGCCGCCATTGATAAAATCTGCGCGCGGATCGAAGAGCGGGCGTTTCCCAGGGCGGCGGAAATTTTGGACAGCTATATCACCCTGGCCAAGCGCTGCCAGGTGGCCGATATCCCGGCCATCCGCAAGGACCTCTCCCGCCTGTCGGTGTTCTTAGCCAAGCAATACCATCCCCAGGACGAGGCCTATCCCTACGCGGTGCTGGAGCACATCAAGTTCCGCTGCCTCTCCCTGGACGAAATCCGGGCCTATCTGCAGGATTTGCTGGGCAACCTCATCAGCAGCTTTGACAGCCTCTCCACCAAGGGACGAGTGATTTACGACGTGGACCGCTATATCCAGGACCACTATGCCCAGGAGATCAGCATCGCGGACATCGCCCGCCACGTCTACCTCACCCCCACCTACCTGTGCTACCTGTACAAAAAGAACACCGGCAAAACCCTGAACGCCTCCCTTACGGAGTTCAAGATGAAGAAGGCCAAGGAGCTGCTGGCGGACCAGTCCCTCAAGCTGTCCGACATTGCCGCCATGCTGGGCTACCGCAGCGCCAACTACTTCACCCGTGCCTTTTTGAAGCACTGCGGCGTCTCCCCCACCGCCTACCGCAACCAACACCTTTAGGAGCTTCCATGTTTGAGAATTTGATCTTGCGGTATAAGAATATCTCCTTCCACCGAAAGCTCTTGCTTTCCTATGTGGTGCTGCTGTTGGCGCCGTTTTTAGGCCTGTCCCTGTTTACCTACCACCGCAGCAGCGGCGTGATTCAGGCCCAGGCCCAGCAGATGGCCACCCAATCCGCCCAGCGGGCCGCCGTTGACCTGAATCAGCTGGCCGTGTCCGCCTACCGCATCGCCACAGTGCTAAACCAGAATACCCGGGTGCGGGAAATTGTGGAAAAGGACCCCGCCGCCACCCCCGCCGCCGAGCAAGCGGAGGATTTCCGCTACCTGGAGAACATGGTGGAAAGCCTCACCGCCGACGACGGGGTCTACGGCGTTCGCCTGTATGTGCCGGAGGGCTTTTTGTACGCCAACCAAAAAACCGTTACCGACAACCTGCAAACCCTTCCCCACACGGCCTTCTCCGGCGCGGGGGTGCATTTTGGAGAGGTCTACCAGCGCAGCTCCCTTTTGGAGGGGCCCGTGCGGGTTCTGCCGGGGGATTTTCCCCTGTACAGCATCGCCCGCTACCAGCAGATCATCGGCGTGATCCGCATGGAGTATTTGGAAAGCACCATCATCGAATCCATGAAAGGCGCGGATTTTACAGGCCAGGGCAGCGTCTATCTGCTCAACGACCAAAACGCCTTGGTCACAGCCGCCCGGCCCAACCCGGAGATGCTGGCGCTGCTTCCCCAAACCCAGGACGGCTGGTATACCCAGCGCCTGCCTGACGGCGATGCTTTGGTGAACCGCATTCCCTTGCAGATTCAAGGCTGGCATCTGGTCACGGTCATTCCGCTGCAAAGCCTGCTGATGGAAGCCAACGCCCTCCAGCGGCACATTCTGCTCTTCACCCTGGGGCTTGGGGCGGCGATCCTTTTCCTCTCCCAATGGACGGCCCGCTACAACAGCAAGCGGATTTTGCACCTGGCCCGGAGCATGCAAAAGGCCCAATCCGGGGATTGGCAGGTCCACGCCACCGTGGACAGCGAGGACGAAATTGGCGTTCTCCAGCACAGCTTCAACTATCTCATCCGCAACACCCGGCAGATGATGGACGAGCGCTACACCTTGGGCCAAAGCCTGAAGGGCATGGAGCTGAACGCCTTGCAAAACCAAATCAATCCCCATTTCCTCTACAACACCCTGGACATGATCCGCTGGACAGCCCGGCAGGGCAACACCGAAATGGTGGAGCAGGCCGTGGAGGAGCTCTCCCAATACTACCGCCTCAGCCTCAGCAAGGGGAAGACCTTTATCACCCTGGCGGAGGAGCTGGATCACGTCACCCACTATGTCAACCTCCAAAACTTCCGGTTTCAAGGGAAGCTCACGCTGCAATTGCGGGTGGAAGAATCGCTGCTCCAGGCCCAGTGCGTCATGCTCATCCTCCAGCCCATTGTGGAAAACGCCTTCCTCCACGGCATCATGGAGCGGCCCGACCGGATGGGGGTCATCCGCATCACAGGGGAACGGATAGGCGGGGATATGCTGCTGAAGGTGATTGACGACGGCGTGGGCATCCCCTCGGACAAGCTCCGGGAAATCAACTCCGGCGCGGCGGCGGATCAAAGCGGGTATGGCATTTGGAATGTCAACCAGCGCATCCGGCTGCATTACGGGGAGGGCTACGGCCTGTCCTATGAAAGCATAGAAGGGATGGGCACGGTGGTCAACGTCCGGCTGGCCTGCGAACCATAAGGCCGGGATTTCCCTTATGGCGAATGAGGTCCTGTCATCACCTTCTGCCGTCCCTGCCCTTGGGCATGGGCGGTTTTTGGGGTGTCCGTCATGGTAACGGGCCTAGCCGGCGGATATGGCTTATGGAGGAAGACCCTGGAATTGGCCGGGCGCAAGGGCCAACCCCGCTTTCCTTTTCTCCAATAATTGCTTGCGGAAAAAAACCATTTTTCGCACTGATTCCCTGCCTTACCATCGTTATATCATGGCGGGGACGAAACCATGATGCTCATGTGTTTCGCCCCATACTGACTTACTGAGGAGGAACCCCATGACCAAGTACCAAGGAACAACCCCAAAGCACAAAGGAATTCTCCTGCTGCTGGCGCTGGCCGTTTGTTTGTTGCCGCTGCTGCCCGTACAGGCCCAGGCCTCCGGTGAAAACGGAACGATCTGGGGCTCCAAGGGAGCCGCCAACCTGCGCGCCTACGCCTCCGTAGAGGCCCGGTCCCTGGGACTGCTCTCCAACGGCACGCGGGTAAACGCCCTTTGGCAGCAAGACGGCTGGTACTACGTGCAAGCCGGCAGCCAAAAGGGCTTCGTAGCCGCCTTTCTGGTCCACATGGACGGCGCGGAGCCTCCCACACCCTTTTTGACCGCCTATGTCAACACGGCCTCCCGGGGGAACCTGAACGTCCGCCAGTCCCCCTCCCAAGACGCCCAGATCGCCGGGGTTTTGCCCTACGGCGCGCAAATGACCATCTACGCGCAAAAGGATGGCTGGGCGCTGATCAGCGCCGGTTCGCTGGAAGGCTACGTGGACAGCCGCCACCTGTCTTTTTAAGAACAGGGACTTAACTGGCAAAGGGCATGATTTTCTTGTGAAATCATGCCCTTTGCCTATGTGCGGATGTTTCAGGGTGGCTCACAGGATTCCTTGTGAGTTGGTGACGATTCGGCCATGGCCTTGAGGGCCTGCTTCCGGCTTTTTTGTCCAAGGCTCGCCTGGCGCGTCTCTATGTTCCCATCAAAGCCCAACAGCGCTGCCTTGCCGCTTTCACAGGCTCAGGGCAGTTTCAATCCTTCGGAGCAGAACAGGAAATATATACTTTCCAGGGCAAATCTGCTATCATCATCTTTGGGTGAAGGGCGGCCGCCGCGCTCCCCGAAAAACGCCATCTCCGGCGCAAAATCCACCAAAAGAGAACAAGCGCTGGCGCAAGCCTGTTTCTCCTGGGGGGCATACCTTTGGCCTGTGGGATGAAAAAGCAAAGGAAAGCAACGATGGATACATATGCTTACCTGGAAGATTTATGGAATTATCTATACATGGAGCATCCTCTTGAGCCTGCGGACGCCATTATTGGCTTTGGCAGCCACGATCAAACCATCGCCAGCCGCGCCGCCCAGCTATACAAAGCCGGGTGGGCGTCCAGGATTCTGTTTACGGGATATCTGGGTAAGGGCACCCTGGGGGTTTTTCCAAAGCCGGAAGCGGAGCTTTTTGCTGAAATCGCCATCAAAGAGGGTGTTCCGCCCGAAGCCATTTTGATTGAAGACAAAGCCACCAACACGGGGGAGAATATCCACTTTGCCAAAAGGATGTTTGAAAGCAAGGGAATGGTCCCCCAAAAAATCATCGCCGTCCACAAGCCCTACATGACCCGCCGGGTCTGGGCCGCCCTTCAAAAGCAGTGGCCGGAGCTGGAGGTCATCATAGCCCCGGGAAACCCCTCCTTGAAGGACTATGTGGCCGGCATGCTGGCGGACGGCGTGGAGGAGGGGGAGATCATCGACAGCTTGGTGGGGGATTTTCAGCGGATGGACGCCTTCGCAAGGCTGGGCTATCAAATCCCCCAGGAGATTCCCCCGCGCGCCTTGGCCTCCTATGAGGCGCTCATCAAGCTGGGGTACGACAAATATGTTGTGTGAGGCTGGAAACGGGGCTTTTGCATGAGGGGAGAAAATACCCGGATGGGTTTCTGTTTCGTCATTTGCGGTTTTGCCTTTTCTATCGCCAAAAGAAGCGGAAATCCAAGCCAACCATGGCCGCAAACCGGTCTATGTATTCAGCTTTGCCCATCCCGATCCCATCAAGGGAAGCGCCTATCACAGCCTGGAAACGCATTATTTGCAGGGCCACTATGCCACCACCCCTGAAAGCGCCGCTTCGGACGCGCTGACGGCGCAGGCCATTCAGGAGTACTGGTGCAACTTCGTCAAAACCGGCAACCCCAACGGCCCCAAGGCGCCGCAATGGCGGCCGTATACGGCCCAGGACCGCAGCGTGCTGTGCTTCGCTGAAAAGCCCGAAAACATCGTAGAGGATGAAAATGATCTGCAGCGCTTCGCCCGGGAGTTCGCCGTGCAACAGTCTGAGGCGCTCATCGCAAAGAAAGGCTGACCCCAACTTTACGCCCCCGGTTTCCGAAAGGAAGCCGGGGGTTTTGCATAGGCCGTTTTTTCGGAAGGACGGGGTGCGGCCCTGCTGCTGTGCGCCTTTCCCCTGTCGCCCCCACCGGATGACGTTTCTCATCACAGATTAGAGGAAAGAGCGTTGCTTTCCTTCTGCGCCAGTATGCATCCATAAGGGCCGCCCGCAGCTTCCCCTTGCAGACTTTTCCACCGCCATCCTCCTTGTTTGTGAAAGCTTGGCCTGTCTACCCCTTGCCCATGCCTTGTTTTCTCCCCTATCGCCCTGAAAAAGCATCCGGACCATTTCCATCTTGTTACATCTGTTTCCTTGACATCTGCGTTAGACGGGTGTAGTATCTAGTAGACATATGTCGTACGGAGGAACGCGTGATGAATACGCCCATTCAACTTTCCGATGCGGAGCTCAAAATCATGCAGGTGCTGTGGGAGCACAGCCCCCAGACCATGGCGCAGATCACCCAGGCCCTGTACCATGAAACCGCGTGGACGAAAAACACCGTGATCACGCTGCTGAAGCGGATGATCACCAAGGGCACCGTCCTCGTGGACGAAACGGTTTTCCCCAAAACCTACGCCCCCTTGGTGGAGCGGGAGGCGCTGGCCAAGCAGGAAACAAAAAGCTTGCTCAAGCGCCTGTTTCAGGGCAGCCACACGATGCTGATGAGCAACATGGTGGAGGAAGGCAACCTCACCAACGACGAGCTGGACGAAATGATACGCCTGTTGCAAAAGGCGAAGGAGGAACGCTCATGATCCCTCAACGCATTCTCTCGTTTTTCCATGCGGGTAAGTCCCTGCCCTTTCGCAGCATGACCTATTTCAATTTCCTGTTGGAGGCGGCCCTGGCCGGCAGCATTCTTATCCTCGTGGTGCTGGTGCTGCGCCGGGTGTTTCGCAGGCAGATCGGCAGCCGGCTGGTGTATCTGGCCTGGGCGCTGGTGGCAATTCGCCTGCTGCTGCCCATTGCCATTCCCAATCCGCTGATGGACGAGTTTCGCCCTACCTATTCCACTGACGCGGGGGCCCGCCCTGTGGCCGATCAAATCCGTGTGCGCTATTCCGACGCGCTGTCCGACATCTCTCAACAGCTGACCTCCGGGCAGGAAACCGTCTCGCCGATTCGACGGAGCCTTTCCACCCTCACCCTGGAGCTGGCCGCCTATACTTCCTACGGTTGGCTCGGCAAGGCCTACCTGCTTGGCTACGCAGCGGGCGGCCTGATCGTGGCGGGGGTTTTCTCCACGCGGCACATCCGCTTCCGGCGCAGGCTGAAAAGAAACGCCGTCAGCACCCTGGAAGGGCAGCAGCTGGCCCTGTACCAAGAGTTGTGCAAACGGCTGGGGGTAAAGGAGCTTCCCGTGATATACGTGGATCCCCTGCCCTCCCCCTGTCTGGTGGGCGTGCTAAAGCCCGTGATTGCGCTGCCCCTCACGCTGCCGCCCGAATCCCTCAGCGAGGCGCTGCTGCACGAGTTGCACCACTACAAGGCAAAGGACCCCTGGTGGGTGCTCCTGCGGTGCGTATGCTGCACGGTGCATTGGTTTAACCCCCTGGTATGGATCGCCCAGCGGTTTGTGAAAATGGATTGCGAGCTGGCCTGCGACGAGCGCGTGGCCGCCAAGCTGAACCACGAGGAACGGCTTCACTATGCCAACACCCTTGTGATCACCGCCAAGCAGGCCTACGCGCCCCAGGCGGGGGTGCTGGCCACCGGCATGACCATGACGGGCAAGCGGCTCAAATGGCGCGTCAACGCCATCTTGCGCATGAAGGCCGTGCAAAAGGCTGCGGCGATTTTGGTTGCGGTTGTGCTGATAGTGTTGACGGCAGCGGCGTTTTCCACGGCGGAGTCCGTGGAGCAAACAAAGCGCCTCACCACCGATTCCTCGGCATTCCCCTTTGAGGCCACGGACGTGTATCCCTCCCCCGAAGTCACCTTTGGCGAGCCCGTGGCGCTGTCGCCCCTCCTCAGCGCCGCCGAAGCCGAAGCCCAGGCGAAGCGCTACCTGGCCGCCCTGTATCCCCAGGATCAGGCTGCCATCCAGGGATACCGCTACCAAGTGCAGACATTTGGTCAAAACGGCTGGGAAGTCATCGTCTGGCCCCCGGAGGGAGGCGATACCCCCCGGTATTACATGGAGCTGAAAAGCTCGGGCAGGCTGGTCTCCCTGAACAGAACGGATCTTTTTTCCAACGGGGATCAGCGTGACAACACGCCCTCGGTCTTGCCCGGCAATCTCAAAAGAGTGCTGCTGGAGTATGGGCGGCAGGCGGGCGGCACTGTATTGCAAAACACTTCATTCGATCTGGTCACGATTCGTGGAGACATGGAAACCGCCCAGGGACGCTATGTAGTGTGTGATTTGCTCGCTGCGGGCGGCAGCCCCGCACAATCTACCCTGATGACCGTGCAGATCGCGCCTGCCTTCCAGTTGGTAAGCATGTCCATCCTCGTGGACAATGACGAAGAGAGCCCGCCCATTGAGCAAGGAACGCAGACGCTCACCTATTCCAAGGATGCTTCCATCCACTTTGACGCAACCTTCTGGGGGCAGACGGACAACCGGTACGTGCTTTCCCCGGAAGCGGCGCTCACCGTGCAGCAGGCCTTTGACACCGCCGTAGACACCATGCTGGAAAGAAGCGGGCTTTCCAAGGAGGAGTTTCTGGCCCTGCCGCTGGAATACGGCTATTACGACAAATCCAATTTCGACGGAACCATCAGCGTGTGGCGGTTTGTCTGGCCCGTGGATCCCAACGAGCCAATGAACCGGTACTGGGTGGATTTCACGGATATGGCCACGCCGTCCAACATCACCATTTCCATGCCGGGAGAAGGGTTGGGCTGAGGCTGGGAAAAGGAGGCCTGGCGTTCGTCATAGTATCTGGGCTTGCCTCGGCTGGGCCTGCGCCGGGGAAAGGCAGCACGGCACGGAAGAAGGAAGCTTAGGATACCGGTGGATTTCAGGTGGATTTCATGAAATCCGTGCTTCGCAGTTGAGGCCAGCGCATACTTGACAAGCGTTCTTCCTATAGCTTCGGATAATTCTCCGCTGGGAACGCCGCGGCGCTGAAGGGTGCCGATGCGCCGGAGAGCGTCTACGCACTGGAAGCACCAGGGCGGATGTTGGAAAAGTGTTGGGGGGAATACAACTTAATTTCCCACAGCATGGCACAAACGCGCTTATTAACTCCAGGTGAAAAGCCCGCCGCAGTCTTTGATGCGGCGGGCTTTCTGGTGGTGGAGAAGGGGGTTAGGGAGCGCTGCGGTTTCCCTACTACTCTTGCTCCATGGCGGTGAGGAACGCTCCCAGGGGCATGCGCTTGATCTCGTATCCTCGCACGGTTTTGGCCTTGGGCAGGGAAAGGGAGATGCTGTTTTTTCTCAAAAGGTTCATGATGTGGCCTCCTTGTAATTTTGTCTGTATTCAAAAAGCGCCTATCCTTTCGGGTAGACGCCTGAATGCCGTTGCTTGCCTGTGCTCCATATGCTATAATTTGGAAAACAGATCGGAATGGGGGCTTTGTGTATGAAAAAATCAATAACCATGATACTATCCATCTTATTGGTATTATCATTTACTACGTGTCTTGCGGCGACAAAAATCAAAGGAATCACTTTAGAAAAATTCCAAACCCATTTGACGCAAAGCGCCAAAAAATATTTTGACTATAAAAATGTCCCCATGGTAGAAGCCGAATATAACACCGAAACGATGGAAGAT
>JAYFPK010000040.1:0-11973 GCA_034927815.1 Candidatus Limiplasma sp.
AAATACCCCTGGACCCCATCCACATGGATGGCGGCCTGGGGAGCCAGCCGGTCTCTGAGGGCAACCACCTTTTCCAAGGGCATGATGACTCCGGTTTCATTGCAAACCTGCATGACGCAGATCAGCCGCACCCTTTCCTCCAGCATCCCTTCCAGGGCCGTCAGGTCCAGGGAACCGTCGGGGGTCAGGGGAATTTCCCTGGCAAGGTGCCCGTGCAAGGCCGCCGCTTCCAGGCAGGCGTTTTTCACGGCGGGATGCTCCGCGGCGGTGTAGAGGATCACGCCGTCCTTGCGCTGGCCGGCCATATGGCCGATAATCGCCAGGTTGTCGCTCTCGGTGCCGCCGGAGGTGAGCAGAACTTCCTTTTCCGAAGCCCCCACGCTCTGGGCCACCGCCTGGCGGGCCAGGGCAAGCTCCCGCTCCGCCTTTATGGCGGGGGCATAGGGCGAGGAAGGGTTCCAGTAGCATTCCAGCATACAGGCCGCCACTGCGGAAACCGCCTCCTCAAAGGGCTTAGTGGTGGCGGCGTTATCAAGATACACCAGCATGGTTGTCTCCTAGGCCCGGAATGCGCCATGGGGCAGATATTTTTTGATCATGTCCACCAGCTCCTCGGAGGGCTCCAGCACGATCATGTTCTTATCGGCGTCCTTTTGGTAATAGAAGTAATACAGGTTGGCGCCCCGGTTCAAAAACCAGTTCCTGCGCTTCAGCCCCGGCATGTTGATCAGCTTGCGGAACCCCTCGCTGTCCACGGGCCCAAAGGCCTCCACGTTTTTCACCCGCATGGTGCCCAGGCTCTTGCGCTTTTGGTTGTTGAACACCTGGGCAAAATCCAGGTCCCCATTGGTAAAGGTGTATTCGTATTCGGTGCGGATGCGGTCCTTGCGCAGGAAAAGCAAAACCGCGCACCCCAAAAACAGAAGGGTAAGGATCAGCCCGGGGATGCTAAAGCTCATCAGCAGGCTGGAAACCAGCATAAAGCCGATTACCGCTGAAAGCAGCATGACCATCGTCGCCAAATAGTACACCGCGTCCCGCATTCCCTTGCTCTTGCTGACAACGACTTCCTCCATAAAATGATCCATGGCCATGATGACGCCTCCTTGCTTTTGTCCGGTATTTTTATCATCTTCTTACATGATTTGGGCTTTAGGCAAGCGCCATTCCTAGGGGATCCACAGGGCCCAATACCCCAGGGCCACCAGGATTCCCAAGATCGCGCCCCCCAGCACCTCCAGGGGGGTGTGGCCGATGAGCTCCTTGAGTTCCTCGTCGGTAATCGGCTTGCCGTTGATCAGCACATCCCGGAGAATCTGGTTGATTACAACGGTCTGGTTGCCCGTGGCCCGGCGCACCCCCGCCGCGTCATACATGACGATCATGGCCAGCACCGCGCAAACCGCGAACTCCACCGTTTCAAAGCCCCGCATGAACCCCACCATCATGGTCAGGGCCACCACCATGGCGGAATGGGAGCTGGGCATGCCGCCGGAACCCACGAAGCGGCGAAAATCCAACTTGCCCTCCAGCGCGCCATACAGCAGGAATTTCAGCGTCTGGGCCATCAGCCACCCCAGCAAAGCGCAAAAAAGGGCCTCGTTTTGAAAGATATCCGCAATCGAATGCGCCGTCAAGGGCTCACCTCTTCCTGATGCTATCCTAAGGGTCTATCATACAACACTTACTTCACTCGCACAAGCGTTTCCTGGGCCAAAATCCGCAGGAATTCCCCGGAAGGGCCAAAAACAGACAAAGCGGCCGTGGCCCTGTCCACCGCCTGTACGGCGTCCCGGCGGGTTCGCTCCGCTCCAAAAACGGCGGGCCAGGTCATCTTGCCCCGGGCGGCGTCCATGCCCGTTTGCTTTCCCATGGCCTGGGCGTCTCCGCTGATGTCCAGCAGATCGTCCACCATCTGGAAGGCCAGGCCCAGGTTTTCCCCATAAATCCGCCCCGCCAGCAGCCGCTCCTCTTCCGCCCCGGCCAGCAGCAGCCCCGCCATCACCGGCGCGGCGATTAAATCCGCCGTTTTGTGGCGGTGGATGTAGGACACCAGCCCGGCCTCGGGCTGTGTGCCTTCCAGCTTCACGTCCAGGGTCTGCCCCGCGATCATCCCCCTGACCCCGGCCCTTTGGGCGATCACCCTGGCGGCGGCCAGCGCCCGGCCGGGCCTGTCCCTCCACAGGGGCGCGGAAAGCATGGTTTCATAGGCCATGTTCAGCAGCCCATCCCCCGCCAAAATGGCCATGTTCTCGCCAAACACCTTATGATTGGTGGGCTTGCCCCGGCGAAAAGCATCGTCGTCCATGGCGGGCAGATCGTCATGGATCAAAGAATAGGTGTGGATCATCTCCAAAGCGCAGGCAAAGGGCAACGCCTCTTGCCAGTCCTCCCGAAGCAAGGCGTAGGCGGCCAGCAGCAGCACGGGCCTGAGGCGCTTGCCCGGCAGGAGCAAGCTGTAGCCCATGGCGCTGCGCAAAGGCTGGGGAATCTCCCCCTCTGCGGGAGGCGTTGGGGAAGCCTGCGTCACCGGCTCCCCCGAAGGGTCCAGGAAGCGGGATGCGCCGGAAGGGGATTCGCTTTCTTCGATCAGCAGGGGAAAGCCCGCCAAGGCCTCCTCCACCGCCTGTTGGTAGAGCCCATAGCGTTCTTGCATGCTACTCCTTCTCCTGGGACGCATCCAGCTCATCCAGCAAGGACGCCTGCTGCCCCAGCTCCGAGGGCTGGGGCTTTTGCCCCGCTCCCCCGTTTTGCTTGATTTCCATCATGCGGGCCCTGGCCTGGGCCAGCTCCGCCTGGAGCCCGGCGGAAAGCCGCATGCCTTCCTCGTAATCCTGGAGCAGCTCATGGAGGGGCAGGTTTCCCTGCTCCATCTTCTGGGCCAAGCCCTCTAGCTGTTCCAGCCGCTCCTCAAAGGAAACGGCCTCCTGCTTCGCCTTGCTTACCTTCCCTGCCATAGGCCTTCCTCCTTTCGCATCTGGCGCACCGTGGCCCTCAGCTCCCCGTCCCGCATCACCACGCGGATGTCCGTGCCCTGGGGGGCGTCCTCCACGGTTTCCAGCAGTTCCTCCCCCTTGAGCACCATGGCATATCCCCGGGCGATGGTGGCCGCAGGCCCCGCAGCCCGCAGCTTGGTTTCGCTCTGCGCCAGCGCATGCCCTCTTTGGATCAAAATGCCCTGGGCGGCGTTATCCAGCCGTTGCAGCGCCTGTTCCACCCGGGAGGTGATGAGCTGGAGCTGCCGCTGGGGGCTGGCCTCGCTAAGGCGCTGCCCCAAGGCTGCCAAGGCCATTTGCCGGTCCTGCAGCCCAAACTGGCACGCCCGTTCCAGCCGGGCGGCGTACTGGGCGATTTCCTCCAGCAGCGCTTCCCTGGGCTGCACTACCATTTCGGCCGCGGCGGAAGGGGTGGGGGCCCTGAGGTCCGCCACAAAATCCGCGATGGTCACATCCGTTTCATGGCCTACCGCGCTGACCACGGGCTTTTGGCACGCGAAAATGGCCCGGGCCACGGCCTCCTCGTTAAAGGCCCACAGGTCCTCGATGCTGCCGCCCCCCCGGCCCAGGATGATCACATCCACCTGGGGAAGCTGGTCCATGGCCCGGATTCCCTGGACGATCTCCTGGGCGGCCCCCTCCCCCTGTACTTGCACCGGGCAGAGGAACAGCGGCATGCCGGGATTTCTGCGCCAGGCCACCCGGGTGATGTCGTGGATCACCGCGCCGGTTTTGCTGGTGACGATTCCCACCCCGCGCGGCAGCAGCGGGAGGGGCTTTTTCAAAGAGGGGTCAAAGAGCCCCTCCTGGGAGAGCTTCTGTTTCAGCCGCTCATAGCGGGCGTACATCTCCCCCACGCCATCCTGCTCCATGGCGTCGGCGTAAAACTGGTACTGGCCCGTTTTGGCATAGAGCCCCACGCTGCCAAAGAGCCGTACCTGCTGCCCGTCCATGGGGGCAAAGGCCACCGTCATGGCCGCTTGGCGGAACATGGCGCAGGAAATGGCGCTCTGGCTGTCCTTGAGGGTGAAATACCAGTGCCCGGAGACATGGCGCTTCAGGTTGCTGATTTCCCCCCGCAGGCACAGGCCGTGGAGCATGGGGTCGCTGGCCAGGCTCCGGCGTACGTACTCGTTGAGCTCCGCCACGGTCAAGGTCAGGGAAGTCCGGCTCATTGCTTTGCCCAGGCCTTTTCCGCCGCGGCCACGGTATTGTCCATCAGCATGGCGATGGTCATCTTCCCCACGCCTCCGGGAACCGGGGTGATGTAGCCGGCTTTTTCGCTTACAGGGCCAAAGTCCACGTCGCCGCAGAGCTTGCCCTCCACCCGGTTGATGCCCACATCCACCACCACGGCCCCTTCCTTCACCATGTCCGCCGTGATGAAGGCGGGCTTGCCGATGGCCGCCACCAGAATGTCCGCCCGCCGGGTGTGCGCCGCCAGATCGGCGGTGCGGCTATGGCACAGGGTCACCGTGGCGTTTTCCTGCAAAAGGAGCATTGCCATGGGCTTGCCCACGATGTTGCTGCGGCCCACCACCACGGCTTCCTTGCCCGCCATGGGTATGCCCGCGCTTTTGAGCATGTACAGCGCGCCCTTGGGGGTACAGGCCACCACCCCGTCCTCGCCCCGCATCAAGCGCCCGGCGTTGATGTCGTGAAAGCCGTCCACGTCCTTCTCCGGCCTGATCAGGGCCAGGGCGCGGTTTTCGTCCAGGCCCCTTGGCAGGGGAAGCTGCACCAGAATGCCGTGCACGGAGGAATCCTCATTGGCCTCCCGGATCGCCCGCTCCAGCTCCTCCTGGGAAGTCTCCGCAGGCATGCGAAGGGCCTTGGAAGCGATCCCCAGCCGCTGACAAGCCTTCTCCTTGTTGCCCACATAGGTCTGGCTGGCGGGGTCCTCCCCCACCAAAATCACCAGCAATCCAGGGGCGCAGCCCTTGGCCTTCAGCGCGTCCACCCGCTTTTTGACGCTTTCCTCCACCTCCTGGGCCATGACCTTCCCGTCCAACAACGTCGCCGCCATAGGAACCCTCCTTATGTCTCTCTCTTGCGCTTCTTCAAATGCCCCAATGCCGCCGGGCTCCCAGAAAGGCCACCCCAGCGGCGTTGTCCGCGCTGAACTCCGGCTTGCCAAAGACGGCCTTTAGCGCGCTGCCCGCCTTGCGGAGCCGCCGGTCCAGCAGCTCCCTCAGCAGGAGGGAAGATGCCACGCCGCCTACCACCAAAGCCTGTGCGGTTTCCTCTTGCTTGCATCCCGCTATCAAAAGCCGGGCTACCGTACGGGCCAGGAAGTCAAAGACCTCCAGGGCGATCCGCTCCTGGGGCATCTCCCCCACGGCGATCCAGCGCTGGCATTGGGTTTCCGCCCCGGAGAGGTGACAGCTCAGGCCGTCCTTGGCAAAGCTGACGGGCAAAAGCCTGGCGGAAGGCTCCTGGCAAGCCAGGGCCAGCTTTTCCAGCTCCGGTCCCGCCGGGAAGGGCAAGCCCAAAGCCACCCCCACCCGGTCTACCAGCTGCCCGGCCTGGAGGTCCAGGGAGCCGCCCAGAAGGGTGAGCTTTCCCTGGGAGGAAAGCAGCATTTCCGTGGTGCCGCCGCTCAGGTGCAGCGCCACAAACCGCTCCCCCAGGGGCGGGTTGCCCAGCTGCCCCGCCGCAATGTGCCCCTGCTGGTGGGAGCACTCATAGCAAGGCACCCCCAGCAGCGCCGCCAGCGCCTTGCCTTGGCCCAGGCCCGCCAAAAACACCGGCATGTAGCTATCCCCATCCTCCCTGGGAGATGCGGAGGCGGCCACAGCGCAGATGCGGGGAGAAAGCGGCTCCAAGCGCTGCCCCAGCTCCCGGGCTACCAAGGGCAGTTGCCGTACATGTGCAAAAACGGCCTCGCTTTGGCGAAGGCCGCGTTTTCCACTTTCCACGGGCAGGAGCATGCGCTGTGAACCCAGCACCCGGCCATCCCGATCCACCGCCGCCACCGAGGTGGTATAGCAGCTGGTGTCAAAGCCCAACACCACCTCCATGGCCTACTCCTTCTGCTTGCTACGGCCAATGGCGCCCAGCACCCCGTTGATATACCGGCTGCTCTTGGGCTCGCTATAACGCTCCGCCAGCTCCATAGCCTGGCTGATGGACACATTGTCCGGAATGTCCTCCCGGTGAAACAGCTCGTAAGCCGACAGCCTCAGGATGCTTAAATCCACATGGGGCACCCGGGACAGGGCCCAATCCCCGCTGCTGTGCTCCTCAATGACCTGGTCCAGCTCCTGAAGGTGGGCCTTCACGCCCGTGAGCACATCCTCGATATACCGCTTGTCCTCCTTGGAGGGGGCCAGGGCGTCCGGCACGTTTTTTTCCGCCATGGAAAGCTGCTCATACACCAGATCCAGGGACTCGTCGTCCGCCTCTCCCCCGGATAGCTGCTCATAGAGAAGCTGCATAGCCGCTTGCCTGGCAATGGAACGCGACGTCAATTTCAACACTTCATTTCCTTTTTCTAGGTTCTTATTCTCCCTTGGGCGGGAACAGCTTGTTGATCCAGTTCTTGATGGCCTCGGTTTTGTGGGTATTGGCCCCGATCAGGTAGCCTACCCCAAAGAACGCCGCCACCATCAGCGTTCTCCAGAAGCCCAGGAAAAGCAGCAGGAAAGCCAGGACAACGCCCAGCGCGCCCATGGTGAAGCCGCAGGCAGGCGTTCCGACGCGAAAGCACTCGCTCCAAAAACCCTTGCGCTCGTCCATCATTCATTCTCCTTCTCATTGCCATCCGGGTTCTCTGCCCCCAGGCCGTCCTGGGCAAGCCCGGCCTCGGGCTCCAGGCGGTCCGCATCCTCCGTTTTTTCAGCTTCCTCCACCTCCGGGGCCTGAACCTCGGGGGCTGCCAGGGGTTCGGGCGCTGCCTCAGCCTGGGGCTGAACAACCGCCTCCAAGGAGGGTTCCTCCTGCCGGAAAATCCGCTGGTGAAAGGGCTCCTTGCCGGCTTTTGCTTCCACAGGGTTGCCGCCGGTCTGCATCGTTCCGGGGAAGCTCTCCTGGGGCGGGGCGTTTTGGGCCGTTACGCAGGCGTCCGCCGCTTGCAGATCCGGGGCGAGCATCTCCGCGTTTTTGGAGGACTGGTTTCCGGTCTCCACCATCACCCGGACCTCTTTCACATCCACCCCGGAGCAGGAGGTGATGTAGTGCTTGATCTGCTTTTGCAAGGCGTTCACCGTCAGGGGGATGTTCACCCCGTTGGCCAGGGAGATGCGGATATCCACCACCACGCCCTCGCGGCTGCGGTGGATGCGGGTGTGGGTCACCTTCAGCTCCTCGTGGGGCTCCACGCACCGCTTCACCATATTCTCCATGGCATGCATGGAGATGCTCATGTCCCCGTATTCCGTATGCTGAATGATGAAGCCCCGGTCCTTGCGCCTGCGGAACAGGAGGGAGAGGCTATGGATGCCCAGCGCCACCAGGATCACCCCGATCCCGATGGTCAAAACCCGCTGCCAAGGCGAAAAGTCTCCCCGCAGAAAGCTTTCAATGGTCTGATCCACCTGGAAGGGGAAAATCCCAAGGGCCAGGATCAGCAGGCAAAGGCCGAAAAACAGGATCACAAGGCCCGCCAGGGCCGCAAAGAACCGGTCCAGGAATTTGATATTCATTGGCTCAGCCTCCTTAGCAAACACACCGCTGTGTCAAAAGGAAAAGCAATGCCCACACGGGAAAGGCTTCTCCGGCATGGGAACCGCTTTGCGAGGCTTACGCTTCCTGGGGGCCTTCCTCCTGGGGAGCGGCCGCTTCTTTGATCTCAGGCGATTCCGACGGGGCTTCCTCGTCCTGGGTCTTGGGTTCTTCCGTATCCCAGACGATCTGCCCCTGGGGTTCATGGCCCGCCTTGGCGCTTTTGATCTTCTTTTCGCTCTTTTGCTTGCCGTCGCTGAAATCCGGGCTGGACACGCTCTCCAAAGAAGCCTGGGTCTCCTGGTTTTCCTTCTCAAAGCTCACGCCCTGGACATGCACATCCACCCGGACCACGTGCAAGCCGGTCATGGTTTCGATGGCCTTGCGCACATTTTCCTGTACGTTCAGCGCGGCGGTTTGAATGGGCGTGCCGTATTCCACAACCACGTACAGGTCCACGGAAGCCTCTTCGGAACCGATTTCCACCCGCACACCCTTGGTGATGTTCTTATTTCTGCCAAAGACCTCGGAAATCCCGCCGCTGGTACACATCCCGGCGATCCCTTCCACCTCGTTGGCAGCCACGCCGGAAATCACGGCGATCACCTCGTTGGCATAGGTGATGGTTCCGGTGGAATCCTCGTTCTGGTCCAGGCTGAGGGGTAAATTATCCTTCTTAGCAGCCATGGGCTACGCACCTCCTAGGGCTTTCACCTGCCGCTGGGCGGCAGCGCTCTCCACAAACAAGCTCAAACCATAGTATAACAGATTTCCTGCCTTCTGACAACCAAACATCCCGGGGTTTACGGCTGGAGGATTTGAATGCGCAGCTGGTCCAGCTGCTCCTTTTGCACGGGAGCCGGGGTGTCCATCATCAGGCAGGCGCCGTTTTGAATCTTGGGGAAGGCCAGCACTTCCCGCAGGCTCTCCGCCCCGGCGAGCATCATCACCATCCGGTCGATGCCCAAGGCAAAGCCGCCATGGGGCGGGGTGCCGTACTGGAACGCCTCCAGCAAAAAACCGAACCGGGCCCAGGCTTCCTCCTTGGTGAAGCCCAGCAGGCGGAACATCTTCTCCTGGAGGTCGCTTTGATGAATCCGGATGGAGCCGCTGCCCATCTCCAGGCCGTTGAGCACCAGATCGTAGGCCTTGGCCCGCACAGCGCCCGGGTCCGTTTCCATCAGCTCCACATCCTCCTCCATGACGTTGGTGAAGGGATGGTGCATGGCGGCAAAGCGGTTGTTCTCCTCGTCCCACTCCAACAGCGGGAACTCGGTGATCCACAACAGGTCATAGCGGCTGGGGTCGATCAAACCCAGCTCCTTGCCCAGGCGCAGACGGAGCTGCCCCATGGCGGTGAGGGCCACATAGCGCTTGTCGGCGATGACAAACACCGCGTCTCCGGCTTGCGCCCCCAGGGCGTCCAGCAGGCGGTCCATGCTGTCCCCTTGCATGGCCTTGGCAAAGCTGGAGCGCAAGGAGCCGTCCTCGTTCACCACGGCCCAGGCCAGGCCTTTCACGTGGTAGGTCTTCACAAACTCGCCCAGGGCGTCCAGCTCCTTGCGGCTGAGCTTTCCCGCGCCCTTGGCGCAGATGGCGCACACGGTCTGCCCGCTTTCCAGGGCGCTTTCAAACACTTGGAAGCCGCATCCCTTTACCACCTGGCTCACATCGGAAATCTCCATGGCAAAGCGGGTGTCCGGCTTGTCGCTGCCGTAGCGGGCCATGGCGTCCCGCCAGGTCATCCGGGGCAGGGGCATGGGTACGTCCACATGCATCAGCTCCTTGAACACATGCCTGAACGCGCCTTCCACCACGGCCTGGATGTCCTCGGGGTCGATGAAGCTCATTTCCATGTCAAACTGGGTGAACTCCGGCTGGCGGTCCGCCCGGCCGTCCTCATCCCGGAAGCAGCGGGCCACCTGATAGTACTTGTCCAGGCCGGAGAGCATCAGGAGCTGCTTGTAAATCTGGGGACTTTGGGGCAGGGCGTAGAAACAGCCGGGCTTCACCCGGGCGGGCACCAGGTAGTCCCGGGCTCCCTCCGGGGTGGACTTGGTGAGCATGGGGGTTTCCACTTCCACAAAGCCCTGGGCGTCGATATACTCCCGCAGCAGGCGCACCACCTGGTGGCGTGTGCGCAGCATCTGCTGCATGCTGGGGCGGCGCAGGTCCAAGTAGCGGTATTTCAGGCGCAGGGACTCCTGCTCCTTGGTCTCTTCCTCAATATAAATGGGCGGGGTTTTGCTGGTGTTGAGGATCAGGGCGCTTTGGGCCATCACCTCCACCTCGCCGGTTTTCAGCTTGGGGTTCACGGCCTCCGGGGCCCGCCGGGCCACCTGGCCGTAGATTTCCAGCACATATTCGCTGTGAAGGCTCTCCGCCAGGGCGAACAGCTCCGGCGGGAGGACGTTGCCGTCAAAAACCACCTGGACGATTCCCGTATGGTCCCGAAGCCATACAAAGATCAACCCGCCCAGATTGCGGGAACGCTGTACCCAGCCCTTGAGCACCACCGGCTGCCCGACCTCGCTTGCCGTGACCTCGCCACACATATGGGTGCGATTGTTCATGCCCTATTCCTCCTTGCCTGACAGGCGGATGCGTTTCTTCAGTTCCCCGGGGGCGGCGGCCAAGGCCGCTTCCCATTCCTCCTTGGTAGCCATGTCCCGCAGCTTCACCGCGCCTCTTTCCGCTTCCTCGTCCCCCAGGATGGCGATGTAGCGGGCGTTCAGCTTATCGGCATATTTGAACTGCGCTTTCAGGCTCCTGGCCTGGTGGTCCATATCCGCCCGAAGGCCAGCCTTGCGGAAGGCCTCCATGAGGGAAAAGGCCTGGGGCCCCAGCCCCTTGTGCAAGCTGGCCACAAAGACCTCCGGGGCTTCCTCCTCCGGCGCAAGGAGGCATTCCCCCTCCTCCAGCTGGTCCAGCAGCATCAGCACCCGCTCCACGCCCATGCCAAAGCCCACCCCGGCGACGGCGGGGCCGCCCAGCTCCTCCACCAGGCCGTCATAGCGGCCGCCGCCGCACACGGTGAGCACCCCGGTGTTCATCTGGGTAGTCACCTCAAAAACGGTCTTGGTGTAGTAGTCCAGCCCCCGGACGATACGGGGATCCACGGTGTAGGGCACCTGGGCGATGGACAGGTATTGCCGCAGCAGGTCAAAGTGCTCCCGGCACTCGTCGCACAGGCAGTCCAGCATCACCGGCGCGTCGGCCAGCTCCCTTTGGCAGCCCTCCTCCTTGCAATCCAGCACCCGCATGGGATTGGTCTGGGTCCGCTCCACACAGGCTTTACAAAGCTTGTCCTGCTTGCCCGCGAGGTATTCCCGGAAGCGCTGCTGGTAGGCGGGGCGGCACTTGGGGCAGCCGATGGAGTTGATGCGCGTTTGAAGGTTTTTCAATCCAAAGCCCGCCAACAGCTCCATCACGATGCGGATCAGCTCCGCGTCCACCGAGGGCTGGGCCGCGCCAAAGCACTCCATGCCAAACTGGTGGTGCTCCCGCAGGCGGCCGGACTGGGGCGCTTCATAGCGGAAATGGGGCGCGTTCACATAATACAGCTTCAGGGGAAGCGCCTGGGCATAGAGCCCGCTTTCCAAAAACGCGCGAACGGTTCCCGCCGTGCTTTCCGGCTTCAGGGTGACGCTGCGCCCTCCCTTGTCCAGGAAGGTGTACATTTCCTTGCGCACCACATCGCTGGTTTCCCCGGAGGACCGGGCGAAAAGCTCCGTGTACTCCAGCACGGGGGTGCGAATCTCCCGGTATCCGGCCAGCAACGCGGCCCGGCGCATAGCGCTCTCCACAGCGCGCCAGCGCCCGCTTTCCCCGGGAAGCACGTCCTTCATCCCTTTGGGCACCTTGATCTGTTGCATGGGGCTCACTTCTCAAAACCTCTTTCAAAGCCAAAGATATGAAGGATTATACATGCACCGAAAACGGGTTGTCAAGGAAAAGCGGGGGCTTGGGCGGGGGCGTATCCTTTGATTTTGATTTGATTTTGGGAAGAAGGGGGCCTTGGGGGCTAGGAGTGTTTAAGCAAGGCTTTTATCCTGGTGATCAGGATGCTGTTCCCCTTGCCGAAGGAAACGAGTACGTTAGGGGGCCGGGGGGATTTCCGATATCTTTTTCGCCCGCCCCAGAGCTACGCCCTGTGGCGGGTACGGCTCAGATCAATCGTCGCGGTCTTCACTGCCGTTTGACCGCTCGTTTATCTTCCCACTTCGGGTCGCTAGCCCTTCGGGCTGTGATCCGGCCTTTCGGTCGTCGCAGCCTTCACTACCGTTCGGCTGCTCGCCTCAAGCCCCACCTCTCG
>JAYFPK010000009.1:0-161855 GCA_034927815.1 Candidatus Limiplasma sp.
TCCCAAGGGGGAGGCCGGCCACCGCATGGAACCCCGGCGGCGGCGCCCCGGCTTACCAAAAGCTTCCACCGTTTTGTTACAAATCATGCATACATCCGGTGAAAAAATCCGCGGCGGGGGAAAGGGGGGAAACCCGGCGAAGAAAAAGCGGCCAAAAGGCCAAGAAGAAGGAGCCTCCCCGCAAGTGCGGACAAAGAACAGGCATAGCGCCCAGGGTACGCACCTTTGCCATCAGCGCCGCATAGCCTAAGGCATGCGCGTGATGGGGAGGCGGCACAATGTGCGGAATTGCGGGGATCATCGGCCGGGGTGATGACAGCGCCTACGGGACAATGCTGGAAACGATGGCGCGGCGCGGACCGGACCAGGAAGGGCTATGGCTGAGCGCGGGAGCCGCTTTGCTTCACCGGCGGCTGTCCGTGGTGGATTTGGCGAACGGGCGGCAGCCAATGTCGCTTCACTGTTCAGGGGAAACCTATACAATGGTCTACAACGGGGAACTGTACAACACACAGGAGGTGAAGCGCGAGCTTCAGGCCCTGGGGCATAATTTTACCAGCCACTCGGACACGGAGGTGCTCCTGCACGCGTACGCCCAGTGGGGCGCGGAGTGCGTGGAGCGTTTGAACGGTATTTTCGCCTTCGGCGTTTATGAACAGCGCAAGGAGCGGTTGTTTCTCGCCCGGGACCGCATCGGCGTCAAGCCGCTTTTTTATGCGCGCTGCGGGGAGGCCTTCCTGTTTGCGTCGGAGATCAAGACCCTTCTGGCATACCCGGGCATGGAGGCGGTCCTCTCCCCGGAGGGCGTCCGGGAGGTACTGCTGCTGGGTCCCGGGCGCACCCCCGGCTGCGGCGTGTTCCAGGGCGTCCACGAGGTGCGGCCCGGCTGGCGGGGCTACTATGAGGCTGGGAAGCTATCCCTGGAGCCCTATTGGAAGCTCACCGACCGGGCTCATGGGGACGACCTGGACACCACCATTCGCACCGTGCGGGAGCTGGTGATGGATGCCATCCGGCGGCAGCTGGTGTCGGACGTGCCTGTGGGCTGCTTTTTGTCCGGCGGGCTGGATTCCAGCATCCTGTCGGCGGTGGCGGCCGAGAGCCTGAAGGAACGGGGCGAGGCGCTGAATACCTTCTCGGTGACCTACCGGGAGAACGAGCGGTACTTCCGCGCCTCCCGCTTCCAGCCCAACAGCGACGATGCATACATCGGCATCATGACCGAAGCCTTGGGCAGCCGCCACCACCGGATCGAGCTGGACACCCAGGAGCTGGCCGACGCCCTGTACGACGCGGTGGACGCCAGGGACCTGCCCGGGATGGCGGATGTGGACAGCTCGCTGCTGCTGTTTTGCAAAAGGGTGCGGCAGGACATTACGGTGGCGCTGTCCGGGGAGTGCGCCGATGAGATCTTCGGCGGCTATCCCTGGTACAGGGACCCCCGGATTCGCGCCCAGGACGGCTTTCCCTGGGCGCAGTCCACGGCCTTTCGCGCTTCGCTGCTCCAGGAGGGCGCGCCGGAGGGGCCGGACGCGTTCCGGTTTGTGGACCAACGTTACCGGGAGACCGTTGCCCAGGCCCATATCCTGCCCGAAACCGCTGGAGACGAGAGGCGCATGCGGGAGATGACGGAGTTGAACTTTCACTGGTTCATGCAGACGCTGCTGGACCGCAAGGACCGCATGGGCATGTACTCCGGCCTTGAGGTGCGGGTGCCCTTCTGCGACCACCGGATCGCGGAGTACCTGTACGCGGTGCCCTGGCCCATGAAGGAGCTGGGAGGCCAGGAGAAGGGGCTGCTTCGGGAGGCCATGGCCGGCGTGCTGCCGGAGAAGGTGCGCCTGCGCAAAAAGAGTCCCTATCCCAAGACCCATAACCCGGCCTATGCTGCCTTGGTCAAGGACCGGCTTCGGGATATTCTCAATACTCCCAATTCTCCGCTGTGGACCCTGGTCAAGCCCAAGGAGGCGGCGCGCCTTCTGGAGGAGGAGCCCGCGCAGAATTGGTATGGGCAGCTCATGGCCGCCCCCCAGACCATCGCCTACCTTTTGCAAGTGGAGTACTGGCTCAGGCGCTACCGGGTCCGCATTTCATAGGCAGCGGCGTACGGCCAAGGCCGCAAGCCGCTGTGGGGGAAAGGGCGCTCCCCTTATCCCCGGTTTGTAATTTCATACATCATGATGGCGGCGGCCACCGCCGCGTTGAGGGATTCCGCCCCGCCCCGCATGGGGAGCGTGTAGCGGTGGGTGGCGGCCGCGCACAGGGCCCCGGACAGCCCCGCCCCCTCGTTGCCGATGAGCAGGCAGACCTTGGGGGGAAGGGGTGCGCGGCCATAGAAGGGCAGCCCGTCCAGCACGGCGGCGATGACGGCATAGCCTTGGGCTTTCAGCAGCGCTGCGGCGGCTTCGCCGCCAGAGGCCTCGGCCAGGGGCACCCGGAAAATACTGCCCATGGTGGCCCGCAGGGCCTTGGGCCCAAAGGGGTCCGCGGTGTCCCCGGCCAGAACGCAGCCGGTGAACCCCGCCGCGTCGGCGGTGCGCAGGATGGTACCCACATTGCCGGGATCCTGGATGTTTTCCAGCAGGACGATTTTGTCCCCCAGAGCCTGGAGGCCCGAAGGGCTGTCCAGTTCTTCCATGGGCGGGAGCGCCACCACCGCCGCGATGCCCTGGGGCGCCTTCACCTGGGACACAGCCGCCAGCACGTGCGCCGGCACGGCGTATACGGCAGCGGAGCACCCGGGGGCCTCCGCGAGAAGCCGCGCCAAAAATGCCTCCCGGGCCGGGGTCACGAATACGGTGCGCACGGCCTGGGGGCACATGGCAAAGGCTTCCTTTACCATGTGCTCCCCCTCGCAGAGGAAGGCCTTCTGCTCCCGGCGGCCCTTGGGGACGGCCAGGGCCTTGGCCTCAAGCACTTTGGGATTTTTGGCGCTGGTGATCTCTTGCAAAGGCTTCATAAACGCTTACATGCGCTGGGGCGCGTCCATGCCGATGAGGAACAAAGCGGTTTTCAAGGTTTGCTTCACCGCCAGGGTCAGCTCCAGCCGGGCCTGGCGAACCCCCGGGTCCGCGTCCAAAATGCGGTTTTCATAGTAGAACTTGTTGTAGCTCTTGGCGATTTCCGTCAGGGCCCGGGTAACGATGCTGGGCTCGTACCGGTCCGCGGCTTCCCGGACGGCCTCCGGAAAGCGGGACAAAAGCCGCAGCAGGTCCTGGGCATAATCGTCCGTCAGGGCCGAGAAGTCGGCCTTGACGTCGCTGGAGGCGTCCGCTTGCAAGGCCGCCTTGCGCAGCACGGAGCAGCACCGGGCATGGGTGTACTGGACATAGGGGCCAGTTTCCCCGTCGAAGTTCAAGGCTCTCTCCCACCAAAAATCGATGTCCTTGATGCGGTTGTTCTGCAAATCCGCGTAGACCACTGCGCCAATGCCCACCTGGGCGGCCACCTCTTCCGGGTTCTCCAGGTCCGGGCTTTTCTCCCGGATGATCTCCAGGGCCTTTTGCTTGGCCCGGTTCAGCAGGTCCTCCAGGTAGACCACATGGCCCTTGCGGGTAGCCAGGGTCTGGCCCTCGTAGGAGATCATGCCGAAGGAGACGTGGATCAGGTCCTTGGCCCAGGCATAGCCCATCTTTTCCACCACCTTGAACCACTGGCGGAAGTGGAGGTCCTGCTGGTAGGCCACCACGTACAGGCATTTGTCAAAGTCATAGGTGTCCTTGCGGTATAGGGCGGCGGCGATGTCCCGGGTGGCATACAACGTGGCCCCGTCCTTTTTCAGGATCAGGCAGGGGGGCATGCCGCTGTCCTCCAAATCCACAATGGAGGCCCCGTCGCTGAGGGCGAGCAGGTTCTTTTCCTTCAGCTCGTCAAGGACCCGGCCCATCTTGTCGTTGTAGAAGGCCTCCCCGTTGTAGCTGTCAAAGGTGACACCCAGCATGTCATAGACCCGCTGGGTATCCCGGAGGGTAAGCTCCTTGAACCAGCCGAAGATCGCCAGGGCTTCGGCATCTCCGTCCTCGATCTTCTTGAACCAGGCCCGGCCCTCGTCCTCCAGGGCGGGGTCCTTTTCCGCCTCCTCGTGGAAGCGCACATACAGGCGGGTGAGGGCTTCCACCCCGTCCCGCTCCACCTCGTCCTTGTCCCCCCAGCGCTTGTAAGCGGAGATGAGCTTGCCGAACTGGGTGCCCCAATCCCCCAGGTGGTTGATGGACACCGTGGTATAGCCCAAAAAGTCGTAGATGCGCCGCAGGCTGTGGCCGATCATGGTGGTGCTCAAATGGCCGATGTGGAAGCGCTTGGCGATGTTGATGCTGGAAAAGTCGATGCAGATGGTCTTGCCCTCTCCCTCCAGGCCGCCGCCATAGGCTTCTCCGGCGCGGAGCACCGTAGCCAGGGTTTCCCGGGCAAAGTTCTCCCGGTTCAGGAAGAAATTCAGGTAGCCCCCCAGGGGCCGGGCTTCGCACACCTGGGGCGCGTCAATGGCCTGGGCCAAGGCCGCCGCGATCTGGGGCGGCCCCATCCTAAGAGCCTTGCTGAGCTTAAAGCATGGGAAGGCATAGTCCCCCATTTCCTTTTCCGGGGGAATTTCCAAAAACTCCGCAACCGCCTTCTCGTCCGGCAAGTCCACGGCGGTGGGATAGCAGCTTTGCATGGCCTGGCAAACCAGCCTGGCAATGTTTTGTTTGGCGTCCATCAAAATCCCCCCTCTTGGATGAAAAAGTCCTCGTTGATTGGGATGCCCTCAGGCATGGCTTCATACTTCTTTTTCCAGGAGCCCCGCCGGTATACCGCAACGGTCATGGCGCAGCCCAAAAGCCAGGCTACCAGCAAGGAGCCGTATAGGCAGATGGGGTCGCCGTTGGGATATTGGGGGCTTCGGGTTAAGTAGGCCCACAGGTAGGCCACAGGCATGCGGATGCCCACGGTGGTGATCAGGCTGATCCACATGGGCCGCAAGGTTTCCCCAGCGCCCCGCATGACCCCCATCAGCACCTGGGTACAGCAAAAGGCGATATAGCCGATGGCCAGAATCCGCATCATGCTGACCCCCAGCTCCACGATTTCCTGGGTTTGGGTGAACACCCGCATCAGCCCTCCCCCAAAGAGCAAAATGCACACCGTGAGAAAGGTGGCGGTGGAAAGGCCGATGGCCAACGTGGCCTTCATCCCCTGGCGCACCCGGTCCATGCGCCGGGCTCCTACGTTTTGCCCGGTGAAGGTGGTGGCGGCGATGGCGAAGGTGAAGTTGGGCAGCATGGTAAAGCCGTCCACCCGCATGACGGCGGTGGAGGCGGTGACCACGTTGGGCCCCAAGGTGTTGGTAAGGGACTGCACCAGCACGCTGCTGATGGAGAAGACCATTTGGGCGACCCCGGAGGGCAGCCCCAGGCTCATGATCCGCCGGGCGCTGGGCTTGTCCAGGTGCAAGGTGCGGCGGCTTACCTCCAGAATTTCCGTCATGCGGCGGAGCCTGCGGTAGCACAGCACGGCGGAAATGGCCTGGGAGATGATGGTGGCCCAGGCCACCCCATCGGTTTTCATGCCCAACACCCTGACGGAGAGAATATCCAGCACGATGTTCAGCCCCGCGGCCAACAGCAAATAGAGCAAGGGGGATACGCTGTCCCCCAGGCCCCGGAGCACGCCGCTGAGGATGTTGTAATAGGCGCAGGCGGTGATGCCCAAAAAGATGATTACCAAATAATCCACCGCCAGGTCCAGCATTTCGGCGGGGGTGCCCAGCAGCACCAACAGGGGCCGGGTGATGGCTACCCCCAGCACGGTGATGATCACACCGCTCCAGAAGGTCAGCACAATGGTGGAGCCTACGGCCCGGCTCAGGTCCTCCCGGTTTTTCGCCCCGAAATACTGGGACACCACAATGCTGGCCCCTGTGGAAATGCCCATGAAGAGCACCAGCATCAAATTGAGGATGGGGCCGGTGAGGCCCACGGCCCCCAAGGCCGCGTCGCTGATGTAATGCCCCACCACAATGGCGTCCACGGTGTTGTAAAGCTGCTGGGCAAAGTTGCCGATGAGCAGGGGAATGGCAAACAGAAGAATGCCCCTGGCGGGGCTGCCCAGGGTCAAATCCCTGGGCGCGAAAAGGCGCTTTACGAATTGCATGAAAATCCTTTCGCCCGGTCCTAAGACCGGGCATGCAAGCAATGATAATGGGAGGAAGGACCTTCCCTTCCTCAAAAGATGAAATTCCTAGGGGTGCAGGAACGTGCCCATGGAATCCCCGGAGAGCACCTCCAGAATATTGTCGGGGGGCTCCAGCCCGAACACCCGCACCGAAGGCACGGCATTGTCCCGGAGCATGATAAAGGCGGCGGCGTCCATGACCTTCAGGTCCTCCTCGGCAGCCTGGGCATAGGTCAGCTCCGGCAGGAGGCGGGCCTCGGGATGAAGGTTGGGATCGGCGGTGTATACCCCGTCCACGTTCTTGGCCATGAGGATGGCGTCGCATTCCAGCTCAATGGCCCTGAGCACCACAGCGCTGTCCGTGGAAAAACAAGGGTTGCCCAGGCCGCAGGCCAGCAGCAGGATTTCCCCGTTCTCCAGGTACCGCAGGGCGGCCACGGTGTTGTAGCTTTCCGCGAAGCGGGGGATGTCCACCCCGCTCATTACCAGGGCTTTGGCGCCCTGATGGGCCAAAGTATCCCGCATGTACAGGCTGTTTTGCAAGGTGCCCAGCATACCCATCTGGTCCGCGGCCACGGTGCCCATCCGCAGGGAATCCCCCCGGCGTCCCCGCCAGACATTGCCGCCGCCGATGACCACGGCGGTTTGGATGCCCAATCGCTGCACCTGGGCCAGGATGCGGGCCACCTGCTCAAACTTCTCATGGCAGAACAGCTTGCCATCCACGCCCAGGGCCTCCCCACTGAGCTTGATGATCACGCGGCGGTAAGGGCTTGACATAGGCTCACTCCTCTTGTGAAAAATGGCACGCAAGCGCTGCTTGCGTGCCTGGGGCTCATGGAGAGCTTACTTCTTGGCAGTCTGCGCCGCGATCTCCTCCGCGAAGTTATCCTGGCGCTTCTCGATGCCCTCGCCCCGCTCATAGCGGGTAAAGCGCACGATTTCGATCTTCGCGCCGATCTCCTTGGACACCTCGGCGGTGAGCTGGCTGATGGCCTTGTCCCCGTCCTTGACAAAGGGCTGCTCCAGCAGGCACACTTCCTTGTAATACTTCTCGATGCGGCCTTCCACCATCCGGTCCACGATCTTCTCGGGCTTGCCCTCGTTCAGGGCCTGGGCCCGGAGAATCTCCCGCTCCTTGTCCAAATCGGCGGTGGGCACCTCGGCCTTGCAAACCACGGTGGGCTTGGCGGCGGCGATTTGGAGGGCGATGTCGTGGTAGTAGACCTTGAAGGCATCCAGGCTCCGGGTGGAGGCGTTGTCATTGGCGACCTCAAGCAGTACGCCGATCTTGCCGCCCAGGTGGATGTAGCTCTCCACCACGCCGCTTTGGGTCTCATAGCGGACAAAGCGGCGGATGCTGATCTTCTCGCCGATGGCTACGGTAGCGTCGCTGACCAAGTCCGTGATGGTCTTGGAGGGGTCATTGATAAATTGCTGGCCCAACAGCGCGTCCACATCCGCGGGAGAGGCCTTGGCGATGTGCATGGCCACGTCCTTGCAAAAGGCCATGAAGTTGTCGGTCTTGGCGACGAAGTCGGTCTCGCAGTTGACTTCCACCAGCACGCCCACAGTGGCGTCCTCATTGACATAGCTGGCTACCAGGCCCTCGGCGGCGATGCGCCCGGCCTTCTTGGCGGCGGCGGCCAGGCCCTTTTCCCGGAGCCATTCCACGGCCTTCTCCATCTCGCCCTGGGCCTCCATCAAAGCCTTCTTGCAGTCCATCATGCCGGCCTGGGTCATCTCCCGCAGCTCTTTGACCATTTGGGAAGTAATATCTGCCATCTTTCGATCTCTCCTTACCTACTTGGGAGGCGCGCCTCCGCCTCCGCATCCTGAGGAACCGGGAGGGCGGGGCCCTCCCGGATTGTAACGATCCTTCGCCTTATTCGGCGTCCGCGGCCTTTTCAGCTTCGGCTTCCCCGGCCTCCGGGGCATCCTGTTCGCCCTGGCGGCCTTCCAGCACGGCGTCCGCCAGCTTGCCGGCGATGAGCTTCACCGCGCGGATGGCGTCGTCGTTGCCGGGGATCACATAGTCGATTTCATCGGGATCGCAGTTGGTGTCCACGATGCCCACGATGGGGATGCCCAGTGCGCGGGCTTCCGCCACGGCGATGTGTTCTTTGCGCGGATCCACCACGAACAGCGCGCCGGGGAGCTTCTTCATTTCCCGGATGCCGCCCAGGTTGGCCTCCAGCTTTTCCCGCTCGTGCTGGAGCTTGATGACTTCCTTCTTGGGCAGCAGGTCAAACTGGCCGGACTGCTCCATCTTATCGATCTGGTTGAGGCGGTCCACCCGGGTGCGGATGGTGCGGAAGTTGGTCAGCATGCCGCCCAACCAGCGGTTGTTCACAAAATACATGTTGCAACGGGAGGCTTCGGTAGCGATAGATTCCTGGGCCTGCTTCTTGGTGCCCACGAAGAGGATGGACTTGCCTTCCATCGCCACGTCCCGAACGAAGCTGTAGGCTTCATCCACCTTGCGCACGGTCTTTTGCAGATCGATGATGTAGATGCCGTTGCGTTCGGTGAAGATGTACTGGGCCATTTTGGGGTTCCAGCGGCGGGTCTGGTGGCCGAAATGCACGCCCGCTTCCAGGAGCTGTTTCATGGAAATAACTGCCATTAGGGGTTCCTCCTTGTTTTTCCCACCCTTTGCGTCGTCTCAGGTCGGACACCACAACCCGTAGGGTTCTGGAACAATCGCCCAATCGACAAAGGTGCGTAATCCGTGGAATTATAGCACAAACGCCGGGATTGCGCAAGGGGAAAAACAAAAGGATTTGGACCGCGGCAGCCGTCTTTTGCAAAAGGGGGAAATGCGGACGGAGGCGCTGCGTTCCCATGCCATTCCCCGGCGTGATGGCCCCGGGGAATAGCATTGCCGCTTTGCGGCATTTCATCAACCTTTGCCCTTCTATAAGGCCTTCCCCCACTCCCTCATGGGGCGCTTTCCCAGGCAAGGAAAGGATAGGCGTGAAGGGCATTCCATCCATGAATGATATGAAGGAAGAGGGCAGGCCGCCGCTTTGCGGGGGCTTTGGGAGAACAACCCGGTTCACTCCCCGTTTTTTACCCGGATGTCCGCTTCGTTTTCCAGCACAAGCAGATAGGCGGCTTCAGGTTCCAGGAGTCCACCTCTCCCTGGTAGGTGGGAACCAGCCAATCCTCCCTGCGCATCATTTCATAGGCGTTCACCCCATGGCGGGCCTCATCATAGGCGATGATCCCCCGTTCCGGGAGCTGAAAAAACAACAGGAAGGCCCCAAAGCAAAGCAGAGTGATGAGAAGCAGCGGATACGCCGCCTTTTTCCCAAACGCCCGGGCCGGGGAGAGGGTTTTCATGGAAGCCTCCTTTGCGCGCTTGATCCTTCCATTGGAACCTGGCGTATCGGGGTTCCCTGGAATCCTAGAAGCCCCCGCCCGCCAACAATCCGCTGGCGAAGGCAAACATCAGGTTGAATCCGCCGCAGTCCCCGTCCACGTCCAGGATTTCCCCGGCGGCATACAGGCCCTTTTGCAGGCGGCTTTCCATGGTGGAGGGATCGAATTCCTCCGTACACACGCCCCCGGCGGTAACCTGGGCGCTGTCAAAGCCGCGGAAGCCCTCCACGGCCAAGGGGAAGTCCATCAGCGCTTGGGCGATGGCGTCCAGGGCTTTGCCGGGGAGCGATCGAATCAGGCGGTTGCCGTCCGGATAGCCCGCCGCCGCCAGCACGGCCCGGGAGACCTGGGGCATCAGCATGCCAGTGAGCAGCTCGTGAAGGGGCAGCTCCTCGCGGCGGCGGCACAGGGCCTGCAGAAAGCCCCGCAGTTCCCCCAGGCTTATGTCCGCGCGGTTCAGCTCGTCCCGCAGGTCCATATGGAGGATGCAACCCGGCGCTACCCACCGGGCCAGCTGCATGGCCGCGATGCCGCTGACCCCGTCCTGGGTGAACAGCGCCTCCCCCCGGGTTTCATGGAGCAGGTCCCCCTCCTTGGCGCGCAAGGAGAGCTTTGCCCGCACCCGCTGGCCGAACAGCCCCTGAATGGGCTTTTTTTCTGTGAGCAAAGCGCACAGGGCAGGCCTGAGGGGCGTGAGATGGTGCCCAAAGGCGGTGAGCAGCCCGTAGGCGCTTCCGTCCGTGCCATGGGCTGGGGCCGCCGCGCCGCCCGCCGCCACGATGACCCTGTCCGCCCTGTATTTGCGCCGGAGCACCTCCTGCATGGGGGGCTTTCGGCCCTTGGCCGCGGCGGGGATTCCCTCCTCCGCCTCCAGCCAGAAGGCGTCCTCCCGGAGGGTCAGGCCTAAAACCCGGGTACGGGCGCAGACCTGGGCCCCCAGCCGCCGGGCTTCCAGGCGGAGGGCGTCCACCGCTACGGCGGCCTGGAGGGCCGCGGGATATACCCGGTTTTCCTCCAAGCGCAGGGGAACGCCCACTTCCTCCCAAAACGCCGCCAGCGCGGAATAGGGAATCCGCTTTAGCACCTGGGCGGCGAAGTCCGCGCCTCCATAATAAAGAGGGGGCCCGGCGTTGAGCAGGTTGCCCCGGCCGTTCCCCGTTACCCCCAGCTTTTTCAACGTCTTTTCATTTCGCTCCAGCACCGTGACGCTCTGGCCCTGCCTGGCGGCCGAAATGGCCGCGGCCATGCCCGCCGCCCCCGCGCCGATGATCACCGTTCTGCCCATGGATGCCCTCCGGTCCACGCCCGGCGGCCCTACTTCAAGGCCGCCTCCGCCGCGTCTGTTACCGCTTCGTAAAAGGTGGGATGGCCCCTCATGGGCCGCAGCAAATCCTCCAGGGTCAAGCCCCGCTCCATCGCCAAGGTCAGCTCCCCCAACAGGTCCGTGGCCCTGCCGCAAAAGAGCTGGGCCCCCACAAGCCGCTGGGTTTGCTTTTCCGCCACCAGCTTGATAAAGCCCCGGCCCAGCCCCTCGATGAGGCTGCGGGCGTTTTGGGTGGTCAGCGCCTTGCCCACCACCACCTCCAGGCCCCGCTCCTTGGCCTCCTCCTGGGTCAGCCCCACGGAGGCGATCTCCGGGGTGGTGTAGACGCAGTTGGGAACCCAATCGGTGGACACCGGGGGCTTCAGGCCCAGCATATGGCTCACCGCCGCCAAGCCCTGGGCATGGGCGGCGTGGGCCAGGGGAAAGATCCCGTTCACGTCGCCAATGGCGTAGACCCCGGGAAGGCTGGTTTCAAAATGTTCATTCACCTTCAGGGCGCTTTTGTTCCGCTCCGGCTCCAGGCCAGGGGCAAACAGGCCCTCGGTCATGGGCCGCCGCCCGGTAGCCAGCAGCACCCGGTCGCAGGCAATGCTTTGGAGCCCGTTCTTCTCCACTTCCAGGGCGAAGCCGCCGTCCCTTTTGGCGATGCCTTGCAGCTTGGCGTCCGTGAGCAGCGCAGCGCCCATGGATTTCAGCAAGGCCTCCGCGCTTCGGCCCAGCTCCCGGTCCATCATGGGCAAGCAGCTTTTTTCCGCCTCCACCACTGTGACCCGGACTCCCAGCCTGGCGTAAAGGAACGCCATTTCCACGCCGATGACGCCGCCGCCCACAATGGCCAAGGAGGCAAAAGCCTCCGCTCCGGCCTCGCCTAACAGATCGTCGCTGGTCCAGACCGCCGGGTCGTCGCAGCCGGGCAAGGGCAGCCGGGCCGGTTTGCTCCCGGTAGCCAGCAGCACCCGCCCGGCGGAAAGGGCCTGGGGCGCTCCCTCCCCGGCGACTTGGACGGCAAAGGGCGCGGCGGCGCTGAGCACCGTGCCTGTGCCGCTGAACACGTCGATTTTACCGGCTTTCATCAGCTGATGAAGGCCCGCCGTCAACTGGTCCACCACTTCGTTCTTTCGTTGCCACATGGCCCGGCGGTCAAAGGCGCTCACCGCCTCCGGGGCAAAGGCCAGGGCCTCGTGGGCCCGCTGGACGTCATGGAGGTACGCCTTGGTGGGCACGCAGCCCCGCTGCAGACAGGTGCCTCCCAGCCGGTCCTTTTCCACCAAAGCCACCCGCATGCCGCGCTTGGCCGCGCAAAGGGCGGCGCCGTAGCCACCGGGGCCGCCTCCGATGATGATCAAATCATACCCCATGACGATTCCTCATTTCTTTGGACAGGCTGATGGGACCGCCCCGTCCTCAGCTTTCATGGCCCCGGTCAATGGCCTTCATCCTCCCGCAGATCAGCGCGCACACATCCCCCGCCATCTGAAGCAGCGCGGGGTCTGTGAGCATTTCCAGCTTCTGGCTGAAACGGCTGTTGATGGCGGAGATCAGGTAGGGGGAGCCGGGCAAGGCCTGCTCGATGCGGGTGAAGAGGCTGGCCTCCATGGCGTCGGTGAAGATTTTGGCGGCCCGGATGATGCCGCCCTCCACCTGTAATTTGACCGTGATGCCGCCCCAGGGGAAGCGCTCGCTCACCGTGAAGCCGTAGGGCAAGGCGGCGGGATAAATCCAGTTTTCATCCGCGAACTGGGCGGCGATTTTCTGGAGGCTGGGTCCGTCCAGCATGCACTCGTCCAGCAGGACGGGCTCCTTCTTGTATACCCTGGCAAAGGCGAAGAACATCGCCTCTTGCATGTCCCGAACGGTCATATCCGGGGAGAGGGAGGCCAGGTTCACCACCCGGGCGGGCACGCTGGCGACGCTGTGCTGCCTCAGCTTTTTTTCGTCCACGCTGAGGTAGCGCGCCATGACCTCCAGCTTGCAGTCCACCAAAAGGGTGCCATGGTGGTACGCGCTGCTGCCCGCCTTGTAAAAGGCGTTGCCGCTGAACTTGCGGCCGCCGATGTGCAGGTCGTTGCGGCCGCTGGGCTCCGGGTGAAGGCCAAAGGAGCTCACCGCCAGGGCCACCACGGAGAGCTGCCTGGGGATGTCAAACTCGCTCTTGGGCACGATGAAGGTAAAGTTCAAATTGCCCAAGTCATGATACACCGCGCCGCCGCCGGAGAGGCGGCGGGCGATGGAACCGCCGGAGGCTAAAAACTCCTCCACCTTGCACTCATACCACGGGTTTTGGTTGCGGCCAATCACGATGGTATGCTGATTTTGCCACAGATACAAAATGGCCGTGTCCTCGGGCAAGGTGTCCATGAGGTGCTTTTCCACAGCAAGGTTATGATAGGGGTTCGCGCCCCGTGCGATCAGGCAGGCTGTGCGTTTGATCATGTTGCACCATCATGAGTCCTGGGGGGAGTAACGCAACACGGGGTTGCGGGCGGCGGCCACTTCATCGGGCCTGCCGATGACGGCGTGGTGCGGGGTGTGGCGCATGCTTTCCGGATCCTTTTTCAGCTCCTCAAGGATCGTTCGCATCACCTGCGCCGCACAATCCAGGGTGTCCTTGCTTTCGGTTTCCGTGGGCTCAAACATCAGCGCCTCATGGACGATCAGGGGGAAGTACATGGTGGGGGGATGGATGCCGTGGTCGATGAGGGCCTTGGCTACATCCAAAGCGCTGACCCCATACTGATCCTTGATGTCCTGGAGGGACAGCACGAACTCGTGCATGCACCGCCCTTTCATGGCGGGGGTATAGCCGATGTCCGTAAGGAGGCGCAGCAGGTAGTTGGCGTTGAGCACGGCAAATTCCCCTACGCAGCGCAGGTTGTCGCAGCCCAGGGTTTTGAGGTAGCACAGCGCTCGGACCATGATGGCGAAGTTGCCGTAGAAGCTCTTCATCTGGAGCTTTCCGGGCTTGCCCGCGCTGGCTACGCCCGGAAGGTAGGGGGCCAAAGCCGCCTTCACGCCCACAGGGCCGCTGCCGGGGCCGCCGCCGCCGTGGGGGGTGGAAAAGGTCTTGTGCAGATTCAGGTGGGTCACGTCAAAGCCCATGTCCCCGGGCCGGGCTACGCCCAAAATGGCGTTGAGGTTGGCGCCGTCGTAATACAGCAGCCCGCCGGCCCCGTGAACCAGGTCCGCGATCTCCAGAATGTTCTTCTCAAACAGGCCCAAGGTGTTGGGGTTGGTGAGCATGATCCCCGCGATTTCGTCGGAGAGCAGGCTTTTCAGCACCTCCATGTCCACGCAGCCGTCCTCCCGGCTGGGAACGTTCACCACGGTATAGCCCGCCATGGCCGCGCTGGCCGGGTTGGTGCCATGGGCGCTGTCCGGCACCAGCATCTTGGTGCGCTTGGCGTCGCCCCGGGCCTCATGGTAGGCCTTGATGCACAGCATGCCCAGGAATTCCCCGTGGGCGCCCGCGGCGGGCTGGAGGCTGAAGGCGTCCATGCCTGTGACCTGGCACAGGCCCTGGGCCAGCTCCTCCATCACCGCCTGGCAGCCCCGCACCCCGTGGGCCGGGGCCAGGGGATGGGCCTCCGCAAAGCCCGGCAGGGAGGCCGCCTGCTCGTGGAGGGCGGGGTTGTACTTCATGGTGCAGCTGCCCAGGGGATAGAAGCCGTTGTTCACCCCGTGGGCCCGTTGGGCCAGGGCCGTATAGTGCCGGGCCACGTCCACCTCGCCCAGCTCCGGCAGAGCCGGCGGGGTCTTGCGGCGAAAGCCTTCCGGCAGCGCATATCCGGGCACGTCCAAGGGAGGGATCACCTGGGTGCAACGTCCAGGCACGCTTTTTTCATAGTTCAGCAAAACCGCTTCCGTCATCCTTGGCACACCTCCTTCACCCAGGCCGCCACAGCGTCCAGATCGGCCTTGGAGGCCTTTTCGGTGACGCACCAGAGCATGTCATCCCCAGGCAGGGGCAGGCCGCAGAGCACGCCCTTTTCCTCCAGGGCGGCCTCCACCTTTTCGGCGGGCACGGGCAAGGCCGTGACAAATTCATGGAAGAAGGGCCCGCCATAGCGCAGCTTCACGCCGGGAATCCGGCAGAGGGCCTCCGCCAGATAGTGGGCCTTGGACAGGCAGCTTTCCGCCACGGCGGTAAGGCCCTTCGGGCCCAGGGAGGTCAGGTAGACCCCGGCGGTCAGGGCGCAGTGGGCCTGGTTGGTGCAGATGTTGCTGGAGGCCTTCTCCCGGCGGATGTGCTGCTCCCGGGCTTGCAAGGTCAGCACAAAGGCCCGGTGGCCTTCGCTGTCCGTGGTCTGGCCCACAATGCGGCCGGGAAGCCGGCGCATCATGGCGTTGGTGGTGGTGAGGAAACCCAGGCTGGGGCCGCCAAAGGCCATGGGCAGGCCAAAGGGCTGGGCGTCTCCGCACACCACGTCCGCCCCCAGCTCCTTGCCCCCCGGCAGCAGGGCCAGGGTCATGGGGTTGGCGCTGAGCACGGCCTTCACCCCGGCTTCTTTGGCCTGGGCGAACAGGCCCTGGACGTCCTCCAGCAGGCCGTAGAAGTTGGGCTGCTGCACCAGGAGGCAGGCCGCGTCCTGGGTGAACATGCCTTTCAGGGCTTCGCTGTCGGTGCGGCCGTCCTGGACGGGCACCACCCGCACCTCGTCCCCGGTGCCATAGCAATAGGTCTGCACCGCAGCCAAAGTGTCGGGGTGAACGGCGGCGCTGACCAAGGTGACCCGGCGCTTGCGCTCCCGGCACATCACGGCGGCCTCGGCGGCGGCGGAAGCGCCGTCATACATGGAGGCGTTGCTCACGTCCATCTGGGTGATTTCGCACATCAGGCTTTGGAACTCAAAGATGGACTGCAAAATCCCCTGGGACATCTCCGCCTGGTAGGGGGTATAGGCGGTGACGAACTCCTCCTTGGCGGCCACCCGGCTCACCACGGGAGGGATGAAATGATCGTAGCAGCCCGCGCCCCGGAGGGTCAGGCGGTAGCTTTTGTTTTGGGCGGCCAGCGCCTTCATGGCGGCCAGGACTTCCATCTGGCTCAGGCCCGGCTCCAGGGCTACGGGCCCGTCCAGCAGCACGCTCCGGGGGATGTCCGAAAAGAGCTCCTTGGTGTCCTGGAGTCCCAAAGAGGCCAGCATGGCCTCTCGTTCACAATCGGTGTGGGGCAGGTAATGGCCCACGGCGTTCCCTCCTTTGTATGGCTTTGGGCGGCATTCTCCCGGGGCGAAGCCCCCGGGCGCTTACAGCCCGGCTACAAAGGCCTCGTAGGCCTCGGCGGTCATGAGGCCCTCCTTGTCCGGGATCTCCTTCACCCGGCAAAGCCAGGCCTCGTAAGGCGCCTGGTTGATCTTCTCCGGGGCGTCCAGCAGCTCTTCGTTCACAGCGTCCACAACGCCGCTCACAGGGCTGAACACGTCGCTGACGGCCTTTACGCTTTCCACGTCCGCAAAGGCTTCGCCCTTCACAGCCTGATCCCCCGCCTGGGGCAGGTTCACAAACACCAGGTCTCCCAGCTCGCTTTGGGCATAGTCGCTCAGGCCCACGGTAGCGGTGGTATCGTCTTCAAAGAGCACCCATTCATGGCTTTCGGTATACAGGCGGTCCTTCTTGATTTCCATGGGATTCCCTCCTTGGATTTTCTACTGCTTTTTCCGGCTGTAAAAGGGCAAAGGCACAACCTCGGCCTCCACCGCTTTTCCACGAATGTCCACGGCCAGCTTGGCGCCCACGCTCTGGTACTGGCTTTCCACCAAAGCCATGGCTACGGGAGCGTCCAAGGTGGGGATGAAGGTACCGCTGGTGGTGAGGCCCACCTGCCGGTCCTGGTAAAGCACAGGGTAGTGCTCCCGGGCGATGCCCCGGCCCGTGATTTTCAGGCCGATCCGGGCGCGCCCCGGCTCCCCGGCGGCCAGCAGGGCCGCCTTGCCGATGAAGTCCGGCTTTTCCAGCTTCACAAAGTGGCCCAGCCCCGTTTCCAAGGGGGAGACGGTATCGTCCATCTCGTGGCCGTACAGGGGCATGGCGGCTTCCATGCGCAGCGTATCCCGGCTGCCCAGCCCGCAGAGCTGGAGCCCAAAGGGCTTGCCCGCCTCCAGCAGCCCGTCAAAAAGCTTTTCCGCGTCCCCGGCTTGGGCGTACAGTTCAAAGCCGTCCTCCCCGGTGTAGCCCGTACGGCTGAGGAGGCAAGTCACCCCGGCCACCTGGACCTGAGATAAAAAGCTGTAATACTTCTGGGGGATGGACTCCGGGGGAACCAGGGCCTGGAGCACGGCCTGGGCCTTGGGCCCTTGCAGCGCCAGCTGGCAATACTGGTCGGACACATCGGTAATGGCAACCTCGCCAAATTGGTGGGCCAGCATGTGGGCCACGTCCTTATGGCGGTTGGCGGCGTTCACCACCACCCAGTAGGATTCCTCCGCCAGGCGGTACACCAGCACGTCGTCCACCACGCCCCCCTGGGGATTGAGCATGGGGCTGTAGCGCACCCGGCCTATGGCAAGGCTGGCAAAATCGTTGCACAGAAGGTTCTGGAGGTTGGCAAGGGCGTCCTTGCCCTCAAAGGCCACCTCCCCCATGTGGCTCACATCAAACAGGCCTACGCCCTCCCGCACGGCCTTGTGCTCCGCAATGACCCCCGCCGGATACTGCACCGGAAGGAGGTACCCCGCGAAGGGCACCATTTTCCCCCCATGCTCCACATGCTTGTCATACAGCGGCGTTTTGAGAATGGCCTGTTCCTCCACCAGGGGCGCCTCCTTTGCCCCGGCATGAAAAGCGGGGACGCTACGCGCTTACGCTTCGCCTCACGCCGGACTCCTCTGCTTAAGGGCCTGTGTTATTGCGTCCGCTTTCAAACGGGCGGTTATGCTACCGGTACTTCATTCCAAAATCAGTATAAAGCAGGGGGCAGGGGATGTCAATCCACGGCCTGGCGGATTCTTTTTGCGCCCTGGACGCCGCGGTTCTTCCGCCTTTGGGGCCCCCCGCCGCATTCTTCTGGTAAACCCCTCCTTTTTTTGGTATACTATGCCCATCCTTTTTTCGGAAAGAAGGGGACTTTGTGCGCTTTACCAAGATGGAAGGCATCGGCAACGACTACATCTATATCAACGGCTTTGAAGAGAAGGTGGAGGACCCCGCGGCCCTGAGCGTGCGCATGAGCCGCTACCACTTCGGCTGCGGCTCGGACGGGTTGATTCTGATCCTTCCCAGCGACGTGGCGGATTTCCGGATGCGCATGTTCAACAGCGACGGCAGCGAAAGCGGGATGTGCGGCAACGGCATCCGTTGCGTAGCCAAGTACTGCTATGACCGGGGCCTCACGGACAAGACGGAGTTCACCGTGGAGTCCGGCGGCCAGATCAAGGAATTGGTGTGTTACCTGAAGGACGGCCTGGTGGACAGCGTGCGGGTGGACATGGGGGAGCCGGTGCTGGAAGGCGGCCGGATCCCCAGCACGCTGTCCGGGGACCCTGTGGTGGCCCATCCCCTTACGGCCCTGGGGCAGACCTTCCCCGTGACGCTGGTGAACGTGGGCAATCCCCACGCCGTGACCTTTGTGCCGGACGTATCCGCCGCCCCGGTGACTACCGCCGGGCCGCTGCTGGAAAAGGACCCGGCCTTTCCCCAAAGGGCCAACATCGAGTTCGCCCAGGTCCGGGACCGGGGGCATGTGACCGCGCGGGTATGGGAGCGGGGCACAGGGGAGACCCTGGCCTGCGGCACGGGGGCCTGCGCCACCCTGGTGGCCTGCGTGCTGAACGGGGTAACGGACCGCAAGGCGGAGATCACGCTGCCTGGGGGCGCCCTTCAAATCCAGTGGGACGAAGCGACGAACCATGTATTCATGACCGGCCCCGCCACCTTTGTCTATGACGGGCAATGGCTACAAGCCTGAAGGAGGAATTTCATGATCAAGGCCAACCCCTATTTTGAACGCCTTCCCGGCAGCTACCTATTCGCGGAGATCGCCAAGAGGGCCAAGGAGTATTCCGCTGAGAACCCAAACGCGAGCCTGGTTCGCCTGGGCATCGGCGACGTGACCCGGCCTTTGGCCCCCGCCGTGGTCCAGGCCATGGGCGAGGCCGTGGAGGAGATGGGCCGCGCCGAAACCTTCCGGGGCTACGGCCCGGATTTCGGCTATGACTTTCTGGTGAACGCCATTTTGGAAAAGGACTACAAGGCCCGGGGCGTGGAGCTGGCCTTTGACGAGGTGTTTATTTCCGATGGAGCCAAAAGCGACGTGGCGAACCTGCAGGAGCTTTTCAGCGCCGACGCCGCCATCGCCGTCACCGATCCGGTCTACCCGGTGTATGTGGACAGCAACGCCATGGCCGGACGCCTGGGGCATTACGCGGATGGCCGCTGGGAGAAGCTGTGCTACCTGCCTTGCAACGCGGAGAACGGCTTTGTGCCGCCTTTGCCCCGGGAGCGCGTGGACGTGATCTACCTGTGCTACCCCAACAACCCCACAGGCACCACCTTGACCAAGGAACAGCTCAAGGTCTTTGTGGAGTATGCCCGGGAGAACCATAGCCTGATTATTTATGACGCGGCGTACAAGGCTTATATTTCCTCGGACGCGCCCCACAGCATTTACGAGGTGGAGGGGGCCAAGGAGGTGGCCATTGAGTGCTGCAGCTTCAGCAAAACCGCGGGCTTCACCGGCACCCGCTGCGCCTGGACGGTGATCCCCCATCAGGTAAAGGCACGGGGGGCCGGCGGGCAGCCCCTGGAGCTTAACACCCTGTGGAAGCGGCGCATGGGCACCAAGTTCAACGGGGTCAGCTATCCGGTGCAGCGGGCCGCCGCCGCCGTATACAGCCCTCAGGGCTGGGCCCAATGCATTGAGAATGTCCGCTATTACATGAACAATGCCACCATCATCCGGGAGGGCCTGGCCAAGGCCGGGTATACCGTCTTTGGGGGAGTGGACGCCCCCTACGTCTGGATGAAAACCCCCCAGGGCATGGACAGCTGGGCTTTCTTTGACCAGCTCCTCAAGGGCGTGGGCGTGGTGGGCACCCCCGGCGCGGGTTTCGGCCCCAGCGGGGAAGGGTACTTCCGCCTCACCGCCTTCAATACCCTGGAAAAGACCCGGGAGGCCGTGGAGCGGATCAGCGCCGGGCTGTAACGCGGCCGGGGCGCTAGGCGCTGGCCCCGCTTATCAATGGCAGAGTCATTTCAATAGTAAATTAAGTAAATAAGGAAAGACGGAGACAGTTTATCTCCCCTTCTGCCTTTTGGCTATGGCTACACCGTGCTATTTTGTGGACCAAGAAGGCGGCTGCAGGTTCTGTGGACAGGTTTCAAATATAAGACAACTATCTTCTCTAAGCCGCTTCAATTTTGTAAAAAGGGATTTGCGTGCGTCAATCGGGGTCCGGGGCTTGGGTTCAGCTTTATCGTCGCGGCGGGCACTACCGTGCCCGCCACTCGTAAAGCTTCCCACTGCGGGTCGCTAGCCCTTCGGGCTGTGATCCGGCCTTTCGGTCGTCACAGCCTTCACTACCGTTCGGCTGCTCGCCTCAAACCCCACCTCTCGTTCGCTTTCGCCTTCGGCAAAGGGCCCACTGGGCCCACGCTCACTGGCGGTGCCAAGGGCACACGCTTCCCTCCGTGTCCCGGCCACCCCGGGGGAAACGGGGTTGTTGGGGGGCCTTCTTGCCGTCTTACTCCCCGGATACAACCCCGACGACTATCTCAACAAAAATCTCAAACGCGATATTGGTAAAAAGTTTATGCTGCATGCGCAGAGCAGATTCGAGCATAATGCTCGTTATTTCCTCAAGCGTAACCAACTTAATCCCAGGCGTATCCGCTCATGCTTCCGTCACCGCGCTGCTGCGTATAGCGTCTAATGATACGCTATATTTATTTGGTAGAATAACAATAGTGTAAATTGATTTTGAAAAAAGGCGGGTAAAGACATAGTACAAAAAGAATGAAGATCTAAGGAAAATCACTCATTTATCAAAATCTAGCTCTGCCTTGGTTTCCACATTGTCTCAACCGTACCAGTGATTGCATGGAAACATAAAGGAAAATCGTTACTTACTATATAAATAAAAAACCAGGAGATTATGAACTATGAAAAAAAGGATGCTGGTTATTTTATTAGCGGCATGTCTGGTCATGAATATGTCGATAAGTATAGC
This sequence comes from Candidatus Limiplasma sp., assembly GCA_034927815.1. GTDB lineage: Bacteria > Bacillota > Clostridia > Christensenellales > Aristaeellaceae > Limiplasma. The sequence goes on from JAYFPK010000009.1 coordinate 21,022, forward strand.
TTATGATAATCCATTTGCGGTTTCTGCTAATGCCGATGAGGAAATACCAGCAAAGGAATTCCACTATGGAACTGTAGTTGGAAAAGAGAATTGCCCCTGTTACTATTATACCACGCCAAAAGAAAGTGATGAAAATATTGTTGGCTTTTTTTATCCTGGTGCCCAGGTCAAAATCCTAGAGCTTGGTGAAAAGTGGTGCTATATCGTTCTCGGTAGAGAGGGCTATATACAAACGTCCCACTTATCCATCTCTCCATCTTCCACAAAGCTCCGTCAAACTGTTTATTTTACATCACTTCCACCAATTGGTTTTGCTTTTGTCAACTTTTCCTTAAATGATCCCGACATAGAAAATGATGGTTTTATCGGATTGTTGCTTGATTGTGATACAACTCAAGGCGGCGACCCACTCGACAACGGATCAGTGCTTAAGTTAATTGGGTATGCGGGTGACTTGATTCAAGTCCAGAAAACTAACTTTGATGGGTTTATCCGAAAGAAACACGCAAGTATTCTCTTATTCAAGGATTTGTTTGCAGTAAACAGCAAAACATACCTTTCAGGCACTTATCAGGAAGGTGCAGATTTAGAATCCGGCTTATATCGTGCTGCCTCAAATGGAATTGGGAATGCAACGATTCGTGTTTCGGATGGTACTGCCAATGAGCTCTTATATGAGTTGAGCGCTGATTCTGCACTCTTTACTACGTTGTATATCCCGCAAAATATGACTATCGACATTTCTGCAAACGGAGTATTGACACCCATTCTTTATGAAAACACTTTGAATCATGAAGAATTCCATGGAGGCCGAATCCTATCCGGTGTTGATGCTTACATAGACCTTCCCCCCGATGGCTATTACAGCATTATTGCGGACAATACGAAAGGAGCATATTATATCATATCGACAATCTGGAATGATAAACTACTGAAAAGTGGAAAAAGATACGATCTTCAACTTGGTCAGGAAGAACGTATAAATGTTCGTGCAGGTAACTTCATCGAATTGCACAACTGCAGATTGGAGAAAGTAACAGAAAAGTAGTTTTATGCTGCATAAACAAACACGCACCCCCACTTCGTGCAAGGTCCGCTGCACTTTGCGCGTTGTTTCCTCCTGTGCTATACTAAAGCCACGGGGTGATGGCATGAAGGGCTGGGGCGTATGCTTGCTGGCTTGGCTGCTGTGCTGGGCGGGGCTGCCCGCTATGGAGGCGCGGGCCGGCGAGGCCGTGAAGATTTATACCTTCTCCGCGGAGGAAATACCCCAGGAGCTTTCTCAAACGGCCATGCAAGTGAATACCCAGGAGGTGCGCATCACCTTGACCTTCGCGGGGGATTGCACCTTGGGCGGAACTCCTTCCACAGTGAACGCTTCCAGGGGCTTTGGCGGCGTGGTCCGGGAAAAGGGCATGGACTACCCCTTTGCCAAGCTCCGGGGGCTCTTTGCCACGGACGACTGCACCGTGGTGAACCTGGAGGGGGTGCTGTCCCAGGAGAAGGAAGGCGCGGTTCCAGGCAAGCGCTTTCACTTCGTCGGCGACCCCGGCTACGGGGAGATTCTTTCCCGGGGCAGCGTGGAGTGCGTCAATTTGGCCAACAACCACACCATGGACTTTGGCCGCCGGGGGTACGAGGATACCATGGCGGCCCTTCAAAAGGCCCAGGTGGCCTACTTTGGGGAGGACACCGTCACTGTGGTGGAAAAGGGCGGCATGCGCATCGGCCTCACCGGGAGCCTGGTGGCCTTAGGGGAGGATAAGCGCCGGGTCCTGGAGCGGCAGATGGAGGCGCTGCGGGAGGCGGGCTGCCAGTGGATCGCCCACTCCATGCATGGCGGCGTGGAGTATGCCCAGCAGCCCACGCTCCGGCAGCGGGGGACCGCGGCCTATGCCGCCGGAGCCGGGGCCGCGCTGGTGGTGGGGCATCATCCCCACGTGGTCCAGGGCATGGAGATGCTGGGGGATGTGCCGGTGCTCTATAGCCTGGGGAATTGCAGCTTTGGGGGCAATTTCCGGCCCAGGGACATGGACGCTTGCCTTTTGCGGGTGGAGCTTGCCTTTGCCCAAGGGGAGCTTCAAAGCATGGAGCTGGCCCTGTGGCCCATCCGGGTCAGCGGGGAAACGGGGAGCAACAATTTCCAGCCTGTCCTGGCCGCCGGGGAGGACGCTGGACGGATCATGGAAAAGCTGCAAAAGTCCTCGAAAATCCAGCTTGCGCCCTATGAGGAAGGAAAGGGCGCGGCGCTGCCGGCAGTGGAATACAAAGCACAGAAGGAGCGATGATGATGGAAGAGCTCATGAAAAAAGTCATCCAGGGGATGGAAGCGGGGGGATTTGAGGTTGTACGGCTTCGCACGGCCAGCGACGCCTGTCAATACATCCTGGCCCATATTCCCCAGGGCGCGGTGGTGGGCGCGGGGGGCTCGGTGAGCGTTCGGGACACCAATGCGCTCCAGGAGCTGGCCGCCAGGGGGCACGCCGTGTTCAGCCACACCGGAGCCCCGCCCCAGGAGCAACCGCAGATCCGCAGGTCCGCCATGGGGGCCGACGTGTACCTCACCTCCGTCAATGCCGTCACCAAGGAGGGACAGATGGTGCTGGTGGACGGCACGGGCAACCGGGTGGCGGCGGTGGCTTTTGGCCCCAAGACGGTGTTCTTTGTGGTGAGCCACTCCAAGGTGGTGGATGGGGGCATCAACACCGCCATCGCCAGGATCAAGAAGGTGGCCTGCCCCCAAAATGCCCGCAGGCTGGGCCTGAAAACCAGCTGCGCCCTCACGGGCCTGTGCGAGGGGAAGGACTGCGCCGATAGCATGTGCCGCATGACCCTGGTGCTGGACCGGGCGCCCAAGGAGCGGGAGATGCGGGTGCTGCTGGTGGAGGAGCCCTTGGGCTACTGACGGATTCCTTGGGAAAGGCCGCAAAAATATCGTGAAAACGGGAAAAATAGGTGGCGCGGGCATTGGGTTTGTGGTACACTGTTTGATGGTATGGAACGAAATTTTCAGAAGCCCCCATCGGCTTCGCGAGGGAATGGACAGATGATGAAACGAGTGGACCGCTTTTTGGAAGCGCTGAAGGCCACGGACCGTCAGGCGGCGCTGATTCACAATCCCGCCAACATCTTTTACCTCTCCGGGTATACCGGCGAGGGCTGCCTGTTTGTGTCCGGCAAGGGACGGGCGCTGATCACGGACTTCCGCTATACGGAGCAGGCTGAAAAGCAGGCCCCCGGCTTTGACGTTCATATGACCGACAAGGACAACACCCCCCAGGGCGTGGTGGCCGCGCTTTGCGCCCAGTGGGGCGTGGAGGCCGTTTTTCACGAGGACGATACCATGACGGTGCGGGAGTTTGGCAAGTACAGGGAGGCCATCCCGGCGGCGGAATGGTGCGTTGTGGGGGATTGCCTGGAGGAGCTCAGGCAGGTCAAGGACGAGGACGAGCTGGCCCTGATCCGCAAGGCCTGCCAGATCACCGGGGAGGCCTTTGAGCGCCTGCTGCCCCAGATCAAGGAGGGCATGACGGAGAAGGAACTGGCCGCCTTGCTGGAGTACGATATGCGTAGCCACGGGGCCGATGGGATCGCCTTTTCCAGCATCGTGGCGGCGGGGGCCAACGGCTCGTTGCCTCACGCGGTGCCCAGCGACGCCAAGCTGAAAAAGGGGGATATGATCACCCTGGACTTTGGCGCCAAGGCGGGCGGCTACTGCGCGGATATGACCCGCACCGTGGCCTTGGGAGAGCCCAGCCAGGAGATGAAAAGGGTCTACCAGGTGGTGCAGGAGGCCCAAAGGCTCGCCCAGGAGGCGGTGGCGGCGGGCAAGTCCTGCAAAGCGGTGGACGCGATAGCCCGGGACTATATCAACAGCCAGGGGTATGAAGGCCGTTTCGGCCATGGCCTGGGCCACAGCCTGGGCATCGAGATCCATGAGAACCCCCGTTTCAATACCCAGTCCGAGGCCATTCTCCAGGAGGGGCAGCTCATGACCGTGGAGCCCGGCGTCTATTTGCCGGGCATAGGCGGGGTGCGTATTGAAAACACCGTGGTCGTCACCAAGGACGGATGCATCGCCTTGACCACCCCCACGCGGGATTTGATCATCCTATAAATCTCATCAATTGCGAACGGAGGAAAACGAATGATTACGGCAGGCGATTTTCGTAAGGGAGTTACCATTGAGTGGGATGGCGGCGTTTGGAATATCGTGGATTTCCAGCATGTGAAGCCCGGCAAGGGCGCGGCCTTTGTCCGCACCAAGATCAAGAACATCATGACCGGCGCGGTGGTGGAGCGCAGCTTCAACCCCACGGACAAGATGCCCCGCGCCATCGTGGAAACCAAGGAAATGCAGTACGTCTACGAGGACAGCGGGCTGTACTACTTCATGGATACCGAGACCTACGAGCAGATTCCCTTAAACAAGGAGCAGGTGGAGGACGCCATCCCCTTTGTGAAGGAAGGCACCAACGTCACCGTGAAGTTCTTCAAAGACAGCGCTTTCAGCGTGGAAGCCCCCAACTTTGTGGAGTTGGAAATTCTGGACACGGAGCCGGGCTTCAAGGGCGACACCGCCAGCAACACCTACAAGCCCGCCAAGCTGGAGACCGGATACAGCCTGCAGGTGCCCCTGTTCATCAACACCGGGGACCGCATCCGGGTGGATACCCGCTCCGGCGAATACATGGAGCGTTGCAAGTAACAATACAATAGGAGGCAGAGCCTCCCCAGGGGAGCGGGGGGCCGCGAAAGGAGATCCTATGAGCAATCTGACCGACCGCACGGCATACCTGAGGGGCTTGGCCGAGGGCATGAACCTTTCCAAGGAACAGAACGAGAGCAAGCTCATGCTGGAGATGCTGTCCGTCATGGATGAGATGGCGCAAAAGCTGGCGGAGCTGGAAAACGGCATGGCCGAGCTGGACGAGTACGTGGAGTCCATCGATGAGGATCTCAGCGATATGGAAGAGGTGCTCTTTGGGGACGAGGACGAGGAGTACGAGGACTATGACGAGGAGGATGAGGATTCCGCCTTTGGGGAGAATGAGGAGCTTTCCTTTGAGTGCCCCCATTGCGGCAACCCCATGCGCCTGAAGGCCGCGGACATCGACTTTGATCAAAGCCCCGTATGCCCCAAGTGCGACAAGCCGTTCTTTCCCGATGTGATGGAGGGAGAGGACGAGGAGTAAGGAGTGCCCTTGAGCCCCCCGCAAGCAGCCGCTTGCGGGGGTGTTTTTGGGAGCGGGACCGGCTCAGCCGGTCCTTTTCCATCTGCCCTTTGCCGCCTGCCTTGAAGTCCCTGCAAGGCTATGGTATACTTTTTCCAAACGCAAATGAGGTGTATGCATGTACGATTACCTGATTGTCGGTTGCGGCCTGTATGGGGCCACCTTTGCCCATGAGGCCCTCCAGGCCGGAAAGAGCTGTCTGGTCATCGACAAACGCCCCCACATCGGTGGAAACGTCTATACCGCCGCCATGGCCGATATCCAGGTGCATCAATACGGCGCGCATATCTTCCATACCTCCAACCCGGAGGTATGGGCCTATGTGCAGCGCTTCACCGCCTTCAACCGCTATACCAACAGCCCCATCGCCAATTACCAGGGGCGGCTTTTCAACCTGCCCTTTAACATGAATACCTTCTACCAGATGTGGGGCGTGAAAACCCCAGCTGAAGCCCAGGCCAAAATCGCCCAGCAGCAGGCCGGTTCCTCCGGGGCGGAGCCCCAAAACCTGGAGGAGCAAGCCATCCGCCTCATCGGGCGGGACCTGTACGAGGCCCTGGTGAAGGGATATACCCAGAAGCAATGGGGCCGCCCCTGCACCCAGCTGCCCCCCTTTATCATCAAGCGCCTGCCTGTGCGCTACACCTTTGACAACAACTATTTCAGCGATCCCTACCAGGGCATTCCCCAGGAGGGCTACACCGCCTTGGTGGAAAGGATGCTGGAGGGCTGCCAGGTCCGCCTGAACACGGATTACTTCGCAAACCGGGAGGAGCTGGACGCCCTGGCCCGCAAAACCGTCTTTACCGGCCGGGTGGACGAGTATTTCGGCTATTCCCTGGGACGGCTGCAATACCGTTCCCTCCGCTTTGATACCCAACTGCTGGATATGGAGAACTACCAGGGCGTGGCGGTGATGAACTACACCGACGCCGAAACGCCCTACACCCGGGTCATCGAGCATAAGCATTTCGCCTATGGAACGCAGCCCAAGACCGTGGTGACCTACGAATACAGCCTGGACGCCTCCCAGGGCGGGGAGCCCTACTATCCCATCAACGACGAGGCTAACAACAGCCTGTACGCCCGCTACCGGGAGCTGGCCCAGGGGGAGGGTAGAGTGATCTTCGGAGGGCGGCTGGGGGAATACCGCTATTATGACATGGATCAGGTCATTGCCAGCGCCCTGGCCGCCGCCCGAAAGGAGCTGGGGGCCTGATGAAAACGGTGATCCTGGTAGCCGCCCACAAGCCCTACTGGATGCCTTCGGATCCCCTTTACCTGCCTGTTCAGGTGGGGGCGGCGGGTAAGCCCTCTTTGGGCTGGGAAAGGGACGATGAGGGCGAGAACATCAGCGAAAAAAACGCGGGCTTTTGCGAGCTTACGGGCCTGTATTGGCTGTGGAAGAACGTGGAGGCGGAGGTGTACGGGCTGTGCCACTACCGCCGCTATTTTGCGGCGGGCGGCCCCCTGGGATCAAAGCGGGGGCGGATTTTCAGCAGCGAGGCGGCAAAGCAGCAGATGGCGCGGACGGATATCCTGCTGCCCAAAAAGCGCCATTACTGGATCGAAACCAACGAATCCCAATATGTCCACGCCCACCATCAGGAGGACCTGGACCAGACCAAGGCCATTTTGCGGGAGCGGTACCCGGACTTCCTCCCCGCCTGGGACACGGTGATGAAGCGCAGAAGCGGCCACCGCTTCAACATGTTTTTGATGCGCAAGCCCCTGTTGGAGGCGTACTGCGCCTGGCTGTTCGATATTTTGCTGGAGTTGGAGCGGCGGCTGGACATCAGCGCCTACTCCGTTCAGGACCGGCGGGTGTTCGGCTATGTGGGCGAGCGGCTGCTGGACGTGTGGCTGGAGGGAACCGGGGCCGCCTACCGGGAGGCTCGTGTGGTGAATTTGGAGAGCCAGCACTGGCCCAGGAAAATCATGGCCTTTGTGAAGCGCAAGGTGAAGGCCGGGCCATCCGGCCCGGCCCCAACCTGTGTTTAAGTTACGCTGTAGAGAAGCTGTCCATAGCTGGGAAGCGTCCAGTACTGCCGGGGGGTGAAGGTCTCCAATTCGTCGGCGGCGAGGCGGCATTCCGCCATCAGGGCAAAGACGGCTTCCCGGTAGTATTGCGCCAGGGCCAGGTGGCCCGGCTGATCCTTGGCGTCCAGCAAGGCTTTGTCCAGGGCGGCGCATTGGCGGTGCAGCGCGTCCGACAGCCCGGAGAGCTTGCGAAGCATAGCCCCTTCCACGTCCGCTTCCAGCCCGGCCTCCTGCTTGAGCCGCACAAGCCCGGCCAGCTCCCGCTGATGGGCCTGGGTGGCGGGGAGGATGTCCCGCCGGAGCAGGTCCAGCATGGTCAAGGCCTCGATGTGCAAGGTCTTGCTGTAGGTTTCCAGCAAAATGTCATAGCGGGAGTGAATCTCGCCTTTGGTGAAGACGTGGTGCCGCTCAAAAAGCGCCACGTTTTTTTCCGCGATGAAATAGGGCAGCGCCTCCGGGGTGGTTTTCAAGTTCAGCAGGCCGCGCCTTTCGGCTTCCTCCACCCATTCCTGGGTGTAGTTGTCGCCGTTGAACAAAATGCGCTTGTGGGAGCGGATATTCTCCCGGACCAGCTGGGACGCGGCCTCCCGGAAGTCCTTGGCATCCTGGAGGACATCCGCGAACTGGCGCAGGGACTCCGCCACAATGGTGTTCAGGACGATGTTGGGGCCGGAGATGGACAGGGCGGAGCCCAGCATGCGGAACTCAAACTTGTTGCCGGTAAAGGCAAAGGGGGAGGTGCGGTTCCGGTCCGTGGTGTCCTTGGGGAAGTGGGGCAAGGAGGCTGCGCCGATCTCCATCTGGCTCCGGTCCGCCGAGTGGTAGGCCTCGCCGGTTTCCAGGGAGTGGAGCACAGCGGTCAGCTCATCCCCCAGAAAGATGGAGACGATGGCCGGGGGCGCTTCGTTGGCGCCCAGGCGGTGATCGTTGCCAGCGCTGGCTACGCTGATGCGCAGCAGGTCCTGGTAATCGTCCACGGCCTTGATGATGGCGGTTAAAAACAGGAGGAACTGGGCGTTTTCATGGGGCGTCTCCCCGGGCTCCAAAAGGTTTACGCCTGTGTCCGTGGTCAGGGACCAGTTGTTGTGCTTGCCGCTGCCATTGACCCCGGCAAAGGGCTTTTCGTGGAGCAGGCAGACCAGTCCATGCTTGTCGGCCACGGCCTTCATGGTTTCCATGGTCAGCTGGTTATGGTCGGCGGCGATGTTCACGGTTTCAAACACCGGGGCCAGCTCGTGCTGGGCGGGGGCCACCTCGTTGTGCTTGGTCTTGGCGGGGATGCCCAGGGCCCAAAGCTCCTGCTCCAGGTTTTTCATAAAGGCCGACACCCGGGGCTTGATGGCCCCGAAGTAGTGATCCTCCAGGTCCTGGCCCTTGGGCGGCTTGGCTCCGAAAAGGGTGCGCCCGGTGTAGAGCAAATCAGGCCGCTGTAGATAGGCCGCTTTGTCCACCAGGAAGTATTCCTGCTCGGGGCCCACGGTGGCTGCCACCCGTTTCACGCCGGCGTTGCCAAACAGGGCTAGCACCCGCTTGGCCTGGAAATCAATGGCCTCCATGGAGCGCAGCAGCGGGGTCTTTTTGTCCAGGGCCTCCCCCCCGTAGGAGCAAAAGGCGGTGGGGATGCACAGCGTTCCGTCCTTGATAAAGGCGTAGGAGGTGGTGTCCCACACGGTGTAGCCCCGGGCCTCAAAGGTGGCCCGCAGCCCCCCGGAAGGAAAGCTGGAGGCGTCCGGCTCGCCCCGGACCAGCTCCTTTCCCGAGAACTCCATGATGACCTTGCCGTCCCCCGCCGGGGCCAAAAAGCTGTCGTGCTTTTCCGCGGTAATGCCGGTCATGGGCTGAAACCAGTGGGTAAAGTGGGTGGCCCCCTTCTCCAGGGCCCAATCCTTCATGGCGCTGGCTACCACGTTGGCTACGTCCAGCTCCAGGTGGGTGCCCTGCCGGATGGCTTTGCGCAGGGCGCGGTAGGTTTCCTTGGGCAGGTGGGCTTGCATTACAGCCTCATTGAATACCATGCTGCCGTATAAAGTGGGAACGATTCCGCTCATGTTTTCTACCTCCTCTTACAATAGGGTCACGCCCGCGCTTTCCATGGCGGATAGCGTGCCCTCGTCCCAGATGGAAACCTGTACCTCGCCGATATGGGCCTTTTCCAGCAAAAGCATGCACAGCCGGGATTGGCCGATGCCGCCGCCCATGGTCAGGGGCAGCTTTCCCTGGAGCAGCATCTGATGGAAGGGAAGGGAACGCCGCGCGTCGCAGCCCGCCTTGGCAAGCTGGCTGTCCAGGGAGGCTCCGTCCACCCGGATGCCCATGGAGGATACCTCAAAGGCGGTTTCCAGCAGCCCATTCCAAAAGACGATATCCCCGTTCAAGCCCCAGTCGTCATAGTCCGGGGCCCGGCCATCGTGCTTCACGCCGGATTTCAGCAAATCGCCGATTTGCATGATGAAGGCGGTGGGGTGCTCCTTCAAATAGGCGTTTTCCCTCTCCTTGGGGGTCAAAGAGGGGTACAGGTCCTCCAACTCCTGGGTGGTCACAAAGGACACCTGCCGGGAGAGCTGGCGGGAGAGAACGGGATAGGCCTTTTGCAAAAACGCCTGGGTATCGCAGATGGCGTCCACGATGCTCCGCGCGGTGGCCTTCAACGCCTCCAGGGTGCGGCTGGGGCGGTCGATGACCTTTTCCCAATCCCATTGGTCCACGTAGATGGAATGGAGGGAATCCATCTCCTCATCCCGGCGGACGGCGTTCATATCGGTGTACAGGCCCTCCCCTACGGGGAAGCCGTACTTGTGCAAGGCCATCCGCTTCCACTTGGCCAGGGAATGGACGATCTGCGCCCTCTTGCCCGTCATCCGCACCTCAAACTCCACGGGGCGCTCCACGCCGTTCAGGTCGTCGTTCAGCCCCGTCCAGGGCTCCACAAACAAAGGAGCGGACACCCGCTTCAGATTCAGCGCCTTGGAGAGGTGATCCTCAAAGGTGCGCTTCACGAAGCCGATGGCGGTCTGGGTGTCGTAGAGGGAGAGGGCGGACCGGTAAGCATCGGGGCAGCTTGCTTGCATGCTCGTCATCCTTTCTCAAAAACAAATCAGCAAAGGCGCTTGGGGCAATGCCCTCAGCGCCTTTGCTGGTACGCTAGCAAGTATATGCTCCCGGAGGAGGATTGTCAAGGGGGATGGAAGGATTTATTTTTAAAAATTGCATTTTGGGCACCGGAGAGATTCATTTGGCTCATTGAAATCAAACAAAACACCGGTTAAATGCAAAACGGAAACACTAGTCCTGCATTTTCGCTGTTCTTGTCCCCGAGGAATTCCTCATGGTCCTTGCACAAAAACGCCCGCCAGAGGCCGTGGCTTCACGGGGCTGACAAGCGCTTTTCCCTTGGGGAAGAGGAGGCCTTACCCTAACAGGGGCAACAGGGTCACGGCGGGCAGCCCTCTCCCGGGCGTTACCCGGCCATGGAACGCAGCAGCGCGGCGGCCTGGGGCAGCGCCTGGGGCGCGTCCGCCAGCACCCCGGTGATTTGGAGCGCGATCACCACAATGCCCAGCACGATCACATACAGGGCAAACCAGTTCAAAGACGCCTTGGAGATGATTTTCATCATGAAGCGGATGGAGAGATAGCCGCTCAGGGCGGCCACCACCATGCCAATGGCAATGGCGGGCAGGTCCCCGGAGGCGGAAAGGCTGCCGGACTTGACCACTTGATAACCCTCGGAGAGCATGCCCGCCACGATGGCAGGGGCGCTCATCATGAAGCTGAACTTGGCCGCCCGTTCCCGGCTCGCTCCGGCGGCCACCCCGCCAAAGATGGTGGAGCCGCTGCGGCTGATGCCCGGCAGCATGCCCACGGCTTGCATCACTCCCATGAACAAGGCCTGGAAGATGCCGATGGGCTTATCTTCTTTTTGCACGCTCTCCCGCCGCCTGCCCATCCACTGGGTGAGCAGCAGCAGCAATCCCGTAAACAGGAAGCAAGCGCCCAAGATCACGTTATGCACTTCGTAGTAGTCCAGCTGTTCGCTGAGGAGCAGCTTCGCGGCCAAAGCGGGCAAGGACGCGATGAAGAGCAGAAGCAAGGTCTTGTTTTGAATGGGATGGCGGAGCATGTCCCACCATTCCTTCCAAAAGACCACCAGCACCGCCACCAGCGTGCCCACGTGGAGCAAAATGTTAAAGAGCAGCTGATGCTCTCCACCCACGCCAAAGAGGGCTTGCAACAGGTTGAGATGACCGCTGGAGGAAATGGGCAGAAATTCCGCCAGCCCTTGGATAAGCCCCAGAAGCGCCGCGATGAGGATGCTCATGGAATCGTCCCTTTCATGGATAGATGGAAAACAGCGCTGCCAGTATACTATATTTTGCGGGCCCTGTCACGGGGAAGATGCTGTCGATTTGCGCGGAACCCATCGCGCCGCGCCATGGCTCTTTCTCACCCTTTCTCCTCCCTCGCATAGGATGGTTTGGACCACCCGTCCCCCATGGGGATTTTGCGCGTATGCGCAAATCGACCCATCCCGTCCGACAAGGAGGAATGATCATGCAACATCAGCCCTGTGGCTGTCAGGCCTGCGGCCAGACACGGCCGGGACCGCCCCCCGGATCCAGCCCATGCAGACCACCCCAAAGCGATTGCCAGGTTCCCAGGCCCCCCAAACCGCCCAGGCCCCCCAGGAGTTGCCCGGGCCAGAGCGTGCTCTTGAACAAAATCATCTGCTCGGAACGCAAATGCTTCCCGAATCTGTGCGCCGAGCTGACCTTGGCCGACATCCCCTGCTGCGCCAAAGCGCCCTTTACGCTGTGCATGGTACAGCAAAGCGGCGCCGCTCCCTGGTGGACACCGCTGGAAAATGACGGGCCTCGCGGCCGGTTGTGCTTCAGGGTCTGCATCCCGGTATGCTGTCAGATCAAGGACGCCTGCGGCCGTTTCTTCTCCGCCGGCAGCGTGGTGGAGGTGGACACCTGCTTCTCCCCCAGCTGTTCCCTTTCGGATTGCTGGCGGCATAGCCTGGTGATCGTGCCCTGCGTGCGGCTGTGCGCCCCGCCGGTTTGCTCCCAGGACTGCGTCTTTAACGCCCTGCTGGAGGTTTCCCTGGAGATGTATCTTACCAGGCCGGAGCCCTGCCTTATGCGGTCCCCCGAGCCTTCGTGTCCTGATCTGCCCCTGTATCCTCAGCCGTGTAGGCCGGATCCACCTTGTTGGCCACAATGCCCAGAAGTCCAGGACCGGTGTGGATGGCCAAGACAGGGCTGACCGGGCTGATAAAGGCCTCCACGATGTTGAGCTTGGTCTTGAGCTTCTCCAGCAGCTCCATGGCCGCCTCCTGGGCATGGCCGTGGACCACGGAAAGGCTGAGCCTGGCCTGGCCGAAGCGCGCCAGGGCCTCCTGCACCATGGTTTCTATCGCGTTTTTATATCCCCGGGCCTTTGCCAGCGTTTCATACACGCCTTCCTTGTTGACAAAGATGACGGGCTTGATCTGCAAGAGGCTCCCCACCATGCCTTCCACCAGGCCGATGCGGCCCCCCTTGCGGAGAAACTCCAAGGTACGGATCACAAACATGCCCAGTTGGGTGCTGCGCACCTCCTGGGCTTTTTCAATGGCCTCCTCTATGGAGGCCCCCTTGCGGAGGGCCTTGGCGGCGGCCAGCACCATCATCCCCAGGCCGGTGGACAGGGTCATGGAGTCCACCACCCGGATGTTCATCCGGCCCTGGTAATCCTCCGCCAGCATCCGCACCATGTGGCAGGTACCGCTCAACCCCGAGGAGATGCTGAAATGGATCACATCCGTCACGCCCTGGGCTTCCAACTCGTCATAGAGCTTGTTGATATCCTCCGGCAGGGGGAGGCTGGTTTTGGGGAGCTCTTTTTCCAGCAGCGCATAGAGCGACTCCTGGTCAATATCAACCCGGTCCCGGTATTCGGCGTTTTGGCAAGTCACCCGTAGGGAAACCATGCGGATGCCGTAGGCGGAAAGCTGTTCGTCGCTTAAATCACAGGAGGAGTCTGTTACGACCACCACTTTCGCTTCTTCTGCCATGCTCAAATCCTCCTTGTGGTATGATTGTTAGGAAAAAGAGGGGCCAAAGGGGCCTGATCCTTTTTCGCCATCCATTATACCATGCGAGAGGGGATAGTCAAACAAAAATCGGCTTCGAAAGGGCGGAGTGTTCCGTAACCTTCCTTACAAATCCTTGCCCTTTATTGACAAACCTACCCCGTTGCATTAGTATAAAAGTCGTTTGAATGCAAGAAATTGCGCGATTTTGATGGCGGAGGCGAAGGGAAGAATGAGCTTCACCGAGAACCCCAAGCGTCAACCAAAAGCGAGCCGCGGCGGCGGCCTGTTTTTCATAAGCCTGGCCCTGTGCCTGGGCCTTTTGTTTTCCTTGGCGCTGGGAAGCGCCGCCTGGGCCGGAGGGGGGCAGACCACCCTGACCGTGAGCCTGAAGGGCCTCTCCACGGACGATGGGGTCACTTGGCGCAGCCTGTCCATCAACGGCCTTTTTGAAGTGCAGACCCTGGAGGGACGGGCCCTGGGCATGGTCCGCGCCAATCCCACCCAGGAGCAGCGGGAGGCGGGGGAAAGCGATACCTTGGTGATAGAGGATCCCTCCATTCAAAGCCTGCGGCTGGTCCCTGTGCAGGAGGGCTTTTCCCCCGGCTTTATCTGCCGGGACAGCGTACAGGCAGACTTGGCGGCTGGAGAGGGCAACCCGGTGACTGCCGTGGCCTATGCCGCCCAGGGCCTCTTTACCCTGGAAAACACCCTGGAGGGAAGCGGCGCTCCCGCGCCCCAGGCGGAATATATGGTGCTGGATTCCCAAGGGAATATGCGGGCCAGCTTTGTGACGGATGAAGAAGGGCGCTACCTTGCCCGGCAGGCGTTGCCCGTGGGCCAGTACCAGCTGGTGCAGATGCGCTCCAGCCAGGGAACCTTGCCGGACCAGCAGCCCCAGCCTTTTTCCATTTCCACCTTTTTTGGCGACCCGGCGGAGATCACGCAGCTTCGGGTGGTCAGTCGGCCCGTGCCCGATGCCCAGGGCCAGGCAGAAATCCGCACTCTAAGCGCCCAGCCCCTTGCCCAGGAGCGGGATTCCGATACGGACACCTATTTTTCCTCCGTGAGCCTTTCCCCTGTGATCGCTGAAAATACCTCCCTTTCCCTCTCTGAGCTGAAGGTGACGCTGATGCCCGCCGCCCTGCTGGACGGCCAGGGGCAGCGGCTGGAGCCCCAGGGGGCGCTGGCTGTGGAAAGCGTGGCCCTCAGCGGCGTTTCGGAGGGCTATGGGGCGCTGGTGCAAGGGCTGGACGAAGCGGGCCGGCCTGTGGGAGAGGTGAAGGCGGCGACCTCCGGCTCCCTGGCTGTGCTGGACAGCGGCTCCGTAGGGGCCCAGGTAACGTATGTGAATCTGGCTACGGGGGAAGCCGTGGTGGAAAGCGGCTTTCAGGCCGGGCAGATCGATGCCGCGGTGCTTTATTATCCCTTTGCCGGGGCGGCGGAGGGGGCGAGCGCCTCCGGAGCTTTGCTTTCGGCTCAAATCGGCTACGCATGCCGCTATTACGCCCCGGATGGGAACAGCCTCCTGAGCGCGGAGGGGGGAAGCGCCCCCCAGGAGATCGCGCTTCAAATTCTGGATGGCCGCGCCGCGCTGTCCTTGCGGGCTTCCACCCGGCAAAATGACCAGGGGCAACAGGAGCTGGTGGTGGAGCTGGAACGCTTTGCCGGGGAGCTCCGGGAGGAGATCATGCTGGCCGCCTACCTGACGCCGGGGGCGCGGGTGGAGGCGGCGCGGCTGGAAGGATTGCTGCTGCGGACCCAGGAGCAGGATATTGTGGCCTTTTCCCTGAAACGGCTGGAGGAAGGCGTCGTCGTCATCCCCATAGGGGCCGGGGTGCTGGATTCCCTCCAGGTATGGGGTTATGATCCCTCCACGCTGGCCAGGACGGCGGTCAACCCCGGCGGCGCGTGCATTGTGGCCGAGGCCCACGAGGCGGCCCCGCTGCTGGACGCCCTGTTTTCCAAGGTTCAGGGCCAGTACGCCGCGCTGCCCTGCGCCTTTTCCGGAGGGATTGCCCTGCCCGGGGCGGAGCCCTGCGACCAGCTGCTGGTCAGCGGCGCGCTGTATGAGGACACGGATCAAAACGGCTCCCGCTCCCAGGAGGAACAGGCGCTTGCCCAGCATGGAGTGCTGCTCAGGGGCGAGCAAAGCAACGTGTACTACGGGGCCCTTACGGACGGGGACGGGGCCTTTTCCCTCTATGCCCAGGCGGGCGGCCCGGACCGGGCGGGCATCTTGCATACCATGCTGCCCCTGGGAGCCGTATCCGCTGGGGCGGGGGCCACAGGGGTCCTGGAGAGCCGGGTGGACGCCTTCCCCTCCCAGGGCCATATGCTCCGCTATGAAATGCGGGGCGCGATTCGGGGCAAGGCGCTGCTGGACGGCCGCGCGCCCTTGGCGGGCCTGCCGCTGACACTCTTTGGGGAGGGGCAAACCCTGGCCTCCACCGTGACGGACGCCGCGGGAGCCTATGGCTTCCAGGGCCTGTCCGCCGGGGCGTACCAGGTGACGGCCCAGCTGCTCCCGGAGCTTTCCGCCGGCTGGATCCGCGAGGAGGGCCTGAGCCTGGAGGGGGATAAGGCCTCCTTTGAGGTGGCGCTGGCCTACGGCCAGCAGGCGGAGCGGGATGTGAACGCCGTATCTTTGGGCGGCGTCACGGGCGTTTTGACCCAGGAAGGCCAGCCTGTGCAAGGGCTGGGGGTGAGGCTGGTTTCCGCCGGGGGCGGGACCCTGGAGCAATCCACGGACGGCCAGGGAGCCTTTGCCTTTGGCCCCCTTTCCCAAGGGGAATACACGCTGGGCCTGGAGCTGCCCCAAGGGGTAGCCGTAATCAGGGTGAACGGGGAGCAGGCCAGAGGGTTGCCTCCTTATGAAGCGCCCTTGGTCCTGGGACCGGGAGAGGAACTGCGCACCGAGATAGAGCTGGGCAGAACCGCCACGCTGACAGGGCAGATTCCCGGGGTGGGCCAGGATCAGACCGTGGTGGCCGCCTCCATGACGGATCAGGTGAGCGCCGTAACCGACGCCCAGGGGCGCTTTACGCTCCAGGGGATCGTGCCGGGGGATTACACCCTGTACGCGCCCTTGGCCCAGGGCAAGACCCTGGCGGAAAACGGCCCATGGCAGGTGACCCAGAAGGGCGACATGGTCTGGATGTCCCTGACGGTGGCCCCGGGGGAAAACCGCGAGCTGCCGGGCATGGAGCTGGCGGAGCTCACCGGCATCCAGGGCGTGGCCTATGTGGATGAAAACGGCGATTACGCCTATTCCCCAGGGGAACAGCTCATGAGCGGCGTAGGGGTCGCTTTGCAGAAAAAGGCCGGGGAGGGCTGGGAGGATATCGCCGGCAGCCAGACCGACGAATATGGGGCCTACGGCTTTGCCCATTTGGAGGAGGGCGTCTACCGGGTGGCTTCCATGGCCAGGTCCGAGGACCTGTGCGTGGTGGCGGTGGGCGCGCAGCCGCGCCCCTTGGGCAGCGGCGGCGTGATGGTCAGCGGGGAACTTTCCCTCTCCAGGGGAATGGCGCTGAAAGGCGAGGCGGATATCGCCCTGGGCAAGCCCGCTTCCTTGCGCTTCGCGGCCTTTGCGGACAGCAACGAGAACGGGACCCGGGGGGAATATGAGCGGCCCATTCCAGGGGTGACGGTGGAGGTCATCAGCGGGGACGAGGCGGTCATGGCCTCGGGCGTCACCGACGGAGCGGGGGAGGCCATGGTCACGGGGATATTCCCCGGCAATGCCAGCCTTCGCATTACCTTGCCCCATGGATACCGCTACACGGTCCAGGGAGAGGGAGAGGGGCTGGGGGTGAGCTGCGCCGCTTCCGAGGATTCCGTGGCCCAGTCGGCCCCCATGGCCTTTTCCTCCGGGCAGACCACCGAGGCGGGGATCGCCGCGGTGCCGGTAGGCTCCTTCTCCGGCAAGGTATGGATGGATGAGAACAACAACGGCATCATGGACCCTCAGGAGCCCGGCGTAAGCGGGATCACCCTTTCCCTCACGGGGAACAAAACCGGCAAGGCCTACACCGTCCTGTCCGGGGAGGATGGGGGGTATCTCTTTGACCGCCTGCCTAACGACGCCTACCGTCTGGCGGTGGAGCTGCCCCAGGGGCTGCTCTTTGCCAGGTACAGCGAAACCGGCGGGGACCTGCGCTCCGTGTTTACCGTGGCGGGCTCCAAGGCCAGCCGGGAGTTTCCCCTCACCGGGGCGGGGGATATAACCAACAAGAACGTGGGGGTGATCCCCCAGGGGAGCATCCAGGGTACCGCGTTTTTGGACTTGAACTACAATGGCGTTTGGGATGAGGGAGAGCCGGGATACCCCGGGGTGATGCTGGAGGCGTACCGGACGGTGAAGACCGAGCCGGAGGGCAAGACGGTCACCCAGGAGGACGGCAGCTTTGCCCTGGGCGGCCTTCGGGCCGGGGACTACCGCCTGCGGGCCGTGCTCCCGGACGACGGCAGCATCTTTACCCTGGTTTCCCCGGAAAAGGGCGGCCAGGCCAACGGCTTTGCCCAGCGCCAGGGCCGGCGGGAAAGCAGCGTATCCCCCATTACCATCGGTACCGGAGGGACCGCCACCACTGTGGTAGGGGTGGCCCGGGGCGCTGTGATCAAGGGTACGGTGTTTCAGGACGACGATTACGATGGCCTCATGAAGGGCAAGGGCAAGAAGCATTCCGGCATCAAGGTGGAGCTGCGGGATGAGGCGGGGGCTTTGGTATCCGGCACCTTCACCAATGCCAACGGCAACTACACCTTGGATGGGGTCATGCCCGGCCGGTATACCATAGCTTTCTTGCGCAAGGACGGGCATGCCTTCTCCCGCCTCCGCCCGGACCAGGAGGGCGGCAACTGGGTGAAGGGCCTGGAGGGTGAGTTTGGCCTCACCCAGGTCATTGAGGTGAGCATGGGCCAGAGCATTGAGGATGTGAACGCGGGCATGCTGCGCTCCTCCACTTTGGCTGGGGTGTTCTTTGACGATCTGAACGACAACGGCATACAGGACGAGGGCGAGGCGGGCATGGAGGATGTGATAGTACGCCTCTACTCCCCGGACGCCGAAATCGATCTGACGGCGCCGGTACAGGCGGAGGGCGGATATTTCTTTGACGGGGTCATGCCCGGAAAGTACACGCTCCAGTATCTGCTGCCGGAGAACGTGGAAATGGCGATAACCGCCCAAGGGGGAAACACCCTCCAAGGCCCTGTGAGCGAGGAATTTACAGTGGAAAGCGGCGCACAGATCCTCAGGCCCCTGGTAGGGGGCGTGCGGCTGGGCACCTTCACCGGCTACCTGTTCCATGACGTGAACGCCAACGGCGTACAGGACGAGGGCGAGCAGCGGGCCGGGGGCCTTGCGGTGACCTTGACCCCCAGCCGGACGGACCTGGAGGTGTCCAGGACGGAGGCGGACGGGGAAGGGAATTTCGCCATTGCGGGCCTGCGCCCCGCCGACTATCAGCTGGGGCTCAAGCTGCCGGAGGGATATATTTTCAGCTCCGATATCAAGGCCACGGGCCTGCGGCTGGATACGGCCCTGGAGCAGAAGATGAACTGCCCCTGGCAGGTGTTGGTGAGCCGCCAGCAAAACGCCATCGGCATGGTCAAGCCCGCGACCCTCAAGGGCTATGTGTGGCTGGATGAAAACCGGGACGGGGTTCAGAGCTCCCAGGAGGCGCTGTTGCCCGGGCTGGCCTTTGAGCTGGTGGACGAAGCCCAGGGCCGGGTGGTGAAAACTGCGGTTTCGGCCCAGGATGGCTATGCGGTCTTTGCCAACGTCAGGCCCGGAGGCTATACCGTGCGCTTTGCCATGCCCGCCCAGTCCGAGCCCGCGGGGGAGGCGGAGGCTACCTTAAAGCTCCAGGGAGGCATGATGGCGCAAGGCGGCATCCAGATGGCGGAAGGGCAGGTCTTTGAGGAGATTCACGCGGGGCTGGTCAGCCGTACCAGCATCGGCGGCATGGTGGTTTTGGAGGAGGCCGGGCAGCGCAGAGGCCTGGGGGGCGTCGCCGTAGCCCTGTACATGGAGGGCGGCGATCAGCCTGTGCAGACCGCCCTCACCCAGGAGGACGGGACCTACCGCTTTGACGGCCTGTGGCCCGGAGCGTATTTCCTGGTCTGTGAGTGGCCTGAGAACATGATCTTTGTAGCGCCTTCGGATCCCAACTACCAGGAGGGCGTTTCCGTGATCGTGAACACGGAGGGCCGGCAGGGCCGCAGCGCGGTATTCGAGCTGAAAATGGCCCGCAGCCAGTTGGCGCAAAATATTGTGCTGATCCGCCCGGCCAAGGTGGGGGATCTGGCCTGGCTGGACCTGAACCAAAACGGCCTGCTGGACGCGGGAGAGCCCGCCGTTCCCGGAATCACGGTGCAGCTCCTCTCCCAGGGTCAGGTGGTGGCGGAAACGGTGACCAACGCCTATGGATACTACCTTTTCGAGGGCGTGTACCCCGGCCAGTATGTATTGCAAGCCAAGGGCTATCCCCAGCTTGGCATCACCACCCCTGTGCCGGAATTGCGGCTGATCAGCAGCTGCCTCACCAGAGGGGATGGAAACGAGGCCCGCAGCGACGCCTTTGAGGTGGTCAGCGGCAGCGTGAACCTGGACTTTGATTTGGGCTTTGTGCTGAAGGAAGGGCAGGAAATCCCCGGGGCCATCATCACGCCCCCGCCCCAGAAGGACTGGACGGGAAGCTATGTGTCCGGAGGAAGGCAATAGCAAAAGAGCGGGGGACGGGCAAGGGGATTGGCCCCTTGCACCCCAGCCGGGTCCATCATGGTCCGTGCCGCACACGGAGAAACTATAAAAAAACCGGCAAAGCGCCGGTTTTTTCATGGGCGCCCCAGGGCCCGGGCAAGGTTAAAAGCCCAAAGTGGGGGTGGGGGTGGGAAGGGTCTTTTGGTAATCGTCGTAGGTGGCGAAGCGAAGGGTGTTTCTCTGTTCGTTTTCCGGTGGATTCTCCTGGGAAGAGGCGGACAGCGTCACCCACCGGGAGACCTCGCTTTGATCCTCGCGATAAAAAGACATAGTACTGTCTAAAGAAATATTGCCGAACCTGAAAGAGAGGACAATATACCCTTCGTTGCCGGCAATCCTTCGGATTTCTTCCGTTTCAAGCCGCCCCTGATCAGGGAAGCGGTCGTCCCAAGGCATAGCCAGCGAAATCACGTCCTTGGATTCAGTGAAAAATATGAGCCTGGCCTCGTCGCAAACCTTATATTTGGAGAGAAGGTCATAATACAGGCCATTGACCATCGCCATATGGTACTCAAAAGGAACGCGTCCGAAATCGGTAAGATCGACCACCAACGAAGCATAAGAACGGGACGCTGCAGGGAAACGGGCGTGGACATAATACACAGGGTAGCCGTACACCAGGATTTCCTGGCCTTCCACCGCCTCACAGAGGATATCCTCTTTCTCCTGCGTCTCCTCAAACTCAATCCCCGTAGTCTGGCGGGCGGTTTGAATGAACTCCTCCGGGGAAATACCCCAGGGAATGTTCCAGATGACATGGTTCACAGGCGCTTCGGGGCTTGCCAGGGCCTCCGGAACGGGGTCCGTCTCTTCCGGGCCGGGGGCGGGGAAAGGGGTGACGTCCAGGGTTTGCGCCATGGCAAGGGTGGGCAGAAGCAGCGCCAGGATCAAGAGCCAAAGGCTGATGGATTTCATGGGCATCCCTCCATTGTTTGTCATTCTCTCCGAGATGCTTTCGCAGGGGATGGGCGCGGCCCATCCCCAAAGGGGCGTACCCGCAAGCGGGGGCAAGCCCGTAGACCTTGTTTGCCTCATTCTCCATGAAACGCTCGTATCCCTTTTTGAGGTCAGATTTTCAGCCATTCCCCCTGGGAGGACTCCGAGCGGTTCCGGTCCACCATCAGCATGGTGAGCACCGTCATATCGTCCTTGGGGATGCCGCCGCTGGCCAGCAGAGCGCTTCGCAGCAGCGCGTCCGCCATCCGCTGGGGCTGGATATAGAGGCTCTCGGAAATCGTCAGCTCCATCTGCTGGTGATCCCCCAGAACGTCTGCAACCCCGTCGCTCATCACAATCAGAATATCCCCGCTGTGAATGCGCAAGCTTTGGCTGGTGGGCTCCACCTCCTCCAAAATGCCCAAAGGCAGGCTGGAGCCCTCCACCTGTTTGATGTAATTGCCCCGCACCAGCCAGGAGGCGCTGGCCCCCAGCTTTTCACTGTGGATTTCCCCCGTCCAAAGGCTCAGATCGATCAGGTCCACCGTGGCAAACCCCTCCGCGTCCGCCCCGGAGAGGATCATTCCGTTCACGGCGGTGATGGCCTGGCGGCGGGTATATCCGGCCTCCAGGCACAGCAGCAGCAACTCCAGCGTTTTGGTGCTGGTAAAGTGGGCGTTGGAGCCGTGGCCCATGCCGTCGCTGAGAAGCAGCACGAACCGGCCTCCGGGGAACTGCTTGGCGGCGATGGCATCCCCGCAGATCCGGTCCTCCTCCCAGGCGTTTTGCTGGCCCGCGCAAAGGCTGGCAACCCCCACCTCCGCGCTGTACAGGGGCAACTCCTCCAGCTCCGTGCGATTCTTTACGGTGCGCACAATGCCCAGGGCCAGGCCCTCCGCCTGTTGCAGATGGCGCAGCAGCTTGTGGGGCTGCTTTCCCAGGGGGGCCAGGGCGTCGGTTTCAATGGCGGCTTGCAGGTGCCCGTCCACCCGCCGGGCATAGCACAGGGAGCCTGGATAGCGCAGGTCCCGCATGGCTTTGTTGATTTGGTAGGCCGCTTGCAAATCCCCCAGGGTTTCCCCTCCCGTAAGGGCGCGGATTTCCGCGATGGCGTCGGCCATCGCGGTAAGGTGGGTCACGGTCATGGCCCGCTCAAAGCGGGCCTTGGCATGGGCGGCCAAGGAGGCATGGCGGGCCTGGAGAAGCTGCCCCATGGCTGCGGGCACCGCCGCCGGCCGTACGCAAGGGCATTCCTCCAGAAAGGGGAAATCTCCCGGGGGGGTCTCTCCCGTAATGGCTTGGCGAACCACGGTGTCCAACAGCTCCCGTATCTGGCTTTGGTGGCGGCCAAAGCACATCTCCCGCTCCGAGCACCCTCCGCACAGGTAGGGGGCCAGGTCCTGGCCGGTCAAGGGAGGCATTTCCGGAGCGGGCACCGTGGGCAGCGCCACCGACATGGCCCGCATGGCGCTTTCCCAGCGCAGCAGGCGCTGCTGTACAAAAAGCCCGTCCATTCCCCGCCCCGTGGGGATTGTGGCAAGGCCGGAAGTCCGCAGCCTTTCGATGACCCTCTCGCTCAGGGGCAGGAACAAAAGCGCCCCCGCCAAGGCGGTGATATGAGGCAGCGACGGCTCCGCAAAGGAGGTCAGGGAAAAGGCCACCATGTGCCCGGTAAGGGCGGCCAGGGCGCTGAGCCAGCGCTTTTTAAGCCCCGCCGTCAGCCCCGCCCCCAGCCCTCCCAGGGCCAAGTGCAAGGCAAGGCGGCAGTCATGGCCGCACAGGGCCAGGGCTACGCCGCAGAGCAGCCCTCCCGCCGCGCCGGAGGCCCCGCCCAGGGCATAGGCGCACGCCAAAGTGCCCACCAGGGCCGCCGCCTGGCCCAGATTGACTACCCAAATGCGCAAATAGCCCAGGCCGCACAGGATGGACAGGGCCAGCAGCAGGGCGAAGGCCTTCTCCTGCAAGGTCAGGATGGGCCTGGAATCCTGAAGGAGGACGGCCCCCCGCTGAAACGCGATGGCAAGCCCCATGCACAGCGGAACCGCGGCGCAGGCCAGCAGCGCGAAATGGGCGTTGCCCGCCGCGATGGCGGCCAGGGCCCGGGGCGCCATGGACAGGCCAGCCAGGGTTACCACCCCGGGAAGGGTTTTGGGGCGGTGAAAGAGCAGAATGATCCATAGGCCCAGGCAGCCCACGTATTGCCAAAGATCCAAGGCCGTGCCGCCGATGACCCGAAAGAGCAAGGAGCCCGCCAGCCCGGCCAGGGAGAACAGCGCTTGCGCGCCCCGGGTGGGAACCGCCAGAATCAGAGCGGCGGCGCAGGGAGAAGGGACCCCAAGCCAGTTCACAAAGGGCAGCAGAAAAGTTCCCAGTGACAGGCGTATCCAAGGGCTCGCTTCCTGGAGGATGGATGTGGCGCTTTCCCAGAGCCTGCGGAAGGTGGATGGCCGGTATTCCATTTTTTCCGAGGCTGCTTGGCCGACGCCCGGTTCCGTGGTGACATGCATAGGCCGCCCCCCATATCATAGCATCCAAATCAGTATACAGGCATGGTTTTGAAAGCTGTGTCGGATGAAGGCGCGAAGGATGGGGAAAACTCTGCCCGCAAAGAGGCGCGCCTTTTGCGCGGGCGGCTTGCGCCCATGCCGCCGAAAGGCTATAATGGGAAGGCGAGAAAGGGGCGAACGCTGTGGGAAAGCGGATTCTATGCCTGGCGGTATGCCTGTCCCTATGCCTGTGCACAGCCTGCGGGGAAACGGCCCAGGGTGGGCAAGGCCCGTTAGGCCGGTACTCCATGTTCTTTTTTGACACTTTTGATACAATGATTACCATCATCGGCTACGCTCCGGACCAGGCGGTTTTTGACCGGGTCACGGCGGAGGCCAAGGCGGAGTTTGAGAGATACCATAAGCTCTATGACGCGTACCATGAGTACGAAGGCGTCCAGAACATCTACACCCTGAACCGGGACGCGGCCAAAGCGCCCGTGGCCATTGGGCCTGAGCTTTGGGATTTGCTCCATTTTGCCACCCAGTGGCAGTCCAGGCTGATGGGTTCCACCAACATCGCCATGGGCGCGGTGCTGAGCCAGTGGCATGACGCCCGGGAGGCGGTGGAGGCGGGGGGCGAGGCGGCGCTGCCGGACAGGGCCGCCCTGGAGGCTGCGGCAGAGCATTGCAACCTTGACGATGTGGTGTTTGACGAGGCGAACCGGACGGTGTTTTTCGAGGATCCGCTGCTCAAACTGGATGTGGGGGCGGTAGCCAAGGGATATGCCACGGAGCGGGTGGCGCAGCGGATGCTGGCTTCGGAGATGACCAGCTTTATCATCAACGCCGGGGGCAATGTCAGGGCCGGAAACGCGCCCGCAGCGGGACGCCTCCATTGGGGCGTGGGCCTTCAGGACCCGGAGACGGCCCAGGACCCCGCCGGGCAGCAGTCCATGGATGTGCTCTACCTGGAGAACCTTTCTGTGGTCACCAGCGGGGATTACGAGCGCTTTTTCACGCTGGACGGGGTGCGCTACCACCACATTATTTCCCCGGAAACGCTGATGCCCGCCACCCAGTTTCATGCCGTGACCGTGGTATGCCAGGACAGCGGCTTGGCGGATATTCTTTCCACGGCCTTGTTCGTCCTTCCCTATGAGCAAGCCAGGGAGCTGACGGAAAGCCTGGAGGGCGTGGAGGCCCTGTGGGTGCGGGGCGAGGGAGAAAACCGTCAGGTGCTGATGACGGAGGGGATGAAGGCATACTCCAAAAACCAGGGGGCTACCAATCCGGATCAGTAGCCCGGGAAGGGATGCATAACAAACTGAATCCCTCCGCATGCTGAAAGGGCATGAGGAGGGATTTTCCGTGAATCGAAGAACCTGGACAGGGTGGATTTTGCTGGCGGCGCTGGTGCTGGTGGCGGCAGGCGCGCTGGCGCTGGTGAACGCGCTGACCAACCGGCCCCCTGAGGAGCAATCCCTGGCCTCGGCCCGGGAGAACCTGACGGTGTTATTCCCGGAGGCGGACCCCGACGGCAAGGGCTTTGTGGCGATTTCCCTGCCCCAGGACAGCCCGTTGGATTTCGCATGCCAGGTGCGGCGCGGGGACGCGCTGCTGGGCTATGGGGCCGCCGCCACAGTGCGGGGCTATGCCGGGCCGGTGCAAACCACCGTGGGCCTGGAGCCGGATGGAAAGCTGAAGGGCATTATCGTGGGAGGCGAGGGGTTCGCGGAAACCCAAGGCCTGGGCACCAAGGTCCAGGACGAGGAGTTTCGCGGCCAGTTTCAGGGCAAGGTGCCGCCCCTGGCTTTGGGGGAGGACATACAGGCCGTCTCCGGCGCCACCATTACCAGCCGCGCCGTGCTGGACGGCGTGAACCGTGCGGCGGAGGCCCTCTGGCAGACGGTGGGTTCCCCCGTGCCCCAGGAGGCCTTGCCGCCGCGCACCGCCAGCGCCAGCGTCATGGGCTACGCCGGACCGGTGTTGGTGCAGGTGGCCTTGGATGAGGCCGGGGCTATCACGGCCCTCCAGGTGGGAAAGGCACGGTTTCTGGAGACCGAGGGCCTCGGCTCCAAGGTCAAGGAGGAGGCTTTTACCAGCCTGTTTGTGGGGAAGAAGCCTCCTTTGGCCCTGGGAAAGGATATCGACGCCATCGCGGGGGCCACCGTCAGCAGCCAGGCCGTGTTGGAAGCGGTGAACGCGGCCGTGGCGTTTTTGAACGAATAGGGGAGAGGGGGAGCTATGCAGTTTTGCCGCAGGCTCCTTAATTCCGCGCCCTCACTTTCCTTGCCATTCAGCTCTGAACAACGCAAAATGGGTTGCCGTCAGGATCGCGAAGCACAACATAGTCCGCGCCGGGAGGATACTGCCATGGGGCCCTTGTCGCCCCAAGGGCCAGCAGCCTTTCCACCTCTTCCTGTTGGCGTGAGGTAAACAAATCAATGTGATGCCGTTTGGCCTTATCCGAAGTGACAAGATTCAGGGACATCTGTATGCCCTTTCCGTTTTTGGGGATGAGAATCGCCCAATCCTGCGACGCCGGGTATTTCAGCCGGTATCCCAAGGCGTTGCTCCAAAAGGCCACCGCTCTGTCTATGTTTTTAACGCCCCATACAATGGACCCGATCTCCATGCCTTTTGCCTCCAATCGTGGATTTATTTGTTCTTGATATTGGGTGGGGGTTGATTTTGATTTTATCATAGAATGGGCATGGGGAGTATCCTGTTTTATGGGTTTTCGCAGAGGGGAGGTCATTTGATTCGGTCTTATGCTTTTCCTCCTTGTCGTAGGAAACCAATACGTTAGGGGGCCGGGGGGATTTCCGATATCTCTTTCGCCCGCCCCAGGGTGTAGCCCTGGAGCGGGTACGGTTCAGATAAATCGTCGCGGTCTTCACTACCGTTTGACCGCTCGTTTATCTTCCCACTTCGGGTCGCTTTGGGCTTCGCCCAAGCGTCCACTGGACGCACGCTTCCCTCCGTGTGATTCGTGCCTTCGGCAACTTCGGTCGCTAGTCGGGCCTGCGGCCCTCCCTCATTCCCCCAGGCCCCCTAACAACCCCTTTCCCCCCTCAACGGCCAGGGGCTTTCCGGCCCTTCGGTCGTCGCAGCCTTCACTACCGTTCGGCCGCTCGCCTCAGGCCCCAGCTTCGGGTCGCTTTGGGCTTCGCCCAAGCGTCCACTGGACGCACGCTCCCCTCCGCTGCCCCTGGAACCCCCTGCGGGCAAACTAGTATAACCGAAGATTGCTGCCGCGACTTAGAAAAGGCTGCTGCTTTGTTTTGAAACCTGCCTATCAGCCATAGCGCTTTCCTGTGATTGTGATATGCAAGATAATGCAGTATGGCTATGAACAAGGCCGGAAGGACATATGAAACACTTTCGTTCTTTTCTCCTTTTTGAAATGACACCTCCCTATATAGCCTCTCATGGTTTTTGCCGACAAAGGTGTTTTCGGGGTATGAGATACCAAATGCACTCTGATAGAAAGTGATATACTCTGATGAATTCTGTATGGAGTCCTCTATCCAACGTATACTATTTGTATCACTTACACTCTGTTGGGGGGTGACGCGAATTAGATGATAAGTCCATAGGCCGCAAGATCAGGCAATGCCGGGAGGCGAAGGGAATCAAGCGCGAAGCCTTTGCCGAAATGGTGGATTTGAGCGTGAGCTACCTTAGCGCCCTGGAGCGCGGGGAGAAACTTCCCAAGCTGGACACGTTTATCCGCATTGCCAACACGCTTCAAGTGCCCTCGGACCTTCTGCTGGCGGATGTGCTGTCTGTCCGAAACCAAATCACCGCCTCGTCCCTGTCTGAAAGCCTTGCCGCTTTGCCCGGGGTAGAGCAAAAGCGGGTCTTAAATGTAATGAGAACCATGATCGCCGACGCGCAAAAGCAATAGGGCAAACCCGGTAATCTGCGGCATGAAAGCGCCGCGGATTTTTTATCCCTTTATCGGTGGGGTGGCAGTCACACCAAAAAGCAGAAACGCCGGACCAACACAGGCCTGGCCCATGAAAAAGAAAAAGCCGCCCCCGGCTTACCCGGGGGCGGCTTTCCTGCCATTGTTTTATTCTTCAATAACTCCCTGGAATCCCCACTCCTTGTCAAAGCGCACCATCACGGCGGGGGCGTCCACCCAAAGCCGCCCAAAATCCGGTTCCTTGATGGACAGGGCGGGGGCTTCCGTCACCATCCGGGCCGCGTCCTGGGGCGCGACTCCAAAGGCGATCAGGTTTTGCAAGGCCCGCATCATGGTGAGGGTGCTTCCGGCCAACGTGCCGTCCTTCAGGCGGGCCGCCCCGTCTTTGACAAAGACGTCCTGGCCTCCCAGCTGATAGGTGCCGTCAGGCATACCGGCGGCCTCCATGGCGTCGGTAACGGCCACGGCCAAGGTGGGGCCTTTGGCCTGGGCGATCAGCCGGACGATATCCGGATGAAGATGAATGCCGTCGCAGATGAATTCACAGGCAATGCGGGAATCCACCAGGGCCGCCCCAGGCACCCCGGGAGCCCGGTGGGCCAAAGGCGTTTGGGCGTTGAAGGTATGGGTGATATGGCTGGCTCCGTGGTCCGCCGCCTCATGCACATGCTCGGCGGAGCAGTCCGTGTGGCCGATGCTCACCACAATGCCCTTTTGGGTCAGGGTTTGGATGAACTCCATGGCCCCCTGAAGCTCCGGGGCCAAGGTGATCATGCGCACTGCGCTCTCATAGGGCCCCACATACTCGTTCCAATTCTCCAAAGTGGGCAGGACGAAGAATTCCTTGAGCTGGGCTCCGGCTTTGGTAGGCTGGAGGAAGGGCGCTTCCATATGCGCGCCCAGCACCACCGCGCCGCCGGGCTCGGGGTTTTCCATCACGGCCTGGATTCCGGCCAGGGCCTTTTGGGTGGCCTCGGGGCTGGCGCTCATGGTGGTAGGCAAAAAGGCGGCCACCCCGACTTTGCGCAGTTCCCGGCTCATGTGCCGCACCGCTTCCTCCCCTTCCATGGTGTCATGACCCATGAAGGCGTGGATGTGGACGTCCACAAAGCCGGGCAGCAGATAGTCCCCCTCCAGGTTCAGGGAGGCGTTTGCGCCGGTGCCTACGGCGGGGGAGTTCGCCTCAATGGCGGTGATTTTGCCCTGGGAGGTCCGCAAGGTGGTGTGGGGCGCAAAGGCCTCTCCCAGAAGCGCGTTGGCATTGGTGATGATCATGGCAATCCTTCCTTTTCAGATCATTCCTCATCATTGAAAGGGGCGGACGGAACGCCCGTCCCTTTAGGCCCCCGAAAAACCGGTGGCATGGCGGAGTTTCAGGGCAGATACCGTACAACGGAAACGCATCAAAGCGCCGGAATACCGTCTCTGGCAAAAGGTCCATGCGGCCTCCTGGCAGCCGCCTTGCGGCCTCCGCCGGCAAACCGGGCCTGCCGGCGGAGGGACGCAGCCGAAACGGCCGCGCCGTTAAGGCTCAACTCCTTATTGGAGCTTGAAGGCCGTGTAGATCTCCTGCATGGTGGTTTCCGCCTCGCCAATGTCCTGGATGAACTCCGCCCCGGTCAGCAGGTCCGCGGGCACGTACACCACGGGGCTGTTCAGGTATTCCTCGGGCAGGTCGGCGGCAGCCGCCTTGTTCACGTTCATGTAGGTCTGGGTCAGGGCGTTGTGGGCCGCCACGTCTGGGCGCATCAGGTAATCCAGGAACAGGTGGGCGTTGTCCACATTGGCGGATTTGGCGGAAAGCACGATGCCGTCAATGCCAAAGCCAAGGCCCTCCTTGGGGTAGACCACCTTCAGATCCGGGCGCTCCTGGAGGGTGTAGTACACCTGGGGGGTGAACATGTAGGCCACGGAGACCTCGCCGTTGATGATGGACAGGTAGGGGGTGTTGTAGTCGAATACCCGGATGTTGGGGAACAGGGGCATCAGCTTTTCCTTGGCCTGGGCCAGCACCTCGGGATCGGTCTCGTTGAAGCTCTTGCCCATGGTTTTCAGGGTGATGCCGATCACGTTGCGGGCATCGTCGATCATGACGATGCTGTCCTCAAGGGCCGGGTTCCACAGGTCTTCATAGCCGGTGATCTCGATGCTCACCTGGGCCGGATCGTACACGATCAGCGGGGTGCCCGCCATGTAGGGGATCACGTACTCGTTGTTGGGGTCGTAGTACTGGCCCAGGAACGCCTCGTCCAGGTTGCCGTAGTTGGGGAGCTTGCCCTTGTCCAGCTTTTGAAGCAACCCCTCCTTTTGCATGATGTTCAAGGCATAGTCGCTGGCCAGCACCAAATCGTACCCCTCGCCGCCGGTTTGGCCCATTTTGAGCATCATGTCGTCGTTGGTTTCCGCGGGGGAATAGATCACGTCGATGCCGGTTTCCTGCTCAAAGGCGGCAATGATGTCGTCGTCAATGTAGGTCTCCCAGGTAAAGAGGTTGAGTACCTTGCTCCCTTCCGCCAGGGAGAGGGCCGGGAGAAGCATCAGCAGGGAGAGAAGCAGAGCGGTAAGTTTTTTCATGGGTTCGTTCTCCTTTCCAATTTGAGATTCCTTTGGATTTGGTTGGGGCTTTTTGTCAATGGTTGGGGGTTTGCGCCTGCAAAAGGGGCCGGGTATGCCGCAGGGCCTTGCGCCTTTGCCGGGCCCCCCGGATCGCGCCCAGGTACTGGCTCAGGGAGATGGCCAGGAAGGCCACCGCAATCATCACGCTGCACAGGGCGTTGATCTGGGCGGATACGCCCACCCGGACGCTGGAGTAAATCTTCACGGGCAAGGTGACGGAGCCGGAGCCGTACAGGAAGAAGCTGATGATGAAATCATCCAGGGACATCGCCATGGCCAGGAAAGCGCCGGAGACGATGGCCGGGCGCACCAGGGGCAACGTGATGTCCACCAGCACCCGCTGGGGCGTGGCCCCCAAATCCCGGGCCGCGTCAAAGAGGGCGGGGTCCATCCCCACCAGCTGGCCCTTCACGGTGAGGAAGATGTAGGGAATGCAAAAGGTGGTGTGGGACAAAACCAAGGTCAGCGTCCCAAAGGGAAGGCCCACCCCGTAGAAAATCGCCATGAAGGCCATGCCCAGGATGATCTCCGGGATCATGATGGGCAAGGACACCAACGTCTCCATCAGCCCCGCGCTGCGGGAGGGCTTGGCCTCCGGCAGCAGGCTCCGCTGGGCCATGCCGATGGCCCCCAAAGTGCCGATGACCACCGAGATGGCGGTGGACCACAGGGCCACCTTCACGCTCACCCACAGGGCCTCCCCATACCCCCGGGTGCCGGAGAACAGGTCGTGGTACCACCGGGTGGTAAAGCCCGTAAATTCCACGGGGCTGCGGCCGGGGTTGGCGTTGAAGGAATAGGCCACCACGGTGACGATGGGCAGGTACAACACCAGCAGCACCAATACCAGGAACAGGATGGACCAAAAGGATTGTCGTTTCATGCGCCGCCCCCCTTAAAACAGGCTCATGTCGTTGGTGCCGCCCAGCTTGCGGTACACCACGATCACGGCGGAGGTCACGGCCAGCAAAAGGACGCTCAAGGCCGCTGCCAGGGGGATGTTTCTGCCGCCGATGAGCTTTTGAATCAGCCCGCCCGCCAGCACGTTCTTGCTGCCCCCCAGCAGGTCGCTGAGGAAGAACAGCCCCATGGAGGGGATGAACACCAGCACGCACCCCGCCAGGAGCCCCGGAAGGGTGAGGGGGATGGTGATGGTGAAAAAGGCTTTCAGGGGCTTGGCCCCCAGGTCCCTGGCGGCCTCCACGGTGGAGAAGTCCATTTTCTCCACGGTGGTGTAGGTGGGCAGAATCATGAAGGGGATCAGGGCGTAGACCATGCCCAGCAGCACGGCCCCCTCGGTGTTGAGCAGCTTTAGAGGCTGGCTGGTGAAGCCCAGGGCCATTAGCGCGTTGTTGAGGGGTCCGTTGGCAATCAGCAAGATGCGCCAGCCGTAGATGCGGATCAGCGCGTTGGTCCAAAAGGGCACGATCACCAGCAGCATCACCAAGGTACGGGCCTTGGGGGAGAGCCGGGCCATGAAATAGCCGAAGGGGTAGCCGATGAGGATGCAGATGACTGTGGTTTCCAGGGCCAGCACCAAGCTGTTCACCAGCACCCGGAGGTACTGGGGGTCAAAGAGGCGGGCGTAGTTATCCAGCGTCACCTCTCCCGTAACCCCCAGGTTTTCCCCCGGGGTCAGAAAGCTAAGGCCGATGACATACAGCAGCGAAACAAACACGAAGGCAATGGCCCACAGGTACATGGGCAGCTTCAGCAGCCGGGTAAAGGCAAGGTCACGCTTTTGGCTGTTCATGTCACTCACCTTCTTCAAGGGCCGGGGCGGAGGGATCGTCCGGCACCAAGGGCGCGTGGCGCACATCCCAGCCCACGCAGATGGTCTCCCCTATGGGATATTTATCCAGCTCGGCGGCCTGTGAAACCGCGGAAAGGGTGAGCTTGTCCGACAGGGCGATGCGGGTGTGCTGCATGCCCCCGGCGTACTCCTTGCTGAGGATGCGCCCCTGGAGGCACATGTCGAACTGGCTGTTGTAGCCGTACAGCACCCGTTGAGGCCGCAGGCACAGCACCAAATCGTCCCCCGGAGACACAGGGAAACGGCCGTCGGACAGGGCCGGGATGGAGGTTCCCGCCACTTGCAAGGACAGATGGCCGTTCTCCCCCAGGGCCTCCACCTTGCCCCGGAGCAGGTTGCTCTGGCCGATGAAGCTGGCGGCAAAGACGGTCTCCGGGCGCTCGTAGACCTCCTCCGGAGTGCCGATCTGCTCGATATGACCCTCCCGCATGATTACCACCCGGGTGGACATGTTCAGGGCTTCCTCCTGATCGTGGGTGATGTAGAGGAAGGTGATGTTCAATTGCTGCTGGAGCCTTTTGAGCTCCTGCTGCATCTGCTGGCGCAGCTTCAAATCCAAAGCCCCCAAGGGCTCGTCCAGCAGCAGAATCTTGGGCCGGAGCACCAGGGCCCGGGCAATGGCCACCCGCTGCCGCTGGCCGCCGGAAAGCTGGGTGGGCATGCGGCGCTCATAGCCTTCCAGGCGCACCAAGGAGAGCATCTCCCGCACCCGCTCCTTTTGCTCCTGCTTGGGAACATGCCGGAGTTTGAGGCCGTAGGCGATGTTTTGGAACACGTTCATATGGGGGAACAGCGCGTAGTTTTGGAATACGGTATTCACGCTGCGCTCCTCCGGCGGCAGAGCCGTTACATCCTGGTTCTCCAAATACACGCTGCCTCCGCCCGGGCGCTCCAGCCCCGCGATCAGCCGCAGGGTGGTGGTCTTTCCGCAGCCGCTGGGGCCCAGAAGGGTCAAAAATTCCCCCGGATAAACGTCCAGGTCAATGCCGTGCAATACCTCGCCCTGGCCGTAGTCCTTGGTCAGGCCGGACAGGCGGAGAATGGGGCTTTCCTTGGCTTGCGCGCTCATGGTTTCTCTCCTTTGAAATACGCTGTGGACTTTTTGGGGCTTACAAGGCGCTTGCCAAGGCCTAGGTCTTGGCCCTCTGGGCTTCGCACAGGGCGGTGAGAAGGGCCTGGATGCTGGGCCACAGGGAGCTGTTCACGGAGTAGATGACCTGGCACCCCTCCCGCCGGGCGCACACCAAGCCGGTGTCCACCAGCAGGCGCATGTGGTAGCTGATGGTGGGCTGGGTGCAGCAGAAGGATTTATTGATCTCGCAGGCGTTCATGTCCGCTTTGGAAAGCATGACCAGAATTTGTACCCGCGTCTCGTCGCACAGCGCTTTCAGGATGGGGATGGCTACGTTGTAACAGTCCATACGCCCCTCCTTTGCGTCGGTACAACATAGAATTTTTTCTATATTGTTCCTTCCTATTGTATGCCAGTCATAGATACTTGTCAATATAGCCCCTGTCCAAAACCGACGCAAAATGGACATTTCTTCTCCTGCGCCCTTGCCTTTGCCCCGGCATGACCCCCGAACCATCCCCGTAAACAGGGGAATATCAAAAACAGATACCGGCCGGGGCCGGTATCTGTTGGAGAAGAGCGCGAATTTTGGGAGAAGGCCATCCGGGAGAGCATCATCTGCGGGGAGCGTACCCCGTCATTCAGCTTCATTCTTTTGCCGCCCTAAGGAGGCCGGATCGTTGCCGCCCAAGCGCCAGAGGTTCACATCGTATGGGCCCATGGATTGGATAGCGTCCGTCCACAGGCGCAAGGTTTGCCCGTCCGCATACCAGACCTCGTGGGCCTTGCCCTGGTCATCCTGGTACTGAAAGACAAGGCAGCCGCTTTCCGCGTCCCGCCGGGCCTGGACCCCGTAGCGCTGCTGCAGCTCCAAGGCTTTTTTGTACGTGAGGGAAGCCGCCTGGGCGTCCTGGGCCCAATCAAAGCCGCCTGTGGCAATGGCAAAGGATTTCTTGCCGGGCAAAGCCTCCATCCGGGCCACGAGCTTCCGCAGAAACGCCGGGTCCGCCTTGGGCCCAGGCCCGCTGTGGGGGCCGTGGAGGTTGTAGCACATCATCACATACTCCGGGCCCTTTGGAAAGACCAGGGACTCCATGGGCCAGGAGGGCTCCAGCAAGACCCGCAGCGGCATGCCAAGGGCCGATGTGCGCTTGTGCAGCTCCTGTACAAAGGCCGGGAAAAAAGCCAGGAGCGAAGGGTTCCTGGAGAAGCCCTCGTAGTCGATCTCCACAGCGCTCAATCCCACGCTGAGAGCAGTGGCGATGATCTGTTCAATATGCTCCTGCCGTTTGCCGGGATCGGTGAGGATGGGCCGCAAAATCTCCGTGTCCTTGAGGATGGAATCGCCGTTGGCGGCCAGCCGGTCATTGGTAAAGGAGAGGTATTCCTCGGGCAAGGGGGCGGATGCGGCGGCCATGTGGCCGATGAGCCCGCCGATCTGCTTGGGCACGAACAGTTCATTCTTTTCATTGAAATAGGCGGCAAAGTATACCAGCGCCGAAAGCTTTTCCCTATCGCCCGTTAGCTCTTCCACGGCGGCGTCCGCATCCCAATAAGCGGCCCAGGCGGTGATCCCTTGCTCCCTTGGCATCGTTTCCTCCGGCGGCTTGGCGGTGGGTTCAGGGGCGGAGGAGTGCATTACCGCCCCGGCCAACAGCATGGCGCATGCCACACACATATACAGGAAGGACCGCTTCATCCGTTTTCTCCCCCCGTTTGGCCGGGCATGAGGCTCAATTGGCAAATCCCGGCACCCAGCGCTGGATGAAGCCCCACACGGCCTTTGCCGCGCCTTTCACATAGCCTGTGAGCGTCCCGTCCCCGGCCCCTTCCTGCCGGGCCGCCGCCTCCGGGGCGCGGTAGTCCAGGATGACGGTGGGCTGCCCGCTGCTTTGCCCCTCTTGGGTGGTCAGGTAGAAGGATTGGAACGCGCCGTCGTAGACATCGTCCGCGATGTTGCGCTGGCTGTATCCGTATTGGCTCCAGGCGCTGCGCAGCGCGATTCCGCCCGTAAGGCCGCCGCCGATCACCAAATCACTCACCGCCACCTTGCCGTCGATGGAAACCGTAAGGGCGCGGCCGGAATAGGAAACCTCCACCAGGCGGTTGCTGGAATCGTTCAGGGCAATGTCCGGAACATAAGGCTCATAATTGGCCTTGGAGAGGTCGGCCTTTTGGCGCTCCAGTTCCTGGGCAATCCGCTGGCTCTCCTTCTGCTGGTACGTTTGCTTCAGCTTCTGCTGAATCTCCACCTCCATGGCCTCCTGGCGGTTTTTCTCCCAGGTCTGGTAGGTCACGCCGTCATGGGCGTCCAAATCCAGCGCAAACAACACTTGCCCTGTTTGCGCGCCCTGTTGGCCCTGATAGATGCGAAGCATGTTGTTTTGGATCTCCACCGCCGTATAACTCCCCTGGTCATCGGAGAGCAGGTCTACGGCTTGGGTGCCCAGCTTGTTCCCCACAAACCGGGTGGAAAGGCGGAAATTCCGCAGCCCTTGGCTGGCTGGGAGGGATACGACGCCCGCGTCCTCGGGAACCGAGGTCACGAAAATGGTGTCCCCGTCAAACTCCACCGCGCCCTGCTTCAAGCTCCACTGGGCGTATCTTTCCGGGTCGCCGGTGACAAAGGCAATGCCCTGGGCGCCGGTGTCATGCAAAATGCGCATGAGCAGATGGTTGGTG
This sequence comes from Candidatus Limiplasma sp., assembly GCA_034927815.1. Lineage (GTDB taxonomy): Bacteria > Bacillota > Clostridia > Christensenellales > Aristaeellaceae > Limiplasma. Next base: position 56,677 of record JAYFPK010000009.1, read on the forward strand.
GACCAATAGGCCTGGGGCTGCATCCGGGTCAGGTCGTAGGGGTTCACGGCAGGGCCGTTTTGGCAAAGCATCTCCCGATTGAAGTTGAGCTTGAAATACTGGCCGATCCACTTTTCGTTTTCAGCGCTAACGGCGTCGTTGGTGCCAAACTGGCCCGTATTGGAGTGCATGAGGGCGTAGAGCATGGGCAGCCCGCCCAGCTTCTCCCGGTAGAGGGAGTCCATCACGGCATAGTCCTGGGCAATGCGCTCCTGCATCTGGGCGGCGCTCTCCAGAGGGATCCCATACTTGTCCCGGATGAAATCCATCAGGTAATGGTTGTATGCCCGGCGCACATAGGGGGAGACGAAGAAATACTCCGCGGGGGTAAGTTCGCCCAGGTAGTTCTCGTGCCGGTCAAACACATTGATGTAGGAAAGCCGGTACCCGTTGGTGCCCAGCTCCCAGTAGCCGGTGTCCTTCATGGCTTGCAGATCCGGGGCGGAGAGAAAGAACCCGTCGTCCTGCCCGTCCAGGTTGTTGGCGTAGGAGAGCATGCTGGCCCGGAAATTGTACAGCCGCATCAGTTCCCCGGCTATGACCGCGCTCTTTTTGCGGCCGTCCTCGAAGAACAGGAACAGCGCTTTTTCCGGGAGGCTGCCCCCGTTGTAGTAGTACTCATACAGGTCTTGCTGGCTGATGGTCACGTACCCGGCGTTCTTCAGCGCCTTGAGGTGGTCGCCCAGGCGCTTGCGGCTGATGACGGTTTGCGTGCCTTTTTCATCCACGCCAAAGTAGGACAGGGCGATAAAGCCCTTCTCCCGCTGCGCGGGCACAGGCTCCGGCAGCTGGTCGTAGGGTACGTAAGGCTGATTCTTCAAAGAAGCGGTGATGCCGGCAAGGGTCTGGTCCACGCCCTCCGTGCCGGAGGGCGTGGCTTCCGGCAGAATCACATAGTAGACGAGGGCTGCTGCCAGCGCCAACAGGCACGCCACCTGGAGGACGATGCGGCGTTTTTTGGCGGCATTTTTTCGCTTTGCAAAATCAAAATCCACTGTTTATCCCTACGCTTTCTCTGCGGGCGGAGTGCCCTTTTTGACGCGCTTGGCGGCCTCGGCAACGTCGCTGGGCGTCATTCGGGTGCCCCAGGTGGACTTCCAGAACGTGACCCAGGCCACAGGCATTTGCCACATCAAAATACCGATGTGGTATAGGGAATAGAAAATTCCATAAAACCAGATGCTGCTTCTTCGGAACAGCAGCTGCGCCAGGCTCATCATCATGGACATGACGAAGATGCCAAGCAGGAAGGTAATGGGCGCCAAGCCATGGAAGAAGGGAACGTAGAACAGGTTATAGGTGACCACAATGGGGGCGAGAACCGGAATGAGGAAGCCGAAGTAGAAGGATAGGGCCATCAGCGGCTCCTTCTTCCACATAAACGTGCAAGCAATGGTGGATTCCCGCAGCCAGGAACGCTTCCAGCGCATCTGCTGCTTCAGGAACATCCTGTGGGTATTGGGCACAATGGTGGAGCAGATGGCGGTATCCTGGTAGCAGGTCCGGTGCTTGCGCAAGATGAAGTTGGTCATGGAACGGTCGTCCCCAAAGGTGGCGCGCCTGCCCAGGAAGGTCTGCTTCAGCCAGGCGTCCATGTGCGCCAGCAGCACGTCCTTGCGGTAGCAGGACAGGGGGCCGGACAGGCAGCCCACCGCGTCAAAGTAGCCCTCCGCCGCCTTCATGACCCGAAAGGAGATATCATAGCGCACGGCCTGGATTTTGGTGATGAAATTGGTGAAGGAGTTGGCCACGGCCGTCCGGCCGCTTACCCCGGCCACCTTGGGGTCCTGGAAGGGCTGCACCAGATGGATGACGGCGTAAGGGTCCAGGAAGCTGTCCGAGTCTACGAAGACCACCAAGCCGTGCCGGGCGATGCGCACCCCCGCGGCCATGGCCTCCCGCTTGCCCGCGTTGACCTTCTGGCGCAGGAAGCGCACCCGTTCCCGGACATTGTACTGCGCCTCTTTTTCATAAAGCTCCTGGAGCACCTCCTCAATCTTTTCCACCGAACGGTCTGTGGAGCAGTCATCTACCACGATCACCTCCAGGCGTTCCGTGGGGTAATCCTGGTTGAGGCAGCTGAGAATGGTGCGCTGAATCCATTCCTCCTCGTTGAAGCATGGGATGATGATGGAAACAGGCGGCATGTAGTTTTCGTTCACCGGGGTGGGCTTGTATAGAGCCCCGAAGAGGTAGCGCGTCAGCAGGTAGAAAGCCGTCGCCAAGCCATATCCATAGAGAATCTTGCTTTGCTCAAACACATTGTGGCTGCCCACGCGCATGAGGATCACCAAAGCGGACATCAGCAGCAGGCCGAACACCGCCGTGTAGCGCAGCATCCTTCCTCTTTTCCTATAGGCGTAATACACCAAGGATTTGCTGAATTCCAGCCCGCAGTAGTCAAGGCCGTCCTCACCCACCCGCTGGGAAGTTACCCGGGCCTTGGTGCGCACCTTCATTTCATAGCTTTCCGGCATGGTCCCAGGCTCGATGGTAAAGCGGAGGGTGACTTGATCGGCGTTTTTCAGGCATTCCCGCTGCCACGCCTCCGAGAGCCTGAGCAAGATGCCCGCGGTGGAGATATCCACGCTGCTGACCACAAAGCGCCGGGTTTTGCCTCCCTTGACCCGGCAGAGGACATGCACCTGATGATCGCAGACATAGCGGACCCCCCGGTGCTCCGGCAGGGACGGATTCAGGAGCGGCTCCAGCGCATCGGACTGCACCTCCCGCTGGCCCCGCCGGTCTATGTTGCAGCGGGCCCCGTCAGGACAGGGCACATTGGGCAGCAGCCTGCGGTCCTTCTTCACTTCCGTTAAAACATCCTGAATGGGTCCGGGGGATTTCCTTTTTCCAATCATGGCTATTGTTCCTTTGAGGGGGGAGCGGGTCAAATCCTCTCGCCCTTAGTCCGCGCTTCCGGCTCCCAAGTAGTCGGATAGCCTTGCAAAGCTGTACTGCTCGGGGTTTTGGCCGTTCGCGTTCATGGTCAGGTATTGGTCCACCGCGTCCGGCGTATGGACGGAGTTGTCGGAGAAGTGCATAACGGGGACGCTCCCGTTGCGAAGGTTGTTACGCAGCTTGTTCAGCAGTTCCTCCGCGTTCTTGGCGTCATAGTCGTGAGTGGTGTAATCGCCGTTGACAATGTAGCTGATCCCCATATCAAAGACCGCTTCCATGCCGCTGCGGCTGACGGCCAGGGTCGGGGGCCGGAACAGCGTGGACAGGGCGGGCCTGCCGTTGTCCAGGCGGATGTCCCCCACAATGCTCTGGAGCGTATCGTAGGAATCCTGAATGTCCTTCTTCAGCGCCTCCAGCTCCTCCGGGGTCAGCTCGGCATAGGTCTCGCCATCGGCTTTCAGGTCCGACAGCGGCAGGTGGTTGTGGGTGTGGGAGGCAATTTCATGCCCCTCCAGGGCGATGGCCCGCAGCAGCGCCGGGTTGGAAACCACATTCTGGGACCGGACAAAGAAGGTGGCTTTTACGTTGTGCTTGTGAAGCACATTCAGCAGCTTGGTGACGTGGACGTCCGTGCCCCAGTCGTCAAAGGTCAGAAATACCGTGTTTTGGACGAAATCCAGCCTTCCCGTGGTATCCAGCTGGCGGATTTCCGCGCGGCTGAAGCCCGGCAGCTTGGAGCCGACGTTGATGGAGGGATTGCCGATGTAATGCCCCTGGGCGTAGGCCATCAAGTCCCCGGCGAGCTGGCCGGGATGAACCCTGTCCTTGACCTCCGGCAGGATGCTCTCCTTTGGCAGCGGATACAGGAAGGTCCAGCCGCTATGGTACAGCTTGGAGATTTCCTTGATTTCATAGACATTGTACACCCCTTCAAGGGCCAGGAGGGTCTGGCCGATCAGGTCTTCCCGGTCGAAATAGTTCATCCGGAAGCCCACCACCTGCCCGCGCCTGAAGCCGTGGATCAGCCTGTGGATGACCTTCTCCGGGTCCTGGGCGTCCTTGTTGTCCTCCCGCGCCATGGTCAGGTTTGGCGCGTAGATTTCCAGCCCCAGGGCGGAAGCCGCTTCTTGGAACGCGTCGCTGAGGGCGCTCCAGGCCTGGAGCACCATCCTGGCCTCCACCCCCCGGGCCTCCAGCAAGGTCCGGGCCTCCAGCAGATTGCTGGCCACAGAGTCGTAGTCCTCCCCGCTGGCGGCATAGTGGACGATGCCGATGCTGTGCCCGGCCTGGATCAGCTGGTCCACCTGCTCCGGATGCTCCTTGATCTCTTTGGCGTTCAGGAAGAAATTGCCTACCCCGCCCAGCTGATGAAGGGCGTCGAGCACACAATCCAGCTCCTCCTGGCGGCCTAAGCCGAAAAACACATAGGCCACTGCGGGCTCCGCGGTATAGAGGCTGCTATGGTTCACCACCTGGGCCCGGTTGCCCCTGTTGGCGTCCCGCAGCGCCACGATTTCAGGGGAGAAGTTGCTGGTTTCGATGGCCGTCAGCAGCCAATCCACCAACTGTATTGTGCGTTCCTCCGGGGTCAGCTCCGGCCCCGGCTCCCGCTCTTGCTCCTGTTCCTGCTCCGCCTGGATGCTTGCGCTTGGCTGCTTGTCGGTGGCGGGCCCCGCCACGGTCTCCTTGGCCTCGTATTCCGAGGCGTCCAGAACGCCGGAGAGCTTCACGCTGATGATGTCCTCATAGGCGCGCTTCTCCACATAGGCCTGGACCTCCCCTGGGTCCTTGAAGCTATGGTAGGTCAAAAAGGAGGTGCTCTGGACGACTTCCCTGATTCCGCTGGCTCCCGCGGCCTCCAGCAGGGCGTCCGTATAGCCGGACGCGTTCGCCTTCAGCCGGACCGGCGCGCTGCCGGTGATGCGGCCCAGAACGTCCCCGGCCACGGTGAAGTCCGCCACCAGTTCCTCCGGGCTCAGGTCCTGCAGGTCTTTCTGGGCGCGCAAGGTGTAGTTGCCCACCTCATAGCCCGCGTCCACAATAGCCTGCACCACCTCCGGCGCTTCCACCGCCTGCATGCCGGAGATGAAGAAGCTCACCGGCGTATGATGCCGCCGTACCACTTGCAAGAGCTGTTGCATGGCTTCCGGCTTGAGCATGCCGTCGATCTGAAGGGAGACCTTCTTGCCCGGCGCTGCCTGGCGGCTTGCCAAGGCGGCCTTTTCGCCCCCCGCCGCAAGCTTGGAGAGGTTTTCCTCCACCAGCTGGTCCCGCCGGGAGGCCGCGCCGGTATCATAGGACGCTTCCGGGATATCCGGCGCTTCCTCCGCATGGCTTGTGGCCCAGGGCACGCCCCCTTCGGCCATGAAAAAAACCGCCATCAACAAAAAGCAGATCAGCGCGGCAAGAAAAATTCCGTGTCGAATTTTTGGAAAGATGGAAAGAGCGGAACCGTCCCCGCTCGTGCGCATTGCCATTCCCCCCGATCCATGTCCCAATGCGGCCCAACGCCTGACAACCCTGTTTCATCCCGCTTTGAGGAGCCATTGGCAAAACCGGTATGGCGCAAGGAGCGGGATGAAGGACACGGCGTGCCTTTGAGATCCGGTTGGATTTCGTTGAAACCCGCATGCATAAAAGATCAGTCAAAATCATATATAGATAGGTGACGGGTTCGCTGCATTATACCTTGAAAAATAACGGAGTGTCAACGATTCCGGGGCTGGTTACAGCTTTTCCCTTACACAAAAATGGATATTGCAAAGCTCCGCCGCCACCTGGGAGAAAGACGCCCATAACGCGCGGTTTGCCGTTCCAAAGGGAAAGGTGAGGCGCTTTGCGCACATGTCGCGCAGCGCCTCACCTTGATGCGGAAAATGCGGGTCCCGCGCCTTTGACGGCTTGCGGTTACGCCTGATTCCTTGTTATTTTGCCATGCCATCGGGCTTTTGGGGCGGACTGCCTTCCCTGTCAAGAAGGGCTGTAAGGGGGAAGGCCTGGGCGCGCTACGCGTCCTCCTCCGCAAAGGGCAAGGGAATGTGGTTGGTACCGTCGTCCCAGAGCTTATCCAGGCGGTAGAATTCCCGCTCCTCCGTGTGGAACAGGTGCACCAGCACAGAGCCGTAGTCCAGCACGATCCAGCGCCCTTCCTGGTGGCCCTCCTTGCGAAGGGGGAGGATGGAAAGCTCCGCCAGATGATCCTCCACCTGATCGGCCAGGGTTTTCACCTGCAGTGCGCTGCGGCCGTTGGCGATGATCATGCACTCGGTGATCACCGTCAGGCCCGAAACGTCCAAAGCCACGATTTGCTGGGCCTTCTTTTCATACAGAAGGGTGAGGATGCGGGAAATCAATTCACTCATGGGCTTCGCTCCTTTTGCTTTCTTGGGGTGTGAGGCGGGCCAGCCAATCCGCCACCCTTTGGGTGCTGGGGTGGGGGACGGCCTTTTGGGAGGAGACATATTGTATAGTGGACTCAAGCATGCGCCTCATGGCGGCGATGAGGTCCTCCCGGGCCAGGGCGCGCACCTCCAGAAGGGCGGGATAGGGGGCGCGGGAGGGTTCGATCTTATCCGACAGATAGAGAATCATGTCCAAGGGTAGCATACCCACTTTGCCCACGGTGTGACACCCGATGGCGGAAAGAATATTGGGGTCCGTCACGCCGTAGCGGGCTTCGGCCAAGGCCGCGCCCACGGGGCCGTGGAGCAGGTTCTGGCTTGCCAGGGTCTCCTTGTCCAAAAGCAGCCTGCGCTCCTTGGCGATCCGCTGCAACTCCGCCAGGGGAAGGCACTTGGCGCAGTCGTGGAGCAGGCCCGCCAAGGCGGCTGCCTCCAAATCCTGGCCATGGCGCCGGGCCAAATCCCGGGCTGTGTAGGCTACCAGCAAAGAGTGGAGCAGGCGCTTGTCGCTCAGGGTTTCCGCCAGGAGCCGGTACAGCGCCGCGGCGGAGGGTGGGGAAGGGGGAACGCCATACAGACCCATGATCCGGATGTACTCCATTGCCTGGGGCAGAAGCTCCGGGGGTTCCCCGCCCTGGGAGAGGGCCTGCCGGATGGCGGTGGAGGAAATATCCATGGGGGGCAAGGACAGGTAGGAGAACCGCGCGCCCCGTGCCTCCAGCTCCAGGCGGAGGGGATGGGCCGCCGCGTTTTGGGTGCTGCGGCGGCTTACCAGAAACCGGCACAGGACGAAGACCTCGTCGGGCTTGTGCCAGTTGGGCAGATCCAGCAAGGTATCCTCGCCGATGATGTAGTACAGCTCGGCGGAGGGAAACTGCTTCTTCAAAAGGCGCAAGGTATCCAGCGTGTAGATGACGCCCTCCCGGTCTATTTCCAGGCGGGAGGCGGTGAAAAGCGGCTTGCCGATCAGCGCCAGCCGGGTCATTTCAAACCGGTCCTGGGCCGGGGCCAGGCCCGCCTTCTTGTGGGGAGGGTTGCCCGTGGGCAGAAACAGGACGCGGGAAAGCTCGCCTTCGGCCAGGGCGCAGGCGGCCAGGTCCAGGTGGCGGCTATGAATGGGGTTAAAGCTGCCCCCCATGATGCCGATGCGTTCTTTGGCGGGGGGCTCTTTTTTCTTGGTTTCCCCGGGGTCCTTGGACAAGGGCAAGCCCTCCTTTGCGTTGGGGTTGTCCCATTATACTAAAAAAAAGGCAAAAGGGGAAGACTTTGCCTGGGAGGGAGAAACATGGAACAATACAGGCACAAAACCCCTTTGGCCACCTCCCTGGACAGGCTTTTGCTGCGCCTGGTGGTGGTGGGCTTCGGCCTGGGCTGGTTTTTGTTTTTATGGGGCGTGACCTTGCCGGCCTTTACGGCGGGCTTTGCCTTTGGATGCCTGCTGTGGCTGTCTTTGCGGCGGTTTGAGGCATTGTCGATCCAACGAAAGGAAAAGCAGCTGCGCCGCAGCATCGGCGGCGAAATGGCGCTGGACAGGCTGTTGCTGCTGCCCTCCCGCCACGCGGCCTTTCAGACGGTGCTGTGGCTGGGCTCCAAAGTGCCTTTGGAGATGCAAAGGACCACGGACAGCGGGGTGCTATGCCATTTCAAAGGAAAAACCGCGCTGGTGCAGCTCATCGCCCAGCACAAGAGCATGAACGTGACGGTGCAGCAGGTCATCGACGCCCATAAGGAATGCATGCGCCACAGGGCCGCCCGGTGCATCATCTGCCTGACGGCCCCCTTGAGCCGGGAGGCGAAGGCCTACGCGGAAACCGCCATGCCCCCCATCAAGCTTGTCCCCAGGGAGGAAATGCTTAAAATGGCCGGGCAGGCCTCGCCCGCCACGGACGAGGAGCTCAGCGGCATGGCGGAAAGAGGGCGGCGGCCTTTGGGCTGGAGGCGCTGGGTGGAGCACGTGCTCTCCCCCGGCCGCGCCAAGGGTTACTTCGTCTACGGGCTGGGCCTGGCCATGCTGTATTTGGTCACGGGGCTATGGTACTATTCGGTTCCGGCGGTGATTTGCCTGATCCTGTGCGTGCTGTGCCGCTGGTACAAGCCCAAGGACAAGGAAGAGGAATTCTGGTGAGCCTAGCGGAGCCCTTCCCGCATCAGCCTGGCCACCGCTGCCGCAAAGAGGTCCACTTCCTCCTCTGTATTGTAAATTCCCACGCTGGCCCGGCACGCTCCGGTCTGGGTCGTGCCCAGCCACTGGTGCATGGCCGGGGCGCAATGCAACCCCGCCCGGATGGCAAAGCCTTGCCGCGCCAGGGTGTCCGCCATGGCCCCTCCGTCCACGTTGTCAGGCACGAAGCTCACCACCCCCACCTTGGGAGCCTGGGGGTCTCCCAGAAGCCGGATGCCCCTGATGTTTCCCAGCTGCTCCCGCATGCGGTTTGCCAGCTGGGCTTCATAGGCTTCGATCTCCGCCCGGTGTTGGAAGGCGAACCGCGCCCCCACCAGCAGCCCCGCGATGCCCGGGAGGTTGGCCGTGCCACTTTCATACCGGTCCGGGAGGGCGGTGGGCTGGAGCATGCTCTCGCTCTGGGAGCCTGTGCCTCCGGCCAGCACGGGCCTGGGGGCCATGCCCGTGCCCAGCAGCAGCACCCCTGTGCCATGGGGGCCCAGCAGCCCCTTATGCCCCGCCATGGCCACCATATCCGCCCCCAGGGCCGAGGGGGATACGTCCAGCACCCCGGCGGTCTGGGCCGCGTCCACCAGCAAGGGGATGCCGTAGGGTTTCAGGGCCTGGGCGATGTGGGCCACGGGCTGAATCACCCCGGTGACGTTGCTGGCATGGCAGATCACGCACAGCGCGGTCTTAGGGGTGATGGCGGAGCGGAGGGCCTCCGGGTTCAGCAGGCCCCGGCTGTCGGGCTCCAAAGTTACCACCTTCACCTGGCCCTGCTGCTCGTAGCCTTTCAGCACCCGCATCACGGCATTGTGCTCTCCGTGGGAGACCAACACCTCGTCCCCTTCAAAAAGCGTGCCCCGAATGGCGATGTTCAGGGATTCGGTACAGTTGGAGGTGAAGATCACCTGCTCCGGCCCTGGCAAGCCGAAGGCCTCCCCCAGCATTTCCCGGCAGGTTTCAATCACCCGCCCGCCGCATAGGGACAGGCGGTGTCCGGACCGGCCCGGGTTCCCCCCAATGCGGGTCAGGGTGCCCGCCATGGCCCGGGCCACCATGGGCGGCTTGGGAAACGAGGTGGCCGCGTTGTCCAGATAAATCATGAGGGCTCCCCCTTTCTTCTGTTGGGAAACGGCCCCTTTTGCGGCTTACACCATCCGCAGGGCTCGCCGTATACTGTATGAGGAAGGAAGGGGGATATGAACCCATGAATGAAGCTTTTGGGATTGCCTCGTTTCGCTCGCGCCAGCAAGTGATGAAGTTCGAAAACGTGCTTCGCCGGGAAGGGGCGAGGGTATCGATCATTACGACTCCCCGGGATGTGGCCGTGGGTTGCGGCCTAAGCATCCGTTTTGAATTGGATGAGTTTGACGCCGTGCTGGATGCCTATCACCGCTATCGCCCCACCAATTTGATCGGCTTTTATCAGGTGGAGCGCACGGAGGGGAACCGCACCGTGACCCGGCCGCTGGTATAAGCAGCCGGGGAGAACCGCCGCAAAGGGGCCGCCGCGCAAAGCACAAGCGCGGCGGCCTCTTTGCGGTTTGGGAGAGTGAGCTTTCGCCGCATGAAGGGACCGGGAGGAACCGGGGACGATTTTTTCCTTCTTCCAATAGCCATGTTGTGGGAACCGGCGGACCGGCTTTGAGGCGACGAAAAAACCATTTGACAGAACGGCGGGGAAATGCCACTATTTTCCATGGGGAACCGAAAGACCCGCCGCTGAAAAGCCTAATAAAACAATCTCTGTCCTATATTGTTAAAACTATTGACAATATGGGAAAATAAGTGTATTATATGGTTCGTGAGGGATGCAAATGAAGACAAAGCAAGGGACTAACTCCTCGGAAATGCGTAGCTCCAATGAGCTTCTCATTTTGAACATGCTCAGGAAGCAGACCTATTCCAGGGCGCAAATCGCCAAGCTGTCAGGCCTGTCCCGGGCCGGCGTCACGATCCTTGTGGACAACCTGATGCAGCGCGGCTTCCTCCGGGAGACGGACGAGCAGGACCAGGGCCTTGGACGCAAGGCCATGGGATTGCGCATTTGTGAGGACGTCGGCTATGTGGTTGGCATCCATTTGCGCAGGAACGACTGTGGCATCGGCGTTTTTGACTTTTTGGGCAAGCTGCTTTATCAAAGGGACCTGACATATGATGCGCAGCTGGCCGCCATCGCCCAGCTGGTCAGCGTGGGCAAGGCCGTGATGAAGATGCTGGAAGAATACGGCATTGACGCGCAAAAGGTCTTCGGGGTGGGCCTTTGCACCAGCGGCCCCGTGGACGTGAGCGCCGGGAAGGTGATACGGCTCTCCTCCAAATGGCATGAGATTGAGATCGTACGGGTGCTGGAATCGGTACTGCCCTGGCCTTGCCACCTCACCAACCGCAGCACCGCCCGGACCATGTATGAAAAGTTCTATGGCGTATGCCGTTCGTATAGCAACTTTATCTTCCTGAAGGTGGACGAATCCGTGGGCGGCGGCGTGGTGGTAGGGGAACGCCTGCTCAGCGGCTATAACCAGTTCGGCAACGAGTTTGGGCATATGACCATCAAGTGCGACGGCGAACAATGCGAGTGCGGCAACATCGGCTGCCTGGAGCTGTACGCTTCCGTGCCCGCCCTTTTGCAGCAATTTAAGCACCTGGGAAAGGAATCCTGGCAGGAGCTGATGGACGCGGCTTATCTGGGGGAGGTGGACGCGCTGCAGGCGGTACGCCAGGAGGTGGAATACCTGTCCTGCGGCATCGTCAGCATGTGCAATCTGCTGGAGCCCCAGGCCATTGTGCTGGCGGGCAGCATCGTGTACCGCCCCAGCCTGTTGGTAGCGCTGATTCGGGAAAACGTCAGCACGCGGCGTATTTTGCGCAACTGCCATGATATCGATATCCTGGTGGCCGAGGAGGCCAGCCACATGAACATACGGGCTGCAGCGGCGATTGTGATTGAGAAGCTCTACGGGGGAGAGCTGGAGCTCTAAGCACAGATAAAGAAGGGTAAAACTTCAAAACGCCATGTCCACGCATGACGGTGACGAGGTGAACGATATGTATCAGCTCAGCGTATTACCCGTATCCTTTTTTCCGCAATTGATGAGTGGGAGCATGTCCCTGGAACAGTGGGCCTCCATGGCCAAGAAGTATGGCTTGCGCTATGTGGATGTGCCAAACTGGGCTTTTCGCAACCATATGCCCGTCTATTTGCTGCAGCAAAAGGCGGTCTTGGACGCGTTGGATATTGAGATTGGCGCTATTGGCACCCATTGCGACTTTACCCATCCCGATCCCGCGCAGCGAAAGCGCGAGCTGGAATACCTGCGCGGCGACATCGCCCTGGCCTCCCAGATGGGGGCGTGCTTTGTGCGGGTAACGGATGGGCAGGCCCATCCCGGCGTAACCCTGGAGCAGGGTTTGGACTATGCGGAGGAAGGGCTGCGCAAGGCCGCCCAGAGCGCCCGGGAGCATGGCGTGCAGTTGGCGCTGGAGAACCACGGCTTTCCCAGCGCGTGGATCTATGATGATTTTTCCCATGACATCACCGTGTTCCGCAAGCTGGTGGAGCGCTTGCGGGGCAGCGGCGTGGGCGTCAACTTTGACAACGCCAACGCTACCGGCAGCGGAATGGATGCGGCGCAATGGCTGCGGGAGCTATACCCCGACGTGGTTTCGGTCCATTTGGCGGATACCAGCAGCCCGCATACCACCGTGCATACAGCCCTTGGCGCGGGCATTTCACCCATTGCGCACGTGCTGCGGATTCTCAAGGACAGGGGCTTTAGCGGCCTGATCTCCATTGAGGAGGACGCCAAGCAAGGGGAGACCGGTATTTTCCAGGCCATCAGCCATGTGCGGGGAATCTGGAATAGCCTGTGAACATTGTTCCATCGCTTGAGCCAGGGTGGCGCGCTCCCCTGTGATAGCATACCGACCGCAAGAGAAAAGGAGGAATGAAAAGGACCGCAAGCATCCCTTGGCCAGCAGGGCCGGCCGCGCTCTCCCAAGGGGCGGAGCCCTGCGCTCCCACGCCACATGCAGACACCATGACAAATCAAGGAGGAATTCGGAATGAAAAAAGCACTGTGCCTGGTTCTTACGCTTGCGATGGCTTTTTCGCTGTTTACGTTTGGCGCCGCTTCCGCCCAGGAGCCTGTCGCCATTTCCGCCTGGTCCGGCTATCCCGACCAGCAGGCCTGGTTTGACTGGCTGGTTGACGCTTTCATGCAAGCCAATCCTGATGTCAAAGTGGAGCTGACCACCTTTCCCATTGCCGACTTTGAAACCAAGGTGTTTGCGGCCATCCCCGCCGGCACTTGCGCTGACGTGATCACCATCAACCCGAGCTATGTGTATTCCTTCGCTTCCGCGGGCAGGTTCAAGGCCGTGCCGGAGGAATTGAAGGCGCTGGTGGCCAGCGGCATCTATGATGCGGCGGTGGTGGAGGAGTCCTCCTATCAGGGCGAGGTCATTTCCGTTCCGCACATGCTGTCCAACGCGGGCTGGTTCTATAACAAGCAGTACTTCCGCGACGCGGGCCTTGTGGACGCCAATGGCGAGCCCATTCTGCCCGCCGGCATGGAGGAGGTCCTGGAGGCCGCCGCCAAGCTGGCCAAGCGGGATGAAAACGGCAACCTGGTAAATTCCGGCATTTCCCTGCGCCTCACCGGCGCTGCCAGCGGCACCTGCGAAAAGTGGTGGGTTCTGCTGATGCAATATGGCGGCACGCTGCTGGAGAAGGTGGACGAGGGGAAATACGTTGCCGGTTACAACAACCAGGCCGGTTTTGATACCATGCGCTTCTACCTGCGCGCCCTGTATGAATCCGGTGCGGATAACTTTGAAGTACCCCACGACACCGCCGCTTTCCTGGCGGGCCAGACCGCCATGTTCGCCCGGGAGACCTCCGTTATCGTGGAGAGCGAAAAGTACCCGGAGCTGGACTACGGCACCTTCCCCATGTTCAATGCCAATATCGCCATCACCAAAAGCTGGTATGTGCTGGATAACGGCGATGACGCCAAGGCGGAAGCCGCCTGGAGGTTTATCCAGTTTGCCAATCAGCCCGAGAGCATGATCAAGTTCCACCACCTGGGCGGCTATCAGCCGGCCCGCAAGGACCTGAATGTGGACGAGCTGGTTGCCGGCGTGGAACAGCGCAAGGCGTTCTTTGAAGATTTTGAGAAGGTGTACACCTACATTGCCATTGACGAGTTCCAGGAAATCATGGTCAAGCTGGCGGAGCGCCTGATGGCGGCTTATACGCAGCCTGCGTTGCTCACGGACGATGCGGCGCTGTGGAAGTTCTTGGAGGAAGCCGCCCAGGAAACCAACGACCTGCTGTGGGAAAACGACCATTTTGGCGGTTGACCGGACCGCGGCACAGCCGGGAGGAGCGCGAAGCGCGCTCCTCCCGGGATGCGGCCAATAAGGGGGCAACCTTGCTGTGAAAAGCGCTGGATATACCCGTAAGCATACCCGTGTGAAGAACCGGAACTGGACAATGTATACGGCGCTGGGCGCTGTTGTGCTGTTGTTCGGTGTGCTCAGGTTTTTCCCCATTATCAAGCTGTTTTACATGAGCCTGTTCAACTGGAACATGGCCACAGGAGTTACCAGGTTTATCAGCTTTCAGAATTTTGCCAGGATGTTCGGCAGCTCCGCTTTCCTGACCACGCTTTGGCGCACGGTCTATATGGGCTTTGAGATTTTGCTTATCACCGTGCCCCTGGGATTGCTGATTGCAAACGCCATCCACACAAAGGTCATGGCCAAGCCCGTGATCCAGACAGGGCTGTTTATTCCCTACATCATGCCCATGGTGCCCACCGTGATCATTTGGAAGTGGCTTTTCAACACGGAATACGGCCTTGTAAACTACCTCCTGAGCTTTGCGGGCATTGGCAAAATGCCCTGGCTGGCCAACGGGAACCTGGCGGAATGGGCCATTGTGATCATCACGGTATGGAAGAACCTGGGCTACTGCGTGCTGATTTTAACGGTGGGCCTGGCCGGCATCTCCCGAACCTATTACGAAGCGGCGGAGATAGACGGGGCTTCCGGATGGCATGCCTTTTGGAGGATTACGCTGCCTTTGCTAAAGCCCGTGCTGATCTACGTATCCATCATCATGCTCATCCGGGGCTTTAATGTCTACACCCAGGCCTACATCCTTTGCTCGGACGCCTCGGGCTCCCCGGGATACGTGGTTCGCACGCTGGTTTACGACATGGTGGAGAACGGGTTCAAATTCTATAAGATGGGCTATGCGGCCGCGGAGGCTGTTGTGCTGTTCCTGATCATTTTCCTGTTCTCCGTGGTGCAGTTCATCTTTGGCGACGAGGACCGTATGGACCGGCGGCGCTTGGCCCGCCAGGCCAGGCGCGGGGGAAAGGGGCGGAGCGTAAGCACATGAAACAGCGGCATTTTGAGAGCCGTAAGCTCTGGGCACGACTGCCCATGGGCATACGCTCGGTCATTTTGGTGTTGATCACGGTGATTTTTCTGATTCCCTTTGCGTACATGCTCAGCTCCGCGTTCCGGACCGGGACGGAGATCAACGCCTGGCCGCCCACCCTCATTCCCAGAAGGCTGTTTGGCGGGAACTTCAAAACCTTGCTGGATACGGCGCCCTTTGGAAGGTTCTTTATCAACAGCCTGGGCATGGCGGTTCTTGGGGCCGTGGGCGTGGTGCTTACCAGCACGGTAGGCGGTTACATGTTCGCAAAGTTCCACTTCAGGCTCAACATGCTGCTCTTTGGGCTGATCTTTGCCACCTCGATGATTCCCTTTGAAATGTACATGATCCCCCTATATATCAACATGGTGGACGTGGGCCTTGGGAACACCTTTGCGGGCATGGTGATGCCATATTTGGTGATGAGCTTTGGCATTTTTTTCATGCGCCAGTTGTGCACGCAGCAAATCCCTGATGAACTGCTGGACGCGGCGCGCATTGACGGGTGCGGAGAGATGCGCATCTTTGCCAGCATCGTGTTTCCGCTGCTGAAGTCAGGCGTGGCGGCGCTGGCGATCCTGGCGTTTGTGGAGGGCTGGAACGCCTTTGTCTGGCCGCTGATTATGGCGACGGACAACAGGCTCTTCACCATGGAGATCGGCCTGGCGCTGTTTCAAACCACCTTCAACGTGGACCTGGGGGCGGTGGCTGCGGGTTCGCTGTGTTCGGTGGCGCCCATTTTGATCGTGTTCTTCCTCTACCGCCGCCAGATTATGGAGAGCATCGCCATGACCGGTATGAAGGGCTAAGGAAGCCCTTTTCACGGATACCCACCCGGCGTACTGGATCCCATTATGCAGTTTAGTAAGGAGAGAAGGACCATGAAAAAAACATTCAAAGGCCTCAAAAACAATGCGCAAAAGGCCATCGGCGTTTTCATGAACTGCGGCTGCCCGGAGTTTTTGGAGATCGCCGCCAGCGTAGGGTATGATTTTGTGATCATTGACAACGAGCATGGACAGTGGGGCTGCGAGGGCAATGCCCACATGATCAGGGCTGCGGAGTCCATGGACATCGTGCCCATCGTGCGGGTGTCGGATATCAATGAGGCCGAGATCAAGCGCGTGCTGGACTGCGGCGCAGCCGGGGTGATGATCCCCAACATTTCCAGCGTTCAGCAGGCCAAGGAGGCCTTGCGCCTTTCCAAGTTCAAACCCGAGGGCGACCGCGGCGCATGCCCCTTTGTCCGGGCCAATGGCTACGGAAATGGCGTGCCTGCCGAATACTATGCGAACGCCAACCGGGATGTATCCGTTGTGTTGCTGGTGGAGGGCAAGGGCGGCATGGAGGCCTTTGACGAGATCATTGAGCTGCCGGACGTGGACTGCGTCTTCTTCGGGCCTTGCGATATGGCGGTGTCCTTGGGGCACCCCGGCGAGGAAAGCCACCCGGAGGTGCACAACGCTATTGTCAGCATGATCCAAAAGGCCCGGGCCAAGGGCATCTACGTGGGCATGCAAGGCTTTGACGGCAAGGAAACCCGCTATTGGCTGGACCAGGGCGCGGAGTTTGGCGTTACCATAGGAGACCTGGGCCTGTTTTACCGCATCTGCAAGCAGACGCTGGAAGACGCGCGGGGCTGAAGGAAAGGCGAAAGCAGATGAGGAAAATGACGCAGACGCCCTTTACCGCCATCCGGCAGATTGGGCTTGTTACCGGTGATTTGGACAGGTTTATGCAAAACATGCGCGATCTTTATTCGCTGGAGGCCGACCGCACGGCTTTCGTCCCGGCGGAAGCTACCCGGGAGACCTGCATCCGGCATTTGGCCTACTACGACTTCCCCCAGGTGCAGTTGGAAGTGGTCCAGCCGATCCGCTCTCATCCCGCCTGGCACGCGTTTTTGGAAAAGCACGGCGATTGCCTCCAGCACATGCAGTTCAACGTGGAGAACCTGGAGGAAGCCGTTGCGCGGATGGAAGCCCGGGGAGTGCCAATGATTGAACGGGGGCATTCCATCGCGGTGCCCGAGGTGGAGTATGTGTTTTTTGACACCGTCCGTCAGCTGGGCTATGTCACGGAGATCGTGAACTTCAAGGAGATCGAAAACAGGCGGCCCGCCGCCGAGGCCTGATGCGTCCGAAGCCGGGCTTGTGCCCAGCGTCCCCTTTCCGCCAATGACGAAAAGGGGACGCTACATAAAAACCCCCACCCCGCTGAGCGGGGTGGGGGTTTCATTCACAAGCAATTCCCATTAGGCTTCGGCTTCCACGGAAGACTTGGTGGGCAGAGCGCGCTTGACGTAGCCGCTGCGCAGGCAGCGGGTGCACACGTTCAGCCGCATCACGGAACCGCCAACCTCCACGCGAACGCGCTGCACGTTGGGAGCCCAGGTGCGGTTGCTTTTGCGGTTGGAATGGCTGACCTTGTGGCCGCTCATCGTACCCTTTTCACACACTTCACAAAAATGGCCCATATTCTTACACCTCCTAACGGGAGTATCGCATTGATAACAGCCTGTCTATTTTATCACCCTTGTGGCGCTTTGGCAAGGGGCCGGACGAAAATTTTTGACGGGATTCGTAACTTGGGGGCCATCCTCCGGGGAGGCCCGCTCCGCGCCTACTTGTCGTCCATTTTCAGCACCGCCAGGAAGGCCTCGCTGGGAACCTCCACGCTGCCGAACTGGCGCATGCGCTTCTTGCCTTCCTTCTGCTTTTCCAGCAGCTTCTTTTTGCGGGTGATGTCGCCGCCGTAGCACTTGGCCAGCACGTCCTTGCGCAGGGCCTTCACGGTTTCCCTGGCGATGACCTTGCCGCCGATGGCCGCCTGGATGGGGATTTCAAACATCTGCCGCGGAATGACGTCCTTGAGCTTTTCGGCGATGTTGCGGCCCCGGGCGTAGGCCTTGTCCTTGTGGACGATGATGGAGAAGGCGTCGCAGATTTCCCCGTTGAGCAAAATGTCCATCTTCACCAAATCGCTCTCCCGGTAGCCCTTGAGTTCGTAGTCAAAGCTGGCGTAGCCCCGGCTGCGGCTTTTGATCTGGTCGAAGAACTCGTAGATGATCTCGTTGAGGGGGATTTCATACAGCAGCTTCACCCGGCCGCCCTCGTACTGCATATCCAAAAACGTGCCCCGCTTGTCCACGCAGATGTCCATGATAGCGCCCACGTATTCCTGAGGCGTGTAGATGGTGGCGGCCACATAGGGCTCCTCCATATGCTCGATCTCGCCGATGGCGGGCAGGTTGGAGGGGTTGTCAATAGGGGTTTGGGAGCCGTCGGTTTTGAAAACCTCGTAGATGACGCTGGGGGCGGTGGTGACCAGGTCCAAGTCAAACTCCCGCTCCAGGCGCTGCTGGATGATCTCCATATGAAGCAGCCCCAAAAAGCCGCAGCGGAAGCCGTAGCCCAAAGCCACGGAGGTCTCCGGGTCAAAGGAGAGGGAGGCGTCGTTCATGCGCAGCTTTTCCAGCGCGTCCCGCAGGTTGTCGTAATCCGCGCCGTCGGCGGGATAGATGCCGCAAAAGACCATGGGGGTCACCTTGCGGTAGCCGGGCAGGGGCTGGGCCGCGGGCCGGGCCGCGTCGGTGATGGTGTCGCCCACCCGGGTGTCGGCCACGTCCTTGATGGAAGCGGAGATATACCCCACATCCCCGGGCAGCAGCTCCTGGCAGGGCAAATAGCCCGGGTGGAAGGTGCCCACCTCCACCACGTCAAACTCCGCCTGGCTGGCCATCAGGCGCATGCGCATGCCCGCGGCCACCCGGCCTTGCATCACCCGCACAAAGCAGATCGCCCCTTTGTAGTTGTCGTAGGAGGCGTCAAAGATCAGGGCCTGGAGGGGCGCGGCGGGGTCCCCCTTGGGCGGGGGAATGCGCCGGACGATGGACTCCAGCACCTCCTCGCAGTTCAGCCCTGTTTTGGCGGAGATCATGGGGGCGTCGGTGGCGTCCAGGCCGATGACGTCCTCGATCTCCTTTTTCACCTCTTCGGGCTGGGCGCTGGCTAAATCGATCTTGTTGATGACAGGCACGGTTTCCAAATCGTGCTCCAGGGCCATGTACACATTGGCAAGGGTCTGGGCCTCAATGCCCTGGGTGGCGTCCACCACCAGCAAGGCCCCCTCGCAGGCGGCTAAGGCCCGGCTGACCTCGTAGCTGAAGTCCACGTGGCCGGGGGTGTCGATCAAATTCAGGGTATAGGTCTCGCCGTCCTTGGCCTGGTAGAGCATGCGGACGGCCTTGCTTTTGATGGTGATGCCCCGCTCCCGCTCCAACTCCATGCTGTCCAGGATCTGCTCCATCATCTCCCGGCGCTCAAACACGCCGGTCATTTCCAGCAGGCGGTCCGCCAAGGTGGACTTGCCATGGTCGATGTGGGCGATGATGCAGAAATTGCGGATGTGGGAAAGCCGTTGATCTTGCAAAAAGACCCCTCCATGCCCGGTTGATGCTCATAGCGATACACAGGGTATCATAGCGGATTTGCTTTCAAAATGCAAGAAAAGGATGGATGGCGGCGGCGGGGCTCTGCCCCTTCCCCTGGTCATACCCCCGTGCCCTGGCGCATACCTTGTGAAAACGACGCTGGATGAAGGTGTGTGATCGTTCATGCCAAGGGGGAGGCGCTGGGCCGCAGGGCTGCTTTGCTGCCTGATGGGCTTTGCGAACCTGTGGCTGGGAGCAGGGGGGGCCAGTGAGAAGCCCGACGCCGCCGCGCTGGCGGCCAAGCGGGCCAATGTGCCGGAGGGCTACTGGATCTTGGTGAGCCTTCACAACAAGAGCCTGTCCCTCTACAAAGGGGTGGAGGTGGTGCAGCGCTACGTCGTGGCCACGGGAACCTACGAGACCCCCACCCCCATCGGCGTATATCGGATCTCCCACCGGTTCTCAGGGGACTTGGGGGGCTTTGGCACCCGGTTTTTAGGGCTCAACGTGCCCTGGGGGGTGTACGGCATCCACGGCACCAACAGGCCCTCCTCCATCGGCAGCAACGCCTCCCACGGCTGTATCCGCATGTTTGTGAAGGACAGCGAGTCCCTGTACGCCAAGGTGCCCAACGGTACGAAGGTGGTGCTGGAGGGCGGGCCCTACGGCCTGCTGGACACTTCCCTGCGCCCCCTGGCCCCGGGCCAACGGAGCTCCCATGTGGCGGCGGTGCAGAGCAAGCTCAGGGCGCTGGGGTATTATTACGGCTCCTCGGACGGGCTTTACGGGGCGGGAACGGCCAAGGCGGTGCGCCAAGCCCGCAAGGACCTGGGCCTGCCCGACGGGGAAAATGTGGACGCCGCCTTTTACAAGGCCATCGGCGTGATTCTGTTTGAATAAGGCCGGGACTCCATGCCCCGCCTACTTAAAAACGAAAGGGGCAATGCCCAATGACCTGGCAGGAAACCCTCAACTTCTTCTCCCTGTGCCTTCCCAAAAGCGTCTCCAAAACCCTGGCGGGCCTCCCGGCCGGGGAAGCCAGGGAAATTCGGATTCGGGCCAACAGGCCTGTGCGGATCATCACCGGTGCGGAGGACAAGGCATGCCCCCTGGTCACCTCCCAGGAGCAGGTGAACGCCATCGCGGAATCCCTCAGCGAGCACGCCCTGTATGCCAGGGCCGACGAGCAGAGGCACGGGTACATGACCCTGCGGGGCGGCCACCGCATGGGCCTTTGCGGGCGGGTGATTCCCCAGGGCAGCGTCATTCGCGGCTTGCGGGACATTTCAAGCCTCTGCGTGCGCGTCGCGGGGCAGTGGCCCGGGGCGGCGGACGCCGTGATGCCCTACCTGATGGACCCTCAGGGGCGGGTGCGGAGCATGCTGGTGGTGGGCCTGCCGGGCACCGGCAAGACCACGCTGCTGCGGGACGCCTGCCGCCAGCTTTCCGACGGGGGCGTGCGCATGGCCATGGTGGACGAGCGTAGCGAGCTGGCGGCCATGAGCCGGGGGGTTCCCCAGCTGGACGTGGGGGAGAACACGGACGTGCTGGACGGCGCTTGCAAGGAAGTGGGCCTGCGCTGGCTGCTCAGGGGCATGGCCCCCCAGGCGTTGGTGACCGACGAAATGGGCGGCATGGCGGACGCGATGGCGGTGCTGGAGGCGGCCCAAAGCGGGGTCAGCGTGCTGACCAGCGTCCACGGCGCGGAGGTGGAAAGCCTGAGCAAGCGCAGCGCCCTGTACCACCTGATGCAAAACCATGTGTTTTCCCTGTATGTGGTGATGGAGGGCGGCAAGGCCGGAACCGTATCCGCGGTGTATGGCCGCCAGCTCCAGCCCCTTTTGACAGCCCAGGGGGGAAATGCCTGATGCTGGGCGTGACAGGGGCCTTTGCCTGCTTTGCGGCGGGCACGGGGGCCGGGCTGCTGCTGCGGAGCCGCTGTTATGACCGCCTCCATGCCCTGGAGGCCTGGGGGGACGCGCTGCAAACCATGGGGCTGCTGCTTCGGGAGGAGCGCCTGCCTTTGGGGGATCTGCTCCATCAGGCGGCCCAGGGATTGGCGGGGCATGGAACCGCCGCCCAGGTGCGGGAGCGGCTCATCCACGCGGGCAAGGCCATCCAGGCCGCTCCGTCCCTGACCCTGGCCCAGGCTTACGCGGCGGCCCGGGACGCGCACCCCGTTGCCGGGGAGCAAAGGGAGGAGCAAGACCATCTGGCTTTGCTGTTCCGGCAGTTGGGCAGCGGCTCGGCCGCCATGCGCCTGCAGGCTGTCACCGCCGCAACCAGGCGTTTTGAACCCCTGGCCCAGAAGGCCAAAACCAAGGCGGAGCAAACCGGAAGGCTTTACGCCCAGCTAGGGGCCCTGGGCGGGCTGATGCTGGGAATCGCCCTGTGGTAATTAAGAGGGAGATGACGAGATGATTCAGGTGGATATGCTGTTCAAGCTGGCGGGCCTGGGGGTCGTGGTGGCGGTGATCCATCAGGTGCTCACCCGGGCCGGGCGGGAGGAGCTGGCTACTTTGGCTACGGTGGTGGGCGTCGTGATCGCGCTGTTTATGGTGGTGGAGCTGATTTCCCAGCTGCTCTCCAGCGTAAAGAGCATCTTTCAGCTGTATTAGGCCATGGCGCTATGGCAATGGACGGGCCTTGCGGTGGCTGCCGCCCTTTTGTGCATGGTGGTAAGGCAGCAGCAGCCGGAGATGGCAAGCCTCTGCGCCCTGGCCGCGGGGGTCATGCTGCTGATCTCGGCCCTGGAAAGCGTAACAAGCCTACAGGATACCTTTGCCCGCCTGGCCTCCATGAGCGGGCTGCACGAGGGGTATTTAAGCATGCTGCTCAAAGTACTGGGTATCGCCTATACGGCGGAGCTGGCCGCCCAGACCTGCGCCGATCTGGGAGAGAACGGCCTGGCCATGAAGGTGGCCTTGGTGGGAAAGCTGGCGATTTTCGTGATGGCCGCGCCCATGCTGCTCAGCCTCCTGGAGATGATCCTGGAGCTGGTCCCATGAGGCGGGCTTTGGCAGTCCTGGCCCTGGCGGCGCTCCTTTGGCTGGGGCTGCCCCTGGGGCTTTCCCCCGGCGGCTTCGCCCCTGGGACGGCCCGGGCCGAATCCCTCCAGGAGGCGGTATCCAGCCAGATCGCCTCCATGGACCTGGGGGCGCTGACCCGGGTGGCCCAGGAGCAGGACCTGCTGCCCGCAGATGTGCCCGGCCTTTTGCAAGCCCTCACCAGCGGCCAGACTATTTTGGACGGCCCGGCCCTGTGGAGCTGGCTGGGGCGCAAGGTCACCCACGCCTTTCAAAACAGCCTGTGGCGCATGACCCGGCTGCTGGCCCCGGCGCTGCTGCTGGGGGTGCTCAGCCACCTTCGGGCCTCCTTGGGGCGGGAGTTTGTAGCCAAGGCGTGCAATTACGCGGGGATGCTGCTGGTGCTGGGCTTTCTGGTGGCGGACATGAACGAGCACGCCCAGCTGGCAAAGTCCGCCATCAGCGGCATGGCCTCCACCATGCAAGCGCTGTTCCCCTTCTTGGTGACGCTGCTGGCCGCCGTGGGAGGCCGGGCCAGCGCCGCCTTCTTCCAGCCCGCGGTGGTGGCGGCCAGCGGCACCATGACCACGCTGCTTCAAAACGTCACGCTGCCCTTTGCCATGGGCCTGGGGGTGCTGACCATGGTGGGGAGCCTGTGCGAAAACCTGCGCATCACCCGGCTTTGCAAGCTCATGAAGCAGGTGGCCCATTGGACGCTGGGCTTTGGCTTTACCGTGTTCATCGGCGTGATGATGGTGCAGGGCCTGGGTTCGGCGGCGGTGGACGGGGTCAGCATCCGCACGGCCAAATATGCCATTGACAACTTCATTCCCATCGTGGGGGGCATGTTCGCCGATACGGTGGATACCTTGGTGGGCTGCTCGCTGCTGATCAAAAACGCGGTGGGGATTCTGGGGCTGTTTTTGCTGCTGGCTACCTTGGTGGGGCCCATGCTCCAAACGGTATGCACGCTGCTGTTGTACAGCGCCACGGCGGCGGTGCTGGAGCCTGTGGCGGACTCCCCCCTGAGCCAGTGCATCGGGGAGTTTTCCGGGGTGTATACGCTGCTGTTCATCATCGAGCTCAGCGTGGGGGCCATGTTCATGCTGCTGGTGGCCCAGATGCTGGTGGTGGGCAATTTGACAGTGATGCTGAGGTGAGGGAATGGGCGCTTTTTTGCGGCAGATGGTAGCCATGGCGGCCCTTTGGACCCTGGAGGAGCTGCTGCTGCCCGAGGGAAACCTGCAAAAGGCGGCCCGGGTGGTGGTCAGCCTGTTGGTGATGACCGTGCTGCTCAGCTCCATGGTGGATTTGCTGCGCTCCTGGGACGGGCAAAATGCCGCCCAGTGGACCCAGGAGCTGGGAGCCATCGCCTGGGAGAGCAGCCAGGGGGTGGGGGAGGAGCAGGCCCAGGCGGGGTATGCCCGCTATTATCTCCAGTCCCAGGCCAACCAGGCCCAAGCCCTGTGCCTGCGCATGGCCCAAAAGGCCGGATACCGGGCCGACGCGGCGGTGTATTTACAACAGGATGGCGCGCTGGAGCGGATTCAGCTGCGCCTGGAGGAGCCGGGTGAGGGGGAAGGGCCGCCTTTGATCCCGGCCCAGGAGCTGCGCCGGGCCATTGCCGCCGCCTTTGAGGCGGAGGAGGCGAGGGTTCAGGTTGTCATGGGCGAGGGTGGATGATGTGAAGGCATGGACTTGGCTCAAAACAGGCAACCGGCTCTGGTGGGCGGCCCTGGGCGTGCTGCTGGCGGCCTGTATTCTGACGGCGTTTCAGGGCGGCGCGGGCGGAAACACCAGCGCTTCCGGCGAGGAGAAGCGCATCGCCGAGGTGCTCAGCGCCATGGCGGGGGCTGGGCGGGTGGAAGTGGCGCTGTTTTATGAAACCGAGGCGGTGGCGGCTTTCGGCTCGGGAGCCAAGAGCCGTCCTACCGGGGCGGTGGTGGTGGCCCAGGGCGCGGGGGACCTGCAGGTGCGCCTGGAGTTGATCCGTGCCGTGCGCACCTTGCTGGGTCTGCCGGAGTCCGCGGTGGACGTGTTTGTAATGGAGGAGAGACCATGAACAAAAAATGGGGTCAACAGGGGGAGGCTGCACCCAAGAAGCCGGTATCCGGAAAAAAGGAAGCGAAGGAAAAGCCCGCCGCCAGGGGACACTGGCTGCGGGCGGGAGCGTTGGTGCTGCTCATGGGCGCCGCCGGAGCCCTGCTGTGGGGCGGGGGCTTTCATGGGCTGATGAACAAAATTGGCGGAGGCGGCTCGCCCTCGGGAGGGCTGGAGGGCCTGCTGAAAAACGGCAAGCTCCTTTTGGGAGCGGAGCCCAGCCCCACGCCAAAAGCCGGGCAAGCTTTGGCGGAGCAACGGAGCCTGCGGGAAAGAGCCTATGAAGAGGACCGGGCGGCCCTGGGCGCCCTTTCCCAAAACCCGGAGGTGGCCGAGAAAACCCGGGAGGACGCGGCGGCGCAGCTGGCCCTGATGGTAGCAAGCCATCAATCGGAGCTGGGTATCGAGGAGGCCCTCAAGGCCGCGGGCTTTGATCCTTGCCTGGTGCTGTTGCAAAACGGGGCGCTGACGGTGATGGTGCGCTTGGAAAGCCTTACCAGCGCCCAAAGCGCCACCATCCTCTCCCTGTGCGCGGCCCACACCCAGGTGGGGGTGGAGAACATCCGGATCATGACGGGAAGCTAGGCCAGGGGAATCCCCGCGGCCTTGGGCTCCTCCCGGGAAGGATCGGCGGAGGGGGAAGGCTCCAAATGGCAGGAGGCTTTCATCCCAAGAACGGACCGGCGGCCGGAGCCCTCCCCAGAGCGGCCCGAAGCGATCTCCTGGCAGCGCTTTTCCTCCTCCCGGATTTCCCAGTGAAGCAGGAAGGTCAGGAGGCTGCGCAGCAAAATCACGGCGGCCAAGGTGCCCAATTCGCTCCAACCGCTGACGATGACCGAGCGGAGCACCTCGCTGCCCACCTTGAACTCCAGGCCCAGCATAATGCCTTTGGCCAGCTCAATACGGATGCTGTCATCCTTGCGCAGATAGCCGATAAAGCCGCGCACCATGCTGATGACGATGATCGCGATGCCCGCCACCTCAATGCACAGGATACAGGCCCTCACGAAGATGGAAAAGTAGTGTTCGATTTCAAACATACCGCAGTCTCCTTTGTGAACCGCTTTTTCTATGGTACAATTCCTCCGGGGGAGGGATTGCCATGCAGCTTTCATTATACTTGCATATTCCATTTTGTAAAAGGAAATGTTTTTACTGCGATTTTTGCTCCGCCGCCGCCTCCCGCCGGGAGATGGAGGAGTATTGCGCCGCGCTGCGGGAGGAGATCCGCCTGCAGGCCAAGGCCTATGGACATGCCCGGGTCAACACGGTGTTCATCGGCGGGGGAACGCCCTCCTTGCTGCCCGCGTCCCTGATGGACGGGCTTCTGGAGGAGCTTGGCCGCCGCTTTTGCATTCAAAAGGATGCGGAATTTACCATGGAGGCCAACCCCGGAACCCTTCATGGGGATTGGCTGACCATGGCCCGGGAGCATGGGGTAAACCGCCTCTCCTTGGGGGTACAGGCGGCCCAAGAGCCGCTTTTGGGCGTGCTGGGGCGCATCCATACCTTCCGGGAAGCGGTGGAGGCGGTGGCCCTGGCAAAGGAACACGGCTTTTCCAACCTGAACGTGGACGTGATGTTCGGCCTTCCCGGCCAAAGCCTGCGGGATTATCTGGAAACCCTGGCCAGGGTGGCGGCCCTGGAGGTGCCTCACATCTCGGCCTACAGCCTCATCCTGGAGGAGGGCACGCCCCTGGCGGACCGGATCCGGGCGGGGGAGCTGGCCCCGCCCGCGGAGGACGAGGCCGCGGCGATGTATGAATCCGGGCGGGATTGGCTGGAGGCCCACGGCTACCGGCAGTATGAAATCAGCAATTTTGCCAAGCCCGGGTATGCGTGTAAGCACAATCTGGGCTATTGGCGCGGCGGCTGGTACCTGGGGATGGGGGTCAGCGGAGCCGGCATGCTGCCGGGCCCGGATCGCGCAGGGGAGCGGGGAAGCGGCTCCCAGGCCCTGTACCTGCGCCGGGAGAACGTGGCGGACCGGGCGGAATATCAGCAGAGGCTGGCCCAGGGAGAGCTGCCTCTTGCCCAGGAGCACCGGATCTCCCGGGAGGAGGCCATGTTTGAGGCCATGATGCTGGGGCTGCGCACCGTGGCCGGGGTGGACCCGGGGGATTTTGAAAGCCGGTTCGGGCAGCCCTTACAGGAGGCCTATGGGAAGCGGATGGAGGAATTGATCTCCCAGGGACTGGCCTGGTGGAGGCCGGATACGCAGCAAGGGGAGGCCTCCCGGACCTTTGCCCTGACCCCAAAGGGGCTCCTGCTCCAAAACCAGGCGCTTTTGCTGCTGATGGACTAACAAATTGGGGCCGGGAGCTTCAAAGGCCGCAAAGCAAGGGATAAAGCCATATTTTTGAACAAACTGAAAATAAGGGCAGAATAACTATTGACATTTAGGCGCAATGGGCATATGATAACCGTGTTAGCACTCGACATCATTGAGTGCTAACAACCGGAAAAGAGAGGGCGAATCCCGGGCAAAGGGGGTGGAAGCATGGGGATTGACGAGCGGAAATTTCGTATTCTGCAAGCCATTATCGACGACTACATCCTGACCGCCATCCCGGTGGGCAGCCGTACGATTTCCAAGAAGTACGAAACCAGCCTCAGCTCCGCCACCATCCGCAATGAAATGAGCGACCTGGAGGAGCTTGGGTATCTGGATCAGCCCCATGTCAGCGCGGGAAGGGTCCCCAGCCCCAAGGCCTACCGCCTGTATGTGGACCAGCTTTTGCAGCAGGGGAAGATTCTGGCCGCGAACCAGGAGAGCATCCGGGCGCATTTTCAGGACCGGGCGCGGCAAATGGAGGACGTAATCGGCCACGCGGCCCAGGTGCTGTCCAGCCTGACCCACTATACCGCTTTGGTGATGAGCCCCAAGGGCACGGAGTTGAGGGTCCGCAATGTCCAGCTGGTTCCTGTGAGCAGCTCCAGCGCTTTGCTTGTCATCGTCACCGATGGCGGCATCATGCGGGACGCCGTGATCCGCGTGGGCGGGGAAATGGACGTGGAGGCGCTGTACGCCATCAGCCGCATGCTCACGGACCGGCTGAGCGGCAGAACCCTTTCCGAGGCGCGGCAAGTCCTCTCCGGCGAGCCGGAGGAGGCCTCCCGCAGGCAGCAAATGCTTTCCGAGATCGCCGAATTCATCGGCGAGGTGGAAAAGCAGAATGCCGTGGGCAAACTGGCGGTGGGCGGAAGCAGCAACATTTTGAACTTCCCCGAATACAGCGACGTGGAGAAGGCCAAAAGCTTTCTCTCGGTGCTGGAAACGAAGGAAAAGCTGCTCCAGCTCCTGGAGCAAAACCGGGAGATGGCCTTTACCGTACGCATCGGGCCCGAGACGGGCATTCCGGAGCTGGTGGACTGCTCTTTGGTCACGGCCAGCTACCGCCTGGGGAACCAAACCCAAGGCACCGTGGGCGTGATCGGTCCCACCCGGATGCAGTACGGCCAGGTGCTGGGTATTTTGCGGGCCATGGGAGAACAGCTCTCCCGCCTGCTGGAGCAGGATAAGGAGTAAGTGGAACATGAGCAAGAAGAAGACAAGCAAGAGCAAAGGAACTGTGAAAGAGATGGAGTTGGAGAAGACAGACCCCATCGTGAACGGCGCGGGCCAGGAGGCCGCCGATGCGGATCAGGAAGCCATTGACGCCATGGGCAGCGAGGTGGAGGCGATAGCCCCGGAAGGCGCGGATCAGAAAGCGGATGAGACCGTCCTGGAGGAAGCCAGGGACCAGACCCGGGAGGCGGAGCTGGCGGAGGCCCTGGAGGCGGCCCGAGCCAAGCAGGAGGAATACCTGAACATGGCCCAGCGGGTCCAGGCGGATTTTGATAATTTCCGCCGCCGGAACCAAAACGTCCGCAAGGAAGCCTTTGACGATGGGGCCAGAACCCTGGTAATTTCTTTGCTGCCCGTGCTGGATAACCTGGAGCGGGCCATTGACGCCGCCAAGGACTCCTCCGACGCTTCCCTTCGGGAAGGGGTGGAGATGGTGTTCCGGCAGCTTGGCGAGGTCTTTACCAAGCGGGGTATTCTGCCCATCTGCCGTCCGGGGGAGAAGTTCGACCCCAACCTGGAGAACGCCGTGCTGCAAGGGGCCGCCGAAGACGGCGAGCCGGGCACAGTCTGCGAGGTTTTCCAAAAGGGATACCAAATGGGCGATATCATCCTGCGCCATGCCATGGTGAAGGTCGTGCCCGAATAAGCCGTTGGACCCGGGGGCTTGCCCCCTCCAAGCAATAAACATAGAGTAGAAGCGAGCGGACTTCGCATTTTGAGGAGGAATGAATTATGGGAAAAATTATCGGTATTGACTTAGGTACCACCAACAGCTGCGTGGCGGTGATGGAGGGCGGCGAACCCGTCGTCATCCCCAATGCGGAGGGCGCGCGCACCACTCCTTCCGTCGTTGCCTTTACCAAGGACGGGGAGCGCCTGGTGGGCCAGATCGCCAAGCGGCAGGCCGTGACCAACCCGGACCGCACTGTGATCTCCATCAAGCGGGAAATGGGCACCGGCCATAAGGTGTCTATTGACGGCAAGGATTACACCCCCCAGGAAATCAGCGCCATGGTGCTGCAAAAGCTCAAGGCGGACGCCGAGGCCTACCTGGGCGAAACCGTGACCCAGGCCGTTATCACCACCCCCGCCTATTTCAGCGACAGCCAGCGCCAGGCTACCAAGGACGCGGGCCGGATCGCCGGGCTGGAGGTTCTGCGGATCATCAACGAGCCCACCGCCGCGTCCCTGGCCTATGGCCTGGACAAGGAAGGCTCCCAGAAGATTTTGGTGTACGACCTGGGCGGCGGCACCTTTGACGTGAGCCTGCTGGAGATCGGCGACGGCGTGTTTGAGGTGCTGGCTACCAACGGCAACAACCGCCTGGGCGGCGACGACTTTGACGAGCGGGTCATCAACTACATCACCGATACCTACAAGCGGGAGAGCGGCATCGATCTGAAAAAGGACCGGATGGCCTACCAGCGCTTGAAGGAAGCCGCCGAAAAGGCCAAGATCGAGCTTTCCGGCGTGATGACCGCCAACATCAACCTGCCCTTTATCACCAGCGACGCTTCCGGCCCCAAGCACCTGGATATGAGTCTGACCCGGGCTAAGTTCGACGAGCTCACCGCCGATCTGGTGGAAAAGACCATCGAGCCCATGACCAAGGCCCTCAAGGACGCGGGCCTCACCGCGGAGCAGATCGACAAGGTGATTCTGGTGGGCGGCTCCACCCGGATTCCCGCCGTCCAGGCTGCGGTGAAGAAGATCACCAACAAGGAGCCCTTCAAGGGCATCAACCCCGACGAGTGCGTCGCCATCGGCGCGGCCATCCAGGCCGGTGTGCTGGGCGGCGAGGTGAAGGACGTGCTGCTGCTGGACGTGACGCCCCTGTCTCTGGGCCTGGAGACCGAGGGCCACATCTTCACTCGGCTGATCGACCGCAACACCACCATCCCCACCACCAAGAGCCAGGTGTTCAGCACCGCCGCCGACGGGCAGACCACCGTGGAGATCCACGTGCTCCAGGGCGAGCGCCCCATGGCTTTTGACAATAAGACCTTGGGCCGTTTCCAGCTCACGGGCATTCCCGCCGCGCCCAGGGGCGTGCCGCAGATCGAGGTCACTTTCAACATCGACCGCAACGGCATCGTGAACGTGTCCGCCAAGGACAAGGGCACCGGCAACGAGCAGAAGATCACCATCACCGCCTCCACCAACATGACGGAGGAGGAGATCAACCAGCGCATCAAGGAAGCCGAGCAGTACGCCGAAGAGGACAAGAAGCGCAAGGAAGAGGTGGAGACCCTCAACCGGGCCGACACCATGATCTACGAGATGGAGAAGCAGCTCAAGGACAACGGCGACAAGCTTTCCTCCGAGGATAAGGCCACCGTGCAAAGCGAGATCGACGCCTTTAAGAAGGTGCGCGAGGGCAATGACGCCCAGGCCATCAAGGATGCCATGGAAGGCTTCACCCAGAAGGTGTACCAGATCTTTGGCAAGCTCTACCAGCAGGAGGGCGGCCAGGGCGCGCCCCCGGATATGGGCGGCATGGGCGGCGACGGCCCCGTGGAGAACGACGACGGCACCGTCAACACCGATTACGACGTGAAGTAAGCAAGGGCCTCCGGGCCCCCGCGGCCAAAGCCCGCGGGCGCAAGGCCTCGGCAGGGGTCAGGGGAAACCCGCCTCCTGCCGGGGCATTCGCTGTGTCAAGCCCCGGAGGAAAAGAGGTACCCATGATGGGCTGCCAGCAGCCCCATTTGACATAAAGTAGGTGAGCATTTGGCAAAGAAGCGCGACTATTACGAGGTGCTGGGAGTGCCCAAGGACGCCTCGGATGCGGATATTAAAAAGGCCTATCGCCTGAAAGCCAAGGCGTGCCATCCGGATTTGCACCCCAATGACAAGGGTGCGGAGGAACGCTTCAAGGAGATCAATGAGGCCAACGAGGTGCTCAGCGACCCGGACAAGCGGGCCCGCTACGACCAGTTCGGCTTTGACGGGCCTGCCATGGGCGGCCCGGGGGGAGCCGGGGGGTTTGGCGGGTTTGACTTCAGCGGCTTTGGCGGCGCGGGCATGGGCGGCATCGACAGTATTTTTGACCAGCTCTTTGGCGGTATGGGCGGCCAGCGGCGGCAAGGCCCCCAGCAGGGCAACGACCTGCGCTTTGACATGAGCATCGCCTTTGAGGAGGCGGCCTTTGGCGCGGAGAAGTCCTTTGAGTTTTTTCGCAATGAAAACTGCGAAACCTGCGACGGCACCGGGGCCAAGCCCGGCACCCAGCCCCAGACCTGCCCCACCTGTAAGGGTTCGGGCCAGGTGCGCGCCGGGGGCGGCTTCATGGTTACCGTGCGCACCTGCCCCACCTGCCACGGGGAGGGCAAGATCGTCAAGGAAAAGTGCTCCTCCTGCAGCGGCAGCGGGCATGTGCGCAAAAAGCGCACCGCCACGGTAAAAATCCCCGCCGGAATCGACAACGGGCAGACCATCATCATGAGCGGCCAGGGCGAGCCGGGGGCGAGGGGCGGCCCCAATGGAGATTTGTACATCCGGGTCAGCGTGAAGCCCCACAGGCTTTTCAAGCGGGAGGGCACTACCCTCAGGCTGGAGATGCCCATCAGCATCACCCAGGCGGCCTTGGGGGCGGACGTGGATATCCCCACCTTGCAATCCCCTGTGAAATACCATATCCCCGAGGGGACCCAGAACGACGACCAGTTCCGCCTCAAGGGGTACGGTATCCAGCAGCTCCAGGGAAGCGGCAAGGGGGATCTGGTGGTCCGGGTCCGGGTGGAGGTGCCCAAAAAGCTCAGCGAGAGGCAGAAAGAGCTTTTACGCCAGCTGGAGGACAGCATGACCGGCAAGGAGTACGAAAGCCGCAAGTCCTTTATGGATAAGCTCAGGGGCATGTTCAATTAAATGCGCGGCGGGCGGCTTTGGCTGCCCGCCTTTTGGAGGATAAAGCATGCAATGGATGGAAGTGGCTGTGCATACCACAACCCAGGGGTCCGATGTCGTCAGCGCCCTGCTCATGGAGCTGGGCTCCACCGGCACGGAAATCGTGGACCGGGCGGATATTCCCGATCCCGCCAGCCCCGGGGTGTACTGGGAGATGTACGATGAAAAGCTCCTGGAGGACATGCCCCAGGATGTGCTGGTGAAGGGCTGGTTTGAGGTGGGGCAAAGCGCCGCGGATACGCTGGCCGCCCTCAAGGGGGAATTGGCCGCCCTGTTGCGGGGCCAAGCCGAAAATCCGGCGCCCCTGGGGTCCCTGGCGCTGGATGTGAAGGAAGTGCAGGACGCGGATTGGGCCGAGAACTGGAAGCAGTACTACAAGCCCTTCCGGGTGGGCAGCCGCCTGGTGGTGAAGCCCACGTGGGAAAGTTACCAGGCCGGGGAAGGGGACGTGCTCATCGAGCTGGACCCAGGCATGGCCTTTGGCACGGGCACCCACGAAACCACCCATATGTGCATGGAACTGCTGGAGAAGCACCTGCGCGGCGGCATGCGGGTGATGGACGTGGGCACGGGCAGCGGCATTCTGGCTATCGCGGCGGCCAAGCTGGGGGCGGACAACATCCTGGCCATTGACATCGATCCGGACGCGGTGAAGGTTGCCAAGGAGAATGTGGCCCTAAACGGCGCGGGCGAACAGGTGCGGGTGGTTTGCGCGGATTTGGTCAGCGGTGAAACCATGGCCTGCGAGCTGGCGGTGGCCAATATCGTGGCGGACGCGATCTGCATGCTGGCGGCTCCGTTGACCCGGCATCTGATGCCGGGGGGGCTGCTGGTCTGCTCCGGGATCATCAAAGAGCGGGAGGCGGACGTATTGCGCTCCGCCGGCGAGGCGGGGTATACTTTGGTGGAGCGGATGACCCAGGGCGAGTGGGTTGCCCTTTGCCTTGCCAGGGGGAGGTAGCCATGCACCGCTTTTTTGTGGAACAGCCCCTGGAAGCGGGTCTGATCGTAGGCCTGTCCAAGGAGGAAAGCGCCCATGCGGCCCGGGTGCTGCGCCTGAAGGCCGGGGACCCGGTGGAGCTCCTGGACGGCGGGGCCTTGTACGCCGGGGAGCTGGTGCGGGTGGGCGAGGACGGCGTGAAAGCCAGAGTCCTGTCCGCGTTGCCCTCTCCGGAAAGCCGGGCCCAAATCACCCTGTGGCAGGGCATGCCCAAGGCGGACAAGCTGGAGTGGATCGTCCAAAAGGCCACGGAGCTCGGGGTCTGGGCCCTGTGGCCCGTGGAGATGGAACGCTCTGTGGTGAAGGGGGACAAGGCCAGGCGGAGCCAGAAGCGGGAGCGCTGGGAGCGCATCGCCCTGGAGGCGGCCAAGCAGAGCGGCCGGGCCCACGTGCCCCAGGTGGAGGACGCCTGCGGTTTTGAGGAGGCCTATAAGCGCCTTCAGGGCCAGGACTTTGATCTGATTTTGGTGGCCTGGGAGGAAGCCCGGGGCCTCACCCTGAGCCGGGCGGTCCGGGAAAGCCCCCGCAAGGAGCGGATTTTGCTGGTGATCGGCCCCGAGGGTGGCATCACCCAAGAGGAATGCCAAAGACTCCAAGCCCTGGGGGGACGCAGCGTCACCCTGGGCAGGCGCATCCTCCGCACGGAAACGGCGGGGCCCAGCGCCCTGGCGGTGATTTTGGCCGCTTTGGAGGAAATGTAAGAAGGGAAGAATCCATGGCCCAAACCGTATGCTTTACCACCTTGGGCTGCAAGGTGAACCAATATGATACCCAGGCCATGCTGGAGCGCTTTGAGGCCCAGGGATATGTGGCCGTGCCCCCCGGCGCGGGGGCGGACGTGTACGTGGTGAACACCTGCACCGTCACCGGTACGGGAGATCAAAAGAGCATGAAGCTGGTGCGGCGCTACCGCCGGGAGAACCCCGGAGCGGAAGTGGTGATCGCGGGCTGCCTGGCCCAGCGGATGGGGGAGGAGCTGCGCCATACCGGGGCGCGGCTGATTCTGGGCACCCAGTATCGTGGCCGGATCGTGGAGCTGCTGGAGAAGGCCATCCGGGAAAATACCCAGATCGTAGCCGTCAGCGCTTTGGACAGCGCGGCTTTTGAGGAATTGTCGATTCACCGGCACGAGGGGCATACCCGGGCGGTGATGAAAATTCAGGAGGGCTGCGATTGCCATTGCACCTACTGCATCATTCCCTCCGTGCGGGGCGGCATCCGCTCCCGGGAGGTGGAGGAGATCCGGCGGGAGGCCGCGGCCCTGGGGCAGGCGGGCTTCAAGGAGCTGGTGCTCACGGGGATCCATCTCACCAGCTACGGCCTGGACCTGCCGGGAAGGCCCGCCTTGGCCCAGGCGGTTCAGGCCGCCTGCGGGCAGGAGGGCATCGCCAGGGTGCGGCTGGGCTCTTTGGAGCCCGGCGTGGCTACGGAAGCCTTTGTGCAGGCCCTGGGGGAGCTGCCCCAGTTTTGCCCCCAATTCCACTTGGCGTTGCAAAGCGGCAGCGACGCCGTGCTGGCCCGGATGAAGCGGCGCTACAATACGGCCCAGTTTGAGGCGGCGGTCCGGCGCATCCGGGAGGCCTTTCCCAACGCCGCCTTCACCACGGACGTGATCGTGGGCTTTCCCGGGGAGACGCCCCAGGAGTTTGAGCAGACCCTGGCCTTCTGTGAGAAAATCGGCTTTGCCAGGCTCCATGTGTTCCCCTACAGCAAAAGGGAAGGGACCCCCGCCGCCGCCATGGAGGGCCAGCTTCCCGAGGAAGTGAAGCAGGAGCGGGTGCGCCGCCTCATGGAGATGGGTAAAACCCTGACCCAGGCCTACCATGAACGGCAGTTGGGGCGGGTGGCCCAGGTGCTGCTGGAGGAGCGCCGGCCCGATGGCCGCTGGGAAGGATACACGCCGGAGTATGTCCATACTGTGGTGGAAGCGGCTGCGGAGCAGGCGGCGTCCCTTGGCTGCGGCCAGCTGGTCCGGGTGCGCATGGAAAAGCTGACCCGGGAAGGAATGGCCGGGACCTTTGTGGAATGAGAGAATGAGAAAAGCGATCAGGGAGGAAGCCCCATGGAAAATTGCCTGTTTTGCCAGATCCTGGAGGGAAAGATCCCTTCCAAAAAGGTCTATGAGGATGAGCACACCTACGCCTTTGAGGACATTCAGCCCCAGGCGAAGCATCATGTGCTGGTGATTTGCAAGCAGCACATCCCGGATGTGGCCCATTGCGGTGAGCTGTCCGATGCCCAACTGGCCGCCTGCCTGCGGACCTGCGCCAAGGTCGCCAAGGAGTTGGGGCTTCAGGAGGGCGGGTACCGGGTTGTCACGAACTGCGGGCCGGACGCCTGCCAAAGCGTGGGCCACATGCATTTCCATGTGTTGGGCGGGCAGCGGCTCAGCGGCCGGATGGGATAAGGCTAGCCGCGCTGGGGAGCTGTTTTGCGATTCATGAAAATTCATAGTTGACGCGCCCTTACGAACGGGTTATAATATTTGCAGAATCGCTATGTTGCTGTACTTGGGAATGACTGAGCACAACGCAAGGCGAGATGAGCGAGGGGAGGGATAACAGTGTCCGAGGTACGAATCCGCGAAAACGAATCCCTGGAAAGCGCTCTGAAGCGGTTTAAACGGCAATGTGCTCGTACAGGTGTTTTGGCAGAGGCTCGCAAGCGTGAGCATTATGAAAAGCCCAGTGTGAAACGCAAAAAGAAAGCTGAAGCGGCACGCAAGCGCAAGTATTAAACCATTAGGCCCTTCCTCTCCCGCGGAGGAAAGGGCTTTTTCTTTGCCCTTGCCAACAGGCGCCGGGGACCGCGCGAGGGGAAATTGCAACTTCTCTCTCGGAAAAATTCATTTTGCCTTTTTTCAGGGCAAGGGGGCGGCGGAGCGGACGCCTGCCTTCCCAAAACGGACATCAGGGCTTTTGCGAATCTTTTTGGCAGAAACCGCAAGAAAAAGGACCTATAGGGAAGGTTTTGTCGGCGAAAGTCTTGGTTTTTACAGGTTGGGAACCTTGCAAACAAGGGATTTCTGTGCTATAATCGACGTAGGTATGACCCGTTGTTCATATCCAAACGATGGAAAGAGGAAATGCGTGCGATACGCTTTGTTGGTAAAGCCTCACGCCAATGCCCGTTATACACAATCCCTGCGAAAGCTAGCCATAGCAGAACTACAATGCCTCTTGGCCGCGTGGGATGTGCCCGCGGAGCCTTCTTGGACGGAAATTGCGGGAACATCGTTTTTAACCTTTGAAGCGGAGGAACTTTCCCCCCTCGCCTGGCAGACGGTCAGCGGCCACTCCGCCATTTGCTTTGCCGCGGTGAGGGAAGGAATTTTTCTACGGCCGGTACCCCTCGCAAAAAGGAAGTATCTGCCAGATGATTTGCCGGAGGTGTTAAAATATAAGGGAAAGACAAATTCTGATTTTACTTCTATGATGATTCACTGCGCGTGCGCAGTCTCCGATTTTGCCCGTGATCCGGGGCCGCTTACGCTGCTGGATCCGCTCTGCGGGCGGGGAACGACGTTGTTTTGCGCCCTGGAGGCCGGGCATCACGGGATCGGTGTGGATTTGGACGCCAAGGCTGTGGCCGAGGCGGATGTGTATTTCTCCCGGTATTTGCAATACCATCATATTAAGCATGAAAGGCAGCGCGCCAACGCGACCCTGGGCCAAGGGCGCAACGCCCCGGAATTCCGGTATACCCTCGCCAATACCCCGGAAAGCTACCGGCGGGGGGAGTGCAGAACGCTCAGGCTCTTTGCGGGGGATACCAGGGAAGCGGACCGGATGGCAGGCAAGGAAAGCTGCCATCTGCTCCTTGCGGATCTGCCCTATGGGGTGCAGCACGCCCCCAGAGCCGGGAAAGCCATTTCCTCCCTGCAGGAGTTTCTCAGCGAGGCGCTGCCCGCCTATTACGCGGCGCTCAAGGCCGGTGGGGCCATTGCCCTTTCCTTTAATATCTACACATTACCCCGCAGCGAGATTGCACACATGATGCAAAATGCCGGTTTTAAGGTACAAACGCATCCTCCCTATCATGATTTTTCCCATTGGGTGGAACAGGCTGTCAATAGAGACTTCGTCGTTGCACGCAAAGAAAGACCCACTACAACCCATCGTTAGCGTTGCCTTCTTGGTGATTTCATCATCAGTGCAGCAAGAGCAAAACGAAACATACTGGTTCTCAAGCGCTTGTCACTGGTTGGCAGGCCTCACGGTGAAAAACTTCCTGCCCGGGGCAGGTATGACTTCAAGGAGGTTTTCACATTGCTTAACAAGGATCTGCAAGCCCTGACCGTGATCCAGCTGCGCAAACTCGCCCGTGAGAAGGGCGTCAAGCTCAGCGCGGGGATCGACAAGGACGGCATTGTGGAACGATTGGCAGACGCCTTCAAGGATCTGGATCTGTCCGAACTTTTCATAGATGGCTCTCCCGTTGGGTCCAAGCCAACCCAAAGGGAAACCGAGCCCAAAGAAACCGAGCCCAAAGAAGTTGAGCCTAAGGAAGCCGGGCCCAAAGAGGCCGGGGCGAAGGAAACGGAGCCCAAGGAAGTCCAGGAGGAGAAGCTCCAGGGCTCGCCCTTGGCTGCGGACGTGACGGTGGTGGGGCCCAGCGCCTCAGCCCAGCCTTGGCGGCCCAGGCCGGAGCAAGGAAGCGGGGAAACGGGCGGCCTGGGTCGCCAGCCCGTCTACCGCCAGGCATGGCAGGCCCGCCCCCAGCTTCCCCGCCAGGCGGCGGCGCAGCCCTCGTGGCAGCAGCCCCGGGCAGCCGCCTCGCCCTCCCGCTTCGGGCCCCCTGTGAACTATGTGCAAACGCCCTCTGCCCCCAGCGCGCCCAGCGTGCCTGAAAGGCAGGAGGAGCCCCGCCTGAGCGCCGAGGCTCCCAGGCCGGAGCCGGTGCCCAAGCTGGACGGGTACCGTCTGGGATACAGGGCCGCGCCCCAGCGGCAGACCTATCACCGCCCCGAGGGATCGCGGCAGGATTTCCGCTCTCCCTACCGGCCGGAGCAAGGGAGCCAGCGGGGCTATGCCCCCTCTCCCTACCAGCCGCCCCGCAGCAATGACGTGGAGTATTATAACGACTCCCTGTATAAGCCCATCCGGGACCCCGCCTTTACCGGAGCCTATGATCCGGCCATGCCCCTGCCGGAGCTGCTCAGGACGGGGGAGGCCCTGGAGGCCAGCGGGGTCTTGGAGATTTTGCCGGACGGATACGGCTTCCTCCGGGCGGATACGCTGCTGCCCGGAAAGAAGGATATCTATGTGTCCGTGGCGCAGATTCGCCGCTACGGCTTGCGCACCGGCGACTTCATTGAGGGCAAGGCCCGGCCCCAGCGGGACAGCGACAAATTTGCCGCGCTGCTGTACGTGGAGCGCCTCAATGGATTGGTGCCGGAGGAAAGCAATCTCCGCCAGACCTTTGAGAGCCTGATCCCCATTTACCCCAACCGCCGCATTGTGCTGGAAAGCGAGCAAAACAGCGACAACATGCCCATCCGCCTGGTGGACCTGATCGCGCCCATCGGCTTTGGCCAGCGGGCGATGATCATCGCCCCGCCGGAAAGCGGCCGTATCTATATGCTCAAGGAGATTGGAAAGGCCATCAAGCTCAACGATCCCGACGCCCATGTGATGATGCTGATGGTGGACGCCGCCCCCGAGGAAGTGACGGAAATCCGCGAGGCCATCGAGGTGGAGGTGTTTGCGTCCACCTTTGCCGAGAGCCCGGAAAGCCAGACCCGGGTCAGCGAAACCATGCTGGAAAGCGCCCAGCGCCTGGTGGAGGATGGCCGCAATGTGGTGATCCTCCTGGACAGCCTCACCAAGCTCACCCGGGCCTATCAGGCTGCGGTGACCCAGGGGGGGCGCGCCCTGACCAACACGGTGACCCCCGCGGCTTTGGTCCGGCCCAAAAGGTTCTTTGGCATGGCCCGCAACACCAGGGAAGGGGGCAGCCTCACCATTATCGCCACCATTGCCATTGAGACCGGCTCCCGGGTGGACGATATCATCTTTGAGGAGTTCAAGGGAACGGCCAACATGGAGCTGCGCCTGTGCGCCCCCGCCCCCAACGATCCCATCTTCCCCCTGATCGATTTGCAGCTCAGCGGCACCAAGAAGGAGGATTCCCTCCTGAGCGCCCAGGAAAAGGAAGGGCTCAAGGCAATCCGCACGGTGCTGGGCTCCACCACCAACCGGGAAGCCGTGGTGCAGCTGGTGGATATGATGCGCAAGACCAAGTGTAACGCGGATTTGTTCAGCCGGTTGAAGGACTGGATCGCCCTGTGGGAGAAAAGCGGGTTTTTGACAGCCAGAAGAAACTGAAAAGCCCGGCAAGCGACTACCAGCCGAAAAGGAGCCCAGTATCCTTTCCGGCTGGTATTTTTGAGTAAAGTAAGCCACCGGCTCAGCCGATGGTCATGACTCACGGCGGAACAGGGAAGGAAGCCCTGAAGGGAGGCGGCGGCCCTGGTACAAATAGGGGAGGTATGCTTGCTCACAAGGGACGTGGTGGGGCTGGCGCGCTTTTACCGCACGCTCTTTGGCTTGGAGCCGGGCCCCGGGGCTGAGGACCCGGTTCATCAATTCATCCTGTCCCAGGAAACCGCCCTGACCATCTATGACGACGGGGTGGACCGCAAGGAAAACCAGCGCCATATCTGCATCGCCTTCACCGTGGAGGACGTGGACAAGGAGTACGGAAGGCTTCAGGCCTTGGGCGTTGAAATCCTTGCGCCTCCGGCCCTGAGGCCCTGGGGCGCGAAAAATATGATGTTTGCAGATCCCCAGGGGAACCAGATCGTATTCAGGAGCTTTCCCAAAGCAAGCGCCGCCAAAAGCAAGGAGGAAGGCTGAGCCCGGCTCAGCCTTCCTCCTTTGGCGCTTCAAACGCCTTGGTTCAACAGCGGGACGCTTACGCCTTGGGGCCCGCCTCGATGATCTTCTGGTCCATGTTCTGGTACTTGCTGAAGTTCTTCTGGAACAGCCCGGCCACCTTCTTGGCGGTCTCCTCGTAAGCGGCGGGATCGGACCAGGTCTTCTTGGGGGTCAGCACCTCGCTGGGCACGCCGGGGCAAGAGGTGGGCACCATCACGTTGAAGATGGGATCCAGCTCAAACTCGCTCTTTTCCAATTCGCCATTGAGGCAGGCGGTGACCATGGCCCGGGTGTAGGGCAGGCTCATGCGCTTGCCGCCCTTGCCGTAAGCGCCGCCGCTCCAGCCGGTGTTCACCAGGTAGACGTTGGCGCCGCTCTTATCGATCCGCTCGCCCAGCAGCTCGGCATAGCGGGATGCGGGCAAGGGCAGGAAGGGCGCGCCGAAGCAGGTGGAGAAGGTGGCTTCGGGCTCGGTCACGCCGCGCTCGGTGCCGGCCAAGCGGGCGGTGTAGCCGCTCACATAGTGGTACATAGCGCCTTCCCGGCTCAGCTTGCTCACAGGAGGCAGCACGCCGAAGGCGTCCGCCGTGAGGAAGATCACAGTGCTGGGGGTTCCGGCCACGCCCGGGAT
Organism: Candidatus Limiplasma sp.; assembly: GCA_034927815.1. Lineage (GTDB taxonomy): Bacteria > Bacillota > Clostridia > Christensenellales > Aristaeellaceae > Limiplasma. Next base: position 97,177 of record JAYFPK010000009.1, read on the forward strand.
CAGCGCGTTGCTGATGAAGTCCACGGGATAGCCCACCCGGGTGTTTTCGGTGAGGCTGTCGTCGTCAAAGTCCAATTCCCGGGTCTCGGGGTCGATGACCACGTTCTCCACCAGCGCGCCGAAGCGGATCGCGCCGTAGATCTCCGGCTCGTGCTCCTTGCTCAGGTTGATGCACTTGGCGTAGCAGCCGCCCTCGATGTTGAAGATGCCGTCGTCGGTCCAGCCGTGCTCGTCGTCGCCGATGAGCTTGCGGTTGGGGTCGGCGGACAGGGTGGTCTTGCCGGTGCCGGACAGGCCGAAGAAGATCGCGCTGTCGCCCTTTTCACCCACGTTGGCGGAGCAGTGCATGGAGAAGATGCCCTGCTTGGGCAGCAGGTAGTTCATGATGGAGAACACGCTCTTCTTCATTTCGCCGGCGTACTGGCTGCCGGCCACCAGCACCATCTTCTTCTCAAAGGAAACGATGATGGCCGCTTCGCTGCGCACGCCGTCCCTGGCGGGATCGCACTTGAAGCCTGGGGCGCAGAGAATGGTGAAATCGGACTGGAAGCCTTCCAAATCGCCTTCCTCGGGGCGCAGCAGCAGCTGGTGCATGAACATGTTCTGGCTGGCCAGCTCGTTAATGGTGCGCACGCCGATGCGGTACTTGGGGTCCGCTCCGGCAAAGCCGTCAAAGACATACAGATCGCGGCCCTGCAAATAGGCCAGCATCTGCTTGAGGATGTTTTCGAATTTTTCAGGGCTGATGGCTACGTTGACCTTGCCCCAGTCGATCTCGTCGTGGATGGACGCCTCGTCAACGATGTAGCGGTCCTGGGGAGAGCGGCCGGTGTACTTGCCGGTGTTCACCACCAAGGCGCCGGTGTTGCTGAGGATGCCTTCCCCCCGGGCCACGGCAATCTCAGTAAGGCGGCTGACGGGCAGGTTACGGTAGACGGCCTTGGCGTTGTGGATACCCAAATAGGAAAGATCCAGGCTCATTATCAATACCTCCCAATGAAAGAATATGGTGCAGCAAGAGGCTGTTCTCGCTCTCCCATGGAGCATGGGCGAAATAGTCCAATCTTGCCCTAATTCTATTCTTTCGATATTCACTTTGGAAATCCTGCCGAACGCAAAAAAAAACCAAAATGAATTTTTGAAAGTGCTTACAACCGTTTTTGGCAGGCGTTGGCAAAGCGAATCCAGTCTGCAACGTCCAAGGCTTCTCCCCGAATGGTGGGAGAGAGGTTCAGAGACTGCAAAATGTCCCGGACGACATCTCCTTCTAGCGGGAGAATAATTTTTAAGGCATTCACCAGGGTTTTGCGCCGCTGGCCAAAGCCCGCCTTCACCAGGGCGAACAAAAGCTTCTCATCCGCCACGGGAAGGGGAGGGGATTGGCGCAGGGGGATGTTCACAAAGGCGCTGTCCACCTTGGGCGGGGGCGTAAAGACCTCGGCGGGAACGATACAGGCCAAGGAGGGATCGCCGCGGTATTGGGCCTTCACGCTCAGCGGCCCGTAGGCTTCCTCAGAGGGCCGGGCCAGCAGCTTGTCCGCCACCTCCTTTTGCACCATCAGGGAAATCTGGGCAATGGGCAAGCCGCTGTCCAGCAACAAATCCAAAATAGGGGTGGTGACGTTGTAGGGGATGTTGGCAATGACAAAAAAGCCCTGGCCAAGGGGAGCGCAGAGCTCCGGCAAGGGCAGGCGGCGGATGTCCCCGTGCTTGACCGTCACATTCCGGTAGGGGGCCAGGGAGGCGTTCAGAAGGGGCAGAAGGCTCTCGTCCACCTCTACCGCCAGCACCTGTCCGGCGGCCTCGCACAGGCATGCGGTGAGCATGCCGCTGCCCGGGCCAATCTCCAGCACGGAATCCTCCTTGCTTACCCCCGTGGAAGCCACCAAGGACTGGAGCAGGGCTTTGTCATAGAGGAAATGCTGCCCCAGGTCATGCTTGAAGGGGAGCCCATCCTCCCGCCTGCGCCGGGCCTTTTGGAAAGATTTTTTCAACGGGGGTCCTCCTCGTCGTCAATTTGCACCAGATCCCGGCCAAAGGTTTCCACCAGCATGCTTTGCACCTGGTCTTGCACAGCCTCTTTTTTCGCCGAGGACAGGTCCCCCTCCAGCACGGGCTGGAAGACCAGGGGCATGCCCGCCGCTTCGCTGAGGGCCTTGGAAACCATGTCGATCCGGGCGGGCTGGGAGAGCTTGAGGTAGGTAAAATCCTTTTTGGCAAAGGGAATCAGCAGCTGGTATGCGTTGCCCTTGGCTCCCAGGAAGCGCTCTGCGCGTAGCAGACCGAAGAGGGGCGGTTCCGTCTTGCTGATGGCGGCGAGGGCCTTTTGCCAGATGGCGGCGGGATCATTGTCCTCCCCGGAGGAAGCGGCTTTGGCGAGCTTTTCCACAACGCTTTTTCTATCCTTGGGCTCCGGGGCCGTCCCCTCTTTGGAAGCCGGGGCGGGCTTGGGGCTCTCCGAAGCCAAGGAGGCTCCTTCCGCCTTGGGGGCGGGCCCGGAAGCGCCGGGCAGCACGGCCCCGGAGGCTACCGCCTGGGTGAGGGCCTCCAGCTTGCGCTCCGCCTCCGAAAGCCGCTCCAGCAAGGCGGCGTTGTCCTCCCCCTGGGGCTCCTGGCAGGCGTCCAGGGCGGCCACCTCCAGCCCGATCCGGGGCGTGGAGGCGTAGCGCAGTTCCCCCTCCGCCCGCATCAGCAGCTCCATGATCCGCAGCAGCCGCTGCTGGGAGAAGGCTTCCCCCTGGCTGCGGTAGCGCTTTTCATCCTCGTCGGTGACATCCAAAAGGGCCGCGGCGTCCTTGGAGACGGCCTTCACCGTCAGCAAGGCCCGCACATGGGCGGTAAGCTCCCGCAGGAACACCTGGGGTTCCCGGCCGGAGCGCATCAGCAGGTCGATCCGCTCCATCACGCCCCCCATGTCCCTGGCGGCGATGCAGTCCACAAAGGCAAACAGGAAATCCTTGTCCGAGGAGCCCAGCACATCCCGCACCTGGGCCGCGGTGATGGCCCCGTCCACGGCCCCCGCCACGCACATGTCCAGGATGCTGAAGGCGTCCCGCATGGCTCCTTCGGCGGCCCGGGCCACCATCTGCAAGGCCTCCTCCTGGGCGGTGATGCCCAGCTTGTCCAAGGCCAGCTTCATGCGCTCCACCATCAAAGAGGAAGGAATCCGGCGGAAATCATACCGCTGCACCCGGGAGAGGATGGTGGCGGGCAGCTTTTGGGGCTCCGTGGTAGCCAAAATGAACACCACATGGGCCGGGGGCTCCTCCAGGGTTTTCAGCAGCGCGTTAAAGGCCGCCGTGGAGAGCATGTGCACCTCGTCGATGATGTATACCTTGTATTTTCCGGTTTGGGCCGGGTAGCGCACCTGCTCCAGCAGCTCCCGCACATGGTCCACGCTGTTGTTGCTGGCCGCGTCCAGCTCCAGCACGTCCAGGGTGGTTTCGCTGAGGATCGCCTGACAGGAAGGGCATTGGCCGCAGGGGTCGCCCTGCTGCGGGTTTTGGCAATTCACGGCCCGGCTCATCAGCTTCGCCAGGGTGGTCTTGCCTGTGCCCCGGCAGCCGCAAAACAGATAGGCGTGGGCAATGTGGCCGGTTTCAATCTGCCTGCGCAATGTTTTCACAACGGCCTCCTGGCCGATGACCTGTGTGAAGGTGGTGGGCCGCCATTGGCGGTAGAGGGCTTGATACGCCATGCTTTGCCTCCCGGGGCGTTGCCCCTCAAATGATGGATTGCCTTTCATTATACCATAGATTCCGGAAGGAGGGGAGGAATCATTTCCAGCTTGTGCTTTGGCCTGATTTGCGATATGATACCTAGGCGTCCCCGAGGGTTGGGCCATGTGTTTTACGATGTTTTGAAAGAAGGAGAATGATCATGCAGCGGGCAGCGCAGCTTATCCGTCCGTACTTGGGAACCAAGGCGTTCTACCAAAGCGCGCTGAGCGTGATGATCCCTGTGGCCGTCCAGCAGCTGATCAATAACCTATTCAATACTGTGGACAACGTCATGGTGGGAAGCCTGGACGTGGAAGGCCTCGCCATGAGCGCCTGTACCGTAGCCAACCGGCCGTACCTGATTTTTTTCGGGGTGTTTTTCGGGCTGGCCGGGGCGGGCGGGCTGATGATCAGCCAGTATTTTGGCGCCGGGGACCGCAAGACCTGCCAGGGCCTGTTCTCCTTGCAAATGCTGCTGGGCCTTGGAGACGCGCTGCTGTTTTGCCTGGTTCTGTTTTTTTTCCCCGCCCAGGTGATGCGCATTTTTGTGACGGATGAGCGCACCATTGCCCTGGGGATTCAATATCTGCGGGTAATCTGCTTTAGCTATCTCCCGGTGGCCGTAAGCAGCACTTGCATTTTCTCTTTGCGGGCCCTGGGGCATAACAAAATCAGCATGCTGGTGAGCCTGGCCACCATGAGCGTGAACGCGCTTTGCAACTACCTGCTGATCTTTGGCAAGCTGGGCCTTCCGGCCTTGGGGGTGGCGGGCGCGGCCTGGGGCACTTTGATCGCCCGGCTGTTTGAAATGACCTTTTACCTGGTTTTGCTGGCCCGCAAGCGGACGGTGTTCTCCCTGGAGCTGGGGGCCTTCCGCAAGCTCAGGGGCTGTGTGGTGAAAACCTATGTGCGCAAGGCCATTCCGCTGATTTTCAACGAGCTTCTCTGGTCCGTGGGCCTGAGCGTATTCTTCTGGAGCTATGCGCGGCTGGACGAGAGGTCCGTACCCGCCGTGACCATTGCGGAGCAATGCTTCCAGGTGGCCGCGGTGCTGGCTATGGGGACCTCCTCGGCGGTGTCTGTGCTCATCGGCACGGAGTTGGGGGCCAACCGGCTGCAAAAGGCCAAGGAAAACTGCAAGAAGCTTTTTTCCTTGGTGGTGATGGTGGGCGCGGTCTGCACGGCGCTGTGCGTGCTGCTGGGGCTGGTGATGCCCTATGCCTTTGCGGTATCCCAAGAGCTGCGCCGGATGGCTACCTTGCTGGCCTCCATCACGGCCCTTTTCGCGCCGCTGAATTTCGTGTACGGCTTTTGCTTTTTCTGCCTCCGGGCCGGGGGAGACACCCGCAACGCCATGCTTTTGGATAGCGGCTACATGTGGATGGTTCCGGTGCCCGCGAGCATCCTCATGGCGGTGCTGCTGCCGGGAAGGATTTCCATTGTGGCAGCCATGCTGGTAGTGCAATTCCTGATGAACGCCAAGGTCGCCCTGGCTTTGCAGGTTCTGCGCAAGGGGCGTTGGGTTCGCAATATCACCTTGGAGAATCCGCCGGAGCCCCAAGAGTGTTGATTCAATGTACAATGTGGGATATAATGTTCTGTGGGCCTTTTTCGGGGTTGTCCCCGGGGAAGGGCAAGAACAAAGAGCATCCAGGGAGCGGGGTTCTTCCGGCTCCCGGCGGTGCCGATGGGATGCGTTGCGTTGGAACATGACCGCGGGGGGCAAGCCCGCCAGGGCTGCGGCCCCCGTCATCCTCAGCTGGACAAGCGCCTTCAGGCCGCCTATGACATGATCCCCCGCTGCGACCTGTGCGCGGATATCGGGGCGGACCATGGGCGGCTCAGCGCCGTATGCCTGCTCAGCGGGAAGGTCCGGCGCATGCTGGTGGCGGACATCAGCGCGCAGGCTCTGGATAAGGCCCGAAAACGCCTGGAGGCCTTGGGGCTGGCGGACCGGGCCGCCTTTGCCGTGGCGGACGGGCTGGGAGCCCTGGACGCCTTGCCCCAGGGCCGGGTGGACGCCCTTTGCGCCTTGGGCATGGGGGGCGAAACCATCGCGGGAATCCTGCGGCGGGGGAGGGACCGGCTCCAAGGGGCCGCGCTGGTACTGGGGCCCCAGACGGAGCTGGCGTTGGTCCGGCAAACCCTGGGGGAAATCGGGTACCGCATCCGCCGGGAACAGGCGGTGGAAGCCGCCGGGCGCTTTTATGTCCTGATGGGGGCCACGCCTCTTGAAGAAGGGGAAGTCCCCCATACCCGGCGGGAGGTCGTCATTGGAACGGATCTTTTGATGGAAAGCGGGCCCCAGGGGCGGGCTTTTTTGACCCGCAGAGGGCGGCTGCTGCAAAAGGCGGTGAAGGCGATCCGCGCCGCGGATGCCCAAAAGGACCGGGCCAGGCTCCTTCAGTTGGAGGAGGAGTTGGGCTATTTGCGGGAGGTTCTCTCCCGACAGGAGGACGGGCAGGAATTTGGCCTCCCGATCCAGAAGTAATATGGAGGGTGAGAGGATGCAAGTCACGGTCCAAATGGTGCGGGAGTGGCTGGATGGGCTTGCGCCCTTTGATACCGCCGAAGCCTATGACAATGTGGGCCTGCTGGTTGGCCAGGGTTCCGCTCCCGTGGAGAGGATCCTGTTCTGTGTGGACGCTACCTATGAGGTGGTGAAAGAGGCTCTCCGGCAGGGCGCGGGGCTGATCGTATCCCATCATCCCCTGATGTTTGGGGGCATCCGGCGCATTGACTATGACACGCCGGAGGGAAGGATTCTTCAGGCCATGCTGGCGGCCAGGCTGAGCCTCATCGCCGCCCACACCAACCTGGACAAAGCCCCCGGAGGCATCGGGGACAGCCTGGCCCGGGCCCTGGGCCTTCAGGGGGTGACGCCCCTGGGCGAATACGCCCGCATGGGCGCATTGCCCCAAGGGTTGGAGGCCGGGGAACTCCGGGCCTATGTGAGCCGGTGCCTTGGCGCTCCGGTGCGCCTTTACGGAGAGGCCGAAGGCCCCATCTCCCAGGTGGCGGTGGGTCCCGGCGCTGCCGGAGAAGGAGCCTGGGACGCGGCCCTGGCGGGAGCCCAAGCCTATGTGGTAGGCGAAATCAAGCATCATGAGCTGCTGGGGGCAACCGCCCAAGGGCTGCTGGTGCTGGAGGCTGGGCATCATGCCAGCGAGGCGGCGGGCATGAAGGCCCTTTGTGAAGGATTTCAGGTGATGGCGGCGCAAAAAGGCTGGTCCGCCGCAGCGTTGTGGTTTTCTCAGGCTCCGTTTCCAGGGGCGCTTTGCCGCTGATGCCGGGCCAATCCCACCGATACAAGGAGGTACCCATGGAACAGATCGATCTATTGTGGCAGTATCAACAGGCCGATATGGAAGCGGATGCGTTGGAGGGTGAAATCAAACGGGCCCCTACCCGCATCGCTTTGATGAAAAACCGGGAGTTTTTGATGGAGCAGCAAAGCGCCGTCAAGCGCATGGAGGAGGAAGTCTCCGAAATGGTGGACCGGGTGGACGTCATCAAGGACGCCATCAGCCGCCTGGAGGAACAGCTGGGCGCGCTGCAAAAGCGCATGGCGGAGATGCCCCCCGCCAATTTGGAACAGGCCAGGGAGCTGAGCCACGACGCCCAAAAGCTGCTCAGCGGCCTGAGCAGCTTTGAGCAGGAGATGAAGCTCATCCAGAAGGACGCCGCCGAGCGGGACCGGATGGAGAAGGATATCCGCATGAAGTACGCCAAGGTAAAGATGGAGTACGACAAGCAGAAGGTGGACTACGAGGCGGAGTATAAGGAGCAGATGAAGGCGCTGGAGGAAAAACGCAGGATCGCCCAGGAAAAGACCAAGGGCATCGATCCCCCGCTGCTGGAGCGCTACCAGGCTATCAAGCAGCACTGTACCCCTCCGGTGGCCCGGCTCATCGGAGACCAGTGCGGAGGATGCAACATGAGCCTGCCCTCGGTCACCCTCCGGAATTTAAAGGCAGGCACCAAGATCATCGAATGTGAAACCTGCGGGCGCATGATTATACAAATGTAACGGGCCCAGGCGGGCGCCGCTGCGGCGGTGCTCGCTATGCTTTTGAGGCCGGGCAAGGATACGGAGGCGCATCCATGAACGTCATCGGCATCATTGAAAAAAAGAAAAACGGGTTGCCCCTGACCCCGGAAGAAATCGGGTTTTTTGCCAACGGCGCGGCCACAAAGGCGATCCCCGATTACCAGCTGGCGGCGCTGCTCATGGCGATTCGGCTCCAGGGCATGAACCGGGAGGAAACCGCAGGCCTGACCCTTGCCATGGCCCATTCCGGCGAGATGGCGGATCTGTCCGCCATCTCCGGGATTCCCACGGATAAGCATTCCACAGGGGGCGTGGGGGATACCACCACGCTGGTGCTGGTGCCCTTGGTGGCGGCCTGCGGGGTGCCTGTGGCGAAAATGAGCGGCCGGGGCTTGGGGCATACCGGGGGCACCCTGGATAAGCTGGAGAGCATTCCCGGCTGCCAGACGGACATTGGCGTGGAGCGCTTTATCGCCCAGGTACGGGAGTTGGGCTGCGCGGTGGTGGGGCAAAGCGAAAACCTGGCCCCTGCGGACAAGGCCCTCTATGCCCTCAGGGACGTCACTGCCACGGTGGACAGCGTGCCCCTGATCGCGGCCAGCATCATGAGCAAGAAGCTGGCCAGCGGCGCGAAAGCCATTGTGCTGGACGTGAAAACCGGGGCTGGGGCGCTGATGCGGACTTTGGAGGAGAGCATTGCGCTGGCCCAGACCATGGTGCGCATCGGCGAGGACGCGGGCCGCCGGGTGATGGCTTTGGTGACGGACATGGGCGAGCCCCTGGGGAGCCATGTGGGCAACGCCCTGGAGGTGAAGGAGGCCATCGACGTGCTGGCGGGCCGGGTACAGGGCCCGCTGCTGGAAATTTCCCTGGAGCTGGGCAGCCGCATGCTGGTGCTGGGGGGCGCGGCCCGGGAGGTGGAGGAGGGCAAAGTTTTGCTCCGGGCCAAGCTGCAAAACGGCCAGGGCCTCGCCCGGCTGGCGGAGATGATCCGGGCTCAGGGGGGAGATCCTTTGGTATGCCAGGATGTGAGCCGCCTGCCCCAGGCCAAGGTGGTACGGGACGTTCCGGCGCTCACAAGCGGCTGGGTCCATCATATGGACACCACGGGCCTGGGGAATACCGCCCAGGGCATGGGGGCGGGCCGCAGAGTCAAGGGCGATGCCATCCACCATGAGGTGGGTTTTGTGCTCCACCGCCGCATCGGGGATGAGGTCAGGGCCGGGGACATCCTCGCCACAGTGTACGCCAAGGACGGGGAACGCGCCCGGGCCGCCATCGGGCAGATTCAAGGGGACATTGTCATTGCCCGGGAAAAAGCGCCGCCCAGCAAGCTTCTCCACGCGGTGGTCACCGCCGACGCGGTAGAGCGCAGATAAGGGGATTGCGCCGGGGATTGAACCTCGGCGTTTCCATACCAGGGAGAATCCCATGATACAAAGGAGGGACCAGAATGCCATTTGACGTGAACTCCGGCTTTTTGTACCTGGTTACCGGCGTGGTGGTGGCGTTTGTCATCGCCCAATCGGTGTTCTTCATGGTAAAGGCCATCAGGCGTGCCAAGCAGCTGAACATCTCTTCGGAGACCATCCGCAGCACCGTTCTCTCCAGCGGCCTGTTTTCGCTGGTGCCGGCCATTTCCATTCTGATGGGGGTCATCTCCCTGAGCCAGTTCATCGGGCTGCCCTTTCCCTGGCTGCGGCTGTCCATCGTGGGAGCCGTCACCTATGAGCTGCCCGCCGCTGCTGCCGCCGCCGCCAGCATGGGGGTGGACGTGACCCGGAACGTGCAGCTGATCACCGATCCCAAGATGTTTGGCAACATCGTCTGGGTCATGACCCTGGGCATTCTATCCGGCCTCATTCTCATTCTCTTCGGCCTCAAAAGAATTCAAGGCGGCGTTCATTCCCTCACCAACACGGACAAGCGTTGGGGGGAGATCCTCATGAACAGCCTGTTTTTGGGCATGATCTCCGCCTTTGTGGGCATGCTCTTTGCCAACATCCGCGCAGGGCTTCCCGGCTTTATCCCCATCGCGGTGGCCCTTCATTCCGCCGCGTTGATGGCCATTTGCGGCGTTCTCATCAAGAAGTTCCGATGGACCTGGCTGGAGCAGTACGCGCTGCCCCTTTGCATGCTGGGGGCCATGGCCCTGAGCCTTCCCATCACCGCGCTGATGTCCTAAGGAGGGAACAGAAGATGAGTGAAAGCAAGAAAACCGTTCAGTTCTCCGAATATGAAAACAGCGTCCATGTGTATGGCCGCATTTGGATGGCCCTGGCGCTGATGCTGATGCTCGCGGTGCCCGTAGCCATTTGCGTGTACTACGATGCCTGGCCCGAGGGGCAATACCTGCTCAAAGGGCTGCTGGGGGTGGCCCCCATGTTTTGGACCGTGGGCATCATCGAGGTGCTGACCTACACTCCCATGCTGGGCACAGGCGGTACCTATCTGGCCTTTGTCACCGGCAACCTTACCAATTTGAAGGTCCCCTGCGCCCTGAACGCCATGGAGGCGGCCAAGATCAAGCCCGGTACCGAGGAGGGAGAGGCCATCTCCACCATTGCCGTGGCCTCCAGCTCCATCGTTACCACTCTGGTGATCGCCTTGGGAGTGGTGGGGCTGAATTTCCTGCGGCCCGCGCTGGAGTCCCCGGAGCTGAAACCCGCCTTTGACAACATTCTGCCCGCGCTCTTCGGAGCCCTGGGGGCGGTGTTTGTCAGCAAGAATCCCAAGCTGGCCGCAGCGCCCCTGGCTTTCATGGTGGCGCTGTTTCTGCTCGTTCCCGGCCTTTCCAGCAGCGTAGGCATTCTGGTGCCGGTGGGCGCGCTGATCGCCATCGGCGTGGCGCGGATCCTGTACAAGAAGGGCATGCTGGACGATCCCAAGAAAAAGGCCTCTAGCGCCGGGTAAGGGAGGAGAAGGACCTATGATTGCTTTATGGGTTGTACTGGGCCTGTTGGTCTGCTTCCTGGCGGTGCTGGCGTTTCGCGCCTTGCGCTTCACCCCCAAACAGAGCCCTCTGCCGGAGGCGGTTCCCGTAACGGTGGACGTGGAAGCGGCCACCCGCCGCTTTCAGGCCCTGATTCAGAAAAAGACCATCAGCTTTGTGGACCGCAGCAAGATGGACGAGGCGGAGTTTGAGGCGTTCCGGGAACTGCTCCCCTCCTTGTACCCCAAGCTACACGCCCTTTGCCCCCGGGAGATCATCGGGCGGGGGGGCATGCTGTATACCTGGAAGGGCAAGAGCAGCGCCGCGCCCTCTGTGCTGATGGCCCACTACGATGTGGTGCCTGTAAAGGAGGAGGAATGGCGGGAGCCGCCCTTCTCCGCCGCCCTCAAGGACGGGGAGGTGTGGGGGCGCGGGACCTTGGACACCAAGTGCACCCTCCACGGGGTTCTGGAGGCGGCCGAAGCCCTGATCCAGGAGGGATTCCAGCCTGAAAACGACATCTACCTGGCCTTTGGCGGGGACGAGGAGGTCATGGGGGACGACGCGCCCTCTATCGTCCGGGCCCTTCAGGAGCGGGGGATAAAGCCCGCCTTTGTGCTGGACGAGGGCGGCGCCATTGTCCAGGGCGTGTTCCCTGGGGTCAAGCAGAGCGCGGCGCTGATCGGCATCGCGGAGAAGGGCAGCGTGTCCATGGAGGTCACGGCCACGGGCAAGGGGGGCCATGCCAGCACCCCGCCAACCCGCCAGAGCCTGACGGTGCTGGCGAGGGCGGTTCAGCGCCTCCAAAGGCCCATGCCCTTCATCCTCACCAAGCCCGCCAAGGAGCTTTTTGACGTGATGGGACGGCATTCCAGCTTTGCGTTCCGGCTGATTTTCGCCAATCTATGGTGCTTTGCCCCCCTTTTGAACCTGATCTGCAAAAAGAGCGGGGGAGAAATGAACGCTTTGGTGCGCACCACCTGCGCCTTCACCATGGCCCGGGGCGCGGAGGCCTTCAACGTGCTGCCTACCCAGGCCACGGTGGGGGTCAACCTGCGGCTTATTCCAGGGGAAACCATGGAGCAGGTGAAAAGCCGCATGGAAAGGACCGTGGCCGATCAGGACGTGACCTTCACCATCCGTCAGGGTCAAAACCCCTCCGCCATTTCCAAAACCTATGACGAAGCGTGGATGCGCCTGGATACCGCCATCCGCCAGACCTACCCCCAGGCCTTGGTGGCCCCCTACCTGATGGTGGCCGCCAGCGACAGCCGCCATTACTGCCAGATCAGCGAAAACGTATACCGCTTCGGCGGCATGCCCCTTTCCAAGGAGCAGCGCGGGCTGATCCACAATGCCGACGAGCGGATTCCCGTGGCGCTGCTGGGGGATACCATCGCCTTCTTTATCCGGCTGATCCGCTTGAGCTAAAGCCGTTTTACCCGGCCGCCGGCCCTATCCTTTGAGCCGCAGCTTCCGCCAAAAGGCGGGGGCTGCGGCTTTTTCCTGGAGAAAGCGGTACAAGGCGGCCAGCAGCGTCAGGCTCACCATGGCCAGCAGCTCCAGGGAGCACAAATAGATCACTCCGCCCCTTTGGCCCAGCCATTGAAGGGGGGTCCCAGCGGGGGGGAGGGCCAGAAACATATAATTGGTGTGGAACGCCCGGTTGAAGGCGGCTACCAGCAGCAGATACCCATTGGCCGCCAGGAACACCCCCCGGGGTTCCCAGGGCCAGGGGAAGCCTCTCAGGCGCAGGAATAGGGGAGCGCAGAGGATCAGCACATGGAGGCGGAAGAAAGCGGAGGCCATCAGCCAGGGATGCCTGCTTTGGGCAATGGCCGGAAAGCAAAGGGCCAGCAGGGCACAGGGCGCGCCCAGGAATATGGAAAAGCTGTACACAGGCCGTATGGACCATAGCAGCATGGGTATGGTGAGGACCCCCATCATGGCGCACAGGTGCAGCGGCAAAGCCGTGCCGATGTGAAGCTGCCCCACGTCCGCCAGCAGCGCAAGCTGGGTTCCCATGGACAGCAAAATCCCCAGGCTCAATACCCAGGGCCAAAGGGCGGCCCGCCGGTCCTCCTTGGCGGCCCAAAAGGTCAGGGAGGCCCAAAGAAGCAGTTGAATCCATTGCATGCTTTTTCACCCCTTGGCTAGTGTGCGCCAAAGTGCGCAAAAACGGGGCAGGAAATCAATTCCTGCCCCATGGGTAAGCGCTTGTTCCCCGCGCTACCGAAGGTATTTCGACCGCATGGAGGTTTGGGGCGTCAGCCGGGCGCTGCCGGTAATGCTGCGGTTTTTGGTAACGTTGAGCACCAGGCCGATGCCCGCCATGTTGGTGACCAGGTTGCTGCCGCCGTAGCTGATAAAGGGCAGAGGGATGCCCGTTACGGGCATCAGCCCGGCGTTCATGCCGATGTTTTCAAAGATATGGAAGAGCATCATGGCCATGACACCGATAATGGTCATCTGCCCAAAGCGGTCCGTGGTATAGCGGGCCAAATACAGCATGCGCAAAATCAGCAGCAGGTAGGCCAGCAGCAAAAGCGCGCCGCCCACGAAGCCGAAAGCCTCTCCGATGGTGGAGAAGATAAAATCGGTCCAGTCCTCCGGCACATAATCCAACTGGCTGAAGCTGCCTTGCACAAACACGCCCACCCCGTGCATCCCCCCGGAGCCGATGGCCATCTTGGCGTTGTCCACCTGGTAGGTGGCGCTTGCGTCCACCAAGGCGGGATTCACGAAGGAGAGAATCCGGTCCAGGCGGTAGTTGCCCGTGCCGGAGGCCATGGTCACGCCGTAGAGGATGGCGATGCCGATCACCCCCGCCGCGATGATGCCCCCCATGATCCGCAGGCGGATGCCCCCGAAGAAGAGCATCACGGCAAAGACAAAGATCATCACCAGCACAGAGCCCATTTCACCCTGGGCCAAAGTCAGGGCCCAAGGGATGCCCATCAGCAGGGCCACGCGCAGCGTGCCGTTCAAAGTGCCCAGGGGATCGTCGTTGGTTTCCAAATGCTTGGCGGTGACGATGATGCAAGCCAGCTTCACGAACTCCGAAGGCTGGATCGTGTAGCCCCAGATGATGTCGATCCAGGCCTTCACGCCGGCGGCCCTACCCGCCAAAGCGACCATCAGCAGCCCAAGGGCCACGTAGTAAAACAGCGTGGAGCGCCGCCGGATGAATTCATAGGGGAAAAAGGTGATCACGCCGATGACGATGGGGGAAATGAGGAAGAAGATAGCCTGCCGCAGGCCGTAGTAGGAGGCCACGATGTAGTTGAGCAGCGTGTCCTCCTCAGGGGAATGGGTGCTGAAGGTGGCTACGGACACGCTGAGTACCCCAAAAGCGGCCAGCCCAAACACCAAAATGGTAAGGGGAATGTCGAAATGGGCGCGGGAGCGACTGGATTCGTTGATCATCATAAAAAGGGTCTCCCTTCCTGGAGAGGAGTAGCGTTAGCCGCTGAGGCCAAAGAGCTGGCGCCTGGCCTTGGGCTGGGGCATGGTTACATATTCGCCCAAAAAACGCCGGGCAATGCGCTCCATGGCCTCCCTGGCCGGGCACTTGGCTTCCATAAAGCTCTGGTGGCGGCTCAGGGACCGGAGGATCTCCGGGTCTTCCGGCACATAGCCCAGCAGCGGCACATCCAAAACCCCGGCCACGGTTTCCGGGCTGTACATGTGCCCGCTGCGCACCATGTCCGCGCGAATCCGGTTTACCACCAGCATGGGGGAGGGCTTCTCCTCCTGGCGCAGCAGGGAAATCAGCCTCTCCGCGTCCCGCATGGCGATGTCGTCCGGAGTGGTCACCAGCAGCGTTTGATCCGCACAGTGGAGGACGTTGCGCATTCCCTGGTCCACCCCTGCCGGAGCGTCGATGAGGATATAGGAGAAATGCTTGCGGAGCCTGCGGATCACCTGCTCCCAATCCTCCGGCTTCAAATCCGAGGCGTGGCTCATCTGCGCGGCGGGCAGCAAGGAGAGAAAGGGAAGGCTGGGGTCCCGCACCAAGGCGTAGCGAAGCTTGCAATCCTTTTGCATCACATCCACCACATCGTAGATGACCTTGCTTTCCATGCCCAGCATCAAATCCAGGTTGCGCAGGCCAATGTCCGAATCCACGGCCACGGTCTGCATCCGGCGCTTGGCGAGGGACATTGCCAGGGCGGAAGTGATAAGGGATTTTCCCACGCCTCCCTTGCCCGAAGCGATCATCCATACCTGGCTCATGGGCGTCTCTCCTTCTTTTGCAGTGCTTGGGGCTTCCCTTACGGGGCTATCATGTTGCCGCCGGGGAACAGGGTGTCGTCGGTACGCAGGGTTTTTTGGTCCATATACCAGTCCACAAACTCCCGGGCGGCCAAGGAGGCCTCGCCGCCGCTGAGGCCGCTGGGGATGAACACCACTACCGCGATCTCGGGCTTTTCGGTTATGGTCATGGTGGAGTCGTCCATCTGGAAGGGTGCCAGCATTACGAACCAGGCGTTGTTTTCCAGGTCGATGGCGGTCACCTCGGCGGTGCCTGTTTTCGCGGCGACCCGGTCCTGATATTTCCATTTTTTGAAGTATTTTGCAGCGGTACCGCTCTCGTCCACCACGCCCTTCATCCCCCTGAGGATGTAGGGGAGGTATTGCTCCGCGCCTTCAAATTGGTTCATCATGGAGGGGGTGCGCTGGCTGAGGATGTCCCCCTCAGGGGAGGTGATGCTGTCCACGATCATCAGGTTGTAGACATTGCCGCCATTGCCCAAAGTGGCTACGTAGCGGCTGACCGCGGCGGGGGTGAGAACGGTGATGGACTGGCCGATGGCCACCTGAATGGTCTGGCCGCCGCCCCACTTGATGTCGTTAAGGTAGTTGTAGGTATCCCCGATGACGGCTTGCAGGTACACCATCTCCCGGGACATGTTCAGCTCCTCCATCAGGATGGGGCGCATATACTCCAGCCAGTCGGTCTGGTTGGTGTTCACCGCCATGTCCATCAGCCGCTTCACGCACCGGTTGAGGCGCTCGTCGTCATAGGTGATGTTGCGGCTGGCCCCCTGGTTGCGCAGGTGCTTTTTGATGGAGTTGAACACGATGATGGGAAGGGCGGTGTCCTGGGAGGCTTCGTCCATGGACTTATCCGGGTCGTACAGGCTGGTCTGGTTGCCCACCACGCTGCGCAACTCGCCGGGCAGGTCCACGCCGGTTTTGCTGGTGAGCCCGAATTCCGAGGAGTATTGGTACAGGCGGGTTTCCCCCAGCCGGGAGCCCAGGGTGTAGAAGAAGTAGTTGCAGCTGTTGGCCAGGCCCTGGATGATGGTTTGGTGCTGGTGCTTATAGCGCTGGGAGGCGGAGATCCAGCACTTGGGCGCGGTGGACAGGTCCGTGGTGTACTGGGTGAAGTACCCGCCGTCGCTGATGGTTTCGTTGGTGAGCAGTTCCCCCTCCAACAGCGCTCCCAAGGAGGATACCATCTTGAAGATCGAGCCTGGAGTGCCTCTGGCATGGATGTTGTAATTCATCAGCACATTCCGGGAATCCGTGAGAATCTCCTTGCTCTCGGGCCCCGCCGCGGTCAAGGCGTTCAGGTCAAAGGTGGGGAAGTTGGCCATGGCCAGCACCCGGCCCTCCATATCGATTACCATCATGGCGGCGCGCTCGGCCAAAGAGAGGGGATACTGGGCCCATTTCCGGGTCTCGATATCCATCCTGTTGCTCTCCAGCCAGGAGTTGAGCATCAGCTTTTGCTCCTGTACCCCCCGCGTGCTGGCCACGTTGTTGGCCAGCGCCCGCTCCGCCTGCTGCTGGTAGCTGGCGATGATGGTCAGCTTCACGTTGCTGCCGTCCTCGGGAGGGGTATAGCTGAGCTCCCGGGTGATCTTGCCCACCTTGTCCCGCTCCACCTCCCGGTAGCCTTGGCGCAGGTCGCTGTTCTGGGTGAGCCAGTCCTCCATGGAGGCCTCGATGCCGTCCACGCCGATGGTGTCGCTGTACTTATAGCCCTTTTGCTGCAGCGTGGCCCATGTGGTGGCGGAAGGGATCGCGCCCATGTAACCGATCACCTGGGAGGCCAGGGTACCCCGGGGATACACCCGCTTGGTGCCCACGGCCACCTCTACCCCCGGCAAGGTCATGGACCGGGTTTCGATTTTCATCACCGTCTCATAGGGCACGTCCTTGGCGATGACGATGGGCTGGGAGTTGAACAGGTTCATCTGCATTTCCGAAAAAACCGCCATGACCTTGAGCATGGTCTCCTCGTCCATGTCCTCGGGGATCTGGTAGCGTTGCTTCAGCTTCTCAATGGCGATGGCGGGGGTTGGCACATTTTTCACAGAATAATAGTTGTTGTTGCGCCACTGGGTCTCCCGGGTTTGGAGCACAGTTTCACTGACGCCGCTGCCAAAGTTGAACTCCCATTCCTGGGTTTCCGGATTGCGCTGAATGACGAATTTCACGGAGAGCTTGCTGCCGCCCTCCTCGATGATTTTGATAGTTTCCCGGATGGCCTGGGTGTAGGCGCTGTAGTCCTCCGTGGAGTTTTGGGAGGCGTCCCGGTAAAAGGTGACGTTATAGATCAGTTCATCCTTGGCCAGGATCACGGCGTCCGCGTCGGTGATCATGCCCCGGCTGCCCCGCAGGGTAATGGTGGTGGTACGGCTGCTTTGCGCCTTTTGCTGATACTCCTCGCCGGAACGAAGCTGAAGATTGGCCAGGCCTGTAATCAAGTAGACAAAGATGGCGACGATCCCGCCCAAAAACACCAGAAACCGGATACGGATATCGTATCCTTCCCGGTCTGCCCTGCGGCTGTTTTTGCGATTCATCCTCTCGCTCCTTTCTCGTAGGTCAGGTCAGGTTCAGGGGAATCAGCGGGCTTTTTTTACCTTGTACACTCCAAGCCACCAGCGGATGGGGAATTGGAAAAGGCCGGAGAGCAAAGCCGAGTATACCACGCAGATCAACGCCCGCAGCAGGTGGGTGCCTTCAATGGTCACGCCGTTGAGGTAGATGTAGATCAGGTTTACAGTTTCAAATACCGATACGCTCAAGGTGGCGCAAAGGGGGGTGCGGATATGGGCGGGGAGGGTGAGGCCGCGCTTGCCTGTGCTGCGCTCCTCCTCCAGCTTACGCTCGCTCTTGTCCGAAAAGGCCAGGGCCCCCAGCATGGCGCATGCCGGATAGAGGATCAGGCTGATGTAGTCCAGCACCGGGACCATGATCTCCAACAGATACCCGATGGTCAGCGCCATGAAAAACGTGTATTTGCGCCCCAGGCCTACGGTGACCACGGCTACCAGGGCCAAAGCCAGGTTGGGGGCCACGTCCCAAAGGGAAATGTGGATGGCGACGGTGGACTGCAGAAGGTAGGCCAGAAAGGTCAACGCCGAGACCTTCAGAAATTTGGCGATCACCGCTTTTAATCCTCCTCCACTGAAAAGTCCAGAGGCTCAGGAGTGGGCGTGGGGGTAGCGGTGGGAGCCAGGGTGTACCCGTAGGATTGATCCGTCTGCAGCCCGGCGGGAACCTGGTATTCCAGGCTGCTGCCGTCCTCGGGCGGGACGGTGGGCCCAGGGGAGGCGGGCGGGCCGCCGGAATCGGTTACGGTGGGAGAGGGCTCCGGGGAAGGCGTGGGGGTGGGAGCCAGCTGATAGAAATTATTACCGATTTGGATGGTGGGAATGGGCATAGCCGTATCCAAGGGGGTGAAGGTCAAATCCTGCTGGCCGCCCCCCGCCTGATTCTGGATCGCCTCGGCGTCGGGCTTATAGCGCAGGACGATGACGTACTCGATGTGCTGAAAATCCGCCTGGGGCTCCACCACGATGTACTGCTTGTTGCTCTCCATGCCCCGGGTGCTCTCCCGCACGGTGCCGATGGGGATTCCCTTGGGGAAGGACATCTCAATGCCGGAGGTCACCACCATATCCCCCGGGCGGGGCAGGTGGTCCTCGGGCAGGTAGTACATGCGGCACATGGCCTGGCCGTCGATGCCCAAAGTACCCCGCACCGTGCCCTGGTCCCTGCGGGAGCCCGAGATCAGGGCGGCAATGCTGGCCTCGCTGTCGATGATGGTTCTCACGGCGCTCTTGGTGGGGGATACGTCATAGGTATATCCCACCAGCGCGCCGCCCATGGTGACGGCCATAAAGTTTTCGATGCCGTCGTTGCCGCCCTTGTTGATGATGAAGCTGGAGAAGTAATTGCCCGGGTCCCGGCCGATGACCGTGCACACCAGCGGGCTCATGCTTTCGTTGATGGAAATCTCGCCGTAAAGGTTTTCGTACACAGACAGCTTTTCCTGTAATGCCGACGCCCACATGGCTTGATAGACCAACTGCTCATTTTCCTGCTTTAAGTTGTTGTACGCCAGCTCAATGGTGGAGCGGAGCTTTAAGCGGTATAGATAGTTCACCACGCCGTCCACCAGGGAGGAAAAGCCGCTCTGGATGGGGGTCAGCACGCCCGCCACCGCGTCGGAGGGGGCGTTGAGGGCGGCGTTGCCCATGATGATGGACAGCAGGTGGGAACCGGCCAGTCCCAGCAAAACGATGGCAGCGCCGATCAACAGGACGCGCCGGAGAACCCGCCGTCCTGTGCTGTCCGTGCTTTTGCGCCGCTCTGTTTTGGGAACCTTCAACCTCATGTGCGAACCTCCAATATGTTTGTCTCCGCAGGCCTTGCCGCTGGAATCAGCTTTGCTTCAAGAAGCTGGTCCTGCCCAGGTGCTGGAGAAGGTCAAAGTTTTCGATGATGTTGCCCAGCCCCAGCGCCGCGCAGTCCATGGGCTCCTTGGCCAGGAGCACGGGAATGCCCAATTCGCTGGCGATGAACTGGTCCATGCCGTAGAGCAAGGAGCCGCCCCCGGTGATGTAGATGCCGTTGTGCATCACGTCCGCCGCCAGCTCCGGGGGGGTGCGTTCCAGCACCCACTTGATGGCGCTTAAAATCGCCAGGCAAGGCTCCCGGATGGCCTGATAGATCTGGGTGGAAGTGATCTCCGTGGTCTGGGGCAAATTGGTGACGATGTCCCGGCCCCGGATGCGGGCCCTGCGCTCCTCCCGGATGGGAAGGGCCGCGCCCAAATCCAGCTTCACTTCCTCGGCGGTGCGGTCCCCAATGAGGATGTTGAACTCCCGCTTGATGAAATTGATGATCGCCTCGTCCATTTTCACGCCGCCCACCCGGATGGAGTGGCTGATGACGATGCCTCCCAAGGAGATCACCGCCACGTCCGTGGTGCCGCCGCCGATGTCCACCACCATGCACCCGTTGGGGTCAAAGATGGGCAAGCCGCTGCCCAAAGCGGAGGCAAAGGGCTTCTCCACCAGAAACACCTTGCGGGAACCGGCGTACTTGGCCGCCTCGCTCACCGCCCGGCGCTCAATGGGGGAGATGGAACAGGGATAGGTCAAAAACAGCCGGGGTTTCACCAGATAGCTGGAGCCGATGGATTTGCGGGTAAAGTATTGAATCAGGATCTCCGTCATGTCAAAGTCCGTGATGACGCCCTCCCGCATGGGGCGCACCGCCATCACCCCGTCCGTGGTGCGGCCCAGCATGATCTTGGCGTCGTCGCCCACAGCCCGCACCTTGCGTTCGTTGCTGCTTTCCACCACCACGATGGTGGGCTCGCTGATCATGATGCCTTTATGCTTGACATAGACCAGGGTATTGCTGGTGCCCAAGTCAACGCCCAGGTCAAGTGCCACAAAACCCATAGCTACACATCCGTTTCCGTATCGTTAGTCTCCCAAGGGGCCTGGGGTCAGGGGCAAAGGCAGGCCCGCGGCCTGGAGCATCTCCCCCACCAAGGCCAGGGGCAGGCCCATCACATTGCTGGGGCTTCCGTCAATGCGGGAGATGAAGATGCCGCTGATGCCCTGGATGGCGTAGGCCCCCGCTTTGTCCATAGGCTCGCCGGTTTGCACGTACCGGGCGATCGTGTCCTCGGACAGGGGGATGAACTCCACCCGGGTGGCTTCCGCGCGGCTATCCAGGTAGCCTGCCGGGCCGCGAAGGCACACCCCCGTGTATACGTCGTGCCAGCGGCCGGACAAAAGGCGGAGCATGGCGGCGGCATCCCGGGCGTCCTTAGGTTTCCCAAGGATTTGCTCCTCCACACATACCAATGTGTCGGCGGCCAGCACCCAGCGCTGGGGGTACTGCGCGGCTACCTCGCCGCATTTATCACGGGCAATTTTTTGGACCCGTTCCCTGCCGGTGCCCAGCGCGTTTTCAGGGCCTCGGGCGGGGGCTACTTCAAAGGGCAAGCCGTACAGGGACATCAATTCGTGCCTGCGGGGCGACGCGGAAGCCAGGATAAGCGGCAGTAAAACCGGGACGCTGTCCAACAAAAGGGCACCTCCATCAGGGCGTCCCCCTGCGTAAAAGAGGGGAAAGAACCCCAGGGGACAGCCGCGAACAACTTATTATACCATAGAATCCTATTCTGGCAATGGAAAGCGGCAGTTCCAGGGAAAAGCGAAGGGGAAGGGGGCGGCGGGAAAAGGGCCGAATGGAGATTGTATCAGCACACAGGAAGGAAGCGTCCAAGATGTAACAAATTGGGAAGGGGTGGCTTTGGGGCCTTTTGGGCAGCCCCTTGCCAGAGGGCGAGAAAGAATGATACAATGCCTTGAATGCCTCTTTGGCGGAGGGAAGCTCCCCAAAGGGGAATAGGAATCCAAAGGAAAAGACCGATGCCTGCACCGGCGGAGGGGAGAAAGCGTTCATGAAGCATGTGGTGATTATTGGCGCGGGGCCCGCGGGCCTCACCGCGGCCTATGAGCTGTTGGCAAAGCAAGAGGGGTACCAGGTGACGGTGCTGGAGCGGAGCGGCGCCATCGGAGGAATCGCCAAAACGGTGCCCTATGCGGGAAACCGGATGGATATCGGCGGGCACCGCTTTTTCAGCAAGGACGCCCGGGTGATGCGCTGGTGGCAGGAGATGATGCCTCTGCAAGGCGCGCCCTCTTTGGACGACGCCAAGCTGGGCCGGGCCGTGAAGCTGACCCCGGGCGGCCCCGATCCGGAAAAGGAGGACCGGGTGATGCTGGTGCGCAACCGGGTGAGCCGCATCTACTACCAGCATCATTTTTTCGACTACCCCATCAGCCTGAAATGGCAAACCCTGAAAACCATGGGTTTTGGCACCACCTTGCAGGTGGGCCTGAGCTATTTGAAAGCGGTCCTGGTGAAGAAGCCGGAGACCTCCCTGGAGAACTTCTACATCAACAGCTTCGGCAAAAAGCTGTACAGCATGTTCTTCGAGGGCTACACCGAGAAGCTGTGGGGCCGCCACCCCAGGGAGATTTCCGCGGAATGGGGGGCGCAGCGCACCAAGGGCCTGAGCGTCCTGGGCATTTTGAAGGACATGCTCTCCAAGATTTTCATGAGCAAGGAGAAGCGCGCCAAGAAGGTGCAAACCTCTTTGATTGAGGAATTCCATTACCCCAAGCTGGGCCCCGGCCAGCTTTGGGAAACCGTGGCCCAGGAGGTGAAGAACCTGGGCGGCGAGGTATGGATGAACTGCGAGGTGATTGGGCTCCAGACCCGGGACGGGCGGATCGCCGGCGTACGCTACCGGGACGGGGAAGGGGAAAAGACCCTGGAAGGGGACATCTTCTTTTCCTCCATGCCGGTAAAGGACCTGGTGGAGGGGATGGACAACGTCCCCCAAAAGGAGCGGAGCATCGCCAAGGGCTTGCCCTACCGGGATTTTGTCACGGTGGGCCTGCTGGTGAACCGACTGAACCTGACCAATCAGACCCATCTGAAAACCTTGGGGAATATCGTGCCGGACTGCTGGATCTATGTCCAGGACACGAATGTGAAAATGGGGCGCATCCAAATTTTCAACAACTGGTCCCCCTATCTGGTGAAGGACCCGGAGCATACGGTGTGGATCGGCCTGGAGTATTTCTGCGATGAAAAGGACGATTTCTGGAACCTGTCCCAGGAGGAGTGCGTGGATCAGGCCCTCCGGGAGCTGATCACCATGGGGATCAGCTCCGGGAAGGACCAGGTGTTGGACAGCCACCGGGAGCGTGTGCAAAAGGCTTACCCCGCCTACTTTGACACCTATGAGGAGATCAATACCCTGGTGGATTACCTGAACACCTTTGAGAACCTGTACTGCGTGGGCCGCAACGGCCAACACCGCTATAACAACATGGACCACTCCATGGCCACCTCCTTTGAGGCGGTGAAGAACATCACCGAGGGCAGCAAATCCAAGGAAAACATCTGGAACGTGAACACCGAAAAGGCGTACCATGAGGAAAAAGACCCCGGCCAGGAGCAATAAAGCGCCGTAGGGGCTGCGCCAGAGGAGGAAACCGGCATGAAGTGCGGGCTGAAAATCACCTGCTGGAACGGATCGAAAGCTGAAACGGTCACGTCCAGGGTGCAATCCATCCCGGACAACGGACAGGAAAACGATGCGGTGAACCTGCATCCGGATTTTACCTACCAGACCTTCGGGGGCTTCGGCGGCGCGCTGACGGAAGCGGCCGCCCTGACCTACGCCCAGATGCCCGCGCCTTTGCAAAAGGAGCTGCTGGAGGCTTACTACGGCAAGGAGGGCCTTGGGTATACCCTGGCCCGGATGTCCGTGGATAGCTGCGATTTTGGCCTGGGGAACTACTCCGCCATGACGGAGGACGGGGACGTATGGGGCAGCGGCTTCTCCCTTGCCCGGGATGAGAAGGCGGTCCTGCCCCTATATCAGGATGCCAGCGAAACCCTGGGTCGCCCCCTGGAAGGGATGCTCTCCCCCTGGAGCCCGCCCGCCTTTATGAAAACCAATGGCGGGAAGAACCACGGGGGCAAGCTGAAGCCGGAGTATTATGAAAAATGGGCCCAATACCTGTGCCGCTACCTCAAGGAATACCGGGAGAGAGGAGTGGATGTGAAGCGCCTGAGCGTGCAAAACGAGCCCGCCGCCACCCAGACCTGGGATTCCTGCCTGTACGACTCCCAGGAGGAAAAGCGGTTTTTGAGGGACTTTCTCCATCCGGCGCTGCGGCGGCACGGTCTGGAGGGTGTGGAGCTCTACATCTGGGACCACAACAAGGAGCGGGCCCTGGAGCGTACGCTGGCGGTGCTGGACAAGGATACCGCGCCCCTGGTGGCCGGGGTGGCGCTGCATTGGTATTCCGGCGACCATTTTGACGCCCTGCGGATGATCCGGGAGCGCTACCCCCATTTGAAGCTGCTCTTTAGCGAGGCTTGCATCGAATACAGCCGGCAGGAGGCCGGGGAACATCTGGCCAATGCCCGCCGCTATGCCCATAACCTGATCGGGGATTTGAACGAGGGCGTCCAGTTCTTCCACGACTGGAACATCCTCCTGGACGAAACCGGCGGGCCCAACCACGCGGGCAATTTCTGCGACGCGCCCATCCACTATGACCGGGAGAAGCGTACCTTGGAGAAGCGGCTCTCCTACGAGTACCTGGGGCATTTTACCAGGGCCATCGTCCCCGGCAGCGTGCGCATTGGAAGCAGCAAGTTTTCCCCGGATGTGGAGGCGACGGCCTTCCGGCGGCTGGACGGCACAATCGCGGCGGTTCTGCTGAACCGCACCGCCCGGGGGCTGAACCTCTGGTTGCGCGTCCAAGGGGAGCTGATTCCCCTCCAGCTGCCGGGGGATTCCATTGCCACCGCGATCCTGGAATGATCCCGGCTGGCCCGGCAGGGCGCGGGCGTGGGAAAGGCTTTCCTGTGGCTTGTTCTGGATAGGCCCCCTCCGCTCCATTCTCAGAAAAGGACACCTCAAAAAGCCCTCCGTTTCCTTGCCGCAGGGGCGGCCTGGAGACGGAGGGCCTTTTTGAGCCCTTAGGGCCGGGATGAGAACGGGGTTCCCCTGGGGAAGGGGTCGGGCGAAGGAAAGGAACGCGCCTTGCCCCGTCCTATTTTTCGTGCATGATGTGCCGGGTGGCGGTATACAGCTCCCCATACTTCCGGGCCAGGGGGCGGTAGGCGGCGTGGTTGTCCATGTCCGGCGCGGCGCTGCCCTTGATGCGCACCAGGCGGCCCAGCGCCTCCAAGTCGGCGTAATGGCCCACGGCCAGGGCCGCCAGCATGGCGTCCCCATAGGCGGCTCCGGTTTCAACCTGGGGATATTGCTGGGTCTGGCCGCAGATGTCGGAGACGGCTTTCAGCCACACAGCGTTCTTCACGCCGCCCCCCACGGCCATGATCTTGCGGGTTTCCATGCCCAGTTCCCGGAAGATTTCAAAGTGCTGGTTGATGCCGTAGCCCACGCCCTCCAAAATGGCCTTATAGATATGGCCCCGGGTATGGAGCAGGTTCAGGCCATAGATCATGCCCTTGGCCTGAGGGTCGTTTAGGGGGGTGCGCTCGCCGCTGAAATAGGGGAGCACCACCAGCCCGTCGCTTCCGGCGGGGATGCCCTCGGCCAGGGCCGTCATGGCGGCGTAGGGGTTCGTGCCCTCCTGCCGGGCTTTTTCCAAAATGTCCAGGGCGAAGTTGTCCCGGAACCAGCGGGTCAAGGTGCCGGAGCAGCTCATGCCCGCGGCCACGGAATAGGTGCCCTTGAACATGTAGGGGCCCGCCCACAGGCGCTTGTCCTTGATGAGCTTTTCCACCACATGGATGATGAAGATGGAGGACCCGTACATGATCATCATGTCGCCGGGGCTCATGACCCCTGCGGACAGCGCCTCGGCGGAGGCGTCGGCGGTGCCGGTGGTGACCCGGGTGCCCACGGCCAGGCCGGTCTCTTGGGAGGCCTGGGCATGCACCGTGCCGGCTATCTCGTCGGTCCAGAGGCAATCCGCCAGCTGATCCCGGCGGCAGATGCCCCGCAAATCCTCCTCCCAGTCCTCCTTTTCCACGTTGTACAGGGGGACCCAGGTGGCGGCGGTATAGCGGTCGATGGGGAAGGCGCCGGTGAGCTTGGCTACCAGGTAGGTGCTGCTGGTGACGAACTTGGCGGCCCGGGCATAGACCTCGGGCTCGTTGTTCTTGATCCACAGCACCTTGGCCCCGGCGGACTGGGTGGTAAGGGGCGTGCCATAGCGCTCCAGCACCTGTTCCTCCCCGATTTCCCCATTGAGGAATTCGATCTCCCGGGCGGCGCGCACATCGATGCCGTAGAGGATGGCCTTGCGCAGCGGGCGCAGGTTTTCATCCACAGGCAGGCAGCAGGGGGCGATGCCGCTGACCCCCAAGGAAACGATTTCCCGTGGGTCCACCTTGCTCTCGGCGATCAGGCTGCGGGAGAGCTCGCACAGGTCATGCCACCAGGTTCCCTCGGCGTCATGCTCGGCATAGCCGGGCTGGGGGGACTCCATCTGGTGGGGACAGGCGCGGTAGGCGATGATAGCGCCCTGGGCGTCGGTCAGCACGCCCTTGCTCTCGAAGGTTCCGATGTCGATTCCCATGAAATACGGCTTGCTCATGACATCACCTCGCCACACAAATAGGGGAAGGGGTTTTTAATAGCGGTTCACCGGAAGGTTCTCATCCACGGCCCGGGCCATGGCGGAAACCAGGCTGGACAGGGTCTCCAGGTCCTTCACATCGCAGACCTCGATGGGGGTATGGGTATACCGGGCCGGGAAGCCCATCTCCAGGCACGCCACCCCGTCTTGCTCCAATTGGAGGTACGCGGCGTCCGTGACAATGCCCAGGGAAGCGAAGCGCTGGAGGGGAAGGCCGTTCTCCGCCGCGCACCGCTTGCAGAGCTGAAACAGCGGCGCGTGGGGCAATGTGCCGTTCAGGGTGC
The DNA here is from genome assembly GCA_034927815.1 of Candidatus Limiplasma sp. Classification (GTDB taxonomy): domain Bacteria; phylum Bacillota; class Clostridia; order Christensenellales; family Aristaeellaceae; genus Limiplasma. The sequence continues at coordinate 123,627 of JAYFPK010000009.1, forward strand.
CCCGGCCATGGAAGCTGTACAGCTGTACGCAAGCGCCCTGGCCCAACCGGTCCTCATAGTGGTTTCGCAGGTCGTGGGTGTCCCCGGCCAGGGTCACGTCCAGCATGATGGCAAAGTCCGGTTTCACGGTGCGGGCCGCCATCATCGCGCCCCGCAGGTTAAACTCCTCCCATACGGTGCCTACGATGTAGGTATCGCAGGCGGGGCGGCGCTCATGAAGCTGCTGGGCGATGGAGACCAGCGCGGCGCAGGCCCCCCGGTTGTCCACGGCGGTGCCGCTGATGCGGGTGTCCAGCAAGGTTTCAAAGGAGGGCTGGTAGATGGCCGGGCAGCCCACTTCAATGCCCAGGGTGCGAACCTGCTCGGCGCTGCCCGCGCCGATGTCGATGAACAGCGAGGTCACCAGGTCCACCTTGTACTTCTCCTCAGGGGGCGTGGCGTGATGGGCCTTGGGGCCGAACACGCCCTTGTGCCATTGCCCGTCCTCGGAGCGGATCAGTAGCCGCAGCCCAGGCAGCACCTTTTCCGGAATACCGCCCAGGCGGTCCACCTGAATATAGCCGTCCGGCTCAATGCGGCGCACGATAAAGCCCAGCTGGTCCATGTGCCCGAACACCATCAGCCTGGGCAGCTCCTGGCCCCGGGTGCCCGCGATGCGGCCGATGACGTTGCCTACGTGGTCCAGGCGCACCTCGTCGCACAGGGGGGTCAGCAGGCCCATCATTTTGTAGGCCATCTCGCTTTCATAGCCGCTGGGGGCGGGGGTGAGCATAAAATCCCGCAAGGTATTCATGAGATCCATAAAAATCCTCCTATCCAGCCCGCCGCCCCTTCAGGGGAGTGGGCGCGTCATATGGTCCGGGCTTCCGGGGACGGGCAAGGGGCCAACAGCCTCCGGACGGCCCGCAGCATTTGGGAAGGGGTTTCCACCACGGCGTCCGCGCCGTTCACCTCGTGGGGGAAGGCCGCGTTGCGGATGCCCACCACAGGCACCCCGGCCTCCCGGGCGCAAAGCACGTCCTCCAGCCGGTCTCCTACGAAGACCACCCGTTGAGCTTCCAGCCTCCGCCGCAGCTCGGGGATGGCGGAGGCCTTGGTGTAACCCTCTTGCCAGGGCCACACCGCGTCCAGCAGCGGCGTCAGCTCCAGGGCGTCCAGCATCAGGGAAAGATAGCTCCGGGTGCCGTTGCTGCACACCGCCAGCCGTGCCTGGGGCCGGAGCGCCGCAAGCATGTCCTTCACCGCCGGGTCCGGGCGCACAAATTGGCGGATGTAGTCCGGCACCCGCTGGGACACCAGTTGGGTGAACAGGGCGGTTTCCCCGGGATCACCGCCCCCCAGCATCAGGCGGGCGATGTCCGGGAAGGTCATGCCCACGCTGCGCTCCAGCATTTCCCGGGTGGGGAGAGGCTTGCCCATGTCCCTGAGCGCCTGCTCAAAGCACCAGCCGTTGAGCCGGGCTGTGCCAAAGAACAGCGTGCCGTCAAAATCAAACAGCACCGCGCTCCCGGCGGGACGAGGACGGGCATGGGAGCCGCTCCCTTGGCTTTTGCCGTTCTCGCTCACCGTGCCCCCGCCTCCCTTACCGCCGCCAGCACCGGGAGCATCACCTCCGGGTCGTCGGCCTTCTCCAGGTCGATCTCCCCGGCCTTGGCCCTCTCCAGCAGCAAGCCGCCATAGCGCACAAGGAGGGATTTCGCCGTTTCCTCCCCCTCCCCCTTCCAGCGGTAGCACAGGATTTTCACCAAGGTCACCAGGTCGCCATTGGCTTGGCTTTCCTCAAAGGCGGCTTGGGCCCCGGGCAGGTCCGCCGCCGAATAGTCGCCAATATCAAACGGTTCCTGGTTTTGGCGCATATGGGCCGCCAGCAGAGAGCCCACCGCCAGCAGCACCAGCATCACCGCAAAGGACGCGCCCATTCGGGCCTGAATGGTTTTCATGGTTCCTCCAGAAGGAGCCGCACTTCGGCCCCGGCCACCACCTCGGCTTTGCGCTGGGCCAGGTAGGCCTCCCGCCGCCGGGCCAGAAGCTGGGAGGCCAGCGCTTCTTGCACCTGCTCCAGGGGCACCTGCTGGCAGGCCTCCAAATCCCCCGCGTAGCGGAGGATGGCGTAGCCGTTGGGGATCACATAGGCCGTGCTGATCTCGCCCACCTGGGTGAAGGCGTCGGCCCGGCTGTAATAGGACTTCCCAAAGCGGGTGGAGGAAGGATGGAAGTAGTTGACCTTGCCGGAGGAGCCGGGCTCCCACTCCTCCAGCACGTCGTCAAAGGCGCGGCTGCCCGCAAGCAGCGCCTCATAGACGGTTTCCACCTTCGCCGCCAGCTGAAGGTACTGGTCCTTCTCCATGGCCTCGGCATCCGCCGGGCTCACGGCCCGGGTCTGCCGGATCAAGGCGATGGCCTTTGGGTCAAAGGTGAACTCGGCCTTTTGGATCAGCTTTACGGTCCGGGGCCGGTACACCACCGTTTCGCCCTTGAGCAGCGCAGCCTCAAAGTCGTTTTCGCTCTGGTCAAACAGGGCCTTTTGCCGGGCGTAGAGCTCCTGGTAGGCCTGGGCAAGCTCCTTTTGGGTGGGCTGGGGCATTTCCCCGCACAGGGCCTCTTCCAGGGCATCCAGCAGCGCCGCCTCCTGGGCGCTGGCGCGGTATTGGTCCCGGCCGGTCCCTGTGGCGGCCAGCAGAGAATCCACCTGGGCGTTCAATTCCGCCCCTGTCAGGCTGGGGTAGTAGGAGAGGGCGTAGCTTTCCACCGCGGCGATCATCCGGGCATACCGCTCCTGGGCGTCGGCCTGTACCTCTCCGGCCAGGCGGATGCCGCGCTTTTCGGCCTCCTGCAGCAGCGCCCGCTCCTGAATCAGCTGGTCCAAAGCAGCGCGCCGCGCCTCACGCTCCCTTTGGTCCCGCTCCTGCCGGGAGAGCTGGCCCTGGGCGTTCATCAGGCTGCTGGCGGCGGTGCGCAGCCGCAGCTCCGATTCCAAAATCGCAGCCCCGTTGACGGTAGCCACAACCCCGTCCTCTTCGGCTCCCGCCGGGACCATCCCCGGCAAAAGCGCCAGAAACAGCAAAAGCGCCATGATCCTCTTCATAGGCCGTCCTTTGAAAATCCCCGGAGGAGTCGCCTCCTCCGGGGGGATAGGGTCTCCTGGGCAGGCGTTATTCCGCGGCGTAGCGGCTGGCTACGGCCTCAATGTCGATGCCGTCCATGAAAGCTTCCACTTCGGAATAGTCGATATCGTCCCGGATGAACTCGTTGGTGTAGATCTGCTCCATGGTCAGGGGCTCGGAGATGGTGCCGGAATCCAGCGCGGCTTGCACGTTCAGCTGCCAGGTATCCTCCCAGTTGAAGCCGATCTTGCTGAGGATTCGGGCTTCGGTCTCGGAGCCGGGCTTGCCGAACATCTGGTAGTTGCGGCCTTCCTGGATGTACTTGGCGGCCTTCCAGGTCACGTCGATGTTGGGGAACACGTCGGCCATGATGGCGGCGGCGGCTTCCGGCTTGTAGTGCACGGCATAGATCGCCTTTTGCATGGCGGTGACAAAGGCCTGCACCAGCTCGGGCTCGGTCTCAATCAGCATCGTGGAGGTGACCAGGGGGTTGGAGTTGGTCTTGAGCACTTCGTTGCCGTCGATGTAAACGAAGTCATAGTTCTGGCCCTGGAGCTGCCAGCATTCCCCCGGCCAGGTGAAGAGCATGTCCAGCTTGCCCTCGGCCACTTGCACATAACGGTTTTCGCCGGCCACGACGAATTCCAGGTCATTGGCCACATCCACGCCGGCGGCCAGCAGCGTCGGGGTAATCAGCATTTCCCAGGAGGGATCGCCCAAGGCCACGGTGAGCTTGTGGCCGTACTTTTCCTGAGCGCCGATCATATCCTCGAAGCTCTGGATGGGGGAGGTGGACAGCACGCCGATGCCCCAGATGTTGATGGCGTCATAGCCGATGACGGCCTTCAGGGGCAGGCCCTCCGCGATGGCGGACAGGACGTACAAGGGGCCCGGGCCGCAGAACTGGGCCTGGTTGGTGGCCACCATTTTGCTGTCGGTGGTGCCAAAGGCTTCCTGGATGTGCATGGTGTAGCCTTCTTTTTCCAGGAGCTTGATGGCGATGTGGAAGGGGGAATCCTCCAGGCTCTCAACGGTGCGGGGCACGACGTAGGTGAATTCCTTCATTTCCGCCAAGCCGGGAACCGCGAGAAGGGCCAGTGAAAGAGCCATAACCAGAGCAAGGATCTTCTTCATGGGTTGTACCTCCTTTTATTTTTCCAGACGGCCGCCCGCCGCCGGGGATTCCTTAGGTGCGCCAGTATACGACCTTCTTTTGCAAGAAGGAAACCAGCCCGTACATGAACAGCCCGATGATGGTGACGAAGAAAATGCAGGCGAAGGATTCCGTGGTTTTCAGGTACTGGGCGTATTTGATGATCAGCGAGCCCAGGCCTTCGTTGCCGCCCACGTATTCGGCGGCCACGCAGGCCGTGGTGGCGAAGATGGCGCTCAGCCGCACGCCGGTGAAGATGTCCAGGGCCGCCGTGGGGTAGATCACGTGGCGCAGGCTTTGCAATTTCGTGGCCCCTACGCTTTGCATCAGCTCATGGCGGATCACGGGCACGTTCAGCATGCCGGTGCAGGTGTTCATGTTAACGATGGCAAAGGCCTGCAGCACCACGCCGATGATGCGCACCTTCTGTCCATAGCCCAAAAAGAGCATCAGCAGCGGCAGCAGCGTGACCAAGGGGGTCGTCACCAGCACGATGATGTAGGGGGAAAGCGCCGCGCTGACGGTTTTGCTGCTGGTGATCAGCGTAGCCAGCAAAATGCCGATGGGCACCGCCAGCAGGAAGCCCGCCAGCACCGTTTGGAAGGAGATCAGGATATGGGGCGCGAAATCGGAGAAGTTCTCCACCATACAGGTGAAAATCACCGAGGGGGAGGGCAGCAGCCACTTGGGAACGTTGTTGCGCACGCACACCCACTCCCAGAAGCCAAACAGCAGCGCGAACACCAGCACAGGGGCCAGCACGCCCAAAAGGACCCGGTTGACCTTCTTCATGCTCCACTCCCTCCCTACTTGATGTTTTTCAGCTCCAGCTTGCCGATGAGCCCGGTCAGTTCCCGCTCATAGGAAGCGAAGCGCTCGGTGGTGATCATGCCCAGCTCCCGGGGGCGGGGCAGGTCGATCTCCACCTTTTCCAGCAACCGGCCCGGCTGGGTGCCCATCACGTAGATGCTGGAGGACAGGAGCACCGCCTCCTCCACGTTGTGGGTGATGAAGATGATGGTGATGCCCAGCCTTTTCCAGATGTCCAGAAGCTCAATGTCCAGCTGCTCCCGCATCATCTCGTCCAGGGCCCCAAAGGGCTCGTCCATCAGCAAAATCTCGGGCTTGTGCACCATGGCCCGCACCACGCCCGCCCGCTGCAGCGCCCCGCCGGATACCTCCACGGGATAGGCGTTGCGGTACTGGGTCAGGCCCACCATGTCGATCAGGGAATCCACATACTCCTCGTCTTCCTTGGTGAGCTTGCCCATGATTTTGTTGGGCAGCGCGATATTCTGGCGGATGGTGTACCAGGGGAGGAGATTGGGTTTTTGGAAGATGAAGCCCATCCGGCGGAGGATCTCCCGGGGCAGGCGGCGGGAGGTGTCCAGCTCCTGGCCGTCGATGAAAAGCTGGCCCTGGGTGGGCTGGATGATGCCGTCCAGCATGCGGATCAGCGTGGATTTGCCGCAGCCGGAGGGGCCGATGATGGATACGAAGTCCCCCGTCTCCACCTGCATGCTGTAATCCTTGACGGCGACAATCGTCTGGCTGCGCGTCTGAAAAATCTTGGTAATATTCCGGAATTCAATCTTCGGCGTAGGCAAAGCGCTCATCTCCCGTCAGTTCTTCCACAGGACCACCTTATGCTCGATGGACTCCACGATGTTATAGGTGATGAGGCCGATCAGCGCCACCAGAATGATGCTGCCGTAGGCCAAATCGATGTTGTTGTACTTGATGTATTGCTTGATCTTGAAGCCCATGCCGATGTTGCCGCTCACGATGTCCGCCGACAGGGCGGCGATGGTGGCGTTGATACACCCCAATTTGATACCTGTAAACACCTGGGGCATGGCGTTCATGAAGGTGATCTTGCAAAAGCGCTGCAGCTTGGTGCAGCCCGCGGCCCGGGCCAGCTCCTGCTTTTCCAAATCGAGATTGGTGAAGCCGTTGAGGGTGTTCAGGGTGATGATGGGGGTGGCCTGGATGAGCACCACGTATACCCGCTGCATGGGGTCATAGCCCAGCCAGAGGGTCAGCAGGGGGATCAGCGTAATCAGCGGCGTGATCACCAGCCAGATGATCACCGGGGAAACGGCCTTGGTCACAAGCCCGGACTGGCTGATCAGGGCGGCCAAAAGCATGCCCAGGGCGGTGGCCAGCACGAAGCCGATGAGGATCACCTTTAAGGTCAGCAAAAAGTGGGGCCAGATGTCCCCCGGGAATTTGTTCCAGATGCCCGCGACCATTTTGGAGGGCGCGGGCAGGATGTACTCGGAAATGCCCGCAGTCCGGGCGATGATCTCGCAGGCGATGAAGATCACCGCCAGCACCGTCAGGGGGGCGATGATGTTCACCCAGGCAATGGGCTTCCTCTTGCGTCCGGGAGCGCTCATCTCTGCTCACCTCCAAACATGCTGGAACGTACCAGCTCGTTGAGCTGCCTTCTCAGCTCCAGGAAACGGGGCGTAGCCACCACGTCCTGGGTCCGCTGGTCATAGGGGATATCCACCGCCACCTCGTGCAAGACCCGGGCTGGAAGCGGGGAAAAGAGAAACACGCGGCTGGCCAGCAGCAGGGCCTCGTCCACGTTGTTGGTCACCATCACAATGGTCTTTTGGGTTTCTTTCCAAATATTGAGCATTTCAAAGGTCAGCATGCGGCGGGTAATGGCGTCCAAGGCGCCAAAGGGCTGGTCCAGCAGCAGCACCTCCGGGTTGTGCACCAGCGCCCGGGCAATGCCCACCCGCTGCTTCATGCCGCCGGAGAGCTCGTGGGGGTACACCTTGCGGTATTGCAGCAGGCCCACCAGCTCCAGCATTTCCTCCACGCGCTTTTGCCACTGGGGGCCCCTCAAATGCATCGTTTCCAGAATGAAGCGCAGGTTGCCCTCGGCGGTGCGCCACTGCAGCAGGTTATCCCCCTGAAAGACGAAGCCGAACCTGCGCAGGATGGAGCGGGGCAGCTCCTTGCCGTAATCCACCCCGTCCAGCTCCACGCTGCCGGAGGTAGCGCTCTGGATGCCGCATAGAATCTTCATGAAGGTGCTCTTGCCGCAGCCGGAGGGACCCAGCACCACCACCATTTCCTTGTCGGCGATATCCATGCTGATGCCGTCGATCACCAACGCGCTCTCGCCTTTATCGCCCCCGAAGGACTTGGTGATGTTTTTGGCTCTAAGCTTTGCGTTTTCCAAGCATCTACTCCCCTTCCCATTTGATCAGCGGGAGAATTGTTTTCGTTCGAGAATGCAATCCATGGCCGCGGAGCAATTATAGATCATCTGATCGGTGTACTGCTTGTAGGTGGGGCACATTTCCCCGTTGCACCAGCCGGTATAGCCGATGCCGTCCAGGGCCGCCTTCACGGCCTTCCAGTCCACGTCCCCCGCCAGCAGGTCCACAAAGCCGTCCAGGCTCTTGACCGCGCAGCGGAAATCCTTGAAGTGCACCTTGTTGATGCGCCTCCCCAGGATGCGGATCCACTGCTGGGGATAGCCGAACATCATCATATTGGCCACATCCAGCCATACGCCCACCCAGGGGGAGCCGATGCTGTCGATGAAATCCCGCATTTCCAGAGGCGAGAGCAAAAACTTGTTCCAGATGTTTTCCACGCCGATGCGGATGCCGATGCGCTCCGCGTCCAGGGCCAGCTCTCGGAGGGCCTCCTGGCTGCGCTGGTAGGCCACCTCGTAGTCGATGATCTCGCTGCCCGCGAAGAACTCGATGCCCTGTGCGTCCGGCACCACGTCCTGGGGCTGGAAATCCACCCCCACGGCCCCGGGGCATACCATCACGACATCCGCTCCCAGCAGCTTGCCGATTTCCATTTCCCGGCGGGCCACGGCCTTGGCCTTCTCCCGGATATCCGGGCGGTCGCTGGTGAGGGAATACTGCCAGTACAGGCCCGTAGCCAGGGCGTTGATTTGGATGCCGGTCTTCTCCGCCAGGGCGCGAAGGGCGCGGATGTCGCCGTCGGTGCTTTCCATGCTCAAGGGCCCCTTGGCCGCCAGGGCAAGCTCGATGCCCTCAAAGCCCGCGTCCTTGGCCATGACCATGCATTGTTCAATGGAGAGAGAGGAATCGAAGGACCAGATGTTGATACCTTTTTGGATGGTATGCTTCACGGGCGCACCACTCCTTGTCCATGCGCCAGGCCCTTTGAGGCTGGCAACATATTCCGCTTGTTATCCTGACTATACAATATTTCGGCAGTTATTGTCAATAACCTGAATGAAGATTTATTTTTTATGTTATCGTTAGATTGCGGTTTTCTACTGTTTTCAGTTAAAAAGAAACGAAAGGGAAATAAAAGTGAAATGAAAAGGCCGGTATGGTTTGAAGAATGCAAGAGAAATAAGCGCATCAAAGCATGGAGCCATCAAGGGAAGCGAAGAAAACCTTTCTTTTGGTTTTGAATGCTTTTTATTTGTTGACAAAGGAAGGACGGCGTGCTATGATGAAATCCATAATGGATTGTACCGAAAGGAGAAGACCATCGATGGAATGGATTGAGCAGCTGTTTGGAACCAAAAAGCCGATTATCGCGATGTGCCACCTGCAGCCCATGCCCGGTGATCCCTATTATGATAAAGACGGCGGAATGCGCAAAGTGGTGGATATGGCCCATCAGGAGTTCACGGCGCTCCAGGAGGGCGGCGTGGACGCGGTGATGTTTTCCAATGAGTTCAGCATGCCCTATCTGAAAAAGGTCAACCCCGAGACCACGGCCTCCATGGCCCGGGTCATCGGCGAGTTGATGTCTTCCATCCGGATCCCCTTCGGCGTTAACGTGCTGTGGGATCCCTTTGCCTCCCTGGATTTGGCCGCCGCCACCGGAGCCAGGTTCATCCGGGAGATCATGAGCGGCGTGTACGCTAGCGACTTCGGCCTGTGGGACACCAATACCGGGGAGATCGCCCGCCACAGGGCGCGTTTGGGGCTGGAGGACTGCAAGCTGATGTTCAACATCGTGCCCGAGGCCGCCAAGTACCTGGTGGACCGGGACGTGGCTGATATCGCCAAAACCACCGTGTTCAACAACCACCCCGAGATCATCTGCGTCAGCGGCATGACCGCCGGCGTAGGCGCGGACATGGGCGTGCTGAGCCGCGTCAAGGCCGCGATCCCGGACAGCGCGGTGTTCGCCAACACCGGGTGCAAGGTGGACACCATCGAGGAAATCTTCCACACCGCCGACGGCGCCGTGGTGGGCACCACCTTCAAGAAGGACGGCAAATTCGAAAACAGCGTGGAAAAGGCCCGTGTGGTGGAGTTCATGGAAAAGGTGCGCTCCATTCGGAGCTGATTACAAATCCCCCCGGGGTGCGGGGAAGCAGGCGCCGCGGTTCCCCACAGGGAACCGCGGTGGCTTTCGCATTTCCAGAAAAAACAGGGGAGAAGGGGCGAGGGCGTTGTTCCGGATTGAGCGGCAGGAGAAGGTGCTCCATTACATCAATGAGAAGCAAACCGTGAAGACCCAGGAGCTGGCCAAGGTGTTCAAGACCTCCTTGGTCACCATTCGCAACGACATCAACGAGCTGGCCACCCGGGGCCTGGTCATCAAAACCCATGGGGGCGCGGTGTGCCGCCAGCACAGCCCCAATACCGAGATTCCCTCGGTGATCCACTTCCAGGAGAACATCGAAAGCAAGCAGGCCATCGCCTCCTTGGCGGCGGACATGATCGCCGACGGCGATGTGATCATGCTGGATGCGGGCTCCACCACCTACGAAATCGCCGGGCGCATCAAGGCAAAGGGCGTCACCGTCATCACCAACGATTTGAAAATCGGCATCACCCTGGCCGAGAGGGGGGACGTATCCCTGATCATGACCGGGGGTTCCCTGCTGCCCAGCGTGTACACGCTGGTGGGCACGGAGGCCATTGATTTCATCAACTGCATCAAGGTCAAAAAGCTGTTTCTGGGCTGCGACGCCATCGATTTCACCTGGGGCATCTCCAACCGTACCATGGAGGAGGTGCACGTGAAAAACGCCATGATCCAGGCGGCCCATGAGGTAATCGCCGTGGCGGACTGCTCCAAGTTCAACCGCCAGGTATTCGCCCGGCTGTGCGGGCTGGAGCGCATCAACACCCTGATTACCGACCGCATTGACGCCGAGGCCCGGGAGCGCCTGGAGAACTTCGGGGTGCGGGTGCTCACCGCAAGCCCGGCGCGGCACAAAAAAGGAGGCACCCCGGAATGAAAACCCACCTTCTGGGCCTGATTGGCTGCGGCATGATCAGCAAGAGCCACATCGCCGCCATTGCCATGCTGGAGAACGCCAAACTGGCCGCCGTGTGCGACGTAATTCCGGAAAAGGTCCGGGCCGCCTCCCAGGCGGCGGGCTGCCCCGCCTTCCCCGACGCCAGGGCCATGCTGGAGGCCGTGCCGGAGTTGGACGTGTGCCTCATCGCCACCCCCACCTACAACCACGCGGAGCTGGTGGAGCTGTGCGCGGGGTATGGCAAGGCCGTGCTGTGCGAGAAGCCCATTGCCATGACCGCCGGGGACGCGGCCAGGATGCGCGCGGCGGTGGCGAAAGCCGGGGTGACCTACATGACGGCCATGGTGGTGCGCTTTTGGACGGGCTATGTCACCTTGAAGGAGATGATGGAGGCGGGGGAGTTCGGCGAGGTTCACATGAGCTACTTCTCCCGCTGCAGCGAGCCCCAGCGCTGGGATAACGACTGGCTCTACGATCCCCTGCTGGGGGGCGGAGCCATGTACGATATGCTGGTGCACGACGTGGATTTTATGAACGGCCTCTTTGGCCCGGCCAAGAGCGTGTATGCCCTGGCCTCCAAGGATGGGACCGGCTGCTACCAGAACGTGTTCGCCTCCATCCAGTACAAGGGAGGGGCCCGGGGCGTGGCGGAAACCAGCTTCACCATGCGGGGCGGGTATCCCTTCAGCATGTACGCCAAGGTGATGGGAAGCAAGGCCACGGCGGAGCTCCGCTATCAGGCGGGGTATTCCATCAACGACCGGGACGGGGCCCAGTGTACGCTGAGCGTTTGGAAGGACGGGCAGGAGCCCAGGCATACCCGGCCGGAGCAATACAACGCCTACGCCAGGGAGATCGCCTATTTCCTGCGCTGCGTGGACGAGGGAACAGCCCCCCGGGTGGTGACCCTGGAGGACAGCATAGAGGTTATGCATGTGATCAACGCTGTGGAGGCCTCGGCTATGCTGGGGCAGGCCGTTGAGATGGACCGGTTTGAGGGCAGGCTTTCGCCGCAAAAATCATCATAGGGATTGGAGGCCAATCTGGATGAAGAACATTTTGGTTTTTGGGGATTCCAACACCTGGGGGTATGACGTGACCAGGTACCGTCCCGAGATTGGCTCCGGGCAGCGCATGAGCCGGGAGGAGCGCTGGCCGGGCCGGGTACAAGGGCTGCTGGGAAGCGAATACCACATCATTGAAAACGCGCTGAACGCCCGTACCAGCATGGTAGAGGACCCCTACTTCCCCAACCGTTTGGGGCTGAAAAGCCTCCAGGTGGCCCTGGACGCCAACGCGCCCCTGGATTTGGTGGTGATCCAAATGGGCTGCAACGAGCTCAAGCATATGTTCAACCTGACCGCGGGCATGATCGCCTTTGGGGTGGAGAAGCTGGTGCAGGAGTGCAAGGCCTCCTATTACGCCTATCCCGCGCCCCAGGTGCTGGTTATCGCCCCCGCCCCCACCCATCCGGATATCGGCAGCATGATGTTCGGCTTCAGCTTTGGCCCCGAGGCCTATGGCAAGAGCTGCCAGCTGGGCAAGCTCTACGGGGAGATGGCCCGGCGCAACGGCTGCAGCTTTATCGACTGCGCCCTTTTGGGCTTTGAGCTCAACCCCATGGACGGCCTGCACTATTCCAAGGCCGACCATGCCAAGCTGGCGCGGGTGGTGGCGGAGAAGATTCGGGAAATGCTGGGATAAGACAGCGGCCCCGCTGCCGGCCCTTATCCCTTCACGCTGCCCGCCGTCAGGCCCTGAACGAAGAATTTCTGGCAGGTAACGAATACCAGAACCACGGGCAGCAGCGTCAGCACGGACATGGCGAATACATAGCCCCATTGGGTGAACTGGTGCTGCCCAAAGAAGCCCGCGATGGCGATGGGCAGCGTCCTCAGTTCCGTGTCGTTGATGACGGTGTTGGCCCAGGGATATTCCTCCCAGGCGGTCAAAAAATTGAAGATGCTCACCGAGGCGACGGCAGGGGCGGCCAGGGGCAGCGCCACCCTCCGGTACAGGGTCATGACGCTGGAGCCGTCGATGGTGGCGGCCTCCATGATTTCCCCTGGGATATTCTCCATGAAGCCCTTGATCATGAAGGTGGAAAAGGGAATCACCCAGGCCACGTAAAAGGGGATGAGCCCCGCCAGATTGTTGATGAAGCCCAGCTTGGCGGCCAGCTCAAACTGGGGTACGATCATGGTGGTGCCCGGAATGATCATGGTGAGGATGATGAAGGCAAACAGCAGCTTTTTGCCGGGGAAGCGGAACTTGCCCAGCACAAAGGCCATGGCGGAGGAAACCAGGGCCGCCAGGGCCACGGAGGAAAGGGAAATGAACACCGAATTGAGGAAGTTCAGGTAGAACTTGCTCTGGGTGAGGATGTAGCGGTAGTTTTCCAGGGTCACGGCCTCCCATTTGGGGAAAAAGCGGGGCGGATACTCATACAGCGCGCCGTTGGGCCGTAGGGACGTGGAGATCATGTAGATCATGGGCAGCGTACACACCACGGCCCCCAGGGTCAGCAGCAAGTAGCGCAGGACGGCGCCCCGCAGCTTTTTCATGGATCGGTGACGCATAGGCGTGCCTCCTTACGCTTCCTTGTTTTTCATGGCCTTGAACTGCAAAATCGCCAGGAGCCCCAGGGACAGCGCCATCACAAAGCTCAGCGCCGCCGTATAGCCGAACTTGCCCGCGCTGAAGGCGTTGTAATACATCCAGGTCAGCAGCGTGTCCGTCAGGTGGGCGGGCTTGCCTCCGGTGATCATCTTGATGGAGGTGAACACGTTAAAGCCGCCGATGGTCAGCATGATCAGGGCAAAGAGGACGGTGCCCCGGATGGAGGGAAGGGTGACGCTGACGAACTTCTTCCAGGGGCCGCACCCGTCGATTTCCGCGGCCTCGTACAGATCGGCGGGCACCTGTTGCAAGGCGGCCAGAAACACCACCATGTTCCAGCCCACGCCCTTCCAGATGCCCAGAATCATGGCGACGCTCAGGCCGCTCCAGCGGGTGTCCAGCCAGCGCACGTTGTGGGAGGTCATCCCTAGGGTTTTTGTGAGAAAATAGTTCAGCAGCCCCTCGGTATTGAAAATATAGCGGAACACCAGCGAGGCGATCACCCAGGAGGTGATTACCGGCAGGTAGTTGATGACGCGGAAGGTAACGCCAAAGCGCTTGATCCCGTTGACCAGCACGGCAGCGAACAGGCCCAGGGCCATCTGGCCCGGCACGGTGACGGCGGTGTATGCCATGCTGTTGACAAACACCGTCCAAAAGGTGGGGTCTTGAAAAACCCTCCGGTAGTTTTCCAGCCCGATGAAGGGCTGGTGGAGCATGGTGGTAAAGGTCCAGTCGCAAAAGCTCATCCAAAACAGGCGGACAATGGGATATACGGTAAAGACGGCGAAGAGCAGCAGCCCTGGCAGCAGCAGCGCCGCCAGCTGAACCCGGTTCAGGGGGGATTTGGCATCCATGGGCAGCCCTCCCGTAGAGGGGGCGGCGAAGCTGCGCTCCGCCGCCCTCAGGATGGTTATTGCTTCAAAAGCGCGTCAAACTTCACGGCCAGCTCGTCCATGGCCTCCTGGGCGGTCTTTTCACCGTTCACCACCGCGGTCATGGCCACGTTCAGCTCGTTGTCCATCTCGCTCCAAGCGGCGACGGTGGGGCGGGCCTTCGCGGTCTGGATGGCCTGGATAAAGGGCGCATAGTCGGCGTTTTTCACCACGTCGCTCTCCAGCGCGGCCTTGTTCACGGGAAGCTGGCCGCATTTGGCCATTTCGGTTTCGGCGTATTCCCCGGTCATAAACTTCATGAATTTCCACGCCGCGTCCTGGTTGGCGGTGTGGAACATGGCAATGTCCTCGCCTCCCAGCACGCTGACGCTGCCGCCCTCTCCCGCGGGGATGGGCGCGGTGCCGTAGGCCGCGTCAGGGTACGCGCCCGCCAGCTCCGCCGTCTTCCAGGGGCCTTCCAGCATCATGGCGTAGCGCCCTGTGCCAAAGCCGTCCGTCATGGGGATGTCCCCGCTGTTAAAGCCGGTGAGCGCGCCCTGCTGGTAAAGCTGGGCGAAGGTCTCGACGGCCTTTACCGTCTGGGGGCTGTTGATGTAGCTGGAGGCCACGGTCTGGGTTTCGTCGGTGAGGCTGCCGCCAAAGCTCCAGATAAAGGGGCACAGGTTCCAGCCGCTGAGGGCGGGCTCGTTCCAGCCCCAGGTCTGCTGGCCGTTCTCGTTGGAGCCCGCCAGCTTGCCCACGGCCTGGACCCACTCCTCCATGGTGGCGGGTACCGCGACGCCCGCGGCTTCCAGCATGGCGGTGTTGTAGAACATGATCTTGCTGTTGGTGTTCAGGGCCAGGGCATAGTGATGCCCGCCGATCCTGGAGGTGGACATGGCGCTGTCCAGCAAAGAGGCGCTCACCACGGCAAAGTCGGGCATTTCCGCATCCAGGGCCACCAGCACGCCCATCTTCTGGAACTCGGGCAGCCAGGCGATATCGCAGCGGGCTACGTCGGGAAGGTTGCCGGAGCTGGCGCTCACCAGGATTTTGTCATGGAGCTCGGCCCACTCATGGGAGACGGCGTTGACCTTGATCCCCGGGTTTTCTTCCTGGAACCTGGGAATCAGCACGTTCACCAAAGTCTCGTTTTCGGCGGACTGTGCGCTGTAATGGTGCCAGAAGTTGAGGGTTACCTCCTGGGCAAGGCACGACCCCACGCTAAGGCAAAGCGCGGCGGCCAGCAGGATGGCAAGCGGTTTCTTGAACATGGTTTCTTCCTCCTTATTTGATGACGATCTTAACGGATTGCGGGGGAATGTCGACTCTTCCGCCGAAATCCGCGAAGTCCACATATTGGGGCCCGTCGCCGCTGTTGAAAATCACCAGGATCCGCTCCTCTTCCCAAAAGCGCTCAAAGGCGAACAGATGGCGCTGATCCTCCGCCAGCGCGCAGCGGTATCCCCCCCGGCGGAGGGCGGGATGCTCCTTGCGCATGGCGATGAAGCGGCGGGCCGTTTCCAGCAGCTCCCGGTCGCCGCCCTCCCAGCGCATGCCCCCCCGGCAGCCGGGGTCGTTGCCGCCCTCCATGCCCATCTCGTCCCCGTAGTACAGGGCGGGCGAGCCCAAAAACAGCAGTTGGAAGGCCAGGGCCAGCCCAAGGCGCTTCTTGTCTCCGCCGCATTCCGTGAGGAAGCGGGCGGTGTCGTGGCTGCCAAGGCAGTTGTACATGCGCTGGTTCACCCCGTCGGGGTACTTCATCAGCATGCGCTGAAGCCTGTGGTCCAGGGTGGTTTCGGAGATGGCGGCCTTGGCGAAATAATCCACCATGGCGTCGCGGAAGAGGTAGTTCATGGCGCAGTCAAACTGGTCCCCTTCAGCTACCAGGCGGCGGGCGTCCCCCCAGGTTTCCGCCAGCAGCAGCGCGTCCGGGAAGCGGGCCTTCACCCGCTCCCGCCAGTAGCGCACGGCCCCCGCGTCCAGCTCATCCGCCACGTCAAAGCGCCAGCCGTCGATGTTCGCCTTCTCCAGCCAGTGGGTGAGCACCTCCAGCACATAGCGGCGCACGGCGGGGTTTGCCACCCGCAGGCGGGGCATGTAAGGGTAATCCCCCACGCACTCGTAGCAGTCCGGGTCGATGGAAAGGGGGAAGCGCTTGGGGTAGAACCAATCCCGGTAGGCGCTTTCCTCCCCCTTGGACAGGAGGTCCGCAAAGGGCGGGAAGCGTATGCCCACATGGTTGAATACCCCGTCCAGCACCACCCGGATGCCCTGGGCGTGAGCCGCCTCCACCAAGGCGGCCAGGTCCTCGTCCGTGCCAAAGTCAGGGTCCACGTGGAAATAGTCCGCCGTGGCATACTTGTGGTTGAAATCGGCGGCAAAGACCGGGGTGAGGTACAGGCACTCCACCCCAAGCTCCCTTAGATAGGGCAGCTTGGCCTGAATGCCCGGCAGGTCGCCTCCCAGGAAGTTTTCCCGGGTGGGCCGGGCGTTCCAGGGTTCATAGTCCCGTAGGGCCTTGGAAGGGTTTCCCACGGCAAAGCGCTCCGGGAAGATTTGGTAAAACACGCAGCCCTGGGCCCACTGGGGAAGGGCGGGCACGTCCGCCTCCTGGACCTGGAGCAGCTCAAAGAAGCCCTGGGACGGCTCTTCCTGAAAAAAGCCGTGCTCGCCATAGCGGAGCACTTCGCCGTCGCGGCCTGTCAGGGTGAAGAAATACTTGACGTAATGGGCCTCCTGGGGGAAAGAAACGTCCACCACCCATTCCGTCTTGCATTCGTCCTGGTAGCGGGTTTGCATGGCGTAAGTCCGGCGGCTTTGGGGCTGGTTGCGCTTCCAGCAGGTGAGCTGGCAGGAGGCCAGGTCCTCTGCGGCGGCCAGGAGCCGGAAGCGGACCCGCGTTCGTGCAAGCGGTTGCCTAAAGGGCAAAAGAGAGTGGTGCTCCACGGCGGAACGGTTCATCAGGTCACATCCTATCGCTGGATTCCCGCGGGATCAGCGCGGTTTCAAGCAAGATTTGCTGGTTGGCGGTTTTCCGCTCCAGGCGTTGGAATAAAAGCTGGGCGGTTTGCTCCCCCAGCAGCGCCGTATCGATATCCACGGCGGTGAGAGGCGGATCGGTATATTCCGCCAGGGGGTAATTGTCAAAGGTCACCACGCCCAACTCCCGGGGCACGGCGATGCCCAGGGCCTTGGCGGCTTTCAGCAGCCCGAAGGCGGCGAGGTTGTCGTTGCAAACAAACGCGCCGGGAGGGGCCTTGGTTTGCAGCGCCGCGGCGGCAGCCCGCTGGGCGTCCTCCGGGGTGCCGTCGGTGGGCAGCACCAGCGGCTCCGCGCCCCGGGGCAAGGCGCTTTGGTAGCCCTTCACCCGGCGCTTCACAAAGTCCGCGCCTTGGTTGCCCCCCAAATAGGCGATCCCCTGGTAGCCCTTGCCCAGCAGGTGCTGCACCGCCAGCTCCGCGCCCTGTTCGTTGTTATTGTCCACCCAGCTGGCGCTGAGCTTGGCGCTGTCCGGCTGGCCCAACACCACATAGGGGAAATCGCCGATTTTGGCCAGCAGAGAGGGTTTGATGGTGGAGGGGGGCAGAATCAGGCTGTCCACCTTGCGCTCCAGCATCAGGGTTTCAATGGCCCGGGCCGCCTGCTTGCCCCCGTTGGTGATAATCACATTGTAGCCCCGGGCTTGGGCCACCTGCTCAATGGCGAACAGGCTGCGGCTGAAAAACACGTTGCTGAACGCCTCCGCGTCCTGGGCGTCCACCACCACGCCGATGGCTCCGCTCAGGCCGCTGGCGAGGCTGCGGGCCACGGAATTGGGATGGTAGTCCAGCCGCTTCATGGCGGCGTATATCTTTTCCTTGGTCTCCCCGGTGATGGTGGCCTTGCCGTTTAGAACCCGCGATACTGTGGAGGAGTTTACCCCGGCCAGTTTCGCCACGTCATGGATGGTTGCCGCCATGCTCCGTTCCTCCGGTATTTCTTTACGCAATCGATTGCATGACTGAATTATAATCCAAGCGGTTCCCGGTGTCAAGAGGGATTTGAGGAAAAGGGAGAGCCACGGCATTTTCCCCGACGGGAGAGGAGGAGGGGAGAGCATAGGAGGAAGAGAGCTCTTTGCCGTTTCACACCCTCTTTGCTTTGGATAGGCTCCCGCCCTCTTGTGGAAACGACTACACCGCCCGGGAGGTGGCAAGAAAAGGGCCCTCTTCCATTTGATTTTTCGCCAATTCGAAAAAACACCTTGACAAACCTTCTAGTGAAACCTATAATAAAAACATCCTATGTGGTAACGTTTACATAAAACAAGGAAGGAGGGTATGCCTATGGAAAAGGGAAAGCGCGCAACAATCCGGGATGTGTCAAATATAGCAAAGGTTTCCGTGGCAACCGTATCCAGGTTTCTCAATTCCTCAGGATATGTAGACGGTTCCACAGCGGAGCAGATTCGCAAGGCCATCCAGCAGACCAACTACCGGGTCAACAAAAGCGCCAAGTTCCTCAAAACCCAGCGCTCCAACCAGATCATGCTGATTGAGCCGGACATCGGCAACCCCTATTACGCCGAGATGTTCAAAACCTTGCAGCACCTGGCCGGGGAGCGGGGCTACTCCGTGCTCCTGTATGATTCCAACGCCGAGGCCAAGCTGGAGTTACAGGCCCTGGAGCTCATGGAGGAAATCGGCGTGGACGGGCTCATCTATTGCTCCATTCAAAATTCCGAGCAGGTGTTGGAGCGGCTGATGACCCTGCACCGGCCCATCGTGGTTTCCCAGCATTACGACCAGCTCCACTTTGACACCTTGCACTCCATCGGCGGGCGGGGCATCTACCTGGCGGCCAAGCACCTCATCGAGCTGGGCCACAGAAAAATCGCCTATGTGGGCGGCCCGGAAACCTCCACCGTGAACAAGCGCCGCAAAGCGGGCTGCATCGCCGCCCTGGGGGAGGCCGGGCTGACCCTGGAGAAGGACTTGTGTTTTGAAATGGACTTCACCATGGACGCCGGCTACAAAGCGGGCATGTACGTTTCCTCCTTCCCCTTCATACCCACCGCCATCTGCTGCGCCAACGACATCATCGCCATGGGGGTGATGCAAGCCTTGCGGGAGAAGGGCCTCCAGGTACCCCGGGATATCTCGTTGACCGGGGAGGACAACATCGGCTTCGCCCGGCTCAGCCGCCCCGGCCTGACCACCATCAACAACAGCGGCGGGGAGTTCGCCCGCCGGGCCATGGACCTGCTTTTCAGCCGCATCAGCGGCGAGTATGACGGCCCGCCCCGGGATGTGGTCTGCCCCCGGGAATTGATCGTGCGGGAATCCACCTGCGCCCCGCGCGCCTGACGAATGTGGGCGCTCCAGGAAAACGGAGCGTTTGCAATAAAATCAAAAGGAGATGCCAACAATGAAAAAACGGATTTCCCTCCTCCTTGCGCTTCTCATTGCCATGAGCTGCGTCTCCATCCCCGCCCTGGCGGGAGATGAGATCACGCTCAACTTCCTCATCATGCCCGATTTGGAGATTCTCCAGCCCACCTTTGACCTGTATGAGGAACAGAACCCCGGCGTGAAGATCAACGTGGAAGTCCTCCCCTTTGACAAGATGTTCGAGGCCATTGAGGTTCGCCTGGGCAACGGTGAGGACAGCATCGACGCGCTTTTGGTGGACTGCACGGTGGTGGCCAATTACGCCTTGAAGGGTTACCTGGCCGAGTTGGAGGACAAAATCGCCCCCGAATCCCCCGGGAACCTGACGGAGGCGGCCCTGGATTCCGTGACCTACAATGACCACATCTACGCGCTGCCCCTGTACAGCTCCTGCGTACAGCTCTACTACAACAAGGACCTCTTTGACGCCAAGCAGGTTCCCTACCCCGCCGCCGATCCCCAGTCCCGCATGACCTGGGAGCAGGTGGTGGAGTTGGCCAAGCAGCTCACCTATACCGACGACGGCGGCAAGCAGATCTACGGTCTGATTTTTGAACAGGTGAACCGGCCCTATCAGCTCCTGCCCCTGGCCCAAAGCCTGGGCGCCACCCAGTTTGTCAGCGAGGACGGCCTCACCACCACCGGCTACACCAACAGCCCGGAGATGGTCAAGGCGGGCCAGTTCTACGCCGATACCTTCAACACCTGGAAGATCAGCCCCAAGGTAGGCGCGGATGAAAGCACCAATTTGTTCACCAGCGGCCAGGTAGCCATGTTTGTGGGCGGCTCCTGGCAGATTCCCGCCATGCTCAGCGCCAACCTGAACTTTGGCTATGCGGCGCACCCCTACTTTGAGGGCGGCGTTCCCGTAACCCCCACAGGCTCCTGGTGCGCGGGCGTATCCGCCTATTCCAAGAACCAGGAGGAAGCCGCCAAGTTTGTGGAGTTCCTCACCTGCAACAACGATACCGCGATCCAGAACTTCAAGATCATCAAGAACCTGCCCAGCAACATCGCCGCCCTGGAGAGCATCGACGCCGATCCGGCCTACGAAACCTTCCCGGACGACGTGGCCCGGCTGTCCGCTTATGAATCCCTGAACACCGCCATGTCCCGCCCGAAGATGGCCGGCTACACCGAGTGGCAGGATATTGTGCAAAAGGCCTTCAGCGACATGATGAACGGCGCGGATCCCCAAGGCGCCCTGGACGCGGCCGTGGCCGAGATCGACCAGCAGCTGCAAAAGTACGCAGAGTAAACCCGCTTTCGGGGGACGGGGAAACCCGTCCCCCGCTTTGCAAGAAAAGGGAGGTCCGGTATGTTTACGCTCAAGCGCAAATATATCCCCTATTTGTTCCTGTTTCCGGCTGTGGCGGGGCTGTTGGTCTTCAAGGTGTACCCGCTGTGCAGCGGCCTGTTTGATAGCTTTTTCAAGTATTCCTTTCTCAAAAAAACCTCCCGCTTTGTGGGTTTGGACAATTACGCGGCCCTTTTTTCCGATCCCGTGTTTCTCAACTCCCTGAAAGTAACGGTGATTTTCAACCTCATCACCAACCCCTTGCAGATCGCCCTGTCCCTGGGCCTTGCCTATGTGCTCACCCTGAAGCTCAAGGGCAATCACTTCTTCCGCACGCTGCACCTGGTGCCCATCACGGTGTCCTTTACCATCGCCTGCACCCTGTGGGGCGTGCTGCTCAACCCTGACCAGGGCTTGCTCAACTCCCTTTTGAATGCTCTGGGCATCCCAAACCAGCCGTTTTTGACCTCCTCCAAGCAGGCCCTAGGCTCCATCATCGCCATTGCCAGCTGGAAGGGCGTGGGCTACTGGGCTGTCTTTCTGATTGCCGGCATGGAGAACATCCCCCGGGACCTGTACGAGGCGGCCGATATTGACGGCGCCGCCAAGGGGGCGGCGTTCTTTCGCGTCACGCTGCCGCTGCTGAAAAACACGCTGCTGTTTGTGATGGTGTCCGACACGATTTCCAACTTCCTGCTCTTTGTGCCCGCCTATATGCTCACCGGAGGCGGCCCCCAGGGCTCCACGGATTTTCTCATGTACCGCATTTACCAGAACGCCTATACCTACTCCAACATGAACGCGGCCTCCGCTATGGTGATGGTGCTGCTGGCAATTCTGCTGGCGGTGATCGGCCTGGAAAGCCTGCTGATGAAGGAGCGTGCCCAAGGATGAAGAAAATGACGGTTTGGGGCAAGGCGCTGGTATATGCCATTCAGGCGGTTCTCCTCTTGGTCATCTTCTTCCCGCTGCTCTTTGCGCTGGTGTCTTCCCTTCGCCCCCTGGAGGACGTGTACCGCTACATCCGCCCCATTGTGCCGGAAACCTTCTGGCCCACCCACCTCACCTGGGAGTCCTACCGCTCCATCTTCGCGGACTACGGCTTTGGCACGGCGGTGGTCAACTCCCTGCTGATCGCCGCGGCCACCATCCTGGCGGGGGTGGTGTTCAACGCCATGGCCGGGTTCTGCTTTGCCAAGTTCCGCTTCAGGGGCAAGGGGCTGTTGTTTCTGCTGGTGATGGTCACCGCCATGGTGCCCTTTGAGCTGATTTCCATCAACCTGTATCAGATCATCCTGCGCTTCCAGTGGGTGAACAGCTATCAGGCGCTGATTCTTCCCAGCGTGGCCAATGGCATCGTGATCTTCCTGTTCCGGCAGTTTTTTCTGGACTTCCCCAACTACATGATCGAGTCCGCCATGCTGGACGGGCTGAGCTGGCCGGGCATCTTCGCCCGCATCGCCATGCCCAACGCCAAAAGCATCGCCATCAGCGCCGGGCTGATATTGTTCCTCTCCCAATGGGAGTCCTTCATGTGGCCTGTGCTGGTGACCCGCACGCCGCAAATGCAAACCGTTCAAGTGGCGCTCAACAGCTTCCAAACCGAGCACGCCAAGCTCTGGAACCTGATTTTTGCCGCTTCCATCATTGCCTTTATCATTCCCGTATCCATCATGATGCCCTTGCAGCGCTATTACGTGGAGGGGATTGTGAGCTCGGGAGTCAAAGAGTAATCAACAAGGAGCGATACCATGCTGCGCGAGAAAATGAGATGGCTGTACTATACCGAGCTGATTGTGGACGAACTGGCCCAGGCCCAAAGCGAGGGGAAACCCGTCCGCCCCGAAGAGGTGGAGGCGATTTTGTCCATCGGCGACGAGGGGGAGCGGGAGGAGAAGGCCCGCCGATGGATGCTGGAAACGGAGCGGATGCCTCTGCCTGGGGACCTGGCGCAAAGGGAGCCCAACACCTGGGAGGGCATTCAGCGGCTGGCGGGCCCCCAGGCCCGCCAGGAATATCCCGTCCTCCGGGAGGGCTTCGGGGAGAGGTTGCGCTCCGCCTGGGCCGGGCGCTTGAGCGGCTGCCTGCTGGGCATCCCCGTGGAGGGCTGGACCCGGGAAAAAATCGCGGAGTTTATGGCCGCCACAGGCCAGGACCCTCGCAAAACCTACTTTACCTCCGCCATCGGCCCGGAGCTGCGGCAGCGCTTTGACGTTCAGGACCGGGATACCAACACCCCCTATGACCGCCAGGTATACTGCTGGATTGACAACATGACCTCCTTCCCCGTGGACGACGATACCAATTACTCCGTAGCGGCGCTGCGGGTTTTGGAGCGCTATGGCCGGAACTTTACCGCGGATCAGATCGCGGAAAACCTGCTGTACGCGGTTCCCTCTTTGCACGCCTGCACCGCGGAGCGGCTGGCGTACCGCAATCTGCTGAACTGTATCTTGACGCCGGAGTGCGCCTGGGTTCTCAACCCCTACCGGGAATGGATCGGCGCGCAGATTCGGGCGGATTTCTTCGGGTATATCAACCCCGGCAGGCCCCATGAGGCGGCGCGGATGGCCTTTGAGGACGCCAGCGTCACCCATGTGCGCAACGGGATTTACGCGGAGATGTACGTGGCGGCCCTGGTGAGCCTGGCCCCTTGCGCCTTGGGCGGGGTGGAGATGATCCGGGCCGCCAAGGCGCAGATTCCCCCCCAAAGCCGCCTGGCCTTGGAGCTGGAGGCGCTGCTGGAAGACCTGGAAAAGGGCGCGGGCGCGGGGTATGAGGCCCTTTTGGAAAAGCTTCACGCCCGGTACGCGGAACGCCAATGGTACTGGTGGGGCCATGCCATCCCCAACGCGCTGCTGGTGTCCGCCCTGTTGGCCTGTTTTGACGGCGACCACGCCCAGGCCGTGGGCCACGCGGTTATGGCGGGCTTTGATACCGACTGCAACGCGGCCACCGTGGGCTCCATCGTGGGCTTTCGCACAGGGAAGGTACAGGAGCATTGGCTTTCCCACTTCCCGGCGGCGCTGCGCACCAGCGTTCATGGGTACGAATGGCTGACCCTGGAGGAGTTGAGCCAAAAGACCTTGGCCCTGGCGGAATTCCCCCTGGGCCGGTAAGAAAGGACGGAGCGCCATGCCTGAGAGGATTATTTTGGATACGGACATCGGGACCGATGTGGACGACGCCATGGCCGTGGCCCTGGCGGCTCTTTCCCCGGAGCTGCGGGTGGAGGGGATCACCACCGTATACGGCGATGTGGACCTTCGGGCCCGTATGGCCGTAAAAATCCTCAAGCTGCTGGGCCGGGAGGATATCCCGGTGATGGCGGGGGTGGAGCATGTGCTGCTGCGCAACCGCCCCCTGTGGTGGCTGGGCCATGAGGGAGAGGGCCTTTTGACGGAGGAGGACCGCCACCTGGCCTATGATCCCCGCCATGGGGTGGACTTTATCATCCAGACCGTAAAGGAAAACCCCGGGGAGATCACGCTGGTGGCCATCGGCCCCTTCACCAACCTGGCGGTGGCCTTGGCCCGGGAACCCCGGGTGGCCCAGTGGGTGAAAAACATCATCATTATGGGGGGCAGCGCCCGGTTGGGAAGCAACGGCGCGGAGCTGGAATACATCGACCATAACGTGAAATGCGACCCGGAATCCGCCGCGCTGCTCTTTGCCAGCGGCGCGCCCATCACCATGTGCGGCTATGACGTGACCCGCCAGGTATTGGTGCGCACGGCGGACGTGGAGCGCTTGGAGGCCACCCGGGATTCCCTCAACGCCGCCATGGCGAAGATGATCCGCAAGTGGCTGGATTGGTGGAAGCGGGATTTCACCGCCATGAACGATCCCCTGTGCGTCGCCATGGCCTTTGACCCCACCTTCTGCCGGGGGCAAAAGATGAACGTGCATGTGGAGTATGACCACCGCCATCCCACGGGGCACACCATATGCGAGTTGCCCGTCACCCCCTGGACGCCTCCGGAGGAGCTGGGCCAGGAAAAGCCGGAGCCCACCGTGCAGGTATGCCTGGAGGTGGACGCCCAGCGGTTCATGAGTATGCTTATGGACCGGGTGTGCAGCCGCCGCCCTGGGGTGGAGGCCAAGGAATAAATCACGGGCTTTCCTCCCGCTTTTCACACTCCCCATGGTCAGCCTGTCCATTTTTTGGTATCATGTTGGCAAGGGGATGATCGGAGTGTGCTTTCAAAACAAAGTGGCCGTCATTACCGGCGGGGCCCAGGGCATCGGCAGGGCCATCGCCGAGGAATTCAAACGGAACGGCGCGGTCCCGTGCATCATCGATACGCGGGAGAACGGGTATTTCCAGGGGGATATCGGCCGGGAGGAAGTGCTGGAGAGGTTCGCGGAGAAGGTCCTCCGGGAGCACGGCCATGTGGATTATCTCATCCATAACGCCCCGCCCCTGATGAAGGGGATCGACTCCTGCTCCTATGAGGAATTCAACTACGCCTTGCGGGTGGGGGTCACCGCGCCCTTTTACCTCACTAAGCTGCTGATGCCCTACCTGGCCCCCGGGGCGTCCATCGTCAACATCTCCTCCTCCCGGGACCGGATGAGCCAACCCCAGACCGAAAGCTACACCGCGGCCAAGGGCGGCATTTCCGCCTTGACCCACGCCCTGGCCGTGAGCCTGGCGGGACGGGCCCGGGTGAATGCCATCTCTCCAGGCTGGATCGATACGTCCCTTGGGGAGCACGAAGGCGCGGACGCGGTTCAGCATCCCGCCGGAAGGGTGGGAACGCCGCTGGATATCGCCCACTTGGCGCTTTTCCTCTGCTCTCCCCAGGCGGGGTTTCTTACCGGGGAAAACATCTGCGTGGACGGCGGCATGACAAAGCAGATGATCTATTCCGGGGATTTCGGCTGGACGCTGGAGCCAAAGGCCGGGGTGTAGGCATGGGCGTCCCGGAGCGGCGGCCCCGGCCCAAGGATAGGCGCGACAGGAAACGCGGGCGCAGCCCTATGAACTGCGCCCGCGTTTTGCGTATCTGTTCCCTGTGCGCACTCCGGGCCCTGCCGCTCAGAATGCCGCTGTGTCACGGGGCCCCTTCCCGC
Source organism: Candidatus Limiplasma sp. (assembly GCA_034927815.1). Classification (GTDB taxonomy): domain Bacteria; phylum Bacillota; class Clostridia; order Christensenellales; family Aristaeellaceae; genus Limiplasma. The sequence goes on from JAYFPK010000009.1 coordinate 149,418, forward strand.
TGGCCTGCGGGCGGACGGCGGGGACCAACGCCAAGATTTTGCAGAATCCGTCCAGGACCTGGGCTTCATGCCCGGGCTCAGTGCTTTCTCTTGGTAAAATCGATGCCGTTTTGAGCCCGGATGGCGTCCATGACCCGCAGCGTCATCCGCGTCCACCGGTGGTAGGGCTCCGCCTGGGCGGGATTTTGGGCCAGCTCCAGGAAGCGGTTGATTTCGTAGGCCATGTCCCACTCCCGGGTGCCCAGGGGGATCAGCGTGGTTTCGCCGTTGCGCAGGCGAAGCTCCGCCTGGGCGGGAACGGGGAGGGGGGAGAGGCTCAGGGAGCCTTCCTCCCCTTCGATAATGGCGGGCCGCCAGCTTTGGTGGACCTTGGAATAGCGCAGGTTTACCTGCATGGAGCCGTAATCGCACAGGGCGGAGCCGTTTGTGTCAATGGAACCGTCGATAAAGGAGGCCAAGGACACCACCCGCCTGGGCTCCCCAAAAAGCATCACCATCCAATGGGCGCAGTACACCCCCAGGTCGATCAGCGTGCCGTTGGCCAGCGTGGGGTCAAAGGCGTTCTCCACGATCCCTTGCTGGAAGCGCTCATAGCGGGAGGAATACTGGGCGTAGGGGAACTCGGCGTAGCGAAGGGTCCCCAGCTTGGGCAGCAGTTCCCGGATGGTTTCCAGGGCGGGCAGATGGGCGGGCCGCATGGCCTCCAGCAGCAAAAGGCCCCGTTCCCGGGCCAGGGCCAGCAAGGGCTCCAGCTCCTTTTCGCTGGGAACGATGGGCTTTTCGCACAGCACATGCTTGCCCGCCAGCAGCATGCTCTCCACCTGCTGAAAATGGAAGGCGTTGGGGCTGGCGATGTACACCGCGTCCACGTTCCCGTCCCGGCGCAGCTCCTCCCAGTCCCAGCAGGCGGACCGGGTTCCCCACTTTTCCGCGTTGCGCCGGGCCTGCTCCCGGGTACGGGAGAAGGCCGTCTGCAACACCACATTTTCGCATTCCTTGGCCGCGGCCACAAACCACTCCGCGACAAAATTGGAGCCCACGATGGCAAAGCGCATAGGGCTTCCTCCTTTCATGGCTTAGGGGAGAAAGGGCTCTCCCTGAAGAAAAACCTGACGAAGGTTCAAGTCCTTGTCCAGCACCACCAGGTCTGCCTGGGCCCCGGGGGCCAGGGTGCCCAGGCGGTCCTGCATGCCGATGGAGGCGGCGGGGTTGTGGGTAGCGGCGGACACCGCCATCTCCAGCGGCGCCCCAAAGCGCACAGCCCGGCGCAAGGCCTCCAGCAGGTGGATGCTGGAGCCGGCCAGCACGCCGCTTTCCAGGGTGGCCCTGCCGTCCTTCACAAACACGTCCTGCCCCCCCAGGGAATACCGGCCCTCGGGCATTCCGGCGCAGCGCAGGGAATCGCTGATGAGGCAGATCCGGGAGGGGGGGAACAGCCGAAACAGGGATTTGACGATGGAGGGGTGAACGTGGTGCCCGTCGCAGATCAGCTCCACATACGCCCCGCCGTCCACCGCCGCCCCCACCAGACCGGGGTCAAACTGGTGGTAGGGGGACATGGCGTTGAAGAGATGGGTCACGTGGTCCGCGCCGCTGGCAAAGCCCGCCAGGGCGGTTTCATAATCCGTGTCGGAATGGGCGAAGGAGACGTGGACCTCCCTGGAGAGGGCTTGGGTAAAGCGGAACCCCTCGTCCCGCTCCGGGGCGATGTCCACCAGGCGGATGCGCCCGCCGCTGGCCTCGTTCAGCCTGCGGAACATTTCGATGTCCGGGGCCTGAATGAATTCCTCGGGCTGGGAGCCCTTGCGGGAGGGGTTGATGAAAGGCCCCTCCATGTTGACTCCGGCGCATTGGGCCCCGGGGAAAGAGGCTTGGGCGATGTTGGCCATTATTTGGTGAAGCCGGTCCTCGGAAAGGGTGAGGGTGGTGGGGCAGAAGGCGGTGATGCCGTTGGCGGCCAAAAACAGGGAGATGGCCTCCAGCGCTTCGGGGGTGCCGTCGCATACGTCATGGCCCATGGCCCCGTGGATGTGGATGTCCACCAGCCCCGGAATCACATACCCGCCTCCTACGTCCAGGCAGGGCTCGTCCTCTCCGGGGGAAACCCCGGGGCCCATCTCCACAATAGTACGCCCGAAGCGGATTCTTCCCTGGATGAAATTTCCGCCCCGGGCAAAGATATGGCCGTTTTCAAGGATCATGAACAAACCTCCTATTTGGGATGGGGCGCGCTGTCAGGCCCAGCGGGAGCTTTTCAGGGGCCGCACCGAGTCCCGGATCAAAAGCTCCGAGGGCATGAACACATGCACATAGATGCTGTGCCCCTTTTCAATCCGGTCCACCAAAGTCTTCACGGCAAAGCTTCCCAGGTCCTTTAAGGGGATCTTCACGGTGGTCAGGCCGGGGATGGTTTCCCCTGCCTCGGCGATGTTGTCGATGGAGATCACGGACAGGTCCCGGGGCACCACGGCCCCCAGCTGGTGCAGCCCCTTCAAAAGGCCGATGGCGGTGACGTCATTGGCGCAGAACACGGCGGTGGGCCGCATCTTGCAATCCAGCAGCTTTTGCGCCGCCGCAAAGCCGCCCTCCGCGGTCATGGGGGTGTTGAGGATGGTTTCCCGGCTGTAGGTGAGGGTGTTTTCGGTGACGAAATTCCAAAAGCCCTGGTACCGCACGTCGTTGGGATATTCCCCCACATAGGCGATATGCCTGTGGCCGTTGTCGTAGAGGTATTGCATGGCGGTCCTGGTGGCCTGGACCCCGTCGCACATGATGTGGTCCGCCTCCAACTCCATCTGGTTCAAGGTCACGTATACGGCCCGGCGGGAGAATTGGGCGATAAAGGGGTCCAGGGATTTGCGGGTCCGGCCCAGCACCACCAGCCCGTCCCTCTTGCCCACGCTCAGGGCCCCGGGGGGAGAGGCTTCGGCCTCGTGGCGGGTGAGCAGGGAGCCCACCTGATACCCCCGGCTGAGGATTTCCTCCTGCACATAGGTCGCCAGCTCATCAAAATAGCTGTCCCCATGGGGGCTTTTGGACCTGGCAAAGAGGATGTGGATGGTGGAGGGAGCCTGGGGGGCGGATTTTCCCTTCTTCAAGCTCTGGGCCTGCTGATTGGGCACATAGCCCAACTGCCGCACCGCGTCCCAGACCCGGTGGCGGACCTGGGGGCTGGCAAAGTTCTTTCCCGCCGAGTGAATGACCCGGGAGACGGTGGAAGGGGAAACTCCCGCTGCTTTGGCAACATCCTTGAGTGTCAAAGCAAACACCTCCTGGAATCATGGATGCTTTGATTGTAACGGAATTAGCGCGTTTATGCCAGATCCCGGGGAATACAAATTTCGATTTTTTTCCCGCCCAGCAGCGTCACGGGGAATTCCGCGGAGGGGGGATAGCTGGCGGCCTTGCGGACCACCATGCGGTGCCAGGGGCGGAAGCAGCCCAGAACGATCCGCCTGGCCGCGGCGATTTCCCTGAACCCCAAGGTGACGGCCCAGCGGGGCATGAATTCATAGGCCCCTTCATATTCGTTCAGGCTGTTCACCACCAGCGTCGCCGGGGCGATGGCCACCACCCGGGCGGGCTGGGCCATAAACTCCTCCGCAGACATCCCCGGCTGGGGCTCGTTGAAGGCCACATGGCCGTTGAGGCCGATGCCGCCCACGCACAAATCCACGCCCCCGTGGGCCTGGATGAGCTCCCAGATGGATTCCCCGTTTTGGGGCGTGGGGAAAATCCGCTGGCTTTCGGGCATCAGCAGCTCCGGGCGCACCAAAGAGTAGAACTCCCGCTCCATGGCCCCCCGGAAGGAGAGGGGATGCTCCGGCTCGATCACCGTGCCAGGGTCCCACATATACTCGTCCATGTTCAGGAAGGTGGTCCGTCCAAGGCTGATCCCCTCCCGGTTGAGAATATCCGCCAGGGGCTTATACTGCCCCACGGGGCCCAGGGGAACGATCATCACCGTGGAACGGCCCGAGGCGTTGTTCTGACGGATGGTATCGGCCATGATCCGCGCCAGATGCCCGAACACCGCCTCCTTGTCCGGGAAAAGGGAAACGGGAATGCGGCCATGCTCAAGCTGCCCAGGTGTCATGGACAGCACGGCGGGGTCCTGGTATAGGGCGGGATTTTGCTGCCTTTCGATTTCAGCGATGCCCCGGACCCGGACCTCATGCTTGCCCCCGGCGTACTTGCCAAAGAGCCATACCTCGATCACCCGCTCCAGCTCATCCGGGGTGATAAGCCAGGCCCCGGTAGCCAGGATGTTGGCGTTGTTGTGCTCCCGGCTCATGATGGCCGTGAAGTTCTGGAAGCACAAGGCGGCGCGGATGCCCCGCACCTTATTGGCGGCGATGGCCATGCCCTGGCCCGTGCCGCAGATCAAAATGCCCCGGTCACAGGCCCCGGAGGCCACGGCGGCAGCCACCTTCTGGGCGTACACGTGGTAATCCCCCGCCTGGGAGGAGTCGCAGCCCATGTCCTGGATGCTGTACCCCTTGGCCTCTAGCCGCCGCAGCATCTCCATTTTCAGGTCGTATCCCGCCAGGTCGCTGGCGATGCACAGCTTTAGTTGCAGTTGCATGCTTGTATATCCTCCATATCACGGATGTAGTCCAGGCAAGCCTGGCGGATGCCCTGAGGCTGGCGGAACAGGGTGAAGACCCCCTGGACCAGCATGTCGGCCCCGGCCTTGCGGCAAAGAACGCTGTTTTCCCGGTTCACCCCGCCGTCTACGGAGATCAGATAGGAGAAGCCGTGTTCCTCCCGCAAATCCCGCAGCGCTCCAATGCGCAGGTACGCCTCCTCCTGGAAGGCCCGGCCATATCCGCCCGCCGGGACGGACATCACCACCACCAAATCCGCCAGAGGCAGCAAGGGCTTTACCTCCTCCAGGGACCGGTCCAGGGTCAGCACAAAGCCCGCCTTCATGCCCAGCTCCCGGATCTTTTCCAGCCCCCGGGCCGGGTCCGAAAGGGTTTGGGGCACAATGCTCAGCCAGCGCACCCCGGCCTGGGCCAGGGATTCAAAATAATGCTCGGGATTGGTCACCATCAGGTGGGCGTCCAGCTCTGCCTGGGGAAAACGGCGGTGGAGCTGGGCAATGGTATCCACGCAGAACCCCAGGGCGGGCACATGGTGGCCGTCCATCAGGTCCAGGTGGAGGGTGTGAACGCCGCCCTCCAGAAGGGCTTTCACATCCGCTTCCAGGTTCAGGAGATCGGCGCAGGCCAGGCTGGCGGTATAGATCATAAGCGTCACCCTTTCTTTTGCGGCAGTCCGGGAATAACCAGCAGCACTTCCGCGTCCGCAGCGCTGATGTCCAGGTCGGCGGCCCCAGCGGGAACAAAGGCGGCCCTGCCCTGGGGCAGGGGCAACCCGGCGATGGAGGCCCCGCCCCGCAGGGCGATCACCAGCTGATACCGGCCCAGGGCGTACAGGGGATACCTCCCCTGGAGGGATACCTTCTCCATGGCAAACTCCGGGCAGTCCCCGGGAGAGAGCAAGGACCAGCGCTTCCAGCCGGGGCCCGCCTCCAGGAGCCTGGGGGCAAAGCGTACCTTGCGCTGGATTTCCTCCGCCGTATAGGGGGTAAAATCCAGGTCGTCAAAAAGGGCTTTGAAGCCCAGGCCATAGTGCATATCGTTGTCGGTCATCGGTTGGCCGTAGTTGTCCCGTTCAAAGCGCATGGTGTAATCGCAGGGCTCATGGACCTCCAAAAAGGTCACCCCCGGCCCCATGGCATGGATGGTCCCCGCGGGCACCAAAATCACGTCCCCCAGGTCAAAGGGCACCTTGTGGATCGCGTCCAGCATCCCGTCCACATCGTTGCGTGCCACCATCCCCTCAAAATCCCGGCGGGTCACCCCGGGCTTGAAGCCCGCATAGCAATAGCGGACCTCCTGGTCACGGGTTTGCAGAAAGTACCAGGCCTCGGTTTTGCCGAAGGCGCAGTGCAAATAGCGTTTGGAAAAGGCCGCTGTGGGGTGGTATTGCAGAATCAGCCGCCCGGTGGAATCTCCCGCCTTGCACAAAGCGGGGCACTGGCCGCCATAGGCCTGGGCCATATCCGGCCCCAGAAAACCGGCGGGGTCCTCCTGGATGAGGCTGCGCAAGGTGCGCCTGCTGCCCTCCACCAGGCTAAAGCCCTGGAGCTGGGGGCGGCCGGGGCCGATGTAGGGGGAGGTGTTCACCAGCAGCTCCTCGCTGTAGGCGCCGTCCCCATAGGCCTGGGCGGAGTCAAGGCCCTGCCATTGGTCCAGGGCTCCGCCGCCCAGGAAAAAGCGCTCCACCCGGTTGCGGGCCAAAATCCACGGGCGGGCCGATGCCTTGGAATCCATAAAAAACCTCCCAAATGTGGATTGAACCCGGAGCCGGAGGGCTCCGGGTTCAAATCCGAAACGATGGGTTATTGGGCCGCCAGGGTGTTGAGCACGAAGGTGAAGTTCATGCAGTCCTCAAGGGCCTTGGCTTCGGTGCCCTCGGGCACGCCGCTCTTTTTGGCGTCGTAGAGGACGCGCATGTACTCATAGCCTTGGGAATCCGGGGTGGTGAACCAACCCTTGTATTCCTCGGCGGTGGGCCACACGGCGGCGGCGGCGTCAAAGCTGCCGGCGGGCTTCTGGGCCAGGTTTTCCCCGGCGGCCAGGCTGGCGGCCTCATTGGCGGGATCGCCCCGGAAGTTCAGGGCCTTCACCAAGGCGTTCACTACCTTCTGGGCGGCCTCGGGGCTTTCCTCAAGCCACTTCTGGCTGGCAACCCAGGTGGAGGGGAAGTATTTGTCGGGCAGGTGGGTATCCGTGGCGGCGATGAACTCGGTGTCGCTGTTGCTGTTGACGATGATGCCGGGAACGGGGGCATACCCCACGGCGATGTCCACGCGGCTGGCGTCGCTGGTGCTCATGGCGGCGGGCATGTTTTCATTGGCCAGCTGCACCACGGTGATCTTGTACTCCGCATTGGCGTTGGGGGCGGTGTAGTCCTTCACGTAGTCGGCGGTTTCGGTCTCGATCCACAGCTGCTCCTCGGCGGGGATGTTCAGCTCGGTGTGGATCTTGTTCAGCAGGTCCTTGAACCAGCCGCCGGGGGTGGTGGCGGTGTCAACGTAAAGGGTCTTGCCCTTCAGGCCCGCGTAGAGCTCGTCGTAATCATAGAAGCCGTTGCCGTTGGCGTCGGTGAAGACGCCCTTGCGGGCTACCATGCCCTCGGAGTTGGACAGGTTGTCCAGGAAGATGAACTTCAGCTCGTTGCCGCTGGGGTCCATGGCGTTCCAGGCCACGCCCGCGCCGATGAAGCCGCAGTCCAGGGTGCGGGCGTCAGCCCGCATGGCGGCCATTTCCGAGGGGCCGCTTTCCACCACGGTGATGATGGGGTTAATGCCCTCTTCCGCAAAGAAGCCTTGCTCCACGGCCACGCCGGCCAGGGGGGCGCCGCCCACGTTGCCGTGGATGGCGATGCGCACGTCGATGAGGGGTTCGCCGGCCAGGGCCAGCATGGGGATGCTCAGGCACAGGATGGCGGCCAATACAGTTGCCAGGGTTTTCTTCATAGTACTTCCTCCTTTTAATCACATATACAATTCACAACGGAGAGTTTCCGCTGTCAATTCGGGTTCAGGGGCGGCATGCCTTAGTGGGTCTCCAGGTACATCTTGTACACCGTGTCCCAGATGCGGTTCTTGTACGCTCCAAACGCATCCTCCAACTTCGTGGCCTGGGTGCGGGGATAGGGCAGGTCAATGTCCACGATTTCGTGAATCTTGCCGGGGCGGGCGCTCATGATCACCACCCGGGAGGCCAGCAGCACCGCCTCGTCCACGTCATGGGTGATAAAAAAGCAGGTGCGCTTTTCCGTCTCCCAGGTTTTCAGCAGGTCCTCCTGGAGCTGGGCCCGGGTCTGGGCGTCCAGGGCTCCAAAGGGCTCGTCCAGCAGCAGCACCTCGGGGGAGATGGCATAGGCCCGGGCGATGGCTACCCGCTGCTTCATGCCGCCGGAAAGCTCCTTGGGGTAGGAATCCTCAAAGCCCTTCAGGTTCACCATCTGGATGTACTTGTCGGCCAGGGCCCGCTTCTCCTGCTTGGTGTACTTGCGGTAGGTGGTCTGCCCGTTTTTGGTGACGGGGATCTTCTTGTACTTCATGCCATACTCGATGTTTTTGCGCACCGTCATCCAGGGGAACAGGGCGTATTGCTGGAAGATCACGCCCCGGTCCGGGCCGGGGCCTACGATGGGCTGGCCTTCCATCTTTACGGAGCCGCTGTCAAAGACCTCCAGGCCCGCGATGATGTTCAGCAAAGTGGTTTTGCCGCAGCCGGAGGGCCCCACCACGCAGATGAACTCGTTGGGGTCGATGTTCAGGCTCACGTGGTCCAGGGCGTGGACCTCCTTGCCGCCGGGGACGTGATAGGTCTTGCACACGTCGTTGATCTCAATCAAATGCTCTGCCATGGCCTTTCGCCTCCTTGCGTTACTTCCACCGGGTCATTCGCTTTTCAGCGGCCAGCAGCAGCTTGTCCAGCAGATATCCGATCACGCCGATGGTGATGATTCCCATGAGCACGATGGAGGTGTTCATGAACTGTTGCGCCCCCTGGATCCGGGCCCCGATGCCGAAGTTGGTGCCCGTGAGCTCCGCGGCGATGAGGGTGGTGAGGCTGGTGGCAATGCCCAGCCGCGCTCCCACCAGGATGAAGGGGAAGGCGGCGGGGATCATGATGTCGAAGAAAAGGTTGTGGTCTGCGGCCCCAAAGGTGTAGGCGGCCTTGACCAAGGTCTTGTCCACCTCCCGGATGCCCTGGAAGATCGTCACCACCATGGTGAGGAAGGCCGCCAGGAAGATAATGGTGTGCTTGGAGCGCTCGCTCAGGCCCAGGCCCAAAATCACCAGGGGGATCAGGGCGATGGGGGGAATGGTGCGCAGGAATTGGATCCAGGGCTCCATCAGGTTGCGGAACTTGGGGTACCAGCCCATCAGGAAGGCCACGGGAATGGCGCAGACAAAGGCCAGGCCAAAGCCCGTCAAAACCCGCTGCATGGAGATGGAGACGTCCTTCCAATACCGGCCGTTGGCGGCGATTTCCGAGCGGAAAGCGCTGATCACCTGCTCCGGGCTGGCCAGGAAGGTCTTGATGGAGGGGATACGGGTGAGCAGGAACCACAGCAATACCCCCGCCGCGATGGAAACCGCGTTGAGCAAGCGCTGGGTGGCTTTGCTGCCGTCGCTGAAATCCTTCATCTTTTTGTGATTGATCGTGCCTTTGGAGGCCATGAACAAAACTCCTCTCCGTGGAATGGACGTTCAGGTGGAGCCTGTTGACACCCGGCGCAAGCCTTCAACAAGAGAACGTGAGAACGTTTGCTTTCCCTGCTGCCAATGGTTTCATCTCCTGTACGGCGCAAAGGGGCGGCAGGGCGGGCGCGGAGGTATCTCTGGAAAGAAAAGAATGGAAGCCTCTGCGAAGGGGGAGAATGAGAGCAGCGTGCAAGGGGCGGGGCTTCCGGCTGGTGGTACAGTCTATAAAACAAAGGCGCTTTCGGCTTCTTTTCTAGGGTCATTATATCGGTTTCTCCGGGGGGAGGGAACAGGAAAATACGCAAACGTTTGATTAACATCCGCTGGCATTTCCACCCCGGGGAATTTATACTAGCCATAGGGGAGCCATGGGAATCCGTCCCTGGCGATGAAGGAAATACGGCAAGGAGCAAGGAGCGGCAATGGAGAAAAAGCTGTTACTCATCCATGGGGGAGGCGCCACCGCGGTAATCAACGCCTCCCTGTACGGCGCGGTCTGCCAGGCCAGGAAGCATTCGGGCGTGGCGGTGTACGGGGCCATAGGCGGAACCGGCGGGCTGCTGAAGGAGAAGATCAAGGAATTGGATTCCATCCCTCAAAGCCGGCTGGATTTGCTGCTTACCACCCCGGGCAGCGCCATCGGCACATCCAGGGACCCGCTGGAGAAGGAGGAGTACGGGCGCATGGCCGGGATTCTCCGCAAGCACGGCATTGAATACGTGCTGTGCAACGGGGGAAACGGCACCATGGACATGTGCGGAAAGCTTGATGCCGCCTGCCGGGACCAAGGCTACGACGTGCGGATCATGGGCATCCCCAAGACCATGGACAACGACCTGGCCGTGACGGATCACAGCCCGGGTTACGGCAGCGCCGCCCGGTACATCGCCCGCAGCGTCCAGGAGGTCTGCGCCGATGTGAGAGGCATGCCCATCCATGTGGTGGTCATTGAGGCCAGCGGCCGCAACGCCGGCTGGATCACCGCCGCCAGCGCCCTGGCCAGGCGCGGCGGGGGGGACGGCCCGGACCTGATCTACCTGCCGGAGCGCCCTTTTGAGGAGGAGGCCTTTTTGGAGGATGCCGCCGCCCTGATCAAGCGCAAGAGGGGCGTGGTGGTGGTGGCCAGCGAGGGCCTTCGCAACAGGGCGGGGGAGACCATTGTGCCCCCGGTGTTTCAAGTGGGGCGGGCGGTGTATTACGGGGATGTCAGCGCCCATCTGGCCGCGCTGGTGATTCAAAGGCTGGGCTATAAGGCCCGCAGCGAAAAGCCGGGCCTGCTGGGCCGGGCCTCCATCACCATGCAAAGCCCGGTGGACAGGGAGGAGGCGCGCCTGGCCGGGGAAATCGCCTGTCAGGCGGTGCTGGCCGGGGAAAGCGGCAAAATGGTGGCCTTCCGCCGCCTGCCTACCGATAGATACCAGATCGAACCCTTTTTGGCGGACATCCGGCAGGTGATGCTCAAGGAGAAAACCTTGCCGGACGAATTTATCAGCGCCAGGGGAAACGACGTTACTCAGGCCTTTGTGGATTGGTGCGCGCCGCTTTTGGGGGAGGACATGCCCCCCATGGTGTCCTTTCAGGATTGACCGGATTTGAACGATAGGAGGAGCATAAAGATGTTGATTCCACTACGGCCCGTGCTGGAGGCCACCCGGAAATACGGCTATGCCCAGGGGGCCTTCAATGTGAACGCGGTGGCCCAGGCCAAGGCCGTGATCCAGGTGCATGAGCAGTTCCGCAGCGCGGCGATCTTGCAAGGGGCGGAGCTGGCCAACGGCTTCATGGGAGGCCGGACGGACTTTGCCAACGCCACCCTTGAGGACAAGATCGCGGGGGCCCGCAACATCGGCGACGCCGTGAAGCGCTACGGGGAGGACAGCCCCATTCCCGTGGTGCTGCACCTGGACCATGGCAAGGACATGGAGAGCGTCAAGGCCGCCATCGCCGGGGGCTATACCTCCGTGATGATCGACGGCTCCTCCCTTCCCTTTCAGGATAACGTCGACCTCACCCGGGAGGTGGTCAAGTACGCCCACGAGCGGGGCGTCACGGTGGAAGGGGAATTGGGCGTGCTGGCCGGGGTGGAGGACCATGTGTTCAGCGAAAGCTCCACCTATACCAATCCCATGGACGCGGTGGAGTTTTTCAAAAAGACCGGCTGCGACTGCCTGGCCATCAGCTACGGCACCATGCACGGCGCGGCCAAGGGCAAGGACGTAAAGCTGCGCAAGGAGATCGCCATCGCCATCAAGGAATGCCTGCTCCATGAGGGCGTCTTCGGCGTGCTGGTGAGCCACGGCTCCTCCACGGTGCCCCAGTATATCGTAGAGGAAATCAACGCCCTGGGGGGCAAGATCACCAATGCCTACGGCATCGCCCTGGAGCAGCTCAAGGGCGTCATTCCCTGCGGAATCGGCAAGATCAACGTGGATACGGATATCCGCCTGGCTGTGACCCGGAACATGCGGGAGCTGTTCGCCCAGCGCCCGGAGCTGGCCCGAAGCCCTTCCATCGGGGAAATCCACCGCCTGCTGGAGGCCAAACTCGAGCAGTTTGATCCCAGGGCCTTTTTGCCTCCCATCATGGACACCGTCATGTACGGCCGCATTCCCGACGAGGATGTGCGCGCCCTGTGCGACTGCCTGGAACGGGGCGTGAAGGAAGTGGTGGGCACGCTGATCGTGGAATTCGGCAGCGTGGGCAAAGCGCCCTTGGTGGAACGGGTGGACCTGGAGGAAATGGCCCGGCGTTACCGCAAGGCGGGCCTGTGAGGAGTGGACTGCGCATGAAGCATATTTTTCTGAATTTGAAGCGCTTTGATATCTCCCCCGCCCGGGGAGGCGTCAACCGCTTGGCCCCTATGGCCGGGTGGGGCGGGCATATTTTGAAAAGCGTCCAGGGGGAGCTGGCGGTTTATCCCCGGGAGGACGTGGAGTTTGTGGTCTTTCTGCCGGAGGCCCACCTGTTGGGGGCGTCGGCGGCCCGGGAGCCCGCAAGCCCGGTGAAGCTGGGGTGCCAGGGGGTATACCGGGAGGATACGGCCATAGGCGGCAACTTTGGGGCCTTTACCACCCAGCGCACGGCCCATGCGGCCCTGGAGCTGGGATGCGAAAGCGTCCTCATCGGCCATTGCGAGGAGAGAAACG
>JAYFPK010000028.1:0-3570 GCA_034927815.1 Candidatus Limiplasma sp.
CGCCATCTCTCCCCACCCGGCCCGCCCGGCCGTGCGGCCGGGCGGGCCCCATTGTTTGTTACTCTGCGGCGGCTACGTCCACGATGCCAGCCTCCTGGAAGGCCTCGGGAAGGGCGATGCCCAAAGCGGCGGCCACCTCGGAGTTATAGCACGGGGTCACATCGGACACCTGGACCACCGGGGTGGTGGCGGGATCCGCTTCCCCGGCCAGGATGGCCTTGGCGATTTCCCCAGCCCTGCGGCCCAAGGCCACATAGTCGATGCCCTGCGCGCCCAGGCAGCCGTTCACCACCTGCTCCACCTCGGAGCCGAACACCGGAATGCCCGCCTCGTTTGTGGCGTGGAGCACCAGGGGCAGGTTGTCCACCACGTTGTTATCGGTAAAGTTGTTCACGCAATCCACACCCTTGGCTACCAGCGTAGAGGCGGCGGAGCCAACCTCCGAAGGACCGGTGATGCCCACCGCTTCCACCGCGAAGCCGTAGTTGGGGGCGAGCTCCTCAAATTGCGCCAGTTGGCTCACGGAGTTGGGCTCGCTGGTGGTGTAAATGACGCCGATGGTCTTGCCCTCGGGCAAGAACGCCCGGATCATTTCCAATTGGGCTTCAAAGTTCAGCACGTCGCTGACGCCGGTGCAGTTGCCGCCGGGTGCTTCAATGCTTTCCACAATGCCCGCCGCCACCGGATCGGACACCGCGATGAACACCACGGGGATTCCCGCATCCCTGGCCGCAGCGTAACTGGACATGGCAGCAGGGGTGGCGATGCCCGCCAGCATTTGGTATCCCTGGGAAACCATGGTCTTGGCCTGGAGGTCGGACACGCTCATATCGGCGGTAGCATTCTGGAAGTCAATGGTGTACCCGTCTCCCAGGCCCTCCACGAAGCCTTGGTAGCAGTTGTCCAGAGAGGGATGGGTGGCAAACTGGATCACGCCCACGGTTCCATCCGCCAGGGCGGCGGGGGCCAGCAAGGAAACGGCCAACGTAAGGATCAGAGCCAGGGAAGCGAGCGTAGCGAACTTTTTCATGAAAAACATCCTTTCACATCATGTATGATGGTTGTTTGCGCAAGGGGTATTCCCACCAGGGGCGTTCCAAGGTTTTACCGGAAGTAGCGGCATATAGCGGGCGCCATCGCCAACTCATCTTGTACCAACGCATACCGCCACACCCCTTTCCTGAATCAAAAAACTCCTGCCCCAACATCATCTGTCGGGACAGGAGCTAAATCCTGCGGTACCACCCAATTTGCCGCATCTGCGGCCACTCATCCGCGCACCATCATGCGCGTTCCGGGATAACGGCCGGATTCCGTCGGAAGCTACTCGTCACCTTTCGCCCCGCCTTCAAAAGTCCATTCACCAAGGTGTTTCCCGCCGCGATCCCACCCTCCGCGGCTCTCTGTGAGGAACCTTCCTTGACTACTCGTCTTCATCCACAGTTTGCTATGAAATTAGTATGCATTATAACTGGCGCTTGGCTGCTTGTCAAGCACTTTTTCTGGAAAAAATACAAAGTTTCGTATTTTTATTGCACATGCTTGCCCTGTTCTCCTTCCCAAGCCATTGGGCCGCAGGGCAGGCTTTGCGCGCCAGCCTTGCCATTGCCGGACTGCAAAGGCGGAACAAAGGGGTCCTGTATACCCGTATCGCCGGATACGTTCTCCGCAAATTCCTCACAGGGCACAGGCTCACAAAACCCATACAGCGCAACCGGAACCGCCTTGGGGACAGAGTACAGGAATAGGGCAGGAAGCGATGCTCCCTGCCCCGAGGGTTGTTTTTCCCGGGCGGATTACCGGCAGCGTCTGCAGTTGTTGCAGCTGTTGTTCTGGGTGCAGGACGGGTTTTGGATGTTGACCTGGTCGTTGTTGCACAGCGAAGCCGGGGGGAACAGGGGCAATGAGAAGAATTCGTCGCAGACGTTCTCCGCGAATTCCTCGCAGGGCGGGATGGGGCAGAACCCATAGGAGGGAACCAGGATCTCCACCTGCGCCAGGATCTTGAGCACCACCGTCACGCAGACGGTGAGGTTGAAGCAGTTGTTGCCCAGATAGGTTCCGGCTACGCAAATGGCGCTTACCATGCTCTCCACGGAATAGGGGACGATGGACTCGTCGGGGATGGACAGCAGCACGTCCTTGTTGACCGAGATGCAGCCCTTGCCGATGTACTCCACACAACGGCTATCCACAAACAGGATGTCAATGGGCACGTCGATCCGGGCGCGTACCCGGGCAAAGCAGGGCCTGTCGCAAAGCCGCTCGATGGTCAGGTTGTTGATGATCCCCTCCGTGGTGGTGGACCGGCAGCTTTCAAAGGTGATGGGAGGTACGGGCGCGGATGTAGGCGGTACGGTTTCGGCTTCGACGCTACTGCCGCAGCAGTTGCATCCACAGGTATTAGCCACCATGGCATAGCTGGTGATGGTTACCATCACATCGTCGAGCTGCTCCTGCTGCAAGCAGCTGTCGTACACGCGTTTCACCTGGATACAGACCTTCTCTTGGAGTCCGTCCGTTGCATTTCCCGAGATGTTGCCGGGACAGGCGCAGGGATTCGCGTTTTTGTAGCTGTAAGATGATATGGGGGTTGGCTTGGTTTCGTTGTGCTTACAAATCCTTTTGTTATAAGGATTCTTCAACCGATCCAGATGATACCCGGGAAAGAAAAATCAACATTTTACTACCGGGTTACTACCGGAGGAAGGAGCGGTGTGACTTGCCTCAAAAGCAAAACCCCCGCCAGCAAGCGCCAGCGGGGGGTGAAACCAACAGAAAAGATATCCCTCGGCTCCTCACCTCCTGGGAATCGTCCACATTATTTTATTTGGGGCACCTGGTCTCCTGGTCGCCGTCAGCCGTTGCTATCGGGCGGCTTGTCTTGCTCCGGGCCAACAGCCGCAAGAAGCGGCTGCAACACGCCGTTCCAGACGGCGGAAAGCCCGGCAGAACCAGCAGCGAGCGCAAGCCCCACCCAGAAGGTTTTACCCTTGCTGCCGTCAAAGAAATCCACACCTCCGAGCGCGGCGATGAGATAGCTGGCCGCCGTCTGCGCAAAGGTTTTGAACGCCCGAATGAGTACGTCTTTCCAGTCCACGTTTACCATGATGATACCTCCTTTATTCTTCCGTGGTGCGAGCCGCACAGAGAGCATCAAGCCTTTTGTGGGCTTGTTTTGCGGATTCCTCCACCTTTACCAGGCGCTCCCGCGTCTGTTGCTGGTCATCCCGCATGGAGCGCATCTCCCCCTTGATTTCCGTCACACCTTCGCCGATATTTTCCAGCTTGACAATGACGGTGGTCATGGCGGCTGCCTCCTGCTGGTTATCGCACTTTTCGGCCCGTTTGGCGTTGCGCAGACCGAAAAACACGGCGGTGGAAACCGATACAACGCTGATGAGCAACGCAACCTCAATCGACAACGGAACCGCCTCCTTCCATCGCCGCCCACCGGGCATCCACCAGCGCCTGCCACGTTGCCCTGCCCACAACCCCGTCCACAGTCAGCCCGTTGGCGGCCTGATACGCACGCACCGCCGCATCGGTGGCCGGGCCGAACTGCCCGTC
>JAYFPK010000048.1:0-10089 GCA_034927815.1 Candidatus Limiplasma sp.
AGGGCCTCAGGCCCGACTAGCGACCGAAGTTGCCGAAGGCAACGAATCGCGTACCCGCCCCAGGGCGTACCCCTGGGGCGGGCGAAAAAGAGATTGCAAATCCCCCCCGGCCCCTAACGTTTTCGTTTCCTGCGGTAAGGAAAGACAATAACCTATTCACCACAATATCTGCCTCAAACCCTCCCTTAACAAAGAAAAGTTCTTCTTCCGAAGGACAATCAAAAACCAAATGCCCCCTCCCCCAGTTGCATTCCTCTCCCCCAGCCCTTATACTATCCTCATAAAGGCTGATTTTTGATATCGAGGGATGCGCGCATGGAACAACAACACCCCAGGGGACTGGAGGACCTCTTTCCCTGCTGGGACAAGCTGACCCACCATCAGCAAAACCATCTCCAAGCCCATGCCCGGCGGAGGCACTATGCCAAGGGGCAGCGCCCTCACCGGGGCGGCGACTGCTCCGGGCTGTTTTTGGTCCAAAAGGGCCAGCTTAGGGTCTATATTCTGTCGGAAAGCGGGAAAGAGGTCACGTTGTACCGGCTTTTCGCCTGGGACATCTGCCTGTTCTCGGCCTCCTGCATTATGAAAAACATCAGCTTTGACCTGTATGTGGAGGCGGAGAAGGACACCGATGTGCTCGTGGTCCCCTCCGGTTTATATGAGGAACTGATGAAATCCTCCCTGGCCGTGGCGGACTACACCAACCAGCTCATGGCCTCCCGCTTTTCCGATGTGATGTGGGCCATGGAGCAAATCCTTTTCACCAGCTTTGACAGCCGCTTGGCCGCCTTTTTGCTGGAGCAATCCAGGCTTGACCAAGTCGATACCCTGTGCATCACCCATGAGGAGATCGCCCGTCACCTGGGCAGCGCCCGTGAGGTCGTCACCAAGATGCTCAATTACTTCGCCCAGGAGGGGTTGGTCCGGCTCTCCAGGGGCAAGGTGGCGCTTTTGGAGCCGGAAAGGCTGAGCGCCTTGGTCCAGTGACGGCCGAGCCTACACATAGTACATATAGCCGCCGTCCCCGGCCTCTTTTTCAGCCTCCTGAACCAGGTCCCAAAGGGACACCTGCCGCATCGCTTCCTCCAAGGCAAGCCCCATGGGGGCGAACAGCGTATCCCGCATCGCCTTTTCCACCCCTGGGGCCGTCTCGCCCACAGTGTCCTCCGTCTCCTCCAAAAGAGTGGTTTCCGTAGCCGCCAAAATGTCGTGGGCGGAAATCTCCTGCGCGGGGCGGGATAGCCGGTAGCCCCCCTGGGCCCCCTTCACGGAGCTTACCAGCCCGCTTCGCTTCAGCAGCGCAAACACCTGCTCCAAATAGATTTTGGAGATTCCCAGCCGCTGGGAGAGGGCCAACAGCGTCACATTCTCTCCCTGCCCCGCGCCTTGGGCCATCGTAATCAAAGAAGCCAAGGCGTACCTGCCTTTTGAGGATATTTTCATGGACTGGTCCCCTCCTCTCGTCATCGGGCCGCTCACCCGTCGGTTTTCCCTATCATACGAACCTTGGAAGCCGATGTCAATCCCCCTGGTTTTCCGCGGCGGGAAGGAGGCGCAGGGCAAAAATTTTGCCAGCGCCCTTGACAAGAGGCAATCAGCTGCATATAATATTATTATAAGACATATATGTTTAGTATGTTTTAGGATAAAGGAGGTTCCCATCCATGGCAAAGATCTATCAAAACCTTACGGCGTTAATCGGGCGGACACCCCTGTTGCAGCTGAACCACTATAACCAGAAGCAGAACCTCCAGGCCAATGTCATCGCCAAGCTGGAGTATTTCAACCCCCTGGGCAGCGTCAAGGACCGCATCGCCTACGCGATGATCTCCGACGCGGAGGAAAAGGGCCTCATCCACAAGGACACCGTCATCATCGAGCCCACCAGCGGCAACACCGGCGTCGGCCTGGCCTTTGTGGCGGCGGCCAAGGGCTACCGGCTCATCCTCACCATGCCGGAAACCATGAGCGTGGAGCGCCGGGCCCTGGTGGCGGCTTTGGGGGCCGAGGTTGTGCTCACCCCCGGCGCCGAGGGCATGAAGGGGGCCATCCGCAAGGCGGAGGAGCTGGCTGCGGAGCTTCCCAGCGCCTTCATCCCCCAGCAGTTTAACAATCCCGCCAACCCCAAAATCCACCGGGACACCACCGCCCAGGAAATTCTGGCGGATACCGATGGGAATATCGCCGCCTTTGTGGCTGGCGTAGGCACTGGCGGAACCATCTCCGGCGTGGGCCAGGTCCTGAAGGAGAAGGTCCCCGGGGTGAAGATCATCGCCGTGGAGCCCGCCGCCTCCCCCGTGCTCTCCGGCGGCCAGCCCGGGCCCCACAAGATTCAGGGCATCGGCGCGGGCTTCGTTCCCGCCGTTTTTGACCGGGACGCGGTGGACGAGATCATCCCCGTGGGCAATGACGAGGCTTTTGAAACCTCCCGGACTGTGGCCGCCGCCGAGGGCCTCCTGGTGGGCATCTCCTCCGGCGCGGCGCTGTACGCCGCCACCCAGGTGGCTCAACGCCCTGAGTTCGCCGGCAAGAATATCGTGGTCCTGCTCCCGGATACCGGGGAGCGCTACCTTTCCACTCCTCTTTTCACCAAAGGGTGAGAACGGGGCGCGGAACGGGGACGGGGGGACGTGCAAGGGGCCCCGCCCCTTGCATCCCCGCCAGGGCATAGCCCTGGACCCGCTTTTCACCGCGCTGCGCGCGGTGAAGGAAAATGATGCCAGAAAGGTCCAATCAAAAAGACGCTCTTTGGATGCGCATCCAAAGGGCGTCTTTTTAACGTATATCAATCACGGGAAAGGAAAGCCCCAGGGGCAAGGGCCCCCAGCGGGGGCTTAGGGATGGCATCCTCCGGGCAACCCCTGAGCATTCCCTCCATGGCCCCTTACCAGTTCTCTTTCCTGACCTCGAAGTAGCTCTGGCTGTACTTGCACACAGGGCAGACCTCCGGGGCCTTCCTACCCATGACCAGGTGCCCGCAGATGCGGCACTCCCACATGGTCTCCTCGCCCTTTTCAAAGACCTGCTGCATCTCCACGTTGCTCAGCAAGGCCCGGTAGCGCTCCTCGTGGCTCTTTTCAATGGCGGCCACCCGGCGGAAGCGGGCGGCCAGCTCCGGGAAGCCCTCCTCGTCCGCGTCCTTGGCAAAGCGGTCGTACATATCCGTCCACTCGTAATGCTCGCCCTCGGCGGCGGACAGCAGGTTCGCGGCAGTGCCATTGATGTGCCCCAGCTCCTCAAACCAAATCCGGGCATGCTCCTGCTCGTTGCGGGCGGTTTTCAGGAACAGCTCCGCCAGCTGGTCGTAGCCTTCCCGGCTGGCCACATTGGCGAAATAGGTGTACTTGTTCCGGGCCTGGCTCTCCCCGGCGAAGGCTTCCGCCAGGTTCTTTTCCGTCTTGGTGCCGGCGTAGGGATTGGTGCCGGGGATGATCTTCTCCTCCATCTTCACAAAGGCGCTGGCGGGCTGCTTGCAGCGGGGGCAGGAAAACCCCTCGGGCATGGGACCCGTATGAATGTAACCACAAACGCTGCATTTCCACTGTTCCATGTTTTTTCCCTCCATTTTTTCATTTGTTTCCAGCATATCCAATAGCTTTTGAACCGCTTGCGCGGGGAAACCCTCTCCTTGGGGCTTGCGGAGGAGTCCCTCCAGGAATTCGCGGGCGTTGGCGCTTTGGGGCAGCATGTACCCGGCCTCCCGGATCAAATCCTCCGCCATGATCCGGTTGGACTTCTCCATGGCGGCGGCTAGCTTGCCGGGAAGCGCGGCAGCGACGCCCTCCTGCTCCGCCTTGCTGCGCATCAGGGCCCGGAGAGCCTGAACCACCGCCTCCCGGTGCTTCTGCTGGGGCGGATATTCCACGGGCGCCATGGAAATAGCCCCGGAGGGGCAAGCGTCCGCGCAATCGCCGCAACCGATGCAGGCGCTTACGTCAATGACGCTGTTCTCGGTATCCGTGGCCCCGGTGGGGCAAACGTAGAGGCAAAGGCAGTCCTTGGTGCAAAGGCGGATGTTTCTCACAGCGTATTTCTCAGCCATACTCCTTACCTCCCCTCAACCTTTTCAAACTTCCAGCTTGGCACCTTGCACACAGGGCAAATTTCAGGAGGCCGGTCCCCGATGAAAATAAACCCGCAGATGGTGCAAACATATACGCCGGTGTTTTCCAGCATGGCGTCGCCCTCCCTTTGGTAGCGAACCAGCAGGGATTTCAGGATCCGCGTGACCTTTTCATTCCACACCAAGGCCCGCAGAGCGCCCCGGTCCTTGGCGGCCTCCGCCGCGGCATTGGCGGCGGGCAGGCCCTCTTCCAAGTCCTTCTCCACCAAAGCCAGCAGCTTGTCAAAGGCGGGCTCCCGGGCGGGGGCCGCGCCGCCCTTGAAGGCGTCCGCCAGCTCCCTGAACAGCGCCGCCTCCCGGGCCTTGTACTGCTTCTCGCAGCCCCGGGCCAGGTTGGAGCACAAAGCGCTGGCCTCCAGGGGGGACAGCTCCCGCAGGTCCGTGGCATCCTCCATCACGGGCAAGGGCTTGGGGGCTTGCGCGGGGGCGGAAACGCCCTGCTCCTTGAACTCGGCCTTTGTGGCCCCGCACAGCGGGCACACCCAATCCTCGGGCAAATCTTCCCATTTGGTTCCAGGAGCGATCCCCGCCTCTGGCATTCCCTTTGCCTCGTCGTAGACAAAGCCACAGACGGAGCAAACATACCTTTTCATCCTACCGCCTCCTTATGAAACCTAACATTATCCATATTATACCACGCACTTTGGGCCAAAACCAGCCCTTTGGCAAAAAAATAGGAATAATTCTTGTTTCCAGTCCTCCATCTACTTTTCAAGGAAGCAGCGCCGCCACAGAAAACCCGGCAGGTGTGCTTTCTCTTGGTAGCAAAGAAAGAAGCCTGCCGGCAAAGTTTCCTTTTCCAACAGGCGCACAGGGAACAGGCCAAGAACTATTTTGCTTTCCCAAAGGCCTTCACCATTTCCAACACGGCCTTTTTCTGCTCCTTGGTCAGCACAGCCCAATGATCGAACAGCTCCTTGAGCTCAGGGGAAAGCTCCACCATTTCCGGCTCCGCAAAAACTGCGAAAGGGTGATCCCAAAGCCTTCGCATATCGCCTGAACCGTCGGGATGGAGGGAGAGGCATTCCGTTTGAAAATGTTTGCCAGCGTGGATTCCAAAAGGCCGCTTTCCTTGGAAAGACGATACTCCGTCCAGCCCCTTTCCTCCAACAACCGGCGCAGCCGCCCATGAACGTCCACACTCATTCCCACCCTTCCAGCAAGAATGGTACCCTTTCCAAAGGCGGCGCACACCGTATGTTTATATTGTAAATGCTGTTATCCACAATCGCAAGAGGCCGCCTGTGGGCAAAGTCCCCTTTGCCCACAGGCGGCCCCAAAATCCCATGCTTCCCTTGTTACAGGTCTGTGAAGAAGTCCACCAAAGGCTCCCCCGTGCGGGCGTCCAGCCGGAGCTCATAAGCCCGCTGGTCGTCCCGCTCCATGGCCTCCCGGCTGGGAATCTCCTTCGGGTCCGGCAGCGTGTCCTGGTCCTTGGTATCATACCCCTGGACCCGCCAGGCCGGTACCAGCACGAAGCGCTGATCCGTATCCTCTCCCGGCCAGCTCTGCACAGGCCAGTCCTCCCGCCTTATGCACACGGTGTAGCCCAGTTCCAACCTGTAAGCGCTTTTGAGCTGGCCCTGGGCGATCCGCTTTTGAATAGCCTCCTGAATAACGCCAAAGGGCGCCAGGACCGCGTCCTCCACCAGCGCCTTCTCCTCCTGGAGCAAGGCCACGCCCATGGAAAAGTCATCCTCCTCCAGCACGCTGAGGGAAATCCATGCGACGTTGCTGCCGGGCCACGGAAAGTATTCGAGAGCGTTTTCGTTTTTCTCCCAGAAGGATTCATAGGGCACATAGACGCCGTCAAACACCGGCGCGCCCCGCAGGTATTGGGTGCCGCACAGCTCCCACAGTCCCTTCTCATATCCCTTCACCGGCTTGCTGGGGTCCACGTTGGAGCGGCCAATGGTGGAGTTGTAGATCGGCCTGGAGGAGCCAAAGCCGCACAGCCCGCCCCTGGCGTACTGGCATGTGGCCCGAATGTCCACGGTGTCGTCGCCGCCGAACAGCCGGATGTTCTCATAGAGGATCTCCAGCGGACGGGTGGACGGCATGGTGTTGCCAGGAGGGGTTTCCCCGTCCGGCAGAGCGATGCGCCCGGCGTTCACGCCCCTGTACATCTTGGACTTTCTGCTTTTTTGGGGTACGGCGTTGATGGAAAGCACAGGCGTGCCATCATACCACCAGGCGGCCTCGGCCTTTTTGACGGTGGGCTCCAACCCCTTTGCCTGGGGGTAATGCTCCCGCATGTCGGCGCAGTCAAAGGTCATGCGCCTCGCCTCCAAAATGGGAAGTGTTTCCTCTTCGGGCAACGCCACGGGCATGTCAATGGCCACGGTATCCCCCTGAACCGTTTGCACCGTCAGGGCCAGCCGCTCCGGGGCCTGCCGCTTCAATTCCGCCAGGGTCACGGCTTCTTCCGCCAACGCGGCCCCGGTCATGCCCAGGGCCAGCAGCGCGGCCAGCGCGCCGCTCATGATCCGCTTCTTCATCGCTCGTTTTCCTCCTTGGTCAGTTCAATGGCTTGGGTCATATCCGCCAGGTACTCGTCCTGCCCGTTAAAGGAGAAGGGGGCCAGGTACACCCGCTCCGGGTATTGGGCCGGAGGCGTAAACTCCAAATCGATCCGCAGATGGCGCTGGGTGTCAGCCTCGCCGGGCAGCTCCGATTGCTGGCTTTGGACGCCTTCGCTCACCGGCTGCCCTTGGGCGTCCACCAGCTGGGCGTCGGCCCAGTTCAGCGCCTGGTTCATGGCGTCCACCGCCCCCACCTCCCGGGCGAAGTCCAGCCGCAGCGAGGCCGTAGCCCGCACCGGGCCCAGCCGGGCGTCCAGCACGGTCACCTGGGTGATGCCAAAGGTGTATACCTGTCCGGGTTGCGCCTCCCGCACGCCGGGCAGCTCCTTGGCGGGCACCGTAAAGGTCAGCGTCTGCTCCGTCCGGGGCCTGCCGGTGAGCAGCGCCAGGCCAAAGGTCGCGGTATCCCCTTGGGGGTGGATGTCCTCGCTGCTCAGCTTGATCTGGACGTACACCAGCATTTCCCCCGGCTCTCCCCCGGCCCGGCGCTCCGCCGTGGAGCCCCCGGTCATGGTGTGCTCCACCCCGTCCAGGGTGAACCAATCTCCCCCGCCCAGGTTGACTCCGTCCGCCAGCGCCGCCTGTAAAAAGGCTCCCTCCCCGTCGTACAGCTCCCGTTCCTCCAGGGCCTCCTTGGCGTCCCGCAGGCGCACGCTGTACACCACCCGCAGGTCGCTTCCGTCGTATACCGCCTCGGTGATGCGCACATCCACATGCTCCAAAGACACCGCCGCCAGGTCCTGGTGCAACAGGGCCTGGGCCCCGGGCTGCACCGCCTCCTCCCCATCCCTTTCCCGCAGAAAATCAAACAATCCAAAGCGCGCGCCCACGGCTCCCGCCGCCGCGCACAGCGCCAAAGACGCCGCCAGAACCACCGCCGCAACCCGCCGCCTGCGCCCGAGGGCGGGCCTTTGCGCCGGTGCGGCCTCCTTCACAATCTCCCACAGCGTTTGCTCCATAGCCAGGTGAAAGCTTCCTGGAACCTTGGGGAACGCCGCTTCCGGGTTCATTCTTCTTCGCCTCATGGGACAACCTCCTCTCCCAGCAGGGCCTTCATCAATTTTCGTCCCCGCATCATGCGGCTTTTCACCGTACCCGCGGGCAGACCCAGCATTCCCGCGATCTCCCCCACGGAAAACCCTTCGAAATAATGCAACACCAAGGGCAGCCTCAACTCCTGCTCCAGCCGGGCCAGGGCGTCGTGCAAAGCCCAATTCTCTACTTCCGGCGGCGCGGGCATCTCCGCAAGCAGCGTTACCTCCGCCCTGCGGGCCCTGGTCCGCAGCATGCCATTGCAGGTGTTGATCAAAATCCGTACCAACCAGGGCCTAAACTTGCGCTCATCCCGCAGCATGTCACGCCCCCGCCACGCCTGGGCCAAGGCCTCCTGCACCGCGTCGGCGCAATCGCCGATGTTATGCAGCAGTGTGTAGGAAACATGAAACAGCAGCTTCTCGTGCCGCATCGCCTCCTGGGAAAACCGTTCGGCGTCCATCGCATACCTCCAGGTCCATGTCAACCGGTTGCGCTTATAAGATGGCAAAAAGGGCCCTCCGGTTTTTGGGGCAAGAAAAATACTTGTAACACTGCCAGGAGCGGGGCGTGCTTCCCACCAAAAAAGGGCGAAGCAAACCAAGGGAGGCGGGAGCAAGCCGCCAGCCTCCGGGCCGCCGGAATTCTCATGAAATGTTTAACGGGCAGCGAAAAAAACGCAGTCAGTGGGTATCAGCCTGGGGCCGGGCCGCTTTGCGGAACGCTTCGGCAAGCGCCAGGGCCAGCAGCCCCACCACAACGCATCCAAAGGGAATCACAATCCCGGGGATCACCGTCAGGGCCAGCAAAAACACCCCAAAGCCGAAATAAAGTACCCCCACAACCCCAAGAAACACCACCGCCTCCCCAAAGGCGCAAAGGGCGACGGCTTTGAATCCCTCCGCCACCTGGAGGGAGAAGGGCTCCTGTCCGCCCAGGAGCTTGACGATCTCGCGCAGCTTGAACAGGGCGATTCCATAGGGCAGGGCGCAGGCATAGACGCAGGCCGTGGCGATAGCCACCCCGTGGGGATGGGCGGGACCAAACTCCGAAGCCTTGAAGAAGGCCGTCAGCACCAAAGGCGTAGCGGCCAGCGCTCCCAGGGTCATGACGATCCCCAGGGTGAGCAATCCGCGCAAAAGCGCGCTATTCACACTTTTTTTCATCACAACACCTCGTTTCACCGGGATGGGACCAGTATGGTACGGGCCAGGAAAAATGTCAATCGTGATGGGGGCGGTTCTATGAGGATGTCATTTCATTAAAGAAGAAAGTCCCATGTCTTATGGACAAGTTCCAAACAGGCCCACCATCTTTTCTAAGTCGCTGCAACAATTTTTCGTGATACTTCCATGCCCCCAGGGGGTTCCAGGGGCAGCGGAGGGGAGCGTGCGTCCAGTGGACGCTTGGGCGAAGCCCAAAGCGACCCGAAGCTGGGGCCTGAGGCGAGCGGCCGAACGGTAGTGAAGGCTGCGACGACCAAAGGGCCGGAAAGCCCCCTGCCGCCCCGGGGGGAAAGGGGTTGTTAGGGGGCCTGGGGGGGAGAAATCGGAAATCCCCCCGGCCCCCTAACGTACTCGTTTCCTGTGACAAGGATGCAATCATTCTGATTATCATGATAAAAGCACTAAAACTCTACCCAACAAAAAGCGCTCTCCTTCCCAAAGACAAATCAAAATCAAATGCCGCCATTCCGGGGTGATCCCGCTCTGGTTCCCAAAAACACAGCGCTCCATCATGGCCGCCTCATCCGTCTCTTCTTTTTGCCATCAGGCTTTTTCTCTTTCCCGTCCCCTCCTCCAATCACCCTTATGTCCAGCGGTTCGGACGATCGGTACATCTCTTCCGCCTGTTGTTGAACATTCTGCAATTCCTCTATCACAGCGGTCATTTTCCGAAAAAGCAAAATATACATCGCTTGGTAATCGGCCATCAGAACACTCCCCATCCCACGCAAATTGCTTTTAAAATTATTTTTATTTTATTATACGCAATATTTATTGTAATAGAGCAAATACAGCAAGTCAACTCCTTTTGATAAGATTGAATGGAATCATGAGGTGATTGAGTGAAAGCCATCCACAAGACAAAATACCGAAAACTGGGGCTCAAAATCAGTTATTACAGGAAGCTCAAGGGAATGACCCAGGAGCAGCTCGCGGAGAAAATCGACAAGAATCTTGCCTTTATTGGGGCTGTGGAAGCCCCTAATATCGATAGAGCCATATCCCTTGATACCCTGTTTGATATTGCGGATACCCTGGGGGTTCCTGCCTATCGGTTTTTGGATTTTGATGAAGAATAACCGGCGAACTCCCGGAAGGAAGCCGTGCGCGGCGGCCTGTCATGGCC
>JAYFPK010000018.1:0-5117 GCA_034927815.1 Candidatus Limiplasma sp.
CCGCAGCTCATCCTCCAGGGTGAGCTGGTTCAGGTGCTTCTTGTGCTCCAAAAGCTCATAGTCCTTGCGCAAGGCCTCTTGCCGGGCCTTCTCCGCCGCTCTGCGGGCCTCTTCTTCCGGGTCCTCCTTTTTGCCGCCACCCCCGCCAGATTTTTCCGCAGAACCAGCTAGTCCGAGCGCCTGAAAAATAGCAAGCAAGAGCTTGGCCGGAATCAATACCGCATTAATGGCCGCAAGAGCATCCGCTTCATCAGCCGTAATGACTCCGTCGATATATAGCGCGTCACGGGCCGCCTCAGCATCGGCGATAACCGTTTGCAACTCACTCGCCACAGCAGTCAGCGATCCGTCTATACCCGCTTCTGCTTCGGCAAGAGCCCCCTCGAAATCCGCGACGCTTTCAGCAGTACCATCAAAGCCAAGACCCAACTTGTCCGCGTTTGTGCCGATATTTTTTAGGATTTGCCCGGTATCTTTACCCTCCGCTTGTGCCTTTTTGAACTGAGAAACGAGGTCTTTCGTTTCTTTGGCAACGTCCTTAAGGTTTCTGAGGTCATCCGACTTTTTTTGGAGTTGTTCAAAGGCGGTGGTCAGCCGAGTGGTTTCCGCTTTCAGCTGTTCAGCGGACACTTTACTGTCCGTAAAGCTGGCCGCCATGCCCTTCAGCGTCCCGCCAAGCTCCTCCCCGCCGTTTTTCAGCAGCATCATCACGTCGTCGACGTCCTCAAGCCCCAAAAGCATGGCCAGAAACTGATTCGTTACGGTCTCCACCGATTCACCGGTGTTTTCCACCAACTGGTTGATAAACTCGATGAGGGGACTTTCCTCTCCGATCAGCTTGGCCCACCCCTCGGAAAAGGTGGTTATATCTTCTTCCGAGGGCGTGATGCCTTGCTTTATTTTGTCCATCACCTCGGTAACCGCTGTTAGCGCCGCTGAGGTATCCGCGCCGGAAGCCGCCTCCACCAGACTGCCCACCATGCCGTCCATCCATTTGTTAGCCGCGTCAAGATCCCCGCCGAACTTCGTCAGGTCGATGTCGAACATGTCTATCAGCATGTCCGCCAATGCCATATTGATCTTTTTCCCGGCCAGGGCGGCGCCGGTCAGCCCCTCCTCGGCAGCAGCCTTAAACCACTCGGCGAACAGGCCTTTGTGCCGTTGCAAAATCGTCTCTTCGTTTTTGAGATCCTTTTCCAGGGTTTCCCAATCGGCTATCGCTTTAGTCGAGTTGGCTTTATACTCTTCGGAATTAGCTATTTCGGCAATTTCGTCCTTAATTTTCTTCTGCCTCTCAAGCGCCGCAATCACTTCCGCGCTGTTGGCTTTTACAAAGGCCGCTTGGCTGGCCTCCTTCTGCTTTGCCTGCAAATCCTTTAGCTCCTGGGTATGCAGCAGCTTGAGGGTTGCCAAATACTCCTTAGCGCTATCATTCGCGCCGTCGATACTTTCCGCCGTCACCCCATAGGCTGCCGCCAGGTCATGCTGGATGCCGATGAGCTCTTTTTGCTCGCTGTAATCCAGGTTGCTTTTGCTGCTCAGCTCCTTGTATCTCTGGGTCAGCTGCTCAAGGGTTTTCACGCGCTCCTTCTGCCCGGCGACCTCCTCTTTGACTTTGGCAACGCGCTCTTCCTCTCTCTTGGCGATCTCTTCCTGATGCTTTTTGATCGCCGTATAGGCTCCCACCAGCACCCCCAGGGCCGCCGCCGCCCAGCCCAGGGGCGTGGTGAGGTTTTTGGTAATGTTCAAGCCTTCCAGTAGTTTTTTAATACTTGCCAGCCCGCTGGCCGCAGTAACCAGGGCTGTAAAGGCCGCAGCCGCGCCCGTGGCCCCCGCCGTTACCCCCGGGAAGGCTTCCGTGACGCCGGTGAGCCCGGACAACAGGCCGGAAAACATTTCTGTTCCCGCCTGGACCATCGGGGTCATAGCCTCTCCAAAGGACTGGGCCAGCAACTGGGACTGATTGGCCGCTTCCGCCTGGGATCCCGCCAGGCCCTGGGAGAGCTTCCCCATATCCCCCATCTGCGCCTTGGTTTCCTCCAGGATGCCCAGGTATTCCGCTTCCACCTTCTGGGCCTGGGTAAGGCTGGTGGTGGCCACGCCCCGGGCCTTGGCATAGTCCTCCCACATCTTGGCCACGTTCTTGGTGACGCCAGCGTTATCTACCAGGATGCTATTCTCGTTTTTGATGCCTTCGGTGGCGCTCACCACCGCGTCCGCCAGCCCGTAGCTGGCCTGACGGCCAAAGGCCGCGGCGTCCTTGAGCCTGGTAATGGTCTGTACGGCCTGGTCCAGGGTATACCCCCGGAAGAGCAGGTTCTTGAAGGCGGTGGAGGCTGCCGCGGCGTTGAAGAACTCGTCTGTCACGCTTGCCAGGGCCTCTTTCAGGGCCCCGGAGCCTATGTTGTTGGCCTGGGCAACGCTCTCAAGCCCCATCACGGCGGCCTTGTACTGGTTGCTGGCGTCAATGCCGGTCTGGATGGCTCCCACAATTCCACGAAAAGCAATACCCGCCGCAGCCGCCAAACCGGCCCACGCGGCGGCCTGGGCATCCGCGCTGCTCTTGGTGCTCTTTTCCGCGTCGCTCACAAAACGCTTCAGGTCGGCCAGCACGCCGTCCAGCTCTCCGTCCGTTCCGTCCGCCGCAACCCGTATGCGGACAATCAACTCATCAAGGGTCATAGCCGCTCACCGCCCTCTCCCAAAAATTCCAGCGGATCAACCATCTTGGTCTCTCCGCTGTCTCCCTGTGGGTCATGCAGGGCATTCCACGCCTTGATGACCTCGCCAATCTCGTCCATGTAATACTCTTCCAGCAGCTCCCGCTTACTGATGCCGATGGTCAAAGCGCTGGCAATCAGTTTTTGGAGCCAGGCGTCTCCGTCACCGCGCGTACCTTTGCCCACAGCTCCCGCGCGGTTTGCATAAAATTTTCGATCCCGTTGACCTCCAGCCAGGCTTCCGCCATTTCCATCAGGCCGTCCAGCCCCACGTTGGGATCCTCCACCAGGTCCCCTTCCGGGATTCCCGAAAGCTCGGAGAAGATCCGCACGGCCTCCTCGGGAATCACCATGAACGCCCGCAAGGCCAATGATTGCAGCCCATCCTTGGTGAGGGACTTCAGCTGCTCCAGGGCGTTGTCCGCATCCGGAAACAAGGTGTTGATCAGGGTACCCGGCAGCTCGCCCAGCATCCGGGTGGCAACCAGGAACTGGCCGATGGGCATGCGCTTGATTGCATATCCCCGCACTTTGCGGGACGCGGGAATGGACATGTTGACGCTGTTTTTCATGGAATGCTCCTCCTTTATTTTGGGTATCAAAAAGCGCCTGCGGTTTCGCAAGCGCCTGGATCCATGTTTTTTTCAGCCGCAAGCGCGGCGTAGCTACTTCGTATAGCCTACAAGATACCGTTCCCAGTCTTTTTCAGACATGTCGGACATTTGCATTCCGTGTGCTTTACAATATCGGTCGGCAGCGGGCATGTTGTAAATGGGAGTTCCTGATTTAGCTTGCGCAACAACCAACTCGTCATCTGTACGCACGCGGTTATCTATCTTTTTGGCTTCCATTCGTCCCACCTCCCGTAGTACCGCTCAAACAAGTCTCTTGACGCCTGCCCATAAATACCCATCATATTACGATGACCTTGTACAGCGCCCAGCATCTTAGCATAGTATTCAATCAACCCAGTTTTTGGCTCAAAGAAGACAAATCCTTCTTCGTTGCCGCTTTCCCGGCTTTGCTTTACGGCTTCAGCAAACAGGTGACCGCCGATTCCCTCGTATTCTGCAAAATCGTACTTGTGGTAATATGCGGATTCCACAAGACGAACCTCCGCTCCCTTCCCACCGTGCCGATCAATAGACACAATCCCTTGAAGCCTAGTATCCCCGTTCGCGAACAAGCCGTAGATCCCTGCGGGATTGTTCTTCGCCTCCACACTCCAGTCGAAAAACCAGCCGCTAAAGTCAGTAGTTTGGGAGCCAATCTGTTCTACGGTCGTTTGCACAATCTCCCCAGTGGAGAGTTTCCGCAGGCAGGGTGTCAGCTCGTCAATCTCCACATCTATTATACCACGATTTCTTTCGTTTATCAATGTTGACCCGGCCTCCTCTGGGCCCAGTATACCTTGCTTCGTCGCAACCTGCAACATATTTTCTTCCGCGCCGCCTAACAGCCGTTCTCCTTCCGCCTCTGACAGCACCACCCCGCACCGGCACCAGGGGTGGATCGGGCCTATGGTTTCTCCAACCACCGCCGCCTCAATGGGTATCACTTTCCCATTCAGCGGCGCGCATACCGTGCAGGTCTTGCTGTCCCTGGCGGTCAGGAATTCCACTTCTTTCGCTCCCGCCGCCCGGTAGCTGTCCAAAGCCGCCTGATTATTCACATATGCGGTTTCCGTGCGCACCAACCGTTCTGCCTGGCGGAACTCCACGCCAAAGCGCTCGGTGATGGCTTGGGCGATGGCCGCGTTGCTTTTGCCGCTCAAAAACGCGGCGGTCACTTCCTTCTCCAAGGTTTCGGCCAGCATAGCGGTATTGGCCCAGATTCTGTCCGAATAGCTTTTCCCAGCCCACCGGGTGTTCAGCGCGCGCGTCACGCCTCCGGCATCCGGCGAAACAAAGCCGGTACCCGCTCCCATGTTTTTCAGCATATCTCCCGCCCGGCGGGCGCTCTCCTTGGCCGCGTAATCCCATTGCGCCTTCATCTCCCGGCGCTCCAAGTCCGCCAGCTTCTTCGCCTGCTCCTGGGCAGCCTGTTTCAGGGCCTCGGCCCGGGTCATACGGTAGCCGTAAGCCCTGCTGTCCTCATCGTAAGGCGCTCGCAAAAAACGCTCTGCTTCCTCCCGGGTAAGGTTCATGCGCTGGGCATATTTTCCGATGATTTTTTGCACCTGGGCTTCCAGGTCCCGGGCCGCCTGGAGATGAGCTCTGCCAAGACGCCGAATGCGGACCTCGGCGGCATCCTGCACCGCGTCCATGTCTGCCTCGGCCCGTTCGCGCCAGTAGTCGGATGCCATGCTTTCACCCCGCATCAAAGAGGCGGACGCCACTTGGACGTCCGCCCCGGTTTGGTAATCCGTCTCTTACGGCTTCGCTTCCGCCTCGGTCA
>JAYFPK010000013.1:0-22977 GCA_034927815.1 Candidatus Limiplasma sp.
TCCAGTACCTCCATGCCGTACGCCAGGGAGAACCTCTCCCCGGCCCCCAGCGTGACGTGGTAGGGCTTATCCTCAAAATCTCCGGTTTCATCAGCAAAGGCGGGCAGCCCGTTCCAGGGCTCCAGGCACAGGTAGGGGGCGTGCCGGTGGGGCATGGTCCACAGGGCCAGCACAGGGCTGTTGGGGAAGGAAAAGCGGAGGCCCTTGCCGGTCTCCCTGTGGACCAATTCCACGCTGCGGCTGCGCAGTCCCGCAAAAATCAGCGTGTCCTTCCGGTCATAGTCCTCATAGCGCAGCGCCAGGGTCCGGTTGTCCGGCCCCAACGGGAGGGTCTCCTCCCCGGTGATAAGGCCGTGGGGCATGCACAGCAAGCTTCTGCCCTCCTCGGGCTTCTCAAAGCGCACGATGTAATCGCTGAAGGCCTCCCCCTCCTCCATGGGACAGGCAAAGCCGGGATGGCCCCCCAGCGCAAAGGGCATGGGCTGGCTGCCGGTGTTTTCCACCTCCATCTCCGTTACGAAGCCCTCCGGCAGCAGGCGGTGGGTCACGGTGAGCGCGAAGGAAAAGGGATATTGCTGTTGGGTCTCCTGGGAATCCCGCAGCGCCAGCACGCAGAAGTCCTCCCCCACCTCCCGGACCTCAAAGGCCGCCTCCCGGACAAAGCCATGCCTGGAAAGGGGATAGGCCTTTCCGGCAAAGCGCACCTGGCCGCCCTTGATGGCCCCAATGGCCGGAAACAGAATCGGGGCCACCTTGTCCCACAGGTCAGGATCGCCGCTCCAAAGGCGCTGCTTCCCCTTTTTGTCGCAATAGGCGGTCATCTGCGCTCCCACCGGGTCAATGCGCATCCACGCGCCGTCCTTGTGTACCTGAATCACGGGCATTCCCCCTTCGGTTCTTTCCCCCATGATTTCGCCTCCGGCGCCCTTTCTCCTGCCGGGGGAATTGCCAAAACCGCCCAAATCATGTAGACTGTGCTTATTGTGAACGGCCTTCTTGGGAAGGGGACGGAAGGGGCGGTGGGGCTATGGAGCCGGTCATCAGCGTCATTGTGCCTGTGTACAATGGGGAAAAAACCCTGGCCCGGTGCCTGGATAGCGTTCTGGCCCAGAGCTTTTCCCTTTGGGAATGCATCGTGGTGAACGATGGCTCCACCGACGGCACCGCCGCCCTGCTGGAATCCTACAGGGCCAAGGACGCCCGCTTTCAGGCCCTCTCCTTCCCCAACGGAGGGGTGAGCCGCGTCAAAAACCTGGGCATGGACAAGGCCAAGGGCAAGTATCTGGCCTTTTTGGATTGCGATGATCTTCTGGAGCCCCACGCTCTGGAGACGCTCAGCCGCCTGCTGGAGGATACCGGGGCGGACGTGGCGGTGGGGCATCTGCTTTTTGAGGACGAGGAAGGGAAGCCCCTTCCTTCCAGCCCGCCCTTGCCCTCCCAGGACAGCGGTTCCCTCCAGCCCGCGCCCCGGCTCATGGCCCCCGACGAGGCGGTTCATACCGTTTTTTCCGGCCAGCCCTTTGGAGGGCATCTCCATGGCAAGCTGCTCCGGCGGGAAAAGCTCCAGGACTTGCGCTACCGGGAGGGCATTTGCGTCTACGAGGATATGCTGTTTTTGCTCGGCTACCTTCAAACGGCCCGGCGGCTGGCCTACCTTCCCGTGGTGGTGCACCGCTATGTGATCGGCCAAGGCGGGGCCATGGCCTCCGGCCTCAGCCCGCGCAAAGTCACCTCTTTGGACGCCTGCCAGGCCATGTCCCGCCTGGTGGCCCAGTCCTTCCCCTCCTCCTTGCCGGCCATGCGCCGCTTTGCCGTGCAAAACGCCATCTGGCTCTTGGAGGAGCTGCTGGCCGCCCCCGCCGCCACCCGGGAAGAGCCCTGGGCCCGGGAAGCGCGCAAATCCGCCTGCCGCCTGATCCGATCCTCCCCCATTCCTCCGGGGTTACCTTGGGTGCAAAAGTGCTTTTGCGCCGCCATCTCTTTGGGATGGCCGGTATTTGCGGCGCTGTACCAAGGGCCCTACCGGTGGATGAAGGGCAAATAAAAAGGGAAGCTCCGCTTCCCCTAGGCTTCCCCGCACTCCGCCAAAATCAAAGGCACCTCCATCTCCTCCCGGCGCAGCCCCGCATGGCCCGCCTTGAAGTCATGCCCTTTTCCATGGTTGTTCCTGCGCCACAGGCCTATGTCCGAAGTCGCCAGGGCCATATAATCCCCCACAAAATCCCGCACCTTGGGATGCGCTTCGCCTTCTCCCAGAAAGCCCCGGCCCAGAAACTCCTCCCGGGTCAGCAAAAGAAAATGATCCCCAAAGGCCTCCCCAAAGCGCCTGGGGAACGCCTCCTGGTACTCCTCCTTCACAAAGAGGCCGCAACACCTGGGCTCTAACGAGATGGGATGCCGCAGGCACTCCGCGATTTTCGGAAAATCCTCCACGAACTTCATGGTCATATCCGTCATGCCATGGTCCGCCGTGACGATCAGCAGCGTATCCTCCAATTCCCTTGCCATCCTCAGGACCCGCTCCTCGTACCTTCTGACCATATCCCCGATCCGCTTATCCCCAATGCCCAGCTCATGCATCAGCTTGTCCGGCTGAAAGTGATACGCGCTGATGAACTTCCTTCCCGGCTGGCGGCAAAGGGCTTCCACCTGCCGGCAGATGCCCTCGCAGGTATCCGCGTAATACTCCGCGAAGGGGGATACGCCCACCGCCTTCACCTGTGGGGCGGCCTCCTGAATGCGGGACAAGACCGTTTCAAAACCCAGGTACCGGTAGGCGATATGCTCCTGGGCCGCGGGCGCCCCTTCCGCGATGCCGGAGAGGTTGCCGCTGAACAAATCCACGCAGGCGTCCACCTCCTTAAAATAGCAGGACCAGCCGATCCAGCCATGCTCCAGGGGGGACAGGCCGCTGGCGAAGGTGGTAATGGCCGCGGTGGTGGTGCAAGGGTAGATGCTCATGATCGTTCCGGCCCTGTGCTTGGCGAAAAATCCATCCGGCTTTAGATGCTTTTGCAGAATGTTCGCGCCCAGGCCGTCAAACACCAGCAGCGCCACATTCCGGAAGCCCTTTTCAAGCCGCCGGTCCAGAATGTCCAAGGTTGAATGAAAGGGGGGCACGCCATAATGCCGCAGCAGCGAATTCATCAAGGATACGATGCTGGCACCGTATGCCGGAAGCTGAAGCGCCATCCTGATTCCTCCCTTGCCTATTGAATGGGAATCTCTGCCGCCTGGGTCACTTGGCGCAAATACTGCTGAAAGGACTGGGTGAAGCCCTCCACCACCTGCCTCGCAAATTCGCTGTTTTGAGGGGCGGTCTCCTTGGTGAGGGCGTCCCGCAGGCTTCTTTTCACGCCCTCGCTCCTGAGCCGCTTCTCCACATTCATCTGGCGCAGGACCCAGGGCAGCTTGGCCTTCATCAGCGCGCCGGACACCGCGCCCCAGCCCAGGGCCCCGATCACAGCGCCCAACGCCAGGCCCGCCACAAAGCCCAGGGGCCCGGCGGCGATCAGCGCCACCCCGCTTCCGCCGCAGAGCAAGGCGCTGACCACGCTGGTGATGATGCTCATCAGCGCGCCGATCAGCGGAAAGCCCATCAGCTCCTTGGCCTCAATGGCTACCTTGCCCGTATCCCCCCGCTGGGAAAAGGAAAGCCGCATCTCCCGCCTGGGCACCTGGTACTGGTCGCAGATGGGGTCCACCATGGCCTGGAGCTTCCCCGTGAGGCCCCGCACCCAGTCCGCAATCACCGGCTCCAGGGCTTCCTGGGCCATGGGGGAGCGCAAGACCTGCTCCATCCTGGACTGCAAAAGCGCGGTCATGTCCTGAAGGGTTTCAATATCCCCCCTCTTCCATTGGGATACGGTGGGAATCGCCACCTCCCGCAGCGCCAGCTCCACTAAGGCGTCCACCACCCCAGGGGTCAGCAAAGGCAAGGCCTCCCGGGCAATGGCGGATACCTTTTCATCCGTCACCTGCCCGGCCACGGCCTGGCGAAAGGCCCGCATATTCTCATCGATCCAGCCCGCGTAGGCCAGCCCCTTGGCGATGGAAAACTCCGGCTCCGGGCAGGAGACCACCACCGCGTCCGCGAAAATTTCCCGGCATTGGGCCTGGAACATACCCATGCGGGAGGCTCCGCCGGTGAGCAGCACCACCTTGGGCGGATTGCTCCGGGTCACCTGCCTGGCGTGGGTCAAAGCGTTGTGGAGCGCCTGGGAAAAGCTCAGGCCGTTCAGCGCCTCCAAGGGGGTCCGCACCAGGTCCGCCGCTTCCTGGGCATCCAGCTCCAAAGGCAGCCTTTGGACCCCGTCATACCATACCCGCACCTGCTTCTTCACCACAGCCCCGGGGTCCGCAGCCTCTTGCGTGAAATACTGCTCCTTCACCTTGCGGGCCTGGATCTCGCAGTAGCTGTGCCAGCTCTTGCTTTCCGCAAAGACCCTTTTCAGCTCCTCCCTTTGGCGGCTCCGCTGCACGGCCCTGCGCAGCAGCTCCGCGTCCAGCAGGCCGCCCCCCAACTGGATCTCCCCGAAGGTGCCCACCCCGGTCTCCCGGCCGTCCACGATGTAGGCAAAATCCAAAGTGGAGCTGCCGATGTCGATCACCAGCGCGCTTTCGGTAAGCACGTCAATATCCAAGGCGACGGTTTTGGCATACTTGGCGTACAGGAACGCGGCCCGGGATTCCGAAATCACCTGGGGCTCCCGAAAGCCCGCCCGCAAAAGCAGGTCATGGTAACGCCTGCGGCTGGCGGCGTTCCAGCCCGCCGGGCAGCCCACCACAAGCACATCCCCCTCCAAAAGGGCTGAAGCCTCCTCCAGGGCCTTGCGCACGCCCTTGGCGAAGAGCACCACCGTATCGTAGGAGGCCGGATCATAGGTGAAACGGCTCTTAAAGCGCACGGACAG
This sequence comes from Candidatus Limiplasma sp., assembly GCA_034927815.1. Classification (GTDB taxonomy): domain Bacteria; phylum Bacillota; class Clostridia; order Christensenellales; family Aristaeellaceae; genus Limiplasma. The sequence goes on from JAYFPK010000013.1 coordinate 4,914, forward strand.
GTCCTCGGCCAGGGCATCCGTATAGGCCCTTTCCCCCACCACAATCTCCCCATGCAGCTTGCCCACCGCGGACAGCAAGCTCCTGCTTCCCGCGATGGGCACCACGATGGGTTCAATTCCCGAGCCCTGCTGAAAAACCGCCACGGCGCTTTCGCCGTCGCCCATATCAAAGCCGATAAAACGCATGCGCTTCCCTCCCCTGCCCTGGGGCTTCCTCCGGGTCACAGCCCCTTTATGGCAAGGCCTCCTCTTCCCTTTCCTCCATCCTCACCGCCGCCACCCCCCGGCGCAGGAGCCGGTGGTCGTCCTTGGCGACGATGGCGGGGATCATGGTCTTGGTCCGGTCCTTGCTGGGCAAAACGGTAAACAGGTGCCTGTTTTCAGGGGTATAGGGCATAGCGCCCAAGCCCATGGAGTCCAGCATCCGCTCCGCGGCGGCCTGGGCCGCTTCCCCTGTCCCGTCGTCGTATTCATAAAGAGCTTCCAGCATGTCCGCCACCCGGGCCAGCATCTTGCCCTCCGGCGCGGCCTCCTGGGCGGCGTGCTGTTCGTTGAGGTAGATGAAATCATTGATATAGCGGTCAATGGCCTGGGTTTGGGCGTCCAGCACCCGAAAGAGCTTCTCCTCATCCGGCCGCAGGGTCACCTTTACCTGGTCCATGGGCTCTTCCTTCTTGCGCCTTTTTCCCAGAAGCCAAGCCCCCATGGCGGCGGCCAGCACCGCCGCCATGGGAATCCACAGGAACCAGAGCCCATTGGCATAGGCATACAGCCCCGCCGCCACCTGAACCAGCGCGGCGGCGGTCCAGAGGGTCCCGGCCATAGGGCTTTTCTTTGGCGCGGCCTCCCGTTGGGGAAGCCACGCGGTGGTGGTCACCGATACGTCCAGCAGGCTGGCCGAGGTTTTGCAGCAGCTAAACAGAATTCCCGTTTGCTGCCGCAAAAGGTCGTCGCTTTGCCGGGCCATGGTGCTTTGCTCCACCTGGGCCAGGGCGTGCCGCACCGCGTAGGCGATGCCGCCTCCGTCCTCCGCCTCCTGAATGCTTTGGCGGAGCTTGTGCTTTTGCGCGCACCAGGCTTCATAGGCTCCCATTCTTCCTTTTCCCCTCCCAAACGGCTTTTACTTGCCGGGGGCCTTGCCCGCCGGCGCCTTTGCCCTGGGGGCTGTGGACTTGGCTTTGGCGCTGGAGGCGGCGGACTTGACCTTGCCGGAGGCCGCCTTTGCCGAGGCAGAAGCGGCCGAGCCGGTCTTGGCCTTGGCGGTCTCTTTGGCGGAATTCGCCTTTTCCTTTACGGAGGAAGTGGGCTTCTTAGCGGAAGCGGCGGTTTTTTTCACGGTGGAAGCGGCTGGCTTCTTAGCTGCGGATGCAGCAGGCTTGGTGGAGGAAGCGGGCTTCTTTGCCGCAGATGCGGGCTTCTTCGTAGAGGAAGCTGTGGTCTTGGCGGAGGAAGCCGGCTTCTTTGCCGTGGATGCGGGCTTCTTCGTGGAGGAAGCGGTAGTCTTGGTGGAGGAAGCGGGCTTCTTTGCCGCAGATGCGGGCTTCTTCGTGGAGGAAGCGGCTGTCTTGGCAGAAGCTGCCTTTCCCTTTGCCGAGGAAGCGGGCTTCTTGGCGGAGGAAGCGGGTTTCTTTGCCGTGGATGCGGGCTTCTTTGTGGAAGAAGCGGTGGTCTTGGCAGAAGCCGCCTTCCCCTTTCCCGAGGAAGCGGGTTTCTTGGCGGAAGTGGTAGGCTTTTTCGCGGAGGACGCGGGTTTTTTCGCCGAAGCGGACGGCTTTTTCCCAGAAGAAGCGGACTTCTTCCCTGTGGACTTAGGCTTTTTCCCTTTACCGCTTGGGCTCTGGCCCAGCCCGCCCAACAGGCCGCCCAAGGCATCCATCAGCCCGCCTTCCTCCCCGCCTCCGGAAAAAATATCACCAAGGCTATCCAGCAGGCCGCTCTCTTCTTTCCCGCCGCCATTATTGCCGCCGCCAGAAAGAGCGTCGGTGAGGGTATCCAGCAGGCCGCCCTCTTCCTTCTTTCCGGCATTATTTCCGCCGCCGGAAAAAACGCCGCCGAGGCTGTCCAGCAAGCCGCCCTCTTCCTTCCCTCCGGCGTTATTCCCACCGCCCAGCGCGTCCGTCACCGTTTCCATCAGGTCGTTATCTCCCAACAGGTTTTGTACAAAATCCATAACGCCCTTTTTCTTCGCCATCGCACTGCCCTCCTTTGTCAATCAGAGCTTGCGGACCGCAAGCAACTCCTCCTGCGTTAACTCCCGCCACATCCCCCTGGGGAGCTCCCCCAGCTTTAAGGGGCCGAAGCGGATCCGCCGCAGCAGCACCACCTGGTGCCCCACCTGCTCCACCATCTTGCGGACCTGCCGGTTGCGCCCCTCATGGATGGTGATGAGCATATCCGTGTACATTGCCTTTACCCCCAGCAGCTTCACCTTGGCCCTGGCGGTCCGCTTGCCCTCCACCATCACGCCCGTTTCCAGGCAGCGGGCCTCCGCCTCCGTGACCTGGTTGCTGACCCGGGCCAGGTAGACCTTCTCCACCTCGCCGGAGGGGTGGAGCATCCGCTCGGTCAGCTCTCCGTCGTTGGTGAGCAGCAGCAGCCCCTCGCTGTCATAGTCCAGCCTGCCCACAGGGTACAGCCTGGCGGGAAAGTCCGCGAACTTATCCAGCACCGTAGCCCGGCCCTGGGGGTCGCTGGCCGTGGTGACCTCCCCGGCGGGCTTGTGGTACATCACATAGTATTTTTGGCCTTCGGGAACGGCCTCTTTGCCGTCCACGCAAACCCGCTGCCCTTCCTCCACCTGGGTACCCATGGCGGTGACGGCCTCCCCGTCCACGGTGACGCGGCCCTGGGCAATCATCTGTTCCGCGGCCCGGCGGGAGGCCACGCCGCAGGAGGCCAGGTACTTTTGCAATCTCATCGTTTCACCCCGTCAAAAAACCGATAGAAAGTCAAAACGCTATCCCTCAGGGCGGCGGGCTTTTCCGCCTGCCGGGGGTCTGCGAAATGCCTCAGCTTGTCCACGCCGCCCAGGGTAAAGCCCTGGCTTTGAAAGAACTGGCATGCCACCGGGTTTTCATCGCTGACCTCCGCGGCAACGCCCTTTCGTCCCTTTTTCAAAGCCCAATCCACACAGGCGTTCAGCAGGCCGGTTCCCACCCCTTGCCTGCGGTGGGAGGAGTCCACCCGTATATCCAGCAGCTTGCAAAGCCCAAACTCCTCCGGCGCCGCCGCCAACTGCCCCACAAAGCGGTCCTCCAAAAACGCAAAAAAGCATGCCCAATCGTCATGCTGCCTTAGGGTTTCCCGGGTCACCAACGAGGAAACCGGGTGCTGCCGCCACTGGGCCGTTCCCAGGGGGATGTATTCCGGCAAAAAGCCTTTTCGGGTGACACGGACCTGAACCATTTCGCCCGCTAAAAAGCGGGCGTCGGGTTGGTTCAGGCGCTCTATCGTCTCTTCGTTGGGCGGAAGGATGGTCAGCATACTTGGCTCCCCGCGGGGGAGGCAAATTCGGCTTTCGGCAGCCTCTGCCCCGCGTGAGGCAAGCATATCAAAAAACAACAAAAAATACAAGATGTCCTTGGCGTTCCCCCAAAAGCGCCACGCCTATTGCGCCAGGGTTTGATAGCTTACCCACTGGCGCAGCATCCGATCCAGCGTAAAGCCGAAGTCCTGCTCCGCTACCAGCTCACCCACCACCAAGGGTGTTTGGGCGACGACCCTTTCCCCCAGCATCAGCCGGGCCTCGCCCACCGGGGTTCCCGGCAGCATGCCCGCCGGGAGGCTGTCGGGCAGCTCCAACTCCAGGTCCGCCCGCAGGCCTTTGCGCACCGGGGCCGAGAGGCCTCCCTGGGCATAAATCGCCACGGTGTCCTGCTGGCCGCCCTCCACCGGCAGCGCCCGGACCATCTCCCCTTCCTCAAAGGCGATAAACGCCTCATAGGTGGCAAAGCCCTTGTCCATGATGCGCTTGGCTTCCTCAAACCAGTCGCCGCAGTTGAGCACCACGCCGATGACCTCCAGGCCCTGCCGCCTGGCCCCAAAAACCAGGCAGCGGCCCGCGGCCTTGGTGTAGCCGGTCTTGATGCCCGTGGCCCCCTCATATTCCCGAAGGAGGCGGTTTTTGTTGTTCAAAATCCGGTCGTAGCTGCGCCCCTCCCAGGGAATCGAGGCCCTCTGGGTACTGACAATGGTCCGGAACTCCTCATGCTTCATGGCTTCCCGGGCGATCAGCGCCAGCTCGTAGGCGGTGGTCTGGTGCCCTGGAGCGGGCAGCCCGTTGGGGTTCACAAACACCGTCTTTTCGCATCCCAATTCCCTGGCCCGCTGGGTCATGCGCTGGCAGAAGGCCTCCACGGTGCCCCCCAGGTGCTCCGCGATGGCCACCGCGGCGTCGTTGCCGCTGGCCAGCATCAGGCCATATACCAGGTCGCGCAAGGTGATCCGCTCCCCCTGGGAGAGGTAGATGCTGGTGCCCGGCACTCCGAAGGCGTTGCGGGAGACCGTCACCATATCGTCCAGCTTGCCGTATTCCAAGGCCATCAGGGCCGTCATCACCTTGGTGGTGGAGGCCATGGGCATGGCTTGATTTTCGTTTTCCCTGAGCAGCACCGCGCCGGTTTTGCTCTCGATCAGCACCGACGCCTTCGCCCCGGTCTCCACAGCCTCCCCCACTTCCTCCGCCTTGGCATGGCCGTTGAAAAGGGCCATGGCCGTGCAGAATACCAGCAACAGGAAGGATTTCGCCTTGTCGATGGATCTCATAACTGGGATTCTTCCTCCTCCTCCAGATCCTCAGGATCGGAGGAGAAACGGCCACCCTCCCGGCGGGAGACATACCGCTCAAAGGGCCTGCGCTTCTCCCCCTCCCCCTGCTTTTCCTTCTCCTGGCTCTTGAAATCCTCCAGCATCTGGGGCAGCAGCTCCACAATGCGCTCCATGGGGCTGGAGGACTGGGCGGGCAGCATCTTCACGGTGCCCTCCCCCACCACCAAAAAGCCCACCGGCTGCACGGAAACCCCCGCCCCGGTGCCTCCGGCAAAGGGGAAACCCTCGGCGCCTTCCGCGTGGTTGCGCTGGCGCTCCTGGGTGGTGTATTCCCCGCCTCCCGCCACAAAGCCGAAGCTCACCTTGGATACGGGGATAATCGTGGTGCCCTTGCTTCCCAGCACAGGGGACCCGATGACCGTGTTCACGTCCACCATGCTGCGGATGCTCTCCATGGTGGTTTGCATCATGTTATCGATGGGATGTTGCATATTGCCCCTCCTTCAAATGAAAACCATTCTTCTCCTTCTCCCGGGCCCTGTGGCGGACCATGATCCTGATCGTGCGCAGCGTCACATAGGCCGTCAACAAGGCTATGCTTCCCAATCGAAGGATGAATATTCCACGCACCGCCACATAGCTGCCCTCTCCCTCAAAGCTCAACTCAGTTTTCGCGTCCAGGTCCAGGCGGCCCAACCCCTTGCGACGCAAAAATTCCAGCAGCGTGTTCACGGAGGCGTAGGTCAGGGCGGTAGCTGCCGCGTCTGGAAAGGCGCAGCGGACGTACAGCCAAATCTTGCCCCGGTCCAGCAGCCGCCGGGCGCTGCGCCATACCTCCCGGGACAAAAGCGCCCTCAGCAACGCCGGGCTGATGCCCAGCAGGGATTTTCCCAAATCCTCCTGGGGGTCATCCTCCTGCCCCAGCTCCTTGATTCCCTTCCTCCAAGCCCTTTCCCCCAGGCCGCCCTTCTTGCCCGGCCCCAGCCAGGGCAAGCCCAGCCGCAGGGAATAGGTCATCCCTTTTCCCAGGCGAAGCTCCACCCACAGGCCCGAGGGAAAAATGCACAGGGTGTACAAAGAGAGAAACAACAAATAGTAGTTCATCAGCCATTCCTTCCCTTCCGTTCCCTTCCATAGTTTGTCAAAGGAAAAAAAAGCTATGCGCGGCCATCTGCCACTCCCTTTGATTTGTCCCGCAAAGGCGCTTGACAACTTCTTCCTCCTGGCGTAGGCTATAGGCACAAGCAAATCCGCAAAGAGCGCCGATTCACCCCCGCCATCCCCTACTCTATCCGCAAGGAAGGTGTATCTATATGTCCATTCCGCTTTCCCAGGCGATCCGGCAAAAGCAACGCCTCCTCCGCGTGGCCCAAAACTTGGAAAAGGCCGACCTGGTTTTGAAGGACGCCACCTTTTTGAACGTCTTTGCCCAGGCCTGGGAGCAGGGCGATATCGCCATCGCCGAGGGCCGCATCGCCGGGATCGGCTCCTACCAGGGGGTCACGGAGGTTTCGGTGAAGGGCAAATGGCTGGTGCCCAGCTTTATCGACGGCCACATCCACCTGGAAAGCTCCTTGGTTTCCCCGGCGGAGTTCGCCCGGGCTGTGGTGGCCCACGGTACGGGGGCCGTGGTGGCGGATCCCCATGAGATCGCCAATGTCATGGGGCTGGACGGCATCCAGTACATGCTCCAGGCCTCCCAGGGGCTGCCGCTGGACGTATGGTTCATGATCCCCAGCTGCGTGCCCGCCACCCCCCAGGACGAAAGCGGGGCGGTCCTCACCGTCCAGGACATCGCCCCGTACCTCACCGACCCCAAGGTGCTGGGCTTGGCGGAGATGATGAACTTCCCCGGCCTATTGGCGGGGGACGAGGATGTGCTGGCAAAAATTGCTGCCGCCGAGGCCTGCGGCAAGCGGGTGGACGGCCACGCGCCGGGCCTGTCCGGGGCCGCCCTGTGCGCCTACGTAGGCAGCGGCGTTTTAAGCGACCATGAGTGCTCCACCGCCCAGGAGGCCCTGGAGAAGCTGCGCCTGGGGCAATGGATCATGATCCGGGAGGGCACCGCCGCCCAAAACCTTGAGGCCTTGCTCCCCCTGCTGAAGGAGCCCTTTGCCCGCCGCTGCCTGTTCGTCACCGACGATAAGCATCCCGAGGATTTGCTTGAGCGCGGCCACCTGGACTTCATCGTCCGGGAGGCGGTGCGCCGGGGCGTGGACCCCATCCTGGCGCTGACCTGCGCCAGCTTCAACGCTGCCAATGCCTTCGGCCTGGCGGGGCGGGGCGCCCTGGCCCCCGGCTACGCGGCGGACATCGCCCTGCTTGGGGATTTGGAGGACTTCTCCGTCCAGAAAGTTTGGAAGGACGGCGTGCAAGTATTCGACGGACAGGGCGTGTCTGCGGCCCACCCCCAGGTGGACCCGGCCCTGACGGAAAAGGTGCTCCATTCCTTCCACATGGCGGCTTTTGATGCCCAAAGCTTTGCCCGGACCGAGCCTGCGGGGCTGCTCCAGATGGTTCCGGGGCAGATCATCACCTTGGACGGCGGCATGGCCCAGGGGACGGACGTCAGCAAGGACGTGCTGAAAATCGCCGTGCTGGAAAGACACCGGGGCACGGGGCACATCGGTGTGGGATATTTGAAAGGTTACGGCCTTCGCCGGGGCGCCATCGCCACCAGCATCGCCCACGACAGCCATAACCTGATCGTGGTGGGCTGCGCCGACGAGGAAATGGCCTGCGCCGCAAATCGGGTGGCGGCCATGGGCGGCGGCATCGCCATTGCGGAAAACGGCCAAATCCTGGATGAGCTGTCCTTACCCCTGGCCGGGCTCATGAGCCTGGAGCCGCTGGAGAGTGTCAACCAGTCCATGGAGCGGCTCAAGGTCTGCGCGGCCTCCCTTGGGGTGGACAAAGGCGCAGACCCCTTCATGACCCTCAGCTTCATGAGCCTTCCGGTGATTCCCAGCCTCCGCGTGCTCACCCAGGGGGTGTTTTCCGTGGACAAGTGGGAATATATTTCCCGTTAATTGGTCACCTTGAAGCAAAATCAAAAAGAATTTTGCATAAAAATTGCTTCTTTTTCTTGTAAAAGCTTGCAACACCTTTCTTATCTTGTTATAATACGTTTGTCGTATTTTTGTAACCATAAATTCCCATTCCCTCCTGGTAAAGGACGAAAATACAACCAACGGTATGCTGCTCGCTAAGGAGGACTTTCATGGCAGACCAGATCCGTATTTGTATGTTCGGCGGATTCAGTATCTTTGTCAACGACCAATGCTTTGACCAGCTTGTAGCCAAGTCCAAAAAGGGCGTGGCTCTTTTGCAATATTTGATTTTAAAGCATGAAACCCCCGTGCCCAACTACAAGCTCATTGAGGCGCTCTGGCCCAATGAGGAGAGCAGCAATCCCGAAAATGCCCTGAAGACCCTGGTCAGCCGCTTCCGCACCATCCTGAACCAGTGCAGCGACGGCCTGGGCGGCTGCATTATAGCCACCCGGGGCGGCTACCAGTTCAATCTGCTGGAGAATCTCTCCCTGGACCTGTCCGATTTTGAGGAGCTTGCCAAAAATCTGGAGGGCTGCACCGCCCTGACGCCGGAAACCGGCGCGATGTTCGAGAATGTGCTGGCGCTGTATAACGGCGATCTGCTGGTGGGCAGCGACCAGGATGACTGGATCATCAGCCGCAGCGTGCGCCTTCACGGGCAGTATATCCGCATCGTGTACGCCTATTTGGACCTGCTCAAGGCCGCAGGCCGGCATGAGGAGATCATCCAAACCTGCCGCTTCGCCCTGGAAATTGATCCCTTTGACGAACGCATCCACCTGGAATTGATGCATGCCCTGGTCAAGACCAACCGCAACAACGAGGCTTTGATGCAGTATAAGCATGTGACCAACATGCATTTCCGTTACCTGGGCGTAAAGCCCCCCGAGGGCATCCAGGAGTTCTATAAGCAGATCATCCAGGCCAGCGACACCCTGGAGATGAACATCGACTGCATCCGTTCCGAATTGCAGGAGTATGGCGAAGCTCACGGCGCCTTTGAATGCGAGTACGCCGTTTTCCGGGATATCTTCAACCTCCAAATGCGTAACCTGGAGCGGTTGGGCACCAGCATGTACATTGGCATGGTCATGATCACCAGCATGGATGGCGAGCCCTTGAATCCCCTGAAGCTGGACGATATCATGAGGGGGCTTGGGGAGGTGCTCAAGGGAAATCTGCGCAAGGGAGACACCATCACCCACTTCAACCCATCCCAGTATGCGTTGCTCTTGCCTACGGTGAACAACGAAAGCGGGCGCATGGTGATGGAGCGCATCAAACGCCAATTCTACCAGCGCTTCCCCAACAGCAGCGTGATGTTTTCCTACCGCATCGGCCCCCTGAGCTCCAGCTCCGGGGCCAGCGGGTGCAAAAGCGCCTTGGCGTCTTTGTAAGGATTTCCCTGGGTTTTGAAAAAAAGGATTCGCATGACAACCCTTTGGGTATCATAGAACTAAGGCAAACGAAAGGAGTCTGGTTATGGCAGTCGTAGAGATTACCCAAGATAAATTTGAGTCCGAGGTGCTCCAAAGCGATAAGCCCGTTTTAGTCGACTTTTATGCGGATTGGTGCGGGCCCTGCAAGATGGTGGCTCCGCTGGTGCAGCAGCTCGCGGAGGAAAGCGACGCTTACAAGGTCTACAAGATCAATGTGGATCACTCGCCGGAGTTGGCCGCCCGCTATAACGTGCTCAGCATTCCCACCTTGATCGTGTTCAAGGGGGGTAAAGTTGCCCAGCAGGCCGTTGGCGCCAGAAGCAAGGACGCCATCAAGGCGATGCTTCAATAACCTTCCAAAAGGCCATCCAAGGCGGCTCAGCCGCCTTTTTTCTTTATCCCTTGCCATCCCGCGCTCCCTATTCTATAATAAAAACAGTGTTTCTCTCCAGCTGGCAGCGAAATTCCAAAGAACATGGAGGCGCGATATGGATTCCATCATCAAAAACGCATCTTTGGCCCCCGCCGGTGAGCAAAAAATCCAATGGGTGAAGCGGCACATGAAGGTGCTGGAAGGCATCGCGGCGGAGTTTGAGCGGGAGAAGCCCTTTGCGGGGCTGACCGTGGCCCTGTCCATCCATCTGGAAGCCAAAACCGCCTACCTGGCCCAGGTGCTGCACCAGGGCGGAGCCCGGGTGTTCGCCACCGGCTCCAATCCCCTCTCCACCCAGGACGATGTGTGCGCCGCCCTGGCCGAAAGCGGCGTATGCGTTTACGCCACCCATGGCTGCACCCAGGAAGAATACCGGGATTTCCTCTACCGGGCCCTGTCCTCAAAGCCGGACGTGATCATCGACGACGGCGGCGATATGGTACACATCCTCCACGAGGAGCACCCCGAATGGGCCGCGAATTTGCGGGGCGGCTGCGAGGAGACCACCACCGGGGTGCTGCGCCTGAGAAGCCGGGCCCAAAGCGGTACCCTCCGCTTCCCCATGTTCAACATTAACGACGCGGACTGCAAGCACCTCTTTGACAACCGCTACGGCACCGGCCAAAGCGTGTGGGACGGCATCATGCGTACCACCAACCTGACTGTGGCGGGCAGCACGGTGGTGGTCTGCGGCTACGGCTGGTGTGGCAAGGGCGTGGCGATGCGGGCCAAGGGCCTGGGGGCCAAGGTCATCGTCACCGAGGTCAACCCTATCCGCGCCATTGAGGCCGTGATGGACGGCTTTACCGTGCTTCCCATGGAGGAGGCCGCGCCTTTGGGGGACTGCTTCATCACCGTCACCGGCTGCCACGGCGTGATCCGTCCGGAGCATATGCTCACCATGAAGGAAGGGGCGCTGCTCTCCAACGCCGGGCATTTTGACGTTGAGGTGGACGTGGCGGGCCTGCGGGACCTGGCCCAAAGCTCCTTCCCCGTGCGAAACAACATCGAGGGCTTTTTGCTGCCAAACGGCAAAACCGTCTATCTGCTGGCTCAGGGCCGCTTGGTGAACCTGGCCGCGGGGGACGGGCACCCGGCGGAGATCATGGACATGAGCTTTGCCTTGCAAGCCCTCTGCGCCCGGCGGGTGGCCCTGGAGGGTCACTCCCTGACCAACACCCTCCACGCCGTTCCCCAGGACATCGACCGGGACGTGGCCTTGCGCAAGCTTTCCGCCCTGGGGGGTTCCATCGATACCCTCACCCCGGAGCAGCAGCGCTACCTGGGCGAAGCCTGATCTAAAACAAGAAAAAAACTATCTCCCGGCAATTTACGGTTGACAGCCCCTCAAACCTATGATATCGTATATTCCAATCAAGGTGTCCCAACACCAAGCAAGGAGGAGTCGCCCGTGACGAACCTATGTGCCATGTCGATGTGCATGATGTGCGCGTGCGATTGCCCGTGCTGTTTGTGTTGCGTCGCTTGATCTGTATTTGTGATCCAAAGCCCGCTTCGCATCTGCGCGAGGCGGGCTTTTTTGATACCTGACGCAAGGGAAAGGAGTATTCCATGACAGAGCCGCCGCAAGACAACGTGGATATCTTCGATAACTTCGACCATCCGGTGATCAACCCCGACGCCTCCCCCGGGCGGCCCCAGATTGAGATCTGCGGGCTGAGCAAGGTATATCCCATCCCCGGCGGGGAAGTACAGGCCCTGGAGAAGATCAATCTGAGCATCTACAAGGGCGATATTTACGGCATCATCGGCATGAGCGGCGCGGGCAAAAGCACGTTGATCCGATGTCTCAACCGCCTGGACACCCCCACCGAGGGGCAGGTCTTCATCGACGGGAAGAACATCCTGGCCATGGGCCCCCAGGAATTGCGCCAGACCCGCCGCCGCATGGGGATGATCTTCCAGCAGTTCAATCTGCTGATGCAAAAGACCGTGGCCCGCAACGTGCGCTATCCCCTGGAAATCGCCGGGGTCCCCGCCAAGGAGGCCAACCGGCGGGTAAAGGAGCTGCTGGAAATCGTCGGCCTGGAGGAGAAGGCCTCCGCCTATCCCAGCCAGCTTTCCGGCGGGCAGAAGCAACGGGTGGCCATCGCCCGGGCTCTGGCCTCCAATCCGGAGATGCTCCTGTGCGACGAGGCCACCAGCGCCCTGGACCCCATGACCACCCAGTCCATTTTGGAGCTGCTCCAGGAGATCAACCGGAAAATGGGCATCACCGTGGTGCTGATTACCCATGAAATGGCCGTGATCCGGCAGATCTGCAACAAGGTGGCGATTCTGGACTTTGGCAAGCTGGTGGAGGAGGGCACCGTGGACAATGTGTTCCTCCACACCAAATCGGCGGCGGGGCGGCGGCTCTTCGGCATTCTGCCCCAGGAGGATGTGACGCCTCCCCAGCCGGCCCTCCGCATCGTCTTTGACGGCGAGGCGGCGGCCCAGCCCATCATCAGCCGCTTGGTGAAGGAGTGCGGCGCGGATGTGAACATCCTCTCCGCGGATATGCGCCAGCTCAACCAAAAGGTGTACGGCCAAATGCTCATTCAGCGGCCGGGCAGCGCCCAGGAGCAAAAGCGCATCATGGATTACCTGGCCGCGGTAGGCTTGACCGTAGAGGAGGTGCATCTGCCATGACCTTCAGCCAGCTTTGGCCCGTGATTTGGGAGGGCACCAAGGACACCCTGTACCTCACCTTTTGGAGCGGCCTGTTCGCCTATCTCGTGGGCCTTCCCTTGGGGGTGCTGCTGGTGGTCACCAAGCGCGGCGGCATCCTGGCCGCCCCCAGCTTCAACGCGGTTCTGGGCGCAGTCATCAACTTCCTGCGCTCCATTCCCTTCATCATTCTCCTGGCTATGCTCTTCCCCATTACCCGGCTGGTGATGGGCTCGGCCATCGGCACCCGCAGCATCATCTTCCCCCTTTTCATGAGCGCTTTCCCCTATGTGGCCCGGATGGTGGAAGGCTCCCTGGAGGAAGTGGACCATGGCATTTTGGAGGCGGCCCAGTCCATGGGCTCCACCCACGCCCAGATCATCTTCAAGGTGCTCCTGCCCGAGGCCATTCCTTCCTTGGTGAACGGCGCGGCCATCGTGCTCACCACCATTCTGGCGTACACCGCCATGGCCAGCGCCGCAGGCGGCGGCGGCCTGGGGGCTCTGGCCATTACCAAGGGATACCAGAGCCGCAAGTTCGAGGTACTGTATTCCGCCAGCATCGTGCTGGTGCTGCTGGTGCAGCTGATTACCGTTTCCGGTACGAGATCCAGCCGTAGGCTGGACCATCGGAAAAAATAAATTCACAAGAACGAAAGGGGACCTTTTCCATGAAGAAACTTTTGGCGGTTCTACTGGTTGCCATTCTTGCCCTGGGCGCAACGTCCGCTCTGGCCAACGAAACCATCGTCATCGGCGCCACCCCCAGCCCCCACGCCGAGATCCTGGAATTCATCAAGGAAGATCTGGCTGCTTTGGGCTATGACCTGGACATCCAGGTGTTCACCGAGTACCCCATCCCCAACCCCGCCACTGCCGCCGGGGATCTGCAAGCCAACTACTTCCAGCACCTGCCCTACCTGAACGCCTACAACGCCACCGTGCCCGAAGCGGAGCAGCTCGTGGCCGCCATTCCCGTCCACTATGAGCCCTACGGCATCTATGCCGGCACCAAGGCTTCCCTGGACGAAATCGCCGAGGGCGACAGCATCGCCGTCACCAACGATCCTTCCAACGAGACCCGGGCCCTGCTGCTGCTGGAGGAAGCGGGCTACATCAAGCTTCCCGAAGGCACCACCCCCGATGACGGCCTCACCGTGCTGGACATCGTGGAAAACCCCCTGAACCTGAGCATCGTGGAAATGAACGCGGAGCTGATCCCCGCCTCTTTGGGCGACGTGACCTTTGCGGTCATCAACGGCAACTTCGCCATCGGCGCCGGCCTGAAGCCCGGTGTGGACGCCCTGCGCCTGGAGGATCCCCTGGGGGAAAACGGCAAGCTGTATACCAACTACGTGGTGGTTCGCCCCGAGAATGAGGACGCCGCCTGGGTGGAAGCGCTGCGCAGCGTGCTGCAGAGCGAAAAGGTGCGTGAGTTCATCAACACCAACGAAGCCTATGCCAACGGCGTGATCCCGGTTTTCTAGGACGGGGGACGCAGGACGGGGGACGTGCTGGGGCTTTGCCCCGCCCCCTACCAGGGGCTTCGTCCCTGGACCCACTCCCGGCGGCGCTTTGCGCCGCCGGGCTCTTTTATTTATTGGGAAAAGCAGGAGAAGGACCATGATTCAGAAAGCGGGCAGTATTCAGGAGCTTGAGCAAGCGGCCTTCTTGGCCTCATGCCTATGGCCCCGGCATTCCCCCCGGGAGCTGCAAGCGGAATGGGAGTCCCCCCTGGCCCAGGGGGAAGCCGCCCTGTTTTTGGCTGTGGAGAACGGGAAGCCCGTGGGCTTCGCCCACTATGATTTGCGCCATGACTCTGTGGCGGGAACCGCCACCAGCCCCGTGGGGTACCTGGAGGGCATCTGTGTTCAGCAGCCGTTTCAGGGCCGGGGCATTGGCAAGGCCTTAGTACGGGCCTGCGAATCCTGGGCCCTGGTGAAGGGATGCCGGGAGTTTGCCAGGGATTGCGAATGGGAGAACGTCCAAAGCCTTCGCTTCCACCTTGGGGGTGGGCTTTGCGAAGCGGAGCGCCTGAACTGCTTTGCCAAAAATCTGCCGGGCCGGCATCCCTAGGCCGCCATGGCCGCGAAGGGAGCCGTTCCCATAAGCCATCCTTTTTCTCCCCATTGCCAAGGGGGTTGCCCGGTTGTTGCCGGGCAACCCCCTTTGGCATTCTCTCCAAAGCCTTGTTTTATTCGGTCCGGGGAAATATAATCCTGGTATGGAGGGATGCTGGACATGAAGCACATCTTGATCGTGGACGATGATGTCCATATTGGAAATATGCTCCAGGAAACGCTTGCCCGGGAGGGCTACCGGGTATCCCGAGCCTATTCGGGAACGGAGGCGCTGTTGCTGCTTTTCCCGTGCAAGCCCGATCTTATCTTGCTGGACCTGATGCTGCCAGGGCTCTCCGGGGAGGACTTGCTTCCAAAGCTGGAGGGCATCCCCGTGGTGGTTGTGAGCGCAAAGGCGGATATTGGGGACAAGGTCGGCCTTTTGCTGGGCGGCGCCGCGGATTATATGACCAAGCCTTTTGACATCAAGGAGCTGCTGGCGCGGATTACCGTTCAGCTTCGGAAGGCCTCCGCCCGGCAGGAGTTCCCCCCACTTGCCTTTGACGACCTCCACATGGACACCGCCGCGCGGGATGTGTCCGCCGGGGGAAACGCCGTGAGGCTCACAAGGACGGAATACGCCATTTTGAAGCTGCTGATGGAAAACCAAGCCCAGGTCATGACGAAGTCCATTCTGCTGGAGCGCATCAGCGGGGATACGCCGGATTGCACGGAGAGCTCTTTGAAGATGCACGTGAGCAATTTGCGAAAAAAGCTCCGGGAGGCAGGCGGCAAAGAGTACATTGAGGCGGTATGGGGCATCGGCTTTCGGTTGAAAACAGAATAAATCCATACGGTTTCTTTACCGTTCCCTTTACCGCTTCCTTGCTTGCTTTCGCTACAATGTGGGCATCAACCAAGAAGGGGGCCTCCCGATGGACTATGTTCTCACAACCCATGGGCTGAGCAAGCATTACAAGCATTGCAAAGCGTTGAACGGGCTTTCCATGCGCGTTCCCAAAGGAGCGGTTTACGGCTTTGTGGGAAAAAACGGCGCCGGTAAAACAACCTTGATCCGGCTGATCTGCGGGCTTCAAAAGCCCACGGCGGGGGACTATGCGCTTTATGGCGTCAGCAGCAAGGAAAAAAGGGTAAGCCAGGCCCGCAGAAGAATGGGGGCTGTTGTGGAAACGCCCTCCATCTACCTGGATATGACGGCGGAGGAAAACCTCAAGCAGCAGTACCGGGTTCTTGGGCTTCCCTCCTTCGCCGGCATTGAGCGGCTTTTGAAGCTGGTGGGGCTGGAGGGCACAGGGAAAAAGAAAGCGAGGAACTTTTCCCTGGGAATGAAACAGCGGTTGGGCATTGCCGTAGCCCTGGCGGGCGACCCGGATTTCCTTGTGCTGGACGAGCCGGTGAACGGCCTGGATCCCCAAGGCATCATTGAAATGCGGGAGCTGATTCTCCGGCTCAACCGGGAACGCCAGATCACCGTGCTGATCTCAAGCCATCACCTGGATGAATTATCCCGCCTCGCCACCCATTTCGGCTTTTTGGACGAGGGCCGCCTGGTGAGGGAAATCAGCGCCGAGGAATTGGAAGCGGCATGCAGGAGCTGCATCCGCCTGGAAGTATCGGATACAAAAGCGCTTGCCCGGGTGCTGGACGGCATGGGGGTGGAGTACAAGGTCCACTCTGCCACCCAGGCCGACGCCTTCGCAAAGGTGAATATCTCTCACTTGGCGCTGGCGCTGGCAAAGGAAGGCTGCGAGGTCGCGTCCGTGCAGGAGCGGGACGAAAGCCTGGAGAGCTATTATATCCGCCTGTTGGGAGGGAACAACCATGCGTAACCTATTATCCGCGCAATTTGCGCGGCTTCGAAAAGACAAAGCCTTTTGGATCGGCATGGCCTTCCAGTTTCTTTTCGGGCTGTACGCTGTGGTGCGCAGGCGCATGAGCGCTCCGGATTCCGCGCCGGATCAGCTGTTCTTTCTCTTCCCCGTGGTACTGGGCATTGTGCTGGCGGCGTTTTGCAGCTGGTTCCTTGGCACGGAATACAGCGACGGCGCCTTGAGAAACAAGCTGATCGCAGGCCATGCCCGAAGCGCGGTGTACCTGTCCAACTTCTTCGTGTGTTCGGCGGCCGGCCTTTTGATGAGTCTGTCCTATCTTCTGGCGGTGGCTGCCTTGGGCTTGCCGGTTCTTGGCTTTATTCAAATGGACGGCAAGCTGTTCACGGTTTTGTTGCTGGTTTCCCTGGGGACGGTGACGGCCTGCGTGTCCCTCTTCGTGCTGCTGGGCATGTCCAGCCAGAATAAGGCGCTTTCCTCCGTGGTTTGCATGCTGGCCCTTGTTGTCCTTTTCATCCTTGCGGTTGCTGTCAACGCAAGGCTGGACGAGCCGGAGTTTGACCTGAGCTTTACCTATTCCACCAATGCGGGCGAAAGCCCCGCTGTGGATTCGCGTCCCAATCCCGCGTACCTGCGCGGAGCCGCCCGGGACGCGCATCAGTTCATCCTTGACCTGCTGCCCACCGGGCAGGCCTTGCAGCTCTCCAACATGTCCGCCAAGAACCTGTGGCAAATGCCGCTCTATTCGCTTCTGGTCGTGATCGCGTCCACAGGGTATGGGGTTCTCTCGTTCCGGAAAAAAGATATCCGATAAGGAGTACGGTGATGTTTTGGCTCACTCTTGTCTGCGCGGCGCTCATGGTTGTCATTGGGGCTCTGGTGGTAAAAATCGCCTTGCTTCACAAGGCGGTGGATGAAATCCGCGCGGAATTGAGCCAGCGGCTGCACACCGATACCAATACGCTCCTTTCCATCTCCAGCGGCGATGGCCACATCAGGGGCTTGGCCGCGGATCTGAACGTACAGCTCCGCCTCCTGCGAGAGGAACGCCACCGCTTCCAAAGCGGGGACCGGGAGCTCAAGGAAGCCGTCACCAACATCTCCCATGATTTGCGCACTCCCCTTACGGCCATTTGCGGCTATCTGGATTTGCTGGAAAAGGAGGAAAAAACCCCGGAGATGGAAAGATACCTCTCCCTTGTGAAAAACCGTACGCAAGCGCTCACCCGGCTTACGGAGGAGCTGTTCCGCTACTCGGTCATCGCCTCCGCGCCGGAAACCCTGGCCCTGGAAACGGTGGACCTGAACGCCGCTTTGGAGGAGAGCGTGGCCGCCCATTATACGGCGCTTACCCAGCGCGGCATTGCGCCGGTGGTCCGCATGCCTGAAAGCAGAGTCATCCGCCCCCTGAACCACGCCGCCCTATCCCGGGTTTTCGGGAACATCCTCCAGAATGCGCTGAAATACAGCGATGGCGACCTGGAGATATCCCTCTGTGAGGCGGGGGAAATCCTGTTTGCCAATACCGCGCCGGAGCTGGACGAAGTACAGGTGGGAAAGCTGTTTCACCGTTTCTACACGGTGGAGGCGGCGCGGAATTCCACGGGCTTGGGGCTTACCATCGCAAAGACGCTGGTGGAGCGGATGAACGGCCGCATCACAGCCCAATACAGCAACCGGAGGCTCGGCGTCCGCATTTTCTTTCCCCGGGAAGGGCCGGGCCAAAGCCAGGGGCAGGATGATGGGGCATGAATAGGCAGCGGGCCGCCGGGATTGCTCCGGGCGGCCCGCTG
>JAYFPK010000047.1:0-97013 GCA_034927815.1 Candidatus Limiplasma sp.
CTCCCCGCGAGGGGAGCGACACCAGCGAGAGCAAGAAAAGCCTTTTGACCAACGAGTTTCAACCCACGCTCCCCGCGAGGGGAGCGACTTGGTGTTCTCAAACCCTTGATTTATAAGGGCTTCTGTTTCAACCCACGCTCCCCGCGAGGGGAGCGACAGCATTCCATACCAATGAGTTTCCTTGCCATTTGTGCAACTCTACCCAATTACACCCCAATGGACTCTCTTTCCCTGTCCTTTTCTCCCTTTTCCCTCTTGTGCCGCCTCTTTTCCCGGTGCGAACCTCCCAGGGGTTCCCTGTCCGCTTCGGGTTCGCACCAAAGCTTGGCTACAGAATCATGGGTTCCTGGGGATCGTAGGAGGGTTTGGCTCCCATGTGGATGACCTTGCTTTGGTAGTGATTGCCCAAGTTGTAGAGGCGCAGGGAATCCAGGGCCGGATCGATAAGCTTTTCCAGCCTGTGCCGCATTTGAAGAAGCTGGGCCGCGTCCAGGGAGCATTCGAATACGGAGTTTTGCACCCGCTGGCCGTAGTTGACACAGGCCTTGGCTACGTCCCGAAGGCGCTTTTTCCCCTTTTCCGTTTCGGTGTTGATATCATAGGTGATCAAAACCAGCATGGGGTTGCCACTCCCTCCTATTTCCACAGAAAAGGCGGATATCCCTCCAGGTCACCCCGGAGCCAGCGGCTCATGAGCAAAGCCTGGGCATGGGGAACCATCCCCCAGGGAAGCTTTTCCTCCAAGTAGGGATGGGTGAGAACCTCCTGCTTGCGGCTCTGCCATTGGGTCAGCAGGTCGCGGCGCAGGGCGTCGTCCATGAGTACCGCCCCATTCTCCTTGAAGTGAAAGGCCTTGGGGTCCACCATGCGGCGGTTGAGCAACGAGAGGACGAAGCGGTCCGCCATGGGCGCGCGCAACTCCTCCATCATGTCCAACGCCAAGGAGGGGCGGCCGGAACGGTCCGCGTGCATAAAGCCGATGTAGGGATCCAGGCCCACGCCCTCCAGGGCCGCGGCCACCTCCCTGGCCAGGAGGGCATAGCAGAAAGAAAGCAAGGCGTTCACCGGATCCAGGGGAGGCCGCCTGCTTCTGCCGGAAAAGGAGAAATGGGCCTTGTCCCCTAAAATCAGGTGGTCAAAGACCCCGAAGTAGGCGCTGGCGGCCACCGCCTCAATGCCCCGCAGGGCGTCCACGCCACCACAATCCGCCAGCATGTCCAGATAACCGGAAAGCTTTTGGCTGGCTTGGCGCAGCCCCTGGGCCTCCACCCGTTCCCCATGGTCCCGGAGGGTGCGCTCAATGACCCACTTTTGATTGTATACCTTGCCAATGAGGAGATACCGGGCGGCCTGGGTCTGCCTGGCCGGGTCCTGGGCCCACTGGTGCTGGGTTTTGCGAAGCAATGGATTGCCCTTGGTTTCCCCACAGACCCTGGCCAGAAAACGGTTGTTGGGGGTAAAAAAGCATATGTCCACCCCGCGCTGGGCGCAGGCTCCCAGCAGCGCCGGGCTGGCCCCGGGATAGTTGAAGGCCACAATGCCTTCCAGGGTATGCAACGGGACACGCCCCAAGGTGGCGTCCTCATGCTGGACCACCACGTTTTCCCCGTCCAGGGCCAGGTAGGCCTGAGGGGTGGTCACATAGAGGGTATTGAGCAGTTTTTTCATGGCTCCTCCTTCAGCCGCCGGCGGAGATACTCCGCCACGGTGGGGGCGCGCTCCAGCCTGGGAAGGCACTGGTCCTTCAAGGAGCAGGATTGGCAGCGCTTGCCGCGTTTGGGCCTGGGGGTGTGCCCCCGCCTGAGCAGCCGGTGCATCTCCTCCAGCATCTCCCGAACCTGCCGCCGGAGTCCTTCCTCTAGGAGCACCCGCTCCCGCCTGCGGGTTTCCCCGTAGAACAGGGCCCCTTCCCCAATGGGAAAGGCCAGCATTTCCTCCAGGCACATGGCCTGGGCGCAGAGCTGCAGACGGTCACAATCGTTCTCCTTGGCGCTGCCCCGCTTGTATTCCACCGGCAGGGGCCGCCAGAGCCCCCGGCGGCCTCTGAGCGGTATCCCCCCTTCGTCCGGATGGAACTCCACCAGGTCGCAAGCTCCGCTGACCCCCAGGCTGGGGCTGTGCACGGGCATGGCCCGCACGGACAGCACCCCGCCCCGGATCTGGTCCAGGGAAGCGTCGTGTACGTTTTCATGCAGATGCTCCCCGGATACGGTGAGCTCATTTTCCGCCCATAGGCCCTCCAGGTGGATCAGGGCCCATTGGCGGGGACAGAACGCGAAATGCTGGATGCCGGAGAGCTGAAGATACTCCTCCTGGGGGTATTCCCTGAATCCCTCCCCCAGGGGCTCTCCCTCAGCGCAGCACACGGAGGGTCACGCCCTGGGGAGGTTCTTTCAGGGTGATGGCGTAATCCCCAAAGGAACGGGGCGGACGGCCCTGGCATTGGCAAGCGGCCTGCACCAGATCAAACAGCTCATAGGACGGGGCGTTGCCCAAGGCGGATTCATGCTCGAATACGATGAGCTTCCGGGTCGCCATGCGGCCCCGGGAGGCGGAGTGATCGATTTCAAACATGTTCAGCAGCGCTTCCCAGAGGATGTCCAGGTCCCGCCGGTCAAAGCCCGTGCGCCCGGCAAAGGCCGGGGACAGGAAGCCCTCCATCCGGTACAGGGCATAGGGTACCACATACTTGCGGCCCATGGTGCGGTTTTTGGTGGCGTCCCTGGCGGCGTCTTCGCCGCCATCCTTGTCGCCCTCTTTGGCCTTGGCCTCCTTTTCACTGGTGGCCGCCATACGGGTGATGGTCACCTCCTGCTGCCAGATGGGGTTTACGCTCCTGGCAAAACAGAACTGGGCTGGCCCTCTGACCTGGCCGCATTTGAAGTCCCCGGTATCCATCACCGCGCCAAAGGCCCGCACGTCAAAAAAGCGCTTGCACATGTAGTCCCGGGCCAGGTCCCGGGCATTTTCCTGCTTGGGGTTGAGGCCGTAATCCTCGTAGGTCTGCTTCATCTTGTTGTTCAGAATTGCCCCCTCGGTGACAAAGATGTCATAGCCCGCCTCGTGGCCATAAGCCGTCTGGACATAGTTGCGCACCTTGCGCTTGAGGCATACGTCCGTCACAATGCCATGGGAGGTTTGCAGATCAATACGGGGCATGTTGCCCGCGTCCGGGTCGCCGTTGGGATTTCCGTTCTCCACCTCAAAATACAAAATAAAATCATGCCGCTTCTCAATGGCCATCTTCGTTGCCCCCTTCTTCCTGTGGGTCCTGGAAAACGTCCGCCGCGTCCTCCGCCGCCGGGCCTTTGTCCCGCTTGGTATACAGCGCCTGGTTTTGATGGTAGTAGCCCACAATGAACTTGCCCTGGCCATTGGCGTCCAGGGTTTCGGGGAAGGCGTTCTTATCCGTTCCCTCGTCCTGGAGCTGGAGCAATCCTATTACCTTGGTGATCATGTTGATCATATAGAATTTTGTGCTATCCTTTTCGATTTTGGACAGATGCGCCTTGTTGAGCTTCAGCACCGGGGGAAAGGCCGCCTGGGGCGAGGCCAGGGCCGTGTTGAAGTACTTGTCCGCGATGCTGGCGTTCACCTCGCCCAAAGCGTCCCGCTGGGCCTTTTCGCACAGGGCGAACAGCCGTCCCAGCACATAGGGAATGTCCCGTTCGTTGGGATCCAATGCCATTTTGACCACCTCCCGATTTGCTTGCCGGTTTAGGGTTGCTTTCAAAATCCCCGCCCGAAGCGGGTTTACGTCTCCTTCGGCGCGAATGCGCCGGATCACCCCCTGGGAAAGGGACCAGGGATATTGTACGCCTGTCACAATGGCCCGGAGCAAGGCGGAATCCAGATTAGGGGCCACCTTGGAGGCATCCCGGCCCAAAGCCGTTTCCAGCAGAAGGAAGTACGGCGCTGGAAAGCGGTAACGCATCCCTTGGACCGCAAGGCCCTGGTAATGCTTGATCAGGTTATTCAGCAAATCCCCAAAGGAGCTTTCGTGAAAAAAGCGGATGACCAACCGCGTCTTGTTGGCGGAAATCCCCAGCAGGTAGAAGCGCACTGTGGGATCCAGGCCGTGCTGGCCCGGGTCTCCCCCATAGCACAGGCTTTCCAGGATGTTCAGAATGTGCTGCTGCTGGGTGGTATCCAGCCCATCCGCCTCCTGGAGGGTCCTCTCTCCCCCGAACATCAGCTGCATCAGGCTTTCCTCCTTCCGGGCGTCCCGCTCCGCCCAGAAGAGCACCTTATCCCCCGCCAGGTTCACGCAATGGGCCGGGTCCCGCACCAGCAGGTTCAGCGCCGTCACATACTCAAAGGCTGCCCGCTCCCCCACGGGGGCGTTGGCCCCTTGCTGGCCATATTTGCCAAAGGAGCAGAAGGAATCCTGGTTGAAGCCCACCAGCGTGGGCTTGTCCTGACCAAAGCCGCCGATGTTCCCGTGGAGCCTGGCCAAAGGGGCCTGCTCCCCCGTCACCAGGCATTGGATGATCTCCGCTTCCTGGCTTTGCCGGGCCCGGTAGGCCTCCCAGGCCTTCCCCACGGCGGGGCGCTCATGGAGGAAGTGAGGGTCTCCCCTCAGGCGGAACACCACGAACAGGGAGGGATTTTCCAGCAGGGCGGTATCCACCCCCTCCCACCGGACGCTGCCCTGGGTACGGCGGTCCAGAAAGGCCAGCAGGGCCAGGGCTCCCTCGTCCCCGCAGCCCTGGAGCACCTCCCGGTGGATTTGGCCGCTGGCCTCAAAGCGGTAGGCCGCGGCCTCGGGCTTCTCATGGATGCCGAAGAGAAAGGCTACTGTTTCGTACAGGAAGGCAGGGTCAGGCTTTTGCCCTGAACGCTTGGGAGGCTGGGGTACAAGGAGCCGCCGGGGGTGCATCCTTTTCCCCTTCTTGTCGTTTGGGTCCGGGACCAACAGCGAGTTCACCGCCGCCAGGTTTCCATCCGGGGCCAGCACAAGCTCTGCCGAGGCCCCTTCCAGGGAATACCCCGGCGGGATGATCTCCGCTCCGGGCATGCTTTGGGCCCGGCGGTAGTAGCCGCATAAGGCCTGCAGAATCATGGGATCACCTCCGGCACGATCTCCCCATGCCGCATCACGGCATGAAAGAGGATGGGGACGCAGTTCCGCTCATAGTCCACATCGTAGAGCATGAGGCCCAAATCCATCTCCGGGGTCTGCCGGTATGCTCCTTCCGGCCTGGGCTCCCCCTCCTCCACGATGGACACCCAGGCGGGGAACTCCCGGCAGCCCAGATATGGCTGAGAGAAATGCTGCCCCTTGCGCAGCCTGCGAAGCAGAATGTTGTAGAACTTCTTAGGATCATCCTCCTGCCCCATTTTCTCCGGGATAATTTCAAAGTGAAAGTCCACCAGGTAATCCACGTCCCGCAAAACCGCCGAAGCCCGCTGCTGGCGCTCCCGGGAGGCGTCCAGGTACAGGGGGCCGCCGGTTTTTCCCGCGGTTTGAATGCTGCGCAGCCCCACCACCTTGCCCACCTCGTTGCGGCGGATGGAATCAAAGCGGATGGGGCTCAATACTGTGATTTTATCGATTTTGTAAGAGAGCGCCGGATGCCAGTATATCGCCTCAATGATTCCCCGGGCAGCGGAGGGGGTAAGGACATGGTAACTAGTCCTCTCCCCCTTCATTTCTGGCCGTGTCATGAGCGCCATATTTCCCCTGATCCGGACGCAACAGCCATAGCCCATAGTAAGCCTCCTTCCGTATGTGATTGTCGGTCAGAATAGTGCTTGTCAGTATGATGGTAGTATTATAAGATTTTGTTTTTTGGGATGTCAATTTTAAAAATAAATTAAACTGAAATTATATTTCTACATCGAGTCAATTATTCTTGGCACTTCGTCTGGGAGCATTCTATGCTATACTGAACTGTCGCATGGTTCATGCGTGGAGTGAAACAATTTGATTTACTTTTGGAAAGCGCGTCAGGGCGTCCCGGAATACGGGACGCCCCAATCGCATGCTTAGCTAAACAGCGCCGCCAGCTCCGCGCCCAGCCACAGTCCCCGCTCCCAGGTGTACAGCCCTTCCATCTGCTTCGGGGCTGCGTCCAGCACCGGCACGCCGTTTATCTGGCGCAGGAATCCCCTGTCGGTCAGGGCCCGCTTCTGAGGGGCGTAGAGGGATACGCTGTAACGCTGGAGCCGCCGCAACGTATGCCCCAGCTCCCCGCCCCTCTCCAGCCGGGCGATGAGCTCCCTGGCGTTATCGTCATAGGGAATGAACAGCGCCTCCCCGGCATTGGCGAAGAATTGAAAGCTCTCTGAAATAGTTTCATAGGAGAAATTGGCGTCCTGCGTCTGCAAAATCCCCCGAAGAATGTCCTCCTGATCCAAATTCGCCCCCGCGCCAAAGCGCAGGGTAAAATACAGGTTCAGAGCCTCCCGGCTCAGCAAATCCTCATGTTCCGGAGCCACCTCCGCAAGGGTCTTTTGGCCCAACCGCTCCACCTCGGGAGGACAGGGCCACCCTTGGGGCTCAAATACATGCACCGGCGCAAGCCCAGGCAGCAGCCCGTTGCGGTTGCAGCGGCCCGCCGCCTGGGCAATGGATTCCAGGCCCGCAGCGGCCCGGTACACCACCGGGAAGTCCACGTCCACCCCCGCCTCGATCAAAGAGGTGGACACCAGCCGCACCCGGAGGCCCTTTTTCAACCTGTGGCGGATCTCCTCCAGCTTTTGGCTGCGATGCTCCGGGCACATCCAGGTGCTCAAATGGTAGGCCCCATGGGCCTCGCCCCCCAGGGCCTCATGCAAGGCCTGGGCCTGGGCCCGGCTGTTCACGATGCACAGCGCCTGCTCATGGCTGGACAGGCGCTCCAGCAGCGCCCCGTCCTCCAAGGGCCCCAGGGAGACGACCCGGGTCCGGGCCATGGCCTGAAACAGCGCCCGGGGATCGGCGATGATCTCCCTTACCTGGGGCCTCCCGGTCCAAACATTGTCATAGTTAGGCTGGGTGGCGGTACAGATCACCACCGTAGCCCGGTAGTTCAGCGCCAGGGATTCCAGGGCCGCCAGGCAGGGGCGCAGCACCTCGTCCGGCAAGGCTTGCATTTCATCCAAAATGATGATGGAATCCTGGAGGTTATGCAGTTTTCGGCACCGGGAGGGCTTATTGGAAAAGAGGGATTCAAAAAGCTGCACATTGGTGGTCACCACCAAGGGCGCGTCCCAATTCTCGGCGGCCCGGTCCGTGGGGGTGCCCTCCTCGGGCGGGGTCATGGCGCTGTGGTGCTCCAGCACCGCATCCTCCCCCACCGCCTTGCGGAATACCTCCGCATTCTGCTCAATGATGCTGGTAAAGGGAATGGCGTAGATGATCCGCTTGAGATTGGGATGAACCTGGGCATGGCGCAAGGCAAAGGCCAAAGAGGACAGGGTCTTGCCTCCGCCTGTGGGCACAGACAGGGAATACAGGCCCTGGAATCCCTCCGCCGCCGCCAGGCACTGGGCCAGCACATGGGCCCTACTCTCCTGAACCAGCCGGGAGCCTTTGGCGGGCAGCTCTTTCATATACTCCCAGTAGCGCTCCCACAGTTCCCCCAGCGCCGGACGCTTGCCCCGAAGGGCCGCCTGGGGCGGATCAAAATACGCCTCCGTATCCAAAAAGTCCGCATCCACCAAAGCGGAGAATACCATGCGCACCGCCATGAAAAGTTCAAATGCGAAAGTATTGTCAGCCACAGGCCGCAAGGTGGAGGGCTCCAGGGCGGGGAATTGCGCCGCTGGGGGTACCTCCCGGGCAAAGGCCTCGGCCGCGTCCCAAAGCAGGGGGTCCTGAAGCCGGGCATGGATGGCGCGCCGCCTCTGCTCCTTTTCTTTCTCCTGGTGCACCGCGTTGGGCAAGCCTCCGTGGTGGCCGAAGATGGGCGCCGCCATAAAGGCCGGGGTCAGCTTGGCAATATCCCGCGCCAGCAGCTGTCCCCCCAAGGTGGCATGGTCCACCCGGCCCAAATGCTCCTTTTTCAGGTAGCGTTGGAATTCCTCCTGATACTTTCCCGCGTCGTGGTACAGGCCGCTAAGGGCGGCCAGCTGGGCCAGCAGGGGATGAATCATGAAGGAGGAGGCCAAGCGGGAAACCTCTTGCAGATGCTGCGCCAGCCCATGCCCCTGGGGCTGCTCCTGGGTGCCGCTGTGGGCCAAATAGCGCATAAAAGCCTCACCTCGTTTGTGAACATACCTCAACAGGCATCCACCGCCAATGGATGCAAAACGAAAGCCGCTGCCTATGCATTTCGACAAAAGATGCTTGTTTCCTTCCAGCCTGCTTCCAGGCCTCTTTCAGCCCGCCTTGCGCTTACCCCTGCACCCCTTCCAGCAATCCCCGCAAATATCCCAGGGCATACAGCCTTCCCAGGCTGGCATAGCCGGGCTGGGTGTTCTCCTCTCCCGCCAGGGTAGGCACATGGTCCACCCGCACCGGGCCCTGGTAGCCCACGTCCCGGTAAGCCCGGATCACCTTTGCCATGTCCGTGGGGCCGTCGTCGTGGAAGGTTTCATGAAAGTCCTCCCGCCGCCCGGCCACGTCCCGGAAATGGACGAAGAACAGCTTCCCGGCCTTGCCAAAGTGGTGGATGGCCTGGATGACATCCTCCCCCATGGCCGCATAGCAGCCCTGGCACAAAGTGACCCCCAGGCAATCGCTTTTTACCAGGTTCACGGCCTTGTCAATGGCTTCCAGGGAGGTGAGGATGCGGCTCACCCCGCCCAGGGCGCACACAGGGGGATCGTCCGGGTGGAAGGCCAGGCGCACCTCGTGCTTTTCCGCCACAGGGACGACCTCCCGCAAAAAGGCGGTGAGGTTGCGCCACAGGGCTTCCTGGGAGATCTGAAAGCCATCCGGGGGCCGGTATTCCGACAGGCGGAAGGCCGTGCCCAGCGCGCCGCCCCGCAGGGGGTAGGCGTTGTCGCTGCGGTACCAGCCCACATGGGCCATGAAGTTGAGGCAGAGCACGGGGATGTGAAAGCGCCCCATGAGAGCGATGACCTCCTTGAGCTTGTCCAGCTTCTCCTGGGCGTCCGCCAGTCCGCTTTTCACCGGGTCGTACAGGCTGTTGGGCAATGGCTCCACCACCAGGGGTTTGATGCCCACGGCCTGGAACCTGTCCAGATAGCTTTGCCAGTGGGCGGCGCTGGTGAGGTCAAAGTCCTCCCGCTCCGGCAGGCGGATCACCCCGTGGTCCACCCCCAGCTGCTTCGCCCTGAGCCATTGCACGGGGTTTTGTTCCGTAAAATAATCGGTGAGGATCATGGTTCCCTCTCCCCTTTCCCATCCTTTTGGGCCGCGCCCTCCCGGTACTGGCTGGGCGTCATGCCCACCAGCTTGCGGAAAAGCCGCGCGAAATACTTGGAATCCTCATAGCCCACCTGCTCGCAGACCTCGTACACCTTGCACATGGGTTCCCGCAGGAGGGTTTTGGCCCGCTCGATCTTGACCCGGTTCACGTAATTGATGAAGTTCTCCCCGGTTTCCCTTTTGAACAGGACGCTGAAATAGCTGGCGTTGATGGTAAGGTGCTGGGCCGCCTCGTTGGTGCCCATGGGCTTGTCCATGTTGTCTTGCACGTATTTCATGGCTAGCCGCACGGTCTTTTTGCTGCCCGTGACCTGGTCCTGGGACAGCAGCCTTGCGAGGGTTTCCAAGGTGCGCTCCATCTGCTCCCGCACTTCCTCAAACAGGTCCCGGCCCGCCAGCAAGGTTTCAAACTCGTCATAGGGCGGCAGCTGCCTCAAAATGGACTGCATGCCCTTTTTGTCCAGCAGGTTCACCATTTCCACATAGAGCTTGGAGAGCACCATCACCGCCGTGCTTTTGCGCACCTGGATTTCCTTTAGGCGGTTCATCAGCTCCCCCACCCACCGGGCGGTTCCCTCCCCGTCCCCCATGTCCAAAGCGGAAAGGGCCGCCTTTTCCATCTCATAGCCGTCGGGCAAAGCGCTCAAAGGCCGGGCCTTGTCGTACCAGAAGGTCTGGCCGGTCCGGCTGTAGAAGCGGTAGCCCACGGCGCAGGTGCATTGGTCCGCGGCAAGGGGATAGGCGGAGGCGCCCTGGTGGGGCCCGCTGATCCCCAGGGTGATGGAAAGATCGGTGGCCTCCTCCACGGCCTTGCGCACCGCCTCCACCAAAGCCGTCACCTGCTCCCGGGCCAGGGGCGTCCCCTGGGGAGCGGAGAGCAGCAAGGCGGTGGTGCGGTCCGTCATGGCGGTGACCACGGTATGGACCCCCGCCTGCTCCCGGGCTGCCTGGGATACGATCTCCGGGATGGCGTACCAGCCCCGAAGCTGGGGGTCCATGCCCGAGCTGGAAAGGCGGCGGCGCAGCTGCGCCACCCCGTCCACGCTGAGCAGCGCCAGGTGGTAGCGCCCCGTCAGGCATTCCAGGCCGCTTTTTTGCAAGGTTTCCTCATCCACCTCGCACCCCATGGCCAGCCCCCGCAGGGCGTCCTCCCGGCATTGGCCGGCCTCATGAGCGTCCCGGGGCATGGGCCTGGGGCCGGGGGCCAGGGCGGCGGCTATCTTCCCCATGAGTTCCGTCAGCTCTTTATGTTTCAAGGGCTTGAGCAGGTATCCCTCACAGCCCAGGCCGATGATCTGCCGGGCATACTCAAAGTCCGCATACCCGGTGAGCACGATGAACCGGGGCGGCGAGGGCTCCTGGGAGGCGATGCGCATGTAATCGATGCCGCCCATCACGGGCATGCGGATGTCCACAATCGCCACCTGGGGCCGCAGGGCCCTGGTGAGCTTTAAGGCGGAGTCCCCGTCGGCGGCCTCCCCCACCACTTGAAAGCCGGGGCACTTATCCTGAATCACCCTGGCCAGGCCCTCCCGGATGATCTTCTCGTCATCCACAATGATCACGGTGTTCATGCTCGTCCCCTCCTTCCCAGGGTCCGGCCCTGTCCACGGGCACCTCCAGCGTTACCCGCAGGCCGCCCCCTTCCCGGTTGGCGATGCCGACCCCGTAGGCCGGGCCAAAGGCCAGCTGCAAGCGCTCGTGCACGTTCTGCAAGGCCATGGGCCTGGCTCCGGGGGACTGCCCCCGGTACAGCACCCCGCGAATCCGCTCCAGGGTTTGGGCGTCCACGCCCCGGCCGTCATCCTCCAGGGTGATTCCCACATCCCCCCGGGGCGTCTCCTGGATGGTAATCCAGATATTGCCCCCGGCCTTGTCCCGAAAGCCGTGAAGCACGCTGTTTTCCACAATGGGCTGCAAGGTGAACTTCATCACCTTGGCCTCCAGCAGCTTTTCATCCACCTGCCAGTGGACGTGAATCTGCCCGTCCGCCCGGACGTTGAGCAAAGCCAGGTAGTTTTCCACGGTATCCAGCTCCTGGCGCAGGGTCAAAAAGCGGCTGCCCTCCATGCCGGTGAGGGCATGGAAGATATCCCCCAGGCGGCCGATCATGTCCACGGTCTTTTCATCCCCGTGCAAATAGGCCGTCATGCTGATGGCCTCCAGGGTGTTGTAGATAAAATGCGGGTTGATGATGGCCATCATCTCATTGAGCTGGGCGTCCCGCTCCCGGATGGCCGTTTTGTACTCCTTGGCGATCAATTCGTCCACCTGGCGCACCATGTGGTTGAACCCCGCCTGAAGCCGCCCGATTTCATCCTCCCGGGTGACGGGAATGGAGGCCTGAAAGTCCCCGGCCTCCACCTGCTTCATGGCCCCGCACAGCTTGACAATGGGCTGGGAAATCCGCGTGGTGACCACGGCCACCAGCACCAGCATGGCAAAGGCGATGACAGCCACCGCCAGGGTGGTGCTTTGGCGCAGGGCGGTGAGCTCCCCCTCCAGCTCCGAGCGGGGAATCGCCCCCACCACCCGCAGGCCCGGAACCTGCCCCTGTACCTCCACCACCAGCATGGGCACCCCCATCAGCGTCTCCTCATGGTAGATCTGCCCGGACACAGGGGGAGAAATGGTCATGAACTTGCTGCCGATGGCCTCCTCCTTGGTGTTGAAGATCACGTAGTTGTCGCTGTCCACCAAAGCCACAAAGCCCTTGTTTCCCAAGGAGACCCCGGCGCAAATCTGGGTGATGACCTGAACGGGCACCTCCACCATCACGTACCCGGTCAGCGTGCCCTGGGAATACAGCCCCCTGGCCATGCTGATGACCTTGGCGGGTTTCAGGTCGCTGCCCTTGGTGATGCTGTAGCCGCTGATGAGCACCCGCTCACCCCCGGCGCTGATGATCTTGTTGAGCCATTGGGCTCCCAGCACCCGCAAGCGCCCGGTCCACTCGTCATAGGTGGAGGCCAGCACCCGCTGGCTGCGGTCCAACAGGAGCACGGCGCTGCCCATCTCCGGGGTGAGGGAGGCGTTGCGGAGCACCTGGTTGAGCCGGGCCTGGGCGGTCTCGCTCTGGCCGTTTTGCAAGGCGTGGGCAATCGCCTCATCCTGGAGCAAGGGCATGGCGGCCTTCTCCAATTCCGAGAGGGTATAGGCGATGTCATAGGAAATCTTCTCAATGTACTGGGCGGTATAGCGGCTGGTCTGGTCCTTCATGATCCTGTAAAAGCTCTCCTGGCTGACCAAGATCACGCCGCTGATGGGAATCAGGATCATGGCGAATATCAGCATCAACCGCCACCGAATGCTCAATCTCTTCATAGGCCTTATTATACCACGGGGGTCCCTCCCCAACAATCATTCTGGGAGGAGCTCTCAGGGGAGCGCCGCATGATTCAGTGCGATTCCTGGGTGCTGTCTCTGCCAA
This sequence comes from Candidatus Limiplasma sp., assembly GCA_034927815.1. Taxonomy (GTDB): domain Bacteria; phylum Bacillota; class Clostridia; order Christensenellales; family Aristaeellaceae; genus Limiplasma. The sequence continues at coordinate 12,750 of JAYFPK010000047.1, forward strand.
GCAGGAACGGTATTGTAAGGAGGGCCGCGGGGATTTCCGTTCTCTCCCTGGGATATATCACCTGCGTCACCGCCTTTATCAGCAGGAGATACCTTGGCTTGTGGACAGGCCTCAAACTAAGCTGACCTGCTGTTCTAAGTCGCTGCAACTGCCTTTTGTGATACTTCCATGCCTACAGGGGGGTCCAGGGGCTGGGCCCCTGGCCGTTGAGGGGGGAAAGGGGTTGTTAGGGGGCCTTGGGGGGAGATATCGGAAATCCCCCCGGCCCCCTAACGTACTCGTTTCCTTGCCCAAAGGAAAGCCCTCGGGGCATGGAGCCCAAACCACTACATTCCTTCCAATAACGGATCATTGCAGCCATCACCCTCAGCTGCCCTGGCTATCCTCCACCAAATGGCAGGCCACATACCGGTCCTTTTCCACCTGCCGCATCAAGGGCGCTTCCTTGCGGCACCGCTCGCAGACCCTCTCGCACCGGGTCTGGAATCGGCAGCCCTGGGGCAGGTCCATTAGGCTGGGCACGTCCCCCTTGAGAATCTTGCGCTGGGAGGCGTTGTCCGGATCGGCCACGGGCACGGCGCTCATCAGCGCCTGGGTGTAGGGGTGCAAGGGCCTGCTGAGGATATCCTCGCCGAAGGCCAGTTCCACCAGCTGCCCCAGGTACATCACCCCCACCCGGTCCGCCATGTAGCGCACAGCGGGCATCCCGTGGGCGATGAACAGGTACGCCATGCCCATGTCCTGCTGCAAATCCTTCAAAAGGTTGAGGATTTGCGCCTGAACGGATACGTCCAGGGCGGACACCGGCTCGTCGCAGACGATGAGCTTGGGCTGTACGGCCAAGGCCCTGGCGATGACGATGCGCTGGCGCTGGCCCCCGGAAAACTCGTGGGGGTACTTGCGCATGTCCTTGGCCCGAAGGCCCACCTTGTCCAGGGCCCGTTCCACCTGCCTGTCCACCTCGGGGCCCTTGGCCAGCCCGTGCCAGCGGATGGGCTCCCCCACGATGTCCCCCACGTTCATCCGGGGGTTCAAGGAGCCGTAGGGGTCCTGAAAAACGATCTGCATCTCCTTGCGCAGCGCCCGCATCTCCCGGGTGGGCAAAGAGCGGATATCCCGCCCCTCAAAGAGGATCTCCCCCTGGGTGGCCTCGATCAGGCGCAGCACCAGCTTGCCCACGGTGGTCTTGCCGCACCCGGATTCCCCCACCAGGCCGAAGGTCTCCCCCTTCTCCAAAGTCAGGTCCACGCCGTCCACGGCCTTCACATAGCCGATGGTCTTCTTCAGCAGGCCCCCGGTCACCGGGAAGTATTTTTTCAGCCCCCGGACCTCCAACAGTTTCACCATGCCTCATTCCCCCCTTCCACGCGCAGGCAGCGCGTTGAATGGCCGTCCCGCTCCACAAGGGGCGGCAGCGCCCGGCGGCATACCTCCCGGGCATAGGGGCACCGGGGATGGAAGGGGCAGCCTTCGGGCATGTCCGTCACATGGGGCACCGATCCCTCGATGCTGGGCAGGCGTCCCCCCTCCCGGGCTCCGGTCTTGGGAATGGAGGCAATCAGCCCCTGGGTGTAGGGGTGCAAGGGATGGTGGAACAGCTCCCGCACCGGGGCGATCTCCATGACGGAGCCCGCGTACATCACCACCACCCGGTGGCAGGTTTCCGCGATGACCCCCAGGTCATGGGAGATATACAAAACGGACATGTTCCGCTTTTTTTGCAGCTCCTTGATCAGCTCCACGATCTGGGCCTGAATGGTGGGGTCCAGGGCGGTGGTGGGCTCGTCGGCGATGAGCAGCTTGGGATTGCAGCTCAGCGCCATGGCGATCATCACCCTTTGGCGCATACCCCCGGAAAGCTCGTGAGGGTAGTTCTTCATGCGCACCTGGGGCATGGGAATGCCCACCTGGGCCATGATGTCGATGCCCGCCTGCCACGCCGCCGCCTTGGAGAGGGGCTGGTGCAGCCGGATGGCCTCGGTGATTTGATCCCCGCAGGTAAACACGGGGTTGAGGCTGGTCATGGGCTCCTGAAAAATCATGGACACCTGCTTGCCCCGAATGCCGTAGAACGCCTTGGGGGGCAGCTTGGTCACATCACGGCCCTCCCACAGCGCCTCCCCGGAAAGGATTTTGGAGGTATTGCGGGGCAGCAGCCCCATCACCACCTTGGAGGTCACGGACTTGCCGGAGCCGGACTCCCCCACCAGGCCCAAGATTTCCCCCCGGCGCACCTGAAAGCTCACGTCGTGGGTGACGGGCAAAAACTTCCGGTCGTATTTGAAGGCAACGCTGAGCTGCCGAATATCCAAAATCACGTCTTGCATCCGTTCATCCCCCTATTCCGTTTTCAGCCGCACGTCCAGGGCGTCCCGCAGGCCGTCCCCCAGGAAGTTCAGCGACAGCACGATCAGCAGGATCATCACCCCGGGGTAGACGCTCAGCCAGGGGGCGAGCCACAAATAGGGGTAGCCGCTTTTGAGCATATAGCCCCAGCTGGCCTCGGGGGGCTGGATGCCCAGGCCCATGAAGCTCAGGGATGCCTCGGCGATGATGGCCTGGGCCGCGTTGAGGCTGGCCTGAACGATGATCACAGGGAACACGTTGGGCAGAATGTAACGGGTGATGATCCAAAAGTCGCTCAGGCCGATGGCCTTTGCCCCCTGGACATATTCCATCTCCCGCACCGAGAGCACCATGGAGCGCACCACCCGGGCAAAGGCCGGGGTGAACACGATGCCGATGGCGATCAGCACATTGGTGAGCCCCGGCCCCAGGGCGGCGGTGATGGCCAAGGCCAGGATGATGGTGGGAAAGGACCATACCGCGTCTGTGAGGGAGGAGATGATGGCGTCCACCCTCCCCTTGTAATACCCGGCCAGCAGGCCCAGGGCCACCCCCAGGGTCATGGCGATAGCCACCGCCACCACGCCTACCACAATGGTGATCCGGGTCCCGTACAGCACCCGGCTGAGCACGCAGCGCCCCAGGTTATCCGTGCCCATAGGGTACTTTTCCGAGGGCCCTTGCAGGATGTCCGTGTAGGTCTGAAAGTTGGGGTCATGGGGGGCCAAAGCCGGAGTGAAAAGGGCTATGAGCACCATGGCCACCAGAATGATGAGCCCCAGGGCGGCCAGCCGGTTGCGCATCAGCTTGCCCAGGGTCGTTTTGAACCGCTTCATCCGCATACTGCCACCGCCCTTCTAGGATTTCTTGGCCTGGGTGCTGATTCTGGGGTCGATGAGAATATACAGCACATCCACCAAAGCGTTGGTCACCACCACCAAAGCCGCCACCACCAGAATCATCCCCATGACCACGGGGTAATCCCGGGCGAGAATGGCGTCCACGATCTCCCGCCCCACCCCGGGCAGGGCAAAGACCGTTTCCGTCACCACCGCTCCGCCGATCAGGCGGCCGATTTGCATGGTAATCACCGTTACCACGGGAATCAGGGCATTGCGCAGGGCGTGCTTCCAGATCACGAAGCGGCCCTTCAGGCCCTTGGCGTAAGCCGTGGTGATGTAGTCCTGCTCCAGCACCTCTAAAAGGGCCGAGCGGGTCTGGCGCATCACCGTGGCGGCAAAGGCCACCCCTATGCATACCGAGGGCATGAGGATGGAGCGGAGGTTGCCTAATGGGTCCACGGCAAAGGGCACAAAGCCCGAGGCGGGCAAGACCCCCAGGTTCACGCTGAACACCAGCACCAGCAGCATCCCCATCCAAAAGGGAGGCATGGCAATGCCCAGCATGGATACAAAGCTGCCGATCATGTCAAAGACGCTGTTGCGCCGGATGGCGGACAGGATGCCCAGGGGCACCGCGATGAGGATGGATACCACCATGGCGGCCAGGGTGATTTCCAGCGTCACGGGAAGGCGCTGGGCCAGCTTCACGCTGACCTGCTGGTTGGAGATCAGGCTTTTGCCAAAGTCCCCCCGCAGCACATTGCCCAGCCATTGAAAATAGCGGATCAAGGGGGGCTGGTCCAGGCCCATCTCCATCCTGACCTTGTTGAGGTAATCCTCGCTGGCGCCCTCGGTGACCATGCTCATGGCCGCGTCCCCGGGCAGGAGGTTGATCAGGACAAAAAGGATGATGCTGACCAGCAGCAGCAAGGGAATGATGGAGAATAGCTTCTTGAGGATCATGGAGGTCATACGCGCGCTCCCATCCGGCCAATGCCATGGCGTTGCGCCGGCCCTCTGCGCCGGCACGGGGTCAAAAAGAGGAAGGGGCAGCGGCCCGCCAGGCAGGCCGCTGCCCCTGTGCCTTCTTATTCCTTACGTCAGGAATCCGTACTTTATTGGGCCAGCCACATGGTAGCCAGCTTCCAATGCCCCAGGGAATAGGTGCCATAGTTCTTCAGCTGGCTGGAATAGGCCACGTACCGGGGCAGCTCGTAGAGGAAGATGGTGGCGCTGTCCTCCAGGTACACCTGCTGGGCCTCGGCCAGCAGGGCCTTGCGGGTTTCCATGTCGTACTCCAGCTTGATTTTCTCCAGCAGCTCGTTGAACTTCTCGCCCTTGTACTGGGAGTAGTTGTTGCCGGAGGTGCCGCCCATGTTGGTATTCAGCTGCACATAGGCGTCCACCCGGGGATAGGTCATCTTCGCCAGGCCCAATTCGCCGGTGAGCTGCTTTGTGTAAAGGTCCACCCAGGCCAGGCGCTCCATGGATTCCAGGGTCACGTTGACGCCCACGGCCCCCAGCTGCTGCTGCACCACCTGCATGATGGTGTTGTCCGGCTCCCGGGAGATGCACTGGAGCTTGATGGAGAACCCATCGGGATAGCCGGCCTCCGCCAGCAGCTCCTTGGCCTTCTCCGGGTTGTAGCTGTAGGGGGTGTAGTCGGAATAGAACCACTGGCTCTGGTTGGCGGGCCAGATGGCGGCGTTGCCCAGGCCCTGGGTCATGGCCATGGCCATTTCCTCGGTGTTCAGGGCGTAGGCCAGGGCCTGGCGCACCCGCGCATCCTGGAGCATGTCAAAGTTCACGTTGGGGAAGAGGCAGTAGATGTCCGCGGTGGGCAGACGGTCCACGGTGAGGGACGCGTTGGCCTGGAGCATCTGGATATTCACGGCGGTCTTGAGGTAATCGGTGAGGTGCACGCCGCCGCTCATGACGTTGGTGGCCTTCACGGTTTCGTCCTCAATGATCTTGATGACCACTTCATCCAAGTAGGGCAGGGGAAGGCCGTCCTCGCCCAGGCCCCAGTACTGCTCGTTGCGGACCAGCGTGATGTGGTCGCCTTCCACGGCTTCCTTCACCTTGAAGGCGCCGGTGCCCACGGCGTTGAGGGAGAGCTCCGCGCCATAGGTCTCAATGGCCTGGGGGGAGATCATCAGGGAGGTGTAGTTGCTCATGGAGGTCAAGAACACCGCCGAGGGCGTGGACAGGTGCATTTTCACGGTGTACTCGTCCACCGCCTCCACGCTTTCCAGTTCCGCGATCTGGGAGGCGAACCAGGGAGAGCATTCCTCGGACTTGTACCAGTCCATGACGAACTTCACCGCTTCGGCGTTGAAGGGGGTGCCGTCGTGGAAGACCACGCCCTCCCGGAGCTTGAAGACGATGGTGGTTTCATCCTGTACATCCCAGCTCTCGGCCAGGCAAGGAATGAGGTTGCCGCTGGCATCCATGCCCACCAGGGGCTCGTAGACCTGCGCGTACAGGTCATAGTCGGAGTCCTGGGCGTTGGCCTTGGTAGGGTCCATGGTGGATTGCTTCACGCCCTTGGCTACGATCAGGGCGCCGCCGCGAACGGGCTTGCCCTCCTCCGCCAGGGCGGCGCAGGCCAGGCCCAGAACCATGGAAAGCGCCAGAAGCATTGCCAATACCTTTTTCATGGGGTTTCCTCCTTTTGAATATTGGATTATTTTCAAAGAGCGATGCCTCGCCCCTTAAAAGCGCCCGTACTTGGCAACCACTTCCAGGGCGGACAGCCCCTCGTTGAGCGCCTCCCGGGACCGGTTTTCCAAATTGCACATGGCTTCCGCCTTCTCCAGCACCGGAAGGGTCAATTCCTTGGGAATGACCACCACGCCGTCATTGTCCCCGAAGATGTAATCCCCGGGGTTTACCAGGAGCTGGCCGTCCAGGCCCTTGACATAAATGGGGATCTGGTAATCCCAGGCCATAAACCGGCCCAGGGCCTCCCCCGGATTGCGGAAGCGGCAGAAGGTGGGAAAGTTCCGCTCGATGAGGAAGGTGGAGTCCCGGGTGGAGCCGTCCACCACCGCCCCTACGCAGCCTTCCTTGGCGGCGGCGGTGGCGCTCATCTCGCCAAACTGGCCGCAGCTGGTGTCCCCCTGGCAATCCCGGATCTGCACGCAGCCCTTGGTCATGGATTTGAGCATGGCCAGGCGCATGGTATGCTTGTACTCGTCCCGGCTGGGGGTGGAGATGCAGTGTACCGTAAAGGCGGGGCCCGCCACCTTCATGGTGTGCACCAGGGGGTAGATGCCGCTTTGCATCGCCCGGCCGGAAAGGCCGAACTCCAGCTCCATCACATCATAGACCAAAGCGGTGTATAGCTTTAGATACCGGGACGCCACCTGCTCCACATCATATTCAAAGGTCATCTGCCGGTTGGGATAGCCAGTATCCATCAACGTACTCGCTCCTTTTTCTGTTTTGGTTGAACCTATTATAAGCAAAGGTTCCCGGACTTGGGTAGGCGCTATTTCTTTTTTTTGGTGCACTTTTGCTAGATCACCCCTACGAATTGTGAAATATTGCACCAAATCCAACAAATGTGCACGTGCAAAAGCCCGTCCCAGTCCCTATAATAAACGCATCAGCAAACCCAATTTTTCAGGCGTTTCATAAAATCGTCAGGGAGGAATGGTTTCATGGCAGCAAGCATCGTGCCCCAGGACTTGAGGATTACGGACATCCGCTTTTGCGACATCGACCACATGCCCAAGCGCTGTACCCTGATCAAAATTTACACCAACCAAGGTTTGGTGGGCTACGGCGAGGTGCGGGACGCGGCCACGAAAACCTATGCCGCCATGCTCAAAAGCCGCCTGCTGGGGGAAAACCCATGCAATGTGGATAAGCTCTTCCGCCGGATCAAGCAGTTCGGCGGCCATTCCCGCCAGGGCGGCGGCGTGTCCGGTGTGGAGGTGGCGCTGTGGGACCTGTGCGGCAAGGCTTACAACGTGCCTGTGTATCAGCTGCTGGGCGGCAAGTTCCGGGACAAGGTGCGCATGTACTGCGACACCGACGTGGACGGCAAGCATTCCGGCCGGGACATGGGCCTGGCCCTGAAGGCCCGCATGGACATGGGCTTCACCTTCCTGAAGATGGATTTGGGCATTGGCCTGCTCATTGACGAGCCGGGGACCCTCACCGCGCCCCTGGGATTTCTGGAAGAACTGAAAAAATACGGAAAGCACTCCCTCAGCGCGCCCCACGGCTCCATGGACTTCACCCAAATGACCCAAAGGTCCTATGAGGTGAACACCATTGCCCATCCTTTTACCGGCATCCGCCTCACGGAAAAGGGCCTGGATTATTTGGAGAGCTATGTGCGGGAGGTGCGGGAGGTCATCGGCTACGACATCCCCCTGGCTATCGACCACTTCGGCCATGTCTGCGTGGAGGACTGCATCCGCTTCGCCAACCGCATGGCTCCCTACAACCTGGCCTGGATGGAGGACATGGCTCCCTGGCAGTATACGGACCACTATGTGCGCCTGCGCAACCAGACCACCGTGCCTGTATGCACCGGCGAGGATATTTATTTGAAGGAAAACTTTCTGCCGCTGCTGCAACAGGGCGGCGTGAGCGTGATCCATCCCGATGTGCTGACGGCGGGGGGCATCCTGGAAACCAAAAAAATCGGCGAGTTGGCCTATGACTACGGCGTAGCGGTGGCCTTGCACATGGCGGAAAGCCCCATCGGCTGCATGGCGGCCATCCACTGCGCGGCGGCCATGCCCCAGGTGCTGGCTGTGGAATTCCACTCCGCCGACGTACCCTACTGGCAGGACATCGCCATCGGCCTGGAAAAGCCCCTGATCCAGGACGGCTTCATCACCGTCCCCGAGGCCCCGGGCCTGGGCATTGAGTCCCTGAACGAGGAATTGATCGGCAGGCTGGTCTGCGATCACATCCCCGGCCAGTGGGAGGAAACCAGCCAGTGGGACCAGGATATCTGCAACGACAGGCTGTGGAGTTAAGCGCCATGAACATGGAGCAAATGATGAAAACAGGCGCGGGGCGGTATCTGCAATCCCCCGGGGCCGCCGGCCTGGCTGGGGGCGAGCTGGCCCGCCTGGGCTACCGCAAGGTGGGCATCCTGGCCGGGGAGCGGGCCTTTGCGGCGGCCCGGGATTCCCTCATGCCCTCTGTGGAGGGGACCGTTTCCTACGCCGTAAAAATCTATCCGGGCTTTTGCACAGCCCGGGACATTGACGAGCTGTCCGGATGGGCCCGCCAGGAGCGGTCGGACTGCCTGCTGGGGGTGGGCGGCGGCAAGCTGATGGACCTTTCCAAGGCCGTCGGCGCGCAGCTCCGCCTGCCGGTGTTCACCTTGCCCACCATCGCCGCCACCTGCGCCGCCTTTGCCGCCCTGTCGGTGATTTATGACCGGCGGGGCCACCAGGAGTCCATCCGCTACCATGAGGACGGGGTGGCGGGCGTGTTCGTGGACCTCTCCATCCTGGCCGCCGCCCCCAGGCGCTACCTGGCGGCGGGCATCGCCGACGCCTTTGCCAAGAAGTGCGAGTATTCCAGCATGCGCTCCGCCCTGGGCTACCAGGAGATTGACCTGGGGCGCTACATGGGCTACCGCCTGGCCCAGGCCAGCGACGAAGTGCTGTTGGCCTGCGGCCGCCAGGCCTTCGCGGATAACGGGAAGGGGCTTCTTACCCCGGCCTTCAATGATGCGGTAAGCTGCCTGATGGGCATCACCGGCGTGGTCAGCGGCCTGGGGGCCTACGCGGGCCGGGGCGGCGCGCGCTTTGCCATTGCCCATGGCTTTAACGAAATCATCCGGGGGGACTACGTGAAAGACCCCCGGCGCTTTCTCCACGGCGAAATCGTGGGGGTGGGCATCCTGGCGCAGCTGCGGGCCAACGGCGTGGACCAAGGGGAGATTCAGGCGGTGGAGGGGCTGTTCCGGGATTTGGAGCTGCCCTTGCGCCTGAGGGATTTGGAGATGCCTTTGGACGGCGAGGCCTTGGAAGGGTTTGTAAGGCATCTGATGGACCATTGCCGCGTGGAGCCGGAGCTTCAACCCCGTGTCCGGCAGGCGGTATGGGCGGTGTGCTGAGGAGGAAAAGGGCATTTCCCTTTCTTTCGCCCGGGTGTTGGGGAGATTTTTGATCCTTTCCCGGGCTTTCCCACAAACTGCCGCGACTTATGCAGCAAAAAGATTGGGTCATGGAAGAGCTCCATGACCCAATCTTTCTCTTCTCACCAGGGAGCCGGGGCACAGGCGCTTTGGGAACGCCGGAATGACCCTGTGCCGGGGGCAGGCCACGGCCTGAGGCTGGCCCTTACAGCCCCGCCAACATCCCCAGCATCCACAAATACATGCAGGTTTTGGGCAGCATCAGCATGCCCAGCTTGGGGTTTTTCCCCACCCACAGGGCCACGGGAAGGTAGAAGGCAAAGCTCAACGCCGCCGCCAGCCACATCCAGTGCAGGGGCGCGATAACTGCTCTGTGGAGGAAGAACAGGACGATCGCCTGTATCCCCAGGAGAAAGAAGGGAATATTCCGCAGCAGGGCCCACCCAAAGGACGGGTCCGTTGCATACCATCCGTTTTGGGGGAACAGGCACAGCGCGATCCGCAAGGCCGCCAACGCCCAGGCCAAGGCGGTCCAACCCTGGGGGACGGCGGGAACCAGTAGCGTGCCCAGATGCCAGAGCAGCACGTAAAACACGGTCATGGTGATGGAGGTGACCAGCTTCCCAAAGCCCAAGGCCCTGTGAAAGCGCGGGGTATCCCCGGTGAGGATCGCGCCGATCCGGGGCAGGAGGTGGAAGGCATCCCCAAAGGCCAGCAGCAGCGCCATGGCTCCCGCCAGCCCACGGGGGCCGCCGGTTCCCTTGGACAAAATGCTGATCCCGGTGCCCAGGGCCGCCACCAGATAGGCGATGTCAAAGACGGCCTCCCCGTAGCCAAACACCCGCCGGTTGCCCTTGCCCTCCGGCTCCCTTGCCGCTTCCTTCGCAACGTCCCTTTGCTCCATGTTCATTGCCCTCTTTCTTTTTTCCCAGCCAAACGGCTCACCGGGCCGCTGTTTCCTTATGGGGGGCCTCGGCTTCCTGGTCGGCCCCGGCAGCCATCCTCCTGGGGTTTTGGGGGAACCAACCCTTGCGCACCCGTTCGGCCTGATGCTTTAGTTCCAAAATGGACCAGAGCATGCAGCAGCCCACAATAGCCAGCGTGGCGGAGGCCACCACATGGGCCACAAACAGGGAGGCGATGCAGCAGGCCAGGCCCCCGGCCAAAAACAGGGGCCAGATCCTGTGGGTGAAATAATACTCACATTTGATCACAATGGGATGAAAAATGCCGATTACCAGAAAGCTGATGGCCCCGATGAGAATACCGGACCAATGCATAGGCGTTCCTCCTGCCTCTTCATAATAATAAGACTCATTACTGATAATCTATCAAATCCTTGCCTCCCTGTCAACCTTTTGATGGAGCAACAAAGGATTCTTAGCAACCCATAGCCTGAAAAAGCGCTCCTCCGGGCGAAAAGTCCCTTGAAGGAGCGCTTGGGGCGGCAGGCGGCGGGCAAAGGGAGGAACTTCCTCCCCCAGGCCTTAGGTCATGGCCTTGAACGCCGCGATCTCCCGCATCAAGGCGGGCTTATCCTGGTGAAGCTTGAGGATGGCGCTGCCCACAAAGGCCCCGTCTGCCCCGGCCCGCTTCACCATGGCCACGTCCTGGGGGGTGTGAACGCCTACGCCGCAATAGATGGGGCGGCGGATGCCCTGGGCGCGAAGGTAGGCCACGCACTGGGCCAGCTCCGGGTACTCGGGGTTCACCCGGCCCGGGGCGGGCTTGGCCTGAAGGTATACAAAGCCGTTGGAGGCCTTGGCCAGTTCCACCTCCTCCGGGGGCAGGTGGAACTGGACATAGCAGCTCACCAGCAGGCCGTCGGCCATGAGGCGGTTTTTGATCCCCTCGCCCTTCAAGCCCACCAAAATCAGGTCCCGGAAGCCATGACCGCGGCAGAAGGCCACAAAGCGGTCATAGCCGATTTCCTCCAGGGTGTCCTCATAGAGCAGCAGAAGGAATTGGGTGTCAGGGAGCAGGCGCTTTACCTGGGCCATGCCCTCCATGTACGCTCCGTAATCGCCGCAGCTCTCCAGGGCCTTGGCCATGCGCCCGGCGATGAACTCCCCCTCCAGGAAGGGATTGCGGCCCGGAAAGTCGATCTCGATGATGTCGCAGCCTGCCTCCACATAGGTCTGGGCCATGCGGACGCTATCCGCGATGGTGGGATAGCCGTTGGAAAGGTAGCAGATCAGGTCCATGAAGCCTCCTTATCTCCAGCCTTCGTAGGCCTGGGCGAACAACTCCTCCAATTGCTGAAGGGAGGGAATCACCGGGTTGGTCTTGGTGCAGCCGTCCGCCAGGGCCATGGCCGCCATGGCGTGAATCTGCCCCCCAAAGGCGCCGGCGTCGGGGATCAGGTCCTTGAGCCGGGGGGGAATGCCCACCTGTTGGCCCAGGGCGGCCACCCCGGCCGCCATGTCCGCAAAACCCAGCTTGCGGGCCATGGCGTCATAGCGCTCCTTGGCCTGGGGGTCCTTCTCGCTGTTAAAGCGGATCACATAGGGCAGCAGCACCGCGTCCGCCAGGCCATGGGCCACGTGGAACAGGCTGCCCACGGCGTGGGCCATGGAGTGGACAATGCCCAGGGACACGTTGGTAAAGGCCATGCCCGCGATCATGCTGGCGTTGAGCATCCTCTCCCGGGCGTCCAGGTCCGTGCCATCCCCGTAGGCCCTGGGAAGGGCCTGGAAGATATCCAGCACGGCCTGCTGGCAAAGGATGTGGGACACGTAGTTGGCCCGCTGGGACACCAAAGCCTCCAGGGCGTGGGTCAGGCCGTCCATGCCCGTTTCCGCGGTGATGGCCGGGGGCATGGATACCGTGACCTGGGGATCGCACAGGGCGATGTCCGGCATCATCTCCATGTTGCCGATGCCGTGCTTCTGGCCGCCGTCGGTGATGACCACGGAGCGGCTGACCTCGCTGGCGGTGCCCGCCGTGGAGGGGATGCAGCACAGGCGCGCCTTCTTGCGCAAGGCGGGAAAGGGATTGGCCCCCAGCACGTCCTGGAGGGTTTTGAGCTGGGGCGCTTCATAGAACACCCACATCATCTTGGCCGCGTCCATGGGGGAACCGCCCCCCAGGGCCACGATGAGGTCCGGCTCAAAGCGGTTCATCCGCTCCACGCCCCGCAGCACGGTATCCAAAGAAGGATCGGGCTCCACCCCCTCAAAGACCTCCGTCTCGGCCCCAGCCTGGGCCAGGTAGTCCCGCACCTTGTCCAGCATGCCATTTTTTTGCATGCTGCTTCCGCCAATTACGATCATGGCCCGCCGGTAAGGCAGCGTTTTCAAATGCTCCAGGCAGCCCGCCCCGAAGAGCAGCTGGCTCCCCGCCAGCTTCATGGGTCTCATCATGGTTTCATCCCCTTTGCGTCGGATTGGCCCAGGCCCTCCAGCACTTCCCGCACCAAGGCCCCGGAGATGGGGTTGGCGAGCACCCCGCCCTCCTTGAGGCTGGAGCCGATGATGGCTCCGTCGGCAATGCCCAGCTGCTCCCGGATGTTGGCGGCGTTGACCCCGCTGCCCGCGATGACCGGAATGGAAACGGCCTTTTTCACCCGCTGGATCATCTGGATGGGGGTTTCCATACCGATGGCGGAGCCGGTGACGATGATGGCGTCCGCGCCGCAGGCCGCCGCGTTCCTGGCGCTCTGCTCGACGCTCACGTGGGGCAGGAGCATGTGGGTGTGCTTCACCTGGACGTCCGCCAGGATCATCACGTCCCCGGCGCCCAGCTGCTTGCGGTAGGTCATGCACGCCCTGGCGCAGGGCTGGATGAGGCCGCCGTAAAACTCCACGGTGTCCACGAACACCGGGATGCGCACAAACTCCGCCCCAACGGTGTGGGCGATGGACAAGGAGGCCTGGTAGTCGCAAAAAGCCGCGTCGATCCCCACGGGAATCCCCACCGCCTCCCGCACCTTGACGGCGGCGATGGCAAGGGCCGCCACCTGGGCGGTGTCCAAGGTCACGCCAAAGGGATCATCCCCCATGTTCTCCACGATCACCGCGTCCACCCCGGCGTCCTCCAGGGTTTTGGCGTCTTGCACCGCCTGGGCGAAGATCCTCTCCCGGTTGCCGTCATAGCGCACCGTGCCCGGCAGGGGCAAGCAGTGCACCATGCCGATCACAAAGCGTTTGCCCAGGCCCAGCTTTTCCCGAATCTCCATCAGGCTCCCTCCTTTTGTGCGCCCGCGAAGCGGTGCAGCCCCTCCAGGGCCACCCGGCAGAGCAGGTCCTCCGCCTGGGCCCGCTCCTGGCCCTCCAACACCTTCTTCAAGTTCCGCAGCACCGTAGCCAGGGTCAGCACCGCGGTCCTGACCCCCATCAGCCGCCCCACCGTGAGCATGCAAGAGGACTCCATGTCAATGCCGGTGACCCGCAGCGCCTCCAGCTCCTGGATGGTTTTCAAAATGTCCGCCCCGCGCTCCTTGGAAAGGCGGGATTCCCGCATTTGGGAATAGAACCCGTCCATGGTGCAGTTGATGCCGTTTTGGTAGCGGCGGCCATGGTCCAGCACAGTCTGGTTCAGAGCGTTCACCAGCTCCAGGTCCGCCACCGCCGGATAGCTGCCCTCCACGTAGGTGGCGCTGGTGGACTCCCGGCGCATGGCCCCGATGGGGATGATGAAGTGCCCCAGCATGCCGTCGTCCAGGGCCATCACCGTGCCCATGCGCAGGGCCGCCTTCATGCCGCAGGCGTACATCTCCTCCATGGCGATGGCTGCCGAGGGCGCGCCGATGCCCGTGGAGGTAACGGTGACCCGAAGCCCCTTGTAGGTTCCGGTATAGGTGTTGAACTCCCGCAAAAAGGCCACCTTTTGCGGATCGTCCAGGTATTTCTTCACCACCTCCACCCGCCAGGGGTCTCCCGAAAAGATCACGTATTCCCCCACGGTTTCAGGGCTTGCCCCCATGTACAGCGTCCCCATGTCAAGATCCTCCGTTCTGTTGCGCTTGATAGCGTTGATAGCGAGCCAAAAGCCCCTCCCTCTCCGGGAGCCCCGTGCAGCAGCCCGCCTGCTCCAGGGCAAAGGAGGCCTCCACCGTCCCCAGCATGGCGCATTCCCGCAGGGGGCGGCCTGTGAGGTAGCCGTAGAGGAACCCGGAGATGTACGCGTCCCCGGAGCCGGTGGTGTCCCGCACCATCACGTCCCGGTAGATGGGCAAAGTCCCCTCCTCCTCCCGGCTTTGGTAGCGGCTGCCCTCCTCCCCCAGGGTGGTGATCAGGGCCCGGGCATTGCCCCGGGTGAGCAGCTCCGCCAGGGGAACCCCCAGCAAGGCTTCCATGGCCTGCCGCTCCGCCCGGTTGCAGAACACCAGCTGGCAATACCAAAGGACCTCCCGGAGAAAGTCCGCCGGAAAGGCGTCCATGTCCCCCTTCATGCCAAAGGCCAGGGGAAGGCCGTGCTCCTTGCACTTGGCAAAAAACAGCTCGTTGTCCCGCCGGGAGCCCACGGTGATCATCCCCATGCCCGCCTGCCGGAAGAAGGAATCCGAGAGCGGCTGGGCGTACTTGCCGTCCATGGCCCCGGGGTAGAACAAAGTGATGTGCTGGCCCTGGGCGTCCTGGACCAGGTAGCACACGGAGGTGATGTCCTGGGAAAGCCGCGTCACGGCCTGGGTGGGCACGCCCCCCTCCTCCAGGAAAGCCTTGAAGCCGATCTCCTCATAGTCCCGCCCCACCCGGAGGATGGGCATGGCCCGCAGCCCCAGGCGGCACAGGGCGTAGGCGATGTTCACCGAGCAGCCCCCGTAATAGATGCGGGTGTTGTCCGGGTTGCTGATCAAGGAGGTATAGCCCACCGCCGCCGGGGTCTGGATCTTGAGCATCCGGTCCATGCTGGCGTAGCCGCTGACGAGCAGGTCCAATGGTCGGTTCATAGCTGTCCCTTCTCCATCCTGGCGTAGATCTTCTCCAAGGTGGCGACCTCTCCGAAGTATTTGCGGATGTCCTCCAGGTGCACCTGGTTCACGGTGTCGGAATTGGTCGCCACCGCGTCCTGGGGGACGATCACATGGTAGTTGAGGTAATAGGCGTCCGTGACCGTGGCCCGGATGCAGCAGTTGGTTTTCGTGCCCACGATGATCACGTTTTCCACGCCGTTTTCCCGGAGCACCAAATCCAGGTCCGTGCCAAAGAACGCGCTGTAACGGCGCTTTTTGATCACGTAGTCGTGAAGGGGGTCCACGGGCAGCATGGGGTCGATCTCCTCGCCCCCGCTGCCCTCCAGGCAGTTGGGCCGCATGTTCAGCAGGTTTCTGTCCGGCTTGTCCGCCCGGTAGCAGTGCTGCATGAACACCACGGTCATGCCGTGGGCCCGGCAGCGCTCCACGGCCTGGGCGATTCTGGGGAGGATTTCCCGGTTTTGGGGGTAGTAAACCAGGCCCTGGGGATCGGTGAAATCCCGGACCATGTCCACCACGATCAACGCGCTCTTGCTCATTTAGCCTCCTTGAAAACCGCGAAGCTGGACGTTGCGGCGCTTGAGGATGGATACCGCCGTGAGCACCACGGTCATCAGCACATAGGGAACGATGTCGATAAGGGCGGCGGCCGGGCCCGCGAACAGGCCCAGGTTCACCGCCAGGGACCGGGCGATGCCAAAGACGATGGCGTACAGGGCGCTCTGGGTGGGGGAGCCCCGGCCGCAGTAGATGGCGGCGATGGCGATGAAGCCCCGGCCCGCGGTCATGTTGTTGGTAAACAGGGCCATGCGCTCCAAGGAGAGGTTGATGCCCGCCAGGGCGGCGCACAGGGCCCCCAGCAGCACGGCGATGTACTTATAGCGGTTGGTGTTCAGCCCCAGGCTCATGGCGGCGTCCTCGTTCTCCCCCACCACCCGGATATAGACCCCCAGCTTGGTGCGGTACATCACCACCGCCATCACCGGGATCATCAAAAAGGCCGCGTAGGTGGTGATGGGATGGCCGCTGAGGATGCGCCCCAGCAGGGGGATGTCCCCAATCAAGGGGATGTTGAGCTTCATGTCCGCCACGTTCAGCCAGGGCGCGGTGAGGTTGGCGGTGCCCATGTACTGGAGCACGAAACCCGCCACGGCGGGCACCAGCATGTTGATGGCCAGGCCGATGATGATCACGTTGCCCCGGTAGGTGACCCCCAGCCAGGAAAAGACGAGCCACAGGAGCAGACAGGAGGCCACCGCGGCCAGATAGGCCAGCCAAAGGCTGCCGGAGAGCACCGTTACCAGCATGGACACAAAGCAGGCCGAGAGCATGAAGCCCTCCAGCGCGATGTTGAGCACATTGGCCTTGTAGGCGAAGATGCCCCCCAGCACGCACAGCAGGATCGGCGCGGTATGGTACACGGAGTCATAGAGGATGTTACCGAGCAATTGCATCGCTTTTCGCCTCCTTGCGGGCCTTGAGGGCTTTCAGGAACCCAAAGCGCTCGTTGAGGAACCGCACCGCCAAAAAGAGGATCATCAGGCTTTGGATCACCGCCACGATCTCCTTGGGCACGGTGGTGTACATGTTGATGTTGTCCGCGCCGGTTTTCAGGGCGCTGTAAAAGACGGAGGCCAGGAGGATTCCCCCGGGGCTGTGGCGGCCCAGCAAGGCGATGAGCATGCCGTCCCAGCCCAGGCCAGGGTTGCCGGAGAAGGTGAGGGTGTACTTGAACTTCTCGCTGAGCATGAAGCCCGTGCCCGCCATGCCCGCCAGGGCTCCGCTGATAGCCATCAGCACCAAAATCTTCCGGTGGACCCGCATGCCCGTGGCCTCGGCAAACTCCGGGTTCTTGCCGATGGCGGTGATCTCGTACCCCAGGCGGGTGCGCCGCATCACGAACCACATGATCCCGAACACCGCCAGGGCCAAAAAGAAGAAGGAGGTGAGGCGGGCGTTGCCCAGCCGGAAAAACATGGAGCTTTCCAGCACCGTGGGGGTGCACACATACCCGGAGCCCGCGTCTCGGAAGGGCCCCGTAGCCAGAAACTCCAGCACCTTAGCCATGGCGTAGTTCAGCATCAGTGTCACCACCATCTCGTCCACATGGAAGTACGCCTTCAAAAGGGCCGGAACCATGGCAAAGGCCACGCCGCAGGCCATGCCCACGGCAAAGCACAGCAGCTTGTGCACCAGCGGGTCCGCCACGGGCACATAGGCTCCCACGATCCCCGCGAAGAAGCCGCCGAAGAGCAGCTGTCCCTCCACCCCCATGTTGAAGAGGTTGGCCTTGAAGGTGACGGCAATGGCCAGCCCCGTCAAAATCAGCGGCGAGGCGTAGTGCAGCGTGTTCAAAAGGCCCTTCTGGGTCAGCAGGGACTTGCCCAGCATGATGCCGTAGGCCTGGAGGGGATTCTCCCCGATGAAGAGCATGACCACCGCGCCGATGCCAAAGGCCAGCAGCACCGGCAGCAAGGAATTGACGATCTTGGGGCCCAGCTTGCCCTTGCTCATGCCCCCACCTCCCCTTGGGAGGCATGGGCCCCCGCCATCAGCAGGCCCACTTCCTCCGCCGTGGTCTTTTTGGGGTCCACCTCCCCCACGATCTCGCCCTTGTACATCACGGCCACCCGGTCCGAAAGGCTGAGCACCTCGGACAGCTCGCTGGAAATCAGCAATACGGACTTGCCCGCGTCCCGGAAGGCCAGCAGCTGCTTGTGAATGAACTCGATGGAGCCGATGTCCACCCCCCGGGTGGGCTGGCAGGCGATGATCACCCAGGGGGCGTTCTCGAACTCCCGGGCCAGAATGATCTTCTGGGCATTGCCGCCGGAGAGCTCGGACACAGCCCCCTCCACCTCCCCCACCCGGATGTCGTACTTTTCAATGTAGTGGTCCCGAAGCCGCTTCACCCGCCGCTTTTGGATCACCCCCAGCTTGCACACCGGGCCGCAGTACCCGCCGATGCAGTTCTCCCCGATGGACATCTCCCGGCAAAGGCCCTGGGCGTACCGGTCCTCGGGGATGATCCCCAAGCCGCCCTCCCGGAGCTCGTCCGGCCAGCGGTTGGTGACGTCCTTCCCCTGGAGGGTCACGGAGCCGCCGGCAACCTTCATCAGGCCGCTGAGAGCCTTCACCAGCTCGCTCTGGCCATTGCCCTCCACCCCGGCCACCCCGAAGATCTCCCCCTTGCATACGTCAAAGGAAATGCCGTGAAGAATCTCCTTGCCGGCCTCGTTCACCGCCCGAAGGTCCCTGACCGAATAGGCGGCCTCCCCCGCGCAGGGGCTGGGGGCGTCGTTTTTCACGGTGAGCACCACGTCCCGGCCCACCATCATCTGGGCCAGCTCCCTTTCGGTGGTGTCCGCGGTTTTCACATCCCCCACCACCCGGCCGCTTTTCATCACGGTGACGCTGTCGCTGAGGGCCATGACCTCCCTTAGCTTGTGGGTGATGACGATGATGGTCTTGCCCGCCCCGCGCAGCTCCTTGAGCTTGTCCATGAGCACGTCCACCTCCTGGGGGGTGAGCACGGAGGTGGGTTCGTCCAAAATGAGGATGCGCACATTGCGGTAGAGCATTTTCAGGATCTCCACCTGCTGCCGGAGCCCCACGCTGAGGTTTTCCACCCGCTCTGTGGGGGAGAGCTGGAAGCGGTAGGTTTCGATCAGCTCCCGAACCTGCCGGATCTCCTCCTGCCTGTGGATGAAGGGGGTGCTTTTCCCCCGCCATTTCCGGCTGATCTCCGTTCCCAGCAAAATGTTCTCATACACCGTGAGGCTCGGCACCAGCTTGAAGTGCTGGTGGACCATGCCGATGCGCCGGGCCATGGCGTCCAGGGGGCTGCGAAAGGCCACCGGCTCCCCGTCCAGGAGAATCTGGCCGCTGGTGGGCTGCAATACGCCATAGAGCATGTTCATCAGCGTGGACTTCCCCGCGCCGTTTTCCCCCACGATGCACTTGATTTCCCTGGGCTCAACCGAAAGGTTGACCCTGTCGTTGGCAAGGAATTGATCGAATTTCTTGGTCAGGTCCACGGTCCGGATGATGCTCAAAGGGAAAGCCCTCCCCCCTTGTGGTTTTGGCCTATGCTCCCCGCCGAGGGGAGCCCCGGGGCCACAGGCCGCCGGGATGGAAGAAGGCCGCCTGCCTTGCCCGCCACCCTTTCGGCTGACCGGAAAAGCAGGCGGCGAATGATCTCTTGGGTTACTTGATCACAACGTTGGGGCAGGTGGCGGGATCAAAGGTCTCGCCCAACTGCGCGTTGACCACCTGGATCTCTCCATTTTCAATGGCCTGGGAAACCTGGGCCAGCTTGTCCTTGATCTCCGTCCACTTGGCGCCGTCCTGCACCGCCTTCTCGATCTCGGACAAATCCGTGATGCCGGTGGCTCCGGAGGCCAGGTCATAGCTCTGGAGGTTGTCCATGGCGCCGATGGCGCCCTCCGCCAGGGCCCTGGTGATGGCGGCCACGGGGATGTTGGTGTTCTTCATGACGCTGGTGAGCACGAAGCCGGGCTGCTGGTCGTCCTTGTTGGCGTCCACCTGAATCGCCAGCTTGCCCACTTCCTTGGCCTTGGCGGTGATGCCGTCGCCCACGCTGCCGGCCACGCCGTAGACCACGTTGGCCCCGTTGTCATAGTAGGTGCCCGCCACGGTGCTGCCCAAAGCCGGGTCGCCAAAGCCCGCATCGTACTTGGCATAGTAATCGTAGGTCACGCCCAGCTCCTCGGCGGCCTTGTTCATGCCCTGGATGAAGCCGTAGGAGAACACGGTGATGCCGTTGGACTCGGTGCCGCCGATGAAGCCCATGGCCCGGGCCTGGTCGGGGGCGGTGAAGTGGTAGCCGTCCCCGAAGAGGGCGGCGGCGTTCTCGTTCACCAGCACGCTGAGGTAGCCCGCCAGATAGGAGCCCTCATGGACGTCAAAGAGAACGGAGATCACATTCTTGTGAAGCACCGCGCCGCTCTCGTCCACGTTGGGGTTGTCGTTGAAGATCACGAACCAGGTATCCGGATATTGCTGGGCAATGGGCTGGGCTCCGCCAACGCCCTTTACCAGCGCGTCGAAGTCGTACTCCAGGTTGAAGATGAGGTGATAGCCATCCTCGGCCAGGGCTTCCAAAGCCGCGGGAACGCCGTTTACGGGCTCCAGGATGTTGCATTCCGCGCCCAGCTCCGCGGCCACGGCCTGAGCCCCCTCGATGGCGCTCTGGTTGTACCCGTTGTCATTGCGGCCTGCCGCCGAGCAAACCACCGCGATGCGCAGGTCCGACGGGGCTTCGGCCAGCGCCGCCGGCAGCATGCCGGCCGCCAGCAGGCAGACCAGTAGCAGACTGAGAACCTTCTTCATGATTTCCATTCCTCCTTTTATGTGCTATGAGGTTTCCCTCCACCAGCCTGGTTGATATAGAACTTGAACTTATCGCTGCGGTAGCAGCACTTGAAGGTCTCCACGGGGACCTCTTTTCCATTGACGTAGCCCATGGTGGTGCACTGGAACAGCAGCAGCGGCACCCCGTCCGCCACCTCCAGGTTTTCCGCGATATCCCCGTGGGCCAGCACCGCCTCCACCGTGCGGGTGGCCCGGGTGATGGACACCCCATAGACCCCTTGAAGGGTCTCATACAGGGACTCCCGGGAAAAATCATAACGATCCAGGCCCGGAAAATGCTTCATGGGCAAATAGGTGGTGGTGTAGTTGATGGGCTCCCCGTCGGCGTAGTACACCCGGGCCAGTTGCAGCACCTTCTCCTCCCCACAGAGGTTCAAAAGCCGCTGGCGCTTTTTGTCCGCCACCACCACCCGGGAGGCGATAATCCTGCGGCTGGGGGTCATGCCCAGGCGCAGCACGTCCTGGGTGCAGCTGGTGATGGAAAAAAGGTCCTGGCTGTTCTGGTCCCCCTTCACGTAGGTACCCTTCCCCTGGACCTTATAAAGATAGCCCTCCTGCTCCAGCTCCTCCACGGCCTTGCGCACCGTGATGCGGCTCACCGAAAACATCTCCATGAGCTCCCGCTCGCTGGGGATCATCTCGCTGACCTGGAACTCCTCATTATCGATCTTGTCGATAATGCTCTTCTTCACAATATAATACTTCGGCACCCGAACGGCTTGCATAAATACCCCCGTCTGGTTCTGACGTTATGTCATCATGACTAGTTTCTGTACGCATTATACCATGCCCTCGGGCCCTGTCAAGAGGGAAATGGAGGAAGGAATGAGAGGCTCCTGCGTCCTCCCGCAAAATTTCGCGCACACCGGTTTGACAGGTCCTTGACAAATATTGGAAAATCGGGTAAAGTATCTCTATCATCGTTCGTTTATTTTATTACGCATCAATGTGTCCGGGCACATTCTAAAATTTTCGCTTCTTTTTTGCCATTTCCTGTACGACCGCCAGCGCTTCAGGCCGAGTCAAGGAAAGTCGGCCTAGAAATAAAAAAGGAGTGGTTCCCCATGAAAAAGGTGATCGCGGTTCTGTTGACCCTTGTTTTGACTCTGTCCATCGTAGGAATGGCAATCGCGGAGGGCAAGGTGGGCGTGGCGATGCCGACCCAGAGCCTGCCCCGCTGGGTCCGGGACGGCGCGTACCTCAAGGAAAGGCTTGAGGCCGCCGGGCTGGAAGTGGACCTGCAGTACGCCAACAATGAAGTAGCCACCCAGGTTTCCCAATTGGAGAACATGATCCTAAACGGCGCCCAGGTCCTGGTGGTCGCCTCCATCGACGGCAGCTCCTTGGGCACCGTGCTGACTACCGCAAAGGAGGCGGGCATCCCCGTCATCGCCTATGACCGCCTGCTGACCGACACCGCGGCCGTGGACTACTACACCACCTTTGACAACTACAAGGTCGGCCAGATCCAGGGCCAGTACATCATCGACCGGTTCGATCTGGCTAACGAGGCGGTCACCGGCCCCTTCACCATCGAGTTCACCGCAGGCTCCCCCGACGACAACAACGCCGGCTTGTTCTTCGGCGGCGCCTTCGACCTCCTCAAGCCCTACCTGGACAGCGGCAAGCTGGTTTGCGTCAGCGGCCAGACCCAGTTCGAGGTCGTGGCCACCCCCGCCTGGAAGAGCGAAACCGCCCAGGCCCGCATGGACAACATCCTCAGCGCCTACTATCCCGACGCGCTCACCGGCGGCCAGAAGCTGGACATCTGCCTGTGCTCCAATGACTCCACCGCCCTGGGCGTAACCAACAGCCTCGTGGCCGCGGGCTTCACCGCCGACAACATCCCCGTGATCACCGGCCAGGACTGCGACGTTCCCAACACCAAGAACATGATCAAGGGCCTCCAGGCCATGTCCGTGTTCAAGGACATGCGCGTCCTGTCGGACCAGACCGTGGCGATGGTGCAGGACATTCTGGCGGGCAAGGCCCCCGAGACCAACGCTACCTACGACAACCGCGTCATGGAAGTTCTCAGCTTCAACTGCACCCCGGTATTCGCGGATGTTTCCAACTATGCCGAGCTGCTCCTGGAGAGCGGCTTCTACACCGAGGCCGATCTGGCGGAATAACGCGGGGCTCCACACCCTCACAATCGACGACAGGAGACGGGCGAATCCTTCGTCCGTCTCCTTTGGCAGAACCGGGAGGAAGGTCTCTTGGGCAACACGATCCTGAAAATGCGCAATATCACCAAGGTCTTCCCCGGCGTCAAGGCGCTGGACCAAGTGAATATTGAGGTGGAGGAAGGCGAGATCCACGCCGTGTGCGGCGAGAACGGCGCGGGCAAATCCACGCTGATGAACGTCCTCAGCGGCATTTACCCCTATGGCTCCTATGAGGGCGACGTCATTTACCAGGGGCGGGAATGCCGCTTCCACAACATCAAGGACAGCGAGCGGGAAGGCATCGTCATCATCCACCAGGAGCTGGCTTTGGTGCCCTACCTGAGCATCGCGGAAAACATGTTCCTGGGCAACGAGCGCGCCTCCGCCGGGGTGGTGAACTGGGACATGACCTACCAGAAGGCCGCCGAATACATGGCGATGGTGGGCCTGCGGGAGAACCCCCGCGCCCTGATCAAGGACATCGGCATGGGCAAGCAGCAACTGGTGGAAATCGCCAAGGCCCTGGCCAAGGACGTGAAATTGCTGATTTTGGACGAACCCACCTCGTCTTTGAACGAAAGCGACGCGAAGAACCTGCTGGACCTTTTGCTCCGCTTCAAGCGGGAGCGGGGCATCACCAGCATCCTGATCTCCCACAAGCTCAACGAGCTGGCCTACTGCGCCGACAAGATCACCGTCATCCGGGACGGGCACTCCATCGAGACCTTGGTAAAGGGCGCGGACGAGATTTCCGAGGCCCGCATCATCAAGGGCATGGTGGGCCGGGAGATGACCCACCGGTTCCCTCCCCGGGAGCGCCGCATCGGCGACGTGGCCCTGGAGGTGAAAAGCTGGACCGTGTATCATCCCCTCTACGCGGAGCGCAAGGTGGTGGACAACGTGTCCCTCACCCTGCGCCGGGGCGAGGTGGTGGGCGTGGCCGGGCTGATCGGCGCGGGCCGTACGGAACTTGCCATGTCCGTTTTCGGCAGGGCCTACGGGGCCCATATCACCGGGGAGTTGTACAAGGACGGCAAGCCCCTGGCCTTGCATACCATCCCCCAGGCCATTGCCGCGGGCCTGGCCTATATGACCGAGGACCGCAAGAGCAACGGCCTTATCATCGCCGACAGCATCAAGCACAACTTCACCCTGGCCCGGCCCCAGTTTATCAGCAAGCGCGGGGTGCTGGACAAGGATTTGGAGACCCACAGGGCCAAGGACCTGCGCGCGAGGCTGGGGGTCAAGACCCCCACGGTGGAGCAGCAGGTGGCCAACCTTACCGGCGGCAACCAACAGAAGGTGCTGGTGGGCAAGTGGATCTTCGCCGAGCCGGACGTGCTGCTGCTGGATGAGCCCACCCGGGGCGTGGACGTGGGGGCGAAGTACGAGATCTATCAGATCATCAACGATCTGGTGGCCCAGGGGAAGGCCGTGCTCCTGATTTCCTCGGAGCTGCCCGAGATTTTGGGCATGTGCGACCGGGTCTACGTGATGAACGAGGGGCGCGTGATCGCGGAAATCAGCGCCCTGGAGGCCTCCCAGGAGAGCATTATGGGCTACATCATGCAAGACAGCAAGAAGGAGATCGGCGCATGAACAACGTCAAGAGCAAGCTCAAGGGAAACCTCAAGCAATACAGCATGCTGATTGCCTTGGTAGCCATCATCGTCTTCTTCCAGATCCTCACCGGCGGGCGGCTCCTGAGGCCCATGAACGTCTCCAACATCGTGTTCCAGAACGCCTACGTGGTGATCCTGGCCGTGGGCATGCTGCTGTGCATCTTAACCGGCGGCAACATCGACCTGGCCGTGGGCTCTGTGGTGGCCTTTGTCAGCGCCTGCGCCGGGCAGATGATCATCGTCTGGCACTGGAACGTGTACCTCTCCATCGGGCTGTGCCTGCTCATTGGCATTCTGGTGGGCGCGTGGCAGGGCTTCTGGATCGCCTATGTGCGCATCCCGGCCTTCATCGTCACCCTGTCGGGCCAGCTGGTATTTCGGGGCTTGACGCTGCTGATGCTCAACGGCCTGACCCTGGCCCCCTTCCCGGACACCTACCTGATGTTCTCCACAGGCTTCATCGCCAAGGAGGCGAAGATGAACCTTCTGGGGATGAATGTGAACATCGTATGCCTGCTGACGGGGGTGGCGGTGGCGCTGATCTTCTGCGTGGTACAGATCATCAACAACCGGGCCCGCAAGCGCAAGGGCTATGAGGCGGATACGCCCCTGTCCCTGGCAATCAAGCTGGTGGTCATCTCCGCCGCGCTGATCTGGTTCTTCGCGCTGCTGGCCCAGTACCAGGGCATTCCCTCGGTGCTGGTGATCTTGGGCATTTTACTGCTGGTGTACAGCTTCTTCACCACCAAGACCGTGATGGGCCGCCACATCTACGCTTTGGGCGGCAATGAGAAGGCCGCCCGCCTCTCCGGCGTGAAGACAAACCACCTGATGTTCTTCGCTTATGTGAACATGAGCTTCCTGGCCGCGGTGGGCGGGCTGGTGTTCGCGGCGCGCCTGAACAGCGCCAGCCCCGTCACGGGCTCCGGCTTTGAGCTGGACGCCATCGGCGCGTGCTTCATCGGCGGGGCCTCCGCCTATGGCGGCATCGGCACCGTGGGCGGCACCTTGATCGGCGCCCTGATCATGGGCATGCTCAACAACGGCATGTCCATCATGGGTATCAGCTCCAACACCCAGCAGGTGGTGAAGGGGCTGGTGCTGCTGGGGGCCGTGGCCTTTGACGTGATCAGCAAGATGAACCTGGGCCTCTTCCGCCGCCGCCCCAAGACCCTCTCCCTCACGGATTCCGGGGAGAGCGCCGGGGCATAAGAAGAAGGCTGCCGCCCCGGATGAAGGGGGAAGGGCTTGCTTTTCCGCCCGGCTGCTTAGGCAAAGGACCGGCCAGTGCCGGTCCTTTGCCGTTATGCTGTATCCTTTTTCCTGGGGGGTCCTGAGGCCTATTTCGGGAAGGTCAAAAACGGGAGAGGAAAGGGATTCGTGAACCATCAACCGCGCAAGGACCTTTGGGGCCTTCAGCGGCGCTTAGTCGTCGCTCTCCGGGCCACACCGCGGGGCGCCGCCCTCATCGCACAGCGTTACCTCCGGCGCTACCGCGAAGGGCCTCTCCAGGTCCTGAAAATCCAGCAGGATATGGCGGATGCGCTCCGCCAGCTGCTTTTCCTTCTCATGGGCCTGGCGGATCATCTGTTCCGCTTGGGCTTGGGCCTCCTGAAGAATCTTCCTCGCCTCCGCCCCCCATTCATGGCCGCCGGCCTCCTGGGGCTGCGCCTTCGCCACGGGCGCTTTCAGGGAAGGCTTGTCAATATGCCGGAGATACGCCAGGATCTCGTGCATGCGGTCCTTGAGCATCTTTTCCTTGGCTTCCGCCAGGCAGGTGATCCGCTTCGCCTGGGCCTGGGCGTCCTCGATGATCCGCTTGGCCTCTTCCTCCTGCCGGGCACTGATTTGGGTCAGGTTTTCCAAGCACTGATCCGCCAAGCGCTGGGTATGCTCCACAATTTCAAAAATACGCTCGCTGGCATCCTGAGCGCACTGGGCGCCCTCGGCGCTCTGCGGAAGCTCCTGGGCATAGGAACGCAGCCTGTCCAGCTCTTTCCACAGCCTCTCGTTTTCCACCCGCAGCCTGCCGCATTCCTCCCGCAAGGCGTCCATTTCCTGGGACCGTCCCTGAAGGATTTTCCAATCCCCTTGGGCCTTAACTACCAGGCTTTTCGCCCCCAAAGGGTCTATTTCCCTTTCCAACCGTATGATCTCGTCCAATTTATTTCGCAACATCTGATTTTTCCTCCCGCCCCGTTTTCAACCTGCTATGCTTTCCGCCGGCTGCTGCCGGCGCTTTTCTCCATACAGCACAAACCAAGGAGCCCGAGTGCCCTGGGGCATTATCGGTCCTGCAGTTCTACCTAGGTTTTCACGATCCAGCCCGGATGCAAATCGTGTCAAATCCTATCGAAATAAGTATACGATGAATGGGAAGTGCTGTCAATGCGGCCATCGTGAATTTTCGATGGAATTTCGGAAAAATGTGGGAAAGGGATTTGAATTATTCTGCAAAAAATCGCCAAAAAATTGCCCGCGCCATAAAATGCCTTTCTGCGGTACAATGATATGCGCCCTTATTTTTGCCAGCCAGGGCAAACGCCCCTTACGGGGGCGGTTTCTCCATCTTTTTTGCCGCTTTTGGGAGGCGGCTCCGTCTAATCAGTGAAGGAGGTGAGCTTGTGAACGATGCTTTGGTACCGGGCAGCGTTCAAGAGGAAGCGCTCCGCCGCATCATGACGGAATATGGAACCTCCTTGCTGCGCCTGTGCTATGTTTACGTCAAGGACGCGCATTTGGCCCAGGATGCGGTGCAGGAGACCTTCCTGAAAGTCTACCAGAAATACCCCACCTTCCGGCACGAATGCGGCGAGAAATCCTGGGTGATGCGCATCGCCATCAACATCTGCAAAGACATCCTCCGCACGCCCTGGATCAGGCGGGTGGACCGCTCCATGCCCCTTGAGGAGAGGCTGGGGGCGGCGGGAGACGCCGGGAATTCCGATTCCTTTGTACTGGCCGAGGTGATGAAGCTTCCCGCCAAGTACAAGGATGTGATCCTGCTGCGATACTATGAGAATATGAAGCTCGCGGAGATCAGCGCCTCGCTGCGCATCAGCGAACGGACGGTCCGCTCCCGGCTGGGGCAGGCCAATCAACGGCTCCGCCAGAGATTGAAAGGGTGGTATTTCGATGAAGAATGAATTTCAGAAACTTCTGGATACCCAGCTTTCGGCTCTGGAGTGGAGCCAGGCCAAAAGCGAGGAGCTTCTCCGCCAAACGAGAGGAGAAATCAAAGTGAAAAAGAAACTGCGCCTTTCCCTGGTGGTGGCCGTGGTGCTGGTGCTTTTGACAGCCACAGCCTTCGCCCTGTACGCCCTACATTTCTCTCCCCAGGCCGGTGTGATCTCCCAGGCGCGCCGGGCCCTGACAGACAAGTACGGCTTATCCCCGGAGGCCTTCGGCCTTTTCTCCCCCACCGCGGCCCAGGACGGGGGCAAATGGGTGGTGCGCTTCACCGCCAACGACGGCCTGCATCCCGCCCTGCTGGGGGATTATGCCGTCACCCTGGAAAACGGCCAAGCCGCCGTCTCCTGGACTCACGACGATGTGGACCCGGCCCTGTGGCAAAGCGGGGACCTGGCCTCCCCCGCCTGGGGCCAGCCCCAGATTCAAAAAGCCCTCCGGGGAGATCCCCAGGCCGCGGAGATCAAGGCGACCCTGTGGAAGGAACAGCCGCCCGCCCCTGTGCCTCAGGTCACGCCTTCGGGCAAACCCCTTCCCGGCCAGATCTATTGGAAGAATCAGTGGGTCACCCCCACCACCCCGCCCGAGAGCTCCCTGGCCCAGGAGGAGGCCCTGGCCCTGGCCAAGGAGGTTTTGGCCCAGGAATACAGCCTGCCCCAGGAGGAATTGGAAAAGGCGGAGCTGGTGGACGGATTCTATTTCCCCACCCAGGACGGCCCTCCCATCTGGTCCCTCCACTTCTACCTGGTGCATGACGGCGTGGAGTGGGGCTGCGGCGTTGTGCTGAACGGTGAAACAGGCGAGGTGCTCAGCGTGGGTTCCTCCACGGGAGGGAACGGCTAAGGGCAGGCGCCGCCTCCCAATCCTTTCCCAAAGGCCTTCTGATGACAGAAACGAAGGGGCCTTGGGGGAGAGTGCATTCTCCCCCAAGGCCTCTTTCTGCCTTTCCCCATAGCGCCCAGGACGCCGGGGACGGTTTCTGGGCGCCGGGGGTATCGCTACCAGACGGTTCTGGCCGCGCCCTGGGCGGGCCATGCCGGGTCTGGGGCGGGAACCTTCGGCTGATCCCGTTCCCCTCCCTCGCCGTTACGGCATAGCCGTAACGGTGGCAAGCACCCGGTCCCCGGAAACCAAATCATACTGCTGGCCCCCGGTCAGCGCCGGGGTGGAGATGACCAGCTCCCGGCAGGGCACGTCGGGGGTGAAGGCGGCCAAGGTCTGGCCGTCCTTTTGAAGGCTGAGGGCTTCCCCCGCCTCCACGGGGACGGTGAGGGAAACGTAGCTCTGTCCCTGGGGGACCCGTCCGATTCCTGTGCCTCCGTAGATCAGGGTTCCGCCGGAAACCGTGAAGGCATCGTCGCAATCCATGGCCCCGTTATCCGGGGTGGACTGGATCAGGGAGATAATTTCGCCCCCGGACACGGTGATGTCGCCGTTGGAATCCAGGCCGTCCCCCTGGGCCCGCACGCGGACGCTGCCCCCGGAAATCCGGATGGCGTTGCGGCCCTCCGTGTCCCCGGCGGCGTTGATGCCGTCCTCTTCGGAAACCACCTCCAGAATTCCGCCCTCCATGGTGATGCTGGCGGCTTCCACGCCCTCGTGGGAACGGAGGATGCGCACCTCGCCGCCCCGGATCAGCAGATCGCCGTCCGCGTGGATGGCGTCGTCCCCGCTGTCCAGGGTCATGATTCCTCCGGCAATCTCCATGCTGCCGTCCGCGTGGAGGCAGTCATCCGGGCTTTGGATGGCGACGCTGCCCCCCAGCACCGCCAGGTTACCCCTGGATTTCAGGCCCTTTTGGCTGTGGGAATCCCCCTGGCGGCCCTCCCCGGAGGTGATGGTGATCTCGCCCCCGGCCACGGTAATAGTCCGGTCCGCCTGGACGCCGTCATAGCCGGAGGTGATGTTCACCGTGCCCCCGGCCAGCAGCACCCAGCCCTTGTCCGCGTCTTCCTCGTTATGGGTTTGGATGCCGTCCTTTTGGCCGCTTAACATCAGGTTGCCCCCGGCCACCGTCACCGAGTCGTTGCCCCGCAGGGCGCTCTCCGCAGCGTGGACCGACAGCCGCCCCCCCGCAATCAGCAGGTTATCCTTGGCGGTGATGCCGTTGGAAAATCCGGCGTTCACCGTAAGGGCTCCCTCTCCATTGATGGTCAGGTCGTTTTTCACAAACAGGGCCGCGCTGGGCTCCTTCTGCTGCGGGTCCTGGTAGGCGAAGCCGGCCCCGCCGTCCGCGAGGGTGTTTTGGGTGTCCGGGGCCAAGGTGATCACCAGCTTGCGGCATTGGGGCGCGTAAAGGGCCGCGCCGGTTTGGTTGGTTACGGCCACGCCGTTTAGCACCAGGCGCACCAGCTCCCCCTTGGGAGCGTCCACCAAAATTTGCCCATTCTCCAGGGTCCCGGAAACCACGTAGATCCCCGCCCCTGAAATGGTGAGGTTCTGGCCCTGGGCCGTGGCCCCGGAGCCCTGGATGGCAATGCCCTCCGGGCTGAGGGTGACGCGGGTGGCGGAATCGTCCCAGCGGGTTTCGGCGTCCTCCTCCGGCAGGTCCGCAGCCTGGGCATGCTGCTGGCCGGATGCGGCGCAGCCTGTGAGCAATGCCGCCAGAAGCAGCGCCAGGAAGACCGTCCCCACAGAGGACCCGTTCCGGCTTCGCTTGATGTTCATTGCCGTTCTTCCTTTCCTTCGTTGCCGGGAAAGCGCCCGCGCTCTTGCAAAGGCGGCGCTCCCCCGTATTGTAACACATCCGGGCCCTTCGTATCAGCGGTCCGGATGTGTGTCAGCCCTGGAAAGTTGGCTGGGCTATGCTTTTTTCATTTCCACCAATTGCACCTCGTAGCCGTCAGGGTCCCGCACAAAGAGGAAGCGCACATGGGGGGCGGGAGAGACAGGCCCACGGGCAATGGGAATCCGCTGCTTCTGCAAAAGCTCCATGGCGCTGTCCAGGGATTCGGTGGCGACCCCCACCGTCATGCCGGAATGCAACGCCTCCTCCTGCCCACCCGGCAGGCAGATCAGCTCGATTTTGGGCTGGTCCTTTTCCCCCAGCATCGCCATCTCCGTGCCATGGCCGCTGTGCCTGCTGGCAATGGGCAGCCCCAACAGGCCGTGATAAAACGCCAGAGACGCTTCCAAATCCTTGACCGGCAACGTGACCCAGCAAAAATGCATCTTCATATCCTCCTTCATCCTATGGGGGAGCTTTGCCGCATCCTTGGGCCCGCATACGCGGCTCCCCCCGGCTTGTTTCGCCGCCAGGACACCTTGAGTATACCCCCTTTGGACATTCCCTGGCAAGCGGTTGAAAGAAGGGTTTACAATAAGCACGGCCACCGGCGAACCGATGGCCGTGCTCCGGTATTGAAAAACAGAAGGGGCGATAAGCCCATGCGCGAAGTCCCCGAACTAGATTCCCAGGTACATGGCCTGCTTCTCCCTGTCCTCCCGGAACTCCGGGCTGGAGGCGGCGTGGACCACGGAGCCGTTCACCAGAATGTAGAGGCGCTGGGCGATGGTCAAGGCCAAAGAAAGGTTTTGCTCCACCAGCAGGATGCTCTTGCCCCCCTGGGAGAGGTCCTGGCAGATGGCGTCCACCCGCTGGAGCACCATGGCGGATACGCCTTCGCTGGGTTCGTCCATCAGCAAAAGGCTGCTGTTGGTCACCAGAGCCCGGCCAATAGCCAGAATCTGCTGCTCGCCGCCGCTTAAGCGGGTGCCCCCCACCTTGCGCCTGCGGGCGATCTCCGGGAAGATGTCCAGCACCCGCCCCGGGGTCCATTCCCCCGGGCCGCCCTTACGGTAGGCCATCAGCAGGTGCTCCTCCACGGACAGGGATCGGAAGAGCTGCCAGCCCTGGGGCACGTACCCGATGCCCTGGCGGGCCACCTGGTAGGCCGCCATGCGGGTAAGCTCCTCCCCGCCGTAGCGGATGCTGCCCTGGGTCTTGACCTGCCCGATGTTCATGATGGATTTGAGCAGGGTGGTCTTGCCCATGCCGTTGCGGCCCAAAATGGCCACCCTTTCCCCCGGGCCCACCCGCAGGGAGACGTCATGGAGCACATGGGCCTTGCCATAATAGGTGTTGAGGCTGTCGATCTCCAGCCCCTGGGTCTGCTTGGTATCCGTCATGCTTGATCCTCTCCCCCCTCAATCCATGCGGTAGATGCGCTGGACGGCCTCGCTGGCGCGAATCTCCTCGGGGGTCCCCAAAGCCACCAGCTTGCCATGGTCCATCACAGCCACCCGGTTGGTGAGGCTGAGCGCAAAATCGATATCATGCTCGATGACGAAGATGATTTTCTCCTGGGCCAGCCGCTTGATGAGCGCGCCGATGAAGACCCGCTCCGTGGCGCTCAGGCCCGCCATGGGCTCGTCGAAGAGGATCACCTTGGGCTCCGGCGCCAAGGCCATGCCCAATTCCAGCTGCCGCTGCTCCCCGTGGGACATGTTCAAAATCTGGGTATGGCGCAGGGGCTCCAGCTGGATCAGGGCCAGCACCTCGTCGATGCGCTCCAGGCGGCGGCGGTTGCCGCGCCAGGGCAGCAGCGCCTCCATGCCCTTGCGGGAATTGCGCCAGGGGCTGTCCTTCAAAGCCAAGTAGAGGTTTTGCTCCACGGTGAGCTGGGCGAAGAGGTTGCAGGTCTGGTAGGTACGGCTCATGCCCAAAGCGCTGCGGGCTTGCACCGGGCGCGCGCTCACATCCTCCCCGAAGAGCTGGATGCGGCCTCCGTCCAGGGGCAAGGCCCCGGTGATGAGGTTGAAAAGCGTGGTTTTTCCCGCGCCGTTGGGGCCGATCATCACGGTGCTGTTCCCGGTGTCCAGGGTCAGGGAGACGGAGTCCACGGCCCGCACCCCCGCAAAGTTCTTGGTCACGTTGTCAATCACCAAAGCGGGCCTGTCAGTCATGCTTCTTCCCCCTTCCCAGGCGCTTGACAATGGAGGTGATGCCCTCGGGAAGCACCAGAATCACCGTCAGGAACAGGAGGCCCACCAGGGTAAGGTAGCGCCGGGTGAGGCCGCTGAGCATCACGTCCAGGGTGCGGTAGATGACGGTGCCGATCATGGAGCCCGCCAGGGGGCTTCCGGTTCCCCCCAAAATGGAGGAGATCAGCGCCTTGTTGGTGGAGCTGAGGGTCATCACGTCCGGGGTGATCATGCCGTTGTTGTAGACGTACAACACCCCGGCAATGGAGGACAGCAGGCTGGAAACCATGAAGGCGCCCCATTTCAGGGCCGAGGTCCGGTACCCCAGGGCGATCATCCGGGACTCGCTGTCCCGCACGCCCCGAAGCCGCAGGCCGTAGCTGGAGCGGGTGAGGCAGTACACCGCCGCCACGCACAGGGCAAAGACCAGGAAGGTCCAATAATAGGCGTTGACATTGGCGCTTTGGCTGAAGATGTTCAGGTATGCGGGAAAGGTGATGCCCAACAGCCCTGTGGTGCCGTTGGTGACGGAGGTCCACTGGAGGGACAGCGCCCAGACGAGCTGGGAGATCACCAAGGTGAGCATCAAAAAGGAGGTGCCCTTGGACTTGTTCACCATGAGCCCCGCCAGGGCCGCAAAAACCTGGGAGCCGAAAATGCCCAGCAGCACCGCCACCCAGATGTTCATGTGCCAGCGCAGGGTCCCCAGGCCGATGAGATAGGCGCACAGGGTCAAGGATACGGGCACCATCAAAGAGAACAGGCCCAGCTGCCCGGCCAGAAAAGCAAAGGAAATGGTGAGCAGGCCGTAGTACATGTAGCGGATGAGCATGGTCACCAGAAACTCCGGCGAAACCAAGGGCGCGGCCACCAGCAGCGCCATTCCCGCCAGCAGCAGAATCAGCTTCAGCCTTTCTACGATTCGCTTACTCATCGATGCGGCCCACCTTTCCAAACAGCCCCTGGGGCCGGAACACCAGCACCAGGGCCACTGGAGCGAACATGAAGAAATAGGAGAACTGGGGGGCCAGCATGGTGCCCACGGTAAAAATCATGCCGATCACAATGGAGCCCACAATGGCGCCGCCAAAGCTGCCGATGCCGCCGATGATCACCACCAGCAGCGTATAGACCATGACGGTGCCGTCCTGCCCGGAGACGAGCATCTGGTAAGTTCCGCCGATCATGCCCGCGATGCCCGCCAGAAAGCCGGATACGGCGAACACGCAGGTAAAAAGTCTTTTCACGTTGATGCCGCAGGTAGCCACGATCTCAAAGCGGTCCACCCCGGCCCGCAAAATCATGCCGATCTTGGTCTTGCGGTAGATGAGCCAGAAGACCGCGCCGATGGCGGAGGCAAAGAGGATGATGAACACGTTGAACTTGGGAAAATAGTAGGAGCCCACCTGAAAAATGCCCTGGGCAAAGGAAGGGATGGCGATCTGGCGGGTGAAGCCGCCCCAGATCCAGATCACGCAATCGCCGCCGATGATAGCCAGGGACAGGGTGATGAGGGTTTCCACGGTGGTCTTGCCCCGGGCCCGGCGCAGCAGCAAAAATTCCTCCAAAAAGGCCGCCAGCCCCATGGAGACCCCTGCCGCCAGCAGCCCCAGCCACCAGTTTCCCGTGGCCTTGCTCACCGCCCAGCCGGTGAAGCCGCCAAACAGGTACAGGGTGCCGTGGTTCATGTTCACGATGCGCATCAGGCCAAAGGACATGTTCAGGCCGATGGCCATGATGAACAGGTAGCCCGCCATCGTTAATCCGTTGAGGATCACCATGAGATACACATTGACGCCTCCCGGTGCGGGGCCGGCCCCCGGGGCGGCCGCAGGCCGCCTTGGGGACCGGCCCCGGGAATTGGAGCCATTTGCCTATGGGGGCTTACCAGCCGCCGTTGGCGATGAGCTTGTCTACGTACTCCTGGCCGAAGTACTTGGCCAGGTCCGCCATGTACTCGTCCCGGGTGGAGGGGGGATAATCCCTGGCGTCGCCGGGCATGGACATGTACTTTTCCTTGTGCTCCGCGTAGGGTCCAAACTGGGTGACCCCCTCAAAGGTCTTCACGATGTTGCTGACCATCTTGCCGTCCGCGCCCAGCTGGGTTTCCTTGATGTAGACGTTTTGCACGGCGTTGTGGTACTCGTCAAAGTAGAAGGGGCCCCGGGGGGAGTCCGTGATTTCGAGGGCCACGATGGCGTCGATGATGGCTTGCAGATCGTCGGTCTTCCAGCCTACGGCGTCCAGGCCCTTGATGATGCAGCGCATGGTGTCATAGCCCTGTACGCTCACGGCGTCCGGCTCGGTGCCGAACTTCTCGATGTAGCGGGCCCGGAAGGCCTGGTTGGCTTCGGAGGGGTCGCCGTCGGCGTAGAAGCCGGCGCTCATCACGCCCACATAGCCCTGGGAAACCTCGGTGAGGACGTTGGTGTCGCCCACGTTGGTGCCGCCGATGAGCTGCGGGAAGGCGTTGCCCAGGCCGTACTGCTCCCAGGCCTTCCAGAAGGCCACCACGGTGGAGCCGCCGTCGTTGAGGAACACCGCGTCATACTCGTTGGCCATGCCCAGAAGCTTGACCATGATGGAGCTGAAATCGGTATTACCTTCGGGGTACCAGATGTACTCGATCTTCTCGCCGCCGTTCTCCAGGAAGCCGCGGGCAAAGCCGGCCGCCTGGCCCCAGGGGTAGGAGTAGTCCGCGCCCACGGACACGATCTTCTTGTAGCCGATCTCCTTGGCTACGTGGGCGCCCCAGTCAAACATCACCTGGTCCGCGGTCCAGCCCGCCCGGATCATGTTGGGGCTGAAATCCCGCATGGTCATGTCCTGGGTGGCGGAATAGCCGGGCATGAAGATAACGTCGGGGTTGTTCTTCAGCCACGCGGCCTGGGCATCGCCCTCAAAGCCCGTGACGGAGCCGATGATAAAGGTCACCTGATCCTTTTTCAGCAGGCTTTCGCACTTGGTAACGGCCAGCTCGCTGGTGAGCTCGGTATCCTCCACGATGAGGGCGATGTCCTCCGTGCGGCCTTCCACTTCCATGGCCAGCTGAATGCCCTTCACCAGGTTCTCGCCCAGGTTGGCGACAAAGCCCGAATAGGGGCAGGTGACGCCCACCTTCACAGGGGCGGCGGGCTTGACCTTCTCCCCGGCCAGGGCCAGGCCGCTCACGGCGGACAGCAGCAGGACCGCTGCCATCAGCAAAGCAAAACGTTTCCGGTTTTTCATTGGGTCTCCTCCTTTTCATTGTGGCTGTTTCTCTATCTTTCAGAGGGGGGGCCTGCCCGCCCTCCGGCGACCGGGGGTCAGAAGGTGACGTCCTTGAACTTCTTGATATGCTCGGTGATGGCTACCTCCACAGGCAGCCGCTCCGCGCTGGAAGCGCCGTAGAAGCCATGGACGCCCTTGGTGTTGCGCAAAATGTACTGGGCGTCCTCTGGGGTGGCGATGGGGCCGCCGTGGCAGAGCACGATTACGTCCGCCCGGCCCGCCACCGCGCCGTCGTGGATATCCTGGACAATCTTCACGGCTTCCTCCATCTGCATGACGCTGTCCGCGCCGATGGTGCCGCCGATGGTGCAGCCGCAGTGGGCCACCACTACGTCCGCCCCAGCCTCGGCCATCCGCCTGGCTTCGTCATAGGTGAAGGCATAGGGGGTGGTGAGCAAGTCCATCTCATGGGCGATGCGGATCATATCCACTTCCTTGTCGTAGCCCAGGCCGGTCTCCTCAAAATTCGCCCTGGCCCGGCCGTCGAACAGGCCGATGGTGGGGAAGTTCTGCACCCCGCTGTATCCAATTTCCTTGATCTTACCCAGGAAATAGCGCATGTCCTTGAAGGGGTCCGTGCCGTTGACCCCCGCCAGGACGGGGGTATCCTTCACCACGGGCAAAATCTCCCCGGCCATGTCCATGACGATCTGGTTGGCGTCCCCGAAGGCCAGCAGGCCCGCGGAGGAGCCCCGGCCCGCCATGCGGTAGCGCCCGGAATTATAGACGATGATCAGATCCGTTCCACCGGCCTCTTCAAATTTTGCGCTGATGCCCGTGCCCGCGCCCGTGCCGATGATAGGGATTCCCTTGGCGATATTCTCCCGCAAGCGGCGGAGAATCTCACTGCGTGCAATAGCCATGAAATCTGTCTCCTTTCAAATGCTTCCTTAGGAATGGGGTATGATTTCCATCAAAAGGCCGACGGCGCGCCTGGCAAAGGCGGGATCGTTGATGTTCTCGTCAGCCTTCACAATGGGAATATCCGCTTTGGCGTGGCGGCGGATGGCCTCAAACAGGGCCCGGTCCGCCTGGGGGTCCCAGAAGCGCTGGCCAGGAGCGTCCAAAATGGAGAGCCCTCCCTCCGGCAGCAAAAAGGCCACAGGGGCCGGGGAGGCGTTGGCCTTCTCCGCCAGAATGCGGCCCAGCTCCGCGCTTTCCTCCTCATTGGTGCGCATCAGCGTCACCAGGGGGTTCCACTGGTAGAGCTTGCGGCCCGCCTCCCGGTAGCGCTGGGGGACCGTGTCCAGGGCGCCGAAGTTCACCATGTCCAGGCAGCCGGGCACGATCACATGGGGGATGCCCGCCTGGCCCGGGGCCTCCAGCCGGTGGGGCCCGGCGGAGAGCGCGCCACCGCAGAGCTCATCCGCCCACTCGGTGGTGGTGATATCCAGGGCCGCCACGGCGACCCCCTCCCGGATCAGCTCCTCCATGGCCCGGCCCCCGCTCCCGGTGGCGTGGAACACCAAGGAATCGTACCCCTCCCCCTGGAGCAGCCTGGCGCACTCCTCCACGCAGGCCGTGGTGTTGCCGAACATGGAGAGCATGACGATGGGCAGATCGCTCTGCCGGGGAATGGGGTCCACCTGGGTCATGCCGCAGACGGCCCCTGCGGCCCGGGACAGGATGAGCCTGGAGAAGCGGTTGATGCCGCTGATGTCCACGATGGAGGGAAAGAGCAAGATGTCCTTGGAGCCCACATAGGCGCTGGTGTCCCCGGAGGCCAAGGTGGTGACGCAGACCTTGGGAAAGCCCACGGGCAGCGCCTGCATGGCGGTGGTGGCGATGGAGGTGCCTCCCCCTCCCCCCATGCCGATGACGCCCTGAATCCTCCCGGCCTCCTGGAGCTCCTTGCACAGGGCCCGGGCCCCGGCGCACATCACCGCCATGGCCTCGCCCCGGTCCCCGTTGCGGCGCAGGGTTTCCAGGGGGACCCCGCCCCGCTGGGCCACCTGCTCCGCAGGGATGTCGATGGGAAACAGGTCCGTGGCTCCCAGGACCCCGGTGTTCATGGTGAGCACAGCCGCGCCCCGGCGGAGCAGCTCCCCATGAAGGTAGGCGAACTCCCTTCCCTTGGAATCAAAAGTACCTAACATTAGGATAACTTTATTTTCCATCTTTGGGTCTCCCTTCACAAATTAGGGTCGTGGGCAAAAATGGAATCCAGGGAAAATTAATGAAAATGCAACAAATACCGCCATATTTCGGCGCAATCCTCAAAGGTGTTCACAAACCATAGCTTTGTTAACTTGTGTGCATTATAACACCGGGGGATGGTTTTGTAAATACTTTTTTGCAAATATTTTTCATAATTAATATCATAATATTTATTGTTTTATGATAATAAAATAGATACAGCCGTTAGGGGTTTGGAATGGGAGCATTCCTATGCTTGAAATGGCTTTCCCTGGGGGATGGAAATGAAAGCGTCACGGGGCAGCGATGGATCATTGCGGCGCCTTGCCGCGCCATAGAATAAAGAAGTCCTTCCTACAACAAAAGGCGTAAGGGAGCCCGGGTGATCCGGTTTTTCGGTATGGCAAAGCATAGATGCCGCTATCCCCGGCAAATCGCCTGGGTTCCGGCATTTTTTTGCCCGCGTAAAACGCGGGCAACGATAGGTTCATGGCATATCCCCAGCTTGGTCAGCTTTGGGGACAGGGGCCGGCGGTGTTGTTGTCCAGGTATTGCTGGGCCACGGCGATGCGCTTGTAGCCGGTGTTGGGCCTGGCGATGCGGTCAAAGAGCATGTGCACCGCTTCCTTGCCGAAGTTGATCTTGTCCAGGGCCATGCCGGTGACGCCCGCGCCCCGGGGATCCCGCAGGTCGTTGTTAAAGGAAACGATGGAGATATCCTTGGGGGCAATGAGCTGGAGGTGGCTGGTGATGCGCTGGACCAAATTGGCGCAGGTATCGCTTTCGCACAGGAAGGCGGTGGGCAAAAGGCCGCTTTCCTTCTCCTTTTGCCAGCGGGCCATAATATCCTGGACCCCCACCAGCTCTTCCTCCCGAATATGCTGGGCAAGCGTTAGGCCGTGCTTGGCAAGGACCTGGCGCACGCCCTCCAGGCGGTGGGAGGCGGAGGGGCGCTCCCCGTCGCCGCAGTAGGCCAGGTGGCGGTGCCCCCAGTCCAACAGCTTTTGGCACAGGACCGTGCTGCCCTCCAAATCCGCGCAGAAGAGGCAGTCCATCTGGAACATGGGCGCGGGGGGATAGGTCATGAGGACGGCGGGAATGGAGGCCTTGACGCTTTTGGCGTATTCCACGCTGCGGTATCCGGCGAAGATCACCCCGGCGGCGTTTTCCAGCTCCTGGGCGGCCAGGGGATCGTCCCCCTCCCGGAGAATCTTGATATGCAAGAGATAGCCCTGCTTGGTGGCGCCGCTTTCCACCCCCTGGACCACCTTCATCCAAAAGGCCGGGTCCCCCATGTCGGTTTTGGGGATCATCAGCACGATGTGCTGGCTGGAAGCCTTGGGGGTGGAGCGGACATAGCCCAGGCGCTGGCAAGCTTCCAAAACCCGCTCCCGGGTCTTCTCGCTGGCCCCGCTCTTTCCTGAAATGGCCCTGGATACGGCATATTTGGATAGATGGGTCTCCCTTGCGATATCCTCCAGGGTAACCTTTTTCGCCATTTTTCTCATCCCTGTCCGTTTTATGTTGTTATCATAACAAACAAGGAATCAATATGCAATAGGCATACAAATTTTTCATAATACCCTCCTACTCACCGTTGACAGGGCCGGGCCCTGGAGGTACAGTAAGGAAAAGGCATTTCCAGGGAAGGAGCGGGGCCCATGCGGATCCTCTTGCAATGCGGGGTGATTTTTGCCATTTCCTTTGGAGGGGAGTGCTTGCACGCCTGGCTGCCCTTGCCCATTCCGGCGGGGGTGTACGGCTTCGGGCTGCTGCTGGCGGCGCTGATGACAAAGGCCGTCAAGCTCCATCAGGTGGAGGAGGTTGGGCAGTTTTTTGTATCTTTGCTGCCGCTGATCTTCGTGCCTGCGCTGGTGGGCCTGCTGGGCTCCCCGGAGCTCCCGGCCCAGGCGCTGCTGCCCATAGGTCTTGTGGTAGTGGTTTCCACGGTGGTGGTGATGGGGGTTTCCGGGCTTGTGACCCAAAACCTGCTGGTGAAAAGGAGGCGGGGCGGATGAGCTTGTCCTTTTGGGCCCTGACGGCCACTTTGGCGGCTTACCTGCTGGCGGCGGCCTTGCAGCGGCGCTTCTCCCTGGCGGTTTTCCAGCCTATTCTGGTGGCGGGGCTGCTGGTGATGGCGTTGCTGGTGCTGGGGCGCATCCCCCACGAGGCGTACAGCCAGGCTGTGGAGCCTTTGAGCAGGCTTTTGCTGCCCGCCACGGTATGCCTGGCAATCCCGGTATACAAGCAACTTCCCCTGCTGCGGGCCCATCTGCTGCCCTCCGTGGCCGGGATTGCGGCGGGAACCGTCACCGCCCTGAGCAGCGTGGCCCTGGTGGCGGGCCTCTTTGGCCTGGACCGGATGATGCTGGCGACGCTGCTGCCCAAGTCCGTCACCTCCGCCTTTGGCATGGGCCTGGCTGCGGAATACGGGGGCATCCCCTCCTTGGCTACCGCCGTGATCATCCTATCGGGGATCGTGGGGAATATGACCTGCGTAGGCGTGTGCAAAGCCCTGGGCATCACCCAGCCCGTGGCGGTGGGGGTATGCGCCGGCACGGCGGGCCACGCCATCGCCACCACCAAAGCCCTGGCCCTGGGGGAAACCCAGGGGGCCATGGCGGGGGTGTCCATGGTGCTTACGGGGCTTTTGACCACGGCGCTGATGCCCCTGTTCTTGCTTTGGTAGGAAGCGGGGAAGCCCCCGGCCCCCTCACCTTTTCGTTTCCGTAGGCTAAGGAAGAAATGATCCCCATCATACATGATAAAGGCCCCAAGCCCTCCTCTCTGACAAAACCCCTTTCTTCCCAAAAACAAATCAAAATCAAACAACTCCCCTACCCCATCCCCGGTCCCCTCTTGACAAGGGGACCGGGGTTCACTATACTGCAATTAAATCGAAACCGATATAAATGCGAAAGGAAAATCCGCTATGGATTACAGAACCATCTACGCCGGTAATTTGTGCAAAGGGAACCGGCGCATTACGCGAGGAAGGATCGAGGCCTATTTATGACAGACAGCCTGTGGATTGGCGGCGGGCAGCTGGTCCTGCCGGAGGAAATCATCCCCCAGGGGTCCTTGCTGATAGAGGACGGGATCATCGCCCAGGTGGGCGGCCCCTGCCCCCGGGGCATCCAAGCCGTGAGCGCCAAGGGCGGGTACATCCTGCCGGGCTTCATCGATCTGCACGTCCACGGCGGAGGCGGCGCGGACTTTATGGACGGCACGGCCGATGCCATCCGCCAAGCGGCCCGGACCCACTGCGCCCACGGCACCACCGCCCTCACCCCCACCACCCTCACCTGCCCGGACGCTGAGCTGGAGCGGTTCATCGCCCTGTTTCTGGATGTGAAGCGGGAGGGCTCCGGGGGCCCGGAGCTGCTGGGGATGCACCTGGAGGGCCCCTACTTCTCCGCCGGAGCCAAGGGGGCCCAGCCCGTCCTTCACCAGCGCACGCCCCAGGAGGCGGAGCTGGAGCGCATCCTGGCCCTGGGCCAGGGGGAGGTCCTCCGCTGGGACGCTTCCCCGGAGCTGGAGAACATGGAGATGTTCGCCCAGGTCATGGCCCGGCGCCGGGTGCTGGCCTCCGCGGCCCACACCGGCGCCACCGCCTCCCAAGCCCGGGCGGCCTTTGCCTGGGGCTTCTCCCACATCACCCATTTCTATAACGCCACCAGCACCTTCCACAAGGTGGGCCGCCGGGTCCACGCCGGGGTCATCGAGGCCGCCTACCTTGAGGATGCGGTCACCCTCGAGCTCATCGGGGACGGGCGGCATATCCCCAGGGAGTCTATGCTGCTGGCCTTGCGCATCAAAGGCCCGGACAGGATCGCCCTGATCACCGACGCCATGCGGGCCGCTGGCACCGCTCTGCGGGAGAGCGTGCTGGGGCCCCTGGAAGGGGGCGTGGCCGTGGTGATTGAGGACGGCGTGGCCCAACTGCCGGATTTCAGCGCCTATGCGGGCAGCGTCGCCACCATGGACCAGGTGCTGCGGGTCGCCCACCTGGACTATGGCATCCCCCTGGTGCAGGTCAGCCGGATGCTCTCCCTCACCCCGGCGCGGCTCTGCGGGGTGGAGGGCCGCAAGGGTAGCCTTCAAGTTGGCAAGGACGCCGACGTGGTGCTGATGACCCCGGACTTTCAGGTGGACCAGGTGTATGTCCGGGGCGCGCCGCCCCCGGCGCTTTCAGATTGACTTAGAAAGGAGCATCCCTATGGAATCCATTCTGGCAACGCTGCCCAGCGGCATTCGCTTCAAAACCGTCTCCGGGGAACAGGATGTTTACCTGGACATGGCCCTGGTCATGCTGGAGGAAATCCTGCGGGGGAACCGCCTGAACAAACCCACGGTGATGATCGTGCCCGTGGGTCCCACAGGCCAGTACCCCATCCTGGCGGAATTGGTGAACCGGCTGGAGGTATCCCTTCACAACGTACACTTCTTCAACATGGACGAATACCTGCTCTCCCCTACCCAGGCTCTTGCCCAGGACCATCCCATGAGCTTTCACGCCCGGATGCGCAAGGATTTCTATGACCAGCTCCGCCCGGACCTAGCCATGCCCCCCTCCCAGCGTCATTTCCCCCAGCCCGGCCGGGAGGCGGAGTTTGACCGGCTCCTCCAGGACCTGGGGGGCGCGGACCTGTGCCTGGGCGGTTTGGGCATCAACGGCCATATCGCCTTCAACGAGGCCGCGGAGCCCGGCGATCCCATCACGGCGGAAGCCTTCGCCGCCTTGGGCACCCGGGTGCTGCCCATTTCCCGGGAAACCCGCGCCATCAACGCCTACGGCTATCAGCGGGGGGATCTGCGGGGCATGCCGGATTACTGCATCACCATTGGCATGAAGCAGATTCTGGCCTCCCGGGCCGTGTACATCGCCCTGAACCGGGAATGGCAGCACGGCATCGCCAAGCATGCGCTCTTTGATCCCGTACAGCCCCAAATTCCCGCCACGCTGCTCCAACGCCACCCCAACGTCCTGTTCTGCGCCACCCAAAGCATCGCCCAGGGGTTGGGGACCGAGGGCTCTTAAGGGCCCCGCCCCTGACCCCCGGGGCGTTTCGCCCCTGGTTTCCTCATAAACCCCGTTGCACACGGTAAAAAAACCTCCCTCCCCGCAGGGAGGTTTTTAGTGCAAACAATTTTTCTTCTCCTTGCAGCAGGAGCCTTTGCCATAATACCGCTTTATCCACGCCGGCTTCCAGGGGGCCGCCTTTGCGTCCGCCCGGCTTCTTGCCCCCGGAGGGGATCAGGAGTACAATCTAAATACACACATGTCCTGAAATCCTTTTGAAAATCCCTCCGCTTTTGTTATAATAACTATTACATGACACAGCGTGATACGATCTTCCCCCGAAAGGAGCCCCTATGCCGCTGAAAGTGATCATCGTGGAGGACAACCCCACCACCGTCCGCTCCCTGAAGGAGACCATTGACTGGGCTTCTTTGGGCTGCCAGGTGGCCGGGGTGGCTTATGATGGCGCCACCGGACGCAAGCGTATTCTGGAGGCCTCCCCGGACATCGTGCTCACGGATATCCGCATGCCCCAGATGGACGGCCTGGACATGATCGAGGCCATCCGCCAAAATTTGCCGGACTGCAAGATCATCATCATCACCGGGTACGACCAGTTCCAATACGCCAGCCGGGCCATCAAGCTATCAGTCTTCGATTACCTGCTCAAGCCCATTGACAATGGGGACCTCACCCGGGTCATCCTGCGGGCCGCGGAGGCCATCCGGGGCAAGCGGGAGGCGGACGTGGCCCTGAAGCAGACCATTTCCCTGCGCCGCCGGGCCCTGCTGTTCAGCCTGTTGACCAACGACAGCCAGCGGGGCCAGGGCGTGTGCGATATGTTCCTGGACATGGGGCTGGATTTCACCTCCTACTACATCATGGTGCTCCAGCTGCAGGAGGAGCGGGTGTACTCCCAGGCCGCCATGCGCCACATCGACGGGGTACTGGACCGGCTGGGCCTGCGGGCCGTGACGGTGCTTTTGTACGACGCGGTGGTGATTTTCGCTATGCGGGACGACGAGGCCACCGCCTGGCGCGCCCAGGCCGGAGAGGTCATCGACATTCTGGCCTCGGAACTGCCCTCC
This sequence comes from Candidatus Limiplasma sp., assembly GCA_034927815.1. Lineage (GTDB taxonomy): Bacteria > Bacillota > Clostridia > Christensenellales > Aristaeellaceae > Limiplasma. The sequence goes on from JAYFPK010000047.1 coordinate 56,780, forward strand.
CCCTTCAACGCGGGGATCAGCAAGCTCGCCACCAGCCGCCACGCCATCCGCCAGGCCTACCACCAGGCCCGGCAGGCGCTGTGGGAAACGGCGCTGAACAAGCACATCCGCTGCGCCCATTTCTACCGGGACGGCCCGGAGCGCAAGGCTGGGGAGGGCATGGGCGAGGTCCACCGGCGGATCGACGAGCTGATTGAAAAAGCGGACCTGGGCCCGGAATCCGCCGCCCGGGCGGCCCAGGTCATCGCCGAGCAAAGCGGCGGGCAGTATTGCAACCTCCGGGCCATGGTGTCTTTGTACGCCATGGCCTTGCGCAAAAAATACCCTTGCCCCAGCGGCGACAAGCTGGAGGAAGCCATGCACGGCACCCTGTTTGTCAGCACCAGGGAAGAGGCCCAGGCCTGCCTGGAGCGGGTGGCCGACGCCCTGCGCCAGGGCCAGGAGGCCAAAGACAAGGCCCATTTGTCCTTGCTGATCCGCAATGCCTTGCAATACATCCGCCTCCACGCCATCGAGGGCCTAAGCCTTCAACTGGTGGCCGAAAAGCTCTGCGTCAGCGCCAACTACCTCTCCGCCCTGGTGCGCAAGGAAACCGGCGTGACCTTCCACGAGCATGTGCTGGCCGCCAAGATGGACGTGGCCCGAACCATGCTGGCCGATCCCCGAATTTTGGTGGAGGACGTGGCCCACGCGGTGGGGTATGGCAATTACATTTCCTTTTACAACGCCTTCAAGCGCAGCCAGCGCATGACCCCTACGGAGTACCGCAACAGGCGGGTGGAGGTGTAGCAAAGGCGCTTCTCCCGGGGCCCCTTATCCTGTATCATGACGTTTCATCATGTTTTTTGGCACAATTTCATGAAAATGGTCTATTGACGCGGGCCGTGGCATAGGCCACAATAGGGAAAGAATGGCGTGGAACGGGGGACGGCTATGCCGCCCTGCCGGGTTCCCGTTTGTGTTGCATTGTCCCCTTCCCACGCACACTGGAAAGGAGTTTTTCATGGACATCTTTGTATGCGTGAAACAGGTGCCCTCCACCAACAAGGTACAGGTGGACGAGGCCACCGGCGTATTGAAGCGCGACGGCGTGGCCAGCAAGATGAATCCCTACGACCTCTTTGCCCTGGAAACAGCCCTGCGGCTGAGGGAGGCCCACGGGGGCCGGGTAGTGGTGGGCACCATGGGCCCGCCCCAAGCCCAGGCCGTAATCCGGGAAGCCTACCAGATGGGCGCGGACGAGGGGTATGTCTTTTCGGACCGCCGCTTGGGCGGCGCGGACGTGCTGGCCACCAGCTATACCCTCTCCCAAGCCATCCGCAGCGTGGGGGATTTTGACCTGATCCTTTGCGGAAAGCAGACCACCGACGGGGACACCGCCCAGGTGGGCCCGGCCATCGCCGAGCATATGGGCATCCCCCACGCGGCCTGGGTGTCCCGCATCCAGCCCTCCGGCAGCGGGGTGGACGTGGAGCAGCAGCTTCAGGATGTGATCGAGACCGCCCACATGCCCTTCCCCTGCCTGGTCACCGTGGAGCAGGACATCTTCATGCCCCGGCTTCCCTCCCTGAAAACAGCCCGGCAGGTAAAGGACAAGCCCATTCACATCCTGGGCCTGGACAGCTTTTTGGATACGGACCCCAGCCATTACGGCCTCACAGGCAGCCCCACCCAGGTGGAGCGCATCTTCCCCCCGGAAAATGATGTGGAGCGGGAAACCTGGACCGGGCCGGACAGCGCCGCGAAGCTCCGGGACACCCTGAAAAAGTGGAAATTTATCTAGGAAGGAGGCCCAACCATGGCACAGATCGCGATTTTGGAGCGCAAATGCACGGGCTGCGGCCTCTGCGTTCAGAGCTGCCCCTTCGGGGCCATTGATATGAAGGACGGCAAGGCCGAGATCAACGCCGGTTGCAAGGTATGCGGCATCTGCCTCAAGGTTTGCCCGGAAAAGGCTATTTTGCGCCTGGAAACCAAGGTGGAATCCGTGGACAAGTCCCTGTGGAAGGATATTCTGGTGTTTGCCGAGGTCAGCGGCGGGCGGCTGCACCCCGTGAGCCTGGAGCTCATCGGCAAGGCCCGGGAGCTGGCGAAAGGCGTGCCGGGCTTTACCGTGAAGGCGGCCTTGGTGGGGGACGGCGTGACCTGCTACGCCGAGGAGCTGCGCCACTACGGCGTCAGCCAGGTGGACGTGTACGACGATCCCGCCCTATCCTATTTCCGGGCGGACGCCTTCACCGCCTGCCTGGAGGACTGCATCCGCAAGGCAAAGCCAAGCGTGGTGCTGGTGGGCGCCACCTCCTTGGGCCGCAGCCTGGCCCCGCGCCTGGCCACCCGCTTCCATACCGGCCTCACCGCCGACTGCACCCGCCTGGAGCTCCGGGAAAATACCGATCTGGTGCAGATTCGCCCCGCCTTTGGGGGCAACATCATGGCCCAGATCACCACCGAACACACCCGGCCCCAGTTTGCCACGGTGCGCTACAAGGTCATGGACGCGCCCCAGCGCCAGGAGGAAGCCGGCGGCGAAGTGGTGGTACGCGCTATTCCCAAGGCCGTGGGCGCCTCCCCTGTGACCCACGTGAGCACGGTGCCCGTGCCCGCCGGAAAGACCATCTCCGACGCGGAGATTTTGGTGGTGGCCGGGCGCGGCATGCAAAAGGAAGGGGACCTGGAGATGATCCGGGAGCTGGCGGGCCTGCTGGGAGGCGACTGGGCGGTGTCCCGGCCCCTGGTGGAGAAGGGCTGGACCGGAAACGCCAAGCAGATCGGCCTTTCCGGGCGTACCGTGCGGCCCAAGCTGCTCATCGCCTGCGGCGTCAGCGGGGCGATTCAGTTCACCGCCTCCATGAACGCGGCGGAGCACATCATCGCCATCAATTCCGACCCGGACGCCCCCATTTTCCAGGTGGCCCACATCGCCATCGTGGGGGACCTGTACCAGATTCTGCCGGAATTGATCCAGGAGCTGAAGCGGGAGGGCCCCTCGGCCCTGGACGCCTGCCGGACCCAGCCCCAGGAGAAGGAGGATCAGCCATGAATGTATTTCAAAAGGTAGAGGCCGCCGACCTGGCCTTCTTTGAGGCGCTGCTGCCCGGCCGGGTGTTCAGCGGGGACGCCATCAGCACGGACTATGACCACGACGAGATGACCGAATACGGCCATTTCATGCCTGAGGCGGTGCTGCACGCCCTCACCACCCAGGAGGTTTCCCAGGTGCTGAAGTATTGCAACGAGCGCCGCATCGCCGTGACCCCCCGGGGGGCGGGCACAGGCCTGTGCGGCGGCTGCGTAGCCACCCAGGGCGGCATCGTGCTCTCCACGGAACGGATGAAGCGGGTGCTGGAGGTGGATGTCAAGAACATGACCGCCACGGTGGAGCCGGGGGTTCTGCTGATGGAGTTCCCCAAGAGCCTGGAGGGCACGGGGCTGTTTTATCCCCCGGACCCAGGCGAAAAAACCGCCACCATGGGCGGCAACGCCATGACCAACGCCGGGGGCATGCGGGCCGTGCGCTACGGCATCACCCGGGATTATGTGCTGGGCATGGAAGTGGTGCTGGCGGACGGCTCCGTGATCGAACTGGGCGGCAAGACGGTGAAAACCAGCAGCGGCTACAGCCTGCTGAATCTGATGGTGAGCAGCGAGGGCACTTTGGGCTTCCTGACCCGGCTCACGGTGAAGCTGATCCCCGAGCCCAAGGCCAACCTGTCCTTGCTGATTCCCTTTGACGACCTGGAATTGTGCATCCAGGCGGTGCCCGCGGTGCTGGCCTGCGGCTGCGAGCCCACCGCCGTGGAATTCATGGAGCGGGAGGTCATCGCCAGCGCGGAAAAATACCTGGGCAAGCAGTTCCCGGACACCAGCGCCAACGCCTACCTGCTGGTGCGCCTGGACGGAGCCAGCGCCGAGGCCCTGGCCCCCGCTGTGGAAACCCTCACGGACCTGGCCCTCTCCCTGGGAGCCAAGGATGTGCTGCTGGCGGACACCGACGAGCGCAAGGAGAGCATCTGGAACGCCCGGGGAGCCTTCCTGGAGGCCATCAAGGGCAGCACCCCCAGCATGGACGAGTGCGACGTGGTCGTCCCCAGGGACAAGATCGCCGCCTTTGTGAAAAAAAGCGTCGCCATCGGCAAGGAGCTTCAGGTGCGCATCTGCTCCTTTGGCCACGCCGGGGACGGCAATCTGCACATCTACGCCTGCCAGGACGACCTTCCCGAGGCGGTCTGGAAGGATAAGGTGGAGAAGGTCATGGCAGCCCTGTACGATGAGGCCAAGGCCCTGGGAGGCGAGGTCAGCGGCGAGCACGGCGTGGGCCACGCCAAGCGGGAGTTCCTGGCCGAAAGCGTCGGGGAAACCCAGGTGGCGCTGATGCGGGGCATCAAGAAGGTGTTCGATCCCAACGGGATTCTGAATCCGGGGAAGGTTGTGTAACGAGGGGGAGGTACGGTCAGAGGCTCCGCCTCCGACACCTCCGCCAGGGATTTCATCCCTGGACCCGCTTTTGCCCGTGCTGCGCACGGGCAAAAGGGTGCAAGACAAGCAGTTAAACGGGAATGCCTGGAAAGGCATTCCCGTTTGCAAACCTAAAAAAATAATCGTTTTGTCCTCCTGTCAGAAAGGAAATCCTATGGCGCATGGATAAGCAACAAAACAAAACCGCCGTCTTTTCTAAGCCGCGGCAACGATCTTTCATGATACCTCTCAGCTCACAGGGGGTTCCGGAGGCTATGGTTCAGCTTTATCGTCGCGTCGGGCACTGCTGTGCCCGCCATAGGGCGTAGCCCTGGGGCGGGCGCAAGAAAAATCGCAAATCCCCCGGCCTCCTAACGTTATTCGTTTCCTGTGGCAAGGAAAAACCCTAGGGGTACGCGGGCAAAAGCCCCTAAGGGCGGCTGTTCCTCAGGCATGCCCTTCAAAGCAACCCAACAAGCCAGCAGAATGCGAAAAACACCATCCTTGACACCATCCCCCATGTTTGCTAGCATAGACACAGGGCTGGGCCCTGGCAATCGGAGGAATCGAGGTGCGGGCATGAGAAAGCTGTGGATTCGCCTGTCGTCCGTTAGAGACGTACAGCGCTTTGTGGGAACGCTGACCTCCCTTCCCGGAGATTTTGAGCTGGTATCCGGCCCCTTTGTGCTGGACGCCCGGTCCTTGATGGGGATTCTGGGCTTTGATCTTTCCAGGCCTCTTTGCCTGAACGTGTACGAAGACCGCCCCGAAACCCTGGCTGCGCTGGCCCCCTTCGAGACCGAAAGGGAGGAAAAATCCCATGAGCAATGAGTTTGTGACCCTGACCATCGGCAAGCAGAAGAATATCGCCCTGATCGCCCATGACGGGAAAAAAAAGGAACTTTTGGAATGGTGCGAATGGAACAAGAAGCTGCTCCAGCGCCATTTTCTCTGCGGCACCGGCACCACCGCCACCATGATCACCGCCCGCACAGGGCTTCCCGTGCGGGCCTACAATAGCGGCCCCCTGGGCGGGGACCAGCAAATCGGGGCGAAAATCGTGGAGGGCGCCATCGACTTTGTGGTGTTCTTTTCCGATCCCCTTTGCGCCCAGCCCCACGATCCCGATGTGAAGGCCCTGCTGCGGATCGCCAGCGTCTATGACATCCCCATCGCCACCAACCGGGCCTCTGCGGATTTCATCATCACCTCTCCCCTGATGGACCAGGAGTACGACCACGAGGTCATCAACTTCCGCCGGGCCATCCAGGAGCGTAGTGAGACCCTGTAAGGAGGCGGCCTTCCGCTTCCCCTCCGCCGCGCCTTTCAGGGAGCCCCTGGCGGCTGATGTACCGAAGATTCCTCAATCATAGAGGCACCGCGCAATGAACCTGTATTTGAACAACATTACCACAGGAATCCTAGTGTTCTTTTTCGTTGGCTATGTTACGATTATCCCTTATGCCATTTGGCAATACAGAAAGCTGGGGCGCTTCTCCTTCTCCCGGGCGCTGCTCACCTATTCCTTTATTCTATATATGCTTACGGCGTATTTTTTGGTGATCCTGCCGCTGCCTTCCCTGGAGGAAGTGATCGCCTCCCCGGGACAGAAGTCCAATTTCTACCCCTTGATGTTTATAAAGGATTTCTGGACCACGTCCGGGATCATAGCGCTGCAGCCCGCCACATGGGTGAGCGCGCTGAAGCACCCCACCTTCTACACCGCGGCGTTCAACTTTTTGCTGACGCTTCCCTTTGGCGTATACTGCCGCCGCTATCTGCGGCTGACAAAAGGAAAAGCCCTGCTTGCCAGCTTTGCCTTGACGCTGTTTTACGAGCTTTCGCAGTTGTCCGGCCTGTTTTTTCTGTATCCAAAGCCATACCGCACCTTTGACGTGGACGACCTCATCATCAATACCTTGGGGTCCATGGCCGGCTATGCCCTGGGGCGGCCTTTAGCGGTAATATGGCCCCGGGAGAAGGCTGGGCCCATATCCCAAAGCCTTGAGCCCGTGCCTATTTTCCGCCGTTTTCTTGCCTATCTCGTGGATATGCTTCTTGTGAGCGCCCTGGTCTCGGTGGGGGAAGTCTTGGGTGCTTTGCTGCGGCTGTCCTCCCCCGCCTGGGTATGTGCGGGGCTGTGGCTGGCCTACGTCCTATACTTCATCGTGCTGGCGTACTTCCTTCATGGCCGGACCCCTGGAAAAATTCTGCTGAAAACCAGGGTGGCGGACGCCGAAACCGGCATGCCCCCAAGCCTGACCCGCTTATCCGCCCGTTATGGGCTGTGGCTGCTGATGTTCCAACTGGGCACGCTGTTTCAGCCGCTTTTGGAAAGCGCTTCCTCCCCTCAAATGCAGCTCCTGAACCTGCTGCCATTGCTCCTCTCCCTGTTGGGGTATGGAAACCTGGCCTGGAAGGTTCTGCGCAGAAAGCGGATCCTTTGGTATGAGGAACTCACCCACACCAAAGTCGTGGCCCAGGCTCTCCCGGAGGCATAACGCCGCGCCTGCAAGATAAAAACCTCCATGCCGGAGGTTTTTTCTGAAACCAAAAACCACCTGCCGACAGGATCCTCCCTGTCAATAGGTGGTATCTGCTTTGGAGGTGCCACCCGGATTTGAACCGGGGAATAAAGGTTTTGCAGACCTTCGCCTTACCGCTTGGCTATGGCACCGGGTGTGGAGCGGCAGACGAGATTCGAACTCGCGACATCCACCTTGGCAAGGTGGCACTCTACCACTGAGCTACTACCGCACACATGGTGCCTTGGGGCGGAATCGAACCACCGACACGTAGATTTTCAGTCTACTGCTCTACCGACTGAGCTACCAAGGCATGTTGGCGACCCGGAAGGGGCTCGAACCCTCGACCTCCAGCGTGACAGGCTGGCATTCTAACCAACTGAACTACCGGGCCATTCATGGTGGGAACAACAGGGCTCGAACCTGTGACCCTCTGCTTGTAAGGCAGATGCTCTCCCAGCTGAGCTATGCTCCCTTATGTCTGCCAAAGGCGGCGACGTCATATATCATACCTGCCCAGGGATGGTTTGTCAATATCAAAAACCCGCCTTTGGGAAATTTTCTCCCAAAGACAGATATATAAAAAAATGAAAAATCAGGCCGTACCCTCTTGACTTTTACCCGGGTTCCGGTATAATATCCTTTGTCGGTCAGCGGACGTTGCGCCAAAGGTCGGCAGGGTTCAGCCGGGTTTCGGCCCGGGGGCCGCAAGGTTACTCTCTTATGCACCATTAGCTCAGTTGGTAGAGCACCTGACTCTTAATCAGGGTGTCCAGGGTTCGAGTCCCTGATGGTGTACCAAGCTCAAGAAAACCCTTGATTTTCAGGGGTTTTTTCTTTTTGCCAGATGAAAAGTTGACACCCTGATTATTCTATGGTAACGTCCTAATCAGAGATAGGGTTTTCGTATCCCTGATTGGCGTTCCTGATTACTTCGCGGAGGAAATTTTATGGCTACACGAAGGCTAACCAAAAGTGCCGCTGTGACGCACCCTATCGAATCCGTATTTGAATCGTTCATCGAAGAGAAGATCGCAACCAACTTGGCAGACAAAACCATCTCCAATTACCGCGATAGCTACAAAAGGGTGGTGGGCTATTGGGAGGCCAAGGAAGAGTATGTGGCTCAAGGATTTGCAGAGGATATCTCCGTCATCAATGAGCGATATATCTATTCTTTTACCAATCACCTCTTAAAGGCCGAGGAAGATATCGTTAGTCCCACATCCGTCAATCACTATTTGAGGGATATCCGCGCTTTCCTTTATTGGGCCATGCAAAGGGGTTATGTGGCTGCATTTAAGATTAAACTGGTAACAGCGCAGGATACAATTCCAGAAACCTACACCGATGAAGAAGTACATACCGCCCTCAAAAAGCCAACCAATCAAGATGACTTTGTGGAATGGCGTTGTTGGGCGGTTATAAGCTGGATATTGGCTACTGGCAACCGTGCTAATACGGTTTGCAACGTGAAACTTGGAGACCTGGACTTTACCAAGAAGCAGATCGCCCTTCGGGTCACAAAAAGCAATAAATCCCAGATAGTGCCTATGTCGCAACAGCTATACCACGACATCAAACAATTTATCAAAATGTGGCGGGCAGAAGCCGGGAATGATGACGTTCTTTTCCCAAACATCTCTAATGAGCCTTGTACAACGAATGCCCTCAAGCAAAGCATAAGAGCTTATAATCTGGAACGCGGAATCACAAAAACCTCTATTCATGCATATCGCCATACTTTCGCCAAAAATTTCATCCTCAATGGCGGTGATGTGTTCAGGCTACAGAAAATGTTGGGACACTCCACTTTAGAGATGACAAGGCGCTATGTGAATCTGTTTGGTGCTGATCTACAGAAGGGATATGAGGCTGTCTCGCCGCTCGATACCTTCAAAAAGACACAGGACAGGACTAAATCCATTCGGCGGACTGATATTTAGGATGAGCGGCCCTGGCTATTGAAAGGATGAGTGCATTAGTATGGCGAAGGGAATCAAATCAACCATCGTTGCCAAAGGCTTTGAAATCGCCGTTCAAACAACGATAAACCAGATTGACTACATTTCACTCACTGACATTGCAAAATACAAAAGCGACGCGCCCGATGACGTGATTAAGAACTGGATGCGTGGCAGGGAAACGATTGAGTTTCTTGGCCTGTGGGAGCAACTGAATAATCCAAATTTCAAACCCGTCGAATTCGACGGGTTTAGGAAAGAAGCTGGACGTAACGCTTTCACACTTTCCCCCAAAAAATGGATTGATGGTACTGGCGCGATTGGGCTTCAATCCAAGGCGGGAAGATATGGCGGCACGTTTGCACATATCGACATTGCGCTTGAATTTGCTTCCTGGGTCTCCCCAGAATTTAAGCTCTACATCATCAAGGACTATCAAAGGCTCAAAACCAGCGATAGTGCAAGACAGCAGTTGGAATGGAATGCCAAGCGTGAGCTTGCAAAGGTCAATTATCGCATCCATACCGATGCCATCCAGGACTATTTGATTCCCCACAAACTCACGGCCAAACAAATGAGCTATACTTATGCCAGCGAGGCCGACACGCTGAACATGGCTCTATTTGGGATGACGGCCAAGGAGTGGCGCGATAAGAACCCCGAGGCCAAAGGCAACATCCGCGATTCTGCCGATATTTATCAGCTTATTGTCCTGATAAACCTTGAAAGCATGAATGCGGAGCTTATTAAGCAAGGCTTGGAGCAGCAGGAAAGATTGGCTTATTTGAATGGCATGGCGATTCAGCAGATGAAGTCGCTGTTAGGTAGTCCAGCTGCAAAACGTATTGCTGATAGCACGGATGAATAATTTGACTATACTAGAGAGAAGGTTATGCCTGTGCCGGACGAGAATAAAGCCATTACTATTTCAGAATCAACAGACTTATACGACAAGTTGCCAGAAACCATTTTTACCGTATCAGGAAAAACATTTATTTTTAAAGGGTTTTTTAGCTTCAAATGTAGTCAAGAGCTGCTCGGCTTTATAAAAAATGGTGACGAACCCAGAGCTGCCTTTGCCAAAGTAGCTTTTGTAATGTGTGAACCCAGCATAAAGAAACAAGCTGTTTTAATATGCCAAGATGACTTTTTACGTGCTTCCAACGAGGAGCTAAAAGGAATAATGCAAGATATCCTAACAAGTTCATCAAATCTCAACGGCGAATTTGAAAAACTTGAAGGACTGGGCGATGACTATGATAGGTTTTGCAAAGCACATAAAAACTATCTTCTAGCGTTCATTGAGTCGACTGACTTTTCTCAATTTGCAAAGACTAGCCTTCAAGCAGAGAGCATCATCAAAGGCCTAAATGCTAATTTCAACAAACTAGCGAATGCCCTTGAGTCTGCTTTTGCCAGCATAGCTATCTCTGTAAGAGAAGTGACTTCGAATCTCTCGGCAGGACTAGGTGTTATAGCGGAATCCTTTCAAAAAATCCATGCATGGGATGATCGTCGAAAGGTGTTACTCTCCTATGGATGGCCGTTTATAAGCGACATTCCCGACTCTCTTTTTGATAATATCTACCAAAACAGGGCAGAATACTCACAGGATGAAGTTGATACAAAAGTAGTTTCGTATTTCAGGAAAGAAAGGTGTAAGGAACTCAAAAGACTGGTGAAGCAATGGCAAAAGTGCTCCTGCTTCGTTTCACGAAAACACATTTGGCATCAAGCCATTGTAAACCATTCAAGAGGCTATTACAACGCTTCAATAACCCTAGCCACAATTCACATAGAAGGGATATTGACGGATTTTGTTCGGATAAACATGTCCACTCCAAGATATCATATTGATAAGGCGATTGATGATATTCAAGAAAAGCTTGATGATAGTGCTTTCCAAACATATTGGGACTATCTTGGTCAATCGGATGTGTTGAAAAATATTAAGAACTTATTTGCAGAAAGTTTTCATCCGAGCAATCCTGATGAAGCACCAAACACATCGCGACATAAAATTGCACATGGTCATGCCGTTGAGCTTGAAAATGAACAAAATTCGCTGAAACAATTTCTTTTTCTAAATGAATTGTACCACATGTTTACTTTGCTCGAAAAAAAGGCGTAGAATTAAAACAATGAATTTTAACCTTTTTCAATTTCTGCGCGACGTGCGCGAATAAGTGTACTTTTGCTTATGCCTGTCATGCTTTGAACCTGCGTATAGCTGTTCCCCCCATCTAGCAACTCCTTGGCATGTTCCATCTGCTGTGGGGTGAACTTTTTGGGCCGCCCATCAACACGAACACCCTTATTTCTTGCTATTGCCTTTCCGGCCTGGGTGCGCTCTACAATCATGTCACGTTCAAACTCCGCAAAAGCAAGCATGACCTGAACCATCAGCTTCCCCGCAGGGGCATTATTAGCAAGTCCCATGTTCAGAATATGGACGTTGACACCTTTGTTCACTAATTCCTTCACCAGCGTTGAACCCTCCGCCGCTGTCCTTGCGAATCTGTCGAGTTTGGTAACATACAAGGTGTCATTGGGCTGGATTCTGCGCAATAGCTTTGTGAACTCTGGCCTGTCCAGCTTTGTGCCAGTAAATGTGTCTGTAATGATCTCTTCGGCCCCGGCAGCAAGGAGGCTAGCCTTTTGGTCATCGAGGCTATTGCCGCCCTTTTTTTGTCCTGTTGTGCTAACTCTGGCATATCCATACTTCATCGTTTTACCCTCTTCTTTATGACCATTTATTATGACACCGCCGAACATGTTGATTATACTGCGTTTCACTTTCGGTGTCAATACTCATAGCCAAATCAACGATCGCCCCATAGAGGCACAAAGGAAACACTCCCGTCGGCTTTATTGCTGACGAGAGTGTTTCCTTTACGAGATCAGTTCTATCACCTAATCACTTTCAGCTTTTTATACCATTTCTTCGCTGCGTTGTTTCCCTCCGTTTGGCGTACCCCGTCCTCCCGCCCCTGTGCGAATCAGTCAACATCATCCCAATATCATTTCGCCCCGCCTCATAGCTGTATAAACGGGAAGCGCAACAAGCAACTTCCCGTTGTTCTCCAGCATATCCGGATGGCACATCACATCTTGGCTCTTCGCCAGCGCCGGCGCATTGCGTTCTTTCTCCACAGTTATCTTTAGACAGGGAACCCGGCCCCACTGATAGCGTCAGACCGCCGTGGCGTCCAGGGCGGCCTCCAGAGTATGCCAGGGCATGGTGGCGCACTTGACACGGGCGGGCATGTTGGCCACCCCCGCAAGGGCGGCGGCCTCGTCCAGCCGTTTCAGCTCCTCCTGGGTCAGGGGATTGCGCCGAATCATCCCAAGAAACAGGCGGATCAGCTCCCGGGCTTCCTCCTGCGTTTTTCCCCGCACCAGATCGATCATGATGGAGACCGACGCCTGGGAGATGGCGCAGCCGATGCCGGTGTAGGAGGCGTCCTGGATCATGCCATCCTCGCCGAGTTTCAGAAACAGCTCGATCTCATCGCCGCAGCTGGGATTTCTGCCCGGAACGGCAACGCTGGCTTCCTCCAAAGGATGCTTGTTATGCCGGGACAGGTTGTGATCCTTGATCACTTGGGAATACAGTTCATTGAGGTTCAAGGCCAAGCACCTCCCTTACGGTGGACACAGCGCGGGCCAGACGGCGGATGTCCTCCTGGGTATTGTAAAAGGATAAGCTCATGCGGCAGGTGGCGTTCACCCCCAGATGGGCCATTAACGGCTGGGCGCAATGGTGCCCGGCCCGGACCGCCACCCCATGAGAAGCCAGAATCGTAGCCGTATCATGGGGATGCGCACCGGCGATGTTAAAGGAGAGGATGCCGGCGCGGGATTGGGCGTCCCCCGCGCCATACAGCCGGATGCCTGGGACAGCCGCCAGTTGCTCCAGCGCAAAGGCCGTCAGGCGGCTTTCAGTCTCCCGGATATGCTCCATGCCCACCGCTTCCAGGTAGTCGATGGCGGCGCCAAGGCCGATAACCCCCTCGGCGTTTTGGGTGCCCGCCTCAAATTTCAGGGGAGCGTCCAGCAGCCGTACCCCCTGCTGGGTAACCTCCTCCACAATGCCGCCCCCCAGCCGCAGGGGCTCAGTCTGCCCAAGCAGCTCCCTTTTGCCGTACAGCACGCCGATACCCGCCGGGGCCAGCATCTTGTGGCCGGAAAAAGCCAGAAAGTCCGCGCCCAATTCCTGTACCTTCACCGGGATATGGGGCACGCTCTGGGAGGCGTCCACCAGAACGGCGGCCCCTTTCTCATGGGCCAGGGCGGCCAGCTCCCGAATGGGATTGACGCTGCCCAGCACGTTGGAGACATGGGTGATGGCCAGGATTTTGGTCTTGGGGGTCAGCTTTGCGGCCAGCTCCTCCAGGGTGATGTTGCCTTCTGGGCCGGGAAGGAGGTAGCGGAGGGCGGCCCCGGTGCGCCGGGCCAGGCGCTGCCAGGGGAGCAGGTTGCTGTGGTGCTCCAGCACCGAAATGAGGATTTCATCTGCGGAGCCCAGAATTCCTTCGCCATAGCCCACCGCGACCAGGTTGATGGCCTCGGTTGCGCCCGAGGTAAAAACAATCTCCTCCGGGCCGGCCGCGCCGATGAACCGGGCAACCTTGGCCCGTACCTCCTCAAAAGCCTCGGTCACCCGCACGCTGATAGAATAGGCTCCCCGGTGAGGGTTGGCGTTGAAGGTCTCATAGTAATGGCGCACCGCGTCAATGACCTGCCGGGGCTTTTGGGTGGTGGCGGCATTGTCCAGATAGGCCAGGGGCAGGCCCCCGGCGTCCGGCTGCAGCAGAAGGGGGAAGTCTTTTGCGTAGTCAGCGCTCACCGTGCATCACCTCCCGGATCTTTTGCTGCACCGCATCCCGCAGATCAGGGGTGGGCAGCTTGTTCAAAATGGGGGTAAAGGAGGCTTCTACCAGCAGGCGCCTGGCCTCCCCCTGGGTCAGGCCCCGGCTCATGAGATAGTATAGCTTGGCCGGGTCAGGCTTGCCGCTGGAAGTGGCGTGAGCCCCCTCCACGTTGTCCTCGCCGCATAGCAGCAGAGGGGTGGAAAGATTGAGAACCCGGCCGCTGAGGGCCAGCACCGTCTCCTCCTCCCGGCCCTTGGCGCCGGAGGCTCCCCGGATGAAGTCCAGTGTGCTTTTCAGCGTCTTTTTGGCATTGCCCGCCAGCGCTCCCCGGGAGACGATCTCCCCTTCCGAGGCAAGGCCGCGCAGCTCCAGCCGGTAGTTGAAGTCCTGCGTGCGGCCGTCGGTGCCCAGGTAGAGGGTATCCAGCCCGCCACGGCTCTTTTTGCCCGCCAAAAAGACATTGCATCCGGACACCACTTGGCCGCCGCCCAGCTCGCAGCACAGGGCGCTGCCCTCGCCGCCCGCTTCCACTGTGACGGCGGTACCGTCCAGGTGGGCATCTTTTTCGCCCAGCGTCTGGATTTTGATGAGACGCACCTGGGCGCCCGCCTCGGCCCGCAGGGCGGCAAAACCACAGTGAAAACAGGGCCCGCCTCCCGTGGAGCGGTACCGCACCACCACATCGGCCCGGCTGCCCGCCTGGGCGTGAATCTGGAGGTAATCCACCAGTACCGGGGACGTCTCGTCCAGCAAAAAGTCTAACAAAATGGGCTCCTCACACTGGACATCCTTGGGGATGGTAAGGGTGAGGCTGTAGTTTTGATGTTCAAGCACAAAATCCCGCAGGCGGCCCAAGTCGGCGGGAAGATGGGGAATTTCGGCCAGGATGGCGTCGCGCCGGGCCTCTACCTCCTCCGCCCCGGCCAGAGCGCCGCCCCGGTAGGGCGCATCCAGGGCCGCGTCTGTTTCCAGTACCGCCTCGTTCATACCCAGCCAGCGCCAGGTGGGCATTTGTATCTGGTTTAAGTTTGTAAGCTTCATGGTAGCCTCCTTACCCGATGGTGCCTTCCAGCTCCAGTCCCACAAGCCGGTTCATCTCCACGGCATACTCCAGGGGCAGCTCCTTGGTCACCGGCTCCACAAACCCCCGGACGATCATGGCCTTGGCCTCCTCTTCGCTGAGCCCCCGGCTCATCAGGTAATAGATGGAGCCCTCGCTGATACGGCCGATTTTGGCCTCGTGGCCAATGTCCACCTGGTCGGTTCGGATGTCCATGCCGGGGATGGTATCGGAGCGGGAGAGGTTATCCAGCATCAGCGCCTCGCAGATGACGCTGGACTTGCTGTTTTTGGCCTGGGGCTGCACCGTCACCGAGGTGCGGGTGGTGGTGTTTCCCCCCGCCTTGGAGATGGATTTGGAGGACATGGTGGAGGTGGTGTTGGGCGCGGCATGCACCACCTTGCAGCCGGTATCCAAAAACTGGTTTTCGCTGGCAAAGCTGACGCCAATATATTCGCTGCGCGCGCCCTCTCCTTTGAGGATGCTGCTGGGATAGAGCATGGTGATGTGGGAGCCGAAGGTGCCCGAAATCCACTCGATGGCCCCGTCTTTTTCCACAAGGGCCCGCTTGGAGTTGAGGTTGAGCATGTTCTTCGACCAGTTTTCTATGGTGGAGTAGCGCAGCGTCGCGCCCTCCCGTATATAAAGCTCCACCCCGCCCGCGTGGAGGTTCAGGACGTTGTACCGGGGCGCGGAGCAGCCCTCGATGAAGTGGAGCTTCGAGCCCTTCTCGCAGATGATGAGGGTATGCTCAAACTGCCCGGCCCCCGGCGCGTTGAGGCGGAAATAGGACTGCAAAGGCAGCTCCACGTTGATCCCGGCGGGCACATAGACAAAGGAGCCCCCCGACCATACCGCCCCGTGGAGGGCCATAAACTTGTGGTCGCCGGGGGGCAGCAGCTTCATGAAGTGAGCTCTGACAAGGTCGCCATACTCGCGCAGGGCGGTCTGCATGTCGGTGTAGACCACCCCCTGTGCCCGCATCTGCTCCTTCATATTGTGGTAAACCACCTCGGAATCGTACTGGGCCCCTACCCCGGAAAGGGCCTCCCGCTCCGCCTTGGGTATGCCCAGGCGGTCAAAGGTGGCCCGGATGTCCTCGGGCAGCTCCTTCCAGTCGTCGGTCATCCCGGCCTTGGGACGCACATAGGTGACGATCTGGTCCATGTCCAGCTCGTGGAGGGAGGGCCCCCAGGCGGGCATATCCAGCTTTTTGAATGTCTCAAAGCTTTTCAGGCGGAGCTTTAGCATCCACTCCGGCTCGTTTTGTCCCGCGGAAATCTCCCGGACAATGTCCTCCGTCAGCCCAGGGGCCACCTGATAGTCCGCGCTATGGGCATCCCGTATATCGTAAATATCGCGGCGGATTTCCTCCAGCTGTGTCTTTTGGCGTTCCATGGGTTACCTCGCTTCCGCCTGGGTAAACCGGGCAAATCCATTGGTGTTGATCTCGCCGATAAGGTCCCGGCCGCCGGTGTGGACAAACCGTCCCTGGTAGAGGATGTGAACTTTGTCCACCGGCAGCTTATCCAGCAGCCGGGTGCTGTGGGAGATGATCAGCAGGGCGTTTTTCTTGTTTTTATAGCGCAAAATGCCCTCGGTGACCACCTGTACAGCATCCACATCCAGCCCGGAATCAGTCTCATCCAGGATGGCCAGCTTGGGGTTCAGGGTTAAGAGCTGCAAAATCTCGCTCTTTTTCTTCTCTCCGCCGGAAAAGCCTACATTCAAATACCGCCCGGCATAGGCCTCGTCCAGCCGCAGGGCGTCCATGGATTCCTGCAGCTGGTTTTGAAAGGCAAAAAACGAAGAGGGCTTTCCCTGGGCGGCAAGCTTGGCTGTGCGCAAAAATTCGGATACGGTGATGCCGTCGATTTCCTCCGGCGTTTGAAAGGCCATAAAAATGCCCTTTTTAGCCCGGGCATCCACAGGGGAGGCGGTGATGTCCTCCCCCTCAAACTCGATCTGCCCCTGGGTAACCCTGTAGATGGGACTGCCCATGATGGTATTTGCCAACGTGGACTTGCCCGACCCATTGGGGCCCATCATCACATGAACCTCGCCGGGCTCAATTGCCAACTCTACGCCGCGAAGCACTTCCTCCCCGGTTTCAAGAGCGGCATGCAGGCCGTGCACACGCAGCAACGCTTGTTTCATGATGGCTCTCCTCCTTGTCCAGTCCTCTGTCCCCTTCGCACTCACAAGGGAATTCGCAAAACGGCACGCACTCCCTTACGTTTTCCAAAAAGCGAAAGACGGCGCCCGCCTCCTTAGCATCCAACCCGGCAATGAAACGGCACAGCCTTTGGTTGGCCTGCCTGTGGTGCCGTTGATGGCTCCGTATGACCTCCTCTCCTTTGCGGGTCAGAAGGAAGTATTTCTTTTGCCTGTTATCCTCCCGTTGTATGCTTTCCAGAAGCTCCTTCTGGGCCAGCTTCGCAACCGTCTGGGTAACCGCTCCCTTGGTAATGCCGAGGCGCTCCGAAAGCTCGCTGACATTTTCATCGGGATAGCGGGCGACAGTTTCCAGAAACTGAACCTCTGCGTGGCCCAGCAAAATCCCTCCGCCGTAATCCATGGGCTTCTTTTTCTCTTCCTCCAATCGGCGGATAATGCCAAAGATTTGGTCTGTTACGCTGCAATATTTCACCGGCCACACCTCTCCTGCTAAACCCTTGGTAGCGCATTGGTCACAAGAACGCCCGCAACTTATTTATCTACTAAACAAGTTTATTGTAGACCCATTTGAAACGGTTGTCAACCTCTGCCTTCTACCCAAATTTGCGGTATAAAAGGGGCGAATCTGGAGGGCCTCCCGTTTTGGATCCTTTCTATGCCCGGTGATCTCCACGGCAGCCCAATGCCTTTGCGGGATGCATCATTGCCGTTCTGCCTTCCACCCTTAGCGCAACCACAAAATTATCTTTTTCAGGGCTCCTAAGGAAGGCTTCCATGCCTCCCTTGGGCAGCCCCGCCCGTGGATCAGTGCGATAACAGGCTTTTCACGGCTCTACGCTTCGTGAAAAGCAAGCATCTCAGGGGGAAACGCTACATCCTGCCTTGAAACGCCGCGATATCTGAATGTTTCGGCCAAATGCCATGCCACTTTCCCCACCACAAAAAAGCCTTGCAACTCAAGAGTTGCAAGGCTTCTACTTTCTCACGCTCCACGCGGGCTTTGTGCCATACCCTTCGGCACAGAACAGCGCCCGGCCCGGCACCGGATGAACAACGCACCAATCAGGGAGAAACGCCAGGTTCCTTCCCCTCGACTGTCCTCTAACTATCCTCTGCTCCAAAGCAGGATGTCCAGGGGGGCAGGCCCTGCCGGGGTACCGGGTATAGCGTACGGCGTTCACGCTTTCCCCGGTTCCGCGTCAAACCGCCTCCCGGCCCCCTCCGGGCGGTTCCGCAGGACCTGATTCGGGAGCCGCCGCGGCGTCTGCCTGCTCCATAGTGGCTGAGACCGCGGCACTCGCGCTTTTTTTATGAATCTTATAGGCTGCAATGCAGAGCACAGCCACAATGGCCAGGGAAATAAGTCCGGGAAGAATTTCCCCGTCGCTCATAATGTCGATGGCCATGAGAAGGAACACCGCAGCCAGCGCCCCTAAAAATATTATTTTCTTTTTCGGATGGATCGTGCCACGTTCTTGCTCCACCGTTATCTCCTCCTCTATGGTTACCCATTGTGATGGCTGTTAGCCAAAGACCGAACCAATCTAGCGCCGTGCCCAAGCCGGGCTTTTTCTCCGGCGGGACATGGCAAAGGGCGGCGCGTAGGAACGCGCCGCCCTGGTTTTCCCTTGATTTTCCCATGCCTCACTTGGCATAGTGCAAAAACTCCACCTCAAAGCCGTTGGGGTCTTTCACCAATCCCCCGTGAAAGCCCAACTTCTCCACATAGGACACCGGCACGTGGAAGGGATAGCCCGCCTCATTCAGCCGCTTTTCCACGGCGTAGGCATCCTCCACCTCAAAGGCCAGATGTCGGGCCCGGCCCCGGTCGGTGGCTTCCTGCCCCCGGTCCTGGGTGGGGTAGCGGTAGGTGGTCAGCTCCAGCTTGGTTCCGTCCGGCAGGGCGAAATAGCGCAGCTCGTGGTCCCCCATGTCCGCCATGGGCAAGGGCGCAAGGCCCAGCAGCTCCCCGTAGAAGCGCAGCGAGCCCGTTAGGTCGGTGACATTAAGGGTCACGTGGTCCATCTTGCGGATCATACGCCGCCCCTCCCCTGTCCCCCATCCTCTTTCACGAGGATCAAGGGCCTGGTTACGGTCTTCCCGTCTACGGTCACGTCCCGGTATACCCAGTTGCCGGTATGGGAGAGGATTTCCTGCCTCTCCTCAAACACCAAATAGGTATCCTCGCACTTCACCCCCGCCATGGTGGGGTTCCAGCTGAAAGCCTGGCCGGAATGCACCAAATTGGGGTCGCTTTCGTTGGCGCAGTAATCCCGGGTGAGGTAGCCCAGGGCCCCGCCCTGGTGGTGCAGGTGGAAATCCGCCTCGTACCCGGCCCGGGCATAGGCCTGGCGGCCCTTTTTCACAATGTCCCCGGCCCGGGCGCCGGCCACGGTGTTCACGATATAGGTGGCGTCCACCTCCAGCAGCGCGTCATACTTGCGCTGGGTCTCCCCGTCCAGGGGGACGAAGCTGACGATGCGGCTCATGGAAATGGTGAGGCCGTATTTCTGGGCGCAGATGGCGATCATGGCCCGCTCCCGTACCTCCCGGCCCATGGGCAGGGGATGGCGGTAGCGCAGCAGGCGCTCGTCGGCGGCCACCAGGCACACCGGCACCTGGAAGCCTTGGGCCATCAGGCGGCCCGTTACCTTGCCCGCGATTTGGTATTCATTGTCCCCGGGCTGTATCTCCCGGCAGCAGTCCTCCACGATGTTCGCGCACAGGGGGCCGACCTCCCGGTAACGGCCGATCTCCTCCTGGGTCAGGGGAGAGCGCAGAGCCAGCAGCTCCGCGCTTTCCTCCTGTGTACCGTATACGCCGCAATCGCTGATGATCTTCTTGCCTTTCAAATAGGGCCTGAGGGTGGCCTCCTCGCTTTCATGCCAGGGGTAGGCCACCAGCTCGATATCCAGGTCCGCCAATTCCTCCTGGGGAATGCGGTACTGCTCGCTGGAATTGGCGAACACGTACTGCTCCCGGCGGGTTACCAGCAGCTTGACCACGGCGTTTTGGGAGCCCTTGTCCACAAAGGCGCTATGACCCCCGCTAAGCCAGCAGAAGCTGTCGTTGCGGCCCAGCAAAGCGCCGTCCCAGCCCCGCCGCTCCAGCAGCGCCCGGATTCGGCCCAGTTTCTCTTGCCATTCAGCGTTCATGTCGTTCCTTTCCCTCTCCGGCGGCTTACTTGCCGAAGATGGCCTCCCGGATCAGGCGCAGGCCCTGGGTGGCGTCGGTGCCGTTGATGGCCTTTTGGATGTTCTCCACGCCGATCTTGTCCACCAGGCTGTCAAAGTTCTTCAGATTCCGGATGCTCTCCGCGGCGGCCTCGAAGGCGGGCTCCCGGAAGGGGAAGATGTCCACGGACACCCAGCCCTGGTAGCCGATCTTGCGCAGGGAGTAGCACAGCTCGATGTACTCGGTGTAGCGCACGGAGCCCAGGATCATGTCGTCATCCCAAGCGCCATAGTTGTCGTTGACGTGCAGATTGTACAGCATGCCGTGGTTCGCGCACATTTCGATCACCTGGGATACGTTGCCCTGGCTCTGGAACACATGGCCCAAGTCCACGGTGAGGCCCACGTTGGGGCGGTCCACATCCCGGGCCAGCAGCAGGCTGGTGCCCGCGTGGTCCAACACGCAGCGGTTGCGGGGCTCCCTGGGCTTGAACTCCAGGGCGACCTTCATCTCGGGCATATAGTCGCACAGCTCCCGAACGCCTTCCACCATCAGGTTCCACTGCTTGGTGTAGTCGGTCTGGAACACATAGTCAAAGCCGTCCTGTCCCATCCAGATGTTGACCATGCCGCAGCCCACGCCCTGGGCGAAATCCATGGTGCGCTTGCAAAAATCGATGGCTTCCCGGCGGACGGCGGGATCGTTGTTGGTGAGGCTGCCAAATTTAAACTGCTTCTGGTCGCTGACAGGGGCGTTGACCACAGAGCAGACGGTGCCGAACTTCTTCAGCCGCTCCCGGACCTGCTCAACGTCGCTTTCCACGCCGTCCAGGTCGTAGCACAGCTCCACGGCGTCAAACACGCCGGTATCAATCAGGCCCTTTACCTTCTCATCCCCGTTGATCTCCTCTTTGTAGCCGCAACCCATGAAGCGGTCGCTGCGGTTGCCCATAGAACCAGTGATGCAAGAGTATTTCATGTTTTGTTCCTCCTTCTAACCGATTGAAAATAGTAGGGTAAGCTTATATGGTAAAAAGCGTTACCATCCGTTGGTACTGAGCGTCCCAGGCATTTCCGTCCCGGGGCTCATAACGCTCCAACCGGCAGCTTTGGGCCAGAAGCCTTCGGCCCTCCTCCAAGGAGGCGATCTCCCCGTAGGCCTTCATCTGCATCAGCAGATTGCCCCACAGGGCGGCCTCGGCGGGCCCCGCCAGCACCGGGCGGCCGCAGGCGTTGGCCGTGAACTGGTTGAGCATGGCGTTTTGCCCGCCGCCCCCCAAAATGTGGATGGCCTCCAGGCGCTTGCCGCTCAGGCCGGCCAGGCGCTCCAGGGCCCAGCGGTATTTCAGGGCTAGGCTTTCCAAAATGCAGCGGGTATATTGGCCTGGATTTTCCGGCTCCGGCTGGCCTGTCTCCCGGCAGCGGGCGGCAATCTTCCCGGGCATGTCCCCGGGGGCGTAGAAGGCGGGCTCGTCCGGGTCGATCAAGGAGCGGAAGGGCGGCTCGGCCCCGGCCAGCTCCACCAGGCGGGCATAGCTCAGCTCCATGCCCTCCCGGGCAAACTGGCGGCGGCATTCTTGCAAAATCCACAGGCCCATGACGTTTTTCAGCAGCCTGCTGGAGCGCTCCGCCCCGCCCTCCACGGCGAAGTTGCCCTCCAAGGTGCCCGCGTTGGTGAAGGGGGCGGAAATCTCCGTGCCCACCAAGGACCAGGTGCCGCTGCTGATGAAGGCCACGTCCTCCTGGCAGGAGGGCAGGGCCGCCACCGCCGAGGCGGTATCGTGGGAGCATACGCTGACCACCTCAAGCCCCTTCACCCCCATGTCCGCGCAGCCCTCGGGGGTTACGGGGCCCAGGAGGGTTCCCGGCTGGCGGATGGAGGGAAGCAAGCCCCTGGGAATGCCCAGCGCCTGGAGGATCTCCCCGCACCAGTCCCCGGTATAGGGGCTGAACAGCTGGGTCACAGAGGCGTTGCAGTACTCCGCCCCTATGCGCCCCGTGAGCCAGTAGCCCAGCAGGTCGGGGAGCAGCAGAAGCTTATGCTCCGAAGACAGCAGCCAGCCCTTGCCCTCGTCCAGCAAAGCCCCCAGCTGCATAATGGTGTTAAAAAGCGCGTTCTGGTTTCCGGTGAGCTCGTGCAGCCGCTCCCGGGAGATTCTGCCATAGGTATAGCTTTGGTGCCTCTGGGCCCGGGGGTCCCGGTAGCAATGCATCTGGGTCAGCAGCGTGCCCCGCTCGTCCACAATGCCAAAGTCATTGCAAAAGCTGTCCACGCCGAGGCTTACGCAATCCCCGGCCTGGGCGGTGGCCTGGCGCACGCCCTGCTGCAAATTTTCATAGATTCCCAGGATGTTCCAGAACAGGTCGCCCCGCAGGGCCACCTGGCGGTTGTCAAAGCGGTAGACCTCCTCAAAGAAAAGCCTGTCGCCCTGGCGTCCGCCAACGGCCATTTTGCCCCCGGAGCCTCCCAGATCGAACGCGATATGCTTCATACGCCTCATGCCTTAGGAGGCGATCACTACCTCCACGCCCGCCATTTCCAGCATACGGACCGCTTCCTTGCTTACCTTCTCGTCGGTGATGACCCGGGTGACGATCTTCAGGTCCGACAAAAACACGGTGCCCGTTTCCTCAAACTTGGAGGAGTCCGCCAGAACGATCACTTCCTTGGCTGTGGCGATGAGCGCCCGCTTGGTCTCCACCTCGTAAATGCTGCCGTCGGACAGCCCGGTGGGCTCAATGGCCCGGCAGGAGATGAAGGCTTTGCTTGGCCGGAAGTTGCGGGCGCTGTCCACGGACAGGCCCCCCGCCAGGGAATAGTTCTTGGCGCGGAACACGCCCCCCAGGCAAATCATGGTCATGTTCTGGCTGTCGATGGTGGTGGACTCGAACAGCTGGCGGATGGAGTTGGTGATCACCGTAATCTGGTGGTTTGGATTAATATGCTTCAGCAGGGAGATCGTGGTGGAGCTGTTGTCCACAAAGATGGTGTCCCCGTCCTGGGCGTACTTGGCGGCGCATTGGCAAATGCGCGCCTTTTCGCCATAGTGCTGGATTTCCCGCACGTTGAAGGGGTGCTCGCTGGTGGTGGCGCTTTGCTGCTCGCAAACGGCTCCGCCATGGGTGCGGCGGATCATCCCATCCAATTCCAGCTCCCGCAGGTCCCGGCGCACCGTTTCCTTGGAGATGCTCAGTACCTGGGCCAGCTCGGCCACACTCACCGCATTCTCCTTTTGGAGCATGTCCATAATGAGCGCCTTGCGTTCCACGTTATACATACACATCCTCCTGAAAATCTCCCAGGAAATGGGCTCCTGTTACCGGATCTCACCGCTGTACTTGATGGAGTCGATCATCACGGCGATAAAGATCACCACGCCGCGAATAACAGTATAAATATACGGCGAGGCTTGGATCAATGTCAAGCCGTTCATGATGACCTGCACCATGAGAATGCCGATCAGCGCCCCGGGCAGCACCCGGCCCTTGCCCCCGAAGAGGCTGGCCCCGCCTACCACCGCCGAGGAGATGACCACGAACTCGTCCCCGATGGCGAAGTTCTGGTTGACGGAGGAGAGGTTGCAAGCGTTCATCATGCCCGCCAACCCCGCCATGGCTCCGCAGAAAAGGTAGGCCAGGAACACGGTGCGGTCTCCGTTGATGCCGATCTTCTTGGCCCCTTGCAGGTTGTTGCCGCAGGCGAAGAGCTGCCGGCCATAGGAGGTGCGCTTGAGGATCACGTGCCCCACCAAGGCCATGGCCAGGAAGATGTAGGCCACCAGCGGCACTCCCAAAATCCGGGTGTTGGAAACGGCGAAGGCGCTGTTGTCCAGCACGATGAGCTTGGTGTTGGATACCAGCAGGCCCAGGCCCCGGGCGATGCTGCTGGTCGCCAGCGTGGTGATGAAGGGGAGCATCTTGAACTTTGCCACAAACAGGCCGTTGATGGAGCCAATCACACATCCCGAGGCCATGGATACCACGAAGCACAGCCAGATGGGGATCTTGAAGTTATTCAGCAGCGTGGCGGCCACCACCGCGGAAAAGTACATGTTGGAGGCCACCGAGATATCGATGCCGCCGGTGATCAGCACGAAGAACATGCCCACCACCACCACCCCCAGGGTGCTGGCCATCTGCAAAATGGTGATGCCGTTCCTCATGGTGAGGAAGGCGGGATTGCGGATGGAAAAGAACCCGATCAGCGCCAGGAATACGACGTAAAGCCCGTAGTTGACGAAGAAATCCTTGAAAACCCTGCGCCTGCGCCCTTCGCAGGCAAATCCCTGTGAGCGGTTCATGCGCCTTCCCCTCCGATCGCGGCGACGATGATTTTCTCCTGGTCATACTCGCCCTTTTGGAACTCGGCGGTGATGCGGCCATTGGCCATAACCAGGATCCGGTCGCACATACCCATCAGCTCCTCCATCTCCGAGGACACCATCAGGATGGTGGACTTGCCCGCGGCAAGCTCGTTGATGATGGAGTAGATTTCATACTTGGCTCCCACGTCCACGCCCCGGGGGGGTTCGTCCAGCAAAAAGACCTCCGGGCGGCGGGTGATCCACTTGGAAAGCACCACTTTTTGCTGGTTTCCTCCGGAGAGGTTGAGCACGGCCTGCTTGCCGGGGTCGAAGGTGCGCACCCGCAGCTCCTCCACCATCCGGGCGGTCATCTCTTTTTCTCCGTTGGCGTCCATCAGCCCCAGCGCGCCCCGGCTCAGCTCCCGGAGGCTGGCGGCCACGGTGTTCTGCCGGACGGTCATGGGCATCAGCAGCCCTTCCTCCCGCCGGTTTTCGGTGATAAAGGCCATGCTGCTGCGGATGCAATTCTCCGGGATGATGGGGGAAATCTCCTTGTCGTGGTGGTAGATGTGCCCGCCGTCGATGGGGTCCACCCCGAAGAGGCAGCGCAGCAGCTCCGTGCGGCCCGCGCCCATGAGGCCGAAAAGCCCCACGATTTCCCCTTCCCGCAAGCTCATGCTCACGTGGTCAAAGCGCCCGCTCTGGCAGATGTCCTTGACCTCAAAGGCCACCGGGCCGATTTCCTTTTCAATGGTGGGGTAAATCTTGTTCAGCTCCCGGCCCACCATGGCCTTGATGACCTGGGCCGTGGTCAGCTCCTGGGTGGGCTTTTGCAAGATGATCTTGCCGTCCCGCAGCACCGTGATTTCATCACAGTGGGCAAAGACGTCCTCCAGGATGTGGGAGATGAAGATGATGGATTTGCCCTTGTTCTTCAACTCATGCATGATATGGAAGAGCTTTTCCTTTTCCTTGGTGGAAAGGGAGGTGGTGGGCTCATCCAAAAAGATGATGTCCGCGTCCCCTACGATGGCCTTGGTGATCTCCACCAGCTGACGCTGGCCCATGGGCAAGGAGCCCACGATCGCCGAGGGGCTGATGTTGTCAATGCCCAGCTGCAAAAGCTTTTCCCGGGCCATTTTGCGCATTTTCCGGTAGCTGACGAAGGGGGTCTTGCCCTCCTTGGGCAGATCGGTGATGAACAGGTTTTCCGCAACGGTGAGGTTGGAAAACAGGTTCAGCTCCTGATGAATGAAGGCGATGCCCGCCTGGGCACAGGTCTTGGGGTCCTTGGGCTCAAAGGGTTCGCCGTTGAGCCAGATCTCCCCGGAATCCCGCTGGTGGATGCCCCCCAGGATGTTCATCATGGTGGACTTGCCCGCGCCGTTTTCCCCTACCAGGCCCAGAATGGCCCCCTTGGGCAGGGACAGCGTCACATCGGTCAGTACCCGCACCTGGGCGAAGGATTTGCTGATCTCCTTCAGGCGCAGGGCGTATTCGCACAGGTCTGCCAAGTTGCTCACTTCCTCCCTCTAGGGTCAGGCGCGCACGCGCACTTTTTTAGCCAGGTCCGCCGCGGCGGCCAGGAGCACGATCAAGCCCTTGATGATGCTGATCACGTACCAGTCCACCCCCAGCAGGTTCATGCTGATGTTGATGAGGATGATCAAAAACGCGCCCAGGAGGGTACCGCTGATCTTCCCGCTGCCGCCCAGGGGACTGGCCCCACCGATGATGATCGCACTCATGAAATCAATGAACATGTTGCTGGCAAAGCTGGGGGCCGCCGACTCCATCTGGGCGATCATCACGATGCCGCCGCAGGCGGAGCACAGGCCGCTGATGAGGTAGAGCTTGAAGATGGTCTTCTTCACCGGAATGCCCGAGATCAACGCCGTCTTGGGGTTGTTGCCCACGGCGTAGATCTGCCGGCCCAGCTTGGTGCGGCTCAGGATAAAATGGGTGACCAGGGCCACCAATAACGCAAAGAAGAAGGTGTAGGGAAAAACTCCCACGCTGCCGGTGCCAAAGGCCGTAAAGCTGTCCGGCAGGCCGCCGATGGTCTGGCTTTGGGTATACAGCAGCGCCAGGCCCGAGCCGATCATCTGGGTGGCCATGGTCACGATGAAGGAGGGCATTTTAAAGGTCACGATGGACAGCCCGTTGATGGCGCCAAAGACCAGGCCGATGAGCAGCATGGCTCCCAGGGCCACGGGCACGGTGTACCAGGCGCTGGGCAAAATGCCCCTGGAGGCGCTCATCAAGGAGGCCCCCACCACGCCGGAGAGAGCGATGACGGAGGTGGCGGAAAAGTCCACGCCGCCGTTGAGCACCGCGTAGGTCTGTCCGCAGCCCACGATCAACAACACGCATACCTGCCTCAAAATGTTGCGGATGTTGTAGGCGGTGGAAAAATGGGGGATAAAGGACACGCAGATCAGCACGTATCCCAGCAAAAACCAGACGATGGTGTTGGTGGACTTCAGCTTCTCCAAAGTCCCTTTCATCCGATCACCCTCACTCACTATCCCTAGGGACATTATTCTCCATAGAATGCCACAAGGCGGTTGGTCGGACTGGGCGTCCGGCCAACCGCCCTGCCCACCCATGGGGTGCGCAACGAGGAGCCTTGGCGAAAGCGCAGCGCGGGGCTTCGCTTCCGCTCCAGCCAGCGGGCCAAGGGGCTTTCAGGAGGCGGCCCGTCCGGGGAAGCCCCGGACGGGTGCGTGAGGAAGGCCATCCTTCATTGCCATCCTTGCTTGGTTGGATGGGGCCGAGGGCCGCCGCGCGGGGCGGCTGCCCAGGGCCCGTCATTCATCAATAACCCGCGAAGCCCAGCTCTTCCACGTTGGCCTGGGTCACTTCGAAGCCAGGATCAAAGGCGTCGGGATCAACTTCTTCGCCCAGAGCCAGTTTCACAGCGTTTTCCACGCACAGGCGGCCCTGCTCGGTGGCGTCCTGAACGGACACGATGTCGATGTAGCCGGCTTTGATCTCGTTCACCGCGTCGGCGGCGCCGTCAAAGGTCACCCACAGGGTATGCTTCTCGTCAGAGGAAGGATACCACATGTCGAACTTCTGCAGCATGGCCTTTACGGTGGGGATCAGGAAGTCGGAGGCGGTGAAGATCATGTTCACGTCGGGGTTGGCCTGCAGAGCGGCCTGTCCCAAAGAGTCAGCGTTCTCAGCCTTCCACTCGGTGGGGATTTCGATCACGCCGGTGAAGATCTCGGGGTACTTCTCGGCCACTTCTTTGAAGCCTTCGTGGCGGGCCACGGCGTTGGTGTCGCCCAGGTTGCCGATGAACTCCATGACCTTGTAGGTCTTGCCGGAAGCCTTGGCCTGCTCGGCGACCCATTCCATCTCACGGATTACCATGGCCTTGTTGTCGGAAGCCACGGAGCAGCCCACCACAGCGCCTTCGCCGGCGCCACGGTTGTTCATGACCACGGGGATGCCAGCTTCGTTGCACTTTTTGATCGCGCTAACGATGGTGGTGGAATCCTTGGGGGCGATGATGATGGCGCTCACGCCAGAGGCGATCAGGGTCTCGATCTGTTGGTTCTGCTTTTGGGCATCGCCGTCGGCGATGACTTCGATGTACTTCACGCCCATCTCATCGAGGGCAGCGTGCATCGCGGCCTGGTTTTCGGTCCACATTTGGGACTCGATGGCATCCATGGAAATGCCGATGGTGATACCGCTCAAGTCGGTATTTTCCGCCACCGCACAGCTCGCCAGGGATAGCATCATTGCCAGCGCCAAAAGAATGCTGAGGGTCTTTTTCATGGGTTGTTCCTCCTTTGATATTTCAATCGGCGTCCGCCGATTGGGATCTAAATCAGTTTGCCCAAAATGGCGCACATTGCGTCAGTCTCCAGCCGCTCCAGCATGCAAAAGGCGCTGTTGAGGTCGGAGCCGGTGCACAGCACCCCGTGCAAGGGCATCACCACGCCCAGAGGCATTTCGTTCACCCGGGGGCCAAATTCCTGGAAGTAGCGCAGTATGTTCTCCGCCAGCTGCGGGGTATAGGCCCGGGTGTAGGGGATGCATCCGCAATCGCCCTTTTTCATGGTCGCCTCCGTCACCGAGGGAATGGGCTTGGACTGGGCGGCAAACACCATGCAGTACTGGGGATGGGCGTGGATGCAGGCCCCGATGTAGGGGAAGGTCCGGATGAGGCTCAGGTGCATGTCGCTTTCCCGGCTAATCTTTCCCTGGCCTTCCAGAATGTTCTTCTCCTCGTCGATCAGCAGAAAATCCTCCACCTCCAGGTTGCAGCGGTGGTGCTCGCTCATCATGGAGGGGCTTACCAAAACCTTTCCCGGCTCCACCTGGACCGCCACGTTGCCTCCGGCGGCATTGGTGAGCTTGCGGTCAAACATGAGTTTCACGATTTCCTTCAGCGCCTTGCGCTGTTCTAAAAAGGAAAGCTGTCCTTGCATGATCCCTGTTCCTCCCGTTCCCGGTCCTTTGCTAGAGCCTTTGAATATCCACCTGGGACCGCAGCGCCTCGGCCCGGAGGGAATCAAAGCCCACGGTCAAATCACTCTCGGCGGTAGCGGCGGAAACAGCGGTGGCGACCCGCAGGACCGTTTCAAAATCGTATTTCATCTCCAGGCCGTACACCAGCCCGGACAGGTAGGCATCCCCGCAGCCGATGGTATTGGCTACTTTTACCACGGGCGGGCGGACCCGGTAAAACTCCTCCTGGTAGAGCACATAGGAACCCTCGCCGCCGCAGCTTACCGCGACGATCTCAATCCCCAGGGCGGCCATGGAGCGCATGGCTTCCAAAATGTCCTCCCGCCCCCAAATGGGGCGGCCCGCCACCTGGGAGAGCTCGTCCAAATTGGGCTTGACCAGGTAGGGCTTGGCCTTGATTCCCTCCGCCAAATTCTGGGAGCTGGTGTCCAGGGCGAAGCGCACTCCGCAGCCCTCCAGGCCCTCCATGATCCGGTTATAGAAGAAGGGAATTTCCGTGTTGGAGGCGTCGCCGGAGAGGATGAGCATATCTCCCGGCTGCAGATGCCGCCGCATCATCTGCAGCAGCTCCTGGCACATGGCCTGGGACACCAGGGTTCCGGGCTCGGTAATCAACGTACAGGTATGGTCGTCCTCCACCACGGCGTAATTGGTACGGGACTCCCCTTCTTGCGTATATAGAAACCGCACATCCAAGTTGCCCCGGCCTTCCAACTCCCCGATGATCTTTTTGCCGGTCTCCCCCATGGCGATCCCGAAGCACCGGCTCTGCAATCCTAACTGGCTCAAGTTCAGCGATACATGGGTTCCCTTGCCGCCCAGAACGTCCACCGAACGCTTGATCCGGTTGGTGTTGTTCTTGCTGAAGGTGTCGATAAACAGGAGCCTGTCAATGGCGGTATTGATAGTTAACGTACTGACCAAATCACCATTTCCTTCCGATTTTGGCGGATCGCTACCAATTTCGTGTGACCCTCCGCGCTTCGATGACTGGATTATAGCGTATCGGTCACAAAAATGCAACACCCAATTTTTATTTTTTTCGCCACTTTTCCACAGCGGCCAAATCCGTTGGAATATAAGGGTTTTATTGTATTTTTGAAGGAATCGTTGCTTTTGTCCGCCGCTTGTATTATAATCAATACGGTCAGATTCGGTCTATTTTCACGAGTATTTATTTGTTTTGTATGGGTATTCACCTTCAAAGGAGGAGTTTGATGACGGTTTCTCCCTATATGATAGGGATCGACATCGGCGGCACCCATCTGCGCATGGGGGCCGTGGAGGAAGGGGGAAGGGTTCTCCGCCACCAGATCCTCTCCAGCCGTCCCTACCTGACCTTGGAAAATCCCATGGGCGCGCTGGTGGAAGCCATCTCCTCCTTTGTAAAGGATACCCCCGGACAAGCCCGGGGATTGTGCGTGGGTTTTCCGGGCACGGTAAGCAAGGACAAGTCCACGGTGCTCTCCTGCCCCAACCTGCCTTCCTTTGACGGCGTGGACGTGAGGAGCGCCATCCAGGGAGCCCTGGGCCTTCCTGTCCTGGTGGAGCACGAGGTGCTGCTGCTGCTCACCAACGACCTCCAGGTCCACGGCCTTCAGGCGCTGGACTGCGTGATGGCGGTATACCTGGGCACGGGCATCGGCAACGCCCTGTACATCCACGGCCGCCTGTTGGAAGGAAAAAACGGAGCCTCCGGAGAATTGGGACACATCCCCGTGCCGGGCAGCCAGGATCCGTGCCCCTGCGGCAACCTGGGCTGCATCGAGCTTGCCGCCTCCGGAAAGCGGCTGGAGGCCATCCGCGCCGCCCACTGCCCGGAGGCCCCGGGGTTTGAGGCCCTGTTCGCCAGCAAGGAAGCCATGCCGGATCTGGAGCGCTATTTGGAAAACGTGGCCTGCGCCCTGGCTACGGAGATCAACATCCTGGACCCGGACCGGATTTTGCTGGGGGGCGGCGTGCTGTCCATCCCCAATTTTCCCTATGACAGGCTCCTGGCCCTGGTGTACAAGCATACCCGCAAGCCCCTTCCCGGAGACATCCTCCAGTTCCTGCGCCTGCCGGAGGATGCCCTCCAGGGCGTGCGGGGAGCGGGGCTGTACGGCTGGCAGCGGCTGTGAGCCCGGAAAAATCCTTTCCCTCTCCATTCGCCTCCGCCGCGTTTTTCCTTGCAGATTTTGACCGATTGTGCTTGACTTGTTACCGTTTATGTGGTTATATTGCAGTATCCCTCAACAAAGCAAAAGGAGTGACACAAACCTATGAACAAAATTTCCCCCTCCGTCATGTGTATCGATATGCTGGACTTCCGCAACCAGCTCAAAGCGCTGGACGAGGCAGGCGTGGACCTGTACCACATCGATATTATGGATGGCCACTACGTGCCTAATTTTGCCCTGAGCACATACACCATGCAGGACATCGCCCGGGCTTCCCAGACCCCCATGGACGTGCACCTGATGGTCACCAACCCCGACGAGTACATCGAGGTGTTCGCCAAGGCGGGAGCCGCCATCATCACCCCCCACCTGGAGACCCTCGTCCACCCCATCCGCACCCTGAAGCTGATCCGCTCCCTGGGCAAGAAGGCGGGCGTCGCTATCAACCCCGCCACGGACATCGCTCCCTTGGCCTATATGACGGACTTCCTGGACATGGTGTGCGTCATGACCGTGGACCCCGGCTTTGCGGGGCAGACCCTCATCCCTTCCACCATCGGCAAGATCACCGCCATCCGCAAGCTCTTTGAGGACGCGGGCAAGGAGATCGATATCATGGTGGACGGCCAGGTGAAGGAAGAGACCGCTCCCCAGCTCGTGGCCGCCGGCGCCAACGTGCTGGTGCTGGGTTCCTCCGGGCTGTTCAAGTTCAAGCCCGAAGAGTACCGCAAGGCTGTGGATCACTATAAAAATCTGTAAGGAGAGGCCCGTTTATGCAAGCACTTCCCATGTTCGGTTTTCCCGTGGTTTTTGACCCCGCCCAGGATAAGCTCATTCCCGACGCCCAGGATGTGAGCTACGAGGCTTACAGCCGCAAGCTGGCCAAGGGCATGGAAGGCCTGCTGGCCGATCCCGAGGGTGTGGACCAGGAAGACCCCTATTATGATTTTTACAAGGCCATCGGCCGGGACGGCCAGCGGGCCGCCTTTGCCGCCAGAGGGCTGCGCTATGACAGCACCGTGATCATGGAAGGCGCGGCGGGCGAGGAATACAAAAAGACCGCCGGCCATTTCCACTGCCAGGTACCCGGCAAGGAAATGAGCTACCCGGAATACTACCAGGTGATCAAGGGCACTGCCGTGTTCGTGATGCAAAAGGTGCGGGACGAGCACACCGAAGATACCATGGTGGTGGAGGATTGCCTGGTGGCCGAGGTCAAGGCCGGGCAGGCCATCGTCATCCCGCCCAACTACGGGCACTGCACCGTGAACGTCAGCGACGAGACCATGGTGTTTGTGAACCTGGTGGCGGACGAGAGCCACAACGACTACGCAGGCGTCAAGCGCAGCGTGGGCATGTGCTGCTATGTGAAAAAGGCCCCTGGCGGCGGCTACCGGCTGGAGAAGAACCCGCTGTACAACTTCGCCTGCGAGCCCAAGCTGGTGACCCCCGTGGACAACGAGGTTTTGGGCATCAAGGACCAGGAACCCGTCTACACCCTGTATCTGCAAACCCCGGAGAAGTTTGATTACCTCACCAGCCCCGAGGGGCACATGGCGGAGTATTTCAAGGTGTTCAAAGCAAAAGCGTAACCCCTTTTCCCCCCGGGCAAGCCCGGGGGGATGATTATCATGCGGTTCAGAAAAACGGAGGATGAAAATGGTTGGAGATCTGCACTGCCACAGCGTTGCCTCCGACGGGTACAACACCCCGGCGGAGCTGGCGGATTTTGCCCAGCGGGCGGGGCTCACCCACCTGGCCCTCACCGACCACGACACCCTGGCGGCGCTTCCCGCCCTGGAGGAAGAGGGACGCAGGCGGGGGCTTCACATCATCCCCGGGGTGGAGTGCACCTGTACCGATACCCGGCGGGGGCGGCCTGTGCACATGCTCTGCTACGCCCCCAAACATCCCCGGGAGCTGCAGGCCTTTCTGAACCCCACCCTCCAGCGCCGCCGGGAAGCCAAGCTGGCCATGACCGACCTGATTGCCCGGCACTATCCCCTCACCCGGGAGGATGTGCTGCAATCCAGCGCCCAAAGCGCCTCCATCCATGAGGTTCACCTCATCGCCCCCCTGGCCGCCATGGGTTACACCTCCACCGTCTGCGGCGATTTGCTCCGGGAGCTCATCGGACCCAAGGGCTCCTGCCATGTGCCCATCCTCTATCCCGACGTCCGGGAGGTACTGCCTGTCCTGCGGGAGGTAGGGGGATTGGCTGTGCTGGCCCACCCCGGCCAGTTCGATTCCCTGGAGCTGGCCCTGGAATGCGCCCAGGAGGGCTGGATTCAAGGCATCGAATGCTACCATCCCCGCAACAGCGCCTCCGTGACCCAGGCCGCCCTGGAGCTTTGCGCCCGCTATGGCCTGCTGGTTACCGGGGGTACGGACTTTCACGGCATGTACGCCACACAGCCCCATCCCCTGGGGACTTGCACCATCCAGGGCGACGGCTTGAAGCGATTTCTGGAGGCTGTGGGCCTGGGGCTCGTGTAGGGTCTCCGGGAAAAGCGGGCTTATGGGAGATACATGATTCCACCGGGTCCCATGGGGCCTGTCTAAGAGAAAAAAGTATTTTCCAGGCGCTCTGCGGCTTCCCTAAAGGGAAGCCTTTTTGTTATCTTTTTCGAAATTCTCCTTCATCATCCGATAGTTTTTGAAAACATTGAACATACTGTGAGCAGTGCAAAGCGGAAAGGAAGAGTCGAATGGGTTTGCTAACGTGGTTGATCTTTGGGGCACTGGCGGGATGGATCGCCAGCATCATCATGAAAAAGAATTCCAGTATGGGTGCCGTCGCCAATATCGTGGTTGGAATCGTGGGCGCGGGCATCGGCGGATTCGTGGCCTCTCTGCTGGGCTTGGGGTCCGTAAGCGGGTTTAATCTTTACAGCCTTCTGATCGCCATCGCCGGGGCATGCTTGCTTCTGCTGGTGATCAACCTGTTTACCGGGCGCGAAAAGGCGAGGCATTGACCTCTGGCAGCCTTCCAGCAGCGTGCAAAAACAGCCCAAAACAAACCCCCGCCGGCCGAAGCCAGCGGGGGTTTGTTTTGGTCCGCGCTTGATCGCCTCCCGAAAGAGACCCGGGACCGGAGGGAAGACTGGAGCCGGCGAACCGGCCGGGGTGCTTCGGGTGGAAGAAGGGTGGCAAGAGGGCCTTTGGAGAATGTATCCGGGTGGCAGCCCTTTGAGGCGGAAACGGATTGCGCCGTCAGCAAAGACAGCTATGAGGGCGTGACGCTGCTTCTTTCCGCCGGGATGTTTGTCATTTGCTTCCCCTGGGACGCACACCGTCCGCTGATGGTTAACAAGGACGCGAAAGCCGTCCGCAAGATCCTGGTTAAAGTGACCGCCGAGGGGTAAGCCTACCGACGCGGTATCCGCCGTCGGTAAGGCTGGCGGCTTCCCATAAAATGCAAAACACCCCGCCGGCCCTATGGCCGGCGGGGTGCAAACGGTTCATACGCAATTACCCTTTTTGCTATCATTGTTCTCCTGGTCCCTCACCTGGGGAAGAGTGAGGCCGGATTGTTCGTTATATACCACATCCGCCGCCGCCCCCTGGGCATCCACCAGCCCCTCTCCAATCACATAGGCGATGACGCTGGCCCCGGCCATGATCAACGCGGTGATCTGGGTGGCGGCTTCTTCCGCGCCTCCCAAGGCCACCACGATCATGCCCACAAAGCCCGCCAGGGCCATCCATAGCTTGCGGGAAGTGAGCTTCTGTTTCCAATCCATGAGGATTCCTCCTTTTACTTCTCCCGCGACACGGCCAAAGGCCGTGTCGCGGGCGTGTAATTCGCCGTCTTCGTCGGCTCGGCCATCAGTGGGGCCTGCGGGTTCAGTTTTATCGTTATAGCAGTAGCTACCGTCTCACTGCTGGCAAACCTTCCCGCTTCAGGCCGCTCTGGGCTTCGCCCAAGCATGCACCGAACGCACTCTCCCCTCTATGTCCTCCGTCGGTTTACGCGCTCAGGCGCTTCACCTCGTCCTCCAAATCGCCGATCCGGTGGTTGGCTACACACATCTTTTCCTCCAGAATGGCGGTTTTGCCCACCACGCCGTTGTGCTTCTCCACCACCTTTTCCAGCTGCTCCACCCGGTAGGCGATAAGCTTGTACCCTCCCATGCCGGTAATGAGGGTAGCCGCAAAGGACACCAACGCCACAATGATGGTATCGCTCATCCCCGTTCACCTGCCTCCAGGGCATCCAGGCGGGTTTCCAGGACGTCCACACGAGCCCAAAGGGCAGCCAAATCCGCCGGAACTTCCTGGCTTCCCGGTTTCCCGCCGCCATTTACGCCCTCGCCCAAGTCCAGAAACCGCCGCATCATATAGCCGCGCTGGCCCAAAGCCACCACGGTGCACCAGTCACTCCCCACCTCCAGCACGTCCACCGCCGTGCCCACAGGCACCTTGGCAATGTAAGGCCTGCTGGTGTCTGGGCTGGGCCGCAGCTTCACCGGGTTGCCGTCCGGGGCTGTTACCTTGGCCGTGTGGGTTGCTCCGGCCTGGGGCCCAAATTCTTCCCCCATCCTCTCCCCCTCGCTTCCATAGTCGATCTCTTTGGCCCAGCCCACATGAGTCCAGCCATTTTTTAGGGTGGAGAAGCAAACCCCACCCCGGCTGGCTGAGGAGTGAACCACCTCCGCGCCGCCCACTCCGCAGTACAGGCCTACGTGGGAGGCGTTGCCCAGGCTGTCAGCCCTGTACTTGGCGGGCTCTCCCCCGTCCCAGGCGTGGATGAACAGCAAAGCGCCGGGGATCAACTTCCCCAGCGCTTTCGCGTCCGTTACTGTTCCCAGCCAGGTACAGGCGTTTCGAAACATATGGTTGCTTCCGGCATAGGCCATGGAGCCACCCGCCCGTTTGACCATCTCTTCCACGAAGGCCTGGCAATCCAGACGGCTGTAAGGGATGTTTTCCCCTACAGCCCGGACCGCCTGGGCAGCTACCGCCGCCCCTGTTGGCTTGCCCATCAGGCATTCCCTTGCGGGTCCACTGCCATGCGGATCTGCTCCTTGTCCTCCTCGTCCAGAGCGGGCCAGGCGGCCAAAATTTCCTCCAGTTCCTTCCCGGCCGCCATCCGCAGGCGGCAAGCCGCCACCATGATCCCCAGTTTTCTCGCTGTCA
Organism: Candidatus Limiplasma sp.; assembly: GCA_034927815.1. Classification (GTDB taxonomy): domain Bacteria; phylum Bacillota; class Clostridia; order Christensenellales; family Aristaeellaceae; genus Limiplasma. Next base: position 93,096 of record JAYFPK010000047.1, read on the forward strand.
TTCCAACGCACCTCCAATCATATCTGCTACTACCAAAACCATTTCATCCATCCGGGCTTCCAGGATCTCCAGGGGGCTGAGAGCCGGGGACGGGTCCTCCGGCAGCGGGTCATATACCAAGGCGCCCTCCTCCAGGCGCCAGTCATGTTGATGCTCCGGGTCGAACCCCTCCGGTGGAGCTATTTCAATGCCACCCATCAAAATGGTATCCATGGAACCGGCTATCACACGGCCTTCCACATCTAAAACAATTTGCATGCCCATCTTTCCTTTCCATCATTTTCAATATATAGCAATGTATCGGACGCTTATCGTAACCTGAGTTGAACCCGAATTGGCAATATAGACAGTACATTGTGAGGTAGATAGTCCCCCCGTTGTTGCACTATAATACCCGGGATTGGCCGTGTAGGGTGATACCACCACAGTGGGGGGGGTCTCAAAAACAGGGGAAAACGTTAGTACCGCGCTGCCTACTCCACCTGCTGGAGCAATTATGGAGACTGTGCCCCGCTGCACCTGCCTTTGCGCCCCATTTTTGAGGCCAAAGTTAGTCATAAACGATGATACACTATTGCCTCCAGTGCCGCCTTTGTTCATGGGCAGTATGCCGGTGAGCTTATTGCTGGTTAGGTCATGGGTATGGTCGGTTATCTGGGTAAACAGCCTCTTCCCCTGAGCGGCAGACAAGGCCTTATCTGTGGTATCACTGGTGACAGTGTTCAGGATATCTTCCCTTTGCATCACTTGATAGGGTGTCAATCCGCCCTCTTCCTTGGCATAAATTCGAACGCTCATGTGCTTCCCTCCTTATGTAATCGCCAGATTGATCCGGAACCCAGGGTTTCCTATAGAGTTCCATTTCAAGGAATGGGGGATACTGTCATCCCAATGCACCTCCAATCACATCCGCCATGGCCAGGATCACGTCGTTCAGCTGGGTTTGCATGGCCTCCAGGGGAGTGGGCACGGGCTCCGCCTCCGGTAGCGGGTCATATACCAAGGCGCCCTCCTCCATGCGCCAGTCATTTTGGCGCTCTGGGTCGAACCCCTCCGGGGGCTCAATTTCCACAGCATCCTTCAGCGGACTATCAAAAGAGCAAGCGATAACGCGGCCTTCCGCATCCAAAGCAATCTGCATGCCTATCTTCCCCTTCCCTTCTTATCTCGCGGCAATATATCGAATCACCCAGTTCCCTGCGCTGCTCGATCCGTTATGCAAATAGAAAGTAACCTCCGAAGTACTAGGTACAAGCGTTGAAGCAGAAATAAGATCTGGACGCGACGTGGTCGGGGTTGCCACCACAATGGGGGTTGCGTTAAAAAGGGGGCTGAAAGATACCGTGGCATTTCCAACACCACCAGCGGGTGCTGTTATCGTTATAGTTCCGCACCGGACATCAGGAGCATCCCCCGTGAACAAGTAAAGATAAGGTGTGCTGGTGTCATAGATCAACAGCGCCCAGCGCCAAATAGTCCACTTTTGGAGCGCCTGGCCTCCCGTAACCGCGGTTACCGGCGTCCCATTCACCTCAAAGGTATCGCCAGGGGTGTAATTGGCTCTTAATCTGACTTTCCCGATGGTTCCACGCCCTTCAAAGATATGCACTCCCGCCGCAGTCCGGGTATGCCACCAGGTTTCAACGCAACCAGCTGCCAGCGCCTTCCCCTGGGCGGCAGATAGGGCCTTATCCGTGGCATCGCTGGTGACGGTATTCAGAATATCTTCTCTTTGCATCAATTGGTAGGGCGTTATTCCGCCCTCTTCCTTGGCATAAATTCGAATACTCATGTTCTTTCCTCCTTATGTAATCATCAGATTGATCCCGAACCCAGGGTTTCCTATAGCGTTCCATTTTCAGGAACGGGGGACACTGTCATCCCAATGCACCTCCAATCACATCCGCCATGGCCAGGATCACGCCGTTCAGCTGGGTTTGCATGGCCTCCAGGGGAGTGGGCACGGGCTCTGCTTCCGGCAGCGGATCATATGCCAAAGCGCCGTCCACCAAGCGCCAGTCACTCTAGTGAGTGAAGTCGAAATTTTCTGGGAACTCTATCTGGATCATTCCCTCCCCCTCCGAATGAGCGGCGCTGGTGACGACGACACGCCCATCTTGAGTTAACATAGTATGGTATTTCATTTTGTTGCCCCTTTACCTTCGAATCATGCCATAGATATTGGTAATACTGTTATCATTGCCGTTGGTATGGATAAGATTGTTTGTATGAGTGAGATTCAGACAAGATTCTAGCGTGAGGACATTCCCGGCCCGTAATATATTGACGACGGTGGTAATTTGACCGCTGCCGCCGTAAGCGCTGATTCCCCGCAGATAAGCACCATTTATCACCAACAAGATATTGCCTATCGGGTTGCTAACACGCACACAAATTACTAGCCAATCGTCCAAATTCGGAATAGTCACGTTTCCACCCACGCTCAGAGCCCCCGACCACAAATTCATCCAGCCTCTCTTCTCTACATAGCCCAGATTTTCCAGCGCATCTGACCCCGTAATGGCCCCAGTGCCACCCTTATTCACGGGCAATGTATCGGTTAGGTTGGCGCTAGTCAGGGCATGGGTGTGGTTAGCTAATGCCCTCCCTTGTGCGGCAGAAAGGGCTTTATCCGTAGCGTCACTGGTGAGGGTATTTAGAATGTCCTCCCGTCGCATCACTTGGTAGGGCTCTATTCCGCCCTCTTCTTTGGCATAAATTCGAACACTCATGTTCTTTTCTCCTCATATGATCGTCAGATTGGTCCCTGACCTAGGGCCGCCTAAAAGATTCCGTTCCAAATAATGAGGGGCACCGTCATCCCGACGCATCCCCAATCATATCCTCCATGGCCAGAATCACATCATCCAACTGGGACCGCAGGATTTCCATGGGGTCCGGCTCCGGTTCCACTTCCGGCGGACTCTGTACGCCACTGAGCGTTACGGTGCTGCCCTCCAGCCTATATTTTCTCGGCCAAAAGTCATCTGTAAAGCCTGCGGGCAGCGTGGAAGCATCCACCTCCGTGCCGCCCACGAACCCACCAAAGGCTGTATATCCGGTCACGTATCCCTCTGTATCAACCTGTAAATACACAATTCCTGCCCCCCTCCCCTTAACAAATGCCATAAATGGCGTTACCTATCTGATCGGTGTATGCTGTATTTGCGCCGTTTGCGGGGTGCGAGACAGATTTGAAGCTGACCATGGTCAGCACGTCCCCGCTATACGTTCCGGAAAAGGCCATAGTAAAGATATTACCTGCCGAGTTGAAGAAGGTTGACGAGCCCCGGACATGGTTGCCAAATGCCGAGCAGATCACCAGCGTAGCCCCTACGCGTATGGCGATGATCGTATAGTTGCTAAGGCCCGGTACGGTGATGCTCCCACTGGACCACGTCCCGTCGCCCCAAAGCAGTTTAATCATCCCCAGCGCTGTGCGCGCCGCTGCGGCTGTCGTCGCCCCAGTGCCGCCTTTGTTCACGGACAGTATGCCGGTGAGGCCAGCACTGGTTAGGGCATGGGTATGGTCGGTTATCTGGGTAAACAGCCTCTTCCCCTGGGCGGCGGACAGAGCCTTGTCCGTGGCATCGCTGGTGACAGTATTCAGGATATCTTCCCTTTGCATCACCTGATAGGGTGTCAATCCGCCCTCTTCCTTGGCATAAATTCGAATACTCATGTTCTTTCCTCCTTATATAATTGCCAGATTGGTCCCGAACCTAGGGTTCCTATAGAGTTCCGTTTCAAGGAATGGGCGGTGCCGTCATCTCACCTCACCCCCGATCATGTCCGCCATGGCCAGTACCATATCATCCATCTGGCTCCGCATAACCTCCATAGGGTCAGGTTCCGGTTCCGGTACCGGCAACGGGTCATGCACCAGCTCGCCGTCCACCAAGCGCCAATCCGATTGCC
>JAYFPK010000054.1:0-22346 GCA_034927815.1 Candidatus Limiplasma sp.
GGACAATGTGGTGGAGTTTGACGATTTGCACTCCTACTTCTTTACGGACATCGGCACCGTGAAGGCTGTGGACGGCGTATCCTTTGACATTCCCAGGGGCAAGACCGTGGGCGTGGTGGGAGAGAGCGGCTGCGGCAAGTCCGTGATGAGCCTGAGCCTGATGCAGCTGATTCAGCGGCCCCAGGGCCAGATTGTAAAGGGGGAAATCCGCTTTGCCGCCCCGAACCGGGTATACGACATCGTCAAAACCCCCACGGAGATCATGCAGAAGATCCGGGGCAACCAGATCTCCATGATCTTCCAGGAGCCCATGACCAGCCTGAACCCGGTGTTCCGCATCGGCATGCAGGTGGACGAGGTCATCGCTTTGCACGACCGGAAGCTCACCCCGGAGCAGGTGAAGGCGCGCACCCTTGAAATGCTGGAGTTGGTGGGCATCGCCAACTGCGAAGGGGTCTACAAGATGTATCCCCACGAGCTCTCCGGCGGCATGCGCCAGCGGGTCATGATCGCCATGGCCCTGGCCCTGTCCCCCCAGCTCATCATCGCGGACGAACCCACCACCGCTTTGGACGTCACCATCCAGGCGCAGATTTTGGACCTGCTGCGCAACCTCAAGGACAAGATCAACTCCTCCATCATGCTCATCACCCACGATTTGGGCGTTATCGCCGAAATGGCGGACTACGTGGTGGTCATGTACTCCGGCCGGGTGGTGGAAAAGGGTACCGTTCACGAGGTGTTCAAGACCCCCTCCCACCCCTACACCATTGGCCTTTTGAACTCCAAACCCATGGTGAACAAGCAGGTGGAGCGCCTCTACTCCATCCCCGGCAAGGTGCCCAATCCCATCAACATGCCGGACTACTGCTATTTCCGTGACCGGTGCGAGTTTAGCCTCCCGGAATGCAGCGGCCCCTACCCGCCGGAGTACCGCCTCAGCGATACCCATGTGGTGAGCTGCTACCGTTACCAGGACGCCGCAAAGGAGGGCAAGGCCCATGAGTGAGATTGTGCACAACCCCGAGAACATTCTGGAGGTGAAAAACCTCAAAAAGCACTATCCCATCAAAAGCGGCATGATGCAGCGGGTGGTGGGCAGCGTGAAGGCCGTGGACGGGGTGACGTTTCACATCAAGCGGGGCACCACCATGGGCCTGGTGGGGGAAAGCGGATGCGGCAAGACCACCGTGGGCCGCACTTTGCTCCGCCTTACGGACATCACCGGCGGCACCGTGCTCTTTGACGGCAAGGATGTAAGCAAGCTCTCCCGGGAGGAATTGCGCCGCCTGCGCCCCAAGATGCAGATCATCTTCCAGGACCCCTACTCCAGCCTCTCCCCCCGGCTTCCCGTGGGAGAGATCATCGGGGAGGCGGTGCGGGAGCACCATATTGTGCCGGAGAGCGAGTACGAGTCCTATCTGGACAGGATCATGTCCTCCTGCGGCCTCATGTCCTACCACAAGGACCGCTATCCCCACGAGTTCTCCGGCGGCCAGCGCCAGCGCATCTGCATCGCCCGGGCTTTGGCTCTGAATCCGGACTTCGTGGTCTGCGACGAGCCCGTATCCGCCCTGGACGTCTCCATCCAGGCCCAGATCATCAACCTGCTGAAGGACCTGCAAGCGGAGTACGGCCTCACCTACCTGTTCATCTCCCATGACCTGAGCGTGGTGGAGCACATCAGCGACACCATCGGCGTCATGTACCTGGGGAACCTGGTGGAATACGGCCCCAAGGAAAGCATCTTCCGCAACCCGCTGCACCCCTATACCAACGCGCTTTTCAGCGCCATTCCCACCCCCGATCCCGACGCGAAGATGAAGCGGATCATCCTGGAGGGCAGCATTCCCTCCCCCGCCAATCCCCCCTCGGGCTGCAAGTTCCACACCAGATGCCACAAGCGCATGGATTGCTGCTCCGTAAAGGAGCCCGTGTGGCAAGAGGTGGAGAAGGATCATTTTGTGGCCTGCCACCTGTATAACCGATAACCACGGAGGAGCCATGGACAAGCGCCCAAACCGGCCGGATCAAGTCCCGGAGGATGAGGAGTACACCGTTGCCCCCATGAACCTGGAGGGCATGCCCTGGTACACCCCCCAGGACCCCGCTCCCAAAAATCCCAACGCGGAGCCCCTCACAGGCAAAAACCTCTGGCGCTACGCCTTCAGCGCCGTGGGAGCCGGGCTCCTCATCGTGATGATCTTTGGGCTGGGGGGCGCGGCCCTGATTTGGTTCTGCATCAACGTCTGGTTTCGCTAAGCCTGACCCCCTCGACCTTGGAGGAGGCCCATGAAAAAAATCATCGTCCCCGTCGTCCTGGTGCTGGCGGCTGTGATTGGCCTGTTTGTTTACTATGCCGCCCAGCGCTTCGATAACCTGAGCTTCCGCAGCGAGCTGGCCTCCCACCTGGCCCAGGCCACGGCGGCGGGCACCCTGGCCGCGGAGCAGGACGGCGTTTCCGTTTCCCTCCCCTCCGGGGACCCCCTGCTGAGGGTCCTCTCCCGGGGGCAGTCCGAGCGCGTGCGCCTGCAAGAAGCGCCCCAGGACTTCTACGCCAAGATCACCTTGCTCATGGAGGAGATGACCTTCTCCCTCTACGCCCTGAACACCGATCAGGAAACCGTGGTCCTGGAAAAGGACCTGAACGGCGCCAGGCGCTGGTACTCCCTCTCCGGCTATGCCATGTACCACTGGCTCTGCCAGGCCACCGGCCTGGAGGAGAAGGCGCAGCCGTAAGGGGTGGCTGGGGGCTCCGCCTCCAAGTCCCCGCCCAAGGGATTTATCCCTTGGGAAATCCCTCGTGCTCCCCGTAGAACGGGGGTAAGAGCAGAAATGGGAACAGACGAAACGCCGACAAAAAACGGGCTCGATCCCATGGGGAAAAGGCCCGCTTTTGCTTTTTCCCGAACTGCTGATCCCTGGGCCGCGCCCTTTTCGCCGCGCCATGATTCTCTTTGCCTCCAAAGCACGGCCTTGGGCATTGAAAATGCCCCGCCAAAACGGTATAATAAAAGAAACGTGCCTTTTCCCGTTTCATCCGGATGTGGAAAGGAGGAATTGCTTTGTCGCATTTACAATTGCGGACCGACACATACCGCCGGCTGATGAACAACGAGTTCAACTGTGAAAAGGAGCTCACCATGTCCATCCTATCCGGCAAGTATAAAGTCGTGATCATTTGGCACCTGGGAAACGAGCGTCCGCACCGGTATGGGGAGCTGCACCGGCTGTTCAAGGAGATCAGCAACCGCATGCTCACCAAGCAGCTGCGGGAGCTGGAGCAGGACGGCATTGTGGAGCGCACCATCTACCCTGAATCGCCGCCCCGTGTGGAATATTCCCTGACGGAGCTGGGCTTCACCATCCTGCCGGTGGTCAACCACATCTACCGCTGGGGGCAGGAGCACATGGCCTACTACGTCCGGCGTCTGCACGAGCAAAGCGGCACACAGCCGCCGGAGGAAATCATACCCGGCACAGTCATGACGGGGCGCTGACATCAGCGCCCCGTCCTCATATTTCCTTTGCCGCCGCTATGCTTTGGCCTGATTATAACAATACCTTTTTCAGAATATAGCTCTTCACCTGGGTCATTTCCTCCAGCGTGCAGGCGATTCCCTCCCGGCCCATGCCGCTGTGTTTTGTCCCGCCGAAGGGTTGGTCCACATCCCGGTAGTTTCCCGAACCGTTGATCACCACGCCGCCGCACTGAAGCTTGGAGGCGGTGGTCATGGCCAGGCGCATGTCGTTGGTCATTACGCCCGCTTGCAGCCCATAGATGGTGTTGTTGGCGATGCGTACCGCCTCCTCCCAGGTGTCAAAGCCGATCACGGGGATCACGGGGCCAAAGACCTCCATATCCCGGGCGATGTCCATCTCCGGCGTTACCCGGTCCAGCAGCGTGGGCTCAAAGTACGTTTCGCCGTAGCGCTTGCCCCCGCTCAGCAGCCGCGCTCCGGCGGCGAGGGTGGCCTGCACCTGCTTTTCCACGGTTTGGGCGGCCCGGGGGCTGATCAAAGAACCAAGGTCCGTATCAAAGTCCAGGGGGCTGCCGGTCCTGACCTTTTTCAAACGCTCCAGGGCGCAGGCGATGAACTTCTCCCTGATGCTGTTTTGCACCAGAAAGCGCTTGGGCGCGCAGCAGGTCTGCCCCGCGTTTTGTACCCTCCCAGCCACCGCGCCCTCCACGGCAAACTCGATGTCCACATCCTCAAACACGATGTAGGGATCGTTTCCCCCCAGCTCCAGAAACACATGCTTCAGGGTGGCCGCGGCGCTTTTGGCCACGGTGATGCCCACCTCGGTGCTGCCCGTCAGGCTGACGCCGTCCACCAGCGGGCTTTCCACCAGCGCGCCGCCAATGCTGGCGCCGCTGCCGGTGAGCACCTGGATGGCGGAACCGGGAACACCCGCTTCCAGCAGGATCCCAGCCACCGTGGTCACGGCCAGGGGGTTATCGCTGGCCGGCTTGATGATCACCGCATTGCCGGCGGCCAGCGCCGCCGCGATCTTCTGGGCGCTGAGCTCCACCGGGTAGTTGAAGGGGATGATACAGGCGATCACGCCCAACGGCTCCCTGCGGGTGAAGATGATGTCCTTTTCCGTCCCGGCCTGGTACTCCGTCATGGTTTCGCCGTACAAGCTGCACATCCGCTGGCCGAAGCCGCGGTAGATTTGGGCGGCCACCGCAATCTCCGGCGTGGACTCCCGGATGATCTTTCCCATTTCCGTGGTCAGCAGCGCAGCCAGTTCTTCCCGGCGGCGGTCGATCTCCCCGGCAGCCTTGGAGAGGATCCGCGCCCGTTCATGCACGGGGGTGGCTCCCCAGAGGACCTTGCCCTCCTGGGCGATGGCGATGGCCCGCTGCACATCCTCCGCAGTGGCCACCGGCACCGTGTCTACCAAAGCCTGGGTCGCCGAGTTGCGCACTTCCATCACTTGGTGGTCGCTGGAATCCACCCATTCTCCGCCTATCAGCATTTTCATGGTTTCCCACCTCATCCGGATTCTATTGGAAAGCCTTTTTTGGGCCGGTTATGCCCTGTGATTCGCCCATTTGGGGTAAAGGAACCCGGGGCCGCCCGAGCGGCCCCGGGGTTTGCTGTGCGCCGGATCAGAACGCCGAATCGGGATCGTAGTACTGGTCCACGTTGGAAGCGTTGATGCAAGCGGGCTCGGTGTTCACCAACGCGGGAACCTTCTCGCCGCTCAGATGCATCAAAATGGTATCCAGGGTCTTTTCCGCCACAAAGGAGGGGATGTTCAGGCCGGTAGCGCCATACTTGCCTTCCTTGATCAGCGCCAGCGCCTCCTTTTGCCCGTCCGCCGCCGCCAGCACCAGGATGCTGTCTTCCTTGCCGGCATTCTTCACGGCGGTATACGCGCCCAGCGCCATGGAATCATTCTCGGCTACGATGCAGTTCATATCGGGCGCGGCCTGGATCATGTCCTCGGCGGCGTTCAATCCGCCTTCCTCGGCCCAGCCGCCCCAGCCCTGGGTGACGATCTTGAAGTTGGTGGCGTTAAACAGGCGAAGTTGAGTTTCCACAACGCCCTTCACCACGCCGATGCGGCGATCCACGCCCAGCAGGTTTCCCTGGTTGCCGGAGAGCACGCCCAGGCGAATCTCCTGTTCCCCAAAGTGCTCCGCCAGCCAGTTGCCCACCAATTCGCCGTTGGCCAGGTTGTTGGACTGGATCATGGAAATGTAGGACGCGTCGGGGGAAGCGGAGTTGTCCATGATGAACACGGCCACGCCGGCCTCGGTGGCGGCCTTGGTCACGGCCACCACGCCCTGGGCGTCACAGGGGTTGATGACCAGCACATCCACGCCTCTGGCTACCAGGTCCTCGCAATCGGCCTGCTGCTTGGTCATGTCTCCTTGGGCATCGGAGGCGTATACCGTGATGCCCTTCTCCTGGCAGTAGGCAATGAACGAGTCATTCTGCACCACGAAGTAGGGGGCGCCCAGGGTCTGCATGGATAAGCCGATCTTCAGATTCGCGGTGTCCACCTCCGCCACCGCGGAGGCCGCGCATACGCCCAGCAGCGCCAGGGTGAGAGTCCATACCAGCATCTTCCACAGGAACCGTTTCATTTAGATTCCCTCCTTTGATTTATATCGACAGCCGTTCCTCGGCTGCCAACGACGCTATTTGCGGCTCTGCAGCCCGTGCATGAACACCGCCGCCAGGATGATTCCGCCCTTGATCACCTGCTGGGGATAGGAGGCGATGTTAATCAGGTTCATGATGTTGCCGATCATGGCTAGAATGAACACGCCCAGCAGCGCGTTGAAGGCCGTGCCCTTGCCCCCCGCCAGGCTGGCCCCGCCGATGACCACGGCGGCGATGGCGTCGGATTCCAGCCCTTCTCCGATAACGGGGGAGCCAACGCCGGAGCGGGCCATGCTGACGAAGCCCGCCAGGGCGCAGAAGCATGCGGACAGGATATACGTGGACGCTTTGTAAAGGTTCACCCGGACGCCGGAAAGGCGCACCGCGTTTTCATTAGCGCCGATGGCCTTGACGAAGCGGCCGTACACGGTGAAGCGCAGGATTAAAATCATCACGGTCACCACCACGGCGGCGGTCCATACGGGATAGGGAACGCCCCATAGCCCTCCCGCGCCGTACTCCAGCACGGAATCCACCCGAATGCGGATGGGCGTGCCCTTGGAGAGGATGTAGGCCAGGCCCCGGGCGATGGTCATGAAAGCCAGGGTCACCACAAAGGGGGCCATCTTGCGGTAGGCCACGAAGTAGCCCTCCACCACGCCGATCAGCAGGTTGCACCCGATGGTACATACAAGGGCCAGGAAGGGGCTCATCCCCTCCATCATCAGAAAGTATCCGGAAAGCACGCTGGCCAAAGCCACCTGCGCTCCCACGGACAGGTCAATGCCCCCCGTGAGGATTACGGCCAGCATGCCCATGGAGATCATCATCAGGCCCGCGTGCTGCCGAAGGAGGTTGAAGATGTTGATGGATGTCAGGAACCGGTCCGACAGGCAGACCGACGCCACGAATAATATCCCAAAGATGATGATGGTATTGTATTGGAGCAGTAATCCCGGAACTTTCCCCAGGGCAGCCGCTTTGGTTTTCTCTGGCTGGATCATAGCATCTTCTCCCCCACCGCAAGCCTCATGATGTTGATTTCGCTGAGCTCTTCCCGGCGCAATTCTCCGCTGATGCGGCCGTCGTGCATCACGCATACTCGGTCGCACATGCCGATGACCTCTTGCATCTCCGAGGAGATCATCACCACCGCCACCCCCTGGGCCGCGATCTCATTGATCAGCTTGAAGATTTCCACCTTCGCCCCCACGTCCACGCCCCGGGTGGGCTCATCCAGGAACAGAATCTTAGGGGCGATGGCAAACCACTTTGCCAGAACCACCTTCTGCTGGTTGCCTCCGGAGAGGTTGTGCATGGGGGTATCCATGCTCTGGGTCTTAATCGCCAGCTTGTTGATAAAATCCTTGACGAAAGCGCCCTCCGCCCGGCGGCGGATGACCCCCAAGGGCCCGCACAGGTTTCGGATCCCGGCCATGGTGGTGTTTTCCCGCACCGCCATGGAAAGCACCAGCCCCAGCTCCTTGCGGTTTTCCGGCACCAAAGCCAGGCCGTGGCGCACAGCGTCCCGGGGATCCCGGATGCGCACGGGCTTGCCCCGGATGAATACGCTGCCCGCGCTTTTGCGGTCCGCGCCGAAAATTGCCCGCACCACCTCTGTGCGCCCGCTGCCCACCAGCCCCGCAAACCCCAGCACCTCGCCCTGGGCCACCGCAAAGGAGATATCGGCAAAGCGCCCGCCCCGCAGCCCTTCCACCCGCAGCGCCTCTTCCCCGGCGGCTACGCTACGGGGAGGGAACAGCGCATTGAGCTTGCGGCCGATCATCATTTCAATGATCTGGCTTTTGGAGGTCTCCCCCACAGGCACGGTGGCCGTTACCCGCCCGTCCCGCATGGTAGTCACTTTGTCCGCGATCTCAAACACCTCCTCCAGGCGGTGGGAGATGTAGATCACGCTGACACCCGTTTCCTTCAGCTTGCGCAGCATGCGGAAAAGCTGCTGCGCTTCCTCCGGGGCCAGCACCGCCGTAGGCTCGTCCAGCACCAGGATTTTGCAGTTCCGGGAGAGCGCCTTGGCAATCTCCACCACCTGCTGGTATGCCACGCTCAGCTCCTCCACCGTTTTTCTGGGATCCAACCGGAATCCCAGCTCAGTCAGGATGCTTTGCGCCCGCTGAAACAAGCTTTTCCAGCGGATGATGCCGCCCCCTTGGCTTAGGCGGTCCAAAAAAATGTTCTCCGCCACGGTCAACGTGGGGGCCAGCTCAAACTCCTGATAGATGATGCTGATGCCGTAGGCCTTGCCCTTGGAAGGGGAGTTGATATCCGCCACTTCGCCGTCTACCTTGACCACGCCCCGGTCCATCCGCAGCGCCCCGGAGAGCACCTTCATCAGCGTGGATTTCCCCGCTCCGTTTTCCCCCACAAGGGCATGTATGGAACCAGACTCTACGGCCAGCGCGCAATCCACCAAGGCTTGCACGCCGCCAAAATGCTTGCATATGCCTTCCATTTCCACTCTGTAGGCAGCCATATGAACGCCCCCATCTTTTGTCTTTCAAAGCATACCCCATGCAAACTTCCTTGTAAAGTACGCACTATTTTGTAATACAGGCACAAAAATGTTTCCACGCTTCCATGGGCTTTCCGGCACCCGGCGCGCCGCGCAGCGGGGCTGCCCGCCTTTGCCCGGAAAGGCTGCCCCACGAATAAGGGAAGGGACAACGGCCCTGACAGCCATTGTCCCTTCCCGTCTATCCTTTTTTTCGTGAAGCGGGTTCCCTGGGAAGTCCGGGGCTTTGCGGCCCTTTCCGCCTCGGGGCCTTCCCTAGCCTTTAGCCGCCTGCCTGGAATCCCGCCCTCACGCCTTCCCCAATTCGCTGGTGCAATGGGGGCAGCGGGTGGCCTCGTCGTCAATCTCCTGCTTGCAGAAGGGGCACTTGCGGGCCTTCTTGGGCTCTTCCTTCTTGGGCATCAGCTTGGCCATGAGCCGGACGATCAAAAACACGCAGAAGGCCATGATCAGGAAGTTGATTACCGCCTGGAGGAACGCCCCGTAGTTCAAGGTCCCCACCCCGGCGGCCTTGGCCGCGTCCATGGTGGGGTAGGCTTGCAGATCCAGCGCCACAAACAGCCCGCTGAGGTTCACGCCCCCGGTGACCAGGCCGATCACGGGCATGAGGATGTCGTTGACCAAAGAGGTGACAATGGAGCCAAAGGCCCCGCCGATCATGACGCCAACGGCCAGGTCCAGGATGTTTCCCCGCAGGACAAAGCTCTTAAAATCCTTGAAAAACTTTTTCATCGGTACTCCTCCGCATCTCCTGTAGAAATCTGGCATCATTGTAGCAGTTTTTGTCGGCTTTCGCAAGGAGATTCAAAGGCCGCAAACCCAAGGGGAGTATTCCCTTGCGTCCTTTTTCCATGACTATGCCGCGCTATCCTGCGCTATTTTCCACCAAAAGGAATCCTTCATCCCTTATGGACAGGTCCCAAAACAAGTGCGCTGCCTTTTCTAAGCCGCTGCAACTTGTATAAAGGGACTTGTATGCATCAATCGGGTTCCAGGGCAGAGCCTGGTCGCCCCGGGGGGTAGGGGCCTGGGGAAATGGGGGAGGGCCGCAGGCCCGACTAGCGATCGAAGTTGCCGGGGAGGGAGGGGCTTTAGCTCCGGCTAGCGATCGAGCTGCTGAAAGCAGCGAATCACGTAGCCTCGGCCAAGCGAAGCGCGGGACGAGGCCGACTAAGGGCAACGAATTGCGTACCCGCCCCAGGGCTACGCCCTGGGGCGGGTGAAAGAGACATCGCCAATCCCCCCCGGCCCTTACCGCTTTCGTTACCTTCCACAAGGAAAAAAGCATCCTGGGCACTATGCAATATCCCCCTCCTTGCGCAACCATCCCCCTGCCGATATAATAAAGGGGCCAACCGGGCCGGCCAGCCCAGCCGCTCCCCTGCCTCCCAAGTCAAAAAAATCCTGACGACCGGATGAAACGAGGCTTGTATACCCGATGTTCAAAATCATGATCGTGGAGGATGACCAGACCATCGCCACCCTCCTGGCGGGGCACCTGCGCCGCTGGGGGTACGAGGCCCATTGCTGCGTCCATTTTGAAGACGTGCTGGGGGAGTTTGTGCGGCTGTCCCCCCATCTGGTGCTCATGGATATCTCCTTGCCCTTTTTCAACGGTTATCACTGGTGCGGCAAGATCCGCCAAGTTTCCACCGTACCTATTCTCTTTCTCTCCTCCCATGGGGCCAGCATGGACCAGGTCATGGCCATGAGCATGGGCGGGGACGACTACATCACCAAGCCCTTTGACCTGGAGGTAGCCCTGGCGAAGATCGGGGCGCTGCTGCGCCGGGCCTATGAGTTCACCGGCAGCCAAAGCCTCCTGGAGCACCAGGGCGCGGTGCTGGACATTGGGGCCAGCGCCCTGCTCTACGGGGATGCCCGGCTGGAGCTCACCAAAAACGAGAACCGCATCCTCCAGCTCCTCTTGGAGCGCAAGGGCGCCACCGTCAGCCGGGACGCGCTGATGCACCGCCTCTGGGATAGCGATTGCTTTGTGGACGACAACACCCTCACCGTGAACGTGACCCGGCTTCGCAAGAAGCTGGAGGATATAGGCCTTACGGATTTCATCCTCACCCAGCGGGGCGAGGGATACCGGGTGGATTTGGCATGAAAAAAATGCGGCTGTTCTTCCGGCTTCTGGGATGCTACGGGAAAACCTATTGGCGGAGCTTTGTCCTGGCCCTTGGGCTGCTGGGCGTACTGGGGCTGCTGCACCGCCTGGGCGGAGGAACCTTTCGGGAGGTCTCCTACGCCCTGTTGCTGATGGGGGTGATCCTGGCTTTGGCGGCCCTGGTCTCCTTCCTGGGCTATGCCCGGCGGCAGCTCCTGGTGTGGCAAGCCCTGGAGCACTTGCCCCCGGAGCCCCAGTCTTTGCCCCAGTCCCATACCCCCCTGGAGGAGGGCTTCCGCGCTTTGGCCCTGGCCTATGGGGAGCAGTTCCGAAAGCAAACGGACCAGGCCCGGCGGCTGGAGAATGAACGCACGGATTACTACACCCTTTGGGTCCATCAGGTGAAAACCCCCATCGCGGCCCTGAACCTGATGGCCCAAAGCGAAACACCCGTGGACCGGGAGCTTCTGCGCCAGGAAATTTACAAGATCGAGCAATACGCGGACGCGGCCCTGAGCTTTCAGCGCCTGGAAAGCATGTCCTCGGACCTGGTTTTGACCCAGGTGGACCTGTATCCCCTATGCTGCCAAGTGGTGAAGCGGCTGCGGCCCCTGTTCTCCTACCGCCGCATCCGCCTTGCCATGGAGCCCTTTGCGTGCCAGGCGCTCTCCGACGCCAAGTGGCTGGGCCTGGTGCTGGAGCAGGTGCTCACCAACGCCCTGAAATACCAGGGAGAGGGCGGCCTTGTCACCGTATCGCTGGCTTCTCCCCAGGTGCTGACCATCGCCGACCAGGGCATCGGCATCCGGGCGGAGGATGTGCCCCGGGTCTTTGAGCGGGGCTTCACCGGCTACACGGGCCGCAGCGGCGAAAAGAGCACCGGCATCGGCCTGTACCTGTGCCGGCAGGCCTGCCTGGGGTTGGGACACCGCATTTCCCTGACCTCCCGGCAGGGGGAGGGCACCACCGTCACCCTGGACATGCGCCGGGAGAGCTTTGAGGCATTTTAACACCTCTCCTTTTTCCCCACCTTACAAAAATGTAAGCCGGACTGCCCGCCCTGTAAGGAAAAGCCGAGGCAACTCGCGGCCCGCTGCGGTATACTATGGCTCGTCCCAAGTCTGGGCGGAAAGGATGAATCCCATGGTATTGCTGGAAATCAGAAACCTTCAAAAAATCTATACCACCCGTTTCGGGGGCCAGAAGGCCCAGGCCCTGGCGGATGTGAGCTTTCAGGTGGAATCCGGGGAGTTCGTAGCCATCATGGGGGAAAGCGGCAGCGGCAAGACCACCTTGCTGAACATTCTGGCGGCTCTGGACCAGCCCACCGGCGGCAGCGTCTCCCTGGAGGGCAAGGACTTCGCCGAAATTCCCGAGCGGGAGAAGGCGGCCTTCCGCCGGGACAAGCTGGGCTTCGTCTTTCAGGATTTCAACCTGCTGGACACCTTCAGCGTGAAGGACAACATTCTCCTTCCCCTAGTGCTCCAAAACCGCCCCCTGGAGGAAATGGATCAAAGGCTGGCCCCCCTGGTGGAAAGGCTGGGCCTTGGGGAGCTGCTGCGCAAATTCCCCTATGAAATCTCCGGCGGCCAGAAGCAGCGCACCGCCGTGGCCCGGGCTCTGATCACCCAGCCCCGCATCCTCCTGGCGGACGAGCCCACCGGGGCCCTGGACAGCAAGGCCGCCACCCGCCTCATGCGCATGTTTGAGGAGATTCACGCCGGGGGCCAGACCGCGCTCATGGTCACCCACAGCGCCCAGGCCGCCAGCTACGCCTCCCGGGTGCTCTTCATCAAGGACGGGCGGCTGTTCAACCAAATGTACCGGGGCGACAACCCCCGGGAGCAGTTCTTCCAGCAGATTCTCGCCAACCTTACGGCCCTCACGGACGGAGGTGAGCCCGGTGCCTAAGCTGCTGTACCTGCGCCTGGCCTGGGGCAATCTGTGGAAAAACCGGGGCAGCTACTTCCCCTTTCTGCTGGCCTGCCTGCTGCTCACCTTCACCGTATACTCCTTCAGCTCCATGGCCCTGAACCGGGGCCTGGCCCAGATGCCCGGGGCCATGGTCTTCCCCTTCATGCTGGCCCTGGGCCTTGTCATCGTATGCCTCTTTGCCGCCATCTTCCTGTTTTACGCCAACAGCTTCCTCATCAAGCGCCGCAAGAAGGAGCTGGGGCTGTACGCGGTGCTGGGGATGGAAAAGCGGCATATCGCCAGGGTGCTGCGCCGGGAAATGGACCTGTGCTACCTGGCGGCCATGGGGCTGGGCCTGGGCCTGGGCTTGCTGCTGAGCAGGCTCCTGTACCTGCTGGTGGGGCTGCTGCTGCGGGTTTCCGTGCCCTTGGAGGCGGGCCCCAATTCCTACGCTCTCATCGGCACCGCCGTGGTGTTCGCGGTTCTGTTTTTCCTGCTGAAGTTGTATAACTCCCATCAGGTGCGCTCTGTCAATCCCCTGGCCCTGCTGCAAGGCTCCCAGGTGGGGGAGAAGGAGCCTGCCTCCCGCTGGCCCTTGGCTGTGGTAGGGGTGGCGGCCATGGCGGCGGGCTATGTGCTGGCCCAATGGGTCAAGGACCCCCTGTCCGCCATCGCGCTGTTCTTCATCGCCGTGGTGCTGGTGATCATCGGCACCTATTGCCTGTTCATGGCCGGCAGCCTCACGGTGCTCAAGCTTCTGAAAAACAACCGGCGCTTTTTCTATCAGCCCAGGCACTTCATCACCGTCTCCGGCATGCTCTACCGTATGAAGCAGAACGCCGCGGGGCTGGCCAGCATCGCCATTTTGTGCACCATGGCCATGGTCACGGTGGGGACCACCGTGGCCCTGTACAACGGCTCCGAAAGGTCTTTGAACCAACTCTATCCCCATGACCTGGCTTATTACGCCTCCAGCCCCCAGGAGCTGGAGCGGCTCCAAGAGGCGGCCCAGGCCGCCGCCGTGGAGGAAAGCATGCCCCTGACGGAGGTGCAAGCCTTTGAAAGCAGGCAGTCTGTCTTCTGGGTGGAGGACGGGCGGATGACGGTAGGCACGGACTTTTCCCAAATGGGCCTCAATGCCCTGGCCCACGTCCAGGAGGCCTACCTGATCACCCAGGACACCTTTTCCGCTTTGCAAGGGGAGCCCTTGGCTTTGCCCCAGGGCGCGGTGGGGTGGTGGGCCGGGCAAACCCAGGCCCCGGCCCTGCTGGGGGAAAAGGGCGCTCCAAGCCCCTTTGTACCCCTCCCTTCCCCCACCTTCCAGGTCTCCATGAACACCTCCTATATGGAGGCCCCCGCCTGCCTGGTCTTCCCCGACGAAGCCGCCTTGGAGGGCTTCCTGGCCGGATTGGGCCTGGAGCGGGCGGACTTCCCCTCCAAAACCTATACCTTGCAAATGAACCTGGCGGGGGATTTGCAGCAGCAGGAAAAATATCTGGACGCGGTGCAAAGCCGCTTGGACAAGGACCAGAAAGTCCGCTTTTCCCACAGGGAGTCTATGCGGCTCTCCATCCTCACCCTCTACGGCGGATTCCTGTTTGTGGGGGTGTTCCTGGGCCTGCTGTTCATGATGGCCACGGCCCTGATCATCTACTTCAAGCAAATCAGCGAGGGCTACCAGGACCATGACCGTTTTTTGATCTTGCAACAGGTGGGCATGAGCGCCAGGGAGGTCAAGGCTACCGTACGCACCCAGATTCTGCTGGTGTTCTTCCTCCCCTTAGTGGTGGCCCTGCTCCACGTGCTGGGCTCCTTGCATATGATCATTCTGATGCTCAAGGCTCTCAGCCTGGCGGACGCCCCCTACATCGCCCTGAACGCCTTTTTGGCCGCGGTGGGCATCGCGGCGCTGTACACCGCGGTGTACCTGCGCACCGCCAAGACCTACTACAAGATGGTGAGGTTTTAGGGCTTTTGGAAAGAAGCCAAAACGGCTCCCCCGTTTCCTGGGGGAGCCGCCGCTCATTCAGATAGGCTTTGTACGGCTTCGCCTCTTCATTGACATTCCCTATCCCGGCTTGTATACTTTGACTACGAATTGTGTCAAGTCATGGGGGTGTTTGTCATGGGCTGGAGCTACCGGAGCCTGAGGGGTTTTCTCCTGGGCTGCCTCCTGGCCCTGGTCCTTCCCGCCCTTGCCCAGGGGGAATCCGCCCTGGGCCTTTCCTATGTGGCAAACCCCTCCGCCCGCTCCTCCACCGCCATCCTCCCCCAGCAGGTCCAGGACAAGACCTATCTGTTTTTGCCCTCCTCCGCCGATTTGACCGCCTTGCGCCTGGAGATGGACCAGCCCATGCTTCTGCGGCCCCAGGGCGGCGCGCCCGGGGAGGCCGTTCTCATCCAAAGCGGCCAGCCCTTTGACCTGCTGGCCCTTTTCCCCCAAGGTCCTCTCCAGGACGGCTATCCCATCTCCCTGGCCCCTTCCGGCGGGGATGATCCCAACGCCTCCCTGGACTTGATTTTGATGGTCTCGGGCCATCTGGGTTCTTTGTACATTACCAGCGACGACCCTGTGAACCAGGGCCGGGCCTGGATCGACGGGCAGGACCGGGCTCATGTTCAGGCTGCTACGGGCTCCATGGCCTTGCTTCGGGAGGATGGCAGCGCTCTGTACGACGACGCCCTCACCCAGCTTCGCCCCAGGGGCAACACCACCTGGTTTTGGGGCCAGAAAAAGCCCTACCAGCTCAAGCTGGCCTACAAGTCTAATCTGCTGGACACCGGCGATTCCCGGGACAGCAACAAAACCTGGCTTCTGTTGGCGGAAGCCTTTGACGCCACGCTGCTGCACAACTCCGTCACCTTGGACCTGGGCCAGGAGGTGGGGCTCTTTGGCACGCCCCAGTACCGCCCCGTGGACCTCTACTATGACGGGGAGTACCGGGGAACCTACCTGCTGTGCGAAAAGGTGGAGGTAAAGCCCGGCAGGCTGGATATCCTGGACTATGGGAAATATATTGAAAAGCTCTACGAAAAGCTCACGGACATAGACGCCCTGCCCACGGCCCAGGGCCGGGACGCCCATGGCAACCTTTACCAGTACGTCCAGGGCATTGAGGTCCAAATGGGCCAGGCCGGGTCCTACCTGCTGGAATTGGACCTGTACGGCTACGAAGTGGAAAAAAGCTGGGTATCCTCCTCGGACGGGCTGCATTACGTCCTTCGAAGCCCCGCGTATCTCTCCCAGGGAGACGCGGAGTATGTGAGCGGCTTTCTCCAGGAAATGCTGGATACCATCGCCAACCACGGCGTCCACCCCGCCACCGGCAAAACCATCGACCAGTACCTGGACCTGCCCTCCTTTGTCCGGTATTTTCTGGTCCATGAGTTCGCCAAAACCTGCGACTTCTGGTATACCTCCACCTATTTTTACCTGCCCCAGGGCTCCCACAAGCTCTATGCCGGGCCCCTGTGGGATTTTGACGTGGCCTACGCCATGCGGGATACTCGGCCCCACGAGGGCGGAATCGACGGCTATGTGCCCCAGGACGGCTGGTTCCGCCAGCTTATGACGCTGCCCGTTTTTCAGGAGGCGGTACAGCGCTATTTTCAGGAGGAATTTCTACCCCTGCTTCAAAACGTCCTGCTGGGGCCTGAGGAGGCCCGGGGGGAAACCCTTCTCTCCCTTCAAGGGTACCTGCGGCGCATCGATCCTTCCCGGCGGATGAACTACATCCTTTGGGAGTTGGGCGGCCATTACAACAACATCAACAAGGAAACCCTCTACCCCACCTTTGAGGAGAACATCGCCTATTTCCAAAACTACCTGGAGGGCCGCACCCAGTGGATGGCCGCGGACATCGCCCAGTGGTCCGGGCGGGAAATCAAGGAGGTCAACCTTACCCTCACCTATGCCAACGCCAATATCCCCGGCTACGCCCAAGTCCAGGTGGACGTGCCTTACAGCAACACCACCCTCACGGACGTATCCTGGGCCTGGGAAAAGAACGCCCAAAGCCCGGACCAAACCTTCTACACCGCCTCCATCTCCCTGAAAGCCAACGTAGGCAGCAGCTTCACCGAAACGCCGGTTGTGCGGGTCAACGGCTTTCCCGCAAAGCTCCTCTCCCGGGACGCCGAGCATGTCACCCTCTCCTACCGCTTCTTGGGACCCACCTTTGAGCCCGCCGTATACGAAGGGGTGGACTACGCTTTGGTCTACCAATACGACGCCTTCCTGAAGGAAAACCCCCAGGTGGTGGAGGAATGCGGAACCGACGACCCTGAGGCCCTCCTGGACTACTACGTCTACTATGGCATGCGGGACGGCCTGCGGGCGATCTCCACCTTCGATCCCGAAACCTTTTTGACCAACTACGAAAAGCTCCTGGACAGCTATTACATGCTGGATATGGAGAGCTCCATTCTCCATTATCTGGAAAATTGCTACCAGGAGAACCTCCTGGGCATCCCGGAGCCTGTAAAACCGGAGCCTGCGGTTTAGGGGCTCCGCCCCTACGACCCCGCCAGGGACTTCGTCCCTGGACCCACCTGGGGCGACGCTCCGCGCCGCCCTTTTTTTATGAACAATACGCAATCTTCATAACAACCCAACTTGCCTTTTTTAAGTCGCGGCAACGTTCTTGAAGGATACTTCTTTGCCCACAGGGGGTTCTAGGGGCTGTGGTTCAGCTTTATCGTCGCGGCGGGCACTGCCGTACCCGCCACTCGTAAAGCTTCCCACTTCGGGTCGCTAGCCCTTCGGGCTGTGCCCACTGGGCACACGCTTCCCTCCGTGCCCCTGGCATTGAGGGGGAAAGGGGTTGTTAGGGGGCCTTGGGGGGAGATATCGGAAATCCCCCCGGCCCCCTAACGAAAAGCGTTCTTCTTGCTTTTAAAGAATGGCCTCAAATCACCCTTCCACCAGCAAGAATTTCATACGATTCCTTCATCCGGCTAAGCCGGGGGTTTACTCTACTCAACGCAAGCAGCCTGGGGAAAAAATCCCCAGGCTGTTGAAAACGTCAATCATCGAAAGGAACGAGCCTTCACGGTAGCGTCTACGCTTTAGGAACATCACGCAATGATCAACATCGTTACACATCTCATCATCGTTGTCTGTACTGCAAAAGCAGACAGGGTGGCGCTTTCCATTCAAAAGCTCCAAGCGTGAGTTCGGCCGTTTGCTTGATTGCCGTTTCACCCATATCATACCCGCATCGCCGGAGGATATGCATCCTTTTTTCGATGGAAAAACCTTCTTTGGGGCAGGAGAGTCCAAAACAAAAAGAGAATTGAAACAGACTAGGGTTTTTTAGGAGGTTTCCATGCCCAACACCCTTGCGTCCCTGGATCTGGCCTCCCCCGCGTACCTGGAGGGAGAGGCGATTTTTCGCCGTGGAAGCGTTTCGCTGCTGGCCCAGGAGGGAAATGGGCTGCTGCTGCGGGTGGGCACTTCTCCCCCCCGGACGGTGGTCCTCCTGGCCGCCGGGGATCCCCGCTGCTCCTGCGGCCAGGGGGACATGCCCTGCGCCCATGTGGTGGCAGCGCTCTTTGCCGCCCGGGACGACGGCGCTTTGCGCAAGCTGGCCCAAAGCCACGGCCTGGCCCTGGGCCAGAGGATGCTGGCGGCCTTAAGCCGCGCCATGCCCGGCAGCGAAAACGTGCGCCTGGCCGTGCTGCTGCGCCTCTTCCCCGACGGGCGCATGGGGCTGGGCCTGAGCATCGGGCAGGAGCGCATGTATGCCGTCAAAAGCATCCCGGAGCTGCTGGCCTGCTATACCCAGGGGCTGGCTTTGCCCCTGTCCCCCCGCTTTTCCTACCAGCCTACCCAGATGCGCTTCTCCAAGGAGGACGAGCGCCTTTTGTCCATCCTGCTGGGCCATATCCGCCCCAAAGCCCCCGAGGCCGAGCAGGATGTCCCCCCGGAGGAGGACCCCGCCGCTCCCCAAAGCGAGGGCCGCTACGTACTGCTCTCCGGGGCCTTTTTGCAAAGCCTTCTCCGGTATCTGGAGATCCACCCCTTCACCTTGCTGGACGGCTCCGCCAAGCAGCCCCATTCGGGCATCCGCACTGTGGAGCTGCCCCTGTGCTTCACGGTGTCTCTGGCTTTGGGAGAGCTCACGGTGTCCGCCCAGGGGGTGGAGGCGCTGCGCCTGATCACCCCGGACGCCCGGTATGTGCTGTGCGAAGGCAAAATCGTGCACTTGCACGGAGCCCAGGCCAGGGTATGCCAGCTTTTGCTGACGGAGGGCAGCCGCTTCAGCTATGACGCCTCCCAAGCGGAGGAAATCCTCTCCACGCTGCTGCCCGCCCTGTCCACCGTGGGCACGGTCCTTCCCTCCCCGGAGCTGGGGGCCCGGCTGATCACCGCCCCCTTCCGCCCCAGGGTGTACCTGGATCTGGTGGATGGCAACGTGGAGGCCCGGCCCGAGTTCTGGTACGGGGACGTGGCGCTGCTGCCCTTCTCAAACCGGCAGTCCCCGGACCGGGAGGAAAGCGCCCCGGAGGAGCGGGCCATCCAGGAAATCACGGATGAATCCCCTCCGGGCCCGGCTTCCCAAATCCCCGGCCTCCCCCCGGGGAAGCTGCTCCTGCGGGACGGCAGGGCGGAAAGCGCCCTTTTGGACTTTTTCTCCAACGCGGGCTTTGTGGTGCGGGGGCAAAGGATCCTCCTGCGCCGGGCCAAGGACATTTTGGCCTTCTGTACCCAGGGTGTCCAGGAGCTCGGCAAAAAAAGCGAGGTCTACGCCTCCTCCTCCTTTGAAAAAATCAAGCCCCGCCGCTTCGCAGGCCGGGCCTCCTTCCACATGCGGGAGGGCAGGCTGGTCTTTACCCTGTTGGAGGAAAGCGGGGAAGCGCCGGAGCTTTTGCCTCTGCTCACCGCCATTCGGGACCGGCAGCACTATGTGCGGCTGAAAACCGGGGAATTTCTGGACATCCGGGACATGGCCGCTTTGGCCCCCATCGCCCAGGAGCTGCTGGACGCCGCCGCCCTGGACGACCCCCGCCGGGACGAGGACGCCCGGGAGCTGCACTTTACCGCCTACCGGGCCGCCTACATGGTCAGCATGCTCCGGCTGGCCGGTGTGGAAGCCCAGGCGGACGCCCAGGTGGAGCAGGCCATGAGCGCCCTGGCGGACACCGTCTCCCAGGCGGAGCAATACGTCCCGGCCCGGCTGCTGAAAAAGCTGGTCCCCTACCAGCGCCGGGGAACGGGCTGGCTGCTGTCCCTGTACGAGGCCCGCATGGGGGGCATTTTGGCGGACGAGATGGGCCTTGGCAAAACGGTGCAGGTCATCGCCGCCCTCTCCGCGTCCAAAAAGAAAAACGGCCGGCAAAAGAGCATCATCGTCACCCCCACCTCGCTGGTATACCACTGGCTGGCGGAATTCAAGCGCTTTGACGAAAGCCTCATCGTGCGCCTCATCGGCGGTCCCAGGGAGGAGCGCAGGCAAGCCGTGGAAAGCGTCAAGGCGGACGACCAGGTGGACGTGATCCTCACCAGCTACCCCCTGCTGCGCCGGGACATCGACCTGCTGCGGGACATCCCCCTGCGCTTCGCCATTTTGGACGAGGCCCAGTTCGTGAAAAACGCCCAGAGCCTGGGGGCCACCGCCGCCAAGGAGCTCAACGCCCAGGTGCGCATCGCCCTCACCGGCACTCCCATGGAAAACCATACCGGGGAGCTGTGGAGCATCTTCGACTTTGTGCTGCCGGGATACCTGGGCACCCAGGCCACCTTCCTGCGGCGCTATGGCGGCGGGGAGCGGATGGAGGAGCTCCAGGAGCGGATCCGTCCCTTCCTGATGCGCCGCCTGAAAAAGGAGGTGCTCTCGGATTTGCCCCAAAAGCACGAGCAAAGCCTGTATGCCGCCATGACCCCGGAGCAGTCCGCCGTTTATAGCCAGCTCCTGGGCACGCTGCGGGTCCATGTGGACGAGGCCCTGCGCCAAGGGGCTCTGCCCAAGGCCCGGATGCAGGTCCTCAGCGTGCTGCTCAAGCTCCGGCAGGTCTGCTGCCACCCCAAGCTCTTTTTGCCGGATTACGAGGGGACCAGCGGCAAAATGGAGCTGCTGGTGCAAACCGTCCATTCCGCTTTGGGGGAGAAGAAGCGGATGCTGGTATTTTCCCAATTTGTGGGCATGCTACAGCTCATCCGCAAGCGCCTGTCCCGGGAGGGGGTGCGCACCCTCTACCTGGACGGGGAAACCCGGCCCAGCCTGCGCCAGGAGCTTTGCGACCGCTTCAACGGCGGGGAGGGGCAGGTATTCCTGATCTCCCTAAAGGCTGGTGGCACGGGGCTGAACCTCACGGGGGCCAATCTGGTGATCCATTACGATCCTTGGTGGAACCCCGCCACGGAGGACCAGGCCACGGACCGGGCCCACCGGATCGGCCAAACCCGGGATGTGGACGTGCTGCGCCTCATCGCCAAGGATACCATCGAGGAAAAGGTCACGGACCTGAGCAAGCGCAAGCGGGCGATTTTCGACCAGGTGGTGCTGGCCGGGGAAACCGCCCTGTCCAGCCTCACCGAGGAGGACATCCGGGCGCTGTTCTTCTGACTGGCAAAGGAGTGCCCTATGTGCGGACGGTATTTCCTGGATATGGACCGGGAGCCCGAGGGGCCTGAAAAGCTCCGGGTGATCCTGGAGGAACTCAACCGGGGGGAGAGCCCCCTGGCCGCCCAGGTATCGTTGGGGGAGGTGTTCCCCTCCCAGCTGGCCCCGGTGATCGTAGCCAGGGAGGGGGGCGGCTTTACCGTCAAGCCCATGCGCTGGGGCTTTCCCCGGGCGGGAGGCGGAGGGGTGGTCATCAACAGCCGCAGCGAAAAGGCCGAGTTCACCCCCATGTTTCAGCGGGCGGTCCGGGAGCGGCGCTGCCTGATCCCCGCCAGCGGGTTTTACGAATGGCGGCGCAGCGCCTCCGGGGGTAAGACCAAGGATAAGTTTGCCTTCCTGCTCCAGGACCCCCTCCCAGGGGAAATGATGTACCTGGCGGGGCTGTACGGGCTCTTTTCCGGGGGCTTTGCCGGCGGCGGGTATGACGGCTTCGCCGTTTTGACCCAGGGGGCGGATGAGCAGATGGCCCCCTACCACGACCGCATGCCCGTGATCCTCCGGGAGGAGGCTTTGAAGAAAGCCTGGCTGGCAGCCCCCAAGGTCCCCTTTGAAAGCCTGCGGGAGCGCTTCGCCCCGCCGCCCTTGCGGGTTCTGCCCGCCTGAGGGCTGCGCCCCCGGCCGGGCGGGAGCCTCTTTTCTTTGGTTCTCCTTGCCTTTTGGCGCTTCCCCCGCCCCAGGTCCCAAATCCTGTATCCAAATGGAAATAACGGTTGACAAGCCAGCAGAAAACCGTTACAATATCCCATGTCTGGTTGGAACATGAATGCGGACATGCGGGTGTAGCTCAATGGTAGAGTTCTAGCTTCCCAAGCTAGCTACGTGGGTTCGATTCCCATCACCCGCTCCAACCGCATGACACCACCGGATGAACGGTTTACGATTTGAAGGAGGGTATTTCACCATGGCCAAGGCAAAATTTGAGCGGAACAAGCCGCACGTAAACGTCGGCACCATCGGACACGTTGACCACGGCAAGACCACGCTGACCGCCGCCATCACCATGACGCTGGCGCAGCTGGGCGAAGCCACCGCGATGAAGT
>JAYFPK010000019.1:0-105809 GCA_034927815.1 Candidatus Limiplasma sp.
AGCGCTGGTGCCCGCCCACGATGTTGCCGGTGGCCTCATTCCAGATCACGGGGTCCACATAGCCGTATTCCTTCAGGCTGCGTTTGATCTTCTCATACTGGGGATCACCCGGCTTTAAGTCCTTGCGGGGGTTGTATTTCGCTGGTTTGAGCATCCCCACGGGCAATCGTTGCAGCTTGATCTCGGTATTCATAGGCTTCCTCCTGTCGATATTGAAAAGCCGCCCCACCGGAGCGGCTTTTTGTATGCCCGAAAAATGAACCCCCGCCTTGCATTTCGCGAAAATTCACGCGAAAGGGGGCCGCGGTCTCCTCCGATTCCCTTCCAGAGATTCGATCCCCCCTCCCTTGGCGGGGGTCCTGCCCATGAGGCAGGGCGGCCGGGGGAACAAGAAGCGAACTTTCGCCGGGGAAAGCGGGGAGCGCCTCGCGGCCACCGCCGCGCGTCCCCATGGCACAGCGGGAAAGCCGGGAACGGCGGTTCCCCTTCGCCCCCCCCCGGCAAACGGCGGAGGGGATACTCGACTGTTTTTGTCGGACTTCTCCAGGGCAAAGCGCCAAAGCAGACCATTCCACTCGGACTTTCCCAAAGCAAAGCGGGAAAGTCGGAACGGGCGTTTTCCATCCCCGCGCGGGAAACCCGACCGTTTCACTGGGACTTCCGCGCTTTGCTTCGGGAAAGTGTACCCCGCCCGGCGTTCCGGATTTTTTGCGCCGCGGCCGGGGGAAAGGCCAAGGGCGCCGGGGGAAGGCCGGGCCCTTACGCGCGTATAGAGGAAGCCCGGCGGTTGTGACGAAACCGCGACTTTTTCGTCCCGGAAACGACCCGGTTACATAAGCCCGGCGTCCCGGTTTCGTTGCTGAAACGTGCTTGAAAAACCGGAAGGGCGGAGCGATTAATGGGTCGCGGGCTGGGAAACGGGCCGCCGCCGCGGGCGGAAAAAGCCGCCGGGCCGAAAGGGGAACCCCCATGATAAGTTGCGCCGAAAGTGCCGCCATTACCGCCGCCATCAAGGACGCCGAACGCGCTGGGCTCGCCGCCCAAAACGCCGGGGCCGCCGCCGAAACCGCCGCTTTTGCCGCCATCGCCGCCTTCCGGGAGGCCGTCGCCACCGCCATTTTTGCCAACGGGGAAACCGCCGCCAGATGGGCCGCCGAGGCCCGCGTTGCCGCCGTCCATGCCCGCGATGCCGCCGCCCACGCCCGCGAAGCCGCCGATATAGCCGAGCAGCTTGCGAACGAAATCCCCGCCGATTTGGGCGACGACCCGGAGGATGAGGAGATTTTTGAGGAGGCGTTTGGCGCCCATGCCCGTGCCAACGGAGCCGCCGGTTACGCGCGAAATGCCGCCCATGCCGCCGAACTCGCCGCCCGCTACCCTGCCTGACGAGGGCCGGTGGCTCCGGCCCGAAACGCGCAAACCGCGCGTCGCGGGAAGCCGCAAACCATAGAAAGGGGGGTGTCTCTCCATGAAAGACCAGACCTTTGGCATCGAAATCAGGATGACCCATATCACCCGGATAAAAGCGGTGGAGGTCATCGCCGCGCATTTCGGAACCTACCCGGAATGGGTGGGCGGGATTTATGCGACCCGGTGTGCCACCGACGAGCAGGGCTGCGATTGGAAGATTATGAGCAGCGGCGTTTTCGCGGGCCCGGACGATGAGGAAACCACGAAACTGGTCAGCCCCATCTGCCGCTGGGAGGACATTGGTACGGTACAAGCATTGATACGGAAGCTCTGGGCGGCAGGCGCAAGGCCCGACCCCAATTGCGCCATCCACATCCACCTCGGGAAGGGGAACCATCCCCTCAAAGCCCTTCGGAATCTGCGCAAATATATCAACGCCGCCTGGAAACAAGCCAGCCAAAGCACGGCTTTCCAATCAAACCCGCCTGATAATGCCCTCCGGTACAAGCCGAAACGCAAAAGGCGCGTTGCGAGAGCCAAGAGCTTCCAAATCAAGAAGGAGGTACATCCATGAATTTCTTTCAAGAAGAACTCCGCATTCTCACAGGGAAGAACACTTCTTTCAAATCGAGCAACCCCGTGTTTGTCGGCAGAGCCTGCTTCATCCCCTTGACCGATGGCCGCAAGGCGCGGATGGAGTTCATCACCCTAGGCACAGCAGGGAATTACGAAGCCTTGCAAATCACCATTTTGAACCCCTATGAAGGCCAGATTGACCGCCTACAGCTTCGCTTTGAGGACTATTTCAGCAAAATCAACACCAATTATGGCATGCGGCCTCCCACCATTTGGGTCGACCAGGGCCAAGCCCTGTGGTACGGCGCGCCTGACAAAGCCGAGAAGCTGGCGCTTTCAAATGCCGCGCACGCCTTCATCACTCTTTTCAAATAAAACCCCCGCCTGACGAGGCCTCCGGCACGGGCCGAAACCGGGGCAACCCGGTCGCGGGAAGCCACAGCTTCCAAATCAAGATGTCCGATAAGGCAGGGAGGGACACACCATGAAGCAGGTTCTCTACATCGACGCCAAGCGCGAAGGCTACGGAGTTGACCAAATTCGGCGTACCATGACCGTCAGCGAGCTCACCGATTACCTCCAGCAGTTTGGCGAAGACACCCCGGTCTACTTAAGGCACGACCGTGGGTACACCTACGGCGGAATTACCGTAAACAGCTTCGAGGATGAAGAAATAAGCGAAGAAGAGTAAGCTCCCAAATCAAGAAGGAGGTATGCACAATGGTTCAGCACTGTGGGTTCATAACCGTTGGCAACCGGAAGTTCAGTAAAACGCTCATCGACGGTACCTTCCAAATCATCAGCGTGAACCCCTATGACGAGACCGACTACCATTGGGCGCGGCTCGCGCCGGGCTCCACGCGCTGGCAAATCATTCACGCGGGCAAAACCCGAGATTGGATGACGGGCAAGGACGGTGCTGCTCTAACCACCGAGGAGGTGTGCGGGCTCCTGAATCAAATGGACAAGGCCGCAAACCTACGCCGTACCGGCGGCATTTGGTAACTCGGAAACCAATCCGCCTGATGATGGCCTCTGGCACAGGCCGAAACACTCCCCACCGGGAGTGTCGCGGGAGCCGCAGGCTTCCAAATCAACCGCGGGAGGTTCACACAATGAACAGGATTGTCATCAAGGTCTGGCGAGGATTAGTTTCTGAAGTCTACGCAAGCGACTCCGACACAGAAATCATCGTTATTGACGAGGATTGCGACGAGGAACAGCTTACAGACACAGACTTACCCGCACATCGGGTTTACTGAGCTTTCAAATCAACAAAGGAGGTACACGGTCATGGCAACCAACACCAAAAAGCATACCATCGAAGTTCAGGGATTCCGCCTGCATGGAGAGAACCCGGCTCCCAAATCATACACCGGCGCCCTCGCGGAGCTTACGGAAATCTTCTCCTACACACTTAAGTGTGGCAACAGCTGGGATAGGCGCGTAAGCTGCCAACCTAAGACGATTGCCTCGCTGGTCAGCAACCTCAACCGCGCGGCTGCCGCTTCCTCAACACATTACCAAAACAAGTTTTATACGCTGAGGGCTTACCCCGCTTAGCCCGCGGCATCTCCCAAATCAAGAAGGAGGCGCAGATACAGCATGCGCTTGGTAGTTTGCTACAACATGCGGCCAGGCTCATCCAAGAGCACAGCGGCACAGAACTGGCATATCCCGCCGACCTGTCACTCCCTTCCAGCCGATGAAGGCCAGCCAGCTGCTACCTGAAACCCTTCTCCATCCGGAACCGCCATGGGAAGCACAACTCCCAAATCAACAAAGGAGGCGCACCCATGAAAAAACTCACCGTGGAAGCCATGACTCTGGAAGAAGCGCTCAAAGAGGCTCAAATGCGCGGCTTTAGGCTGACCAGCACTGGCATCGGAACCCATTGTCCCATTGATGATCTCTTGGATGAACTGGATGACGCTTCTGAATCGCCCGTTGAGTACACCCTCTTTCACAACACCATCGTACGCATCCCCGACGCCTGGGCACGGGACGCCGAGGTCATCCATCTGGAATGACAGCTTTCAAATCGAGGAGGCGCTATCCATGAAAAAGACATTCTACCTGGAGGGTGAGCGCATTACCCTCCACCGCGCCAAGGAATTGCTGGGTAAGGCCCGCTATGAGCAGGTAGTACATCAGGCCAAGGCAGCCTTTCTAGCCGACCCTCTGACGGAAATATCGTATATGACCCGCTCTGGTATCCTGACCATCTGGTTCCAGCTGACCTGACTGGCGACGTATCGCGGCCCAGACCGCTTTGAAATCACGGTCACACAGGCCTTCTTTCGCTTCGATGGGACAGTAACCCGGCCTTATCCCTCAAAACCCAAGGCCAGGCAACGTGGCGCAAACATACCCCATGTGGAATAACAAAAGCAGCTCCCAAATCGAGAGCTGCTTCCACCGGGTTATTGCCAAGCAAGCTGGCTACCGGCTTTTCATGAAATCCCACGCCTCCGGCGGCAGCACATCCCCCAGAAAATCCCTCAGCGCTTCATCCATCCCACAGGCGTCGCAGACATATATGTCGGCGTACCGGCTCAGGGCGTTGCGGTGCACATTCCCGGACATCCTGTCCTTCCCACAGCGCGGGCAGCACAGCCGCTCCCCCCTTTCCTGCCTGGCTTTCAAATCGAGCAGCAATTCTTCTCGGTTCACAGCCATCCCCCCCTTGAGGTATGATGGTACCGTATTCCCAAAGCCATATCCAGCGACAAAAGGGATAACTTTTTGTGTCCTGAACGTCACAGGCAGGGGCATGAGAAAAGCCCCCGCTCATCGCAAGGGCAGCTTCTCATGTGTTTCGATACTACCATTATATGCGTGTCAATACTCCAATTCCAGACTAATCACTCCAATTACTACAGACTTTCGGAAGATATTTTCATGGTCTTGGCAAAGGAACTTTTAAATCGGACGCCTATTCCTCCGGCAGCCTGACATTCCTGAGCGCCAGCCCATGAAGCCGAAACACATTGGAGGGCGAGTAGTTCATTGCCTTCACAATCTCGTCCCATCCCCTGTTCGTGAGGTAGCGAAGCTCCATAACCAACTGTTGATCCACGTCCTCCAACCCCCGGACAGCCTCCAGAGCCTCAGCGCGCAAATCAATCAGCCGGTCAATATCCCGGTTCAGCTCAGCTCCCAAATCAACAATCCTCACCACTGTGGATTCCAGCCATTGTTGGTTGGGCGCGTCGCTTCTGGGCATGTCGCTCAGGACAGCGGAAGTCTTTGTAGCCAGCGCTTTCAAATACTCCAGCTGATCCAGCTTCGCGTTAATCCTGCTGGCCAGCCTGGGGATCCGGGCAAAGTATTCCTTTGCTGTCATGGCGCGATATCCTCCTGCCAGGGCGTCCTCCCCTGCATGTATTTTCCGGCGATTGCCGCCCGTCGCTCCGCGCTCAGCGTGCGGATTCTCTCGTAGGCCAGCCTCCGGTCTCTCTCAAATCGCCAGGAGGGATTATAAAAGGGGCAGCGGTCCTCTCCCACACAGGCCGGCACATCCAGCACCCCGCAGGGGTAGCGGCCGGCTTTCCCAAAGCACTCCTCACTCATGGTTCTCCACCTCCCGCCATTTGGAATCAATGCGCACCACAGGGATTCCCAACCGCCCGGCGGCGGTCATTTCATGGCGCATCCCGGAGGAAGGGGCGCCAAAAGCCCACAGCGCGTCGCAGCGCTTGAGCGCTTCCAAACCCAGACAGATTCCCATATCCCTTTCCAGCGGCGCGTCATCGTTCAGAAACTGCGTAAACAGCAGGTGCGGAGCAAAGGGAACGCCGCCGCGCTCGATCACAAAGCGGCAATACTCCCGTGCCCGCTTTATGTTCCCCTTCACATCTCCCCGATAGGGAGAGCACACAAATATCAAAGGCTTGTTTCCGGTCATCCCAAACCCCTCCTCTGTTCTTCATCTACAAGGCAAATCAAGGCTCTTATGTCCTCCACGCTCTCCACCCGCCCAGCCAGCCCTCCGGCCCGGAGGATCTTCGCAATCGCCCGGCGCTGCAACTCGCTGAGCTTCCTACCCGGCAGCTTCGCCTCCAGCCCCAAAAAACGGCCCTTGTAGCAGCAGATGATGTCGGGCACCCCCGCCGTTCCATAGGGACCGCCATGT
Source organism: Candidatus Limiplasma sp. (assembly GCA_034927815.1). Taxonomy (GTDB): domain Bacteria; phylum Bacillota; class Clostridia; order Christensenellales; family Aristaeellaceae; genus Limiplasma. The sequence goes on from JAYFPK010000019.1 coordinate 6,122, forward strand.
TCTTTGAAATAAAAAACGTCGCTGCCCAGCGACGCAAGATACCTTTTGATCGCGGCCGCCAAATCACGTTCCAGCATTCATTAGCCCTCCAAACCTGGCCTTCACCGCCGCCATAAGAGCGTTCTGCCCGGCAGCCTTGTTTTGGAGCGCCCGCATCACCTGCTCGTCCATGGCGCCTCGGGTTACCAAATGGTGCACCACCACCGTGTTCCTTTGCCCCTGCCGCCAAAGCCTTGCGTTGGCTTGCTCGTACAGTTCCAAGCTCCAGGTGAGCCCGAACCAAATCACCGTGGAGCCGCCCTGCTGCAGATTCAACCCATGGCCGGTGGAGGCCGGTTGGGTCACGGCAATGGGAATCTTCCCGGCATTCCAATCGGCGATATCCCCGGAGGATTTCAGTTCCCGCACACCGCCGGGCTTGTCTTTCCCCCATATCCCAAACCGCTCCTGAATCCGCCGAAGGTCATGCTGATAGTGATACATGACCAACACCGGTTTCCCATTGGCGCCTTCCAGCAACTCCTCCAGCGCTTCCAGCTTCCGGTCATGAATCACACGGATCTGATGGTGCTCATCATAGACCGCGCCATTGGCCAGCTGGAGCAGCTTGCCCGCCAGAGTCGCCGCGTTCACCGCCAGCACATCCCCCTCCGCGTATGGCAAAAGCATCTCCCGTTCCATCTTCCGGTACAGCCTCTCTTCCGCGGGAGACAAAATGACCTCCACCACATTGTCCACCCGTTCAGGCATCCGCAGGTGATCCGCGGCGCGGATGGATACACACAAATCCCCCAGGCGCTTGTAAATCTCTTCCTCCGCCCCGGGCTTCAGTTCATGCTGGTAGGGAGCCCAGGGGTTAGGCGTGGTAAAGAACATGTCCAGATAGCCCCGCATGGTCCTGCCGAGGCGCTGGCCCTTATCCAGCAAGAATATCTGCGGCCATAGGTCCTCCATGCCATTGGGCGCGGGTGTACCCGTCAGCCCCACCACCCTTGAAAACTGCCCAACCACTCTCCTGAGGGCCATGAACCGTTTGGAGTGACCGTTTTTGAAGGAGGACAGCTCGTCGATCACCAGCATGTCAAAGGGCAGCCTTCGTCCCTTGAAATGCCTGACCAGCCACTCCACGTTCTCGCGGTTGATGATGTACATTTCCGCCGTCCGGACCAGCGCCGCTATCCGCTCCTTGGGAGAGCCGAGTACGCGCTCCATCCGTAACCCTTTCAAATGCGACCACTTGGCAAGCTCCGCAGTCCAGGTATCCCTGGCTACCCGCAAAGGAGCGATGATCAAAACACGGCTGACCTCGAAGCTGTCATACAGCAGATGGGAGACCGCCGTGAGCGCAACGGACGTCTTGCCAAGCCCCATATCCAAAAAGATCCCGCAGCTGGGGTGGTTCTCTATGAAACCCACGCAGAACCGCTGATATCCGTGGAGCCATGTTTCCTCCAACAAAGCTCCATCCCTTATCTCGTTCATACATCCTTCCCTTCCAGGTAGACAGCCAATGACAAGATCACCCCGGCGGTAGCATGCCATGTGTTTTCCACAAGGCTTGCAAAGGCCGAGGTGATCTGGGTTTTGGGCTCTCCACGCTTATTTTGAAAATGACAAGATGACGACAAGTCACTTATTTCCCTATACGCGCATACGCGCATATACGCACACACACGCCCAAGTACTATTCCCTTTTCTTATTCCCTATCCCTTAATAGGGTTTTCTTGTCAAGATGTCATATGAAAAATCCTTTCTATAATATAGGAGCCAGACCAGCTGATGGACAAGAAACTCGCCTCCCGGCTGATCTTGTCTACCTTTCGATGCGAATGAAGGCCCGCTGCTGGCCATAGATCGGAAATGTCTGGCGCTCTTTACCAAAGGGTGGCTTTACCCAGTCTCCCAACCTGCGCAGGATAGCGGCAATCTCGTAGGAATCGGCTTTCTTCATGGCCGTTGGAGCGTTTCCGAGACACTCGCACCAAATCTCCATGTTGCACACCCGCTGGCGCTGTTGGATTCCCCGGTGAATCTCCCCGCCAAACTCGCTGCCGTTCAGGAAGTTCCGGCGTTCAAAGAGGGTCATGGTTTCCCAGCCCTCCGGCAGCAGGCGGTCCAGGTACTCCTTGACCAAGCCTTCCCGCTCATCGGTTTCCAACGCGTCGCATTGGCTCTCCAGGGCCATCTGCGCCTCATCGCCTTCCAGATACAGCTTCTCACCCGCATGGTACAGCTTCAGCGTTTCCGCCCAGATCTGCCCCACATGCTCCCTGGACAGCGTCCAGGGCTTGCGCCGGCCCATGCCGGTTACCCGCACCGGCCAGAAGCGCCGGTTGCCCGTGATATCCCGGAGAAAGCCCGTTTCAGAATTGGTGCTGCCAACGATGACGCATTGCCGGGGATGGTTCTCCACCGCCAAGCCGTAGCTGGCCCGGTATTTGTCATCCGTCCGGGTGATAAAGGACTTCACGGTTTCCACGTCGGCCTTGCGCATCCCGGCCAACTCGCCCAACTCCAGAATCCAGTAGCCCTGCAGCTTTTCCGCGCCCGCCTTGTCCCGCATTTCCGTCAGCGTCAGGCTGTCAGAGAACCATTCCCCCGACAGCTTTTCAAAGAATGTGCTCTTGCCAATGCCCTGGGGCCCGTTGAGGATAAGGACGCTGTCAAACTTCGCTCCGGGTCTGAAAATCCGGGCCACTGCGGCCACCAAAGTCTTGCGCGTGACGGCGCGGGTGTAGCCGTTGTCCTCCGCCCCGAAATACTCCGCCAGCAGCGTATCCACCCGGGAAGTCCCATCCCAGGGGGGAAGGGTGGCCAGGTATTCCTCAATGGGATGATACGACCGGGAGGCAGCCACGGCCAGGACAGCATCCTTGGTCTTGGCGGGGGCGTAGAGGCCGTACACGTTGCTCAGGTACACCTTTACCGCGGCGTTGTCCGAATCGGTCCAACCGGGCTTGATCTGCTCCCAGGGCAGCGCCTCCTTTGCGTCAATGCCGTCCCGGTGGCGGTTGTAGGCGATCCCCCGCAAGCGGGGATCATGCTTGAGAATCAGCACAAGGTTCTCCAGGTTGTCCTTGACGTTCCCGGCCTTATCCAACTCCAGCTTCTGCTGCCAGTCTTTTTCATCATCCTCCGGAGGCATGGAGAACTCCGCTTCCGCCTGCCTGAGCCGCTCTTCCCCCAGCAGCTTCTTGGTTTCTTCATCCCGGCTGGCGTACCCGCGCATCAGGGCTGCGCTGTGGGCCGCGTCCCGGACCCTTTCGCCGTCCGGAGCGTCGCCTCCTACAGGGAAAAGGTGCAGCCGGACCAGGTCAAAAGCGTTACACAGCTTACCCGAGGCCGGGTCGGTGGCATGATGGGAGTAGGCGTATTTGCCATCGTACACCACCAAGCCACCCACCGTGCTGCCGCCCACATAGGTATACCGGTCCTCCAGGACCGTGGAGGTGTACCGGGAGGAGAGGATGTGTTCCAGAACGTTGGTCATGGAATGCGCCCGGCAAAAAGCCCCGATGATCCCTGGCTTTGAGAGCGGGTCCTCCTGCTTTTGGACCGCGGAGCGCATCCGTTCCTCCAGAGGCTTTGTGCTGGGCCAAAGGGACGCGTCCCGCCAGTCTGCGTAGGTGGCAAGGACTGTGTTGGAATCAAGGAACGGAGCGTCCGCATACCGGAAAACATACTCCCCGTCCTCCGGGGCGCTGGGCCAGTACATCAGCCGTGATGGTTCGAAGGTCGTGGGATCAAAGCGGTTTAGGGTAAGGTCCGCCGCGATCCTGCGGGAGATGGCCGCATATTCATCCGGGGATACAGTACGCGAGAGCGGTATGATAAGCCTCAATCTCATCCTCTCCGGGGTATGGCTGTGGGTGGAGTACAGGGCGTAGGCATGAATGAAGGTCAGGTCTAGGTCGTCATAGAGCCCGGCATCCGCTTGGTCCGCGTCCAGGCACAGCAAACAGCGGTTCACCACCGCCGCGTTGCTCCGCTTGCCGTTTTTCAGATAACCCCCCACAAAGCCGCCGCAATCCTTGATATCATCCCGATCCGCCTTTGGCATGGCCGCGTATTCCCGCACCGTCTCCCGCGTCCGGGTAGGGGCCGAGAGCTTGTCCAAAAACTCGCTCCACAGTATCTCCCTGTTTTGCCAGCTGGTGGCCTTGCGGCTACGACCAAAGGCAATCATGAACTTTTGGTCATGTTGTACGTGCATGGGTAACCCTCCCTCTCTTTTCATGGAAACCTAAAAGGAGCAATCCCCCGACTGCTCCCGTGCGGCGTCGGGTCGTAGACGAATGAACACTGTATTGACGCGTCCACATAAATATCTCCCTGTGCAACATACTAGGCTTACGCAAATAAAGGGGGATTTGAATGTGAACCAGAACGCCGAATCCATTAACATGCTTCATGGTATTTACCAATCGGCTTCCATGGGTGTGGAGGCCTCCAGGCTTTTGATTTCCAAAACTCAAAACCAGCAATTTTCGGAAAAGCTGCGCTCCTACAGTGACCGATACAAGGAGATCAAGGAAGAAGCCGCAGAATTGCTTGCTCAAAGAAGAGAGTTCCCCCGGGAACCCGCCAGTTCGGACAAAGCCGGACTCTGGATGGGTGTGCAAATGAATACTTTGACGGATCAATCTCCATCTCATCTGGCGGAAATGCTGATTCAGGGCAGTACCATGGGGATCATCAAAGAGGTGAAGCATAAAAACACGCATCCTCAAGCAGATCCCCAGTGCTACGAGCTGGAGGATAAATATTTATCCCTCCAGCAGGAGCACATTGACGATATGAAGCAGTTTCTAAACTGATTGTCCCTTTTGTCCAAACAATAGGAATCCTCATGACCGGTTGCGGCATGAAGGATTCTTTTCTGTTTTGAACAATCACCGCCCGACTCTACTCTTTATGGTAAAAGGCACATTCATAGCCGTCGGCACGGAGCGGCAGCCCCTCAGCCCATGGAGGAGCGTGTGCCATCACGCCGCATACCTCCTCCACAGCGCCCTTGCCGACAGGAAGCTCCAGCACCACCTCGTCGTGCACATGAAATACAATGGGATATCCCGCTTTTTCCAGGTTCAGCATCGCGTGGGCCAGCAGATCCCGGGCGATAGCCTGGGTGATGTTCTCCGCCAGCTTGCCCCCAAAGGTTTCCTGCAGGGCAAACTGCCCGTTGGCCCGGACCCCCAGGTAGCCCAGGCTTCGGCTTCCAAACCGGTTGGTAACGAATCGCGGGGACAAATAGGTCAGCCGTCTGCCCGAAGGCAGATGAATGCATAGCCGGTTTTCCTGCCAGAACAGCGTAACCCTGCCGATACGCGCTCCGCCGTGTGTCTCCAAAACCCTATGGACGGCGGCGTCCAAAGCATGCCAGAGCCTTACGATCCTGGGGTTGGCAGCCCGCCAGGCGTCCACCAAGGGCTGCATTTCCTCCTCAGGCATCCTGGCTCCCATGTTTTTCAGCGCCGCCACGCCGCCGCCATAACCGCATGAGAGAACCGCCTGCTTCCCCTTCTGCCTATATTCATAGTTGGGGCGGCCTTTCACGATGGTATCCTGGGGAACATGGTACATGCGGCTGGCCGTGGCCTCGTAAATTTTCCCGCGTCCCCTGAATTCCTCCAGCACCCACTCCTCCCCGGCCAGCCACGCCAGCACCCTCGCCTCGATGGCTGAGAAATCGGCCACCAAAAACCTGCACCCTTCCCTCGGAATGAACGCGGTGCGGATTAGCTCGGACAGCGTATTGGGCGCAGAGCCAAAAAGGAGCTCCAGTAGCTCCATGTCCCCCGCCTTCACCAACTCCCGGGCAAGTCCCAGGTCGGGCAGATGATTCTGAGGCAAATTTTGCGCCTGGACTAATCTGCCCGCCCAGCGAAAGGTACGGGACGCGCCGCCAAACTGAAGCAGGCCGTGAATACGCCCGTCCTTGCACACCGTCCGGGCCATGGCCTCATACTTCTTCACGGATGTTTTGGACAACGCCAGCCGCAGAGACAAAAGCTCCTTCACCATGCCTTCGGCGTTTTTGACCTTTTCCAGTACCATCTTCTTGGCCAGGCTTTCCATGGGCATATCCTGATCCGCCAGCCAAGCCTTCAACTGCGCCACGCTACCGGGATTCTCAAGGTGCGTCAGTTCCTTTGCCCGTTGGAAGGCTTGCAGGGAAAAGGCCTGATCGCAATCCATCGCCTGTTTGACCAGCAACCTGTCCACCCGGACTCCCCGGTCATTGATCCGCTGATCCATGGCGTACATCTCCCATTCATGCTCCGGGAGCGGGTATTTCTCCAGGGCCTTCCGAACAGCCCGCTCCACCTCCACGTCCTGAACGTTATAGGCCTTGAAGGTTTCCCACTTTTCCGGGGCGTGGACGGGCAGGTTCCGGGTTCGGCCTCTGTTCGCCTGGGTGGGCTTGCATGGCACCGAAAAGAAGCGGATCAGGTCCTTCCCCTCGTCCATCTTCTGCTGCGTCAGGTTCAGAGCCAGCGCCACGTCGACTAACCTTGGAGGGAGGGTTTGATAGGCCGCCAGCACAGCTGTGCACCGCCACTGCGCTGGATCCAGCCAATGGCCCAGGTGTTTAGAAAGACATACCCGCTCGAATTGTGCGTTATAGGCGGATTTCAGGATTGAGGGCTCCTCCAGCGAGGCGAGCGCATCCGTTGGAAGCTCTTCTCCTGAAGCTAGGTCAATACAGCGTACTTCTCCATCGTCAAAGGCATAGGAGAACAACAAAATCTCAAAATCCCGCGCGTCCGCATACCGGTAGACGCCGCATTTGGGCAGCGGGGCGGAGGAGAAGGTCTCAATATCGATGCTCATGATCATAGCGTCTCTCCAATAAAAAAACGCCCCTCGCGGGCGTGTTATGCGGTAGGATTTATAGGACCATCAGGCTTGGCGGGATGAAAATCCGTTCCAATGTGCTTGGGTCGAGAATGACGATCTCCTTCGCCCGGCTGCGAGCGTATTCCACGGTATAAGCCGTGCCTCCCTTGGAAGTGCCATTATAAACGGCCAACAAGGCGCCGGCGTGATCCACCATGTACCGGTTGCGCTGATGGTAGCAGCCTCGGGTGTAGCGCATGGAGATCAACACCTCGTCGTTGGCCTGTTCCAGTAAATGAAAATACCGGTCTCGCCAGCTTTCCGGCCAGTTTTCCGCCTGGTTTTCGTGAGGAATCACACAGATCAGCCGGATGGCCGGATAGACTGTGTTTCTGACCTGTAATACCTGCTCTCCAAAAAGGATATCGCTGCCACGGGCAGCGCCGCAATAGAAAACCTCATACCCTTGGCTCGCTCTGTCCATGACCTCAGAGCGCAGCATTTCCTTGAGCCAGGCACATCCAGCGCTTTTTTCATTCTCCCCAAATGGTAACGATTCTGGACGGTGACCGGTGAATGCAATCGTCTGTTGCTTGTTCATTCGTACAGCCTCCAAACGCTTTCCCCTTTGGGACTATTTTAAATCCTCGATATCCATAAGTCAACGGCATTCCGTTAGCTATTTGAATCCTCGATTGCTATTCTATGTATAACGGTATTTCGATGTGAGGATGAGAATATGACCATTTCCGAGGCGGTTGTCAGGCGAATCTTTGAATTGTGCGATGAACGCCACATAACGGTCAACAAAATAAGCAACATATCCGGGATTACCCAATCTACTGTCAGCGATATCGTGAACGGCGCAACCACCAATGCCGGGATCGCGACCATCAAGAAGCTCTGCGACGGGTTTGAAATCAGCGTCCGGGAGTTTTTCAACTCCAGTCTCTTTGAAGATCTGGAGCAAGAAATCAAGTAGTGTGAGATTGCCGCGCACCGATGATTTCGATGCGCGGCTTCTGTTTTCTCAACTCAGAAAATCGTCTTCCTCCCCATCCTCCAGCACGTCGAACTCGTCCTCAGCCCGGGCGCGGCCATTCAGATGCTCTCCTTCTTCCCATTTCTGGATGTTCCCCAAACCGCAGGCAATACCCCTGTTGCCGTTGCTGTTAAAGGGGTAGAAGCTCAAAGAGGCTCTCACATAGCAGCCGGAGTACATCTCCTGCGAATCCGCGAGGGGATTCCGGCGTCGGTCCACCAGTTGGGGCCGCTCCTTGCTGTTGGCGTTCACAAAGTAGCAGTCGGCATAGTTGGGATCATCCGGGCGCTCTATATCCCCGTCCCGCAAAGGCAGCTTTAAATTGGGCGGGACCTTGCCGCCCCATTTCCCGATCCCCTCCTGCTTGGCCTGCTCCACAGCGTCCCGGATGGCCTGGACCGTTCTTGTGTCGGCTTTCGGAATGATGAAGGAGCAGCTGTACTTTGGTTCACCGCCGTTGATGGACTTGGGCTCGGACACCTGGGCATAGGAAGTGCGCACCTTCCCGGTAATCACCTTGGTAGACATGGGGATTCCTCCTTTTTCATTGGGTTATCTCCCTCTCCAAGCCGGCGAGGGGCTTTCGTGGATCGCTATCCGGCACCAGAATGGGAGCGCCTTCGGGCTTGAGGACATACTTCCCAAGCACCTCCTCAAAGGCCTTGCGGCCCATGCGCTTTTCCAGCTCCCCCACACCCAGCAGCGATGTCTTGTAAATGTCGGCATATCCGGCCTCCGTGGCCGCCTTGACGACCTCAGCCTCCGATGTATACCTGCGGTTCGCCCGGCCCGCCACCAGCTTGTAGCCCGTCCATTGCCGGCCTTCCATGGCCTGCTGCGTGGCATAGGCCAGCAAATCCTGTACCCAGCTGTTCAGGCTTTCCGCCACCGGGAGAATATCCAGCAGTTCCTCCTCCGTCAGCAGGTTGGGCGGTTTGAAGTCCAGGGCCGCCAGCGCCATGTGGTACTCGCTTCTGGCCCGGCAGGTGTGCCTGGCCCTGCAGAACCGGCAGTGTTCCCCGGCGCGGAACTCCCCTTCGCCCCTGGCCGCCTGCAAAGCCTTGGGCCGAACCTCCTTCTCCGCCCAGGCAATCAGGCCGCCGGCGCTAATTTCATAGCTGGAGATGTTGTGCAGCCTGGGCTGGACAATAGTCACACGGATGCTCCGGATATCATAGAGCGGCTCAAATTCCAGCAGGGCGCCCAGGCCGTACAGCAGAAGCTGGCTGTTGCGCTCCGCGTCCACCCGCACGCCCCGGCCTCCCTTGAAGTCGATGACCTCCAGAATGCCGTCCGCCACGATCACCAGATCGCCTGTGCCAAACCCGCCCGGTACATACTCCGAGTATTCCAGCCTGTGCTCCACCAGGATCAGCGGATCCTTGCAGCCCAGCTTCACCGCCTCGATAGTTTCAACGCAGAAGGCCACATATTCATCCGTGACGCTTTCGGCCTCGTCTGAATAGAAGGGACTGTCCTTATGCTCCTGATACTGCGCCTCCAGCACGGAGGGCAACACATCCCCCAGATAGCGGTGGAGCTTGATTTCGCACAGCTCATGCAGATAGGTTCCCTCCTGGGCAAACTGGGATGGCATGTCCTCAAAGGACTCCGACAGCTTCACGCTGGGAGGGCAGGCCATCCACCGGTGGGAGCTGGAGGCGCTGAGTGTCGCGTGCCCCCGGCTGCCGTGATGTATCTCCGTCATAGGGCTGCCACCTCTTTTTGGAGCGCGGCGTACTGGGTGGTTGGCAGTTCCGTCAGCTTGCTCACCCCAAACCGGGTCAGGATTGCCTTAATCTTTGGCCTATTCTCCATGCTGGAGCGTTCCGCCACAAACGCCCGCAGCTCTTCCAGCGTCAGGGTAGGCTCCTCTTCGCTCTTTGCATGCTGGGGAAGCCCTGCCTCTGGTTCAGCAATGAGAGCCGTCAACTCGTCCGCCAACCGGCGAAGCTCACCGGCTATGGCCTCGATTTCCTTGATCATTGCCATGTGCATTCCTCTCTTTCTTTCAAAATAGATAAAGCAAACACAAAGCCCGTGTGGGGGCGCGTATTCTGTTTTGGTCCATAGCGGCTACCCTCGCTGAAGCTTGTCCACAGCGCGAATCAGAGCCGCCTTCTGCTCCGTCTCCTCCCAAAGCGGCTCCACATCCGAGCGGCCAAAATGTCCGTAGACCGTGAGAGGCGCATAGCGTTGCTGCCGCAGCCCCAGGGCTTTGATCAGCATCCCGGGCCGCAGGTCAAAGGCGTGGGCCACCGCACGGCCCAAAAGGGAGTCCTCCGCTGTGCCTGTTCCAAAGGTGTCCACAGCCACACTTACGGGTCTGGCCTGCCCGATGGCGTAGGCAATCTGCACCTCGCAGCGTTTGGCCAGCCCCGCCGCCACGATGTTCTTGGCCACCCACCGTGCGGCATACGCCCCGGTGCGGTCCACCTTGGAGGGATCCTTGCCGGAGAGCGCCCCGCCGCCGATATGGGCCACGGGACCGTATTGGTCCACCGCCAGCTTGCGGCCGGTGAGCCCCGTGTCCGCGGCAGGGCCGCCCAGAACAAACTTGCCGGAGGGGTTGATGAGAATCTTCATCCGCTTGCTCACCATCCCCTCGGGAATCACCCGGAGAACCGCTTTCTCCAGCATGCTCCGCCATAGGCAGTCCGGGCAGGTATCCTTGCTGTGCTGCACCGACAATACCACGGCGGTGACCAGCTTGGGCTTGTGATCCTCATACAGCACGGTAACCTGGGCCTTGCCGTCCGCTCCCAGCCAGCGAATGGATTTCGACAGCTCGTCCACCCGGCGGCAAAGGGCGTGGGACAGCACCACCGGAAGGGGCATAAGCTCCGGGGTTTCGTCTATGGCGTAGCCCACCATGATCCCCTGGTCCCCGGCTCCCATATCGTCCCCGTCCCCACCGCCCGGGCGATATCCGGGGACTGTTCATGGATCTGGATGTCCATGTTCAAATGATCATTGGCGTTCTGGCACAGGTCGGTTTTACGGTAACCCACCTGACTGATGCAGTCCATCACCAGACGCTTGTAATTCACCCGGGCGCCGGACGTCACCTCGCCGCCAATGACGATCCTACCCGCTGTGGCGAACACCTCCGCCGCCACCCGGGCCCTGGGATCATTGCGCAAATGCTCGTCCACAATCCGGTCCGCGATCAGGTCGCAAAACTTATCCGGGTGCCCCCGTCGCACGCTTTCGGCGGTCACCAACCGTTGGTTCCCCATGAGATTCCCTCCTTTCTGGATGAATTTTTATGCAAGGGGTATGGCCAGAGGCGTCCCACGCCAGCATGCCAGCGTCCTTTCCAGGAACCGCTTGCAGCCACGCCGGATGCAGCGCCAAATGAAGATGGGTTCAAAGGCGGCCGGCTCACCATCGTACCAAATGTCCGTGATGATCCAGTCTCCGCCCGTTCTCCTGAGCAGCAGGTACACCCCGTTTTCGTAGTGCAGCTCCTGGCAGATCGTGTCCAGCCTGTGGGTTCCTCCTTCGTGAGCCCGTAGGAATTCTATCAGCTCCCGTTGGAGCACAAAGGCTTTCAGGTACCGGGTCTCCAGAAGCCGGTTCAAGCGCTCCAGCTGCTTCCAGCCGTTGCGGGAGAAGGTAACGGTCATTCCGGCGCACCTTCTTCCCTCTCGTCCCGCTGACGGGTAAAGACCACGTTGCACACATCCCGGCTGGGCATGATGATGAGAATTTCATGCCGTGCCCCGAACAGCGCGCTGAGCAGCCGGTCCCGCAGCGTCTTTTTCTTGATCTCCGCCACCAGGCGTTGGGCGCCACTGGCATGGATGGAGGGCATGTTGATATCCATTCGGATAGAGTCGGGCTCCTGTGTCATGGTGGTTACCTCCTCTGTGTTTGAAAAGGCCTCTCACCTGACACACGCTGGAGATGGGATTTTATAACCTCCCCTCGAAACTTTTCAGATTTTCTTTTTTCAACCTGGCGATAGCCGCGGAAAGATGCTTTGCCACCATGGGTTGCGAAATCCCAAGCTGCCGTGCTGCTTCCATTTGCGGCAACTGCTGCAGGATACATAACTGAATGGCCTGCCGCTGCTTCTCGGTCAGGATGGCCAACATTCCCTCCACCTGCTCCCGGCTTTCCAGTGTGGCGGTAAAATCCTGTGGGCCCCATAGGTCTTTTCCCTCCGCGGCGTCCCCGCTGTAAGAAAACCGCCCTTCCTCTTCCTTCCGCCGCTGGTTCCTCTCCAACCGGTCCTCCGCCGACAATGCCAGCCGTACCACCCAATCCTCCTCCTCAAACCACTGGGAAGCCAGGTAATCTCCGTTTTCATACTCATATCCGGCGCACCGGTCCACAGCGTATACCGTAGTCCCCGCTGAGGTTTCGTAGGTATAGAACCCCGAACGGTATACCCGGAGCCGGATGCCCGCTCCTACCATCGCCTCCAGGGCCATCTCCCCGCTTTCCCGTAGCACTTTGGCAGTGGGCAGCGCAAGACCGCGAGTGGAACCCACCAGGGCTTTCAAATCCCGGAATGTGATCGGTTTCATTTTCCTCGTCCCTTCTTGGTTTTTCGCGTTGCCAAGAAAGGCGTGGGCGGCCCGCGGGCTGTGGGATCTGGGGGCATCTGGAGTTCTCGCTCTCCCAGCGCGACCGGAGGAAAACAAAAACGGCTGAACAGGCAGCCGCAAACAGACGTGTTATCGTAAGGCCCTCAAAACATTAGCTTTGAAGCCCTTCTGTTCGTGCCGCCAGTTCAGCCGTTCATGACCAGCCTCGCTGCGTTATGGTCAAGCAATCCTCCCGCGAAAACAAAGAAACGGGTGAGGCCAACTCATAGCTAAAAAGCTACTTGTCAGGCTCACCCGTCATTGTTTAATGCCTATTCTCCCTGCCTGGTGGGCAGGGCGCTGCGCCGTGCTCTGCAAGAAAATTACTCTATTTCATTTTTGGCTTTCACCAGCGCAAGCTCCACCTTACATTGCCTGCACTTCAGGTAATAGTCGGCTTTCCCGGTTTCCACCTCCTCTGCCGTTCGTACTTCAATCCCATCCTGGAGCGTTGTGTCCAGCAGCCTGCATCCGCAGACAGGGCAGGTAATTCGCATCCGCCGGGCTTTGTGCCCCTCTTCAAAAGAGAACGCCCGCCCGGCCATATCCGCATCTACCTCCCAGCGCTCCGTCATTCCCCCGCCTTTACTCCACCAGTTCTATCAGCCAGGGCGCCGTGGGCCTTCCGATCAGCCGGGCATTGCCGTAAGCCATATTCATCGTCAGGCAGGTATGTCCCAGGTAGTATCCATCATGGATACTTAGCGCCATAGCCAATTCCGGCTTGGCGGGATCGGTCAGGCACACCGGCAGCAGGTACTGAAACCTGCCTCCAAAAACCTGGGGCACCACAATGCTGGGACTGATGGCCGCCTGCCGCCTCGCCAGTTCCACGCCGGTTTCCAGCAGTAAAGGCAGGTTGGGGAAGTCTCGCAGCTTCTCCGGAATCCTCTCCAGGTTTTCCGCGTCCTCCAGGATATGCTCCACCCGGACACGGATGGGCCAGTCGGGGTCATACGCCATACCCAGTTCATAAAGCCCGCTCATGGGCCTCATGGGGAGGGGATTCACATATTTCAGCTTCGCGGAGGCCTCCTCCTGAAAGCCCTGCAGCACCCAATACCAGGGTGAGTCTGTGCGTAGGTTCCGCTCATAATAGGCATAGATGGCTTTGTAATTCCGCGTATAGAGCCCTGTATGAAAGCAGCATCTTTCCGAATTGATGTATAGGGCTCGTCCGGCTTCCTCCGGGGTTAGCGCGTATTGATAGTCCATAGCCAGTTTATAGTACACCGAGCTCATATAATAGCCCAATATGGGGGTTTGCTGATTTTTATAGCATTCCTGGTTTCTTCGGTACTTCCAAGGCTCAGGCAATGCCAGTGCTGCCAATTCATCCAGGCGGTCATAATACGAGCCCATATAGGCGAACTCGCTGAATTTCAGCGGAAGAGTTCCACTGAAGGGGACGGATCGTTTCTCAGTAATCAAGCGGATTCGCGGCCTCCTTTGTATAGATTTTAAGGACGTAGCTATAAATTGTATTTACGACTTCCCGTAGCGAAGCAAGGATGTCCTGTCGCTGGCTTATACACATTTCCCCCTCTTCATTCTCATATTCTTTGATCACCTGTAAAATGCGCAGCACAGATCTTGCCATCTCCATTCCTTGCTCGTTCAAGGTATTAGGTACCATTAGGCTCGATATCCCCTTGGAAGTCAAGCTCATATTCCCGTCCATTTTTAAGGAAGCTCCGGCTCCTGCTGCCTTGATTCCTGTTTCAATCATAAACGAATGAATGATGGGATCTAAAGCAATTCCATGCTCCACGCAGAAGTAAAGGAGTTTATTTAAGGCAACGGTTCCCCCCTTTGCGTAATCCAATCTGGTAAAAATCCTTTGTAGTTGGCGAACCTGCAATCCCAACTGTCGCGCCATGTCGGATTTGTTCTGAAAGTAGTTCTTCATCATGTATCTGAATAAGTACGCCGTTAGTTGCCGTTCCATTCGTTTTGTCCCTTATGCTTAGTATGATTTGGTAATCATTGGAATCATCTTATGATAGTTTTCCGCCTTTGAAAATATGGCAAATTTGTCGCAATCGGAGATAGCTTTGTTAATGATTGGAAGCGTCTGCGCCAATCCAGCCCGTCCGCCTTAATTCGGTTTTCGTTACTGTCCACATATTCTTTTCAAATCAATGCATAGCTTTTCTGAATTTTCTACCCAAGGTACGCCAACTGACTCCTCTATCATTGAATAGGCCAAAAATAGGCGGTTCATTCAAAAGGTGGAATCCTCCATTGCGCAACAGAGGTACTCCACTATGGCTCACAACGATGTAAATATATCTCCCGATCCGTGGAACAGATTCACTGTGTGTTACTACTCTTCATACGCCGCCATGGATTGTAACAGAACCTCCTTGAACATGGGTACTAGCAGCATACAACCATCGAAGAGGAAGATGAATATATTGTACGAGTCCCAAAACAAGACACTGCGCTCATGGTGGAAGTAGGTCTGCATACAACGAGCGCCTTTTTATATAAAAGCGCTCGTCGTTTACAACAACCTTTGTCAGCTTCCCGTTCGAACCGTGACACTCATACCTTGGCGAACAAAATTGTCGTTTTTGAAGGAGATCGTGACGTCATAGGGAGTACCGCTTGCCTCGGAATTAGCAATCAGAGATATCTTCTCGACGGTTCCCTTATATGAAATCGTGCCAGATGTACCATCCAGTTCAACCGTCATCGTGTCGCCGATCCCGATGCCTGCAAGATCGCTCTCGTCCACCTGTACTACAGCCACCAGCGTTCCAACCGGGTACACCGTCGCCAACGGTTGGCCCTGCTGTACGGAGTCGCCGACTGCGGCGGTAACAGATTGCACAACAATGTCCGCATCCGTCAATACCCGGTTCCCATCCAGCGCTGCACCGCGCAGATCGCCCGTCACGACCTCCATTAGGACGTCACCGGCCTTTACCGCACTTCCTTCCGCAACGTACAACTTGAGCACGCTACCCTCCGCCGTCACAGCAACGGGGTTGTTGCGCTTCGTCTTTCCGCTGCCGATACGCCCCTTGCTCTCATCAGAATCTGGGTCACGGCTGATCCGGCAGTTCTCAGCAAGTCGAATCGTGCTGGAAAGAACCTCAACTGTGTAATCCGTACCATCCACCGAGGTGATGATGCCCTCTCCGGTACGGTTGCTGTTGTTCGAACTCGTCAGATAGACATATTCTCCGACATGGATATAGCGGTTTTCGTTGTTGTCATATGCGCCGGAGGTCGTAGCGGAGATGATGTACTTAGACGTCGGCTCGATGTAGAATGGTGCTTCATAAATCTTGCCTACATCCGTAAGGCTGTCGCCTTCCGCGATGCGCAGACCCGCTACGGTTCCGTCGCATGGCGCATATACCTTCGTGGTTGCGAGTTCAAATAAAACGTCTGAGGCAGCGGCGAAATCTCCCACTTCGTGGTTGGCGCGCTCAATTCTCCCTGAGAAAGGGGCGGTTATGGTTTCCATCTTTGCAGGCTCAAGTATTCCGCTGAGTGAAAAGTTGCTGCCCTCTGCCAGTGCCGGGGTTATCATTAGTAACAGGGCGATAAGCAGTATTGCGATCTTGCGCATGATGTCACGCATCCTTTCCTTATTGGCTAAGCACTTCTTAGTGCGTCGATGGGATTGAGGTTGCTGGCGCGGCGCGCGGGCGTCCATCCGAAGATGATCCCTACCGCAGCGGAGAATCCGACGCCGATTGAAATCGCACTCAAGGAAATCCGGAATCCGGTACCGATAATGGCCGAGAACGCGTAGGAGATCAAAAGACCCAGCAATGTGCCAATGATCCCCCCAAGGAGAGACAGAATGAACGACTCGATCAGGAATTGCAGTTGTATCTGTCCCGGCTCCGCACCCAATGCTTTACGCAAGCCGATTTCCGTCGTGCGCTCGGTGACGGATACGAGCATCATGTTCATAATACCGATCCCACCGACCAGAAGCGCGATTGACGCGATGCCTGCGAGTAACGCGGTCATGAGTGAGATCATAGTGTTCATCGTGTCGAGCAGGCTCTCCATGTTGATAATGGAGTAGGTATCTTCCTTGTAATTGAACGCCGCGAACAGCGTATCTTCCAAATCATCGATCACCTGATCGGTGCGGTCGGTATTTGCGACATGCACGTCGAGCGATGTGACATGGGTGCTATTTGCAATCGTCATCGCTGTGGTGTAGGGTACGATTAGTTTCTTACTGCTTTCACCCATTGCCTGACTCATTACATCGCCGCCTGCCTCGTCCGATAGGACGCCTACAACGGTGAATGTGTGCCCGTCTACGAGGAGCGTCTCATTCAGTGGATCGCGCCCAAAGAACAGTACTTCTGCCAAGGCGGAATCGATGACGCAGACGCGCGTCTTGCTCTCCATGTCGAGCCGATTCAGAATCCGCCCACGCGCAATGAGATCGGGTGTCATCCGAAAATACACTTCGCTTCTTCCTTCGAGCGCGATCTCATCATCCCAAGCGTAGTCAGATTTGCAGACAACGGTTGCGGTAACGCTCGGCGACACGCCAGACACATTGGAAATCGATGCAACCGCCTCGAGGTCGGTTTCCGTCAGTCCAGGCTTGAGCGAGGTGCCACGCGCGGTCACGGTCAACTTCCCGGTGCCAAGCGCCGCAAACTGATCGGTGATCTCACCGGTCACGCCGTTTACAATTGTAATCAGTGCGATGATGGCCGTGACGCCGATGATGATTCCCAGCACCGTCAGGAAAGAGCGCATACGGTTATGGGCGATGTTGGAGAGGGACATTGATACACTTTCGTGGAACATGCTCACCTTTGCCTTGATCATGCCGTCGTTCCCCCTTCCGTGAGAACGCCATCCAAGATGTTCACAATACGCTTTGCGTGCCTAGCGATGTTCATATCATGCGTGATCATGATGACTGTACGGCCCTCGGCGTTGAGTTCTTCAAATAGCGCAATAACCTGACGCCCTGTCTCTTGGTCGAGCGCACCCGTCGGCTCGTCTGCCAATAGGAGCGTGGGATTTGTTGCCAGAGCACGAGCGATTGCGACACGCTGCTGCTGCCCCCCGGAGAGTTGGTTCGGTCGGTGGTGTAGCTTGTCCTGAAGCCCTACGCGCTCCAGCGTTTCACGTGCTCTCCGCTCTCGCTCCTTTTTGGGCATACCCGCATAGATGAGAGGCAGTTCTACATTCCTCATTGCGTCCATGCGTTGAAGGAGTTGGAACGATTGAAAGATAAAGCCGATTTCATGACAGCGAATCTGCGCAAGCTGATGCTGATCCTGTTTGCCGATCTCGCGGTCGCGGAGAATATATTGACCATACGTTGGGGTGTCGAGGCATCCGATGATATTCATCATAGTCGACTTGCCGCTACCTGATGGCCCGAGGATGGAGAGGAATTCACCCTCTTCCATTTCGAGGTTCGCATGTTTCAAAACCGTCTGGATTTCATCGCCCATACGATACTCCTTGACGATGTCACGCATGGAGAAGTATGTGCTGCTCATTGACCCATCCTTTCCCCACCCATCATCGGCATCGCCATATCCATGCTCAGCGCGGCGGTGTAATAGACGGTCGTTCCGCTTGCGAGGCCGGAGGTGATCTCCACGCTGGAACCATCGTTGATGCCAGTTTGAACATAGGTCTCAACATATTCGCCGTTGCTTGAACGTGTCAGCACATAAGCCCGGTTCTGGGCATCAAACTGCAGCGCGTCGACCGAGAGAAGCGTCACATTTTCAGCTGACTGATCGAGCATCTTAACTTCGACCTGCATGCCGGGCAACACGCCCTCCGGGGCCTCCATTGCCACGACCGCAGCATAAGTGGAGAGAGTGCCGTTGGTAGTTGCGTTCTTGTCAAAGCTCGCAACAGTGCCGGGACAGGTGATGCCGAGCGCGTTGACCTTCACCTCGACTTCCTTACCAATGGCGATAGCGGCCACATCATACTCGTCAATGGATATTTCCACCTCAAGCTGTGTTACGTCCATGATGGTGGCGAGTGTAGAGCCGGATGTGACAGCGCTGTCCTTCTGCACATTCAGGCGGACGACTTCACCATCGATGTCCGCTTTTATCGTGGTACCATCCGAGAGCCTGACAATTCGATCACCCGACTTCACCGTTTCATTTGCAGATACATATATATCCCTCACGGTCGCATTTGCGGACGTGGTGAGCGTCTGCATTTGCGGCGCGGTGATGTTTCCGGTAAAGCTGTACGTTGTGCTTATGTTCCCCGTAGATGCTATCGCCTCTGCATACCGTGGGCCGGAACCGGGGCGGGACATAAAAAACACGACAGCTGCGGCGATCAATACCAACGGAATCACAAGACGAAGCCATTTTCTTTTCTTCTTTGCCAAGGGTAGAACCTCCTTTGATTTCGACATGTGCGTATCATACATGAGTAAGCTCAACGGAGTATCAACGGGGTATTAAAAAAGCCCCCGGAGGGGCTGGGAAATTCCGACGCATAATCTCATGTTGGCATAATGACAGTAAAACTGCTGCCCTCATGCGGTTTGCTCTCCACTTCAATGCGTCCGTGGGACAGATCGACGATGCGTTTGGCCAGCGCCAGACCGAGGCCGTTTCCCTCCGTCGTGTGCGCGGGATCGCCCTGATAGAATTTTTCAAAAATCCGCTCAGCGACCTCCGGGGACATGCCTGCTCCTTGATCACGGATCACCACGCGTATCTCATCTTCGGCAGGCAGAAGATGTATGGAAAGAAGTCCTTCAGGAGGTGAGAACTTAATTGCGTTGTCGAGGAGATTGATCCACACCTGAATGAGTAGCTCGCTACTTCCTTCATAAATGGTTTCCGGGAGATCAATATCAAGCACCAGCTTTTTTGCACTCCATTTGGATTCGAGGAGCACTACGGCCTGCCGGATTTGTTCATCCAAGCGAAACTTTCGGCGCTCGGTGACGATTTCTTGGTTCTCAAGGCGTGAAAGATTCAGTATATTGCGCGACAAGCTGGATAGTCTGCGCGCATTTTCTGCGATCATCCCGGCGTATTCACGCTGCTCAGTTTCGTCAAGCGCACCGCTTTGCAGCATAGTGGCACAGTTCTCAATGGCGGCGACGGGCGTTTTGATCTCGTG
The DNA here is from genome assembly GCA_034927815.1 of Candidatus Limiplasma sp. GTDB lineage: Bacteria > Bacillota > Clostridia > Christensenellales > Aristaeellaceae > Limiplasma. The sequence goes on from JAYFPK010000019.1 coordinate 25,713, forward strand.
GGAGATGTTGTTCACAAAATCACTCCGCAGCATTTCAGTGCGGGAGAGTTGCCGTGCCATGAAATTGAAAGTCTGAATCAGTTCATTGATCTCGCTGCGTCCCTTTGTTTCCACATGCACGTCGAAGTTGCCATCCGCAATTTCTTGCGTCGCCTTGATCAGCAAAGTAAGCGGTCGCAAAAACCTCTTTGAAAAAAAGGTCGAAAAGAAAAGACCGATAAATGTGCTGATCATCAGGAAGCCCATAATTCCCAAAAACGGCGTCCGATGTACCAATCCAAATCGCATGGTGGTGAATGCAATAATTCCGGTGACAATTGCGGAAAGCATATGGAGTCCACCGGAGAGGAGTACAGTTGTGAGCCAGAGGCTGATTGGCTTCTTAGTTTTCATCTCGCTTCACCGCCTTGTACCCCAGCCCGCGAATGGTCTGAATCTCAAAATCCCGGAAAGGCTTCAGTTTGTCCCGCAACCGCGCGATGTGAACGTCGATTGTGTGCACGTCCGTCTCGCTGTCATAGCCCCAAATCTCATCCATCAGCTGCTGGCGTGTTATGATCTTGTCAGGATAGGAGAGGAGTTTGTAGAGCAGGTAGAACTCTTTCTGCGGGAGTGACAGGGTTACATTGCCGTTTGTCACCGTCATGGCATCATAATCCACCTGTGTTTCGCTCATCACAATTTTGTGGTCGCTGAATATTTTCGCTCGGCGAAGAAGCGCCTTGACGCGCAGAAGCATTTCGCCCATGTTGATGGGTTTTACCATATAATCGTCTGTGCCGACGCCAAAGCCCCGCTCCATATCCTGATATTGCTCCCGCGCGGTGATCATGAGGATTGGGATTGAGTAGCCTGCGTCGCGCAAGCTCTTCGTGAGTTCGTAGCCATCTATCTCCGGCATCATGATGTCCGAGACCATGAGCTCCACATGCTCAGTATCAAGTACAGTAAGCGCCTCCCGCCCATCTCGAGCCGCGATAGGCTGATGTCCGTTTTGTCTAAGGAAGTCACAAATGACGCGGCGTAGCGTAGCGTCATCCTCTACGACGAGAATTTTTGCCATTTTCACACCTCCTATACCCGCTAAAGGATATCATAGCATACCTCCTTCAACGGAGCATCAACTGAATGAAAACCCTTACGGCCTTTTTCACGATCAAGTAAGGCTGTGCAAGATTTTTGCCAGTAAATGTTTTATGAATTTTTTTATTGCCTCTTGACAAACGTCCGCAAACAGGGTACGATACTAACACGGTTAACAGTTCCTGATGTTTGCTATGTAAGAGAAGGAGTTGGGTCATATGAAAACTTTGATCGTTTACTATTCGCAATCCGGCAACACACGCAAGGTGGCGGAAAAAATCCGCAAGGCTCTTGCGTGCGACATGGACGAAATTCAGTATGATAAAGCCGCGCACACGGTCGGCAGCAAATTAAATCCCGCCGATTATGATCGTGTCATACTGATGTGCCCCATTTGGGGCTTCCACTTGTCCGAACCGATGAAGCTCTATTTGCGCCAGAGGAAAGCGAATATCAAGCGCTACCGGTTGGCTGTGACATGCGGGAGTATGGGCTTACGTGGCTGTGTCGCAGACTGCAAAAAAATCTTGGAGAAATCCCCCGAAGTGGCTGTCAAGATAAAGGCTAAGACGATTGCCGACAATTCGTTCAGTATATCCGAGATTACCGCAAAGTAGCCGCTCAACACAGGTGAAAAGGCAGAGCAAGTACACCATAAACCAACGCCAAATAGAAGGAGGCAAAGAACATGAGGTTTTCCGATATTTTCAAGATGTTCAGGAAGAGCCAAGGATTGATTACGGAAGTTAAGCACCGCTCTGCAGACTACTACACAGTCAAAGTGAAGATCGACAAGGGATTCACTTGGATCGCAGGCGAATATGCAATGTTCGCTTTGAAGGACAAAGCCATCAAAGGAAAAAAGTCGAGGGTTTTCTCCATAGCGTCAGTACCCGAGGACGGATATGTATTGCTGGGTTTCAGGACAGGCGAAAAGCCCAGTTCGTTCAAGCAGTATATCATTGACCGTGGAGTTGGCGCGACATTAGAAATCCGAGGCCCTCTTGGGGATTTTACGCTCCGAAATGATAAAAGGCCGGTCGTTTTATTTGCGGGAGGTGTAGGGATTACCCCTATCTTCTCAATCCTAAAAACAATCGGCAAGAGCCAGCAGAGAGATGTGCATGTGGTCTACCCCTCGGTTCAGTACCATCTCTTCAAGGATGAGATCGACGGCATCGCACAAATGAATCCGAGCATTCATGTGTCGTATGTGCATCAACCGGAGGAAGCGCAAGCAGAGCTTACCAAGTTGGTTAAGAAGTTTGGCAATGAGGCTTATTACTATACTGCTGGCCCTGGCCGTGTTATCGAGAGCATCAGGAACCTGCTAAATAGCCTGCAAATTGACAAACGCAATATGCTGAATGATCATTTTGAGGGGTATAAATAATAGCACAGAATCTCTCTACCGATACATACCTGAAAGGGGGTTCTCCATGACGATTCTACATGAACAGCACAACTCTGACTATGTTCAGAAGGCGATCACCGCCTTTCATGAAATTATGTCAAACAACCAGAGGGATATGTTAGACAACATAAACCGAGGCAACAAAGGTGAGCTATTTGTCTTGCAGTTCCTATCAATGCGCGGAGATGGACCAGTCTTACCCTCCGAACTTAGCACTGCGTTGCAGGCCAGCACGGCACGAATATCCGCCTTACTCGGTGCATTGGAGAAAAAGGGACAGATTGAGCGGGACATTGATAGAAGTAATCGCCGCAATATACTGGTGACAATCACCGAGGCTGGGCGTTCACGTGTTGATGCCGAAATGCAGGAGATGCAGCAGCATATGTCCCGAATATTTGCCGAGATGGGAGAAGCCGACACAGTAGAATTCATTCGGCTTATGCGGATATTTTTCGAGCTTGGACAAAAGTATATGCCCTGCGGGTAGGACGACGGCGGTATAAAAAAGTCTAGGGCAAGAGCAGCAAATATGCTTGCTTTAGTATTTATGCGGACATTGAAGTGCGCATAAATACCGTCCTATCGCTAATCGAGTTTGGAATAAATACAAGTTATATCAAACCCTGTATAAATAGCGGAGGGTCAATATATATGCTGAAAATTTTCAAGTATCTCAAGCCAAAGGAATGGCTGATGGTTGCGTTTAGCCTAATTTTCATCGTCGCACAGATTTGGCTTGACCTAAAACTTCCCGACTATATGTCGAAAATAACAATGCTGACACAGACCCCGAATAGCGCAATGAGCGAAATTTGGCTCAATGGTGCCTATATGCTTTTTTGTGCATTGGGCAGTCTTGTTGCCGCAATTGTTGTCGGCTACTTTGCGGCAAAAATAGCTGCATCTTTTTCCCAGCGGCTGCGCAGCTTACTATTTAATAAGGTAGAATCGTTTTCTATGGAAGAAATCAGCCACTTTTCAACTTCAAGTCTGATTACCCGTTCCACAAACGACATTACGCAGGTTCAAATGCTGGTCGTAATGGGGCTGCAATTGGTGGTTAAAGCTCCAATTACAGCAGTATGGGCTATTACTAAAATTGCGGGCAAAGGCTTTGAATGGTCGGTCGTTACAGGCATTGCCGTAATGATTGTCCTATTGATGGTTTCCTTTTTGATGGTATTTGTGATACCGAAATTCAAGAAGATGCAGACCCTCACCGACAATATCACCCGTGTGACGAGAGAAAACCTCACCGGCCTACGCGTTGTCCGCGCTTACAACGCCGAAAATTATCAAGAGGATAAATTTGAAACGGCAAACCAAGAACTCACCGGCACACAGATGTTTACTAACCGCGCTATGGCAATCATGATGCCGGTTATGACTTTGATAATGAGCGGGCTTTCGCTTGCTATTTATTGGATAGGTGCATATCTGATTGATGCGGCGGGCGCGATGGATAAATTGACGATATTCTCTAACATGGTTGTCTTTTCTAGTTATGCCATGCAGGTCATTATGTCGTTTATGATGCTTGTCATGATATTCATCATGCTTCCTCGGGCCAGCGTTTCAGCCAAGCGTATCAATGAAGTGCTGGATACGAAACCTCAAGTTTTGGATGGGATCGCAACCGAGGGCAAGCCGGGTATTCGTGGTGAGGTCGTATTTAAGGCTGTTAGCTTCAAATACCCCGATGCGGCGGAGGCTATTCTGGAAAATATCAGTTTTACTGCATCCCCCGGTGAAACGGTTGCCTTTATCGGTTCAACCGGAAGTGGAAAATCAACTCTTATCAATCTTATCCCCCGGTTCTTTGATGCGACCGATGGAGAAATCTTGGTTGATGGCGTCAATGTGAAAGATTACAAGATGGAAGCCCTGTTTAATAAAATCGGCTATGTGCCGCAAAAGGCCGTACTATTCAAAGGAACAGTAGAATCCAATGTGGCCTATGGCGATAACGGCGGTGATGGGTATGGTATCGACGAGGTGAAAAAAGCTGTACAAATTGCACAGGGTAGGGACTTTGTTGAGAAAATGGAGGGCGAATACGGGGCATCCATTGCCCAAGGCGGCGCTAATATATCAGGCGGGCAAAAGCAGCGGCTTGCAATTGCCCGTGCCATATGCCGTATGCCTGAAATCTACATTTTTGACGATTCCTTTTCTGCGCTTGATTACAAAACCGACCGTGTTTTGCGTAGTGCGCTGAAAAAAGAAACGGCGGGCGTAACCAGCCTGATTGTAGCCCAGAGAATCGGCACGATTATGGACGCAGATCAGATTATCGTGCTGGATGAAGGTAAAATTGTGGGCAAAGGAACACATAAAGAATTACTCCGCGACTGCGCTGTATATAAAGAAATTGCCATGTCGCAATTAAGCGAGGAGGAATTGGCATCATGAGCGAGAACCGCACAAAATCGCAAAATCGCGGGCCTATGGGTGGCCCGATGGGAGGCCCTCCCGGAATAGGCAGCGGCGAAAAGGCAAAGGACTTCAAAGGGACATGGGGTAAATTGATACGCTATTGCAAAAACTACATGCCTGTCATTGTCGTTGCCCTTGTTATAGCGGCTTTGGGGACCTTGCTCCAGATTATTGGCCCGGACAGACTGAAAGACATGACGAACGAAATCATGAAAGGGCTTCCCGCGATGGCAAATGGGCAGCCTGTACTTGCTGCAATTGATTTCGACGCTGTATTCAGTATTGGTATGTTGCTGGTTTTCTTTTATGCATCATCGGCTGTTTTCAACTTTGTGCAGAGCTATATGATGGCGACTGTCACCGCTAAGATATCTAAAAATATGCGAATGGGCATTTCAAAAAAGATCAATAAATTGCCCCTCAAATATTTTGATAAAACAAGCTATGGCGATGTAATCAGCCGTGTGACCAATGATGTGGACGCCATCGGGCAGACATTGAATCAAAGTCTTAATTCTTTGGTAAGCGCCATTACGATGTTTGTCGGCTCTTTGATCATGATGTTCTATAATAGCTGGATATTGGCGCTTGTCGCTATCGGATCTACCATTGTCGGGTTTGTGCTGATGTTTGCCATCATGGCAAAATCTCAAAAGCACTTTACGGTACAGCAGCAGGGCTTAGGCGATATCAACGGCCACATTGAGGAGATTTACTCCGGCCATAATGTTGTGAAGGCATATAATGGCGGAAATGCGGCGAAAAAGACGTTTGAAGATATCAATGGTTCGCTTTATGAAAGCGGCTGGAAATCGCAATTTATGTCCGGGCTTATGATGCCTATTATGAGCTTTATCGGAAACTTTGGTTATGTGGCTGTATGCGTGGTCGGCGCGGCGCTGGCTATGAAGGGGACGATTTCCTTCGGAGTGATTGTTGCGTTTATGATGTATATTCGCCTCTTTACGCAGCCGCTATCACAGTTAGCTCAGTCAATGCAACAGCTTCAAAGAACAGCCGCCGCCAGTGAACGTGTCTTTGAGTTTTTCGATGAAGCGGAATTGACCGACGAAAGCCAGAAGCTTAAAAGGTTGGAGAACATCAGGGGCGATGTGGAGTTTAAGAATGTTCGTTTCGGCTATGAGAAAGACAAAACGATTATCAACAATTTTTCCGCAAAGGTAGGGGCCGGGCAGAAGGTCGCCATTGTTGGGCCTACTGGCGCAGGCAAAACAACCATGGTGAATCTGCTTATGCGCTTTTATGAAATAGACAGTGGTGAGATTTGCATAGATGGGGTACCGATCAGCCGCGTTACGAGGGAAAATGTGCATGACCAGTTCTGTATGGTATTGCAGGATACATGGCTCTTTGAGGGAACCATCAAGGAAAACATCATTTATAGCAAGCAGGGCGTTACAGACGAGGAGGTCATTGCCGCTTGTAAGGCTGTCGGTATTCACCACTTTGTTCGCACGCTGCCGCATGGTTACGAAACTATACTAGATGATAAAGCTAACCTGTCGGCAGGCCAGAAACAGCTTGTTACAATCGCCCGCGCTATCATTCAGGATTCACCGCTTCTGATACTGGATGAAGCGACTAGCTCCGTGGACACCCGCACGGAAAGGCTCGTGCAGGAAGCCATGGATAAATTGACGAAGGGGCGCACTTCATTTGTTATTGCGCACCGGCTGTCCACCATCAAAAATGCTGACTTGATTCTGGTCATGAAGGATGGAGATATTGTTGAAAGCGGCACCCACATGGAGTTGCTTGAAAAAGGCGGTTTTTATGCAGAACTGTATAACAGCCAATTTGAGCACGCCGCATGAGTATTTACAGACTAAACCTGCATTTAGATGTAGGAGCGCGCAAGACAACATAAAATGAAAGTTGGGTTACCCTGCCGCTGTTTTATGTCAGTTGCCCCAGGCAAGGGATCATCCTGGGCTTCCGCTTTGACCGGGAGCGGGGGCAGACGGCCCTGGCGCAAAAGGTCTTTGAGGAAGAGAGAAGCCATCCCGGCGCACTGACGATTTCCACGGATGGACAAACGCTGTACGCGGCGGACGGCCGGTTAGGGGAAATCAAGGCGTATAGAATCTCCCAGGATGGCAAGCCGGTGCTGCTGCAGCGGTTCAGCGAAGGAGTTCTCCAGGGGGGGCGGAGGCCGATACCCTCTATGACATGAAGCTAACCCCTTCGGGAAAATGGCTGTTGCTTTCCGATATCCATGATGGCGCTTTGCTGGCCTATGGGATAGGGGGAATGGACGGCTGGGAGAGGGAAAGCGCTGTCCAACGCCTACTCCCACAGGGCTGCTCGTGATGGAAGGATAACGGCTTTTGAAGACCCCTATCGGATCCGAACCCCTGCGTTCGACCCTGACCCAGGAGTTTTTCACTTTCCCTTTCCAAGGAGAGTGATCTCCCACCGCCAGCTTGCTAAAAGAGCGAGACTAGGCGGCGTCACTCTCCTCGCCAAACCTTGCAAGCCGCTCAGGTCGGTCTCCACCGTTGCCCTATCCTGCGTGCGAGTAAAAGCACTTTTACTCTATCTCATGGCCTCTTTTGAGTCAATGCCCAATCTCACCGCCCTGACTGTCCAATCCTTCCGCTGCACCTGTCCAACCTCGCCGCCTCCCTCTGTCCAACACCGCCGACATATTCAGGATTGAGGCCAATGATCTGAGGGTCAGGTGAATACCATCGGCTTCAACTTTCTCTATCCCACGCACGATGTCCGGATACCGCGTGCAACTGCTGCATGCGATAAGCCAAGGGTGTCATGCCCGTTTGTGCTTTGAAAACCTTACATAGATAGGATGATGTGGAGAAGCCGGTCATGTCGGCGATTTCGGCCAGATCCAGATCTGTTGTGCCCAGCAAAGACCGTACACGCTGGATGCGCAATTCCAGAATGATCTTGTTTGGCGTGCATCCATACTGCTGCTTCATAGAGCGAATGATGTGGGTTGGATGATAGTTCAGCGCTTCCGCAATGGAGGATAATGTCAGCTGGTCGGAAAAATGTAGGTGGATATATTGCATGGCTTGTGAAGCTACGCTATTCCCTTTTGCTTTTTCTTGCACATCCGCCAACTCGGACATCAGCTGCATGAACAACGATTGGCGTTCCAGCGCGTTATAAGGGTTTCCGATTAGCGCTACATTCTGCAAGAATTTGTTGAAGGACAATGATTCCAATTGGACCATCTTGGCATGGACAGACTGCGTCCTATCCGGGTCCAGCATTTGAAAAACGGGCATGACAAAGCCCATACTCAGATCGTGATTGTTTATAGTCAATGTTGATGTGGCGCGCCGGTGAACATAGGTGGAGGAATCCGTCACCTGGTAGGCGCCGCAACAATCGAAATGAAGCCAGTGAAACAATGTACTTTCTTCGCAATTCTTCCAGCCGCCGTGAGGTGTCTTTTCCGGAATCACAAGCACACCGCCGGCTGAGACAGTATAGCGGGAATTCATGGTTTCCATGTAGAGCGTGCCTCTTTCAACCACGATCAGATCAAAAAAGCCGATTTCGGCGCGGCGGCGATGACGGTCTCCCGGCCGGTAGAGTGCATTGCCGGAAGCCGCATAATAGGGGAAAGGCGGTGCATCAAATCGTAAATACTGCAACTTTTTCACCACACATATGATTAGTATTTACAACGATTATACCGATTTTTCTCTGAACGTCAACATATATTTGATTTTCAAAGCTAATTATTTACAATTTCAATGTCAATATCTTGCAATCATCTGCTAATCCAATCCATTTCAATTTTGGCGAAAAACATATATGATTATGACATGTTAGGTGGAGGGTTGTTCTTCCATAAGGGAAGATGCCCAACATATCAATGCTTCCGACGCTCTGTCCATCCGGACAGCGTGGATCGTGGCAGGGAATAGAAAGGACGGTTTCTGTATGAAAAGGATGCTCTGTTTGGCTCTGGCACTGTTGATGACGTTGGCCACACTCTCCCTTTCTGCCCTCGCAGAGGACAAGGCCAGTCTGGAAATCTGGGTTCGCAACAGCTTTTTTGACATTGTAACCAAGGCCGCCAAGAATTACATGGCGTTGCATCCCCAAGTGGAGCTGAACGTGGTGCAACCCTCGGACATGTCTGATCAGTTTGCTTTGGCTCTGTCCAGCGGCGATGTGCCTGACATCGTGTCCATGGACTGTGTGCTGATTCCCTATTACGCCTCCATCGGCGCGCTGGCGGACATCACGGACAAGTTTGCGGAGCTGCCCTATAAGGACGCATTCAGCGGCGGCCTGGTGGATCTGGCTCAGTATGAAGGAGCCCAGTATGCAGTTCCCTTCAGCCCGGATGTGTCTGTAATGCTGTACAACAAGGCGCACTTTGCTGAAGCCGGCCTGGATCCCGAGGTTGGCCCCGCCTCCTGGGATCAGCTGATCGAGTATGCCCAGAAGCTGACCACGGCTGACCATTATGGCTACGTTTATGGCGCAGGCGACTCCGGTACAATGATGTTCACTTTCGTCCCCTATATCTGGAGCAATGGCGGCGATGTGATGAGTGCTGACGGAAGCAAGTCCATGCTGGATCAGCCCGAAGCCATCGAAGCTTTGCAGTTGATGTGCGATCTGGAGAATACGTACAAGGTTTGCCCGGCCGGCATCACTTCCTATGGCTGGACTGAAGCCCAGGATGCGTTCCTCTCCGGCAAGGCCAGCATGATCGTACTGGGCAGCAACGCCGTGTGGGGCATGATCTCCGGCGCGTATGATATTGACGCAGGCATTTGCCTGATCCCCTCCAAGGATGGCGTGACCCACTCCTCCTTCAGCGGTGGCGACAGCATGGCGATGACCTATGATTGCGCCAATCCCGATGTGGCATGGGACTTCATCCAGTATTGCCTGAGCGAGGATGTGCAGGTGGAAGAAATGGCTCAATATGGCCAGCTGCCTGCCCGTTCCGACCTGTTTGACAACAAATACTTCAACGAGCATCCTGAATATAAAGTGTTACAGAGTGCCTTGGCCGTGGGCGAAGCGCCCTACAGCCTGAAGTACAACGAGATGTATGTCCCCTTCCTGGACGGTCTGCAGGCCGCTGTAAACGGCACCATGAGCGCCCAAGATGCATTCTCTTCCGCAGCGAAAAAAATCAACGCGCTACTGGCTGAGTAAACTGATCCGTTAGGCACGGGCTCCTGCCGCCACGGCGGAAGGAGCTCGTGTTTCATGAACATGCGGGAAAGGGGCTGGTTTGTTATGATGGCGCGAGCCAACGGTTCTCTCCGGCGCACCATCGTCAGAAGTAAATTCTCCAATATGGCGTTTGTTCTGCCGGCGCTGGTAATCAATCTGTTGTTTTTTGTGTATCCGCTGATCAGGATCGTTTACATGTCACTGTTCAAATGGCAGCTGCTGGGCAACCAGAGCTTTATTGGGCTGAAAAATTATGTGGACGCCTTCCAGGATCAGTCGTTTTTGAATTCGCTGTCGTTCACCTTCAAATATGCGCTGCTGGTGACGCCTATGCTGTTCTTGCTGGCGTTCATACTGGCACTGCTTGTCAACCACTCCATCAAGGGAATTGGAATCTTCCGCACGATCTATTTTGTTCCGGTCGTGATTTCGATGACAACTTGCAGCCTGATTTGGCTGTGGATCTATAACGATCTGTATGGCGTGCTGAACTATCTGCTGACCTCTATCGGTCTGATCGATGAAAACATTACCTGGATGAGCAGCGCATCTACCTCCCTGCCTGCCGTCTGCTTTATGATTACCTGGAAGATGGCCGGTTTTAACATGCTGATGCTTCTGTCCGCCCTTCAGGGGATTGATGACGACGTGTATGAGGCGTCTTCCATCGATGGGGCAAGCGGCCCGCAGCGGTTCTTTCGCATCACTCTGCCGCTGATCCGCCAGCATATCGGCCTGGCGCTGATCATCTCGGTCATCGGTTCCGTGCTGGCTTTCGAGCAGTTCCGAATCATGACCAAAGGCGGTCCGTCCTCCAGCACGCTGACGGCGGTCAACTATATGTATAACACGTCATTCAAGTATTTCAAGTTCGGCTACGGCGCCGCGATGTCAATGATCCTGCTGCTCATCCTTGGTATTCTGAGCTACTTCCAGTTTAGGATGATGCAGGATCCAACCGAGTAAGGAGTGGCAAGATGCAAACAAAAAAGTCGCGCCGCACAGGCTCTTTGGTACGCAACCGGACAGGCGTCATTCTGGCCAATGTTGTGCTGGCGCTTTTCTTCCTCGTGCCGTTGTACTGGACGGTGATTTCTTCCCTCAAGGGGAAAACAGAAATATATCTGTCGCCGCCGTCCCTGTTTCCACAAGCGGCCACCCTCAACAATTACATCAATCTGTTCACCACGCTGGAGGGAGTACTGACCCGGAACCTTATCAATTCCTTTATCGTGGATCTTTGTACAGTTACCTTGGTTACTGTCATCAGTGTGCTTGCGGGTTTCGCTTTCTCCAAGTTGCAGCTGATCGGCAAAAAGCTATGGCTAACGCTGATCCTCTTTTCGATGATGGTGCCTTTCCAGGCGCTGATGGTGCCGTTGTACAACACGATGTCTCAATTGAAGCTGTTGAATTCCCTCACTTGCATGGTGCTGACCTACGCCACCTATCAGTCTCCCTTCTGTGTTTATATGATGAAAAATTCCTTCGACATGATCCCCAATGCTATGCAGGAGGCGGCTTACCTGGACGGAGCCAGCAGCCTGCAGGTCTTTCGGCGGATCTATTTACCCCTAGCCATGCCCGGGGTTGTTACCACAATCGTTTACACGGCTTACACCACCTGGAATGATTACCTGATTGCGCTAACCTTCGGCGGCACGAACTGGAAGACCTTCAACGTGGGCATAGCCGATTTGGCACTGGGCGCAGACAACATTTTGGACTGGGGCTCCATGACGGCCGGCTCCATCATCAGTTTGATCCCGATCATGATTTTGTTCCTGTGCCTGCAGAAATATTTCGTCAAAGGTATGATGAGCGGCGCCGTAAAGTGATGCTACAGAGGAGGTTTTATGGTGACCAACAGTGTTTTCTCTCGGCTCAGTTTAAGGCAGGTACGCCCGGAAGGGTGGTTGAAACGGCAGCTTCAAATTCAGATGGAGGGCCTGAGCGGCAAGCTCTATGATCTATGGGACAGCGTGGGCAGCTATTCCGGCTGGTTGGGCGGCTCCGGAGAAAGCTGGGAGCGTGCCCCCTATTATCTGGACGGGATGTTGCCCCTGGCATGGTATCTGGAGGATGAGGAACACCTCGCCCTTTGCAGGCGCTTTATTGATTGGACGCTGGGGAGCCAAACACCTGACGGGAATTTTGGTCCCTACAAAACCGCGGATGACTATTGGTCCCGGTATGCCATGCTGAAAGTTCTGGCGCAATGGGCGGAGATCGCGGATGATTCGCGTGTGCTGCCGTTTATGGAACGCTACTTTACCTATATTGCTTCCGAGGTGGACCGCCGCCCGCCTGAGAACTGGTCCAAGAGCCGGATACCGGATCTGCTATACTGTATGAAGTGGGCGTTGGAAAACGGCGGGAATCCAGGCATTGCCCGGCAGGCGGAAAAGCTGGATCGCGCGGGTTCCGACTGGGTGGAGTATATGGCCTGCCTTCCCTTCCCCCGGCCCGCGAAGTACTATATCGGCTGGGACCAACTGAACCGCATGAACTATAACGAGTTCGACAGGCTGGCGAGGTATCATGATACCCACATCGTCAACGTGGCAATGGGGCTTAAGCATCCGGCCATGCGCTATGCCTTCACCGGCGACGAGCATTGCAAGGAAGCCCTGCATAAGGGCCTGGGGGATTTGAAGCACTATCACGGCGTTCCTAGCGGCTGTATGAATGGTGACGAGCATCTGGCAGGCAGCGATCCAAATCAAGGCGCGGAACTGTGCTCTGTGGTGGAGGCCATGTTCAGCATGACGGCGTCCATGGAGGTGTTTGGTGAAAGCACGCTGGCGGACGATATGGAACGACTGGCCTACAATGCTTTGCCCGCGACCATTACCGAGGACTTTATGGGTCATCAGTATCTCCAGCAAGCCAATCAGGTAAAGTGTACGGACGAAAAACGCCCATGGTTCAACAGCTATAACGACGCCAACATTTTCGGCTTGGAGCCGAACTTTGGCTGCTGCACTGCCAACATGCATCAGGGCTGGCCCAAGATGTTGAATGCGTTATGGTTTCGGCAGGGAAGCGACGGTCTTGTCTCGATGGTGCTGGCACCGTCCACGGTCTCGATTCCCATGGGTGGACAGACGCTGAGTATTCGGCTGGATACGGACTATCCATTCCGTGACACGCTGACTTATCATGTGCTAAAGGCCCCCGACACCGAGGTTACGCTAAAGCTTCGGATTCCAGGATGGTGTGATGCTCCTGCCATTGATGGCAAGGAGGTTCAGCCTGTAGACGGGTTTGTGGCGCTCCGGCGCATACTCCATGCGGGCGATACTGTGACAGTAACGTTGCCCATGACGGTGCGCACTTCCCGCTGGTTCCACAACAGCATAGCAGTGGAGCGGGGGCCGCTGGTCTATGGGCTGAAAATAAAGGAAATCTGGAGACCGTATTGGCAGGCGGCAGGCGTCACAGACTATCAGGTATATCCCGACTCCGATTGGAATTTCGCGTTGCCCGAAAAACCTGAAGTGCAGGTGACCGAATCTGCTGTATCTGATATTCCTTTTTCCAAGGCATATCCGCCAGTCCGCCTGAAAGTCGCAGCACGCCCTGTGCCATCGTGGCAGTTGGATGCGGGGAATGCCGCGACACTGCCACAAAGCCCAATCCTTTGCGACAGCCCAGACGTACAGGTGGAACTGGTACCATTTGGTTGCACAACGCTGCGTATTTCCGAATTTCCTGTCTATCAGCAGCGAAGATAATTGAATACCCCTATCAGATCCGAACCCCTGTGTTCGATTTGATAGGGCTTTTGTTTATTTGTATGGGTTTTTCACCAGAGTCAGTCCAAACTCCTGGTTACTGCGTTAAAATAGGGATATTTGCACACACCCACAAATTTTAGCACACAGCTTGCCAGATTTGATATCCCAGCAATAAAAAGATGTACAATGTTGCATATCCTTTAACGCCTACTTTCGACCATGCAGGAATCGAATCCACCGCCAGGCAAAGTCAAGCCGATTTCTCATTGATTCCTCAGGGGACCCGTAACCCTCAGGCCCGTATATCACAATGCATTTTTATATATTTGACCATCTAATTCCTGTGAGTCGTTGAATCTTACTCTCTTATACAGCAGCAATCCAGCAACTGTTTTTTCCATGTGAAAACTATCCGCTATCTTTGGCCATATCTCTACTCCCGCCCCCATGCGGATGCTCTGTTGTCACAGCCAGAAAGTATGTTGTACATCGGGTGATGATCAATGGCAAATATGGACGCGATGGGATGAATAAGAACAAATCGTCAAGTTTATCTACCTATACTTCCGTGCTGGTAAATAGACTGAGATGGTGTTGGGTTTTACTGCTGCGGGTAAATCTTCCCAAAGGTTTGCTCGAATAGAGCCCCCAACGCGTCCAGAGTACTCGGGATTTTTACACCCAAGGAAAGTAACAATGCGAATATGAGCGCAGGCGCAAGCAACAATATAAAAACGATCAGTTCGCGCCACTTTTTCAGACGCACGATGACCGGCAGATCCACGAGCGATATACAGGCAAATACGCATGCGATCAGGAAGATCATGAGGCTGCCCTCGCTTTCTTTGCGCAACCCCTTCGGATCAAGGCAGCCAGCAGCGCGATGCCGGGCATAATATATTCAAAGATCAGCCACAGAAACGGCGCAACAAACGACCCCGAATATGCGTGCTCGACCATAGATTCGTAGATGGTCAGGCTGTAGGCGAAGGCAAGGGCGGTCATCGCCAGCGCCAGATGCTTGTACTGCTTCAGACGCGTTATCTGCGCCAATCCACGCGTACACGCATACAGTAGGATGCACACCTTGAAGAACAGCAGCGAAACGTTCAGGATGGCGTACAGGTTCTCGATTCGCGTGATGATGTCTGCCACATTGATGATCCGGACCGCCTCAAACGAAGGCAGTGAAACGTAAGTAATCAGTGGGCCCAGGCAAATAACGTCGTGAAAGATGATCCCGAACATGAACAGGGAGGATAGGACAAGGCCGAGCACCAAAGGCCGGCCTGGACTCTTCTCGTGGCCGAGCGCAGGCGCGGTCATCATGAACACCACGCTCTCCCCGTAGGGAATTGTCGCGGTGATGTGCGTGCCCTGCATATACTTGAGGACAGGCATCTGGAACATAGGAAACAGGTAGGAAAGGTTCGTGTCCTTCAAAACAAGAAAAAAATGACAATGGTCCCTATGGCCATGCGCGCGCCTAGGCGCATATAGCTCTCCAGTCCTTTGCGGATGGCGTAGGCGCAAGCCAGCAGAAACAGCGCCAGCACCAGCACCAGCGGTGTCCCCGGCATCATGAAGTCTACCACAAAATTGCTCGCGTCCATGGAGTTCAGCCCGACCAGTGTTAGAAAGAAGTACAAATAGACTGCCGAGAACACATGTCCGAACACCGGGCCGAAAAGCTCATCGTTGATTTCGAACAGGCACTTTCCGGGGAACCATTTGAGCAGTGTGACGTATATGAGCAGCATGGGCAGGTGTACCAACGCGCCCGTAAAGGCCATGGCCCAGGAATCGATACCCGTAACGCTGTTGACAAACACCGAGCGCAGCATCGTGGCCTGCATGAAACAGGTGAAGGCAAACAGAAGCTGCGATTCGCTGATGCGCTCCTTGTCAAGTCTCATGGCATCCCTCCCGGCATGATGGGGATCGTCACGCCTCCCGTGCTGCGCACCACGGCGGTCACCGTGAGCTCCACCTCAAGCTGCGCGAATAATCTTCCGATGTTTGAAAATTATCGATGAAGAGTAAAGGCATCGTCAATACCAACGGCGAGCCGTCCACGATGAGAGCTGCCCGGCCTTCCAGCAACTTCCCCGCGATGACGTCCGGCTTTTCGCTGTAACCGATGGTCTGGAATGCCGAAAAGGGAGCGTCTTCGATGTATTCTTCAACATAGCCGCTGGACAATATGGCGTCCGTCTTAATCGACGAGAGCCTTTTATGGATTTCCTTGATGAGGCCGGGATTCGCAAGCCCTTCCACATAGACGATGCACACGCTGGTGTTCGTCGGGTCGCCGATCTGCGTAGATTCAAGGCGCAACGCGGGATTTTTGATCTTGCGGCGCAAAAGCGCAGTATTGGTACGCAGATTTTCGGTAAAGCCTTCCCGCGGACCGCGTACAACCGCTTCGTTGTCCGGCTCCGACACGGCGCGCTTCTCCCAACCCCTCACGCTGACGATCAACGCTTCATCGAGTCCGTCCACGAAAAGCATAGCGCCGCCGGACAGGCAACCCTCAACCACCTCGTTAAGTGCCCTGATCTTTTTGACATCCGATGCGGACAGTGCGTTATGTATGATAATGTCTACGTCCGGCAAATCCTTGGCACCCGGGAACGGAAATGCGCGGCTCCAAAGCATAAGGGGTTTGACGATGCTCTCGTTGACACGTCCGATCTCGCAGGCGCTTCAGTTTTTTCAAGTAACGCAACATAGCAATGCCTCTGATGCCTACTAACCTGTCAAAAGGGTTTACAGGGAAGAATGCAATTATCCGGTAGCTGTACTGGATAAAATATGCAGAGCTGCCGTGCCACGCTTTACAAAGCCGGGGTTGACCTCAAGAGCGCCAAAAACAGATGGGTCATGCTGACGAAAGAATGATTCCATAAATTTATGTCCATCTGTCTGAAAAGCAGCAAAACAAAGCGATAGCGCCGCCAAGAGAGCATGCGGAGGAAAACGTGGCTAGACCTCCAACTTGACTATCATTTTGGCTATGTCAAGCGCAAAATAAGCCCTTTTCAAGGCGGCGCTCGGTTTTCGAGGTGAAACTATGAATAGATGATGCGAAATGGCGCCAGCGGCAGATCATTTTCCGCTTCTTCACGCAGTTCCTCGTCCAGGTGCGCTTCCCGGAGCCGCGGTAGATTCAAGAGCGGCATCAAGTTCCTGTCCAAAACGCCGCTCAGACCAATTTGCTCAAGATAGGAAAATCCTTCAATACCGGACAGGTTTTCGACCGTGATCTGACGGATCGATAGAAACTTCAAGTTTTGGATCCCCGCAAAAGCCTTCATGGATATAATGCGTGATTTGCCCGCGTCTATATATTCCAGAAGCGGACAGACGGAGAGCTCCGAAAGATCGGACACCTTTGTATCATACAGGATTAGCTTCTGAAGGAAGGGTAGGGAGGCCAGAGGCGAAGCATCTTGAATCGGATTATGTTTGAGATCAATATCTTCTAAAAAAGTCAGCTCTGAAAGCGGCGAGAGATCGGTGATGGCTTGAAGGCAGATGCGCAGGATTCGCAGGTTTTTAAGCTTTTTTAGGTCAGTTAATGCGCGGATGCGGCCGTTTTGCAAAACGCCGTCGCTCAGCTCCATATGCTTGCCAAGCTCCTCGTAAATCTCGCGGTTCTCCGCTGCCCGGTCACCAAAAATGTAAAGCTCGGTTATATTGAGCAGATCTTTCTCTTCAATTGGCTCATTCTCAGGCAGACCCGACGCCAGCCGGACAGCCTGCTCGATCAGCGGTTCTTTAAATGAAACGCTGGATGAAACGGAAAATACCGGCGTAAAGTCCGTGTAACGCCCGATGATGAACCCCGCGCACAGGCACGCCGCACAAATCAACACGCCGCACGCCAGCTGTAACGCACGCTTTTGTCTGTGCCCGTCGGCATTGCACAAATCAGCTTTGACCTTTTCGGCGGAGGCATAACGCCTTTCGGGCGCGAAGTCCGTGCATTTTCGGGCGATCCGTCGCAGACGGGGGTTCAAAATTTTCGGCATCATGATTTTTAGGTGAGAGTCCCCAGTCAGCAGCCAGCCAAGCAGTACGCCCAGGGAAAAGATGTCGGCGCGGCAGTCGGTCTGAGAAAAGCCGTATTGTTCGGGCGGTGCAAAATCCATTGTGCCGAAGCACACCGTGTCCTTTCGCGCGGTCTCGTCGTATACGCGGGAGATGCCAAAGTCGATTAGCGTGATTTTTCCCTTTGGGTCCACGATAATATTCTGCGGCTTGATATCCCTGTGGATCACGGGCGGCGTCTGGCCATGCAGATAGGAGAGTATATCGCAAAGCTGAAGGATGATGGCGATGATCTGTTCCTGAGTCAACTGATTTTCGGCGGCATATCGGTCAAGCGGCATGCCCTCCACATATTCGCGCACGATGCACAGCATGCCGTCACTTCGGTACTCGGCGGCGAACCGAGGAAGGCCGGGATGGCTCAGGCGCTTTAAAAGCTCTCCCTCGTTCGTATGGCAAAGCAGGTTTTTGTCCAAATAACATTTCGCCAGAAAGCATCCTTCCGCGCGCCGACCTCTGACCCGCAACGTTTCCACCGCATCGCTGTGCGCAAGGCACTCCATCGCCTCAAAGTCAGCAAAAAAGCCCTTGGGATATCGGCTGCTGTCATACCCGTCCCAAACGCTTTGATCAAATGCTTCATTCATTTTTGTCCTCCCGGCCCAGCAGGGTCAGACCCATTGCTCCGAGAGTGTTCTGCGTGTTCCTCATATTTTGATGCTCATGGAGGCAGCGGAGTATTACGCTGTCCCGGGGAATCTTGGGATACAGCGGCGCTTGCCTCGCGATCTTCAATAGCTCCTGTGTATTCTCCACATCCATGCCGAAGCCGATAGCCAGTTGGATCACTTTATCCCGCGACGGATTGCGAATGCCATTGAAAAGCTGATACGCATAGTTACGGGGGATCTCGGAGCGTTCGATAACACACGCTTTTGGCATCCCAGCCTTTTTGCATAGCCCGGTGATCAGGGAGCCAAAAGAAGGGATCGCCATCAGGTCAGCGTTGTCCTCCATATACGTTTTCAGGTCCGGCGCTTTAAAGAGCCTTTCAAGCAAGAGTTCTGTATTCCTTGCTGTTTTTATCTGCATCTGCTCCATGTCACCTGTTTCCTTTTTGCTGGACTTACGCGAATCGTTGGTTTTCTCAGTACCTTTGGGAATGAGCCACCTTTGGCCCACGCGCCGCTGACCTGTTATGCGTCCTCTCTGACAGCGTTTCTGGACGCGGCGCCCGAAAACACCCCATTTGATTGCCGCTTCCTGTACCGGCATAGAGCCTATGCGCCGAACTCGCGTTATGATCTGTGGTTGGTTGCAATATAATTATATACGCTTCACCAAATAGATGCAACAAACATTCACCAAGGCCTATCCCGTGCCCATGCATAGCAGAAGAATCGGGAGAAATTCCAGGACAGGCATAAGGAATAATTACACTGCAATAAGTGCTCCTGCCGCTCATGGCGGACCGAAAGGCTCGCCGTTTTTTGTGATTCCAGAAGCCTCCCTTGCAGTTTTCACGGTTTAAAAATAATGTGCCAATGTGTGCTGACAGCATACCAATTCCTGTCAGAAATTTGCTAGACTGTAGGCAATGACAAAGGGGCAATGCCGTTGCTTCATGAAAAGGGGGGCTTTTTGTGACCAAGGCTTCCGGAACATTGGCTGTGTCCCTGGCGCTTCTTCTTTATCTTCAACCTCGCGGTTCGCGCCGAAAACTACAAAAACAATGTATGGGGGCTGGTTGCTCATAAAAAAGCGGTTGTCGGTCCTGTTACGGCTTTGCCTGCTGTTGGTGCTTCTGGTATCCTTCGTCACCGCTTAGGAGGCTCTGGTGCCGCCGGAACTGGCAGGTGCCTGGACGGGGATCTTCCGTGACGGCCTCCAGCTGTCCTTCACGGTCGATGCCGACGGGGCGGGGGCTATACCTTCACCCAGAAGGGATACATGGAAAGCTGATTTTCGAACAACCAAGTACGCTGCGCAAACGCGGATAACACTCGAAAACAGATACATGTTGCAATCGAACCATGCCAAGAGAAACCACGACAAAAGGAGGTACTCATTATGAAACGGATCGCAACTTTGCTGGTGACCATCCTTTTTACCACACTGTGCTGCACCGTCGCAATGGCCATGGAGGGTGAATACCTGTGGCAGGAGCATCCCATTAAAGTAACGTCGGTGATGGAAAGCACCATGTTTGGCCCCGCCAACATGACTGCGGACGAATATGCCGTCTCGGTAGTCCTGATGGTGGAGGAAGCACTTTGGAAGGATGAAGCGCTCTGCGGCGCACTGTATCAGGAGGCGTTGCTGGCTGATCGCCAGGGAAAGACGTATGCGCCCCAAGTTAACGGCGTTGGGACGGAAGATCCAACGCTGGTATTCTTCTATTGCATTCCCACGGGGATCGCGGTCGAGGAGCTATCCTTTGTGCTTAAAGAGAGCGAAAGCAAAGATGCTGCCGGCGATACCGGCAAAGCGCCCGACGATGGTTCCGTGGAGCTTTCCACGGCGGACGGTCACACCATCGCGTTCATACCGCTGGAAACAGGGGCGTTCCAAGCGCAGGCAGACAAGGTCATCGTGCATACCCGCATCGGCGCCACCGTACACAACAGCGGCTCGCAATTCTTGGCGGGCAGCGCGCTTAAACTCGCCAACATGCGCAATACCAAGCAGTATGCCATGCCGATGATCACCTTCCGCTACCAGACAGCACTGGGCTTTGATGAGGCCGCGGAAGCCATTGGCGTGATTGGTCAGTCGGCGTTGCTTACGTTGGACGGAACGGACTACCCCGCTCTGGTGGCATGGATCACCGAGGAAATAGCCTGCTTTATTTTCGACAGCCCGGAGCTTCCTTCAGGGACGGCACGGTTTGCTGTGCGGGATAACCAACTGGTGATCGAGCCGTAAAACAAGAGACGAAAGAAGGGATTGAAAGTATATGAAAAAGAGACTTCTTGCTATTATCGCTATGCTTTTACTGGCGACGGTGCTATGCGGCTGCGCCGCTCCCGGCGCAACGGCATCCTTTAAGGACTACACGGGCAATGCTCCCAATGGCACGCTGGGGACGATCAAATACATCATGGATCGCCCCGGATATAAGGGCGTACAGGTTTCACTGACGGTTACCGGATTTGGAGACGTTGCGGGAGTGAAAAATCAGGATGATGTGCAGGATGTAACCGTAGCGTTGATTAAAGGTGCCTCTCTTCAAAACAGCGTCGATGGATTTGAGGGCAGTCAGTATTACTATTACTATAATTCAGAGAGCTTCCGAAAAGGACAGGTGTGCACCGCAACCCTCTTCTATTTGGTGCCCCCGGAATCGGCCAATGAGGATCTGCACTTTGTTTTTCAGTGCGACAACGCGGAAATTAATTATGACACGCCTTGCGGCATTTTTAAGGAGGAAGAATCATGAACGGTGTTTTCGGAATTGGCGGTCTTCTGATATTGGCGGTTTTGTTTTACGTTTTGAAGCCCCTGTTCATTGGCATCTGGCAGGGTATCGTTGGCTTGTTCACAGGGAAAGCAAAGAAATAAACCCAGGTTGAATACCAATTTCAAAAAAAAGCGGAGCGAGGCAGCTTTTTTCCCAGCGCTCAGGTGAAAACGCCGTTGGAAGGCGAAAAGAGGAAGCAATAGGAAAATCATGAAGAAATCGTCGAAAATCCGGGTTGCCATTACGGCGCTGATGCTGGCCTCCGCCGCGTGCGTGCTGCTGGGCAAGAGCATCCTTTACGGTCCTGGTTTCAGCCTCAGCTATCCGTATATCGATGCGTTGTTTCCCGGTCAGGGCACCTCCTTCAAGCCCACCACCACCGTCTATGTATGGTTGCTGCTGGTAAGCGGCGTGGCCGCCAGCGCTCTTGCCTGGGTTCCGGCGGTATGGGCAGCGCCGACGGCCTGCTGCGTATGCGCAAGCTCGCTGGTCTATCATGTGGTTCGTAGCGTCCAAAATGGCTATAGCGTCCTCCAGATCGACGGTATGTGGGAGTTCTTCATGCTGGCGCTGCCCCTGGCCGCCGTCATTCTCTGCGTTGCGCTTTTCCAGGTGAAGCGGGCGGAATCAGAAGAATAGGAAGGAGAATGACTGGTGAGATGCATCTTTGGACACAGATGGAATGGATGCGCATGTCAAAAATGCTGAGAAATAAGGGATACTTTAGACTGCTGCCTACAAAGGCAAGGAATTGGGCGTGACCGTCACCGACCACATCCTGACCTTTGAATATATGAAATAACGTGGAACCGAAAGGAGCATTCATCATGAAAACGCATAGGTTTGGTAGCAAACGATTGATCTTGTGCGCTGCCCTTGTGCTATCATTCTGTTTGCGCCTTGACGCGTTCGCGGAGGCGGGCATCCTCTTCCCATGGCTGGATGATTATACGCTGGACGTGGCGCTGGTCTCTACCGACCCCGAAGCGGTCAATGTGCCGGACGCGCCAACGGACGGCGTCATGGTGATGGTGAAGCTGATCTCGCCCTATGGGACCCTGAAAACAGAGGATATTGAAACCCACTGCGAGGAAATCCGCTTTCGTGACGCGGACAGCGATGAGTACACGGCATATTCCTGGCGCGTTCGGGGCGTAGATTTCGATCCCGACAAGGGATTATTCAGCACAAGGCCCGAGCAGGACACCTTTGAAATGCTGTACTTTTTGAAAGGAAAGACAGCGGAAGCGGTGACCGGCGCAAAGCTGCTGATCCCCACCGGCGCACCGGGCGAGCACGTCATCGTTTCCCTGGATAAGGCTCCCCATGATGGGGCGACGGAGCAGGCCCCGGAGGCGGAGTAAGCCCCTGCCAATGGAGAAGCTTCCTTCACGCCGGGGTGGGTCCGGTATACCATTTCCACCCTAGAGGATGAACTCTCCTACGTGCCAAAGAACTTCCTGTCAAGTCTGCTCGCGCAAATACAGAGAGGAAGGAAACCATGAAAAAAAGACCGTATGCGCTTCTCGCGCTCTTGCTCGCGCTGCTGGGCACCTCTCCCCTTGCCCACGCCAACGATGCGGCTGAGCCCAACATCGTACGGGTGATGGCAAAAAATTATCACGCCATGCTCATGCTTTCGGACGGCAACGTGGTCATGTTCGCCGAGAATCCTTCCCCGCTCATCCCGGCCCGGGATTGGACGGATATCAGACAGGCCGTAAGCGGCGGCAGCCACACCGTTGGTATGAGGGCGGACGGAACGGTCATCGCGGTGGGCAACCATACAGACGGGCGATGCGATGTGGAAAGCTGGATGGATATCGCGCAACTCGCATGCAGCGCTCGCCACACGGTGGGCCTGCGAGCGGACGGAACGGTCGTCGCGGTCGGTCGGAATGCCCGAGGACAATGCAATGTGGAAAGTTGGACGAATATCGCGCAGATCGCATGCGGCACGGAACACACGGTGGGGTTAAAGGCGGATGGAACGGTCGTCGCGGTGGGTGAAAACACAAACGGGCAATGCGACGTGAGCGATTGGGCGGGCATTGCGCTAATCGCGTGCACTGATGATCGCACTGTCGGTCTGAGAGCGGACGGAACGGTCGTCGCGGCCGGAAATAATGGCTATGGACAATGCGATGTGGATGGCTGGACGGATATCGCGCAGATCGCGTGTAGCGCAACCACCACGGTGGGCCTGAAAACGGACGGAACGGTTGTCGCGGTCGGCGATAACGTATTTGGGCAATGCAAAGTAAGCGGCTGGACCGATATATCTCAGATCGTGTGCAGCAGCTCTCACACGGTCGGCTTGAAGAAGGACGGAACAGTAGTCGCGTCCGGCCCCAGCTTCACCACGGAATGCGATGTGGACGGCTGGACGAGCATCAGTCAGATCGCGTGCGGCAGCGGATTCACCCTCGCGCTGACGACCGACGGCAGGCTGTTGATCGCGGGCGATACATACTACGGCCTTGCGGACTCCATCCGCGCTTATCCAGGGGAAAACACGAGGCCAACCGCCACGCGCACGCCCCCGAAGGACGGCAACTCGGAGGATTGGAGGATTGTACAGGTGGCCGCGAGCTATGGCAACGTTGTTTTCCTGTTTGATGACGGAACCGTGGCGGCGTTTGGCAATAATTCCAACGGGCAATGCAATACCGGGGAATGGATGGATATCAGGCAGGTCGCGGGCGGCCCGGGGTTCACGCTCGGCCTGAGGGCGGATGGAACGGTCGCGTCGGTTGGTGATAACCTAAATGGGCAACGCAACGTGAACGGCTGGAGCGACATCATGCAGATCGCGTGCGGCTGGGATCATTCGTTCGGCTTGCGTGCTGATGGAACGGTGGTAGCGGCCGGTAAGAATTTCGAGAAGAACTACGATTTGGACGGCTGGACGGACATTGTGCAGATCGCGAGCAACTTATTAGGCCATGCGGCTGGCCTGAAAGCGGACGGAACGGTCGTCGCGGTCGGCAATCCATACAGCGGGGAACTCAATGTGGAGGGATGGACGGACATTGCGCAGGTCGCATGCGGCTATGGCTGTACGATAGGGCTTAAAACGGATGGAACGGTCGTCGCGGCCGGCGACAACTCTACCGGACAATGTAGCGTGGAGGGCTGGACGGATATCACGCAAATCGCGTGTTCCACCACTTCGACAGTCGGCGTGAAAAAGGATGGAACGGTCGTAGCGACCGGCGATAACGAGTACTGGCAATGCGCCGTGGAGAACTGGACGAACGTCACCCAGGTGGCGTGCGGCTTCGACTTCACCCTTGGGCTGACGGGCGAGGGCAAGGCGTTATTCACGGGCAATACCGAATTTCTTAGCTGGGAGTTATTCAGAGCTTATCTTGATGAAAGTCAGATGTTTGTCCCTCCGTTCACCTTCCGGGGCGGCATCACATGGATGTCGCCGCTGGAAACGATTATCTCGAAGGAATATGAAGCGAATCCACAGGTATCCTTTCACGATGACATCACGGTATGCACCCTCGGCGAGATCACGCTGCACGACCTGCCGATGCAGGGCGGCTATCTTCTGAAGGATGGGCAACTTGTGGCAATCCGCTTCCATACGCTCGCGGAAGGCGGCGATACGTCGACGCGGCTTAAGAACCTACGGGATGCCCTGGCGCAAGAGCACGGCGATCCTACGCTTGAAACCCCGGAGCGGATCACGGCGGCCCTCACCCAGACAGGTACAGAGGGCGATTTCACGTCGGCCTTTGCGGATGGCGCGTGGTACGGCTGGGCGCTAGAGGACGGTTATACGTTGATCGCCGTGGCGATGAAGGACGGGTCTGTTGAGGTAGTTTATTTGAACGAACCGGCGCTGGTTGGGGCAGGGGTGTACGGTAATGCGGAGCGCGGAGACGACCGACTACATCCTGTTACTGCGCATGGGTTGAGCAGCAGAACCAGCACGGACTGACGTCGAGAAAATGTATGTTCGAGATGTGCGCTAGCGCTGCCGGGGCACTCAAAAAAAGCAGTGGGTGGGGTTCCATGATTTTATAAGAGGGCATTCAAGACATGAATGCCAGGATAAGCCGTTTATCCACATCTGCCGCCATCCTCCTTATCCCGCTTCAACAAATACCATACAAATAACGAAAGGGGTATCTACTATGAAAGCAACTCTCCGCACTAACAAAGGTTTGGTATGGTTCCTCACCCTCCTGCTGGCACTTTCCCTTACCCTCGGTGCACTGGCCGAGCCCGGCACGATCTTCCCTTGGCTAGAGGATTATACCCTGGACGTGGCGCTGGTCTCTACCGACCCCGAAACAGTCAATGATCCGGATGCACCAAGTGACGGAACCATTGTGATGGTCCAACTAATCTCGCCCTATGGGACGATTTCAATGGAGGACATCGAAGCTCACTGCGAGGAAATCCGCTTTCGTGACGCGGACGGCGATGAATATACTGCATATTCCTGGCGGGTTCGGGGCGTGGATTTTGATGACGAAAAGGGATTCAGCACAAGGCCTCAGCAGGACGGCTTTGAAATGCTATACTATTTGCAAGGGAAAACAGCGGATGCGGTCACCGGCGCAAAGCTGCTGATCCCCACCGGGGTGGAGGGCGAGCACGTCATCGTTTCCCTGGATAAGGCTCCCCATGACGGGGAGGCGGAGCAGGCCCCAGAGGCGGAGGAAGTCGCCGCCAACGCACACGTTTCCTTTATGTTGGGGGGCATCCGGTATACCATTTCCGCCCTGGAGGACGAACCCTCCTACGTGCCGGAGAACTTCATGGATGGTAAGGCAGGCCATCTGGTTTCCTTTTCCTATGCCGGGCCAGGCAAGGAGGCGGAGGAGGCGAACGATCAGCTTTATAGCGGCACCCGGCTGATCCAGCCAAACGGCGACGAGGTACGCGCCTATTGCAACAGCGACAATATCGGCAATCCTTACGAACTATATTTTGGACTGTCAAATGATGTCCTGCTGGCGGATTGCGTTTTCACCATTATGGGCGACGATGGTGATGTGGAAATCCCCCTGTCCGGCGTTGGCGAGGCGGGCGCGGACATGACGGAGGAGCCGCAGGCAACGCCCGCCGCCACGGCGGAGTCGACAGCGGAGCCTGCCCCGGAACCCATCCCCGAACCGACGGAGGAATCGGCGGAGGAACGGGACGCGAACACCTTCGCCTATACCGTCGGCGACGAAACCTATGAGCTGGCCCTGCTGGGCGTGGCCTATGACAAGGACGAAAAGCGGATGGCCGTGGAGATCGCGCTGTACGACCATGAACTGCTGGATTTTATCTGGAACAAGGAACTGCACATGCCGTTTGGCTGCGGTATCATCAGCACAAAGGACGGCTTCCAGTATGAGGAGGGCGTTACCGCCTCGGTATCCACGCCCATGCACATGACCTTCTATTTCGATACCAAAAACATACCCGATCTGGTTTGCTTCGGCAAGCTGAATCAGGAAGACCGCAACGCCTCCGAGGATTTCGCGCTGGTTGACCCAGAAAACAGCGAATACGTAGACACGTTCCCTATTTCGGCGCTGCTGAAAAATGAAAAGGAGCCGGATGCGTTGCTGAAGGAAGGGGAGGCGGCGGACAGCGAGCCCGGCGAGGACGTATCCCCTGTGGCGACCGCCATCCTCTCCGTGTCCGTCAGTGAAAATGCCGACGAGGTAGAACGCAAAATCGCGGACGTGCTGACCCGGTGCGCCGAGGGCGTTACGGATGAATGGCAGCTGGCCATTTACCGCGCGGGCGTTCAAGAGATGCGGCTGGACCCCGAGAAGGAGGGCGTTTACACCTTCCGGCTGAGGGCCTTTGACCCCGGTCTGAAGGATCTGGGAAAGTACCAGGATGAAAACAAGCGGGGCTATCTAGCCCGAATGCTGGAAAACACCCGGGCGTATGGCCTGGAGGTTTCCCTGACCCTGGCGGAGGGAGAATTCACGGTCAAGAGCGTCAAGGGGCTGCAAAGCGCCGTGAAAAAGGCCGCCGCCGCTTCCCTGAAAGCCTTCAAGGATCAGCTGGTGCTAAGCGCCGTTGTGGAAGAACTGCTCTATGACGGCTTCGGAAAAGGGGTAAAAAAGGCGGAGGATCTGCTTTCCCCTTCCTCTGATTTCCTGGCCTGGATCAGCGAGCGCGGCAGTACGCTGTCAGGCCTGAACGCGGAGCAGTGGGCATCGTTTTTCTACGGGCAGGTCAAGCAATCCTTGGACGTAACCGGAGGCCCTTACGCCCTCAAGCTGAAGTGCACCGGTGTCGATATTGCGCAGTTGCTGGAAAACGCCAGGACCGGCGCCCTGAACGCCCTGGCATTTATGCCCTACGATCAGCGGTGGGAAGGCGAACGGGTGGAAAAGGAATTGCTGCGGGCGCTGGCGGACAACGTTTTCTCCATGAAAAAGAAGGGTAAGGAGGTCTTTCCCATCTCCCTGAGCGTGGACGGAGAACCCTTTTACAGCGGAGAGTATGAGGATATGCTGGCCGCTTACGCCTATAGCGGGGCGCTGGAGGATCTGGATGACGATGCCCAGGGCCTTCCCGACGAGGCCGCCCAGGAGTTTCCCAAGGCGGGCTGGCTGAGCGGCTCCAAGAGCGGTACCAAGGTGAATGTAAAGGCCCCCAAGGATTCCGTCGCCTATTATGTACAGCTGCGTGACTATGAAACCGACGAGCTGGCGGTGGCGGGCTTTGTCAGGCCGGGCTCCACTTGCACCCTGCGGGTGCCCAAGGGAGACTACTACTTTGTGATGGCCAGCGGCTCCATTTGGTACGGGGAAGAAGCCCTGTTTGGAGACGAAACCGAGTTTAGCAAAACGGGCCTGTTTGAGGTGAAGAACAGCAACTACTACCACACCGTGACCCTGAAGGTGGTGGAGGGTGGCAATATGCCGCTTTACGGAGCGGATGAGGAAGATCTGCATTGATGAGGCTATAGCAGCCGGAGAATGAGGAAAGCAAAGGATTACAGCACGCGCCGGGAGCCGTGAGCGTGGCATCAAACCAAGTTTGCTACCATATCCCAAGAACCAATGCAAACCTGCTCTGAAAGAACAAAACCAAGATCGACAGAGGATTACAAAGGAGAGAGGATGCATGAAAAATAAACGCTTCTTCGCTTTGGCGGCGCTTATTTTGACGGTTGCCGGGCTGGCGCTGTTCCTGACAGGTACCCTGGTGGCGGGGAGCCAAACCCAGACGGTTTCCATGAATCCCTTTTCCCGGGAGCAGATGGATGCTGTAAGTTCCTCCGCTTTTGGTGCAAGCGTGTGGAACAGCATGAGCGGAATCATGAACGCCACCGCAAATTATACGGAGAGTTTCAGTTATACGGGCTTTGATTGCCTGGGACAGTCGCTGCCCCTTGCCATCGCGCTCTGTGCGGTCGCGGCTTCCCTTTCCCTTTCCGCGACGCTGCTTGACCGGCACAAAATCCTCGGATGGGCGGCCTGCGCCCTGAGCGCGGCGTTGGCGGCGGGGCTGCTGCTGCTTCCCACCCTAATGAAGCAGGCAACGGGCGTACCAGGCTCGCTGACGCCGACGGGGATTGGATGCGCCGCGCTGTTCCTGCTGGCAGCGGGGCTGCATGGGGCGGCGCTGAGGAAAGGCGCGAAGCCATGAAGCGGATGAAGATGAGCCTGCCTATTCCTTGCTTGGCGCTGACGCTGACGGCCTGCCAGAAAAGCGGCGGCAGCGTCGCCATCAAGGCGTAGAGTGGCGGTACGCCAGAGCCTCAGTGGCCAGCCAAAAGATGAAAGGAGAGGAAAGCCATGAAGAAAGCTATGTTATGGTTCCTGCTTGCCATGCTCCTTCTGACCCTCACCGCCTGCGGGGAGGCGAAAAAATACGAGGATGCCCAGGCGCTGATGAAAGACGGCGCGTACATTGAGGCCTATGAAGCCTTCGCCGAATTGGGACGATATGAGGATGCCAAACAACTTGCCGAGGACGCAAAGTGGGCGTTGTACGCCCAGGCGCAGGAGGATTTGCGCCTGGGACGCTATCAGGAGGCGATGGATGTCGTGGAGCCGTTTCTCCACAACGTCAATATGAAGGCTCTCTATCAATACGCGGAAGCCGGGTTGGCCGGAACCTATGTGAGGGATTTGATCTGGCACGAGGGCAGCATCTCCTGTGATGTGGCTTTTGCGCAGGGCTTGCCCGGCGCGGAGGTTCGCATTGAACTGGAGTCAAAGGACGGCGCGCTGCAAGGGAAGGTGTACTCTACGGCAAGAAGTTTGGATCAAGAAAAATCCCAAGTCCATTTCTCTATTGCCGACTATGCCAACGGCGAAGGATACCGGCTGGACGCCGTCAATCTGAACACCTTTCGCTATACCATCCCCGCAAAGAAAACCTCGTTCTATGACAACGGCATATTCACGCCGGGAACCCTGCTGTTGTTCAAAACCGCCACGCTGTTTCAGCAGACAATCGCCCAGGACGGCAGCAAAGGCTACACCCCTTCGTGGGATGTGAGCTTTGTGGAGTTCAACTCCATTCAGGATACCTTTGCGGGAGGTAAGTTGAAGGTGAGCGTCCTTTCAGAGGGCGCGGAAGTGTTTGCCGTATCCCTGGATATCCCGGAGCCCAAATAGCCCGCCAACCAAAGGAGAACAGCCTATGAATCTGAGCTTGAAACAGCGGAGAGCCTACTCTGCCGGGTTGGCGCTTATCCTCCTGACAGCTTTATTCCAAAAGAGGATCAAGGATGGCGCGGCTAAAAAGCTTTCCGCCATGAAACCCTGTTCCGGAGTGACTTTCCCAAGACAGTCCCGACATCAGGAGCAGGAAAAGGAGCGCTTCCTCATGAAAAAAGCGGCCATCATGGCTCTTTGTCTTGCGTTGCTTGCCGTCCTTGGCGGATGCCAGAAAACCGGCTATTTTGTCAGCGGAGATTATGGTTACGATTTATATGAAAGTGGGAATGCCGTCATTAGAGCGTACAATGGCAGCGAGACGATCCTCACGCTGCCCGCGCAGCTGGACGGTCATCCCATTACGGGCATCGGGGGTTATTCTTTTAGGGATGCCAGAGTAAGCTCTGTTGTTTCGCTGGAAATCCCTGAGGGCTACACGGAAATTATTTCTAGCGCGTTCCAAAACTGCTTGCGGCTGGAAAGCGTCAAGCTTCCCAGCACGTTGAAGTATATTGGCGGCTACGCGTTCAGCGGAACACAAAGCCTGCGCCATCTTAAGCTTCCAGAGGGACTGACAACGCTAGGCGATCTTGCCTTTTGCGGCTCGGCACTGGGAAGCATTAATATCCCCGACACCGTAACTGACTTCAGAGATAATCCGTTTGCGGGGTGCAAGCAGCTTCGGGAAATTATCATTTCGGATCAGCAGCCCGCACTCCGGTGGACCGGTGGCGTGCTGACGAATCGGGACGGAACCGTCCTGCTTGTCTACCCGGCCTCGCGCACGGAGACGGAGTATTCTGTACCGGAAGAAATACTGGACATAGCACCCTATGCGTTTGCCGGTTCCCCGCTGCGGGCGGTGGCTTTGCCAGAGAAGCTGAAGGTCATTGAAAACGGGCTGTTTGAGGGATGCGAGGCGCTTGGTGATGTCGCTATCCCATCCGGCGTTGAGGAGATCGGCGGGGAAGTTTTCTCCGGCTGTACAGCACTTGAAACAGCGGTGCTTCCGGCAAGCGTTACGTCCTTCGGCGACCGCGTTTTCGCGGGGTGCGAAAAGCTGACGCTGGTGGTGCCACTAGGCTCTGGGGCGGAGCGATACGCCAAGGAAAACAAATTGGCGTATCGGTATTCCGAACCGGAAGCCAAGGCGGAGGAAGCGCCGACGGGTACACCCGTTCTATCAAGCGCCGCCTCGGCAAGCCAAACGCAAATGCCATCGGCGGCCCTTGAGTTGCCAGCCTTCACTGCCAAAGACTTTAGCTGGCCTGTACCCGCTACGGGAGAGCGGCTGTATATCGGAGAAGCGGAGGTGTCGCAGGCAAAACGAATGTACCTGGCATTTATCGTATCCGCTGATGGTGATAGGATTCATGACCTGACCATCCATTCGGAGAACGTGGATATTCAATACAACGATAACGGCGCTACTGTGCGAGTGACAGCCGGTTCCATCACCGAGAGAGCCAAAGGAGCATTGTCCGTTAATCAAGAGGCGACGGATGTTCATTTGGGTGAGACACGGATCAATCAGCTGGTCATCGCGGGCGATACGGCCTCCTGTACGCTGGCCTATGTATATCGGTACACAGACTCTGACACAGGCTCCCCTGTCAGCCTGCCGTTCGATGTTGCAACGATCACCTTACAGAATTACTCCATCGCGGCGATGCCGGCCGCAAAACCCGCCATCCAGCCGCCAAGCGCCGCCGAGGTGAAGGCGCGCGGGTTTGATCTGCCGGTGCCGGCAGCTGGCGAGAGCCTGTATATCGGCGCGGCGGATGTTTCCCAGGCGAATCAGCTGTATGCCGCATTCATCGTATCCGCAGATGGAACGGATTTACACGATCTAACGATCTTTATCGTGGATCTGGCCATAAGGATTGAGTCCGGCAACACGGTTACGCAAGTGAAGGGCGGCTCCGTCACGGAAAGGTACGGCGGCACTTACAGAACCGGTGCGGAGGCTTTCGCAATCAACCTGGGGAGAACGCAAATCACAGATTTCACCATTACAGGCGATACGGCCTCCTGCATCCTGGCTTATGTGTATCATTACTCCGGCGGCATTGGCTCCGGCTCTTCCTCCGCCGACGTGCCCTTTGATATCGCCACGGTCGCGTTCAAACGCCAATGAGCCGCTTTCAGCTTCGCAAATGGCTACCTCTATCAAAGCGGGGGGTGTTGCAGCCTATGAAAAAGAGACGGTATGTATGGCTGGCTTTCCTTCCTTTCGTCCTGGCTTTGGCCGCGTTCCTTTTCTTTCGCGTCCCCGGTTGGATCGCGCTTGGGCATGAAAGCGTGAAGGGTTTGCGGGAAAAGGCATCCTGGACCGCAACCCTATCGGATGCCCGCAAGGGCCGCTCGCCCTGCCTCGTGATGCGGGGCGCCGTTGCGGACGACGATACCCTCAGCTTTTCCGCGCTGGGGGTGCGCGGCGATGGAAATGAGGCTTCCGTCAGTCCCGGCGCGCTGGACCGGATACGGAGCATAGCGTTGGTGATGCAAACAACAGGCACGCGGAAGGCTCAGCATGAAAAGCAGGAAGCAAAGACGCTTAGCAACGGTCAAATCGAGTTCACGACGTATCGGTGGGAGACAGACGTTTATAAGACGCGCATCCTGCTCTATGATACCGCCACCCGCGAGTTCATTTGGGAATCCAGCTACAGCTTTGATACTTATGCAGAAAACAAGCTGACTGAAAAAATGCTTGAGGATATCCGCGGGGCGCTGATCACCGAAACCACGGGGGAACGGGTGGTCTGGGCCAGTCAGGACGGGGTGGCGTATTTTCGGCAAAACGGCAAAATCGGGCTGGTAGACCCCCTTGGCAACGAACTGCTTGCGCCCGTCCTGGATCTGGCTCTGCCCTTTGAAAACGGGATCGCCCGTGTCAACCGAAACGGGTTGTGGGGCGTGCTGGACAGGAGCGGCACATTCGTCAGCGAGCCGCAATGGGAAGCGCTTGGGCCTTTTTCAGAGGGCGTGGCAGTCATTGTTCAAAACGGCCAATACGGCTACCTTTCCGCAGACGGGGAGGTGTTGTGCCAGCCGCGCTGGAGCTCGGCAGAGACCTTTCAAAACGGCGCGGGGGTGGTGGAGGAGCAAACCGCGGCAGGACATCAAAGGCGGCTCGTCGATGCGCAAGGTAACGTTTCCGGTCTGGTCTTCAAGTGGTATGATCCGACCATTTCAGAAGGGCTCGTGTACATGGAAGGCGGATATTACAGCATCCCAGGCAAGCTGGCGTTTGAGGTGGGTGACCGCTACGGCGCGGACATGGGGTATCCCTTCAAAGAGGGCAGAGCGTTGCTCTCCCGCACGCGGGAGGGAAAAACGCTTTACGGTGTGGTGGATACGCAGGGAACGCTGGTGAGCGAGCTGCAATGGGAATGGGTGGCCAGCAGATACTACAAGAACGGTCTGCTCAGCGTCGCCAAGGGGGATCAGGCCTGTCTCCTTGATCCACAAGGCAAGGTGGTGGCCACGGCCCCTACCGACGGCAAGTCCTTATATCTTCCTTCGGAAGGGCTGTGGCGGTTTCAGCAAAGCGGCAAATATGGTTTCTATACTTTGGAGGGTGGGCTGGCCATCGCGCCTGAATGGTCCGAGGCCCATGACTTCAGCGAAGGGCTTGCCGCCGTTTCCAGAGGCAGCGCCTGGGGATACATCGACCGGAGCGGTACGCTGGCGATCGAATACTCCTTTGAGCGCGTATTGGACTTTCAGGGCGGGCGCGCCTTTGCGAAAAAGGACAGGCTGTGGGGTGTGATCGATTCCAGCGGCGCATAGATGATTCAGCCTTCCTGGAAAAACCTCCAGTTTGATGAACAAAGCATCGACGGCAAGTGGACTCATGGCTTTGTCACCGATGCGGAGGGTGTGCGCTATGGGGTGGTGAGCCCGGATGGCAGGGTGATCTCTCCCACCCAATGGGATCAGGTGCGCGGCGGCGCGGAAGCCTTCCCGCGGGTCACGAAAGACGGAGAAGTGTTTTATCTGGACGCAGACGGTGAAATCATTGTGGGGCTGTGATGCTTTCGTGAGAGGAGGCCTATCATGCGAACTCCAAATAACAACCTGAAAGCTGTGTTGGAATACTTCGGCCTGACAAATCTCGCGGTTTCCAAGGCAACCGGTATCGAACCGTCGAGCGTCAGCCGCATTATAAACGGTCAGCGCAGACTATTGGCCGCCAGCCCGCAGATGGAGGCACTAGTGAGCTATATCCTTTCCCAAAGTCAACGGGTGGCCGATATGGACTGGCTCCAGGAGCAGTTTCGGGCAGTGGGACTGCCCACAGACATTTCGACCATCTATCGCTTCCAGCAAAATCTGATCATGTGGCTGGCTACGGACGGTAACAAGCTACGCCGTAACCTGGGCGGCTCACTTCCCGGAGACATCGCGGGCAGCGCGCCTCCAATGCCGAAGCCAGTGCGGCATGAGGCCGAGCTTTCCGGCGGCGACGTAAAAATCGGCATCGTGCAAATCGTCCTTGCCCTGCGCCCAGAATTAGCCACGTTGCCCAAGGGTGCCACGTTGAACCTCTTCCTCTCCAGCGACAGACTGACCACAGCGGCGAACGAGGACTTTTCCGCGCTACTTGACGAGATGATCACCGCCAATGATCTGCAGGTTAATATGATCGTCTGTGTTTCCGGCGATACTCAGGCCATGTCAAAGCTGCTGGATAGCTATATGACCGCGCTCATCTCTGGCCATGCGCGACTCTCAGTGGTACATGGCATGACGCAGACAGTCACAAGCTCCATCCACATCTTGATGCAAAATACCTTTGCAATGCTCGTGACAGAAACAGCGGGGGCGATAGCGCCACCCATCGCAACAATGATCCGCAATGTTGACTTTGTGCGTGAAATGCAAAACAACTTTGATACCGCCGCCCGCTATGTCCAGCCCATTCTGAATGTCTATGACGACAACTATTCCCGCAGTATTCTTGAAATCCTCTACATGGAGTTCTGCACGCCCGGGGCGCTGGATATCGTCAAAGACAGTATCAATCCCCTTTATATGATGCCGGAGGCTTATGACCGCTATTTGAAAACCAGAGGGTACTCGGCTGAGGAGTATGCATGGCGCAGCTCGGAGTTCGTGCGCTTTAAAAGCGGTATGGATGACATGTTAAAAGCCGGATCCGCCTACCGTGAAATCCTTTCCCTCTCCCGTCTAAACGACATCGCCCTGCGCGGTTCCTGCCGGATGGCCGGACTGTACTTCATGGAGCGCGGTTATATCGATCTGGACAAGCCGGGATGCATTGATATTCTGAATGGCTACATTGATTATCTGAAGAACGTCCCAAGCTTTAACATGGTCATAGTGGACGACCTATCCATTTTGCACCAAAACAGCTGCTGGCACCTGAAGTACAACCAAAGTCTCGGAATCAACAACTGGCAGGGACGGGTGCCGGTGATGATCCATTCCGACCATCTCATCTTGCTGCGCGAGTTCCAGACGCATTTTGACAAGCTCTGGAGGCAGGGTGAAGATACCGGCAGTAACCGGGCAAGCGTGATCAGTATTCTCCAGGATGTAGTGTCAAGACTAAGCAAAGTATCCAAATAAAAGTCAAGCCCGGAATGAGCTTGAGCGCATGAGAATTTTCGTGAAATGGCGCTGGACATGAGGACATCCTTGACATCCAGTGTTTTGATAAGCTAATACTATTTCTGACGATCGGGTAAAAAGGAACCCCAAGGAAAGGGTGGGCGTAGTCTTGCACACCCCATTTAGCTTTTTGTCCTTCATCTCTTCTCTTCGTGTCGGCAAGCTCGCCTTACTTCCGTCCCAAAGATAACGCTATTTCCCCCCGACTTTCGGTTTAGCGATTATTGGCGGACAAACCATCTCAATTCGCATCTTCATCCTCCAAGGCGCACTGGCGAGGCTGATGTTATCCGGCAATTGGGCTATACTGGAGACTGCTAAGCAAGCATTGTGGAACGCTTTCCGCGATCTCGTTCTTCATCAAACTCCGCAACGGTTGAGACAGGCGCAAGAGGATATGCCCAAATCTGGAGAACCCCTATTTTAGTATGCGGTAGATCCCTTCATTTCGTGCGGTATACTATTTGAAAGGACGCCTGCCCCAATTGTTCCTGGGCGGTTTGTCTCAAGGACTCAGCAAGCTCCACCTCTTTCAGCGTGGGGTGCCCCAGCAGAGGGCTCAGGTCCCCGTCCACCACCTCCGACAGGCCGAGCCGCTCCAGGGAGGCCAGCTTCTCCACGCCCCTCAGGCTGCACAGGGGGGCTTTGAAAAGGTCCAGGTCCTTGAGCGCGGGAATGCCCTCAAAGGAACTCAGGGAGGTGACAAAGCTGCCCCCCACGTCGATACGCCACAGTAGCGGGCATCCAGCCAGGGTAGACAGGTCGCTGATCCGGGTGCCGAAGAGACAGACCTCTTCCAACCGGGACAGAGCCGCCAGGGGCGACACCTCCACAACCGGGTTATGGCGCAAATCGAGGGTTTGCAGGGCGGTCAGGCCGGAAAGGGGCGTCAGGTCGGAAATGTCCTCCCAGGCCACCTGGAGGTTGCTCAAGTTTGGGAACAGGGCCATGTCCGCAAGGGAAGACATGCCACCGTTTCTCACCGGGGCCTCCTTGGTGGCGGCTCCCTCGGCGAGGGCTCCGTAGCCCGCTCCGTCCCCGGCGGCCTTTTCCCCATAGATGAAAAGCTCGGTCACACTGAGCAAGTCCTTTCCCAGAAGCGGTTCCCCCTCCCCTAGGTCTAGGGTCAAGCGTACTGCCTGTTCTACCAAGGGCTCCCGGAAGGCGGCGGTTCCGGCAGGCTCCAGCAGACCCGTGCTCTCCGCGTAACGACCCAGCACAAACCCAGCGCACAGGCAAAATAAGCACGCAATGACTGCGCAGCTCCACCCCAAGGCCCTCCTTTGCCTACGCCCGTCCATGGCCAGCAAATCAGCGCGGACATTGGCCGCCGTTGCATAACGATCCTTTGGGGCAAAGGCTGTGCACTTTTCCACGATCCGACGCAGGCGGCGACTGACGATCCGGGGCAGGATCATCTCCCTATTGGATTCACCTGTGAGCAGCCAGCCCAGCAGAATGCCCAGAGAAAACACATCCGCCCGGGCATCCGTTTGGGCATAGCCGTATTGCTCCGGTGCGGAAAAATTTCTTGTGCCGCAGGACACGGTGTCCTCCACCTTGTTTGGATCAAACACCCGGGAAATGCCGAAGTCGATTAGCCACAACTCCCCTTGGTGATCTACGATTATGTTTTTAGGCTTGATGTCCCGGTGGATCACCGGGGGTGTTCGGCTATGGAGATAGGTTAGGATATCGCACAAGGAAACGGCCAGCCCGACGGTCTTCTCCTGACCGGGCTTGCGCTGGACAACATAACGATCCAAGGGCGTGCCCTCCACGTACTCACGGACCATGCACAGGTAATCCTCGTTTTCGTATTCCTCCACGAACCGGGGCAGGCCGGGATGGCTCAGAGCTTTAAGGATTACCCCTTCCAAGGCGCGAGCGGTAGCGTCGGCCTTCCGGTAACATTTGGCCACATAAAACAGGCCCGCTGCTTTGTGCTTCACTAGGAGGGTCTCGCAGCCTTCGTTGTGGGCAAAGCATTCGAAGGGCTCATACTCCCTCAAAAATTCTTCCGGATACCGTTGGGCATCGCATGCCGCCCGTAAGCTCTCCGCCAAGGCGTCATTCACAGATTCACTCATGGGATTCTCCTTCGCCAAGCAGCGTAAGTCCCAGCCTGTTCAGCAACTCCTGAAGTTGCAGCACGGTTTTTCCGTCATGCAGACAGCGCATGATGGCCGCGTCCCGCAGAAGCTTGGGATAGAGGGGGCTTTTTTCCGCCACTTTCAATAACGCCTGGGCTCCCTCCACATCCAGCCCCAACCCGAAGCAAATTTGGATCAACTTGTCCCGGGAGGGCCTGCGAGTGCCGTTGAAGATCTGGTGCCCATAGGTTCGGGCCAAGCCAGCCAGGCGGATTACCTGCCCCGCCGTCAGCCCCTTTTCCCGGCACAACCTCGCCAGGAAATAGCAAAGCTGGGGGGTGACCATCTGGGTAGCGTTGTCCTGCAGAAAGGCGTCAAAATCCGGAGCTTCCAAAAGCCTGCGCTGGAAGTTGAGGGTGGTTTGAATCTCCGAAGGGGGATGCACCATGTCCCTTGTCTCCTTTGTATCGCGTTCATGGGAGCGTGCTTTCATTATACTCCGTCCGAACCGGGAGGCAAGGGACAGGCGCGGGGATTTCCTTATTTCATTTCAAAATCCTTATTTTGGAGCTTGGGGTAGATGTCCTTGAGAGGAGAGAAGTCCTTGATGGGATTGTCGGCAAGCAGCAGCTCCGTCAGGTTCGTAAGGGCAGCCAAGGGTTTCACGGACTTGATCTTGTTGCCGCCCAGATTCAGGCTGATGAGGTTCACCAGATTGGCCAGGGGCTTCACATCTTGGATGGCGTTGCCGAAGGCCCGGAGGTGTTCAAGCTGGGTCAGGCCGGACAGCTTCTTGATATCCTTAATCTTGTGCCAGCTGATGTCAAGACTTCTCAAGTTGATGAAGTATTCGATACCATCCAGCTTGGTGATCTGGGAGCCCTTGGGGAACTTCTCCTGCCATTCGTTGCTCAGGTTGAGGAAGCCGTCAAGCGAAGCCACGTCCATGGCGGTGATGGGCCCCTCGGGCTTGTTCAGGGCTTCCCGGACGCGCTTCTCCAGCACCTTGTCGGGGAATTTGATGACTTTATCGGGGTTTTCGGGCTGGAGGAAGCCTTCGGATTGGCCTTCCGGCTGGTCTTCGGGCTGATCGGTTTCCATGGGCTTATCGGGGTCAAAGTCCTTGTCCTTCAGGTTCTTGGCGATGTCCTTGAAGGCGCTGGCATCCGGGGTCAGGTTGTGGCTGATCCGAAGGACGCCGAGGTTCTGGAGGCCGTACAGGGGCCTCAAATCCGTGATCTTGTTGTGGGAAACGTCCAGTCCCCCAAGGCCCGTAAGGCTTTGCAGCGGGGTCAGGTCTGTGATTTGATTGCCGCTCAGCTCCAGATACCCCAGCCCATGCAAGCCGGAAAGCGGGGTCAGGTCGCTGACCTTGGAAGCATCCACCGCCAGCGTGTTCAGCTTGCCCAGGCCCGCCAGCGGAGAAAGGTCGCTGACCTTGGAACCGAAGACCATCAGCCGCTCCAGGTTGACAAAGGCGGACAGGGCGGTCAGGTCGCTGACCTCCTCCCACATCTTTTCCACGCCCTGCTGAATCTCCGTGATCCGGTAGGCGTCCCGGTAGGTGATGGGCCGATCTTTGACCCCGGTGGGGATGCGCAGGATGGCTTCCAGGGCGGGGTCGGGCATGGGGATCGGGTCGGCGGGGATATCGTCCGGCACCCGCATCAGGTTGGTTTCCTCCAGGGCTGGGATCAGGGCTTCGAGAGGGGTCTGGTCGTTGCCCTGCCGGTCCAGATAGAGGACGCGCAGGGAGGTGAGGCCCTCCAGCGGCCACAGGCCATTCAGGGGATTCCCCTCCGCGTAGAGGGCCTTGAGCACGGTCATGCCTTTCAGGGGGGTGAGGTCGCTGACCTGGTTGTAGCGGATGTTGAGCCAGTCCATGTGGGTCAGGCCCGCGAGGGGGCTCAGGTCGGACACCTGCTGGCCCTCCAGGTTCAGGGTGTTCAGGTTCACAAAGTCCTTCAGGGGCGAAATGTCGGTGATGGGGCCGGGCTGATCATCCCTGTGGTGCAATTCCAGCTTCCCCGCCGCAAAGGCGTCCCGCAGGGTGACGGGCCTGTCCTGAATGCCCAGGGAGGCCCGCAGCGCGAATTCCAGGTTAGGATCGGAAAGCTCCAGCGGGTCCTCGGGGATATCCTGGGCCAGGATCAGCGCGGAGTCAAAGTCCTGGCCCAGCAGGTTGGGCGCGATGTCCCGCAGGGGGCTGTAATCCAGGATTGGGTTGCCGGCGATGTACAGCCCTGTCAGGGGCAGCTTGCTAAGAGGCGTCAGGTCCTTGACCAGGTTCCAGCTCACGTCCACGGTGGTGAGGCGGGGAAGCTGGGCAAGGAGGCTGATGTCGCTAAGCTCCCCACCCAGGGAACAGAACGTTTCGAGCTGCTGGAGCTGGGAAAGCTCTGGGGGCAGGGCCCGGCAGGCGTCCATCCGGAGTTCCACCAGCTGGGTCAGGTTCTTGAGGAAGGGCAGCTCCCGGAACCCGCTGTCAAAGCCCAGCTTCACCAGCCCCGTGAGAGAGCCAAGTATCTCCAGGTTCTCCACAGGGTTGCCCAGCAGCCAGACCTCCCTGAGATTGGACAAGTCCGCCAGGGGAGAGATGTCTTTGATGGCCTGGGAATTCAGCTTTACGCCGATGAGGTTGACAAAGGAGCGCAGCGCGGAGATGTCGTGGATGAGCTCGTTG
Organism: Candidatus Limiplasma sp.; assembly: GCA_034927815.1. Taxonomy (GTDB): domain Bacteria; phylum Bacillota; class Clostridia; order Christensenellales; family Aristaeellaceae; genus Limiplasma. The sequence goes on from JAYFPK010000019.1 coordinate 66,156, forward strand.
TCCGGCGTGTCCTGGGACGCATCGGCGTTCAGCCAGTCCAGCCTAGCCGCGTCCTCCGGGGTGATAGGCCCCTCCGGCTTGCCCAAGGCCTCTCGTACCTTTTGTTCCAGCACAGTGTCAGAAAAGACGATTCCCTCACTCTCCTGGGCTGCTAAAGCATTCAAGGTCATCCCCAGGCATAGCAAGCACACCAGCGCAATCCGTAGCGTTTTTCTCATTACAGATGTTCCCTCCCCTATTCCATTCTTAAGGCAATAATACCATACTTTTCCGTCGGGCTGGGATGCAGCCAGCATTCATGTTAGGGTTGATAGGGCTTCCTCCTTAGGAAGAATACCACGCTGGATGGTCGAGTCACCTTCGGCTATGGTGGCAAAGCTGCCCGTTTGTCCCCTACTCCCCAACTTCCAGACAACACCCTAAAGAACGGGTAGGAAACAGGAAAGAAAAGAGCATGATGCTGGACCCACTTTAGGTGGCTCTCAGCCATCACCACGAAATCATGCACCGTTTTGTGCATAGCAAATGCATCCTGGCGTATAAAAAGGAGTGCAGTGGTCCGACAGTTCCTCTATAATAGAACTGGATGAGCGCCTTTCAAAGGATTGTCAAGGATGGCCCGTAAGTAGCACGTTACCACACCGGATAGGCCTGCCATCCGCAAGGATATCTGGTTACTAAAGCCCTCTTTCTCAAGCCTCTTGGAGCAACCAAATACATCTCCCACAGGATCGCCAGAATCATTCCTTATGCTTACACATCCTCAAAGCTATCTCCAGAAGTTCTTCAGCTTTTTTGATCTCTTCAACAGTATACCCAGCAAGTATTTCTCTGCTGGGCTGCGAAAGCAAAAGACGGTCTAGGGAGGCTTGTAGGCACGCTCCGATCTTAACAATGGTCTGGAGACTCGCCTTTCTCGTCCCCCGCTCTACATGTCCAATGAAGCTCGTACTTACATCCACCATTTCCGCAAGCTGCTCCTGGGTAAGGCCATGTCTGCGGCGTAGAATACGAATCTGAGCTCCAAGCTCCCGGTAGTTCAGCATCCGCTTATTCCTCCATTCCCCCGCTCCTTGTTCCTCGCCAGTTCATCTAGCCAGAGTTGGAAAATTACCTTGTTGGTTTCAATATCCTTGGTCATCAAATCATCCATGAAGCATTGAATGAAGCCTTGCAAAAAAAGACTTGTTGGTATCGCGATAAGAAAGGACCTTTTGAGGAGGCTGTTGAGGCGTTCCATGATCTCCTCCCCCACCGCTTTACCAATCAATTCATACAGTTCATTGAGCCGAAGCTCATCGTAAATACTAGCCAAGGCATGTAAATGCTCACCGATGAACTTTTGGGCCAGCCTCGGCAACATCTCCTGTTTGATGACAATCGCGGTCATGCTTCTGGCTGTGGACTCTTCCTGATACAGCCCTTTGTAATGTCGATAGGTTTGCTTTGTCCTCTGAACCTGAGAAAGCAGTTCTTTATTTTCATCGTCCGCCCCCAGGTGAATTGAATGGATCAACTCTCCATAAGCCCGTATGCCGGCTTCAACCATATCTGCGGTCATCTTGGCGTTTATGACGCTGAAAACCTTGGAAACGTAGTGATCGATGAGATATGCTCTCTTACCAAGCTTACTTCGGATTTCCAACGCAGTTTCAAAGAACTCATTTTCCACCTTCAAAAGCTCTCCCACCGGCATTTCCTCCACAAAACGCAAAGGCGCCCTGAATATATTCATCCAGACCTCACCCCTTATATCAGGCTCAGACAGCGCCTATCATCAAAAAGCATATGTCGAAGCGAGGGTGCAAAGCGTGACTCTACTGCACCTCAGGCGCTATATGTTTTTGATGCGGGGCTTCCGCCGTGGTCTATATAGGCTCTGATCTAAGGAATTGTCAAGGGTGTTGTTTTGGGAAACAAGCTGGACACTTCCAAGATGGAAATTGCAAGGACAGGGCCAACGCTACAAAACGTACACATCCTTGCCTCAGCCTGTCCTGTTGCTATCCCAAAGCCTCCACCTCCACAGCGCAAACTTTTCCGTTTTCATTGGCGTCATTGCCACCCTGCCAATCCGGTTGTAGCAATGCGAAACACACCGTCGTTTCATCCCTATGTTCTGTGGGACGGTTGATTCCTTCCATCATTACGCCTCCCGATCAATCCCCCGTCTTTTATCGAACATTCCAATTTCAAAATTTTCCTATTTTCCGTTATGATATCCCTATACACATAAAGGGGGCGTAACATCAAAATGGGCAAAAAATGGGGCGTTGTGGCGGCGGGGGTCGTCGTGGGGCTGGTGTCCATCGTGCTGGGGATTTTCGGGAACCCTGCCAATATGGCATTTTGCATCGCTTGCTTTCTGCGGGATACCGCCGGGGCCCTGGGGCTGCACCGGGCCGAGGCGGTGCAGTACATCCGGCCCGAGATCATCGGCATTATCATCGGAGCGTTTCTCATTGGGCTGGTGAAGAAGGATTTCGCACCCAAGGGGGGCTCCTCCCCCTTCACCCGGTTCGTGCTAGCCATGTGCGTCATGGTGGGGGCGCTGATCTTTTTGGGATGCCCGCTGCGGATGGTGCTGCGGATGGCCGGGGGCGATTTGAACGCCCTGGTGGGCCTGGTGGGCTTTGCCGGGGGCATCCTCACGGGGATCTTCTTCCTGAACCGGGGCTTTTCCCTCAGGCGCAGCTATGACCAGCCCCTGGTGGAAGGGGTCGCCTTCACGGTAGCCAATGTGCTGCTGCTGGCGTTGCTGGTGGCCGCGCCCGCGTTCCTCTTTTTCAGCCAAGCCGGCCCTGGCTCCCTGCGAGCGCCTTTGCTGCTGTCTTTGGCGGGCGGGCTCATCGTGGGCGTGGTGGCCCAGCGCTCCCGCATGTGCTTCATCAGCGGCATCCGGGACGCCGTGCTGTTCAAGGATTTCCGGATGGTGGGCGGCTACGCGGCCATTTTGGTCACGGTGCTGGTGGGCAACCTCATCACCGGTAACTTCAAGCTGGGCTTCGCCGGGCAGCCCATTGCCCACACCGAATGGCTCTGGAACATTTTGGGCCTGTATCTGGTGGGGTTTGGATCGGTACTGCTGGGCGGGTGCCCCCTGCGGCAGGTGGTGCTAGCGGGCAGCGGCAATAGCGACGCCGGGGTGACGGTGCTGGGCTTCCTGGCGGGGGCCGCCGTCGCCCATAATTTCGGCCTGGCTTCCTCGGGCGCGGGCACCACCCCTGGCGGGCGGATCGCGTTCTTTATCTGCGCCGTCATCCTGTTTGCCATTGCCGGTTTCAACGTGAAAAAATCATCCAAAGCATAAGGAGGAATGGGCATGAAAACAATCGTGGACGCCTGCGGGCTTTCCTGCCCGGAGCCGGTGCTTCAGCTCAAGCGGGTCATCGACGGGACGGAGGAAATCGAGTTGCGGGTGGATAGCCAGGTGTGCGTGGAGAACTGCAGCCGCTTCGCCCAGTCTAAGGGGTTCCGGGTTGCGGTGGAGGGCGGGAACGGGCTCTATACCATGACCCTCACTAAGGAATAAGGCCTATGGAATACCTGGTCACTTTTTACACCCACTACGGGGCCATGCGCTTTCATAAGCATTGCCGGGGCAGCGGCGTGCCCGCCCGGATGATGCCCGTTCCCCGGGAGCTCAGCGCTTCCTGCGGGGTCTGTGTGCGGCTTCAGGCGGAGGCGGCCCCGAGTCCCGCGGAACATGAGGATATGGAAGGCTGTTTTAGCATTGGGCCAACGGGCGCCTTTACGGCGGTGGAGGAATAAACCATGGATATGCGCAAGCTCAACAAGTTCACGGCCTGCGGCGGCTGCATCGCCAAGTTGCCCCAGGGGATGCTGAAGAATGTTCTCTCCAGCATCCCCCAGTTTGACGATCCCCGTCTGCTGGTGGGCTTTGATACCTCGGACGACGGCTCGGTGTATCAACTCACCGATGACCTGGCCATCATCAACACCCTGGACTTTTTCCCGCCCATGGTCAACGACCCGTATCTGTTCGGCAAAATCGCCGCTGCCAACGCCCTGAGCGATATTTACGCCATGGGGGGCGAGGTGAAATCCGCCCTGAACATCGTCTGCTTTCCCGAGGAGGAGGACCCGGTCATCTTGGGGGAAATCCTCCGGGGCGGCGCGGAAAAGGTGCTGGAGGCCGGGGGCGTGCTGTGTGGCGGGCATTCCATCAACGACAAGGAGCCCAAGTACGGCCTTTCCGTCACGGGGGTTGTGCACCCGGACCGAATCCTCTATAACAACCGCTGCCAGATCGGGGACCGGATCATCCTCACCAAGCCCTTGGGGGTGGGCATGGTGACCACCTCCTATAAGGCGGGGGAAGCCTCGGAGGAGAGCTACCTCCAGGCGGTGCAAAGCATGCAAACCCTGAACAAACACGCCTTTGAGATCGCGAAGCGCTACAGTGTCCATAGCTGTACCGACGTGACGGGCTTCGGCTTCCTGGGGCACCTGAACGAGATGGTCACCCCCGCGTACTCCATCCAGGTACAGGCAAGCAGCGTGCGCTATATCCCCGAGGCATACCGGCTGGCGGAGGAATACCTCATCACCGGGGGCGGCACGAAAAACCGCAATTTCCTGCGGGATAAGGTGAGCCTCCAGGGCCTGTCCATGCCCATGGAGGAAATTTTGTTTGACCCCCAAACCTCCGGCGGCCTGTTGCTCAGCGTGGATCCCCGGGACGCGGACGCTTTGCTGGTGGAGCTTGGAACGCTGGAGCTTCCTTGCTGCATGGTGGGAGAGGTGGTTCCCCGCGGGGAGTACAATGTGCTGGTGACCCCGTAAGCGGTGCCAAAGGCCGGAAGGAGAATGCATTCCTTCCGGCCTTTTGGTATGGGATGAGCCATGGGTTTATTCCTGCTGCGGGCCACCCCGGTAAAACCGCTCCACATGGCGGGCAAAGGCCTTTTGCATGGGGGAGAGCCAGCGTTCCTTGTTGTACAGCAGATGGATTTGCCTGCGAAACAGCGGGCCGTCCATCTCCACCGCCCGCACAAGCCCTTGCTCCACATACAGGGCGGCGGCGACTTTGGAAATGAGGGAGATGCCCATGCCGTGGGAGATGGCCCCTAATATGCCGTGAGCATCGGAAAAGTATGCCCGCACTTGCAAATCCCCCGGATTCACGCCCACCTTGGTCAGGATTCCCTCCATCTCGATGCGGGTGCCGGAGCCCGCTTCCCGCATCAAAAAGGGAGCGGAGGTCACATAGGCCGCAAAGTTCTCCCGGATCTCCCGGGGGCTTTCCGGCGCGTCGCTTGGGATCACCAGCACCAGCTCATCCTCAAACACTGGGCAGTGAATGAGGCTTTGGTCCTGGGGGACGGTGCCCACCAGGCCAAAATCATACCGGAAGCCTCCCATCTCCCGCTCCACCTGGCGGCTGTCCGCCTGCTGCACCCGGAACAGGATGTTGGGCCATTGCCGCTGGAAGGCGGCGATGATCTCCGGCAGCAAATGCTGGGCCGGGATGGTGGAGGCCAGAATGTCCATAGCGCCCTGCATTTGGGTGTCCTGGCCGCCAAGGCTGTGCAGCGCCTCCTCCCGCAGGGCCAGGATCTTTTGGGCGTAGGCCAGCAACTCCAGCCCCGCCTTGGTGAGGGCCACCTCCTTGGTGTTGCGGATCAGCAGCTGGGCCCCCAGGTCCTTTTCCAGGGAGCGGACGCCGGCGCTGACGGTGGGCTGGGAAATATGCAGCATTTCCGCCGCTTTGGAAAAGTTGAGGGTTTGGGCCACGCAGGCGAATACTTCCAGTTGCTTGATCTCCATATCCGTCACCTGCCTTGAAGGATTTCGTCCAGGGCCGCCAGCAGCCTGTCCACTTCCGCTTCTGTGTTTTGGTGCCCCAAAGAGCAGCGCACCGCGCCCCGGGGGAAGGTGCCCAGGGCCTGATGGGCCTGGGGCGCACAGTGCAGGCCGCACCGGGTCATAATGCCGTACTCCTCATCCAGCCGGGCGGCCACAGCGGCATTGTCCAGGGCAGGAAAATCCAAGGCGGCCACAGCGCATTTGTCCGCAGGGTTTTCCGGCCCCACCAGGCGCACCTGGGGCAGGGCCCGAATCCCGTCCGTCAGCCGCTGCAGCAGCGCCATTTCCCGGGCATAGATGGTATCGATGCTCACTTTCGCAAGATAGTCCAAGGAGGAGGAAAGGGCCGCGATGCCGGGAAGGTTCAGGGTCCCTGCCTCCAGCCGATCCGGCAGCTCCCGGGGCATCTCCGCCTGATGGGAATGGCTGCCCGTTCCTCCGGCCATCAGGGGCGTCATCTTTTCCCCAATTTCCTGGGACAGCACCAGCCCGCCGATTCCCTGGGTAGCCAGGAGCCCCTTATGCCCCGCAAAGGCCAGCATGTCGATGTGGTCCTTTTCCATGGAGATCGGCAGCACCCCGGCGGTTTGGGCGCTGTCCACCAGCAGCAGCGCCCCCCGCGCTCGGCACATGTCCCCTACCTCCCGGATGGGCAAGACCGCCCCGCACACGTTGGAGGCGTGGGTCATCACCACCAGCCTAGTATACCCGGTGATTTTGGCCTCCATGTCCGCCAGGTCCAGCAGGCCGTCCGGGCCGCAGCGGGCCACCTCCACCAGCACCCCCTGCTTTTCCAGCTGGGCCAGGGGGCGCACCACGGCGTTGTGTTCCATCTGGGTGGTCACCACCTGGTCCCCGGGGCGCAGCAGCCCTTTCAGCGCCATGTTCAGGGCTTGGGTAACGCCTCCGGTGAACACCACCTGCCTGCCTGTGGGGCAGCCAAACAGCGCCGCGATTTTTTCCCGGGCATCAAACACCAAAGCCGACATTTCGTAGGCTCCGGCATATCCTCCCCGGTTGATGTTGAAGCAGCCGTTTTCCAACACTTCCAGAACCGCCCGGGCTACCCCGGGGGCCTTGGGGTGGGAGGTGCTGCCGTTGTCGAAATAGATCATCCTTTGCGTCTCCTTTTGGGTGTCAAACAGCTTGGGAGCGGGGTGTGCTTTAGGCTTCCTCTTTGATTATACCCTACCCGCGGTTGATTTCAAACGCTAGATACTATCCCCTTTTCGAATTATCTTATCGAAAAAGGAATGGTGTCTTTTGCCCAAAAGATTGAACTACCTCCAGCTCCACGAACAAGCGTAGCTCGCTGCAACCAATATGCAATATCCCAATCAAAAATGATTGCTTATCGCCACAGAAACACATCTCTATATCTATAGATATCTAGGTGCGCGAAAAGAGATCGCGCCGCCCCAAGGCTGACCCGCCGGGAACAACTATCGCCAAAAAGGCCTCCAGCCCAGCAATATCACCGTTTTCCCTTGTCGTAACTCTCGCCCAACGCCCGGGGCGCACGGTTGCTCTTTGAGAAGAACGCAAGCAAGACAAGGGTCAGCAGGTAAGGGATGGTCATGGCAAGGTAGGAAAAGCTGCTAGACAATTCCATCACCTTCATGAGCTCGTAGGCTCCGGAGCGGGCGAACCCGAACAGCAGGCAGGCCCCAAAGGTAGGCACGATCTTCCAGTTCCCGAAGATGAGCGCCGCAATGGCCAAGTATCCCGCGCCAAAGTATACGCTGCTTGAAAAGTTGGTGGAGATGGAGTAGGCAAAGCACATGCCGCCAAGTCCGGCAAAGGCGCCGGATAGCAGCACAGCAATCCAGCGTATCCGGGCCACCTTCACCCCGGCGGCATCCACCGCCTGGGGATTCTCGCCGCAGGCCCGCAGGCGGATGCCGTAGCGGGAACGATATAGAAAATACCAAGCGATGACCATCAAAAGCAAAATGATGGGTTCAAAGGGATAAAAATTCTTGAAAACAGCGCCCAAAACCGGTATTTGGCTGAGATACGGCACCGTAATGCGGGGCGATACGCTGAACATGAACTTATCCGAGGGATTGCCAAATACGCTGGCATTGATCTGGCTGGTGAGAAAGCTGGTGATGGCCATGGAGAGGATGTTTACCACCACGCCGCTGATCACCTGGTTCACCTTGAATCGGATGCACATCAGCGCGTGGAGTGTGGCAAACAGCAGCCCTCCCAAAGACGCTACCGCCAGGGCAAGATACATGGGCAGGCCGGACCCCGATGGGTATAGTGTCCCCGTCAGCGCCAAAAACAGGCCTCCGGCGAAGGCTCCGAAGCCCAAAAGCCCCTCCAAGGCTAGATTGGTGATGCCGCTGCGCTCCGAATAGATGCCGCCAATGGCGATAATCAGAAGCGGCAGCGCAAAAGACAGGCCGTCAATGATGATTCTTTCCATACCGTCGCCTCACTTTCCCGCCCGGGGCACCGTCGTGCTCAGCTTCTCCCGGATATAGGAGCCGCAGGCGGTGAACAGCAGAATCATTCCCGTGACCAAGGATGAGATTTCCTGCTGCACCCCCACGCTGCTGCTCATGTAGGTGCTGCCCTTGCTCAAAACCGTAATCAGGAAGGAAGAAAACACAATCCCAATGGGGTGGGCGTTTCCCACCAGGGCCACCGCAATGGAGTCAAAGCCCAGCTTTGCCAGGGCGTTAGGCCGTATGGATGCATAATATCCCAAATAGTATGTAACCCCGGCCAGGCCCGCCAGTGCCCCGGAAATCATCATGGTGGAAATCAACGTTCTTCCAATGCGGATCCCCGCATACCCCGCTGCTTTGGGCGCCAGCCCCACGGCCTTGAGATCATACCCCTGCCGGGTTCTGGATAAATACAGATGCAGCCCGATGGCGCAGAGCAGCGCCAGCAGGAAGCATAGCGGAATGCTGAATTTGTTGCCGCCAAGGAGCACGTCTTTCAGGGTCAGCCTGGCAGCCGCCACGATGTTGCGGGACTGGCGGGTAACCGGGTCAATATAGCCCGTAGTAATAAAGTAGGCGATGGCATACTGAAAGATATAGTTCAGCATGATGGACGAAACCACCTCGTTGATATTGAAACGATGCTTCAGCCAGCCGATCAGAGCCCCCACCAGCGCTCCCACGGAAATGCCGACCAGGATCACCAGGGGCCGGGCGATGATGGCAGGCAAGCCGCTATACCCCACCAGCGCGGTGGCCAGGAAGCCCGCCAGAAGCATCTGTCCGGATACGCCGATGTTAAACAGGCTGGATTGAAACGCCACCGCCACGGCAAGGGCCGCGAACAACAGCGGCGTGTACGCGTCCAGGGTATCTAAAAAAGCCGTGAACACGCTTTGGTGCGCCGAATAGTTCGGGCGGGGAAGAATGCCCGCACCCTGCAGCAGGCTACGGAAAATGTCCAAGGGGTTCTTGCCGATCCACAGCACGATTACCGATATGGCCACCAGGCTCACCAGGATCGCGAAAAGGGGGATCATGACCATTTGCCGGCGTTCACCGCCCAGCAACAAGCCCAGGGCGCTCTTGGACTTTGCGTTGATTTTCATCATTGCTTCGCCCCCATCATGTATTCTCCGATTTCGTTCATGGTAATTTCATCTGCGGGAACGCATTTGTTCAGCTTGCCGTTGTACATCACGCCGATGGTATCCGCGCAGGCCATAATCTCGTCCAACTCCAGTGAGATGAGCAACACTGCCTTGCCGGCAGTACGCTCCGCCACCATGCGCTCCCTTATGCTGGTGATGGCTCCGATATCCAACCCCCGGGTGGGCTGCACAAAGATGATCAAAGGCGCGTTTTGCTCAACCTCCCGGGCGATGATGGCTTTTTGCTGGTTTCCGCCGCTCATGGAGCGGATGGTGGTGCGGGCTCCCTGGCCGGAGCGGATATCGTAGGCCTCAATCAGCCTCTGCGCATATTGGTCGAAAAGATCCCTGCGCAAAAACCCCCGGCTGCAAAAGGGCGGCTTATAATATTTGCGCATGGACAGATTGTCCGACAATGTAAAATCCAGAATCAGCCCATAGGTTTGGCGGTCCTCCGGAATATAGGCAATCCCTTGTTCCACCCTGTCCCGGACGGGGCTGCGGGTAATGTCCGCGCCGTTTAGGGCAATGCCGCCCCTTTTCACAGGCAGCAGGCCGAAGATGGCGTCCGCAATTTCCACCTGGCCGTTGCCGGCAACGCCCGCGATGGCAAAAATCTCGCCCTGGCGCACTGTGAAGCTCACCTCCTTCACCACCTCAAAGCCATCCGCATTGGCGACGGTAAGATCCCGCACCTCCAGCACGGGCTTGCCGAAGCTAGCCTCGGGCTTTGTCAGCTCCAAAGCAATATCCCGGCCCACCATCATCCGGACAAGCTCTTCCATGGTGGCGGTCTTTACGTCCAGCAGACCTACCAGCTTGCCCCGGTTGAGCACCGCGCACCGGTCCGCGATGCGCATAATCTCCTCCAGCTTATGGGTAATGAGGATGATGGTTTTGCCTCCCTGGCGCAGCTTGCCGATGACCTCCAGCAAAAAGTCTATTTCCTGGGGAGTCAGCACGGCGGTGGGCTCGTCAAAGATCAGAATTTCAGCCTCACGGTACAGCATTTTGAGAATCTCCACTCGCTGGCGGGCGGAGACGTTGAGGTTTTCGATGAGGGCGTCCGGGTCCACCTCCAGCCCATAGCGGCGGGAAAGCTCCCGTATCTTTTTGGACGCCCCCTTGATATCCACCCAGGGCACGCCTGCCGCCCTTGCCATGGGCTCGGTGCCCAAAATGATATTCTCCGTCACCGTAAAATTTTGCACCAGCTGAAAATGCTGGTGAACCATTCCGATTTCCAGGGCCACGGCGTCGCTGGGGGAAGCAATGCTCACCCGCCTCCCCCGCACATAAATTTCCCCCTCATCCGGCGCATACATGCCGAACAGGATGCTCATCAAGGTGGATTTTCCCGCCCCGTTTTCCCCCAGCAGAGCCAGGATCTCCCCCTTTTGAATTTGCAGACTGATATCGTCGTTGGCCACCACGCCGGGAAAAGCCTTCGTGATGTTCCGCATGTCCACAATGATGCGCTCATCGGCCAAAATGAACCCTCCTCATCGTATGAGGTTATGCCGGGAAGGCGCACAAGCAGGAATCATTCTTGCCTGAGCGCCTTCCCTCCATGGCGAAAAACCTGATTTTTACTGCGGGTACGATGGGTTATACCAGGCGCAACAAGCGTTTACAGCCCGGGGAAATTATCCGGAGCGTGGCCGTTGAAGTTGGCGGCGGGCACAATCGCCCCGGTTTTCACCAACTCATACACCTCCGCCAGTTTGTCCAGGGTATCCACGCTCAGCTGATGGCGGCCATCCCGGCTCACATAGCCGGTGGAATCCGTATCCGCATGGAGCACCACGTTTTGGCCCTGGAAGGTCCCGGCGGCAATGTCGTTTAGGCAGCGCTCCACATTGGGGCCCATCACCTTCAGCACGCTAGTGAGGATGATGTTCTTGTCGCCATTCACGCCATCGTCATACTGGTCGATATCCACACCAATGACCATAGACGCACCATGCTCCTTCACCGCTGTGAATACGCCGTTGCCGGAAGCGCCTGCCGCCACAAAGGCAATGTCCACGCCCTCCGCCAGCAGGGCTTCGCCCACCACCTTGCCGGTAATCTCATCGCTGAAATCGCCGATGTAGTTGCCGCCCACGTTAGCCCCCGTTACATCCGTGCCTGCGTAGGAGGGAAGGGAAACGGTCTGGGCCGTAGCCCCATAGTGCTTATTGGCATACTGCACGCCGGATTCAAAGCCGTACTGATAATTGACGTTGGAGGGATAGGCGATGCCGTTGACCACCGCCACCTTGCCGGTTTTGGTCTCCAGGGCCGCCGCCACTCCGGCAAAGAAGCCGCTCTCCTCCTCGGCAAAGAGCATCGCGTAGATGTTCTCCGCAGTCTGGTCGCCGGTGGGGAGGGTATCCACCAAAATGAAGGATTTGTCCGGGTTATCCACGGCCAGGTCATAAATCCCCGCAAACTGGAAGCCTGGCGTGACGATAACGTCATAGTCCGCCAGGATGTTTGCCACCGCGTTCACGGAGTTTTCCACGCTGGTTTCCCGCACCGGGGTTACAGTGGAGCCGGGGCTGTTCTTCAGAAAGTTCTGAATGCCCTCGTAGTTGTCTTGGTTAAAGGATCCGTCATCCACCCCCGAGGGGCTGGTGACAATGGCAATGCGCAGATCCCGGGCCGTTTCGCCATAGGCGGTCAGGGACAGGGCCAGAGCCACCACCAACAGCAGGGCCACCACTTTTGTCTTTCTCATAGGAATCTCCTTTCATAGGCAAGGGATCAACATTTGCTTTACAGGCGCGTCAGCGCAGGGGCGCGGGAATGGGATAGAACACATCGATTCTGCCCAGTTCCCAGGGGGAAACAGAGTCCTGGGGATTGTCGAAGTAATAGGGATGCAGCAGGTACGCCAGCTTTTGGATGGCGGTGATGGAACGGGGCCCGTACCGCTTGAACAGGCTGGAGTCATAGTACAGCACGCGGCTGGTTTTCACCGCGGAGATATCCGCAAAGCCTTCCCGGGTCATGATCTCAAAAATGGTAGTGACCTCCTCATCCCCGGCATTGGGCCACATCGGGGAGAGAATCACATCAGGGTTGGCTTTCACGATGTCCTCAAACGCCACATCCGCATAGCCGCCCTCCAGGTGGGCAAAGACGTTCTCGCCCCCGGCGATTTCTACCATCTGATCCAGCGGAGTCCCTGAGCCGGCGGTGTAGGGGCCGTAGAAAACCCCGCCGTAGTCCCGCTTGTGGGCGATTTCGTAATAGAGCTTGACCTTGGGCAGCTTACTGGTGATCTCCTGAATCCGGGCAATTTCCGCCCGATATCCCTCCACCAGCTGTTGGGCCACATCCGCCGCCCCCAGGGCGTCCCCCACCTGGAGCATCATCTCGTACACTTCATCCAAGGTGCTGGGGTCAAAATGCAAAACGTTGTAGCCCTTGCCCTTGAGCTCCTCATACATGCCGTACTGCATACCGCTTTCCGCCAGGATCAGGGTAGGCTCAAGCTGGGCCAAAAGCTCTGCGTTGTAATCCGTGAAGCCGGATACCACGGCCACATCCTTGGCCAGCTCCTCTTCCGCGCTTACAAAGGCATACTTTTCATAAGGGATCCAGCCTTCCCGCTGGGTAACCTCCACCGGATAGTCCGTATATTGGGACCAGCCGACGATTTCATCTCCATACCCCAGGGAGTAGACCACTTCCACCATGCTGGGGGCCAAGCAAACAATTCGTTGCTCCCCTTGCTCCGCGCCCAATGCCGCTGGGGAAGCCAGCATCAGCAGGAGAACCAGTACCAGTGCCAGGGCTGTGTGCCGAAGGAACCTGTTTTTCATTGTGTCTCATCCTTTCCAAAATAGGTCCATGGTTAGTGGGATTGCATGTATGCCTTTTGCTTCTCGCTCAGGATATCAAAGCTGCCACCCAGGCTGCCCAGCTTCAGTTCCCCAACCATCCGGTCAATCTCCGGCGGAATCTGGTGCACCCCGGGGGACATGCGCGCCGCATTCTTGGCAATATACTCGGCGCTGAGGGCCTGCAGCGAAAAGGACATATCCATGATCTCGGCGGGATGGCCATCTCCGGCGGCGATGTTCACCAACCCCCCGTCCGCGATGACGCAAATGTTGCGGCCGTCCTCCAGCACGTAGCCATCCAGGTTCTTACGCAGGGACAGACATTCCCGGGCCATGGCCCTCAGCCCCTCCAGATCAATTTCAATATTAAAATGGCCTGCATTGGACACGATGGCATTATCCTTCATCACCGCGAAATGCTCCGGCCGGATCACCTCGCAGCAGGCGGTGGCGGTGACAAAGATATCCCCCAGCGGCGCCGCTTCGGCCATGGACATAGCCCGGTACCCATCCATGACGGCCAGCAGGGATTGAATGGGGTCAATTTCCGTTACGATCACCTGGGCCCCCAGCCCCTTGGCCACGGAAGCGATACCCCGGCCGCAAAAGCCGTATCCGGCCATCACCACCACTTTGCCGTTAATCTGCAAATTGGTGGTGCGCATCATGGCGTCCCATACGGTTTGTCCGGTCCCGTAGGTGTTGTCAAAATAGGATTTACAACGCGCGTCGTTGACGGCGATGGCAGGATAGGCAAGCTTGCCGCTTTGTTCCCAACCCCTGAGCCGCTGCACGCCGGAGGTGGTTTCCTCGCAGCCTCCCAGCAGGCAGTCCGCATACTCCTTGCAGTCCGAAAGCAGCAGACCCATCAGGTCACCGCCGTCGTCAATGATAATATGGGGATGAACGGAGAGCGCTTTTTTCCATAGCTGCACGCATTCTTCCTGGGTTACGCCGTGCATGGCGTGTACCATGAGGCCGTCGTCCACCAGGGCGGCGCAAACGCTATCCTGGGTGGAGCGGGCATTAGAGCCGGTCACCGAAAGCTGGGCCCCGGCCCGGGTCAAAATCTTAGCCAAATAGGCGGTTTTCGCCTCCAGGTGCACTGAAAGGGCGATACGCAAACCTTCCAGGGGCTTCTCTCGCGAAAACCGTTCCCCAATTGCACCCAGCACCGGCATATGGCGCGCCACCCATGCTATGCGCTGATGCCCTTCATCCTTGAGAGAAATGTCACGGATTATAGACATGAAGCAAATCCTCCCGTTCACTTTGTTCAGTTATTCATGGTCCCGGCATTTTGCCATCATACGCTTCTCTTAGAGTATAACGGCCCAGCCGATCACAGGACAGGACATTTGTCCCCTATTTGTCCCCCACAAAGGTCAATTGGGCGGAAAGGGCTTTACGTGGGCCAAAAAACGAGTATAGTAAGGGTACAGTCCTTGGGAATAGGGGGAACGCCTGATGGAGCGTGAGAACGCAAAAAAACTGCTGCTGGATACCATCCCGGCGAAAGATCTGGCCGCCGCCGAACGCGTTTTTGTAGCGCCCGGGGAGTACATCATTCGGGCCAACGAACCGCTGAAGTGCTTTTATCTCCTGATGCAAGGCAGCGCCAAGCTCATTCATGAAGACGCCGAAAGCGACCCGCTCATCATTGATATTTACCACTCCGGTGATTTCATGGGTGAAATGGAGATGGTAAACGTCATCACCAGCGATCGTAGCATCATTGCGATGACCCGGTGCGAGGTGCGCAAGTTCAGCCGGGAGCAGTTTTTTCGACTCTGGAAGGAAAACGAAGAATTCTCCATGCGCTTGCTTTACATCCATTGTGTGAGACTCCTGCGTGCGGGCGATGACAAGGTGAACGCGGACCGGGCCGTGCTGCGGGACAGGCTATTCCGCCTGATTCAGCTCAATCTAAATGAGCATGGATATTTCCGGTACACAAAGCAGATTCTTGCGGAGATGGTGGGCATCTCCATCCGCAGTCTGAACCGCTCGCTGAAGGAGCTGGAAAACGACCGTCTTGTTTTGGTGGAATCGGGTCGGATCAGGCTGTACATTGAGTAACGGCAGGCTTTCCCGGCATGGTGAGTGGCGACTTCAACCCAGGACAGTTCAAATTGAAAGACAGCTATTGATGCATCCAAGTCAGTCCAAAAATGCACACACCCCTGCCTAAAAATCTTTTGCACACACCCACAAGTTTTCAATGCACACAGCTTGCCAGATTTGACATCCCGGCAATAAAAAGATGTATGATCTGGTATATCTTTTAACGCCTATTTTTGTAAATATGAGAATCGAGCCCATCGCAAGGCAAAATTAGCTCTACTTTTCAGTGCCTCATCAGGGGTCAACAACCCCCAAACCCTTATATTTCAAAACATTTACGCATCAAAAAAGACCACCAAATCTTTTATCAATTTGGTAGTCTTTATCTGGCTCCGTAGGTAGGATGTAAACCCACACAAAGGGGACTCCTCTAAATATCCTTCGATAAAATTCGATCCTCAATAAATCCCTTTTATCATCCTCTGGTTTGCTCCTCCTCTTTAAATACATAGATATCATTCATTCTAAAGGAGTACCAATGGCCTTGCCGTTACTTTTTGAAATTGCGAACTTCAGTATACTCTCTTGAAATATATATTAGCTGTCCTTCTTATGATAGTGTAAAGGGTAATTTTTATTCACTGGGGTCTGTCTTTCTTCGGAAAACAAACCACTTAAGGTCTTTCTAATATCACTCCACGACATGCCTTCCTTAAAACCCCTACTGTTATCAGGCGAAAGATTTAATTGAAACGTTGCAAAAACCGTTTCGCAACTTCTTCTTGGAAACATCCCCAAATATGAATAGAAAAAATCGTTTGTATATTTGTAGTGATGTGTATGGATAAACTGCTCCCACCTTTTCAAAATATCTTTTTCACTTACAACATCAATAACAGATACTTCTTCAAGTTGCCTTTTTTCCAAATTACCCCATGCCTTTTTCAGCAACTTGACGGCTTCTTTGTCAGTGGAAGGAGCACTGTATCCGAATATTGTAAGCATATATGAGTTCTCAATAACTTCTTCCGTTGCATCCCAACAGCCTTTTATATACTCATCCGACATATAATCTTTGTGATCAATTGGATATAGCAATTTTGTAGGCGGCAACAGCTTCCCACAAACAGGACACCCTGCGTCTGTCGCTCCAAATTCTCGGTGTTCGCTACAAAATCCCATCGCCACATTTCCGTGCAAACAAAATATATGAGGTAAATTATCTGTTAAGCGACAACATCTAACATATGCCTGAATAAGCAACGGATCCCAATTAAAGGTGGCAATTACATCTTTATCGGTTAAGCTTAGCACAAGGAAGTCATATACTGTTGGATTATCCGGTAGTTCAAGCGATGCAAAATAATCATAAAGGCGTTTTTCTAATTCATAGACAATGTCTTTACATTCTGACCTCAAAGATAGCTCGGAATAGATGTCTTCAAGATTGTCACTCTTGGTATTAAGTTCTATACCACAAAGAATATCTGACAAACTCAATTTGTCTATTAGCCCATTCATAACAGAAGACTTCTTTCCATTTCGGTCTCCGTTTGGAATTGCAGCAATCGTTGCCCCAGCGCCTAAAATTACAGTATGTGCTCTCATATTATTTCGCCCCCGTACATTCGGAATGTGTCAGTTCCCAGCAAACCAACTGTTTCCCCAATAAACCATCCTTATTTCTAAATATACCAATAACGTTGAGGAAACCACCACATATTTTTATTCTCATTCAAAGTTACTAATGTAAAACGAATTACCATTAATTAGGAACAGGCTAAACTCATCATCAATATGGATAATGATAAATTCATAGTGTAGAACTGCTATATTTTTCGCGCTCCTTAAGCATATCAATTTTTTGCCTCCATCCTTGAGCATCTGCGACCTGTCCCTTTCCCAAAAGATAATTAATGCTATTTTCAACTTCTTTATCAAGTCCTCTATAAAATTTAAATCTAAATACATTTTTAAGAAATCCATGATAATCACCCGCATCAAAAGCCCCTAAGAGCAATGTTTTAACATCATATTGAGTTCTAAATTTATACTTATGTATATATCCAAGTAATTCACTTGCGCGATGACAGATTAACATTTTTCCAGCGCCTACCTGAATATCTCCCATAAATTCATTTATTTGATAGCTTGTCGTTTTCAACTGACAAAATGCATTGTGAAAATCTCCTGCTTTGAAAAACTGGCTGATTTCCTCTCGACTATTTAAATGATGCGTATGAGGTATAAATCTTTTTAACATAAATTAATCTCCTAACTTTATAACAAAAAGACGGTCTCTAGCTCGTGACAGAGCAATATAGGAACTTATAGCTTTTCCAAAGTCTTTAGTTATATATTCTTCGGAGGAGGCAACAACTATTATTGCCTTTTTTTCATATCCACGAATAATCCTTGGCAATGTTACTAATATTTTATTATCTGCTTCAAATTCCATCGTAGTAGGTATATTTGCATATTCCAATCTTCTACATATTTCTTTGGGTTTAATTGCCCCTCCAAGGCATATAATGCCTATTTCTTTATTTTCATAAAAGGATTTGAGCTTTTGGATTGTTTCTAATGTCATTTGGAATGTTTGTGCAATATCTCTTGCCACATAACATATAACCTCACCACAAGAAAAAATCGGTATTTCCGCATTGATAGGTTCGGGTAACGCAGCCTGTAATGTTCCAGTATAAAATTCTGCTATTTCACGAGAATTTCTATAATTTATAAATAATTTCATAGTGTTACAATTTGAAATAGAGGTAATACCTTCATCCCACATGGACAGTCTATATTCATAACGCCTAGTATCACCTGTCTGATAATTACCTCCCAACTGGTTTATGTCATAAAAGATAGTAACACCAATGCCTTCATTGATTAAAGCTTTGCCAAGTGTTTTATACCAATTAGGTGTCAATTCTTGACCTTCATCTATAACTATGTGGTTGACAAATTTTGCGAGTTGCGCTAATTCATCATCGGTATTTGGCACAAGAAAATAACAGTCAGTGGAAATATCCTTTAGTAAGCTTTCTATCATTTGTTGAGATATCTTTAGAATGGACTTATTAGGAGCAACAAACCCCACTATTTCACCTTTTTGCGCAAGAAATTTGAGCCTATGCCATGCACATACCGTCTTCCCTGTGCCAGCTGAGCCACAGACAGCCAAACGATAATCTACAGGTAAATTCACAATATACTGCTGCGATGGATGAAGGTAAATTTCCCATTCTTTAAGGGTTTTATTTAATATGGCTTCAAGGTCTGAATCGTTTTGTAAAAGTATATACTTCGTCCTCGGGATAATGAGTCCAGAAGTCTCATATAGGCTCAGGGCATAGTCTGCAATTTCTCCATCAACTACACACAATGCATCAAGCAGATCCTCCTCTGTATTTACTTGTTTAAAAGCAGCTATATATTTCTCTGAAAGGCCAAGCGACATTAATGCATAGTAAATATCAACTGGCTTAATCATTAAATTCTCTATTGTATATGGTGCGTCTGCTTTATCATTTCTGTTTATTCTAGATGAATCGGCTAAGCTATGCTTCACCACTCGATGAAGAAAAATTCTATCCCCTTCAATTTTACATAAAATCCTATAATTCATATCTACAGATAGTGATATAAAAGGCGACGATTTTAATTTATGGAGACGCCAGCCAGGTAATGATTGTTCATGTACCTTTTTGGGCTCAATCTCCTTTATTAATACAATCATATCCTGACACTTACATTGTAAATTATGTTGTAATCCTATAAGATCTTCCATAAAAATTTCAGTTAATGCTATTTTCATAGGCTCTTCCTCCAAAATATAGATTGATGCGACTAAGGGCCTCCCAATATTGCCACTGCACGGAATTGAGAACACTTCCTTAGAACTAACAACACATATTTTTTATTATACCATGAACACCTGCAGATTTACAACATATAGCGACATAGTTACCTCTATTACTAAGAGATTAAACTTTCCAGCTTTTAATGATTTCGTTGAACTTTCTCTTTTTCAGAATACCCTGGTGCTCAAGCTCCTTTAATATCTGAATTTCATCATTAGTGCATGATTCATTATGTTCCAAAAACAATGGCTCGTCATACATTAGAATTACACTTATATAGATATTCTCGCACGGCTGATTAAATCTGTCGTCCGGTTTGAGATATTGCTCGAAGACAGACTTTCCGAATGTATGCCTTTTATAATTGCATTTTATTGAAGTAAGGTACCAAGACGCCCCATAATAAAAGTAAAAATTCGATATTTGTAAACCGCTCTTTAAAATATAAAACATAAAGCGCTCGTACGCATTTAATAAATCGATCTGCTTTTCAATTTCGTCCAAAGCACTAATATCCCAGGCTTCCTCTCTTACTACAGTATAAACAGCTGGTGACATCGTTTCCTTCTCTTCAAAATTTGATGAAAATTCTTTATAGAATTGGGATTGCATGATCCTGTCAATAACATCATCCATTCCAAGGTATTTCTTAAAAAAGTTTACATCAACAGGTTCAGTCATGAAGTTAAAATTTAATTTCATTGTGATATCATCATCAGATAAAGCTAGCGAAATGGGATCTAAGATCATTAAAATGATCAAAACAAGGCCTATGGTGTATTTCAGGCTTTCGGTAAAGAATCTCGTTTCTTCAACCTGCGAAAAACCACATTTATCTGAAGTCTGATTTCTGAGGCGATAAAACGTATCAAATCCTTGCTTATGAATGATTTTATGTGATACCTTAATCAGTTCTTCATGTCTAGCAAAATACTCTGGGATTAGGAGTTTAATTTCTTGGTAACCTTTTGATATGCATTGAAGCTGTTCTCTTATTTTGCTATCCGTCGGAAAACGATCTTTTGCAGACCATTTTTCGAGGGTCCCTCGGTCGTTTTCTGAAAGATAGAGCATACTATTCACCACTTCTCCTGCTTGCCGCACGGAGTAAAAAGCACAATCAAACAATCCTTCTTCATAAAGAAAAATTGAGTTCGACAGAAGTTGTACAGCTTCATCAAGAAACGCATTACAATACATGATATCCACGCGACCTGTCAATAGCATCAGTCCGTGTAAAAATAAAAGGAGTTCATTGCGTTCAGGGATCTTAGTAGTTAATTTGTTTTCATTACGCATTGACTCAGTAATTATCTTGTTGAAATCTGACTCATCCATATTAGCTACCTCCATCCAAACTCAGCCAATGTATTCATTAAAGTAGAAATTCTAACGGTCGATTAGCATATTGATTCTGTCCGAGAAAAAATCTGGAAACGGCACCAACATGCTTAATATCTTATCAGCATGATATTTTATTAAGTCAATTATATCCGCTTCTTGAGTTTCGATTCCTATGATCTCGGAAATCGCTTCTGCAAGCAATCTATCATTAAATACCGATTCACAAATCGAGACCGCAGTTCCTGAACTTACACCGTACTTAAGTCTTTTTTGAAGTGTGCAAAATAAAAAATGTGAATTGATCGCATCTTCATTGTCTGTATCAATGCACAAAATATCAACAATATTGCCGATAAAAAAGCTCAATTGATATGAAATCGATTTGCTGCACACTTCTTCTATTGAATTTATGGATAAGTCTGTATCGTGCGATATTTCAATAAATGTTTTGCCCGAAATCCATAGCTTGCTTAAAGAGCTGAATTGCTCTGGAGAAATCTTAGTATTATGCGTCTGGATAAAAAAGGATATTACCATATCCAAAATTTGCTCTTTAGTATATGAGGTACAAGTAATGGCTTTATGTTCAATCCAGTCTTCAATCTTACGAGATAAATCGATGCCTACCATGGTTCGGGCATATGTCTGAATCTTTATAGAATCACCAATGGATTGAATTCTTTTAGCTATAACTGTGAACAGTTTTATGAGTTGATCCTTTTCTTCTTCGGTTGCCAATGTATAGGCAAGTGTTTCTCGGCAAATTCGGATTGCATTCTCTTGGTAATCAGTCTTCTCATAACGTGAAAAGACAAAGCAAAGATGATTCTCAATTGATTCCACAATTGACTGCCTAAGGTTAATTGCCGATATTCCCGTACTTCGGTCTTTTCCCGGATAGTTCTCAAGATACCATGAAACCAGTCTCCCAATTAGTGAACTAAAACAATCCGTTTTTTCATAATTGTCTATTATATGTTCTGAAATTGTCCTTCCTGATAGAGTTATTTCATAATCAACCTCGATATCCTTAACAACTGATAGAATGGAACTACTGCATGGTTCTGCAGAATTCGGATCGAACATCCTAATGCAGTCATTCCAACGATAAATACCGCCGTGTTTTCTATCAGTCTTTTGGTCATAGAACTTTGGATCTGTAACCACAATGCTTCCTTCTGTATACATACCCGACCGAGCGGTTCTGCCAATGAGGTTCTGGAAGCTTCTGATTTGCATACTGTTTTTACTTAAGCGGAAGCTTGTCATAAATAAGTATTTGATAGGGATGTTGACCCCTTGTGCAAGTGTTGACGTGCAAACAACAAAACGAATATGATTATGTCTTATAGCATATTCTATCGCAAGCTTAATTCCATTGGGCAAATCAGCATAGTGTGGAAAAATGCCAAGGAGTGCGCCTTGGCTATACTCGTGATTTTCACCATAATATGCTTTTATTAAGTTCTGAATTTTCTCTGCCTGTTCTATATTTGTTAACTCCATGAGTCTTGCCAGGTTATATTCCCGCTTATGTAGCTCCAGAACTCTTTTAATGACAGTAAGAACACTGTCAGTCCTGTTCACATATATAGCAACTCCACCATTCCCACAAAGCTTAATGGCGTAATATATTGCGATATCTTTGGCATCGGTCATTATGGGGAAGATTCGAACGGCTCGTTCCCCTTTGAAATTATTCAGCTCAACCGTTTCAATGCTCTTAGGGATATAATAATCTGATTCATTGGCGTCATCAGAATAGTAGTTGATATCTTTTGATTGAGATGAAAATCCTATCGATTTCGGTGTAGCCTTTATTCTTTCGCTTGATGCAAGTACACCAGCGTTCTTAAATAGCCAATTTTTAATCTGTTCGGCATTTGATAGAACTGCTGACAACAAAACAAATTGTTTTTCTGCCGAAATCTTCTCTCTAATTTCTGATATAAGAAGCTCATACGAAGCACCCCTACTACCATCATCAAACATATGACCTTCGTCAAATACAAAAAGATCAATTTCATCGATAATATCTTCCTGATGATGCATAATATAGCTGAGTTTTTCAGGCGTACAAGTAATAATTCTTTTCTGGAATAAATCAGAAAGATCAAACGAAAAATCTTCCTGAAGAACGTCAGAGAACTGATTAATAATCACTTCATTCCCAAATGCCTGATTCATGTCGTTAGTTATTTCATTGCATAACGCTCTAAGAGGAGCAACAATAATGGCCGTACTTGCTCTATTAGCGAGAAAAGCGGATCTGATAATTAACTCAATGCTCTTCGTCTTGCCGACCCCAGTCGGTAATTGAATGATTGCATTACTTCCATCCAGAATTCCTTTTTTGCAGATAAGTTCTTGGGATGGCCACAATATTTTCGTTGCGCTAGGCTTTTTTAGATACTCTCCCCATATTTTTTTTGACACACCTGAATACTCAGGCAGGAGCGCCCAAGCCGATTTTTTTATACATTCCATCGTTACAGCAATTAGTATATCTACATAATATATATCAATGGGGCTGTAATTTTCATAAATTTCTTTTCGGTATTGAAGTAATAGTTCGTTTTCATTTCCCACCAGATTACCAGAACGAAAATACTCGTTCAAAAAATTTAGTATGTTTGCGAACGTTGACTTGCTCTTACTATGAGGCACCATTATGTTCCTCAGAGCAAAATTGAATAAATAGATCAGTAGCATTTGAGGTGTCTCATTGGCGTTATTTTTATTAAATATAATTTTCGAACACAAAACCTTGGCGCTTCCTAGGTCATCTGACAAAAAATACGCAGTTGCCCCTGAAAGTAAAAAGTCATAGTGGTACGCTTCTCTGTCTCTAGAGTTCACTGCTGCGTCAAAATATTGTGATGCATTAATTAGGTATGGTGCGAATTCGTTACACACTTCAACATTATCTTCAATAATTCCCTCGGCATAACGAGAGATTATGTATATAGTGGGGTATGATAATTCATTTGAATTTAATCGGAACTTTGGATAGTCGTCCTGGTCGACATCATATTCAACGAGTTTTGCTTTTGCTTTTTGATATTTCAACATATATTGCGAAGTGCTTGAGAAATTCATTGTACGCACCTCTCATAAATATCATGCGTCAAGTCCATAAGCTTTTTCCCATGTATATAGAATATTTTCTGATTACTCATTAAGCAAAGCTGCTCACCCGTTATCCCCATTATTATTTTGTCTGGGATTTCCGTTTGACTGCTTACTGCGGCACCAATGAACGTCAGTTTATAATCATTCTCGGTTTTTTGTTGAAAGCGAGCTATCTCTATTGATTCAGAATCTTTTCCGATATATTTAAGTTTTTTTCTATAATAATCAAGGGTATGAGCAAATCGGTGCTCGTCTTTTTTTGAATCAGCCACGGCATCAATAATAGAATTTGCATCATCTGATGTGAGTTGCGCCTTGACCTCCGCAGCTATCAGTTCATCGTTCTTACTTGGCGTTTTAAAACCTTTGTGAAATCTGTAAGCTATAACGTCAGTCCCATGTTCAGACTGGGTTTTGCCAGAACGGTTTTGTTGTTTGCAACGCGGTACTTTATAGCCGTATATGAAGTGAAGCAAATCAGAGATAAGGATTTCTGTTATATCATTAGAACGAGAAGCAGGGCCAAAATCGTCGGTTTTCTGTGGGATAACATACCGCCTAAGATACTGTTCAGCCGACAAATGATTTACGGCTAAAGACTCAGCCAGATCCTCATCAGATATGTAGTGTTTACGAAGATGTAACGCCCAATCATCAAAAACAGTATCATCAAGTGCATAATTAAGCGTATAGCATGTCAATGGTGTACTGTCTTCAAAGACCACACCTTTTTCTTCAGCTATCCAAGTAATATATCTTGGACAATTCATGTGAACACTTCCTCTTTATGACTCGGTTTAATCATTTTGCTGAGGCCTGTTTTGACTTAACTCGCCACTGCGCGAACTGCACATTATTGCTCCTACACGAAATTGGGAACAATTCCTTAGAATTAGTAACACATATTGCTTTTTATTGTACCATAAGCTCCTGTAGATTTACAACACGAAACGGCATATTACACTGTTTCCTTTTTATGTGAAATCTTCTACCTGTACAGGTTCACCCCTTGTATAGGGGTTTAAATCGTGTGCACCCAGTTGCACCCAATTTGACAACCCCCTCCACGAAATCCTTGATATCGTTGAATTGTATTGACCATGCAGTGGTCAGACAGTTCCTCCATATAGAACTGAATAAGCGCCTTTCAAAAGATGACTGTCAAGGATAGCCCATATCCAGCACGTTATTCCACTGGATAGGCCCGGCGTCCGCCACGTCCGCCAATGGAATCGGGTAAACCATCCTTCTTATGAAAGTGTAAAAGGTAACTTTTATTCACTGGAGTCTGTCCTTCTTTGGAAAACAAACCACTCAAGGTCTTTCTAACACCACTCCACGACATGCCTTCCTTAAGTATCCAGTAGCAAAAAGAGCACAATAACAACAAAATTCACTTTACATTGATTATGCCTCTCGCATGTTATTCAACTAATTCTTGTATCCGCGAGGTCTGTATCAAAAAATGATACAGGCCAAAATATAGTCAATATATTTTGATCAAACGGCGGCACACGAAGAATTAGCCTCTTTATTCTTGCGTGTTACCATCATCCTCATCCAACAAATCAGCTTCAACATCCAAATCGGCATTGGTTCCAGTGTTCTTCTCATAGAGCTTATTCCATTGCAGTGGATGCCTGCACTTGCGGTTATACGCCACAAGCATGGCCTCCGCATAGCCAAGTGAACCCGGCCTCCTTTCCTTGGCGGTTCGCGCAAGCTGTTTAACAGAGATAAACCCTATACGTTCCTTAAACAATTCATCCTTCAACGCATCTCCAAACGTGTACACAAGCCGGGCTACTCCATTGAGAAAATTCCCAGATAGTGAGTACATGTCGCCTTCCCATGCGCTTACGCAAAGACGAAGGGTACGATCCAACAAATGATAGCCGTATTTATCATAGATGTGCTCAAGGGCCGATACCGCGCAAATGACGTTATAGTTTCTCACCTGGCCAATAGATAGAGAGTAGGAATTCACCAGATCCCTTATGATAAGCTGCTTATCGTTTCCAGCCTCAATATTCGCCATGAACACCTCATAAGGTTTGAGCGCCTTTACAAACTTCATCTGGTTAGCGAAAATATCCGCTTCATCCTGATAGTTCAGTTCGTCGTAGATCATGCACCAAACAGGAGTATCCCGCGACCCAGAAACAAGCGCGACAATCTCTATAGTGTGCTGTCCGTTAAAGACAAAGTTGATACCCTCACGTCTGCTAACCTTTACGGGGTTAATCTGTCGCAAATCAAAATGCGCGGCGGTCTGTTCAACATGGCTTTGTGATATATTTCGCTGATACTCCTGGCTGGATACCAGGTTTTTTATCGGAATCTGCTCAAAATGAACATCAGGAACAAACAAACTGTAGTCAGGCATCAGAATTCCCCCTTCATCGCGGCGAGCAAAGCCTGTATCTCACTCCGTAAAAGCTCCAAAGCTTCCTTGAGGCGGGTTTTCGCTTCGGGTGAAACCCTATTTAGATCGCCTTTTGTCCTCGCTCGTTCAACGGAACCCGCCCAGGAAGGGATCGTAAACGCAAGGCCATTCGCTAAACTATCGGGGTCATACGCGGGCATCGTCTTGATGGCGGGTATGTTGTTGGACTTTGCCTCGGACTTCTTCTCCCGCTCGCTAGACAGATCTCTTCGGGACTCGCTATATCGAATGTAGGAAGTTGAACCAACCCCCATCTTTGAACTCAAATCTTTCATTTCCTCCGTGTCCATTTCCGAGAGCGCCACGATATTTTCGTGAGAAATCTTATAGTTACCCGAAAGTATCTTGGGAACCATATCCGGTATTTTTTTCCCAAGCGCGTCCAGCGCTTGGCTGTACTTCGCGTATTTCTGTACCGCTCCGGAGGATAAATGATATTGATCCCCAAGTCTCGTAGCTGTGCGGTGCGCGCTTTCCCGACGTTCCTTGCCAGTCATTTCCGCAGGGCTATTTGATACGCCTGAATCCCGCGACCTGGTATACTGGTTACGGCCTCTGGCGTTTCTGTGAAAACCTATGATTTTCTCCGCTTCGTATTGCCGGCCAATCAGGTATTTCCGCGTTTCTTCCGTGATATTTCTACGGCCAAGTTGATTCCCACAAATCCAAATGATTGCCGCTTCACGTTGATCAAATGATACTTCCTGTATAGCGTATGGGATATCAAGCCGATTGCAGATTTCATATCGGTTATGCCCGTCGACGATGGTGCCGTTCCACGCGATGATTGGATCCCGGCATCCATCCGCGACCAGATTCGCTTCCAGTTGGGCGTATTCTTCACGGCTTAGCGGCCTGATCAGATTTTTAAATTCAGCGTTTATTTGTAACCGCTCATAGCCCTTATCTATCATTTTCAGGGCTCCTCTCGACCTTCTTTAACGTATACAAGGAAAAATAAGCCACACGATTTGTTTGGTCGATCTCCCCCGCCAGATGGTAGCTGTACCTACAGTCAAGCGCGCCAAAGATTTTAAACAATCCGTTCATGAGAGCGGTGCTGTAGAACTCTATACAACTTTTAAGTTCCAAATTCAAGTTAATCTTATTAGCGGTTCCGCCTGGGATCGGCTTATCCGAGCCAAGGATCGCGATATACAACTCCTCCGGATTGATCAGAAACTGAATAAACGCCGGATCACCAAGGTAGCGTAATGTCTTCCTGTATATACGAAATCTGTTCCGTTTGAGGTCAATGGTTAAATCCGCGGGCAGTGAATTTTCAGTCTTCATTGGTCACGCCTCCTGAGATGATGTTATGATCCACGCTAGCGGGCGGATTCTTTGTGCGTCCATATGGAACTTCTTCAGATTGGACAGCGTTGTTATCTTTGATCGCATACACGGCATAGCCGTCAAAAATGTCAATTCGCATCGCCTGGCGGTGCTCTTTGAAAGGCAGCCCGAACCGTCCCTGCCAATCAGCCGGAAAGACAGGGGCGCGCGACATTTTCGGTTTTTCGCCCTCATTGAATACGCGTTGGTAAACCTCCGTCGCGGACAGATCAAAGGCGATCAAGTAGTCATCCTTCGCGTGAACGATTTTGCCAAGGAGCTTATATCGGTAGTCCGGATTCCATCCCATTAACGAGAAAATGTTCGCAAAAAATAACTTACAGGTAATTCTCCGGGGCTTTCTCCGAGTAGCGCCTTGAACGCACCAGGAAACAGCGTCATGCTCCTCTTCGCGGCACAGACGGAAAGCGAGGCTTTTACTGTCAACATTCACCAGCGCCTGCACCCAATCCACCGCCTGGAACTTTTTCAGGCAGATAGCGTTGAAATATACCTTGAAATTGTTGAAAGTAATAGAGGGCTCATTCATATGCGCGAAGAATTCACGCCGAACCACCTGATAACCTTCGTAGTCAAATTCGCCATTCAGCTCAATCACCTCATCGTTTTCCGGAGGTTCGGGAGGTGGCGCGGGCGGCGTTGAAACATGGTCATCTTTCGGCGGTATGATTCCTTCATCATGTGACACACCACTCTCAAGATGCTGTGGCGCGTTTGTAATCATCCCCATATGTCGCTCTTTTGTAAAATCATCCATCCACTATCCCCTCCGATTTACCGTGTCCCAATTCCTGACTGATGAATCGTTTCAGCTCATCAAAGTCAGTTACATGGATTTTCGCTCCCGTTTCGAACAAGCGGCCTTCCATTCTGATCTTCCAGTCGCTCTTTTCCTGTGATTCCATAGGCGGAAAGATGTGCCGGTGCAAGTAATATTGATTCCCAAACGAATTCGTCCACTCCCGCGGGATGGCGCGAATTCTTGTACCAGAAACCGCAAGTGGCTTACTTGCGTCAGCCTCGGCTTCAGTCGCGCCTTCTCTTGTGAGCATATGTGGCTTTATAAACGCTTCGGCATCATTCATATTAAATATGTATACAGCCTCGTTGTCCTTTTGAAAGAGTGAGCCGGAAACGCGATACTTGAAATCCACATTCCACCCAAACAATTGAAATAACGTTCCAAGATAAGCCGCGCCGGATATTTCCTTAGGGTAATAAACCCCGCCAGAAACTCTTGAGCAGATGATCGCGTGCCTGCTATCCTTGGCCGCGGTTCTGACCGCGAAGCGCGAGTCAATAGGATTGACCAGAAATTCAAGCCTGTTGTTTTTACCAAGCTTACGGACACAAGCGGTGCTGAATTTTATCTTCTTGTCTTGAAAAACCGCGTATGGACGTTGTATGGTGTCGAAGAACTCGGAACGTGTGATTTCGAAGCCGCGCATATCAAAATCCCCGGCCTCGACCTGAACATGAATCTCCCGCGCTCGCTCCTCGTACCCATCATGCCCATCTTCAGCGCCGCCTGTATCCAGATTGATACTGGCCGCCGCCTGATAATAGTCCGTGAGCTGAAAACCAGCCCAACGGGGATTGATCGTGACGAAACCTTTCAAAAGCCCGCTATCGATTACCCGCAGTTCGGGCAGAACCGACTTATTTCCATACTTGGCGTTATCCAACAACCGCTGGACGGCTATGTAATCATCTCTTGTGATGATCGCGTCATGGTGATTTCGATAAATGCTCTGTGGCCTATCTCCTCGGTTTTTCTTCGACTTATGGTTCAGATAGTTGGGCGTAAAGGTCTTTCTTGTCTTTACATACCCACAATGCCTTTCATTCCGAAGTACATTAACAATAGAATCTGATGTCCAGTTTACATTGCCCAAATAGGTCCTTCTCCCCAATTCCGTCAGCGTATTCGCGATATCCGCCGTGGAGTATCCGTAAAGATACATATAGAAGATGAGCTTCACGGTTGACTCTTCCTCCGGATTAATGACCAGGTTGCCGTCCGAATCATGGGAGTAACCCAGAAGTTTCGGTGTCAGCGGAAGACCGCCGTCGAGCCTCATACGCAGAGAAGTCTCCATACTGCGGCTTCGTATATGCGATTCCTCCTGAGCCATCGTCGCCAGGAAGGAAAGCGCCATTTGCGAGTCCTCATTTAGCGAGAAAATGCACTCACTCTCAAAAAACACCCCGACCGGGTGGTGCAACTCAGCCAGCATCCGTATCATAGTGACACAGTCAACCACGTTGCGAGCAAAACGGGAGACGCTCTTGGTGATGATCATATCGATTTTCCCGGCACGGCAGTCGTTCATCATTCTGTTGAACTCATCTCTACGGTCCAGCGAAGTTCCGCTGATTCCCTCGTCCGCGTAGATTTTCACGAGCGTCCAGTTGGGATGGCGGGCGACGTAATCCTCGTAATATTTCTTTTGTAGTTCATAGGAAGATGTCTGCATGATATGTTCAGTGGATACACGGACATACACCCCGACCCGTTGCGATACATCGTTATCGTAATAATCCATCGGCTTCCTCGCCGGAATAAATTCATAGTTGTCACGGTTGACTTCCGCGTAAACCTTTTGGTGGATACGCGCCTTCCACTCGGCTACTTTCCGCTTTTTGCTCCCATCAATCATCCAGCGCACCTCTTAATTCAGGAGGCGCATCGGACGGCAACCGCTCATCAAGGGACGGCAGAAAAAAAGGATCCCTCAAATCCTCCCGATAATATGAGGCAATAGTATAAATGTCCTCCGAAACGAAGTAGATGCCAACAGGCTTCGCGAGCGCGGCAAGTATTCTGGCGCAGAAACAGAGTTCCGTGTGCTTCTTGGAAACATTACTCGCTTTTTGCGTTATGATAAGATCTACTTTCCCATCGTAACAATCCTGAAGCAACCGCGACCATGCCTCAGCGCTCTCCATATTGGGCGCGGCCGCCCCTTCGTCGACGTAAAATCCAATGAACTCCCAATTGGGGCAAAGAGCGATAGCGCTCAAAAACTGCCGCTTATGAGCCTCAAGGTAGTCGTCATATTTTGTTTGATTAAAATAACGGATATAGACGGCAACCTTAAAGTTATGCTTCGGCAGGGGACGTTCACGCTTTATGCTCTTGAGCCATGCCCGATGCTTCGCCACACGGGCCTGATGTTCGGTCTCCGTTTCCAGCACACAATCGAAAAATGGTATGACCTCAAGTTCGAGATCGTCGTCCTGCTTAATCAAATCTGCCATAGTACCCCTCCGGCCCACAACATTCGCTTGGAATTATATAAGCCGGAGGTTGAGAAAGGAATAAACCAGAAGTCAAGTGGTTGACCTCTGGTTTATGCTTGAACTAAAAAACGAATTGGATAGCTCCATCCCGCTTCGGTCTGTTGTCAATAGCCCAATCCGCCTGGCTCATATTGCTGTTAACACGCGCTTTTTTGGTGCGTGAACCGATTTCTTGACTCTTTTCTTTATCGCGCTCCGCCATCGACCCACCTCCAAATATAGCCCGCAGGCTATATTTAAAGCAAAATATATCAGTTCCCGGAAGAATTGATATAGCTCGGAGCCTATCTTATAGCGTCAACATTATAATGGAGCCGAAAAATTTTAGTTTGGAGGTTCCATCGCTATGAGTTTGAACTATCGCGCCATCGGACAACGGATCATGACCATCAGAAAGAAAAAGCATCTATCCCAGTTGACGTTCTCGGAGATGATTGACAAATCCCCCGCTTATGTCAGCTACATAGAAACCGGCAAAAAGAGTATGAGCTTGGATACTTTTGTGCAAATAGCCAACGCGCTGTATGTTCCGGCGGACCTCTTGCTCGCTGAGCATCTGACAGGTCCCGCGATAACCGCCAGTCAAGAGATCACAATGATCTTGACTGATTGCGATGACTTTGAAAGGTTCGTCATCACCAATACCTTGAAATCACTAAAAGCGACAATGCGCGACCATAAGGCCATCCTAAAACACACTGACCGATAAGCTATTCTACATGATAAAGCGGAGTAAGCAATCGGCCGGAAGTCATGCTATTGACTACTGGTTTGCTTTATGCGCGGATTGCCAAAATGACTATGTTTTTCAAAAAGTAATTATGATTTTAGCGTCTCCAAGATTTTAGGTGAGCGAACTGATATAATGCACACGGAAAGAAGGGGGCGGACCTTATGCTCTACTTTACCGGGGGCATACATGGTTCGGGTAATAGGTTGTGAGATTCTGTGAACGGCTTGGATTAAAAGCATTGGATTCGGTCGTGTTTCTCGGGGATGTTGGCGCGAACTACTTTCTCGACCATCTCTATATAAATGAAACGGAGGATTGACATGAAAGAGATCAAGTATTTACAACCCCTTGATCAGATGGCGCGAATTAGCCGCGCGGAACTCGGCGGCCGGCTTGACGAAATACTGGACATAGTCGATAAGGACAATGTGGGCTTCGTCATTACAGACGAGGGGAAGGATGATTTAGTCCTATGTCCGGCTCGCTGGATGGAATGTATCTATTCGGAGCATGAAAAGCAAAAAGTAGAATCGCCATATGTGGATATCGAGTTCACGATCGACTCTGACCTATATGATAAGGTTGACGTAATCTTCAAGCGACACGGGTTGACACACGAGGAAGCGATCCCGCTTTTCTTAAAAGAAATCGTCCGGCTGGGCAAGATCCCCTTTGAGTATGCACAGGAGGATTTACTGGAGGCTAAAAAACTTAGCGGCGAGGTGGATGCCGATGGAGAGTAAAAGAGCTCTATTGTCCCAAGAAACTTTTTGCTGCGCTCTTCGCATGATTGGGGAACAGGAAGCGATCAACGAAGAGGTAACGAAGGCACTGAGAAAAGTCTCGGTTGGCTGCTTCACCTTTGGTTGCGATAATAAATGGCTGGAAGCCTTGCTGATGGTTTTGAAAGAGGCTATTCACGATCAGTACGATTACATCGAGTGGTGGCTCTACGATGCAGCCAAGGAATATAAGGTTTGGTCCAGCGACGAGGGGGGCAAAGAATGGTATCTGAAGGAGCCGGAGGCTCTCTACGATTTCATCGTCTCTGAATGTCAGGATTAAAAGCAGCTAAGAAGAAAACCAGGCGGAAACAAGAAAGTGAGAATTCTCTTCGCGTTCGCGCAATAGAACGGGAACGAATCTGTCCGCTGGGTTTGCTTTTCGTGGGTTCTTTGGTATAATGGTACCGATAGAAGGAGCGATGGCTGCATGTATAAATCCATTGAACTCTTCACGGGAACAGGTGGTCTCGCGCTGGGATTGGCTGGAGCGGGATTCGAGCATGTCGCGCTTTTAGAGTGGGACAAGGATTCTTGCGAGAATATTCGCGGGAACATTGAACGCGGGTTTTCGCTTGTTCAGCATTGGAATGTTGTTCAAACGGATGTCCGCGATGTCCGGTATTCTGATTTCGCGTCAGGCATTCAGCTTATCGCGGGTGGCCCACCCTGTCAGCCTTTCTCGTTAGGTGGAAAGCACCAAGCGTATAATGACAAACGGGACATGTTTCCTGAAGCGGTTAGAGCGGTAAGGGAAATCAGACCAAAGGCGTTTATTTTTGAAAACGTGAAGGGATTGCTACGCAAACAATTCAGCTCCTACTTCAGCTACATTTTGCTCCAACTCACATATCCGGAACTTACGATTAAGCCCCGGATGCGTTGGGAAGATCATTTGAAAGCGCTTGAGGAGCATCATACGTCAGTGGGCGAAAAAGGCCTTACTTACAATGTGGTGTTTCGACTGGTTAACGCCGCTGATTACGGGGTGCCTCAGATTAGGCATCGAGTGATTATTGTGGGTTTTCGAAGCGATCTTGACGCGCAATGGTCTTTTCCCGCGCCAACGCATTCGAGGGAGTTATTACTACACTCAAAGTGGGTTAGTGGAGCGTACTGGAAGGAACACAACCTACCGCGGCCACTCAAGATTCCTGAAAGAGAACAAACCGCGGTAAATAGGCTGCGTTTGGATGGTCACGCTCCGCAAAGGTGGAGAACGGTGCGTGACGCGTTTATTGATTTGCCTGACCCGCTTGACGCGAAAAAGGCTGGGCTGGTTTTGAATCATGAATATCGCGGAGGCGCCCGTCCGTACCCTGGGCATTCGGGAAGCGTGTTGGATGAGCCCTCTAAGACACTCAAAGCTGGCGCGCATGGGGTGCCAGGTGGCGAAAACATGATCGTGCTTGATGACGGCAGCTTGAGATACTACACTGTAAGGGAGAGCGCGAGACTTCAGACTTTCCCTGATGATTATCTTTTCCATGGCTCTTGGACTGAGAGTATGCGGCAAATTGGAAACGCGGTTCCAGTGCGTTTAGCGAATGTCATTGGCGAAGAGGTCATGAAGCATTTAGAAAGGTTAGAGCATGCCGATGAGTCGAGAAGATATACCCGTCATTAAACCGTTCAACCCTCTAGATAAGAGGCATTTGGGCGAAAGCGTGGCCGAGGCGGTGCTGGCCACGGATGTTCACAAACTCCCCCCTGCCCCATTTATCGGGGCTGGTGTATATGTCTTGTATTATACCGGGCCTTTTTTAGCTTACAACGAATTATCTATGGCAAATCAAGACGGCCAGTATAAGCGTCCCATTTATGTGGGCAAGGCCGTTCCGGCCGGGGCTCGAAAAGGCGGACTTGGATTAGATGTGGATCCGGGACTCGCGTTGCAAAAGAGACTGGTCGAGCACGGTGACTCAATTGCAGCGGCTGAAAATCTAACTCTCGATGATTTCTACTGTAGGTTTTTGGTTGTCGACGACATCTGGATTCCTTTGGCGGAATCTCTGCTTATTGAGAAATTCCAGCCAGTTTGGAATAGGATTCTTGATGGATTTGGCAATCATGACCCGGGTAGTGGCCGTTACAATCAGCAAAAATCCCCCTGGGACTGTCTACACCCAGGCCGTTCATGGGCGAACAGATTGCCGCCATGTCCTCAGACAGAAAAGCAACTAACGGATAGAGTCGTACAATACCTGGCTTCCATCGTGAAGTGATCTTGGTGTGAGCAATATGCCGAGAAATCCCGTGATCACACACAAAATTATGGCCGCCATAAAATCGAAAGACACCGTGCCTGAAATGCTTTTGCGTAAAAGCTTGTGGCAAGATGGCTTTCGGTTTCGTATTCACTATAAAAAGCTTCCCGGCAAGCCGGATATCGCTTTTACTAAAGCAAAAGTCGCGATTTTTTGTGATGGGGACTATTGGCATGGACATAATTGGGCTTTGCGCGGATATGTCGATTTAGAGGATGAGCTTTCTCACTATTCCGAATTTTGGGCGAACAAGATTCGGGCGAACGTCACGCGTGACGAACGAGTTAATGAAGAACTCCACCTGCTTGGCTGGAAGGTAATTCGAATATGGGAGAGTGATATCCTGAAAGACGCTGAAGCGTGCAAGCGACTAATCGCTGATGAATACCATACGAGTTTGGGAGTTCACAGGCCATCATGAACCCATCGGAGCGGTTTGAATGGTCTTAAGCGTCTTTTTGGGCTGCGGCGTTCCACAGCAGTTCCCGGAAGAACAACAGCACCTGGGTCTATCCCGAATTTTGTGTAAAGGGCAAAACTGCGTAGAATGACAAAATTAGAGTGGGCAGGGAATGCCCACGTCACCAAAGCTCGTCTTCAGCGTTTTCTCGCTAGATTGTGTCCTCCGGCTTTTCTCGTCGAAGGCATCTTGTCGCATCATCGAATAGATCAAGCCGCATGAACTGTTCGCGTGGTACGAGATTGATTGCTGCCCAGATAGTCAAAGCTTTCAACGGCTCTGTCCACTTGTAATGTTGTGTGAAGAGCTTTTGAGCCGATTGCGCAATTTCATATGAACTCTACGATGGCGCGAGTAAAGGATCCTGATACTGCCTCAACATCAACTTACTGTCCTCAACGGGAGTCGTACCCCCTTCGCCGAAAGCCTGTGACAACGCAATCTGTGACCGAGGCCTCGCTCCAATAGATGCACTTTGGTGATTGTGAAGAAACACTTTCCATGTTAGAATTAATTATCTATAACATGGATGTATTAACGCTAATTAAAGGGGGAATGAGGAATGACGAGAAAAATGATACCTACCAGGACTTTTGACGAGATTGAATCGCTAGTCAATGCAGCAATTTCCACTAATACAAAAAATGATGGCGAAGAGTACATCGGGCAGTTGAAGTTTATGCGCAATACGATGACGTATGAAATCGCAGCCAATATCAGAACAATGTTCTCTGAATTGGTCAATTGCACAATCGCAGCGACCGGAAGTGTGCGAGATAAAACACATTGGGTCGATGTTACCCGACAAGCGTTGCTCAAACTAAAGCTGTTTGGCGTTGAGGACGCTGAACATAAGTGACTAGATTGATGGGATGAGTATAGGTATGGGGTGCGGGGCACGAAACGGATCCAATCGGTGCAAAGCGTAGCTTCACAGATGATACCGATATACCCAGCGCGCACTATATCCTGCGCGACTGTAGT
Source organism: Candidatus Limiplasma sp. (assembly GCA_034927815.1). GTDB lineage: Bacteria > Bacillota > Clostridia > Christensenellales > Aristaeellaceae > Limiplasma. The sequence continues at coordinate 102,165 of JAYFPK010000019.1, forward strand.
TTTGAACTAAAGCTAATGTGATGGAGGAGTAATTATGAGTAACGATTCTTTTGAAACCCATAGAAGAAGATTGGAAGCGTTGCGTCCTTCGCATGAAAAAATGGTCGATGCAGATATCAATAGATGCGAGGAGTATTTATCTGGCGAGCGAAACGAGCAAGATGGGATGGATTTGCATCTTGAACTCATTACGAAATATCCACCCTATATTTCTGATTTTGGGGTTTCTCTATACAACTTTGATAAAGAGCATGGCTTTGTAATGCGTGAGTATTTTGACCAAGGATCTATGATAGCGAATCTGACTGTGATGAAATCAAGGCTTGTTGCTTTCAAGAGTTTTGGGTATAGGAATGGGAATTTATCACAACAGGACAAAAGCATCAAAATTGATAACACGTTAACCGCAAACCAATCGCAAACAGTTGCTATCTCTTTTGAGGCGGTTAAGCGAAAAATAGAAGAAATGTCCGCGCTGTCAGATACAGATACCGAAGAAGCTCTTGAGAAAATAGACGAAATTCGTGCTATTGTCGAGCTTAAAACTAGCCCAAAATCAAAATGGCAGAAAATTAAGCCGATACTTGCTTGGATTGCAGATAAGAGTGTTGATATTGGAATCGCCCTCCTGCCACTTATTTTGCAAATAGGCGGATAAATGGACAGGGCGGCTATAAAGCTGAAGTCCGCGAATCAGGGTTTATGAACCAGCGTAGTCGACACTATCGTAGATATCCGCCACGCTTTTTAGAAAAATAAAGAGCGCGGGAATTTTCATGTTTTTGTACATGAAAATCCCCGCGCTCCAATCTTCCTCTTAGCAACTCTTTGGCCATGTCGGCGAATGTTTATACCTTGGCGTCATCATCCCCATTCTGGGCGACCATGACGTTTCCCGGATGGTTGAAACCGACACTGCAAAGCAAATAGACGCCACCGTCTCTCTATATATGCTTATCGTAGAAATTACTAAGCATAGCAAGAAACTGACTTGCTTTTTGTGAGCTTTCTATATCTATAATCAACAAACGATAGGCTTTTTCAAAATCTTCATAAGCTGCTGCGTGTTTACCGTATTTATGCCCAAACAGACCCATTTCATGAGCAAGGTCACCTATTTTTTGTAAGCACTCCAGTGTTTTCTCTAGTTTATCAATTTCATAATAGCATTTAAGGAAGTCCCTTAAAGTTCTAATCTGCACTATACAAGCCTTTTTCATTTTTCGAGTATCAAACCAATTCTTTAGTGCAAAACTGGCGAGAGAAACAGTGGCTCCAATGGCGGCCCCCCAAAAAATATTATATAATTCAGCGTTTTGAGGCCCAGAAAGCAACGAACTATAATATTGCGCTATATCTTTTAAAGACAAGTCAATTGATTCAAGTAATTGAGACGCAGGCAAAGGTGCACTGAGTATGAGCATTTTATTGATCCTCAAACATTGAATCAATAAATTGATTCGCATCAGCTTGCATCTTCTTCGCCGCAGACAGAATATCTTGAAGATCGTTCCTAACCGTTGCTTTTGCCAGTTTCCTTTCGAGGATGCTAATAAATTGCTCCATCATTCTCCTCCAAGGTCGATAGTTATGAACTCCTATGTTTCCATTGTTATAAATGAAATGTAATTTGAATGATTGAAGGCTGGCTCCCATATCACATTGTTTATGGGCTATGACACTCTTGTTTATTGATATATATATACTGCGCAAAAACAAGTATATTACGCGGTCTTTATGCTGAAGACAGTATTGTACTCTTCTAATAGCACTACTCCTCATGGAGTTAATAGTCGCAATATGCTCTTTGGTAATCTTATCATCTGTGTCCGCAAACATAGGAGCAGTAACGGCCATATTAAACAGGTATTCCGGTTCTACAATTAAATGTTTAAGATAAAAACCAACGGTACTTTCTTCACCCGCTGTAAAAAACACTGTTTCAGGACTAGACAGAGAAATTTTTTTATAGCCATCGCTCATTGCAATATTTCTTATCCCAGATCTTGTTTCATCAATCAAGTTTGCATAAAGCATTTTCTTGGTTGCCATATCGATCACGTCTTTATCAAATGATAGTTGTATGAGCAAGTCACGAAGTATAGAAAAGGAGACCTCCTGCCTCGTTTTCTCATACTCAATCTCAATATATTGAAGTATACGAATATATACCATATAGTTCTTTAAAACCTTATCACGATCGTTAATCCATTCTGAAAAATCAAAGAGATTCATAATAATTAGTGACCTTGTGTAAAACCCTTCGCCGTCCATCTTGGCATTTCCCGGATGAAAACTATAGGCCCCCCTAATTAATAAATCAATATATTGATAAAGCTGATAAGGATTCTGTTCTCCTGTAAATCTGTTTTGTGTGAGTGGTTTAAGCGCACCTCGTTGAATTGACGCAGCAATAAAATGAATAAAACGACGCACATTAGAATTAACAATCTGGTTGTGGAATTTTTCCATATTTCCAAAACGCTCGTTTGCCTCATTGGAATTCCATGCAACCAAGTATTTTGTCTTTAGCAAATCAATGAAGTGCTTTGTTAATTGGAAAATTGTTGTTATTCCTTCCCCGAAAGTCGGCGGAATCTCAACATCTCCTTTATCTCTACACGACTTTTCAAAGCTTTTCTCCAGGCTATTTAAGTATATATTAAGTATCCTTGGCGTTGGAAAGCATACATTAATAAACGGAAGCTGCTCTCTCTTGAAATGAGTTTCTGGCCGTTTAGTCAAAATAAATGAGATTCGGCCTTCCCCATCATTAATCATTTTAGATAGACCAATGCATTTGTAGATCCTGCTTTTAATCTGAATCATAGCAGAAACAATGTTTTCCTGTGTCTTATGGCTACACAAGTCAATGTTGTCAAATGCGAACAATAGTGGCGCTTGCTTCTCTTGTCCAATCTGCTTACACAGAAAAAGAATGCGCAAGATATCCATTTCAAGATATCCGTCGTCTTCTATCGTCAGTGAGTAAGCTTTATACGACTCACGATATTTAAAACTAATAAGATCATTTACATATTTATTGATTCTTTCCATAATCCACTGGGTATAATCTTCCATATCTTGCGGCACTTCTCTGAAATCAAGATAAATAAGCGCCTCGCTAGGGTCAAAACCAAGAATTTCACATAACCCCAAAAGAAGAAAGGTCGTTTTCCCAACACCTGCCTTACCTTTCACAACAAATATTCTTTCGTCTGCTTTTTTCAAGTTACAGACTTTACCAACATGAGTCTTGAAAAGATCAAATTCGGTTGCTTCATAGAATTCTTTGGAGAATTTATAGAAATGGTTTTGAGCAAATGACTCGACAAAGTCGTCTAAATAATCGATAATAATTGGGGTTATTTGATCTGAAAGGTTTTCCGCACTTATCTCATCATAAGACAGAATGGGCTGTAAATACTGATAGTTAAGCATTTCATTCTCCTCCTGTATATGTTCCAAAATAAGTCATTTCGTGCGTTTGCGAAATAAATAGACATTTTCCATAGATTATATCTAATTATAACACACTCTGTAGATCTGTAAAGACATTTTATAGACTAATGGAAGCTTTTTTAATGACCTTTTACCCCTTCATTCCAATTGCACCCCCCGTGCCTCTTGCTAAAGCATCGTTCA
>JAYFPK010000012.1:0-46730 GCA_034927815.1 Candidatus Limiplasma sp.
CAGCATCCCGGTCATTGCCAGCAGGATGGCCGCAAAGTTCAGCGCCATGGAAAAGATCATGTTGTAGTGGATGGTTGCCATGGTTTTTTTCGATAGCCGCAGCAGGTGCGGTATTTCTTTGATGTCATCGTTCACCAGCGCAATGTCCGCCGCGTCCACCGCGATGTCGCTCCCGACACCGCCCATCGCAATGCCGACGTGCGCCTTTTTCAGAGCGGGCGCGTCATTGATTCCATCTCCGATCATACAGACCAGTCCGCCGCTTTCCTGGCTTGCCTCGATCCAATGGAGCTTATCCTCCGGCAGGCAGTTTGCGTGAACCTCCGATATTGCAAGCTGCCTGGCGGTTTGTTGGGCGGCGCTCACATGGTCGCCGGTCAAAAGCACGGGAAGGATGCCCGCGGCTTTTACGCGCTCGATCGTTTGCGCGGCATCGGAGCGGATGGTGTCAGCCAGGGCGAGAAACCCTCCAATGGTGCGGTCGACGGCCACAAAGATGATCGTACAGCCCTCCTCCCGGTAGCGTTGCGCCAGAGCCAAGCCTTCCTGGCTGACGGATACGTGGTGCTCCCTCAGCAGCTCCGGGCTCCCCGCCAGAACTTCCCGTCCCTTGACAAGCGCGCGAATGCCGCGCCCCGGCATCATCTCAAATTGCTCCGTGGTTAGCAGCGCGTTCCGGCAAGCCTCGGTATGGCAGCGAACCACCGCCTGCCCCAGGGGATGCTCCGAGTGCGATTCCGCGCAAGCGGCATATTCGTAGATTTCATCTTTGGAGAAGTCGCCGGATAGGCTCTCAACGGCGGCGACGCGAGGCATCCCGCTGGTCAGGGTTCCGGTTTTGTCAAAGGCAATCTTCTTCACGGCGGCCAGCCGCTCCAACGCGTCGCCTTCCCGAACGAGAAAACCGTGCTTCGTAGCGTTTCCGATGCCCGCGACAATGGCGGTTGGGGTCGCCAGAACCAGAGCGCACGGGCAAAACACCACAAGAATTGTCACAGCCCGAATGATTTCTCCTGTAAACAGCCACGTGAGCGCCGCCGAGGCCAGCGCGATGACCACGATCCACGTGGCCCAGCGGTCCGCGATCCCCACGATCTTCGCCTTGCCCGCGTCCGCGGATTGCACCAGGCGAATCATGCGCTGAATCGAACTGTCCTCGCCAACCCTGGCGGCCTCCATATCGAAAGAGCCAAATTGGTTGACGGTGCCGCTGGATACCCTGTCACCGGCTGCCTTGTCAACGGGCAGAGCTTCTCCCGTCATTACGGCCTCGTTAATGGAGGTATGCCCCTTCAAGACCACGCCGTCCACCGGAACGGTCTCGCCGGGAAGAACCCGCAGCAAATCCCCCACCCTCACTTGCTCCACGGGAACGGTCTCCTCCTGAGTCCCGGTCAGCTTCCGGGCGGTGAGCGGCGTGAGGCGAAGGAGCTTTTCAATCCCCGCCCGGGCCTTTGCCACGGTTCGTTCCTCCAGCAGCGCTCCCAGCTGCATGATAAAAGCGACCTCCCCCGCCGCAAAGTGCTCGCCGATAAGGACGGAAGCGATTAGCGCGATGGCGACCAGCACGTCCGCCTTGACGTCAAACTCCGTTAGCAGGCCGTGGATGGCGCTGAGGATGATAGGCAAGCCGCACAGGAGGATGGCGGCCCACGCCGCGTCAAAGGGGAGTGATGCGAGATCAAAGAGGCTTATGACAAGAGCAATCCCCGACAGCGCCAAAAAGGCAATATCCCTTCTGATGCCGCCCCATTCCAATAGATCCGCCAGCTTTTTCATAGAAACCTCCACAATATACCTAATGGGGTATAGGTATATAGTAATCGCAAACGCACATGCTGTCAACCACAAAAAAACAGCCGTCAGCTTAAACTAACGGCTGCTTTCTCTGCGCAAAAGGTCAGGTCATGTTTGCAAAGCGCTCCACGGCTTTGGTGAAGCTCTCGATGGTCTTGTCCGCGTCCCCGTGGGCGATGCCGTCCCGTACGCAGTGGTTGATATGGCCTTCCAGCACAACCTGCCCAACCCTGTGCAGCGCGGATTTCGCCGCGTTGATCTGGGCGAGAACATCCTCACAGGGCACATCCTCATCCACCATACGGTCAATCGCCTGAATCTGCCCGATGATCTTTTTCAAGCGCGGATGCAGCTTTTCCGTGTCCATACACTGTCTCATAGGCACACCTCCGATACCATAAGGGGTACATGTACATTATGGGAAGGCATGCCCGTTTTGTCAAGGGGACCGGCGGCGGGCAAGCGCCTGCGGTTCTTTTTCCAAACGCCCGATGCTGTAGGGCACGCATCCTCCGCCTCCTTGTCGCTCCGTCAGGCCTTCCCTTCCCCGGCGCGCCGCGCCCCGTTTCGCCTCTAACACAACAGGGTACATATTCAGCGAGCATGAAAAATGCGCGAGGAGGAATGAACCGATGAGGAAAATGGGATTGTGGCTGGGAATGCTTCTGCTGTGCCTGGCGCTGGCCTCCACAGGGGCCCTTGCGCAGTCGGCCCACGGCGGCATGGGGTCCCACGGGGTGCACGCCGTTTCCCCCACGGACAGCTTTGTGCCGGCGGAGGATCCGGCCTATCCGGTAGGTACGCAGGTCCGCATCGAGACGGACCACATGGAGGGGATGCTGGGCGCGCTCGGGACTGTGTCCGGCGCTTTCCAGACGGTGATCTACGCCATTGACTATACCGATGTGGAAACCGGCGAGAGCGTCCTGAACCACAAATGGGTTATCCATGAGGAACTCCAGGGCGATAGGGAGGCTCCGTACGCGGTGGGCGACACCGTTATTCTCAAGGCCGGGCACATCAGCTCCATGGGGGGCGAGGGCGCGGAGGCGACGATTGTGGAGGTTATTAAGGGCGTCGCCTACATGGTCGATTACATGCCCACCGACGGCGGCGAGGAAGTGGTGGATCATCAGTGGGTCGTGGAAAGCGAGCTCCGGCCCGCCGCCTAGCAGCAGACGGGCCATGGGGACCTTCCTGGGCAAGCATGAAAATCTTTGCGGGCCTTTTGATTCTGGGGCAGCGTACATGGCTCCCCGGGAAGCCTCTGCAAAAAACCGGCTATGCTGATGCAGCCTATAGCACATATGGGAAAAGCGCCGCCGGGCAAGGCTTCCGCGAAAGTATGAAGCCATTGAACCTGTGATTTCCATATCCATATCAATTCACTGTATTGCGCTACAAGGACCATCAAACGCGGATAGGGAGGTGAGGTTTATGCCAAAGGAAAAGATCACCAGCACGTCAAAAGGGCGCGGCTCTGTAAACCCGGTTATTATCAGCGATAAAGCGGCGGACGTCATCGCCTTTATCGTCCATGTCTTTGGCGGAAAGCATGACGAGGGCGCGCTGACCTACGACCACGACGGCACGATATTTCACAGTGAAGTCCACGTTGACGACACCACCTTGATTGTCGCAGAGCGCAAGCACGGCTGGCCTTTCACACCCGCCTTTCTCCAAGTCTATGTAGTGGATGTTGAAGCGGCGTTACAACGGGCAAAAGAACTTGGGGGAAAGGTCATTACGGAGCCAACGGATTATGTAGGCGTCAAATTTTCTCGTGTGCAGGACCCCCAAGGTAACATCTGGTGGGTCTGGTCGGTTCTGGAACACTATGATTGGGAAGCGGCATTGGGCCATGGCAGCGGGGAGGAGGCGTGGAAACCGACCAGAGAGGCCGTCTATGTGCATGATTCGCTGGTTCAGGCAATGGAAGCGTTAGGAAAGGATTCGTAGGAATCCAGCGCCACAATGTGGACCGCAGGGACTCTCGCGCACAAAGCGTGAGAATCCCCGCGGCCTTTTTTGATTGCGGCAATCCTTCATCGTGGAGAGGGAGACAAAGATGCATTCCGAGGACACAGAACCGGCTCAGAAGCCCCCGCGCAAGGGTGGGAACAGCCCGGCAGCCGGAAAGGACAAAACAAAGGAGCGAAATCAGAAAAACCGGCGCTGGACCGGATTTTTCATCTCTCCCGTCAGAGCAGCCCAATCACAAGCACAAGGGAAGCCGCCAAAAGCGCGGCAACGGCGCTGATCACAAAACCCTTCAGCGCACCGATGATGTGATGGGTTGGCTTTCGGTATTCTTCCTTCATATCCTCGGTGCCCGGAATCATAAGCTTTTTGCTGTGGCAAAAAACGATCAGGTCCAAAACGATCAAATCGTACAGATTGACGGCGGATAACAGGATGAACACGTGGATGAACGCTGTATCAAAGGTTTTCTTCCCCGAAAAATACGCCGCCCCGGCCATGAGCGCCACAATCAGCAGCGCGCCGAGAATCTTTCGCTTCCAGTGCCTCTGTTCCACGGAAGCGATGGCATCTTTATACTGTGGCAGCCCATATACCCTTTTCTTTATTGCGGTTGGATACGACGCAAATTGGCTCAAGGGATTCCGGTATTGTGCCGGAAGGATCGCAAGGGAAAAAACGGCGCATAGCACCAGGCATTGAACCAGCAGCATCATAGGGCAATCCCACCTTACAGCATCCATCATTAGCATTCGCCAACCGCAAGTATACGTATATTCATCCGCACTGTCAATGGAATCTTGCAGCACGAAACAACCCGCCTGAAAGGGCGGGTTGTGGCAGTTTGCTCCGGGCTCAAGCCAGCGCCCCAATCGATGTAAACGGCGGCTTCCCTAGCGCCATGCCCCATAGCCGTACCGCCGTTATTGGGGGCCGTTATCTTCTGATTTCAAATCCCCGTTCATATTGGTATGGCCACTGGTAGTGGACATTTTGATCATAGGCGGCACGCAGCACCCAGTAAGGATCGCGCAGCAACTCCCGGCCCAAGGCAACCAGATCCGCGCGCCCTTCCCCCAGTATTTGCTCCACTTGGTGTGGATCGGTGATCAGGCCGACAGCGACTGTGGGCAGGCCCGACGCCTGTTTCAGCAATTCCGCGATTTTCACCTGGTAGCCGGGGTAAAGGGCCTGCGGCTGCGTCGGCACAACTCCCCCAGAGCTTACGTCCAGGATGTCGACGTACGGCTTCACCAAGTCAAGGATTCCCGCCATTTCCTCCGGATGTATGCCCTCAGGCTCATAATCCTCGGCGGACACCCGAAGCAAAACAGGCTTATCATCGGGCCAAACCTCATGTACTGCCCGAAGCGTTTCTATCAGTATCCGGCAGCGGTTTTCCCTGGAACCGCCATAGGCGTCTGTACGGTGATTGGCCAGCGGCGACAGGAACTCGCTGAGCAGATAGCCGTGTGCCCCATGGATTTCAAGCGCATCAAAGCCAATGGCAGCCGCCCTTTTTGCCGCGCTCTGAAACGCGCGGACTGTGTCGCGGATGTTCTCCTCCGTCATCTCATGGGGCATGGGAGAATCATGCTTGAAGGGAATGGCGCTGGGCGCATAGATTGTTTTTTCCTGCGCCCCGCATTTGCGGCCCGCATGGTTGAGTTGGATCGCTATTTTGGCCCCCTGCTCTTGGCAGGCGGCGACGATGGGCGCAAGGGCTTTTGCTTGCCCGTCATTCCAAAGGCCCAGGCAACGGTCGGAAATGCGGCCCCACGGAAGAACGCCGGTAGCCTCCACAATGATCAGGCCCGCCCCCCCGACAGCGCGGGAAGTATAGTGGGTAAAATGAAAGTCACTTGGCATGCCATCCGCTTGGGCGCTGTACATGCACATGGGAGGCATAACGATCCGGTTGCGCAGAGTCATGCTTTTTACCGTAAATTTCTCGAATAAAAACAACAGGCTTTCTCCTTTCCGTCATAACGCAAGGGGAAATGGATGGTATCACATTGTATAGTATACCATGACGACAGGATTATCAACCATGCCATACGGGGAAGAAGGCGGTCTGCCGCCAAAGGCCGCGAGTGGGTGGAAGCGGTGGAAATCGCCGAGGCTGACGCGCTTCTTGGCGGATGGACGCAGCTCTTTGGGATGGACAGAGAAAAACCCTTGATTTCTCCGGGGTTTTCTTGGCTGGCTGCACCGGGGGCGAACCAGCGCCCCCATCGGTGTAAGCGGTGCGCGCCGGGCGGGAATACGCATCTGGGCGCCTTGCCTCCTTCACTGCGCACGGGCCTTGGCGGTATGGCCGCAGCCCTTATTTTGCCGCTTCTTCCTGCAACTTCACATAGAACTGATAGCGCTGTTCAAACGAAAATTCCTGAAGGATTTGATTGATGGTCCACGTGTACCCAAATGGGTCCGTAATTTCGGCATGCCTTGTCCCCATGAATTCAGAGGGTTCCTGCCCAACCACAGCGCCATTCTCCTGGGCCCTTTTCAGCACGGCTTCCACATCATCCACGACAATTTGCAGCCATATGGAGTCCACTTCCCCTTTCCTGGGAGGATAACAACTGTAGGCCGCATTCTCGTCAACCAAGCGCAATTCCACGTTGCCAACCATGATATTAGCTTCGTTTTCTCCCGATTTGCTGGGGAAATGATACACATCCCCGCGTTTGGCGTGAAAGACCCTTTCGTAAAAGGCCATTGCCTCCATGGCGTTTGCAACAACCATGTTCAAGGTCAGCTTGTCATTCATAACTCAACTCTCCTTCCTGGGCGTAGCCCGTTCCCGGGCATGCACCCTGCCTGCCGGGCGGAAGCGCTTGTCAAGCCCGCAGCTTCATGCCCACATGAGCCAGGCATTCGTTTACGGCAGGCAGCGTCTTGGGCCCTATCCCGTGTATGGACAGCAGCTCCTTTTCGCTGAGGGATGCCAGTGTATCAAAACTGTGTATATTCGCGTGCGCGAGGGCGCTTCTGGCCGGGTTGGACAGCTTGGCTAAGAAATCCTCGTATCTCATCGTTTGGCCTCCCTTCAGGAGCACTCTGACAAACACCCAATGCCGTAGCAGTTACCGTATCAAAATACCCTTTTCAGAGCAAAGATAAACCATTGGGCGGAGGAAATATAACACCATGCCCCACTCCCCCCCTTTATTCCCCAGGACTTCCGCCAGATTGCATTAAAACTGTTTTTGCCATGCCGGCAGTTTTACACCTTAATACCACCCAAGGTTGCCGCAGGAAAGCCTGTCCGCTCAAACGCCGCAACCGCCAGCGCCGTTCCTTTTCCCTCCGCTCCTTGTTGCAACGCCTTTCGCGCGCCCTTCCGGGGAAGCCGTACCCTACCGCCCGCCTACGCCTACCCCTGGTTTTTTCAACCTTTACTTTACTATACTAACACGTTAAAACGTTACCTTGACATCTCAGTAAATTCATGCTATGCTCCCCGGTAAGGAGATGATGCCGATGAGCCTGCTGGAGGACATTTTGAAGCCGGAGGAGCGCGTAACCCTTTCCCTTCGCGGCCTGTACGAACGCCACGGCTACCAGAAGTACCGGATGGGCAAGTTCGAAGAATATGGGCTGTACCTGGAAAATAAGAACTTTCTGGGGGCGAAGTCGATCATCACCTTCAACGACGCGGACGGGCGGCTCTTGGCGCTCAAGCCGGACGTGACGCTGTCCATCGCCAAGAACACCCACGCCACCCGCGCCTCCAGCGAGAAGTTCTACTACCTGGAGAACGTCTACCGGCAGGACCGCCACAGCGGCGCGTACCGGGAGATCAGCCAGTTGGGGCTGGAATACATCGGCCAGCTCACCGACTACGCCGAGGGCGAGGTGCTGGCGCTGGCCGTGCGCACGCTGAAGCAGATCTCCCCCGCTTGCAAGCTGCAGCTGTCGCACGCGGGCTTTGTGCAGTCGCTCCTGGATAGCCTGACGGTGGAGGAGCGGGCGCGGCGGGCGCTGACCGACCTGATCCGCCGCAAGGACTTGGACAGCCTGAACGAGGCCGCCCTGAGGGAGGGCGTCGCCCCTGCGGCGGTATCCCTTCTGGCGGAGGCCTGCCGCGTGTCCGGGCCGCTGGAGGAAGCCCTCACCCAGGCCAAAGCGGTCGCCATCACCCCGGGCATGACCGAGGCGCTGGCAAAGCTGGAAAAGATGCGCTCGGCGCTGTCCGCGGCGGGCTGCCTGGAGGTTGTAGCGCTGGATTTTTCCCTGATGAACGATTTGGACTATTACTCGGACATCGTATTCCGGGGCTATGTGGAGGGCTTGCCCAGGGCGGTGCTGGCGGGCGGGTGCTATACCAGCCTGATGCGCCGGTTCGGGCGGGATGTGGAGGCGGTGGGGTTCGCGCTGTACCTGAACGAGCTCACCTTTCTCTACGAGGGCGCAAAGCCCCGGGACGTGGATGTGCTGTTGGTCTACGGCCCGGAGGATGACCCGGCGGCGGTATTGCGCAAGGTGGACGGGCTGATCGCCCAGGGCTTTACGGTGCGGGCCGAGACCGCGCCGCCCCAGTCCCTGCGCTATGGCCGGGCGGTATCCATGGAGGAGGCGGTGACATGCTGAACATTGCGCTGCCCAAGGGGCGCTTGGGGGACCAGGTGTACCGGCTGTTCTCCGGCATCGGCTACGAGTGCGCCGCCATCTACGAGGACAACCGCAAGTTGGTGTTTGAAAGCCCGGAGCGGGGCGTGCGGTATCTTCTGGTCAAGCCCAGCGACGTGCCCATCTATGTGGAGCACGGCGCGGCGGACGTAGGCGTGGCGGGAAAGGACGTGCTGCTGGAGGCCCAGCCGGACGTCTACGAGTTGATGGATCTCAAAATCGGCCGGTGCCGCCTGTGCATCGCCGCCCGGAACGGCTCCGTCGAAAACCGGGACCGGGCGCTGCGGGTAGCCACCAAGTACCCCAAGGTGGCCCGGGATTATTACGCGTCGGTCAACCGGGAGATCGAGATCATCAAGCTCAACGGCTCCATCGAATTGGCACCGATCCTGGGCCTCTCCGACGTGATCCTGGACGTGGTGGAGTCCGGCAAAACCCTGGAGGAAAACGACCTGTTTGTCCTGGAAACGGTGCATCCCGTGACCGCGCGGCTGATCGCCAACCGGTCCAGCTATATGTTCAAGGAGGAGCTGATCCGCGGCATGGCGGCAAAGCTCCGGGAGGTGGTTGTGTGATTGAGATCATCCGCGCGTTGGAGGCCAGCCCCGAGGCGCTGCGCACCCGCCAGCAGGCGCTGAGCGAAAGCGCCGGCCGCGCCGCAGCCGAGATCATCGCCCGGGTACGGGCGGAGGGCGACAGGGCCGTGCTGGAGCTCACCGAAAAGTTCGACGGCGCGAGGCTTTCCCAGCTGGAGGTAACCCAGGCGGAGTTCGACGAGGCCGAGGCCCAAACCGATCCGGCGCTGAAACAGCTGCTGCGGGAGGCCGCGGAAAACATCCGCGCCTTCCACAGCCGCCAGTGCGCCCCGGGCTTTATGCTGGCGGACCGGCCTGGGGTGGTGCTGGGGCAGATGATCCGGCCCCTGGAGCGGGTGGGGCTGTACGTGCCCGGCGGCACCGCCAGCTATCCCTCCAGCGTCCTCATGAACGCCATCCCGGCGCTGCTGGCCGGGGTGGATGAGCGGGTGATGGTCACGCCCCCTGGAAAGGACGGCAAAATCCCCCCCGCCCTCCTCACCGCGGGCCGCATCGCGGGGGTCAGCCGCGCCTTCAAGTGCGGCGGCGCGCAGGCGGTGGCGGCGCTGGCCTACGGCACGGAGTCCATTCCCAGGGTGGATAAGATCGTGGGCCCCGGCAACGCCTATGTGGCGGCGGCCAAGCGGCAGGTATACGGCCTTGTGGATATCGACATGATCGCGGGCCCCAGCGAGGTGCTGGTGATTGCGGAGGACCCCAAGGACGCGGCCTTTATCGCCTGCGACATGCTGGCCCAGGCGGAGCACGACGCGTTGGCGGCGGCCATCCTCATTACCCCCAGCGAAAAGCTGGCGCTGGCGGTGCGGGCACGGCTGGAGGAGGAGCTGTCCAGGATGCCTCGGGGGGAGATCGCGCGCAAGTCCATTGATGACAATGGCCGCATCGTGCTGGTGGAAACCCTTCAGGAGGCCGTCCGGCTGTCCAACCTGATCGCCCCGGAGCACCTGGAATTGTGCCTGGACGAACCCTTCCTGCTGCTGGGGGCTGTGAAAAACGCGGGCAGCGTGTTCCTGGGCCGCCACGCGCCGGAGGCGCTGGGCGACTACTGGGCGGGCCCCAACCACACGCTGCCCACCGGCGGCGCGGCCCGGTTCTCCTCTCCCCTGTCCGTGGAGGACTTCGTGAAGAAGACCCAGTACATCGCCTATGACCGGGCGGCTTTGGCGGGGGCGAAGGAGCAGGTGGTGCGCCTGGCCCAGGCGGAGGGGCTGTACGCCCACGCCCGGTCGGTGGCGGTGCGCTTTGAGGAGGAACCATGAGCCGTTTTCTAAGCCCCGGCCGCCAGTCCCTTACCGCCTACACGCCGGGGGAGCAGCCCGGGGAAAAGCTCATCAAGCTCAACACCAACGAGAGCCCCTATCCCCCGTCCCCGGAGGCGGTCCGCGCCCTGTCCGCCGGGGCGCTGGAGCGCTGCCGCCTTTACAGCGACATCCCCGCCCGGGACCTGTGCCAGGCCACGGCGCAGTATTACGGCGTCAGCCCCGAAAACGTCCTCTACGGCAACGGCTCCGACGAAATCCTGGCCTTCGCCTTTCAGGCCTTCGGCCAGGGGGGCGTGTCCTTCCCGGACGTCACCTACGGCTTCTACCCGGTTTGGGCGCAGCTGTACGCCTTGCCCATGAAGGTCATTCCCGTGAAGGAGGACTTCACCATCGATCCCGGAGAGTACCGGGGCGGCGGGCTGATCGTGATCGCCAACCCCAACGCCCCCACCGGCATATCCTTGCCGCTGGAAGCCATCCAGGAGCTGGCCGCCGCCAACCCGGACACGGTGGTCCTGATCGACGAGGCCTACGTGGACTTCGGGGGCGAATCCGCCGTAGCCCTGGTGCCTAGGTACGAAAACCTCCTGGTGACCCAGACCTTCTCCAAATCCCGGTCCCTGGCCGGGGCGCGGCTGGGCTTTGCCATTGCCCAGCCCTCTCTGATCCAGGACCTCAACCGCATCAAGTACGCCTACAACCCCTACAACGTAGGCACCCCCGCGCAGCTGATGGGCGCGGCGGCAATGCGGGATCGGGCCTACTTTGAAGCCACCCGCCGGGCCGTGATGGACACCCGGGAGCGGGTGCGGGCAGAGCTGCTGGCGCTGGGCTTCACCATCCCGCCCTCCGCCGCCAACTTCCTCTTCGCCCGGCCTCCCGGCATCTCTGGGGAGGCCATGCAAAAGGCGCTGCGGGAGCGGGGCATTTTGGTACGCCGCTTCGATGCGCCCCGCATCCGCGATTTTCTGCGCATCTCCATAGGCGCGCCGGAGGAGATGGAGATGCTGACGAATGCCATCAAAGCCATTGTGGAGGAAAGAGCATGAGAGAGGCAAGCGTTTCCCGGAAGACCAACGAAACCGATATTCAACTCCAGCTCCGCCTGGACGGCGCGGGCATATCCGCCATCGGCACCGGCTGCGGGTTTTTGGACCATATGCTGACGCTTTTCGCGTTCCATGGCCGCTTTGACCTGACGGTGCGCTGCCAGGGGGATACCGCCGTGGACGACCACCACACCGTGGAGGATGTGGGCATCGCTCTGGGCCGGGCCTTCTCCCAGGCCCTGGGCGACGGGTCGGGCATTGCCCGCTACGGAAGCTTTCTGCTGCCCATGGACGAGGCCCTGGTCCTGTGCGCCTTGGACATCAGCGGGCGGGCGCACCTGGAATATGATCTGCGGCTTCCCTCCCAAAAGATCGGCAGCTTTGACGCCGAGCTGGGCCGGGAGTTCTTCCTGGCCGTCTGCCGGGAACTGAAGCTGACGCTGCACCTTCGCCAGCTCTCCGGGCTCAACAGCCACCACATCCTGGAGGCCGCCTTCAAGGGCTTTGGCCGGACCATGGGCCAGGCGGCAGCCCTGAACCCGGACGGGGGCGGCGCGGTGTCCACAAAGGGCGTGCTGCTATGATCGCCATCATCGATTACGGCGTGGGCAACCTCTACTCCCTCAGCCGCTCCCTGGAGGCGCTGGGCCTTGCCTGCCGTGTGATCCGGGAGGAGGCGGCCCTTTGCGAGGTGGAAAAGATCATTTTGCCCGGGGTGGGCGCTTTCGGGGACGCCATGGAAAAGCTGGCCGCCACGGGGCTGATTCCGGCGCTCCTGGCCCGTGCGGCGGCGGGGACGCCCCTGCTGGGCATATGCCTGGGCATGCAGCTGCTGTTTGAAAAAAGCTACGAATATGGCGAGCACCGGGGGTTGGGCCTCCTGCCCGGCCAGGTGAAGGCGCTGGCGGAGGATTTGCCCCAGGGGTTGAAGGTCCCCCACATCGGCTGGAACGCGCTGAACATCTGCCGCCAATGCCCCCTCCTTTCCCATGTCCGGGAGGGCGACTGCGTGTATTACGTACACTCCTACTACGGGGTGGGCTGCGAGGCGGAAACCTGCGCCACCAGCGAGTACGGCGTACAGGTGCCCGGCGTCGTGCAAAGGGGCAACGTGTTTGGCGTCCAATTCCACCCGGAGAAAAGCGGGCCTGTGGGGCTCGGCATTCTGCGGGCCTTCGGGGAGGTGAAGGCATGATCCTGTTTCCAGCCATCGATCTGCGGGGCGGCCGGGTGGTGCGGCTCACCGAAGGCGACTACAACCGCATGACCGTCTACGGAGAAAATCCGGTGGAAACCGCCACATCCTTCCGGAACGCGGGGGCGTCCCATCTGCACCTGGTGGATTTGGACGGCGCGAAGGACGGGGCGCAGGGGAACCTGGCCGTGATCTCGGCCATCGTCCGGGAGACGGGGCTGTTCATCCAGGTGGGCGGCGGCGCCCGGGACGAAGCCAGCCTGCGGCGCTACCTGGACGCCGGAGCGGCCCGGGTGATCCTGGGCACGATGGCGGTGGAGAATCCGCGGCTGATGGAATCCCTGGCCGCCAGATACCCAGGCAAAATCGCCGTGGGGGTGGACGCGCGGGGCGGCTTTGTCGCCATCCACGGTTGGCGGACGCTCACCAACATCCCGGCGCTGGACTTCCTCAAGGGGCTTCCGGAGCGCGGGGTAAGCTGCGCGGTCTATACCGACATCTCCACGGATGGACGGCTGTCCGGCACGAACCTGTCCGCCTTCCGGGACGCCGCCAGCATCCAAGGCCTTGCCGTGGTGGCCTCGGGCGGCATCACCTACGAGGAGGAGCTGACCCAGCTGCGCGGCCTGGGGCTGTACGGCGCGATCATCGGCAAGGCGCTCTATGCGGGAAAGCTGGACCTGGGCCGCGCCCTGGCGCTGGTCAAGGAGGGCGGCCTATGATCACCAAGCGCATCATCCCCTGCCTGGACGTCCGGGACGGACGGGTGGTGAAGGGCAGGAATTTTCAGTCCATCCGCGATATGGCGGACCCCGTGGAGATGGCGGCGTTCTATAATGCCAGCGGCGCGGACGAATTGGTATTCTACGACATCACCGCCTCCCAGGAGGGGCGAAGGCTGTTTACGGATATCCTGCTGGCTGTGGCGGCGGAGGTGTTCATTCCGCTGACGGTGGGCGGCGGCATCAACGACCTCTCCGACTTTGACCGGGTGCTGAAAGCGGGCGCGGACAAGGTATCTGTCAACTCCGGCGCGCTCCGTGACCCATCCCTCATCCAGCGGGCCGCCAGGCGCTACGGCGACCAGTGCGTGGTGCTGTCTATGGACATCAAGCGGGTGGACGGCGCGTTTCGGGTTTTTGCCCGGGGCGGGCGCGTCGACACCGGGATCGACGCCCTCGCCTGGGCGCGGGAGGGCCAGGCAAGGGGCGCTGGGGAGCTGGTGGTCAACTCCATCGACGCAGACGGCGTCAGGGGCGGCTTCGATCTGGAGATGCTGGAGGCCATCTCCTGCGTCACTTCCCTCCCCCTCGTCGCCTCCGGCGGCGCGGGGCATGCCGGGCACTTTCTGGAGTTGTTCCGGCGCTGCCCCCAGGTGGACGCGGGGCTGGCCGCCTCGATCTTCCACCAAAAGGAAGTGGCCATCCAGGACCTGAAAAACGCCATGGAGGAAAGCGGAATCCCCGCAAGGAGGCTTGAGGATGTTTGAAGAGCTGAAATTCGACGAAAACGGCCTGATCCCGGCCATCGTACAGGACAGGTGGTCCAAGGACGTGCTGACGCTGGCTTACATGAACCGGGAGAGCCTGGAAATCTCCCTCCGGGAGGGGCGCACCTGCTTTTACAGCCGGTCCCGGAAGCGCCTGTGGCGCAAGGGCGAAACCAGCGGCAACGTGCAGCGCATCACCTCCATCCGGGCCGACTGCGACGGCGACGCGCTGCTGGTGGAGGTGGACAAGGAGGGCCCCGCCTGCCACACGGGAGCGGATTCCTGCTTCTTTAATACCCTAAGCGAGACGGAGCCGCCCTTCTCCTTGGACGCGCTGTACCGGCTGATCCAGGGGCGCAAGGCCAGCCCCCAGCCCGGCTCCTACACCAGCTACCTGTTTGAGAAGGGCATGGACAAAATTCTCAAAAAAGTCGGCGAGGAATGCGCCGAGGTGCTGATCGCGGGCAAGGGCGGGGAGAGGACGGAAACCGTCTTTGAGATCAGCGATTTGGCCTACCATTTGCTGGTGCTGATGGTGGAGATGGGCCTTACCCCAAAGGACATTCTCGCGCAGCTGGCCTCCCGCCATGTGGTGGATCAAAAGGTGAAGCAGGAGAAGATGCGGTGACCAAATACACGCAAAAAACAATTTGCGGCTTGACAACGAGGCTTCCTTGTGATAGTTTTATAAAAATCTTTTCCGGGAGGCGCTTATGAACCACCTGTCTCTGGGTCTTCTCGTCCTTATTCTCGTCGTCGTCCTTGTACGAATTAGCGTATGGGTCGTCGGCGGGCTTTTGTGTATGCGTAAGGGCGGGAGAACGGTAGAGGCATAGGCGTAAGAATATGCTCACACCCCCTGATCCGTGTATACACGGATCAGGGGATTTTTTTATGAGGGGGAAACAGCGATGAAGCTGAACGGCGCGCAGATTTTGATGGAGATTTTCAAGGAGGAGAAGGTCGATACGGTCTTTGGCTATCCGGGTGGCTTTGTGCTGAACATCTACGATGAGCTGTACAAGGCTGCCGATTGGCTCCGCCATGTGATCACCTGCCATGAACAGGGGGCCGCCCATGCCGCCGACGGGTATGCCCGGGCCACCGGGCGCACGGGCGTGGTGATCGCCACCTCCGGCCCCGGCGCCACCAATCTGGTGACCGGCATTGCCACCGCTTACCTGGATTCCACCCCCATGGTAGCCATCACCGGGAACGTGCCCTGCACCTTCATCGGCCGGGACAGCTTTCAGGAGGTGGACATCACAGGCATCACCATGTCCATCACCAAGCACAACTTTATGGTGAAGGATGTGACGCGCCTGGCGGAAACGCTGCGGGACGCCTTCCGGATCGCGTCCTCCGGCAGGCCGGGCCCGGTGCTGGTGGACATTCCCAAGGACGTGCAGATTGACGAATGTGATTTTGTTCCAAGCGCCAGGAAGGAGGAAAGCCAGGCCAAAGCCCCGGACAGCGAGGCCGTCCGGCAGGCGGCGGAACTGATCGCCTCCTCCCAAAGGCCCTTTTTGTATGCGGGCGGCGGCGTGGTGGCGGCCGGGGCCGGGGATGAGCTGGTGAAGCTGGCGGAGGCCATCGGCGCGCCCATCGGCGCCAGCATCATGGGCCTGTCCGCTGTGGATCACAGCCATCCCCTGTTTTTGGGCATGACGGGCATGCACGGGCGGTATGCCGCCACCCAGGTGATGAACAAATCCGACCTGATTATTGCCGTGGGCTCCCGCTTCTCCGACCGGGCCACGGGGAACAAGATCGAGTTCTCCAAAAACCGCAAGGTGCTGCATATTGACATCGACCCGGCGGAGATCGGCAAGAACATTCCCGCCTACGTGGCCTTGGTGGGGGATGTGAAGGAGGCCCTGGCCGCGCTGAATGCCTTCGGCCTGGACAAATCCGACCCCTCCTGGCTTGAGGAGGTCCAAGCCCTGGCCGGCGCGCCGGACAATCACCTCACCATGAACGAAAGCCGCCTGAATCCCGAGATGGTCGTTAAGGCGGTGAACCAGCGCATGGCGGCGGACAGCCCCATCGCCACCGACGTGGGCCAGCACCAGATGTGGGCCGCGCAATACTACAGCTTTCACAAGCCCCGCACCTTCATCACCTCCGGGGGGCTGGGCACCATGGGCTTTGGCATGGGCGCGGCCATCGGGGCCTGCATCGGCACGGGAATGAAAAAAACGGTGCTTTTCACCGGCGACGGCAGTTTCCACATGAACATGAACGAGCTGGCTACGGCGGTGACCAACCGCCTGCCCCTGATCGTGGTGGTGCTCAACAACAGCGTGTTGGGCCTGGTGCGCCAGTGGCAGACCATGTTCTTCAGCCGCCGCTATTCCAGCACGACGCTCAACCGGGCCACCGATTTTGTGCTGCTGGCCCAGGCCTGCGGGGCCAAGGGGCTGCGCCTTGATTCCATCGACAAGCTGAATGCCGTTCTGGACAAAGCCTTCCAGCTGTCCGGCCCGGTGGTGGTGGACGTGCGCATCCACAGGGATGAAAAGGTACTGCCCATGATCCCGCCCAACGGAACCGTCCGGGACATGATTATAAGGGGGTAAAGGAATGGATTCAGGGAAGTTTGTCCTATCGCTGCTGGTCAACAACGAGTCAGGGGTGCTGACCCGCATCTCCGGGCTCTTTGCCCGAAGGGGCTTCAACATCGACAGCCTCTCCGTGGGAGAGACCCAAAACCGGCTCGTCTCCCGCATGACCATCCTGTCCACGGGCGACGCCTATGTGCGGGAGCAGATCGTGCTGCAACTGCAAAAGCTTCACGACGTCATGGTGGTGGAGCTGATGGACCTTGAGAAAACCGTGATCCGGGAGCAGCTGCTGGTGAAGGTCCGGGCCGCGCCGGATACCAGGGGCCAGGCCCTGGACGCGGTGACGGTCTTTCGGGCCAAGGTGATCGATCTGGCCCCGGACACCATGACCATGGAGCTTACCGGGGAAAAAGACAAGCTGGACGCCTTCATCACCTTTCTGGAACCCTTCGGCATCATCGAGCTATGCCGCACGGGCATTACCGCCATTGGCCGGGACGGCTATGTGCTGGCACAACAAGAAAAGGAGTGACTTTCCATGGCAAAGATGTACTACCAACAGGATTGCGACGCAGGTTTCCTCCAGGGAAAGAAAATTGCCGTCATCGGCTACGGCAGCCAGGGCCATGCCCACGCGCTGAACCTCAAGGACAGCGGCTTTGACGTGGTGGTGGGCCTGTACGAGGGCTCCAAATCCGCGCAGGCCGCCAAAGAGGCCGGGCTTTCCGTGATGCTCACCAAGGACGCCGTGGCCGCTGCGGATGTGGTCATGCTCTTGGTGAACGATGAAAAGCAGGCCGCCCTGTACCAAAGCGACGTCGCCCCCGCCCTTGCCCCCGGCAAAACGCTGGCCTTCGCCCATGGCTTCAACATCCACTACGGGCAAATCGTGCCGCCGTCGGATGTGGCCGTCATCATGATCGCCCCCAAGGGCCCGGGCCATACCGTCCGCAGCCAGTACCTGGAGGGCAAGGGCGTGCCCTGCCTGATCGCCGTGCACCAGGACCCCGCCGGAACCGCCAAGGGGACCGCCCTGGCCTATGCCGCGGGCATTGGCGGCGCCAGGGCCGGGGTTTTGGAAACCACCTTCCGGGAGGAAACGGAAACCGACCTTTTCGGCGAGCAGGCGGTGCTCTGCGGCGGCGTGACGGCGTTGATGAAGGCCGGTTTCGATACCCTGGTGGAGGCGGGCTATCAGCCGGAAAGCGCGTACTTTGAGTGCTTGCACGAAATGAAGCTCATCATCGATTTGGTGGTGGCCGGCGGCCTGAGCTTTATGCGCTATTCCATTTCCGATACGGCGGAGTACGGCGATTACACCTCCGGCCCCCGCATCATCACCGAGGAAACCCGCAAGGAGATGAAGAAGATTCTGGCGGAGATCCAAAACGGCGTCTTTGCCCGCAACTGGATTCTGGAGAACCAGGCCAACCGCCCCTCCTTCAACGCCATGCGCCATGCCGCCCAAAACAGCCTGTTGGAGCAAACCGGGGCGGAGCTGCGGGCCAAGATGAGCTGGAAACAACCCGGGGAGGAAAAGAAATGAGCCGTTCCGACGCCGTCAAATCCGGGCCGGAGCGAACGCCCCACCGGTCGCTGCTGAAGGCCTGCGGGCTCACCGACAGCCAGATGCGCAAGCCCTTTGTGGGGATCGTCAACTCCTTCAATGAAATCGTGCCCGGCCATATCCACCTCCAGCAGATCGCCAGGGCTGTGAAGGACGGCGTGCTGATGGCGGGGGGAACGCCCCTGGAGTTCAACACCATCGCCGTGTGCGACGGGATCGCCATGGGCCACGAGGGGATGCGCTACTCCTTGTGCACCCGGGAGTTGATCGCGGATACCATCGAATGCATGGCCCGGGCCCACGCCTTTGACGCCCTGGTGTTCATCCCCAACTGCGACAAGGTGGTGCCGGGGATGCTCATGGCGGCGGCGCGGCTGAACCTTCCCAGCATCTTCGTATCCGGAGGGCCTATGCTCTCCTTGGGCGGCAAGGACTTAAACAGCGCCTTTGAGGCCGTGGGCTCGTACATGGCCGGAAGCATCGGGGCGGAGGAATTGGCCAGCATCGAAAATGAGGCCTGCCCCGGCTGCGGCTCCTGCTCGGGCATGTTCACCGCCAACTCCATGAACTGCCTGACCGAGGCGCTGGGTCTGGCCCTGCCCGGAAACGGCACCATTCCGGCGGCATACGCGGCCCGGACGCGCCTGGCCAAGGAAGCCGGCGTGAAGATCATGGAGCTGCTGGAAAAGGAGTTCTGCGCCCGGGACATCCTCAACAAGGAATCCATTGAAAACGCGCTGGTGGTGGACATGGCCCTGGGCTGCTCCACCAATACGGCGCTGCATCTGGCCGCCATCGCCAGGGAGGCCGGGGCGCCCTTCCCCCTTTCCAAGATCAACGAGATCAGCGGGAAAACGCCCAATTTGTGTAAGCTGGCCCCGGCGGGCCGCCACCATGTCCAGGACCTTTATCAGGCCGGGGGCATCCCGGCGGTGATGGGCGAGCTTTGGCAGATAGGATTGCTCCAGGGCCATTGCAAGACCGTCACCGGAAGAACCCTCCAGGAGAACCTTGCGGGCGTGAAGACGCTGGACCCGCAGGTCATCCGGCCCTGGCAAAGCCCCTATGCCCCGGCGGGAGGGCTGGCGGCGCTCTTTGGAAACCTTTGCCCGGACGGCGCGGTGGTGAAGCAAAGCGCCGTAGCCCCGGAAATGCTGCGCCACAGCGGCCCGGCCCGGGTGTTTGACGGGGAGGAGGCCGCCGTCAAGGCCATCTATGAAGGCCGGATCAAGGAAGGGGACGTGGTGGTCATCCGCTACGAAGGCCCCGCCGGAGGCCCCGGCATGCGGGAAATGCTGTCCCCCACCTCCGCCATTGCGGGCATGGGGCTGGACACCTCCGTGGCCCTCATCACCGACGGCCGGTTCTCCGGGGCCACCAGGGGCGCGGCCATCGGCCACATTTCCCCGGAGGCCGCCGCGGGCGGGCTCATCGCCCTGGTGCAGGAAGGGGATCCCATCGACATCGATATCCCGCATAGGACGTTGAGCCTTCGCCTCTCCCAGGAGGAGATCGACGCCCGGCGGGCCGCCTTTGAAGCCCCCGCGCGCCCTCTCCTCTCGGGCTACCTGAAGCGCTACGCGGCCATGGTATCCTCGGCGGATCAAGGGGCGGTCTTGAAGGAAGGAGCGGAATGAATATGAAGCAGGTAAAGATTTTTGACACGACGCTGCGGGACGGGGAGCAGGCCCCCGGCTGCAGCATGGATTTGGCGGAGAAGATCGAAATTGCCCAGGGTCTGGAGCGCATGAAGGTGGACGTGATTGAGGCTGGCTTTGCCATCGCTTCCCAGGGGGACTTTGAGGCGGTGCAGACCGTGGCCCGCATGCTGAAAAACTGCACCGTGGCGAGCCTCTCCCGGGCCACCCAAAAGGACATCGACGCGGCCTGGAACGCCGTGAAGGAGGCCAAGTCCCCCCTCATCCACACCTTTTTGGCTACCTCGCCCACCCATATGCAGTATAAGCTGAAGATGTCGGAGCAGGAGGTTCTGGAGGCCATCTCCTCCATGGTGGCCTATGCCCGCAACCTCTGCCCCCAGGTGGAGTTTTCCGCCGAGGATGCCACGCGCTCCGATCCCGCCTTCCTCGCCAAGGCGGTGGACGCCGCCATCCGGGCCGGGGCCTGTATCATCAACATCCCCGACACCGTGGGGTACGCCATGCCCACCGAAATGGCGGAGCTGATGAAGTATTTGCAAAAGAACGTGGAAAACATCGACAGCGTGACGCTCTCCGTCCACTGCCACAACGATTTAGGGCTGGGGGTCGCCAACTCCCTGGCCGCGGTGGGGGCCGGGGCCACCCAGGTG
Source organism: Candidatus Limiplasma sp. (assembly GCA_034927815.1). Classification (GTDB taxonomy): domain Bacteria; phylum Bacillota; class Clostridia; order Christensenellales; family Aristaeellaceae; genus Limiplasma. The sequence continues at coordinate 20,446 of JAYFPK010000012.1, forward strand.
GAGTGCACCATCAACGGCATCGGCGAGCGGGCGGGCAACGCCGCCCTGGAAGAGCTGGTGATGGCCATGCACACCCGCAAGGACCTGTATCCCTTTGAGTGCGGCGTGGATACCACCCGCATCTCCCCCATGAGCCGCCTGGTATACAACATCCTGGGGGTCAACGCCCCCATGAACAAGGCGGTGGTGGGGCAAAACGCCTTCGCCCATGAGGCGGGCATCCACCAGCACGGCGTCATGGCCAACCGCTCCACCTATGAAATCATGACGCCCGAATCCATCGGCCTGATGCAAAACCGCATGGTGCTGGGCAAGCACAGCGGCCGCCACGCCGTGGAGGAGCGGCTCAACGCGCTGGGCTACCAACTGGGCAAGGAGGAATTGGACCAGCTCTTCGCCAGGTTCAAGGACCTGTGCGACCGCAAGAAGGTCATCAGCGATTATGACCTGGATGCCCTGGCCGTACACCGCCTCAGCGATACCGGGGCAGGCACAGGCTACCGACTGGAGCGCTTTACCGTCAACAGCGGCAACTATGTCACCTCCAACGCCGTGGTAAGCGTCCTGCACGACGGGGAGCGCACCGAGGAAGTGGCCTTGGGGGACGGCCCCATTGACGCCGCCTTCAACGCCGTGGACAAACTGATTCCCGCCCCGCCCCACTCCCTGGAGGATTACGTCATCCAGACCATCTCCGAAGGCAAGGACGCCCCGGGCGAGGCCATGGTGAAGATTCGCTGCGGCGAGAAGGGAGTCACCGGACGGGGCCTGTCCACCGACGTGGTGGAGGCCAGCATCCTGGCCTACATCAACGGCATGAACAAACTGTAGCGAAAGAGGTAGCGCATGAGGAAGCTTGAGATCTTCGACAGCACGCTCAGGGACGGGGCTCAGGGGGAAGGCATCTCCTTCTCCGTCAGCGACAAGCTCAGCATCGTCAAAGCCCTGGACGAATTCGGGGTGGACTATATCGAGGCGGGCAATCCCGGCTCCAACCCCAAGGACATCGAATTCTTCCAGCGGGTGAGGGGACTGACGCTGAAAAACGCCCGCCTGTGCGCCTTTGGCAGCACCTGCCGCAAGGAGACAAAGGCGGAGGAGGATCAGAACATCCTCTCCTTGCTGACGGCGGATACCCCCTGCGTATCCATCTTCGGCAAGTCCTGGGATGTGCACGTGCTGCAGGTGCTGGGCACCACCCTTGCGGAAAACCTGCGCCTGGTTTCGGACAGCGTAGGGTTCTTCAAGGACCATGGCAAAGAGGTGATCTTCGACGCGGAGCACTTCTTTGACGGCTACCGGGAGAATGCCGCGTACGCCCTGGAGGTTCTTTCCGCCGCCCATCAGGCGGGGGCGGATGTGCTGTGCCTGTGCGACACCAACGGCGGCATGCTCCCGGACGGCATCCAGGAGATCGTGGAGAAGGTCTGCTCCCTCTTTCCCGGTACCCGCATCGGCATCCACTGCCACAACGACACAGGCTGCGCGGTAGCCTCCTCGTTGCTGGCCGTCCGGGCTGGGGCCGTACAGGTACAGGGCACCTTTACCGGCATCGGGGAGCGCTGCGGCAACGCGGATTTAAGCGTCATCATCCCCGGCCTTCGCCTGAAAATGGGGCTTGAGTGCAAGGGCGACCTGGGCAACCTCCGCCATACCGCCATCCGGCTGTCGGAGCTGTGCAATATGTCCCTGTACGCGGGCAAGCCCTATGTGGGGGCCAGCGCCTTTGCCCACAAGGGCGGCATGCACATCGACGGCGTCAGCAAGCTCTCCCGCTCCTTTGAGCACGTGCCTCCGGACAGCGTGGGCAACGAGCGCCGGTTCCTCATGAGCGAGGTATCCGGCCGCACCACGGTGCTGGCAAAGCTCTCCTCCATCGCCCCGGGCCTTCGCAAGGAATCCCCGGAGGTGGCGGAGATCGTGGCCGAAATCAAGGAGCTGGAGCACCAGGGCTTCCAGTTCGAGGCGGCGGACGCCAGCTTTGAGCTGATGGTCATCCGCACCCTGCGGCGCTTTACCCCCCATTTCTCCTTGGGCATGTACCGCATCAGCGGCGAGTATCCTTCTCCGGACGGGGACAAGAGCGCTTCCGCCATGCTTTCCATTCAGGTGGACGGCCAGCAGGAGACCACCGCCGCCATGGGAAACGGCCCCGTGCACGCCCTGGACACGGCCCTGCGCAAGGCCCTGTCCGTGTTCTATCCGGAACTGAACAAGGTGCGCCTCATCGACTACAAGGTGCGGGTACTCACCGGCCGGGCGGCCACCGCCTCCAGCGTCAGGGTGTTGATCGAGTCCAGCGACGGGGAAAGCACCTGGACCACCGTAGGCGTATCCACCGACATCATCGCCGCCAGCTGGCAGGCGCTGTCGGATTCCATCGAATACATTTTACACCAAAAGGAGGCTGCCGCCCTATGTCCATGACCATGACCCAGAAGATACTGGCCGCCCACTGCGGCAAGGATGTCCTCAGGCCGGGGGATATGATCCTGGCCGATACCGACCTGGTGCTGGGGAACGATATCACCGCCCCCGTAGCCATCAACGAGTTTCAAAAGGCCGGGTGCGGCGGCGTGTTCGACCCGGGGAAGATCGCCTTGGTCATGGACCACTTCACCCCCAACAAGGACATCAAGGCGGCGGAGCAAACCAAGCGGGTCCGGGAATTCGCCGGGGAAAAGTCCATCGAGAACTTCTTTGACGTAGGGGAAATGGGCGTGGAGCACGCCTTGCTGCCGGAGAGGGGCATGGTCACCGCCGGGGACCTTGTGATCGGCGCGGACAGCCATACCTGTACCTACGGCGCGCTGGGGGCGTTTTCCACGGGGGTGGGCTCCACCGATATGGCGGCGGCCATGGCCTACGGCAAGGTGTGGCTGCGGGTGCCCGCCGCCATCTCCGTGGTGCTTACCGGCAAGCTTCGCCAGTACGTTTCCGGCAAGGACGTGATTTTGCACCTCATCCACGAGATCGGCGTGGACGGCGCACTGTATGAATCCCTGGAGTTTTCGGGGGAGGGCGTGCAATCCCTCTCCATGGACGACCGGCTGTGCATCTGCAACATGGCCATTGAGGCCGGGGGCAAGAACGGCATCTTCCCTGTGGACGAAAAAACCCTTTCCTATTTGAGGGAGCATGGGGCCAAGGAGCCCAAGGTGTACGCCGCAGACCCGGACGCCGTCTATGAGCGGACGGTGCGCATCGATCTTTCCCAGCTGACCTCCGTGGTGGCCTTCCCCCACCTGCCGGAAAACGGCAAAGCCTTCGATGAAATCGGCGAAGTGCCCATCCATCAGGTGGTGGTGGGCTCGTGCACCAACGGAAGGCTGTCGGATTTGCGGGAGGCCGCGGAAATCTTGAAGGGCCGCAAGGTGCACAAAGGCGTGCGGGCCCTCATCATCCCCGCCACGCAGAAGATTTGGCTGGACGCCATGAAGGAAGGGCTGCTGGAGATTTTCATCGACGCGGGCTGCGCCGTATCCACCCCCACCTGCGGCCCGTGCCTGGGAGGCCACATGGGCATCCTGGCCCGGGGCGAGCGCTGCGTATCCACCACCAACCGCAACTTTGTGGGCCGCATGGGCGATCCTCAAAGCGAGGTATACCTTGCCAGCCCGGCGGTGGCGGCGGCCTCGGCGGTGACCGGGAAGCTCACCTCGCCGGAGAGCCTGAAAGGAGCAGCAAAATGATTTTACATGGAAACGCCCTGTGCTACGGCGACAACGTGGACACCGACGTCATCATCCCCGCCCGGTATCTGAACACCTCCGACCCCAAGGAGCTGGCCGCCCACTGCATGGAGGACATCGACCCGGACTTCCTGAAAAAGGCAAAGCCCGGCGACGTGATCGCCGCCGGACGGAATTTCGGTTGCGGCTCCTCCCGGGAGCACGCGCCCCTGGCGATCCAAACGGCGGGCATCTCCTGCGTGATTGCCAAGAGCTTCGCCCGCATCTTCTACCGCAACGCCATCAACATCGGCTTGCCCATCATCGTCTGCGACGGGAATTTTCGGGAGGGAAACGAGCTGGAAGTGGATTTGGCCCAGGGCCTCATCCTCAACAAAACCACCGGAAAGAAGCACTCCTTCCCGCCCTTCCCCGCCTTTTTGCAGAAGATCATCGAGGCCGGCGGGCTGATGAACGCCATGGCCGGAGGGGAGATTGCATGACCTACCGCATCGTATTGATACCCGGCGACGGTATCGGCCCGGAAATCGTGGAGGGGGCCGTGGCGGTGCTAAAGGCCGTGGGCGACAAATTCGGCCATGCCTTTCAGTTTGAAACAGCCCTGGCCGGGGGCGTGGCCTTGGACAAATTTGGCGTGCCCCTGCCGGAGGAGACTTTGGAAAAATGCCTGCAAAGCGACAGCGTGCTTCTGGGCGCTGTGGGCGGCCCCAAGTGGGACACGCTGCCGGGCCACCTGCGGCCCGAACGGGCGCTGCTGGGCATCCGCAAGGGGCTGAACCTGTTTGCCAACCTGCGTCCGGCAAGGCTCTTGCCCATGCTGGCCTCCGCGTCTCCCCTGCGCTCGGATATCGCGGCCCGGGGCGTGGATCTGCTCATTGTGCGGGAGCTCACCGGGGGCATGTATTTCGGCCCCAGGGGCCGGGGCCAGGGGGACATGGGTGAAAACGCCTATGATACGGAAATTTACAGCCGGGGCGAAATCCTGCGCATTGGCCGCGTGGCCTTTGAGGCCGCCCGCAAGCGCCGCAAAAGCCTGTGCAGCGTTGACAAGGCCAACGTGCTGGAAAGCTCCCGGCTCTGGCGGGAAACCATGCACGGACTCGCCAAGGAGTACCCGGACGTGGCTTATTCGGACATGCTGGTGGACAACGCCGCCATGCAGCTGATCCAGAATCCGGCCCAGTTCGATGTGATCGTCACCAGCAACCTCTTTGGGGACATCCTCTCCGACGAGGCGTCCCAGCTGACCGGCTCCATCGGCCTTCTGGCTTCCGCCTCTTTGGGGGAGGGAACGCGGGGCATGTACGAGCCCATTCACGGCTCCGCCCCGGACATTGCGGGGCAAGGAATCGCCAACCCCATCGCCACCATCCTGTCCGCCGCCATGATGCTGAACCTCTCCTTTGGCCTCGCGCAGGAAGCCAAGGCTGTGGAAGCCGCCGTGGAACGGGTGCTGGCCCAGGGCCTGCGCACCAAGGATATCGCGGCGGGCGGCGGTTTCGTTTTGGGGGCGGAGATGACAAACAGGATCGTGGCGGAAATTTAAGCGGAGGCGCTTGCTTCGGCAACGGGCTTCGTCATCACGCCATCACACACCATTGGGTACAGGCAAAGGGGCCTTCCTAGAAATAGGAAGGCCTCAGACCGTTGATAAAGGGCCTTTTCTGCAAAATGTGCCTCGGGGAATCCTTTGTTTATAAAGGTTTGAAGAATACAATTTTCGCAGAAACAGCGTTTTTCAGCAATCTGGGGCCTTCCTAGAAATAGGAAGGCCCCTTTGTGTATGCAAAAACCATAACAGCCTTGGATTGGGAGCGGGCAACGCAGCGCCGTTGGGAAAGGGTGGACTTGCCCTACCCTCCTTGCAAACCCACGATTCTACACCCATGCCCTGTCTGCCCCGCCGCGTCATTTTCCCCGCTCTCCCCCAGCGCAGCTTCAAAACCGAAAATCCCCGCAGCCTGGCAAAACCAGCAATGCCCCGCCCTTTGCTTTTGCGCCAGCCGCCCCGGCCGCTGCGGCATGCGCCGGCCTTTTCAAAAGCACCGTCTTCCCCTCTCCGGCAACGGTTTCTTTGGAGGCTGGGGACTGTCCCAAGTCGGCGCAGAGGGGCGCGGGCATCCGCTTGGCCCCTGTTCCTCCTGGGAATGGCCTGCTGTGCGGTCCCATCCCCAAGAGCCCTCTGTTTGAGCCGTTCCCTCCGGCGCGGATGTTAACGTTTTCTGGCGAAAAATAACCGCTTTCGCAAGCGGGCCGGCTGGCGAAAACCTGAAAAGCTTTTCGGCCCGTTCCTGATAACGCCTATGCCGCCTGCCCTCCAGCCGCCCCGCCCTCCGTAGTGATCGGCTCGAAAAACCAATTTGTATATTGATTTTTTTGGGGTATTTTGGTATCCTTACCTTCATTCATAGTGGTATCATGGATAGGGGGAGGAGGGCCAAAATGATAGTAGAAATCATTGTGGTGTGCCTCCTTGCGAAGCTAAAACGGTTTCAGCTCCACTATCTTTTTCGCACATGGACGTTTTACCCCATTTTGCTGATCCAGTGCGCGCTGGTGGTGTTTCAGGCCTCTCTGTTCTTCCGGCAATATGTTTTTGTGCGGTTTATCCCCTATACGGAAATGGCCGTCATCCTCTCCTTCCTTTTTGCCCTGTTTGCGTTCCGGCTATATACGCCGGCCATCATTGGCTCCGCATCCATCGGGGTGGGAACGCTGCTCAACAAGTTGGTGATTGCCCAAAACGCCGGTACAATGCCCGTATATCCCACCCTTTCCTACCTGACAGGCTATGTCACCCCTGAGATGGTAGCCTCTTTGGATAGCCTTCATTCCCTTGGCGGCCCGGAGACAAAGCTCAAGTTCCTTTCGGACTATATCGATTATGGGTATTGTATTTTAAGCCCCGGCGACGTTTTGATTCACCTGTTTGCCTGTATTATGCTATATGCGCTGATTAAGGCGGTGAATGCCCGCTACGGGAACCACTCCGGTAATCAATATCAGGAGGTATGAAATATGGGTGTCACGGCGGTTTCCAGCGAGATGTTGCTTGCAAAAGGCGTACCTGAGGCGTTCTTGGTTGCACTGGGGATTCATATTCTAACGGAAACCAAGGTTGAGTGGAAAAAATACCTGTTGATGAGCTTTCTGTTTATTCTGATTCCTTATTTGCTTCGGCGGCTCCCCATCTCTTCCGGCATCAATACCGTGCTTTCTTTATTCGGACTTATCTTTGTGTTCCAGCTCCTGTACCACTCCGGCCTGCAGAAAATCGTCCGGGCGATGATATCCCCCATTATCATCCTGATCCTGATTTCGGTTTCCGAAATGCTCAATTTGCTGATACTGGCGATGATCTACGGGTTTGAGGCAGCCAATATGATGTTCAAAACGCCCAACGGGTGGGCGCAATGCCTCTACACCTGGCCGTCCACGGTTTTTCTTGCGCTGTTGTTATTGGCCGCACACCATGTCATTAAGTCCATGAGGAAGAGGAAAGCTCAAAATGGAAAAGACTATGAGGAGATTGGCGGGTAAAATCGCCCTCTCGCTTGGCTACGATTCCGAAAAGGAAGCCGTTATCGCATATGGCCTATTCGCAATCACGCAAATCACCGTCACAATTGTGCTGGCTTTGCTTTTTGGCTTCATGGTGGGCGCGCCGGCGGAAGCGATGATCGTGTGCTTCTCGGTCAGTATCTACCGCAAATACAGCGGCGGCGCCCACGCCCATGACGCCGAGTTTTGCACTGTCATCAGCGTCATCTACTGTACCTTGGCAGCGTGGCTTTCAAAACAGTTGATTCCCCTTTACCATCCCTTTGCCATGCTTGGGGCCATCATCCTGGTCTATGCCCTTGTTTTTTGGATCACTTACCGGTATGCGCCGGTTGATTCCCCCAACAAGCCTATCAAGAGCGAGCAAAAAATCAAACGGATGCGCAAGGGCAGTTTTACCATCGTTTCGGCGTATATGGCTGTGCAGCTGTTTTTCTATTTTGGAAGCAATCAATGGCCGGCATTTCGTTCCTACGGCATCAGCCTTTTGCTGGGCATTAGCTGGCAGGCCTTTACGCTTACACCGCTAGGTGCCATTCTGCTGGACAAGCTGAATGTATTGCCTAAATACGCAAGAAAGGAGGTCTCCAAATGAAAAAATTCTACGGTCTGGTTGCCGCTGTCAGTACCCTCGTAGCGGCTCTGGTCGCTTCCTCGGCGTGCTTCCTGTTCTTCTATCAGCCCGAGGAGCCCGCTTCTCTCAGAAATGAGTAAGAAGCAATGGGAGGCATTCCGTGCCTCCCATCTTACGCGAATCCATGTAATTGCAAGGCGTATGGAGGTATGACGTGGATAATGATAACAGCGCGAAAATAAAACAAATACTGAATATCATTAAAGTGTCATCTCTGGCCTTTCCTGCAATTGCATTTTTACAGTATTACGCGCAGATCCCCAATCAAAACCTGTCCCTTGAGTCCCTGAAGCAGCAAATGATTGTTACTTTCGTTTTGCTGGCAATTCTGATGATCTATACGGTATGGATCTTTCTGCAAGCAAGAATTGACAATAAGACGGTTATCAAACGGTTGATCGACCCGATTATTTCGATGTCCATCGTCCTGCTTTCCGTGATTTTAACCGGCTCTTACCAAAGCAACTATAAGTTTCTGTTTATCTTCGTTATCCTGTTTACAAGCATTGAATGTGACCGCCGCACCAGCCTGACGGTAGCGCTTTTGTCAGCGCTGATCATTTTAGGCATTGATCTGTTTGCTTCCCCACGCATTGAAATCAACGCCCATTTTGAAGACGATATTGTACTCGCCTTTGTGTTTGTGATCATCTCCTGGACAGTCAGCTACTACGATGAGATCCGTAAAAAGCACATCGCCTATTTAAAGGACCTTGCCAACATCGACGGGCTGACCGGGCTTTACAACCACCGGTATTTTTACGACTACCTGTCTGCCGAAATCGCAAGCTGCGCCAAAAAGGGCCTCCCCCTTTCCCTGCTGTTCATCGATATCGACAACTTCAAATACTATAACGATATGTACGGCCACCAAAAGGGCGACGATGTGCTGCGCTCCATTGCGCTGATCATGAAGGCCGCTTTCCCCAAGGACACCTTCATCGCGCGCTACGGCGGCGAGGAATTTGCCGCCGTGCTCAGCGGCTACAGCGAAGACCAAGCCGTTACCGAGGCGGAAAAGCTCCGCCGCGCGGTGCAGGAATACCCCTTTGACAGCCAGGAGGGCCTGCCCGCAGGCAACCTGACCGTCTCCGTCGGTCTGTCGTCCTACCCGCTCAAGGGCAAAACCGACGCGGAACTGATCAAGGGCGCGGACGACGCCTGCTACCGGGCGAAGTTCCTGTGTAAAAACCGCGTGGAAGCATACTCCTCCATTCTGGACGAGTTCCATTTCACCCCTGAGGTGATCACGCAGATCAAGACGCTGATCGCCGTGATCAACGCCAAGGACAAGTACACCTACCGGCATGTGGAGCGCGTGGTATTCTACTGCAACCTTCTGGCGAACCAGCTCATGCTCAGCGAGGAGGAAAGGCGGAACCTGGTGTATTCCGCTTACCTGCACGATATTGGCAAAATCAACATCTCGGAAGACATTTTGGTCAAGACCGAGCCGCTGACTCCGGAGGAATGGTCCATATTGCAGAACCACCCGCAATATGCCGTGGACATCATCCGCAACAACGACGCTCTGGATGAAGTGAAGCCCATCATCCTCCAGCATCACGAGCGGTATGACGGAAAGGGGTATCCCCTGGGGCTGAAAGGCGAAGAAATCCACTATCTGGCGCGGCTGCTGACCGTGGTGGACGCTTTCGACGGCATGACTTCCCTGCGGCCGTACCAGAAAACCAAAACCTACGCCCAGGCCATCGATGAGCTAACCCGGTGCAGCGGTACGCAGTTTGACCCCGATGCCGTGAAAGCCTTTATCCGCTGCATTGAGGAGCGAAACAGCGACCGGGTGCCATGCATTCCGTAATGGGGCATACTGTAACGCCATTGATCTTTTCTTGCCATATGGCTTTCTCCATCCCCTTGTACAAATATCCCGCCCGCTTTTGCATGGGGCTGGACCCTTCCAAAGCGGTGCGGCGCATTTTCCCTGTTCTAAAGGCGCCGGAATGGGTATAGTGTCCCTATGACCGGTATTTTCGGCTGTGATGGAGAAAGGGGGACATTGAGAATGTTCCGAAAGCTGTACAGCGAGGGCAAGATTTTTTCGAACCTGTATGACGGGCAATGGGTCGAAGCCTCGTCCAATGCGCTCATAGACATTATTTCCCCGGTGGACGGTTCCTTGGTGGGAAAGGTGCCCGCCATGACCCGGGAGGATGTGGACCGGGCCGTGGCAAATACCAAGGAGAATCTGCCCCTCTGGGCGGAAACGCCCATTTACGAACGGGCCCTGGTATTTTATAGGGCTGCGGACCTGCTGGAGCAAAACGCCCAGGAGATCGGCAGCGTTTTGACCATGGAAATTGCCAAGGATGAAAAATCCGCGGTGTACGAGGTCAGGCGGACGGCGGACTTTTTGCGCTATACCGCCGACGTGGGCAAAAGCCTGTCGGGGGAGGCCGTCAGCGGCGATCATTTCCCCGGAGGCAGCAAAAATAAAATCTCCTATGTCAACCGGGTGCCTTTGGGCACGGTATTGGCGATTTCCCCCTTCAACTACCCCGTCAACCTGTCCGTGTCCAAGGTGGCCCCGGCGCTGATCGGCGGCAATACCGTGCTGCTGAAGCCGGCCACCCAGGGCACCATCAGCGCGCTGCACCTGGCCCGGGTCTTCCAGGAGGCTGGGCTGCCCAGAGGCGTTCTGAACACGGTCTCGGGCCGGGGCAGCGATATTGGCGACTATATCGTCACCCACCCCGGGGTGGATTTCATCAATTTCACCGGCAGCACCGAGGTGGGACGGCATATCTCCAAGCTGGCCAATATGGTGCCCCTGATGCTGGAATTGGGCGGCAAGGACGCCGCCATCGTCCTTCCCGACGCAAACCTGGATTTTGCGGCGGAAAATATCGTTTCCGGAGCCTACTCCTATTCCGGCCAGCGCTGCACGGCTGTCAAGCGCATTCTGGCGGAGGGGGCGGTGGCGGACCGGCTGATCCCCAAGCTGCTGTCCCGCATTGAGAAATTAAAGGTAGGCGATCCCCGGGAGAACGCGGTGATCGTGCCCTTGATCAACCCCAAGGCCGCCGATTTTGTGATGTCCCTCATCCAAGACGCCCTGGACAAAGGGGCGAAGCTCCTAACCGGCGGAGGGCGGCAAGGCTCTCTGATTGAGCCCACGCTGATAGACCATGTTACCACGGACATGCGCCTGGCTTGGGAGGAGCCCTTCGGCCCGGTGCTGCCGATTCTGCGGGTGAAGGATACCCAGGAGGCCATCGATATTGCCAACCGCTCGGAATATGGGCTGCAATCTTCGGTGTTCACCAACAATATTCACGACGCGTTTTTCGTAGCCAACCGGCTCGAGGTGGGCACAGTGCAAATCAACAACAAAACGGAACGCGGTCCCGACCACTTCCCCTTCCTGGGGGTCAAGGCCTCGGGCATGGGCACCCAGGGCGTAAAGTATTCCATTGAGGCCATGACACGGCCCAAGGCTGTGGTGTTCAACCTGGACGCGCAATAGCGCCGCCGCCAAAGGCCCAGGCTCCAATGCCCCGCCCCGCAGTTTTCCTGCGGCCATAGATTGCATGGGAAGGGCTGCGGCCAAGGAGGCCGCCCCCTGGGCGCAATGGGGTGCAGCGCCCGCCGGTATCCCAGAGAGGGCCTTGGGGGTCCATTTGGGGCCCATCCCTGAATCCCATGGCGATATCTGCCCCGCTCCCGCCATTCTTTGCAGCCTTCCGGGGTTTATCACGGCCCGCATTCCAAAGGCCCGCGCCAAGCTGCTTTTCCAGCTTGGCGCGGGCCTTTGGTGAGTGCCGCCTCTTGCAAAGCGGGAACCGTAAAGTTCCCCTTGCTCCTCCAGGCGTCAGGCCACGTCGTAGCCCTGTTCCTGGATTTCAGCCTTGATCGCATCCAGAGCGCTTTGCGCGGGGTCGTGCTCCACGGTAACCGTGCCCGCCTTCAGGTCCACGCTCACGCCGCCGATGCCCGGCAAGGCGCTTACCGCCTTGGTGACTGCCTTTACACAGTGCTCGCAGGACATGCCGTCCACCTTGAGGATCGCTTTCTCCATCAGGAATGCCTCCTTTATTGCAAGTCAAAGGGTTTCAGGAATTTCCACACCTGGGCGGCCTTGCCGTCCTCCTCCATGGAAACCTGGGCGTATGCCCAGCCCTGTACCTTTTCAGGGTCAACCCCCGCCGCGATCAGCGGCTCGGGGTTCAGCACGAACACGATGTCCTTATCCTGGTTGGAGTTGTCGTAGCCGCTGGTTTTCATATCGTTGGCCCATTCAAACATGTTGCCGCCGCCCAGCTTCACGCCATAGTGGTCCAAAGAGGTATGGTAGTTGATAAAGTCCCGGTACTTGCCCACAATCTGCTCGTACGCCGCCAGCGCCGTGGGGCTGCCGGTGTAGGTCAGCTTGTCGTTGCCCAGCTTCGTGCCTACCGTCAGCCTCTGGCTTCCCAGGCCGCCCGTGGCCTCTCCTTCCGAAAAGGCATAAGCGCCGGGCAGCTTCTGCGGGTCCAACCCCGCGTCAAGGAAGGGCTGCGCGTCCACTTCCAGCATCACGTCGTACACAGGGGATTGGCTGTAATCTCCGCTCCAAATGAAGCGCGCCGAATCGTCCGGCGCCATGAGCGCCCAGCCCGCGTTCGCTTCATCCGCGGCAACCCTGTCGGGAATGGTTTTCAGCACCTCCTCAAAGGAGGCGATGGACTGCTGACCTACCACGTCCAGGGACTTTATCCCCGAGCAGGCGGTGAGTACCGCCCCCAGGGCCAGGGCTGCGGCACCCGCCGCGATCCGTTTAAAGGTATTTTTCATAATGCACCGTCCTTTCTTAGCGGCTGGCCTTAAACCTTTTCAGCCGCAGGGCGTTGGTCAACACGGATACCGAGCTGAGGCTCATGGCCGCGGCCGCAAACATCGGGTTGAGAAGGGGTCCGTTAAAGAGCAGGTGGAGGATGCCCGCGGCGATGGGAATCCCGATTACGTTGTACCCAAAGGCCCAAAAGAGGTTCTGCTTAATGTTGCGGATGGTGCTGTTGGAAAGCTGGATCGCGGTAGGAACGTCCATCAGGTCGCTGCGCATCAGCACGATGTCCGCGCTCTCCATGGCCACATCGGTGCCGGAGCCTATGGCGATGCCGACGTCCGCCTGGGCCAGGGCCGGCGCGTCGTTGATGCCGTCCCCCACCATGGCGACCTTGCGGCCTTCGGCCTGCAGCTTCTTCACCTCGTTGGACTTATCCTGGGGCAGCACCTCGGCCAACACACGGTCGATGCCCACCTGCTTGGCAATGGCGGCGGCGGTCTTTTGGTTGTCCCCGGTAATCATCGCCACCTCAATGCCCATTTTGTGAAGCCTTTCCACCGCCGCCTTGCTGGAGGCCTTCATCACGTCGGCCACAGCCACAATGCCCGCCAGCTGCCCATCCATGGCGACGTACATCGGCGTCTTGCCCTCCTGGGCCAGCCGGTCGCTGGCTTCCTCCATCCCCGCCAGGGAAATCTCCCGCTCCTCCATCAGCTTGCGGTTCCCCGCCAGAACGCCGCGGCCGCCGATCCGCGCCTCAATGCCGCGCCCGGTGATGGATTCAAAGCCGTCCACCTTCAGCAACTCCAGCCCCTTGGCCTGGGCCCCCGCCACGATTGCCTGCCCCAGGGGATGCTCGGAGCCTTTCTCGGCGGAAGCGGTCATTTGCAAAAGCCCGTCGGAGGGGGAGCCGTCCACGGTCAAAACATCCGTAACGGTAGGCTTGCCCTCGGTAATCGTGCCGGTCTTGTCAAACACGATGGTCTGTATCTTGTGAGCCGTTTCCAGCGCCTCGCCGCCCTTGATCAAAATCCCGTTTTCCGCGCCCTTGCCGGTTCCCACCATAATGGCGGTGGGGGTCGCCAGCCCCAGCGCGCAGGGGCACGCGATTACCAGCACGGAGATGAAGATCGTCAGCGCAAACTTGATATCCCCACCCGTTCCAAAGAACCACGCCACACCGGCCACAAGGGCGATCAGGCAGACAACCGGCACAAACACGCCGGAAACCTTGTCGGCCATGGCAGCGATGGGCGCTTTGCTGCCCTGGGCATCCTCCACCAGCTTGATGATCTGGGCCAGCGCCGTGTCCGCGCCGATTTTATCCGCCCGGAACTGGATGACGCCGGTGGTGTTGATCGTCGCCGCATACACGGAGCTGCCCGCTTTCTTATCCACCGGCATGCTCTCCCCGGTGAGCATGGATTCGTCGATGGAGGTATGCCCCTCCAGAACCGTGCCGTCCACCGGAATCTTCGCTCCGGGCTTCACCACGATCACGTCGCCGATTTCCACCTCTTCAATGGGGATTTCCTTTTCCACGCCGTTTTGCAGAATGATCGCCGTTTTTGGCGCCAGCCCCATCAGCTTCTTGATGGCCTCGCTGGTTTTGCCCTTTGACACAGCCTCCAGGGTTTTGCCCAGCAAAATCAGGGTGATAATGACCCCCGCCGTTTCAAAGTAGAGGGCCTCCACCGCCATGAAACGCCCTTGGGCGATTTGCCATGTATTGTAGATGCTGTACAGCACGGCGGCAGTGGTGCCGATGGCGATGAGCGAGTCCATGTTGGGGCTCCTCTGCCAAAGGGCCTTGAAGCCGACGGTGTAAAACCTGTATCCCACGGCGATGACGGGGATGACCAGCGCCAGCTGCAGTAGCGCGTAAATCAGGGGGTAGTTCATGGGATCAAGGGATTTGGGGTAGGGCAGCCTGATCCCGTAGTGGGTCAGCATGGGTACCATGGCGATGTACAGCAGCGGCAAGGAGAACACCGCGGAGATGATGAACTTCGTCCACAGCGTTTTGATCTCCTTTTGCTTGCGCGCCCGGTCCTCGTCGGCGGCGTCCGCCTTTTTGATCTCCAGCGCCTTGTATCCCGCCTTCTCAATGGCCTCCCGGATATCGGAAAGGCGGACCTGCTGCGGGAAGTACGCCACCGTGGCCTTTTCGGTGGCGAAGTTCACCGAAGCGCTTTCCACGCCCTCCAGCTTCCTGATGGCCTTCTCCACCCGCTGCGCGCAGGCCGCGCAGGTCATGCCGCCGATGGGGATGGCGACGTTCTGGCTGTCTGCCTTTTCCACCACCTGATAGCCGATTTTGGCTACGGCATCCTTGATATCGGCAAGCCGGAGCGCCGCGCCGTCATATTCCACGAACAGCTTCTCGCTGGCGAGGTTCACATTGGCCTGGGCAATGCCGGGAAGCTTGCGCACGACCTTCTCGATCCGTTGGGCGCAAGCCGCACAGGTCATGCCGCGTATGCTCAATACTTGGTTTTCCATGTAGGGAGTCTCCTTTCCGTCTAGGTGTGCGGCGGCCTGTTGGCTTTCTGAACGCCGGTCACAATATCATTTTAGACTCAATTAATCTTTTTGCAAGTATGCACTTTATTGTAATATAGTATCCAAAAAGAAACTATAAGAGCTCACAACAGGTACGGCTCCCGCCGGGTACGCTCCCATGCTTGCTGCCATGCCGGAGGCAGCCTCCTTCCAAAAGCATTTCCGCACTTTGCCTATGCTCTCCCGCCTCTTGTCCGCCGGGGAAGGGCAGCTCTTGACGGGCGGTCCAGCCCATGCTATCATTAGCATAGCAATTTTAATAATTGCTAGTATATGCGTTATTGTAATATAGTATCGAAACAGATCCTAAAGGAGGATCATGCATGGACTGTTGCAACACCACTTATCACTGCCCCGTTGACACCACGATCAACATGATTGGCGGGAAGTACAAATCCCTCATCCTATGGCACCTGATCAGCGGCACGCTGCGCTTTGGGGAGCTTCGCAGGCTGATCCCCCAGGCTACGCCCAAGATGCTGACCCAGCAGCTTCGGGAGCTGGAGGAAAATAACCTGATCGCTCGCACCGTGTACCCCGTGGTACCGCCAAAGGTGGAATACGCCCTGACCGATTTGGGGCGAAGCATCCGCCCCATCCTTTCGGCCATGTATGACTGGGGGGCGGACTACCTGACGCAAAGCGGGATTCAGGTCAACTGCTCCATGTCCGCCCCCATGCCGCCAAACGGTTAATAACTTCTTTTCCAGTTGGCAAACACCTTTGTGGATTCCAGCAGGAAATCATAGGAGATCGTGATGGCTTCCTCCGTCACGGTCTTATCTTTTGCAAAAATCGGCCATGGGTTGCACCCCCGGGATTGCACCTCCACCTGGCTCGTTTTGAAACGGTTCCCGCAGTTCTGGCAGACCAGCAGATCGCCTTGCTGCTTGTAATAGCCTCTGCCGGAGTCATAGCATATTTCGCAGGTGTTGAAGGCTGTGCGGATGGTGCCGTCCGCCACTTTGACCGCCAAAACCTCCATGGGCGTCCCGTCCACCGTCAAAGGATAGAAGCTGGCGGTTTCGGAAATATCCGCCACTTGGATCGTGAGGCTTTCCCCCTTTGTGATCTCCCGGGGGCCCTCCGTAGCGTTCACCGCCGGACTGCCGCCCATTGCCGGATTGCTGTTGAGTACCGCGCCGCTGCTGTCCGCAATGCCGCTTCCCAAAATGGTCCCGCCGCCGCCTTGCGCCAAGAGGATCGCGGTGATGGCCGCCGCCACGGTCAGCGCCACCGCCGGGAACACCCATTTTTGCTTTTTCTTTTTTGTGCCGCCATACTTTGCCATGGTTTGTTTCCCCCTTGCCTCATTTGGTTCTTGCCCGTCCCTTCGTCATGCCGGCCGGCATGGGACAGGCGCGTGTTTTTCCTTGTGTCAGGGCCCCGGTTCTTGTTTCTGTCTCCCAGGAGGAGCGCCGCCGCCAGGCGTCGCAGCAATT
This sequence comes from Candidatus Limiplasma sp., assembly GCA_034927815.1. GTDB lineage: Bacteria > Bacillota > Clostridia > Christensenellales > Aristaeellaceae > Limiplasma. Next base: position 37,123 of record JAYFPK010000012.1, read on the forward strand.
CCTATGAGCGCCGCGATCCCGGGAAAGCCCATTGAAGATGTCAGGGCTTTTCGCAAAAGGGCGATACCCCCTTGCCCTCTATGCCGCTTACTGGCAGCAGGAGCCGCCGCCCGCCCCTTGCTCGAAGGTGTTCGCAGGCCAGATCAGGGTTTCAAACGCGCCCGCTTCCGCTTTGATTGCCTCAATGTCCGCTGTTTCAACGTCGTCCACCACCTTCATGTATCCATAAAAGGCGTTATCACCGGTGGAGAAATCAAAATCCACGTCCGGGTAGAAGTACAGCGGGTTATTCCCGGCCAGCAAATCAAGCTGGGCGGCGTATTCGGGAATCAGGACCTGGGCTGCGTCCAAGGTGTCAGCAGCTTGGTTGACAACGTTCCATTTGACCCCCAATCCCGCCTTCACCACCACAACGGCGGGGCGAAAGCCCGTATCCGTCAATTCAACCGTTACCTCCTGAAAGGCGTCGCCATAGTCGTCCGTCTTTTCCTGGGCTATGGCCACCTCTCCGGTGGGGATGGCGTAGCCTGCGGGAATGGGCGTAAGAACCCCGTCCCCTTGGAGGAAAGCCCCCACAATGCCCCCTCCGGCGGTGGAAGCATTCTCGCTGCCGGCAGCCCCGGGCGCTCCGTCCTCCGTCACGGCGATGGTTCCGTGAATCATGCCCATCCAGCAGCTATACCGGACGTTCCCAACTTTTGTGGGGGTGAATTCGATGACGTTTTCCCCGGTTTTGAAGGAATACTCAATCCCGTACTCCTGAATAAAGATCCGGTTGTTGCAGCCGTTGATGCTTCCCTTGGGCGCGTCGATGATCCACTTCACAGGAATCCCGGCCTGAACGGTGATGCTGGGATACCGGCTGGGAGACAGGGTGCTGTTGATGATCTGCTTCCCATCCGCCATTGCGATGCCACTTTCGGCAGCGGAATTGCCCGTTGTTCCTCCCACAACATTCCCCCATTGGTTCCAAAACAACAGCGCCAACACCGTGACGCCCAAAGCGGCGGCGGTGGAAGCCGTTTTGTGGGAAGGCTTGCGAAAGGGAAGGCTGGACACCACGCCCACCGCGCAAAGAGCGAGAATGACCAGGAGCAGCAGGTCAGGGGGCAAAAATCCCGACAGGCTTCCGCCCTGGGAGAGCATCGCCAGCCCCAGCACGACCACCAGCACCGCGCCCACGCTCATCACCTTCCGGGTAAACTTCTGGCCCAAGGCCGACACGATGGAGCCAAGGCCCAGCATGAGCGGCACCGTTCCCAGGCTGAACAGGAACATGGAAAGCGCCCCCGCCAGGGGGTTCCCCGAGGCCAGCGCCACGATCTGCATCGACTGCAAGGGCCCACAGGGCATCAGTCCGTTGAGAAGCCCCACAAACAACGGGCTTTTGCTTCTGGCCTTCTCCGCCCCAACCTTCCCGGCGAGAATCCTGGGCATCCTGGGGTTGAGCTTGCGCAGCCAGGGGAACAATCCCAGCATGTTGATTCCCATGATGACCATGAACACCCCGGCCACCAGCTTGAGGATTCCCTGCACCATGGCGGGCAAGCCCACCTCCGAGCCGCCGCCGAACAGCATCCCGGCAAAGCCCAGGATGAAACCGATGACGGTGTAGGAAATCACCCGCCCAAGGTTGTACAAAAAAGCGGGCCTGAGGGCGGCGAAGCGGCCCGTCTTTTCGGCGGGAGCTTCCCCTTTGGGGATGCACTGGGAGAGGTTGATGCCGCCGCACATCGCAATGCAATGCACGGAGGTAATCAGCCCGATGACGAAGAGCATCCCATAGCCCATTTTGGTGTCGGCCAGCTGGCTGGGCACCAGCAGGTTCAAAACCCCGAAATGCTGCAAAAGCATATACAGCGAAACGATGATTGCCAAAACCCCGAGTACGCGGCCAAGGTTGGACGCCTGCCGCCCGTTCCCCTTCACAACCCGGTAATCCAAGCTTTCAATGGCTTCAACGATGTTTTGCGGCGAAATGGTATGGGCGTCATAAGCCACCACGGCGGTTCCCGTGCTGTAGCTCACCGCCGCGCTCTTCACACCGGCGGTATTGCGGAGCTTTCGCTCAATCCTTTTCTGACAGCTTACGCAGGTCATCCCCTCGATGCGCAGCTCCTTGGTCATTACGCCAGATTCCATAGGGCGGCGTCCTCCTTTCGTTTTCTGCAGCCCAGTGTAGCGGAGCGATGTGTAGAAATTATGCGGATCAGAAAATTTCCGCGGTATTTTTCCGGGGAAGCATCCTGTTCTTTCCAATATTTCATTGTACCTCCCCATGCCGCCCGCCAAGTGATGGGTAAAAACAATGGCAAGCCGGAGGGGGAGAAGCGTTGCGCCGCCATGGATTCGCACCAGGCAAGCATCCGGGGATGGGCCGGACCGCGGGGCTCAGACGAAGGCGGCCCCCCGGCTTCGCCGGGGGGCCGCCTTACGCCTTCCAGGTGCATAGACTGGCCGCGTCTACATGCTACTGGAGCCATTGCCCCTGCTTTGGAGGCCCTGCCGCCGGGAGGCGGGCATAGGCAAGGCCGCCGTACTTCGTTGCCGGAGTTCACAGCCCTCTAGCTGCCGCCAGCTTACCCGGCGGGTTATCAGGCTCCAGGGCGCAGTCAAAACTTACCAAAAAGCTTGCGGCATCCTTCTTAATCGCCCCGGTCGCCTCTGACCACAGCCTCCGGGACGCCCTCATAGAACAAAGCCAGCCATTTCCGTTCGCTTTCCCGATAGTCCGCTTCATCGGCAAAGGGCGTGCGCACCTCATCCATCAAAACCGTTTCCGTACCCGTGGAATCATAGCTGGTCACCTGGATGCGGATGTTTTCCCAGTTGCTCTGCTCGTCATACAGCACCGACGCCCGCCGGTACAGCATAGGCCGGCCATCCCCGCCGATGCGGTACAGCTCGCGGATGCCGGTGATGGCGCTGTCATGAATATAATTGCTGATGAACCCCTGCTCCGGGTAAAGCATATAGGAGGACAGGCCGTCCAGCACCGGCTCGTAGTGATACTGCCCGTCGGCAGGGCTATACAGGAAATGGGTGCCGAACACATTGGACGCTCCTTGTGAGCGCAGCGCCGTCAAATCAGGATAGCCGTCAAAATTCAAGTCCTGTATTGTGACCAGGGGCACCAGGCCTTCCCGGTATTCCACGGAGGGAAAGAGCAAATCCTCAAAGACGTGATCCGGGCGGTCCTTGTCCGTGATGTGGATCCGGTACACCTGGTCGTCTTCCCACTGCGGCACCTTCAGGGAAGTCAAATACACGTCCACCTGAAGATTGGGCATGTTCCCGCTGCCTCCGCTGACGGAAAAGACAGGGGTTGCTCCTTGGGCGCAGTAAGGGCAAGGCCCTTTCATTTGTTTCCGCGCATCGTCCGGCAAGGGCTGGAGCGGCAGATACTTGGCGTGTACCCCGGCGCAGTTTGGATCGATATGGGCGTAGTTTCCGCCCTCCGGATTGTAATACCAACGGGGCGTATGGGGGTCCGGCGCGCTTTGCCCAAGCGCGGGCCAGCATGCCCAACAGAGCACGCACGCAAGAAAAACAGCTCCAAACCTTCTCATATTGCATTCCTCCCCTGACCTTCTCACTGAAATCGCTCCACCTCCATCAACTGCGCCTCGGCGTTTTGCTCCAGATGGCGGATCACGGCATCCAGCATCTCCCGGGCATGATACCCCTTGCCCGAGACCACCGCCACGCCGATGGTAAGCATCTCCCACACATCCTGGGTATCCACCTCCGCAATGGCGGCGTTGAATTTGCGCTTTGCTCCGTCGATGAGGCTGCGGCATACCTGGCGCTTTTCCTTTAACGAGCGGGCATCCGGTATGTGAAACCGCAGTTGCGCAGACAAAACCACCATGCGCCTTTTCCTCCCTCTCTCATTCTATTCCCGGCTGCTTCCCCAAAGAATCAGCCGGGCGGCCAAAGGTGCGCGCAAATCCGGCCATGGGCAGGTCATATCCGGTAAATCCGCCCCTCATAAGGCTTGAGCTCCGGGCCGCGGCCACCGCAGGTGGACAGCGCCAGCTCCCCTTTGGGAAGCTCCCGCCGCCTTTGGGGCCGGTCCGTGAGGTTGCAGAGGATGTGGAAGCGGGAGGCCCCGCTCTGCCGGAGATAATCAAAGGCGTCCTTGCGCCCGGGCTCCAGGAAGTCCACCTTGCCGCCCCGCAGGGCTTCCTCCCCCCGGCGCAGGGCAATCAGGCCCTGGGCAAAGCGCCACACCGATCCCTCCCGGGCTTTCTGCCTGTCTACCTCCCCCCAGTCCACCATGGCCCGGGCATGGTCCCGGGAACCCGCCGCCACCCTGGCAAATGCCTCCTCCGGGAACATGGTTTGCTGTAATTCCCGCAGCTTGTTGATGCTTTCAATATCGTCCAGGTCCCGGGGCGAGGCAATGGGGATATTGCCCGCGCCGATCTCCGCGCCCTGGTACAAGAAGGGCGTGCCCGGCAAGGTGCATTGAAGGGTCAGCAGCAGTTTCGCCAGGCTTTCCCGGTGCTTTCCGGTGGGGTCAATCTTGGAAACCATCCGGGGATTGTCGTGGTTGTCAAAGAAGATGGCGTTTGGCCCCTGATACTGGGCGCTCCACAGCATCAAGTGGCGCTTGAGGTGGAAGGGATCATAGCGGTAGATGTCAAAGCGGGCCTTCCCCGGCGTCTCCAGGATGTCAAAGTTGAAGATCATGTCCAACTCCCCCCGGCTGGGAGCGGTGAGGAGCTCCCCCATCTTCATGCCGATGCCCGGGGCCTCCCCTACGGAAAAAGCGCCGTGGGGCTGGAAGGCCTCCCGGTGAAGCTGGGAGAGGTACTCGTGCAGATGGGGGCCGTAGAAGTAGTGCTCCACGCCGGTGAAGCCCATGAGCTTTCCCACCAGAGGATCACCCTGGGGCAGGCCCGGCGCTTTGGAAATATAGTTGATCACATCCAGGCGGAACCCGTCCACGCCCTTGTCCAGCCAGCGGTTCACCATTTCGCAGATCCGGCTCCGCAGCCGGGGGTGATCCCAGTTCAGGTCCATCTGCTTGGGGGAGAACAGGTGCAGCCCCCACAGGCCCTGCTGCTCAAACCTCCTCCAGGCGCTCCCCGAGAAAAAGGAGGTCCAGTTGTTGGGCGGCTCCTCCCCCTCCCGGAAGAAATAGAAATCCCGCTCCGGGGCGTCTAGGTCCCCCAGGGCCGCCTGAAACCACGCGTGCTCATCCGAGGTGTGGTTCACCACCAAGTCCATAATCAGCCGCATGCCCCGGTCATGCACCGCGGCCAGCAGCGCGTCAAAGTCCTCCATGGTTCCGTACCGGGGGTCGATCTTCTCATAATCCCGGATGTCATAGCCGTTGTCGTCGTCCGGGGAATCGTAGATGGGAGACAGCCACAGGGCGTCCACCCCCAGGGCCTTGAGATCATCCAGCCGGGAAAGGATCCCCTTCAAATCGCCATCATGCTTGCTCCTTGGCCCGGGCTCCCCGTGGCAGAAGCTCCGGGGGTAGATCTGGTAGAACACCGCGTCCCGCCACCAGGCCGGGGCCTTTTCCTCCCGCCCCAGCCGGGCCGTTTCCCGGTTCAGCAGCTCCAGGAGCATGGCGGTGAAGCCGTCCCCCAGCTTCTTGCCCGCCAAGCGCCGGATGGCGCTGAGCTTCATGCCCCCCAGCAGCGGCCCGGTGAGCCAGCCCTCGCTGATTCCCAGCTGCATGGCCACCTTCGCCAGCACGTCATGCCCCACCGGATGCTCATAAACCTCCCGCAAAGTGGAATGCAGCCCGTATTTCATAACGCCGCCTCCCCGATTTCCCCCTTCTCCCGGAGCTTGCGGAGAATCTCCGCATGGGTCTTTTCGTCGATCCTGTACTTCCACCGGTAGATCAAATAGCTGATGCCAATCAGCGCCAGGGGCAGAATCATCATAGCCAGCTTCATCATCAGCAGGCCCTGGGGCGTCACGTCCGCCTTGCCGGTGGCCTCCTTGATGCCCGAGAGAATGACCACCACGCTCACCACCGCGGAGCCCACGGCCCCGCCGATCTTGTTGATGAAGGGCTGGACCGAGAAGGTGATGGAATCGTTACGCCTGCCCAGCTTCAGGTGGCCGTAATCCACGGAGTCCGCCAGGAACATCAGCATCATGAGCTGGATAAAGGCCTGGCCCACAAACAGCGATACCCCGGCGATGCCGATGAAGAGCATCGTATCCGTGGGGGCAAAGAAGAAGACCACATAGCCTACCAGCACCAGCGCCATGGCAACGGTGTAGAGGGTCTTGCGCTTGGCGAACTTGCTAAGGAAGGGAAAGGCGACCAGCGCCGCGATCTGGGACACACCCAAAATCAAGGCGAAGATGGAGTACATGCCCTCGTCCCCGTAGGCGTATTTGAAAAAGTATTGCCCAAAGCTGGTGGTAATGTTGTAGCCGATCATGAACAGCGCCAGGGAGATGGCCGTCACCACCAGCTGGTCATTGCGGAAGAGCACCGTCACCAGCTCCCGAAGCTTGGTGGGTTCCCGGCTTTGAGACAGCTTGGGGTCCTCCCGGACAAAAAACAGGGTGATGAGCTGCCCCACCCACATGATGGCAACCACCATGATGGCGAAAAGCTGGTAGCCTTTTTGGTGGGAACCCAGCATATCGCCAAAGGTCTGGGTAAGCCCGGTGATGGCCACCACCACGAAGAACAAGCCCACATTGGCGCAGATGCGGGCCACGGAGCCGATGCGCTCCCGCTCCTTTTGCTCCAGGCTCAAGGTGGGCAGCATGGACCAGTAGGAAATATCGTTGGTGGTAAAGGCCATTCCCCACAGCAAATAGAGAATGCCAAACTGCGCCACAAAACCGCTGCCCTGGAGGCCAAAATCCGTGAAGATCAAGATGGTGAAAATGCCGGAGGTAGCAGCCCCAAAGGCGATCCAGGGCTTGAAGCGCCCCCACCGGGAGCGGGTATTATCCACGATCAGGCCCATAAAGGGATCATTCACCGCGTCAAAGACCCGCAGCCCCAGCATAATGCCGGTGATCCACCACAGCGAGCCGGTATCCACCTGGATCACGTCGGTCAGGTAGAAAAGAATGAACATGCTGATGAGAGAGTACACCATGTCGCGGCCGATGGTACCCAGGCCAAAGGCAAAGCGGTTCGCCAGGATGGTTTGTTTGTTCATGAATCAGGACGCCTCCTTTTCCTCGCAGACGAACAGGTAGGAGCCGAAGTCCCCCAGCAGCTCGGTGTGCGGGTTGTAATAACTCCCCATGAATTGATTGTTCAGCAGCACGCCGCTGCCCAGCAAAGCCCCGTCCCCCTCGTAGCGCTCCTCGCAGTCCGGCAAAGAGAAAAGGGCGTTGGCCCAGCGCAGGATGGCTCCCTCCGGGTTCAGGTTCACAGGCAGAATGTGCTTCACCAGCCCGCCAAAGCGCTTGATGAACTGCCGCTGGGGCTTGGTGAAAAGGCGGTACCGCTTGCCGGGCTCCAAATCGTGGATGGGCAAAACCGTATGGCTGTCCGCGGTTTCGGCCACCTCCTGGAAGAAGCCCACCACCGCCTCCCCCTCCCCGGCCACCTGCCAGAAGCGTTGGTTGGGCTTAAGCGCGGGGTTGCGGCGAAAGCGCCCGTACTGAAAGGTCCTCCGGTGGACCTTGTAAAAGGCGATCTGCTCCCGAATCTCCTTTTTCTCCTCCCGGCTGACATGCTTCAAATCCAGCTCATACCCCAGCACGCCGAAGCAGGCGGTGTTGAAGCGGGTGCTCAGGGGCGTGGCGCGCAAGGTCTGCTGGTGGGGGGCCGCCGTGACATGAGCCCCTATGGTGGACAGGGGGTACAGCAGCGACAATCCGCCCTGGATGCGCTGGCGGATCACGGGATCTGTGTTGTCCGAGGCCCAGATCTGGGGGGAAAAGCACAGCATCCCCAGGTCAAAGCGGTTGCCGCCGCTGGAACAGCTCTCCAACAGAATATGGGGCCGGGGGCTAAAGATACCCTCCAGCACATCATAGAGCCCCAGCACATACCGGTGGAAGAACTCCCCCTGGCGGGAGAGGCCGGGGGCGAAAGCGTCGCTGATGTGCCGGTTCATGTCCCATTTCACATAGTCCACCCCGGCGCTGTCCAGCACCTGCCCCACAGAGCGGATGATGTAGGCCCGCACGTCGGGGTTGGTCAAATCCAGCACCCGCTGGTGGCGGCCCAGGGTGGGGGCCTTGCCGGGGGTGCCCAGGGCGTAGTGGGAATGGGCCCGGAACAAATCGCTGTCCTCGTTGACGCACTCCGGCTCAAACCACAGGCCAAAGTCCATCCCCAGGCCCTTCACAGCCTTGGCGAACTCCTCCAGCCCACGGGGTAGCTTTTTGCGGTTGACGCTGTAATCCCCCAGCCCGGCCGTATCGCTGTCCCGCTTGCCGAACCAGCCGTCGTCCAGCACAAACAGCTCGGCCCCCAGCTTTTTGGCGCTCTTGGCCAGCCGCCACAGCTTCCCCCGGGTAAAGCGGAAAAAGCATGCCTCCCAGTTGTTGAACAGCACGGGCCGCTCCTTGCCTTGCCACTCCCCCCGCACGATGTGGCGGTTCACGAAATCCCCAAAGCGCCGGGTGACGCCGTTGAGGCCCTGGGGGCTTAGGGTCATCACCGCCTGGGGGGTGGTGAAGCGCCCGCCTTGCGTCAGCTCCCACTCAAAGCAATGGGGGTTGATCCCGATGCCCACCCGGAGCAGATCCTGCTCGGAGAGCTCGCAAAAGCCGTAATGGTTGCCGCTGTAAACCAGGTTGAAGGCGTACACCAGCCCGTTATCCTCCCCCGCGCCCCGCTCCGCCAGCAAAAAGCCGGGGTTATGCTTGTTGGAGCTGCCGCCGGTGGTGGAGGCGTTCACGTACATCCCCGGGGCCACAGGGCGGCGGTGGACATGGGCCTCCTTGGCCCAGCCGCCGTCCAACGTGATGAGGTCATAGCCCCGGTTTGGCACATCCAGGCTCATGCTCAGCAGCCGCCGGATCACCAGGGGATTTTCGGCAAGGTTTTCCAATTCCGCCCAGCGGGCGATGACGTCGCACTCCTCAAACACCGCCCAATGCAGCCGCAGGGCCACGCCGGAGGAGTCCCCCAGGCGCAGGCTAAGGGTTTGGGACGCGCCCAGCGCCGAGGGCAGCCCCTCCAGGGGGCGGTCCGCGAGGCTGAGCTCATGGCCCTGGTAGAGAAAATCGCTGCAGAAGCTGCCGTCAGGCATCTTGATTTCCGCCGGGCTGTGGCGAAAGTCCCCCCGGCCAATCCCCGACCATTCCAGGGGAAGCTGCTCCAGACAGTACAAAGGGTCCGCCTCGTCGTAGGCCACGCAGGAGCCCACCTCCGCCGTGCGCTTGAGCGCCACCGCCTCCGGGTCCTGGGGCTGCTGCCTGGGGCCATAGTACAGGTGCTCCAAATGCCCCTTGGGGGTCACCCGGAACCAATAGCTGCTGCTTTGCGTAGAAAGAAAGAAGGTTTGCTCCCGTATCTCAATCATGGTAGCTCTCCTCCTCCACATAGCGCTGTACCATATCCCCGGTGAGAGCCTGGGCCTTTGCCATCTCGGCAAAAAAGCGGCCGCTTTTTTTCACGGTCCTTTGCTGGGTTTCATAGTCCACATGCA
>JAYFPK010000007.1:0-1807 GCA_034927815.1 Candidatus Limiplasma sp.
GTCAAAAGCTCATGAAACAGTACACATTGAGGGGGCCTCTTTCAGATGTTGACAACAGCATTTGAAAAGGGGTCCCCCCCCTTATGCCACTTGGCTTTGGAGGCTCTCACCGACCGGGAGGGATCCCCTCTTCCCTCCAAGGCGAAAAAAAGGAAAAGGGGGGTAAACACGAAAAAAGCATAATTGGGCATGGCTGAGTATGCTCCGTCCGTCATAGCGACCTGAAATCAAGGCTTCTACAAAAGGTGCTTCCTGTGGTATAATCAGGCAGATAATTCCAGTTCGAATCCGAATATCTGCATAACGCCATCATGAACGGAGCCGTACCATGAGCCTCACAAGCAACATACAAGAGAAAGCCAACCTGATCTGGGCTATTGCGGACAAGCTGACCGGGGTATACAAGCCCCATGAATACGGCGAGGTCATTTTGCCGATGACGGTGATCCGCCGCTTTGACTGCATCCTTGCCGCCACCAAGCAGGCGGTGCTGACGCGCTACGAAAAAGTGAAGGAAGTTGCCATGCAGGACGCGCTGCTCACCCGCGCTTCCGGCCAGCCTTTCTACAACACCAGCCCCTATACCTTTGAAAAGCTGCTGGACGAGCCGGACAACATCGAGGCGAACTTCCGCCTGTACCTGAACGGCTTCAGCGCCAATGTGCGCAATATACTGGAAAAGTTCCAGTTCGACAGGCACATAGCCACCATGGCGGGCAAGGGCATCCTGTACATCGTGGTCAAGGAGTTCACCACGCCCAAGGCCAACCTGCACCCCAACCACATCAGCAACTTGGAGATGGGCTACATCTTCGAGGAGATCATCCGCCGCTTTTCAGAGGCGCACAACGAGGACGCGGGGCAGCACTACACCCCCCGCGAGGTGATCGAGCTGATGGTCAACATCCTGTTCAATGATGACAACGCCTTTTTGAGTGGCAGCGACGTGGTCAAGACTATTTATGACCCGGCCTGCGGCACGGGCGGCATGCTGTCCGTGGCGGATGAATACCTGCACCGGCACAACGCATCCGCCAAACTGATCCCATTCGGGCAGGAGATCAACGACCAGACCTTTGCCATCTGCAAGGCGGATATGCTCATCAAAGGGCACGAGGCCGATTACATCAAGGACGCGAACACCCTGTCGGATGATCAGTTCGTCCGGCAGACGTTTGACTATATCCTGTCCAACCCCCCGTTTGGGCGCGAATGGAAGAACGAGAAGGACAAGGTGGAGGCCGAGGCCAAGCTGGGCTTTGCCGGTCGCTTCGGGCCGGGGCTGCCCGCCATTGGCGATGGACAGATGCTGTTTTTGCTGACCGCCCTATCCAAAATGAAGGAGCCCAAGGACGGCGGCAGCCGCATCGCCATCATCCACAACGGCTCGCCCCTGTTCACGGGCGACGCGGGCAGCGGCCCCAGCGAGATTCGCAAATACATTCTGGAAAACGATTTGCTGGAGGCTATCATCGCCCTGCCCAACGACATCTTCTACAATACCGGCATCGCCACCTACATTTGGGTGCTGAGCAACAAGAAGGCGGGCACGCCCCGCGCAGGCAAGGTGCAGCTAATCAACGCCAACATCCTGTACGAGAAGCGCCGCAAATCGCTGGGTAACAAGCGCTGCGATATCCCCGCCGACGCAATCGCGCAGATCACCCGCCTGTATGGCGGCATGGTGGAAAGCGATATCAGCAAGGTGTTTGACAATGCCGATTTTGGCTATACCAAGATCACGGTGGAGCGCCCTCTGCTGGACGAAGCGGGCAAGCCGATTCTCAAAAAGGGCAAACCCCAGCCC
>JAYFPK010000032.1:0-76392 GCA_034927815.1 Candidatus Limiplasma sp.
TGAATATTTTTTCAAAAAATGCCTTAATTTGCTTCTTTTTAATGAAACGGCCTTGCTTTCCACAGCCCAAGCTCTTATAATAGATTTGATACGCCCTCCATGAAAAGGGTAGCTTTTGGGGGAAGAACACATGAACAAGAAAACGGTGGGGATCCGGGAGATCGCTAAGCTTTCAGGGGTTTCCGTGGCATCGGTTTCCCGGGTGATCAACTCGCCGGAAAAGACCTCGGAGTCCATCCGCCGGCGGGTGAACGAAGTCATCCGGGCCTATAACTACGTACCCAACATGAACGCGAAAAACCTGTTTTCCAAGACCTCCAATGCCTTTGCGCTGTTTATCTATGATATGGAAAATCCTTATTTTACCGCCCTCATCAAGGAGATGGGCCAGGTGGCGCTGCGTAACAAGTGCTCCCTTTTGATCTGCGATACCCAGAATGATCCAGTGCTGGAAGCGGAGTACCTGCGCTATTGCGAGGCCATCCATACCCACGGCATCATCCTGACGGAGGGCTTCAACAGGGGCATGGATAACTTTCGGCGCACCACCCAGCGGCTCATCGGCCTGGACCGGGACATTGGCGGCAACCATCCATGCATTCACTCCGACAACGCCAAGGGCGTTCATCTATTGATGGATTCCCTTTTCAACCTGAACCACCGCGCCATCGCCTTCGCGGGCTACGTGCCCAGCTTCCGCTCCTGCGAGGAGCGCTACGGGGCCTTTTTGAACGCCATCAAGGACCGGGGGCTGGAGCTGCCGCCGGAGTACGTGTTCAACGGCTCCCTGGACGCCACCACCGGGGCCCGGGCCATGGACTACTTCTGCTCCCTGCGCAATCCCCCCACTGCCATCCTCTGCGCCAATGATCCGGTGGCTATGGGGCTGTGCATGCGGGCCAGCCAGCTGGGCTTCGGCATCCCCGGGGATTTTTCCGTGGTGGGCTTTGACGGCTGCATGCCCGGCTACGCCTACCCCCGGCTCACTACCATCCGCCAGGACATCAGCCAACTGTCCCAGGCGTTGTTTGACGCGCTGTTTTCCGAGGATGCGCCATTGGACCAGGTGATCGACGTGTCCTTGGTCATCGGGGATTCCTGCCGGAAGATTTAGCATGGGAAATGCGGGAACAACAAGGCCCTCCCGGTATCCGGGAGGGCCTTTTGATGATGAATGGTTTTGGGGCTGACGCCGGCCAGGGTTCCCCTTCCGGCCTCGTGGCCGGGTCAGGCGTCGGAAACCAGCCGCTTCTCCCCGGTGATCTCCTGAATGGGCTTGATGTTCTGGGTCACCTCCAAAACGCCCAGGTACTCGCCCTGTTCGCTCCGAACGGCGAAGTAGCGGATCAGGATGTACTTGTCCCCCATCTTGATCCAAAAGTCCTCGTGCTCCTTGCGCCCCGCCTTGAAATCCTCCACCAGCTTCTCCACGATGTGCACGCTGGCCGGGGGATGGCAGTTGGACACCTTCCGGCCGATGACGGCTTTGGTCCGGGGGAAGACCCGCTCCGCGCCCTGGGAGAAATACTTCACCGTATCGTCCTTGTCCACAAAGGTGATGTCCAAAGGCAGCATATCCAGCATCCGGGTCAGCTCCTCCACCTTCAGAACCCCGGTGGGCAGAATCACCTGGCCGCCCTGGGCCTGGGGAGCCTGGGCGGTCTCCTGGCCGCCCCCTTCCCGGGGATTCCATACGGGGGGCGGATCGATGAGGCAATACCCCAGCTCCCCCGTTTCCTCGGCGATGCGCTTCCATTCCTCCTGGGTCAGGTTTTCCGCCAGCATCGGGATCATGATGTTCTCTTCCTTGAAGATCATCTCCTTGACCTTTACCAGCAGAGCCTCCACAGCCTTCTTCCACTGGGGATCCTTGCCCACCTGCTGGGCGGCGGCCTTGCGCTGCGCCCGAATCTCATCGTCCACGCCCCACATGACCTTGGGGGGCGCGGTGATGCCGTAGCGCTCCATGTAGGGGAAGAGCAGGTTTTCCTTCTTGGCGTAGTGGCTGTCCAGTTGGGCCAGCGTTTCCAGCCCCTGGGCCACCTTTTCGGCTCCGTCCTCCAGGGCCAAAGCCTCCCGGATCTGGTCCATCAGCTTCTCCAAGGCCCTGTTCTCGGCCTTGAGGGTATGCACCGGATGCCCCGGGATATCCGAGGGATCGTGGGCGGCATGGATCTCCTCAATGGAGCCCTTGAACACCGCCGCATGCACGTCGCACAGGCGTTGCACCTCCTCCACGGGCAGCCCGCCCTGAATCAGGGCCTGCTCCGCCTGGGCGATTTCCTCCGCCGATACGCCGCCGAACACCTCTTCAAAGTGTCCCTTGACCTCCTCCACGCCCTTGCCCTGGTGCAGCTGGGCGATGATCTCCTTCAGCGCCTGTTTGCGGTATTCCCGGTTGTTGATCTCTCCGCTCATGATAAGCCTCCTCCCGTCACTCGATAGCCATGGGATTCAAAAAGCCGTTTGACTTCCTCTAGCTCCACATGCCGCATGGCCGCTCCTTTGGGGATCGTCATCACGCGTCCCACAGTGGTAAGCATACCCGGCTTTGTGATCTCCGAAAACCCGGCTTCCCGCAAAATTTCCGCCACCTGCGGATCCTGCGAGCACAGCGCGTAAACCGTCTTGTCAAGGTCCAGCACCCGTTCCTCCATGGGATTCCCTCCTTTGATGAAAAAGCCCCGCCCTTTCGGGCGGAAGCCTACATGTCCTTGATATGCTGCTTGATGGCGGCAAAGGTCGCATCGCTCATAGTATGCTCCATTTTGCATGCGTCCTGGGCCGCTATGTCGGGGTCCACCCCCAGGCGCAGAAGGAGGGTTGTGAGGATGGTATGCCGCTCGTAGATTTTCTCGGCAAAAGCCCGCCCCGTCTCCGTGAGGAAGAGGTACCCCTCCTTGTCCACGGTGAGGTAGCCGCCGTTTTTCAACAGCCCTACGGCGCGGCTGACGCTGGGCTTGGAGTACCCCATGTATTCGCTGACATCCACAGACCGAACCATGCCGTTCTTTTGGGACAGAATCAAAATCGTCTCCAGGTACATTTCGCCGGATTCCTGTAGGCGCATGAAAGGCCCTCCCTTCCAGCTGTCCTTTTCCAGTATGCTACCATAAAAAGACAAGGTTTTCAAGAGGAGGGATAAGAGGGCGGGATGACGCGCCTGCGCCTTTCCGCGTCCGCCCCAGGCTGCCGCACCTGCCCCCAGGGGAGGATGCGGTAAGCGTAGTCCCCACTCGTACCAGTATCGTCAGGGCTTTATGCCCGCCCCTTTGAGCGGGTACAATGGCTGTGCCGCCGCCATATTTGCGGAAATATTCTCCCGCCGCCCCCTTAGGTACCGCAGCATTTGGAAAATTGGGCCTTTTACCCTATTCCCACCGCATATGCCATACGGGAAGCGGCAAAAATGAGCTGCGGGGGTTGTGCAAATTCGCGTGGACTGGATACCCCCGTTTCCCCCATTACCCGGTATCCCCCTTCTATATGCCGCCCGGCAATTTTTCCGGAAAAAACCTTCCGAAAGGGATTGACACGAAATGAAGAATCCCCTATACTATCTAGGGTTAGCTGGAGCTAATTTTCATTTTGCCTGGATGTTAGCATGCGCTAATGAAAGGCATACATCACCACACGATAGAAAAGAAGGTCGAAGAACGATGCCGCTCACCCTAGCTGCCACCGGGGACGATCACATGATCAAAAAGGTTGGGGGAAATCCACAGGTCAAAAAGCATTTGGAAAGCCTGGGCTTTGTGGTAGGCGGGAACGTGACGGTAATCGCCATGCTGGGGGGAAACGTCATCGTCAACGTCAAGGAATCCCGAATCGCCATCAGCAAGGAAATGGCCCAAAAGATCATGGTCTGAGGGCTTCCTACCATAAAGAGCACAAGGAGGATGGGGCATGAAAACATTACGGCAGGTGGCCATCGGCGAGACGGCGAAGGTGACCCGGCTTCACGGTGAGGGCGCGGTAAAGCGGCGCATCATGGACATGGGCATTACCCGGGGGGTGGAGGTGTTCGTGCGCAAAGTGGCTCCTTTGGGCGATCCCCTGGAGCTGACCGTCCGCGGCTATGAGCTGTCCCTGCGCAAGGCCGATGCGGAGATGGTGGAAGTGGAGGAATAAAAGGGCCGGCAAAGGCTCTCTTTATTTGGCGGACCGTTAGCTTTTGCTAATTGAGAAAGTGAGGAATGTACCATGCATTTGCGAATTGCCCTGGCTGGAAACCCTAACAGCGGCAAGACTACCCTGTTCAACGCCCTCACCGGCTCCAACCAGTTTGTGGGCAACTGGCCGGGGGTCACCGTGGAGAAGAAGGAAGGTAAGCTGAAAAAGAACGAGGACGTAACCATTACCGACCTTCCGGGCATCTACTCCCTTTCTCCCTACACCCTGGAGGAGGTTATCGCCAGAAATTACCTGATCCAGGAACGCCCGGACGCGATTTTGAACATCGTGGACGGCACCAATTTGGAGCGCAACCTCTACCTCACCACCCAGCTCACGGAGCTGGGCATTCCCGTGGTGATAGCCATCAACATGATGGATGTGGTGGAAAGGAACGGCGATGTGATCCACATCGACCAGCTCTCCAGGGAACTGGGGTGCAAGATCGTGGACATTTCGGCCCTAAAGGGCAAGGGCGTCATGGAGGCCGCCGAGGCCGCCATCCAGGCCGCCCAAAACGGCAAGACCGTGCCCATGCACACCTTCTCCGGGGCGGTGGAGCACGCCATCGCCCACATCGAGGAGGCCGCTGTCCACCACATGCCTCCGGAGCAGCAGCGCTGGTACGCCATCAAGATTTTTGAGCGGGATGAGAAGGCCCTGGCCCAGATGAACATCCCCGCCGACGTGATGGCCCATATCCAGGAGGACATCCGGGCCGCTGAAAAGGAACTGGACGACGACGCGGAGAGCATCATCACCAACGAGCGCTATGTGTACATCGCCTCCTTGATGAAGAACTGCTACCGCAAAAAGAACGCGGGCAAGCTCACCACTTCGGACAAGATCGACCGGGTGGTCACCAACCGCTTCGCCGCTTTGCCCATTTTCGCGGTGATCATGTTCCTTGTGTATTACGTCTCCGTGACCACGGTGGGAACCTGGGTGACGGACTGGACCAATGACGGCCTCTTTGGCGACGGCTGGCATCTGTTCGGCTCCGGCGCCAAGCAGTACGAGGAGGCGGTGACCCAATACGCCTCTGACTCCATCTGGACCGAAGAGGTGAAAACCACCCTGGAGTCGGCTTCCGAGGCTGGCGTGGTAGGGGCGGAGGACGTGCTGGGCGCGATCCAGGAGGAGGATTTCGGCGGCTTCGAGGAAGCCTATGGCACCTTCGGCCCGGCCTTGGCCGAGGCGGGCTTTGACATTTCCCCCGTGGTGGACCCGGCTCTGGAGGAAGCGCCGGATACCGCCGAGTACGGAACATGGGTACCCGGCATTCCCGTGCTGGTGGAAAACGGCCTTACCGCCGCCGGCACCCCGGATTGGCTGAACGGCTTGCTCCTGGACGGTATTGTGGGCGGCGTAGGCGCGGTGCTGGGCTTTGTGCCCCAGATGCTGGTGCTCTTCCTGTTCCTGGCCTTCCTGGAGTCCTGCGGCTACATGGCCCGGATCGCCTTCGTCATGGACCGTATCTTCCGCAGGTTCGGCCTCTCGGGCAAGTCCTTCATCCCCATGCTCATCGGCACGGGGTGCAGCGTTCCCGGCATCATGGCCTCCCGTACCATCGAAAACGAGCGGGACCGCCGCATGACCATCATTACCACCAGCTTCATTCCCTGCGGGGCGAAGCTGCCCATCATCGCCCTGATCTCCGCCGCCCTCTTCAAAGGCGCCTGGTGGGTGGCCCCCAGCGCTTACTTTGTGGGCATGGCCGCCATCGTGATCTCCGGCATCATTTTGAAGAAGACCAAGCTCTTTGCCGGGGATCCCGCTCCCTTCGTCATGGAACTCCCCGCCTACCACTGGCCCACCCTGGGAGGCCTGCTGCGCAGCATGTGGGAGCGCGGCTACTCCTTCATCCGCAGGGCCGGTACCATCATCCTTCTGTCCTCCATCATCATCTGGGCGGGTTCTTGCCTGGGCGTGGTGGACGGCCGATTGGCCTTTGACCCGGAGATGGAGCTGGAAGTGAGCCTGCTGGGCGTTCTGGGCGCGGCTGTGAGCTGGCTCTTCAGCCCCCTGGGCTTTGGCAACATCAAAGCCACCGTGGCTACCCTCATGGGCCTGGTGGCCAAGGAAGAGGTTGTGGCCGTCTTTGGAGTGCTGGACTTCGAGGGCATGACCCAGCTGGCCGCCTACTCGTTCCTGGTCTTCAACCTGCTGTGCGCCCCCTGCTTCGCCGCCATCGGCGCGATCCGGCGGGAGATGAACAACGCCAAGTGGACCTGGTTCGCCATTGGCTACCAATGCGCCTTTGCCTACGTGGCTTCCCTGATCGTGTACCAGCTGGGCATGCTCCTGGGGGGCAATGGCAATTTGCTGGGCGTGATCATCGCCCTGGCCTTCCTGGCTTTGGTCCTGTACCTGCTGCTGAGGCCCTACCGGGAGGTTTCCGGCCACCGCAGCATCGGCGCGGGGGCATAATCCCCAGGCACGTCGCCCCTGCCGCCTCTGTGTTCCTGAAAGGAGGAATTTCCATGTTGGCTTGGCTTAGCGCCAACCTTGCCACCATCCTGATCTGCGCCGCTTTGCTGGTGGTTGTGGGCCTGATTCTTCGCTCCATGATCCGCAGCCGGAAGCAGGGTAAATCCTCCTGCGGCTGCGATGGCTGCGGGGAGTGCCCCATGAGCGGTGACTGTCATCCGAAGAAGTAAGGGAAATGGCCTGGGGGCGGGAGTACGGCGAGTGCCGTCTCCCGCCCTCTTTCTGTAGGGCGACTGTTTTGTCCGTCCATGTGCGGTCATATGAAAAGGCAGCCCATCCGCGGGCTGCCTTTTGATCTTCTTATGATGCCTGTCTTATCTCCGCCACCGGGCCCTCGCCACAGCGGAGGGTGCCACGCGCCTCCGCTCTCCCCTACTCCTGGGCCTGCCTCAGGGCGGACACGATCTCGTCATAGGTATCCATTTTCAGCCCCGGCACCACCGAGACCAGCTCCTGGGGAATCCCCGTCACCCCAACGGCGGAAACGTCGTACTGCCCGCCTGCCACGCCGGTGCGAAAGCCGTAGCGGCTAAAGGCAATCTCCTGAATACGGGGGTCGTTCAGGGCCTCCACAAAGCGCACCCCGGGATCGGAAAAGGCGATGATGCAGTGGGAATTCCAGATGGTGGGCGCTGGATAGAGGATGCGCACCCGGTCCTTCACCTGGGCATAGCCCTCGGGGTTTTGGTTGGCGAAATCGATCATGCTCTTCTCATAGTCCACAATCAGCGGCTTTGCCCCCATGCCTGTGCGCAGGTACAGGTCAAACAGGTCCGCAGGCGTGTTGTTCATAAAGCCCGACTTGAGGTAGAAATCCTGAAGCCTTGGGATCACCGTGGGCAAGTTGGACATGGCGACCTCGCCGTCGTTCATGATGGCGGCCAGCAGCCCGTAGTACGTCGCCCCGGGGGAGGAGGTGACGGGGTCCGTGGAGGCGATGTTCACGTTGCCGTAAATGCCCTTGATCCCCAGCTCGCTCCACTTTCTGCCTTCGTTGATGTGATCCAAAAGGCGCGGCATATCCGTCACATAATAAGCGCCGTCCGTCTGGGTCACGATGCCGTTATCCATGAGCCCCTGGGTCACTTGGTCCCAGCTGTAAAACACAATGGGCGTGCTCAGGGCGATGGCGCTTTTTTTCCGGGGCAGCCGCGGCGCTTCGTCCCGGGCCGCGGGCACCTGGTAGTATTCATAATAGCGCTGGTCGGAGAAAAACACGAAGTCATAGTTCTCCCCGGACCCGTTGTGCTTATGGGTCAGCGGCTCCTTGATCAGCTTGCCGTTGCTCCAGGCGTCGTTCACCACCACCAGCTGGTAGTCCTCCAGCAGGATCCGGTTCACTTCCTTGTCCGCCAGAAAATTCTCCTTGCCGCCTCCCACCGCTCCGTAGATGGTCTGGGCGTTTTGAAGCAGCTGCCTTTCTTTGATGGATGCCTGGATGCTTTCCCGGGTGGAACGGCTGGCCAGGATGCCCGCCACCACGATGACCAGGAAGATGGCCAAGCCGATCAGCACTTTTTTCGTTCCCGTTTTCATAGATAACTCCTTATCGCTGCTTACAGATTCACAAAATGAATGTCATCCTGGGTCAAAAGGCCGTCCTGGATGCAAGAGCGGGTCATGACCTCCATCTCCACGGACATATCCAGCACATCCCGCTGGTAGAGGTTTTCGTGGAACTTGTTCATGGCGTTTTGTATGCCGCCCAAATGCCCGATCAGCTTTTGGCGCAGCTCGTCGTTGCTTACGCCGTTTTTCTCCATCTGCCCGTAGCGCGCCAAAAGCCCCCTCAGGGTCGGCAGGTAGTAGCTGAAGAACTTGCGGGAAGCGTTCACGTTTTCAGACTTTTCCCGAAGGGTCTGCAAGATGCGGCGCACCACCTGCGTCACCTCGCGGGCTTCCCCCTTCACCCCGTCATCCTGGAGGGCGTCCGCCAGCCGGTCGATCTCCTCCAGCGAGGCCTCCCCCTGGGCCACGATCTCCCCGATGCTCACGGTGGGCTGGGGGGCGGGGGCCTGAACCTGGGGCCTCAGCAACAGAGCGAACAGGCCAAAGGCCACCAGTCCGCATACGACCGCCATCAGCAGCTCGCCCCCAAACAGATACACCGCCACCGCCGCCAGCCCGCCTATCGCGCCGGACAGAAGATAATGATTTCCTTTCATCTTCATCCATCCTCTCAGTTATAGCCCCGCACGGTGCGGAACGCCTCCGCCAGATCCGTTTTGCCGTTGAATACCTTGCCGCCGGTCAGCGCGGCGACGCGCTCCAGCTGCTGCGTGTCGGCGTCGCCAAAGGTGATGGAATAAACGCCGATGGTCTGGGTGTTTTTCTGATGGACCTTGGCAAACTGCTGAATATCCCCCGCGGATAAGCCGTCGGTCATCAGCACCACGGACAGGGTGTGGCTTTCCTCGTCATAGGCCGCCAGCTGCTTGTACGCCGCGCTTAGCGCCGCGTAGATATCCGTTCCGCCCCGCGCCTCCTGCCTGGCAAGGGCCCGGAGCAAGGCCTGCTGGTCCTTGCCGCTGCCGGTGATGGTGCTGCGTGGCTTGGAGTCAAAGGGAATCAAAATGATCTGGTCCTGTTCCCCGAATTGGATATAATCCTCCGCCGCGGTTTCCGGGGTGAGCAGCTGCTCCATGGCGCTGGTGAGCTCCCGGTACCCTTGCCCGTACATGCTGCCGGACATATCCAGGCAAAACACCGTCACCGCGGGCTTTTTGAAGTCCTCCTGGTACATGCGGAAGGCCTGCCGGATCACATCCGCAGCGGGGTACTTGATGGGGGTCAGATAGGCGCGCATATCAATGCCCCATTCGCTGCTGAAAACCGCTTCGCTGCCATAGGGGTTCTGCCCGCCGTAGCCTGTGCGGCGGCCCGTCTCCGCCATGGCCTTCTGCGCCTGGGGGCCCAGCAGGTAGGCTTGCAGCTTCAGGAAACCGGCCTTGGTATCCGCGTCCCCGTGGTCGATATAGGCAAAGGGCGAATCGCTGAGGGATACCCCCTCCTTGGGATAGATCAGGTATAAGGGCTCCTTGCCCTCCCGCTGAAGGCGCTGGTTGAGGCCGATCATCAAAAACTCATAATTGACCATCGCGTCATACTCACCGGTCTCATACAGCTCGCCTACATAATCCTCGCTGCCGGAGTTGCGGGTGACGCCGGAGAACAGCTCCTTGATCCTTTCGCGCAAGGTGGGCTCCTCCAGCGCCTTCATGGTCAGCACTTCCGGGCTGCCCGCCAGGGTGCTGATAAAGCCCAGGTACGCCGAAGCGCCGCTGTTGGTCTGGGTGGCGGAGGGCATGATAAAGGAAAGCCGCTTGCTTTGCACAGCCTCGATGATATCGCCCATGGATACTTCCCCTTGGGTGAAGCCCAGGGCCTCCGCCTTGGATTTACGGATGCCAAAGACGATGGGGTTGATGGCCGTCACCTTGGAATCGGTAATCCTCTGCTTGCCGTTGAGCATATACAGCCAAATGGAGTTGGAAAGCCACACCCCGTCATAGGGGCATTCCTCCTGGTTCAGGGTGTTCATCAGCTTCATGGTGCTCTGGTATGTGACCTCCACCGTGATCCCCTGGGTCTTGGCGTATTCCTTCAGCAGGTTTTCCATATCCTGGTTTTCCACGCTGGCCAGGAGCCGGAAGGCGGTTTGGGCTCCCGCCGGCACGGCCCAGGCCCATGTGGACAGGCACAGCGCCAACGCCAGCAACAATGAAAACCCCCGGATTTTCCTTGAAGAGGTACTCATGACGGCGCATCATCTCCTTCACATCCTACCGCTCTTCATTATACCGTTATCACACTGGATCAGCAAGCCATCCTTGCAAATCGAAAAGCCTCCCATGGCTTCTGGAAACCATGGGAGGCACGGGCCGCGCGGGCCTTGGGAAGGCATCACTGGCCGCGCATTTTATCAAGCTTGTCGTTCATCCTTTTGGCCATCCGCTTATAATGCAAGGCAAAGCCAAGCCATATGAGAAAGGCGACGAGCAGCTCCCCCAGCACCGCCAGCACGCAGGCCGGCCACCCGGCGGCAAGGGGAATCCAGCCCACGGCAAAGGCGACGGCCAGCATCACGGTGCAGCCAATGCCCATATGGATCAGCGTTTGCATGCCCAGGGACATCTTGTCGTTGTTATACACCACGGACGGAACGGAAAACCCAATCCCAACCAGCATGGAGCCCAGCGCCATTTTGGTATACTGCCAGTTGGCCAGCTGGAAGTTTCCCGCGAAAATGATGTCAAAAACGATGCCGGTGATGGCGAACAGGGCGCTTCCCAAGCTGATGCCGATGAGTATGTTTTTCAATGCGGTTTTCATGTTCTTCCCTCCTATAATCCTAAATAGCGTTTAAACTCAGGGAGATATTTCCGTGAGATGTACTCCTTGCAGCCGTTTTTCAAGATCAGGGCCATCATGCCGTGAAACGAAGCCTCCACATAGTCCACTTCATTGACGTTGATGACCGCCGATTTGGAGATCCGCATAAAGCCCTTGCCCAGCTGCTGCTCCAGCTCATACAGGCGCTTCTGGGAAAGGTACTTCTTGGCCTGGCAGTACAGTATGGTCTTTTCGTTTTCCACCCGCACCATAAAGATCTCCTTGGGCCGCAGCACCACGATACGCTCGTTGTCCTTGGCTGTGACGATATTCTCCCCCGCCTCCAAAGATGATGAAAGCCTCAGGATTTCATCGGTGATTTCATTGCAGTGGATCACGGCATACGCCTCTTGGACCTCTGGCGATTGCCTGATTTCAACCCTCACGATCCATTCCCCCTTTCGCCGGCTTCTTTATCATACATACGCAAGAAGGTCTTGTCAGCCTTTTTGCGGCAAGTGGCAGTCATCAGCGGGTAAGATGCGGCAAGGGGCCGCCCCGAAGAATCCGCGCGGACGTCGTGCCAGTGTACAGCGCCTGGATCGCGCCGTCTTTCGTCTTGCAAACAAAAACAGGGTGGCCGCGGCCATCCTGTTTTTGCTCAACCGCAAAACCGCAGCCTCCTCTACATAGGGCTTTGGGCAGAGGCGCGGGGCTTCTATGGAAGCCAGGAGCTTTCCCCTGGGGCGGAGGGCTCACCCCTTCCGCAATATTTTCTCCATTGGCTTCCCCTTCGCCAGCTCATCCACCAGCTTATCCAAATAGCGGATTTTTTGCATGAGCTTATCCTCGATTTCCTCCACGCGGTACCCGCAAATAACCCCCTTGATCAAGGACGCATTGGGGTTCATCTCCGGGGCCTGGGCAAAGAATGTTTCCAGGTCCGCTTCCCCGTCGATTTGCCGCTGCAAAGAGGCCTTATCATAGCCCGTAAGCCAAAAGATGACCGTATCCACCTCTTCTTTGGTTCTTCCCTTTTTCTCCGCTTTCTGGATATAAAGCGGATACACGCTCGCAAAGGTCATTGCGTAAACCCTTGGTTTTTTCATTGCAGATTCCCTCCTTTCCCCAGGAAGCCCTTGGGCTCTTGGGGCTGATTCCATGATATCACAAAAGCGGAACCGCTGCCAAAAACAGCGGTTTTCAGAATATTTTCTTTGACTGCCTGTAGTCCCCAAACATCCTCCAGCCTGTTGCCGGTGGCATCTCCCCCCGCGTTACCGCCGCTATGCTCCACGGCGTCGTTGACGGATATGGGGGCGGGGTCCTGGCTGGCAACAACGCTTCCGCCACAGGGCCCGGTTGCCTTTTGGCGGTTCCCCGTTGCCCTTGCAGCCCGGGCGTTCTTGGGTTGCTTTCACAGCCAGGGCCTAGGCAGCCTTCTTCCCAGTGCATGAAGCCGACGCGCCGTTTATTTTGGCTTTGTTGCTTTGGGCCGGCCCCGCCAAGCTTGTTCCGGCCCAGGCTTAAGGAAGTAATCCTGACGCGGGATAGGCGCTTAACTCCCGGAGCCGTCAGGCTACCGCCTTATCCCGGCTGATCGCCTACAGCCTGGGGTCTACCGGTTCGCTCTCCAGGGCCAGCACCGCGAATACGCACTCGTGAACCCGGTACAGCGGCTCCTTTGCCACAAAGCGCTCCAGGGACTCCATGCCAAGGGAAAACTCGGCAAGGGCCAAGCGGCGCTTTTGGTTCAGCGAGCGCTTTTTCAGCCGCGCCAGGTGGTCCCCCAAGGGGTACTCCGGCCCGTAAATGATGCGCAGATACTCCGGGCCGCGGCACTTCACCGCGGGCTGCAGCGGCTCATCCGGGTTGGTTGCGATAAAATCCAGAGGCTTGACCACCATGCCCTCGCCGCCGCTGCCCGTCAACTCCAGCCACCAGTCAACACCCTTTTGAAGGGAAGCGTCCTCTTGCACGTTTACCACGATGTGAGGGGTCGCCACAAAAATGGGATCAGCGCCCGTCATATAGCCGCGGATGGTATCCATGTGGACAAGGTGCGTCTCATGGCTCCAGACCTTGCCCTCGGTGGCAAGGATGTGGAAGGGGGCGATGCGGTAATCCTCGATGCCTTCCACAGCCCAGCAATATTGCCGGTACGCGGCGGTGTATTTCTCCAGCGCGCTGTATTTTGCCCTGTATTCATCCAGCACGCGGTTCAGGTCGACGTTTTGACCCGAGGCGGAAGCGCCCACCGCAAAGCTTGTTCCCTGCGGTTGCACCGCCTTCTCCAGGGCGGCAACCGCGTTGCGCAATCCGTCCCGGCCGGAGCGCCCCACTGGAGCATATTGCTCCGTCAGCAGCTTTTGGGCCTTCATGGACCAGGGCATCAGCTCCGCATCCAGGCATACCCATCCGGTGCCAAAATCCTTCCAGAAGGCGGAATACTCCAGCGCAGCGCCCAAACGGGCCAAAAGCGCCTGTTCGGTCTTCGTATCTTCAAAGAAGTGGCGGCCCGTTCGGGTGTAGATCAGCCCCAGGTCTCCGCTCTGGACGCCAAAGCGCCTTTGCGCCGTTTTCCTGTCCCGGCACAAAATGATGACGGCCCGGGAGCCCATATGCTTCTGCTCGCATACGACCTGTTGCACCCCCCGGCTTTTGTAGTACTGAAAAGCCTCCAAAGGGTGCTCCAGATATCCGTCCAGCTTGCTGGTTTCGCAAGGAGACATGGTGGGCGGCAGATAGATGAGCCAGCGGGGATCGGCGGCAAAGCGGCTCATGATTTCCAGGGCGGCTATGGAGCTGTCCTCGTGGACGGTGATGGGCCGCTTCAGCAGCCGGGTCTGGATTTGCCTTTTGCCCAGCACGTCCTTGATGTTGAGCATGTCGCCGCGGGGTTCGGCCTCCGGGGCCAGCGGCTTGGCAGACGCGGCATACTGCCGCAGGGCCGGGACCTGCACGGTCTCATTTTCGGGATAGCGGTAGGCGGTGAGCTTGCCGCCGAACACGCAGCCGGTATCAATGCACAAGGTGTTGTTCAGGGTCTGCACCTCCGAAAGCGGCGTGTGCCCATAGACCACCCGCGCCTTGCCCCGGTACTCCTCCGCCCAGGGAAGCCGGACAGGGAGGCCAAATTCATCGGTTTCCCCTGTGGTTTCCCCGTAGAGGCAAAAATCCCGCACCCGCCCGGACCCGCGCCCCTGGTATTTCTCCTTGATGCCCGCGTGGGCCACCACCAGCTTGCCGCCATCCAGGACATAATGGCTGATCAGGCCGTCCAGAAAGGTCTTGACCCTTTCGATAAACGCCTCAGGCTCTTGCTCCAGCTGCGCCACGGTGCCATCCAAGCCATGGGTCAGCTGGACGTCCGCACCCCGCAGCTTCTTGAGCAGCTTGACGTCGTGGTTCCCCGGAACGGCAAGGGCGCTGCCCGCGTCGTGCATATTCATCACAAGGCGCAAAACATCCACGTTTTTCGGCCCACGGTCGCACAGGTCCCCCAGAAATACCGCCTTTCTCCCCTGGGGATGCACGGCGGTATCGTTCTCCCGGTCCACGCTGTATTGCAGCTTCACCAGCAACGCGCACAGCTCGTCATAACAGCCGTGGACGTCGCCGATGATGTCGAAAGGACCTTGCTCCTCCCTTTTGTTGTTCCAAAGCTTCGTGCGGACAATCTCCACCCCGTCGGCCTCCTCGGGGGATTTCAGCACATAAATATAGCGGAAGCCTTCCTTCTTCAGGTGTGGGATGCTCCTTTTCAAATCCCGGGTCTGGTTGCGCACCACATGGGGCCCGAAGTCCCGGTCAGGCCGGGCCCTGTTGCGCGCCTGGCAGAGCTCCTCTGGAGAGTCGAACACAATCGCCACGGGAAAGCAGTTTTGCTCCTTCGCCAGCTTCACAACCGCATCCCGTGCGCCCTTTTGCACGTTGGTGGCGTCAATGACAACCATCTTTCCGGCGTCAAGGCGCTTGTTGGCGATGTAATACAGGCTGTCAAAGGCGGCGCTTGTGGCGCTTTGGTCGTTTTCATCATCGGATATGAGCCCCCGGAAAAAATCCGAGCTCAGCACCTCGGTAGGCTGGAAGTACCTCTTGGCAAAGGTGGATTTCCCACTCCCGGAAGCGCCCACCAGCGCCACCACGCAAAGCTCCGGTATCTCTATTCGCATAAGGTGAACACCCCCATCTGTGTCGGCGTGCCGTGGGCCTCGTCTTCCTCTCCGATTTGGCTGAGGGCCACGGTGTAGCCATAGCGGCCCGCAACGCCGTGGGCCCAATCCTCAAACTGCTTCCGCGTCCACTCAAAGCGGTGGTCGCCGTGGCGCAGCTCTCCCTCCCCCAAAGACGCATACTTCTTGTTGTATTCCAAGTTGGGCGTTGTGAGCACCACCGTCCGCGGCCTGGTTTCCCCGAACAAGACTTGCTCAAAGGCGGGAAGGCGGCCTTCCTCCAGATGCTCCATCACTTCCACCATACAGGCGGCGTCATACCCACAAAAACGCTCGTCCTTGTAGGTCAGGGAGCTTTGGAAAAGGGTGATGCGCCCCTTTTGCGCGTCGGGAAGCTGATCCAAATGGAGCCGCCGCCGCGCCCATTCCAACGCCTGCCAGGAAACGTCCATCCCGGCAATCCTGGCAAAGCCGCGCTCTTTGACCAGCAGCGAGAGCAGGTTCCCCTCGCCGCAGCCCATATCAATCACCGAGGACGCCCCGGCATCCTTTAACGCCTGCACCACAGCACTTAGGCGGCGGGTATTCAGGTTCGGGGCCTTGGGCGCGGCCTCCGCCTCCTCAAAGGGCTCCTCCTGGGTGACCGCGCCGGCCTGTCCCTCGTCCATGCGGTCCAGCTGCAACCCCTCCATAGCGATGCGGGCCAGGTTCCGCCTGCCGCCCATGTAGCGGTCCGTAATAAACTTCTTTTCAGGGTGCGCTTCCAGCCATCCCTCGCCGTGGCGCAGCAGCTTGTTCACCTCATCCAGCCCAATCCAGTAATGCTTCCTGCGGTCAAACACCGGAATGAGCACATAGAGGTGGCGAAGCAGGTTCTGCAGCCGCACCTTGCCGCTGATGGTAAGGTCCACGTATTTGCCATCGCCCCATTGGGGGTATTTCTCGTCCAGCACGGAGGTTTCAAAAGAAACCGTATAGCCCAGCGGTTCAAACACGCGGCCCAGCATGGCGGTGTCGCCCTTGCACGGCAAAGTGCTGAGGGTTGCTGTCAATGCAAGCTCCCGCTCCACAAGCTCAGGCCTTTTGTCGCAACGGCCTGTCATGGCCGTGCCGAATACCCGGGCGATGGCGGTGGATAGAAACGAAGAAGACACGTAGGGGCGGTCGTTGACATAGTCAAACAGGCCGCCCTCCCTTGACCCCACCTTGCCCCGGGCCAAGTCAATGGGGTCGATATCCAGCAGCAGGGCCGCCGTGCAAACCCTGTCGCTTGCTTCCGGATAAAACACGTAGGCCTTGCCATAATTCAGCTCAAATTCCTGTGGCCGTTTGGGATTTTTAAAGAGAAGAAAGCCCAAATCAGTGGCGTGATCCCCTCTGTACGTGATGGTGAGAAGCATGAGGCGCTCCTTTCGGTACGGGATATTCAAATGCACGGCAAGACCTGCTGCCCTTGCCCTTTTCCTGTTCCTTCAACCCTGTACGCCGCGTTGCCGCTTTTCCAAGGGTGAGAATTTTTCAGTGGCGGCATGCCCGCTTTTCATGAGGCTCCGCGCTGGCTTGCGGCAGGTTTTCTCCCGCGTCCTATGGCTCTATCCTGGATTATTATAGCAGAGGGGAGGAGCCTTGCCTATTAAAATGTCTGATTCTTTCAGGCCGCAGGGCTGCATGGCCTATGGACCGGTTTTCAAAGAGGGCGGCAGCCTTTGCTAGGTGGTGGCAATTTGTGACACAGGGCCTTTTTGTCCACAGGGAGTCCTGTGGTACTGCCAATGAGCGCAGGCCCCGTGGACCCTTGGGCGAATCCCAAAACGGCCCGAGGCGGGAAGCTGTACGGGTAACGAGCGGTGCGGTGATAAGGCTGAACCCACGGCGGCCGAAGGGCTGGAAGCGCCCTTAGGCGAGGGGAAGAACCGCACCTCCCCCGGCTCCTCACCGTTTTCGCTTCCTTCAACAAGGAAAAGACGGCGCCCTGAAAAAAGACAATGCCCCGGCCCCCAGGACAAAAACCCTCCATCCTTTCAAACAAAAGGGGCCCTTTTCCCAAAGGCGAAAAAATCCAATGACGTCCCCTGCCGCACCCCCGCTCCCGATTGACTTTCGCAGCCGGGAATGCTATGATGGAGATACGACAAAGGTGTTCGCGCTTTTGTCGTCTTTTTGATGAATGCTCCCGATGGGCGCGTTGCCCACCGCAGGAAAGGGGCGCTGAGGTTGATCGGCATTCTGGATTACGGCATCGGCAATGTGGGCTCCATTCAAAACATGCTCAAGAAGGCGGGCTTTGGCAGCGCGGTTGTGCGCGTCGCCGCGGAGCTCTCCGCCTGTGACAAGCTGGTTTTGCCGGGTGTGGGCGCTTTTGACGAGGGCATGGACAGGCTTGACAAAAGCGGCATGCGCCCCGCCCTGGACGCCGCGGTGGCCGCCGGAAAGCCGGTGCTGGGCATCTGCCTGGGGATGCAGATGCTGGGGCTTTCCAGCGAGGAAGGCAAGCGCCAGGGGCTGGGATATATCCCCTTTCGCAGCGTCCGTTTCCGTCTGCAGGATCATTCCCAGCTCAAAGTACCCCATATGGGATGGGATTTCGTGACCGTGACGGAGGACGCCGATCCCCTGGTGCGGGGATTTTCGGAACCGCCGCGCTATTACTTCGTGCATAGCTACCATGCCCAATGCGACAGCGGGGCCGACGCGCTGATGCTGTGCGACTACGGATATTCCTTCGTGGCGGCGGTGCGGCGCGGCAACGTGCGGGGCACGCAGTTCCATCCGGAAAAGAGCCACCGCTTCGGCATGGCGCTGCTGACCAACTTCGCGGAGGTGTGCTGAGCATGTTTCACCGCCCGCGGCTGATTCCCTGTCTGCTCCTCTCCGGCGGCAATCTGGTGAAAACCCGGAAATTCAAGGATCCCACCTACCTGGGAGATCCTATCAACGCCGTGAAAATCTTCAGTGAAAAATGCGTGGACGAGCTGTGCATTCAGGATATCGACGCCAGCAAAACCGGGGCCGGGCCGGACTTTGCGCTGCTTGCGGAAATCGCCACGGAGGCCTTTATGCCCCTGAGCTATGGCGGGGGCATCACCACGGTGGATCAGGCCCGGCGGCTGTTTCGCATCGGGTTTGAAAAGGTGGTGCTCAATACCGGCTGGCACGAGCGTCCGGAGCTGCTGGGGGAAATCGCCGCGCAGTTCGGCGCACAAAGCGTTATCGCCTCCATTGACGTCAGGCAGGACCTTCTGCGGCGTTATCATTGCGTGACCCGGGGCGCTATGCGGCAGGTGGAGGATACGCCCGTGGAGCTGGCCCGGCGCGCGGAGGCGCTGGGGGCGGGGGAAATCCTTCTTACCAGCGTTGACCGGGACGGCGCGATGCAGGGCTACGATCTCAAGCTGGTGCAAAGCGTCGCCGGGGCGGTGCGTATTCCGCTGATTGCCTGCGGCGGCGCGGGCGGCGCGAAGGATATGCAAGCCGTGCTCCATCAGGCCGGGGCCCACGCGGCGGCGGCGGGAAGCATGTATGTGTTTTACGGCCCGCGCCGGGCGGTGCTGATCCATGTGCCGGAGGAAAAGGAACTTATGGAGCTGGGGGTGTATCGGGATGCCTGAAATTTGTGCGCGCTGTGTGATGGATGGGAGCGACCCCTCCGTCACGATGGACGAGAACGGCATTTGCAACTATTGCCACCGGTATGACGAGCAAAAGGCGCTGCGCGGCTATCGCGCCGGAGAGAGCGAGCGGGAGCTGGAAGCCCTGGCCGCCCAGATCAAGGCGGACGGCAAGGGCAAGGAATTTGACTGCATCATCGGCATCTCCGGCGGGGTGGACAGCGCGTACCTGGCGTATACCGCCGAAGGGCTGGGGTTGAGGATGCTGGCCGTGCACGTGGATACGGGCTGGAACAGCGAGGTGGCTGTGCGCAACATCGAGCGCCTGTGCGACCGGCTGCGGTTGCAGCTGCACACCATCGTAATGGACTGGCCGACGATGAAGGAGCTGCAGCGCGCCTACCAGTTCTCGGGCCTGGCGAACCTGGATGTGCCCCAGGATCACCTGCTGGTGGCGGCGGTGTACCGCTTTGCCAAGGAATACGGCATCCGCTATGTCCTCAATGGCACGAACATCGCCACCGAAGGGGCCTCTTCGCCCTTTTCCCGGCAGATCAGCTGTATGGACTTCTGGCATCTGCGCAGCGTTTACCGCCGCTGGGGCCGAGGCAAAAGCCTGCGCAAATATCCCCATCTTTCCCTCATTCAGGCGCGATGGAAATTCGCCGCCATCCAGCAGGTGAATCTGCTCAACTATATCCCTTATTCCAAGCAAAAGGCCATTGAAACCCTCTCCCGGGAATTCGGCTGGGAGTACTACGGCGGAAAGCACTTTGAAAGCCGCTTCACCAAATGGTTCCAGTCGGTCTATCTCCCCGTGAAATTCGGGTATGACAAGCGCCGCTACCACCTCTCCTGCCTGGTCAACAACGGCGAGATCACCCGGGAGGAGGCCCTCAAGGAACTGGCGGAGCCGCCTTATGACCCCGTGCAGATGAAAGAGGACGAGGAATACATCCTCAAGAAGCTGGAGATCACCCCCCGGGAATGGGCCAAGGTGATGAGCGAGCCGCCTGTGCCCAACGAAGCCTATTTCTCCCAGGACGGCATCGTCCGTCTGGCGGAAAGGCTGCTGGGCGCGCGGCGAACCGCCGCCATCAAGAACCGCAAGAGCAAATAGGGGGAGTGGCAAGGACGATTGCGGGCTTGAGGCATTGTACGCCGGCCACAACAAAAAACAAGCATGCGCCAACCGGCAGTTTTCTCCAGATGGCGCATGCTTTTTCCTTTCAATAATACGCTGTCCTACCTCAACAATGCGCTGCGGTCCACATAGGCGGTGTGCAGCAGCTCGTGGGCCTTGTGGCTGTTGGGCGACCCCAGAAAATCCCGGTACAGGGCATTCACCGCCGGGTTCTCATGGGATTTGCGCAGGGGCAGGCTCTCATCCACACAGTATACGGCTTCCAGCCGGGACCCCATGGTGCGCCAGTTTTTGACGGGGTTTCCGCCGCCGCCGATGCAGCCGCCTGGGCAGGACATGATCTCGATAAAATGGTACTCCGCCTTCCCCGCCTTAACAAGCTCCATCAGCTTTCGCGCGTTGCCCAGACCGTGGGCCACCGCCACCTTCACCGTGAGGCCGTCCAGATCCACGGAGGCCTGCTTGATGCCCTCGAAGCCCCGAAGGGCGTGGAAATCCAGCTGCTCCAGCGGCCTTTGGGTCACCAGCTCGTACACCGTGCGCAGCGCTGCCTCCATGACGCCGCCGGTGGCGCCAAAGATCTCCCCGGCGCCCGTGCCCAGGCCGAAGGGCGCGTCAAAGTCCGTATCCGGCAAGGCGCCAAACCGGATGCCTGCGCTGCGGATCATCCGGGCCAGCTCCTGGACGGTGATAACCACATCCACGTCCCGGTATCCGTCCCGCCCAAGCTCCGGCCGCCGGGCCTCGAACTTTTTAGCGGTGCAGGGCATCACGGACACGCTGAGGATATCCTGGGGCGCTTTGCCTGTCTTCTGGGCGTAATAGGTCTTCAAAAGCGCGCCAAACATAGCCTGTGGGGATTTACAGGTGGACAGGTTCGCCAGGAGCTCGGGGTAGAAGGTTTCGCAGAATTTGATCCAGCCCGGGCTGCAGGAGGTGATCATCGGCAGCACACCGCCATTTTGCAGGCGGTCCAAAAGCTCCGTCCCTTCCTCCATGATGGTCAGATCCGCCGTGAAGTCCGTATCGAATACCTGATGGAACCCTACCCGCTTCATGGCGGTGACCAGCCTTCCCGTGCTGATGCTGCCCGGCGGCTCCCCCAGCGCCTCCGCCAGGGTGACGCGCACCGCCGGGGCCACCTGGGCCACCACCAGCTTCTCCCTATTCGCAAAGGTATGCCAGATCAGCTGCGTATCATCATGGATGGTCAGCGCTCCGGTGGGGCACGCCTGAACGCACTGGCCGCAGTTGACGCACAGGCTTTCCGCCAGAGGCCGGCCGTACGCGGGCCGGAATTGTACCTCAAAGCCCCTGTTCACCTTGGAGAGGGCATGGACTGTCTGAATTTCGCTGCAGACATATTCGCACCGGCCACAGGCAATGCATTTGGCGGAATTTCGCAGGATGGAGGGGGAAGAATCGTCCCTCTCCTGGGACCTCACCACGAAGGGATACCGGGGGATTTTGACAAAGTGCATTTCCTCGGCTACCGCCTGCAATTCGCAGGTGCCGGATCTGTCGCAGTGAAGGCAGTCTTGGGCGTGGCGTGCCAGAATCAGCTCCAGGATGTTGCGGCGGGCCCGCCTTGCCTTTGGCGAATGGGTGCGCACCTCCATCCCCTCGCTGACGGGATAGGCGCAGGCCGGGGCCAGAAGCTTGGCGCCCTCGATCTCCACCAGGCAGATGCGGCAGTTGGCCTTGACATCCTGATCGGGATGGTAGCACAGGGTCGGGATATGGATATCCAACTGTCTGGCGGCCTCCAGGATGGTGCTCCCTTCCTTCACTTCCACGGGCAAGCCGTCAATGGTCAAATGGATCACGCTCGCCGCCCCCTTTCGATGGCCTTCAGGTAGACATCCCGGAAGTTGTGCAGGCTGGTGATGACCGCCACCGAGGAGTTCTGGCCCAGGCCGCACAGGCAGGCCACATTCATGGTGGAGGCCAGATCCTCCAGCAGGGTCAGGTCCTCCATGTTTCCCTGGCCGGAATTGATGCGCCGGATGATCTCATGGATGCGGATGTTGCCCTCCCGGCAGGGGGTGCACTTGCCGCAGCTTTCCTCGATGAAAAAGGACATAATATTTTCCACAATGTCCAAAATCTCATGATAATCGTCGATCACCATGATGGTGCCTGTGCCCAGCACCGACTCCGCCTGCTGGCAGCTGTCGATGTCCATGGGCAGGTCGATCTGTCCGGCGTTGATCAGATTGCCCGATTGGCCGCCCAGCATGAAGCCCCGCAGGTCCTTATTGTCCTTGACGCCGCCATGGGCCTGGAAGATGTCCCGGAGATTCGTGCCCATGGGATATTCAAAAACACCCTTTTGCGCGATATTCCCGCAAAGGGTGAACACCTTGGTGCCTGTGCAGTGGGGCATGCCGATCCGGCTGAACCACTCCCCGCCCCGCTCGATGATGACAGGAACATTGGCCAGGGTCTCCACGTTGTTGACCACGGTAGGCTTGCCGTACAGGCCGGAAACGCCGGGATACGGGGGCTTGAAGCGGGGCTCGCCCCGCCCCCCTTCGATGGATTCGATCAGGGCCGTTTCCTCGCCGCAGACATAGGCGCCCCCGCCGGAGGCCACCTTCACGTCAAAGCTGAAGGAGGTGCCCAGAATCCGCTTTCCCAGATAGCCCGCCCGCCGGGCGTTCCCGATGGCCTCCTCCAGGACAGGGAACAGGTAGGGATACTCGTAGCGCAGGTACAGAAAGCCCGTGTCCGCCCCCACGGCATAGGCGGCGATGGCCATGCCCTCCAGCACACCGTGCGGGTCCCCCGACAGGATCACCCGGTCCTTGTTGGTGCCCGGCTCTCCCTCGTCGGCGTTGCAGATCACATACTTCCGGTCCCCCGGGGTGCGGGCCGTAATATCCCATTTCTTCCACAAGGGAAAGCCCGCGCCGCCCCGGCCGCGAAGGCCGGACACCTTCATTTCCCCGATCACATCCGCGGGAGTCATGGACAATACCTTACGCAGCGATTCATAGCCGCCCCTGGAGCGGTAATCCTCCACGCTGGCGGGGCTGATCTTGTCCACGTTGCGCAGCACGATTCGCGTTTGCGTCAGCATCTACCCAACCTCCCCTCTCTGATAGTCCTCCATCAGCGTGGCGGCCCGCCCCGGCGTCAGGTTCCGGTATACCTTGTCATTGACCAAAATGGCCGGGGAGGATTCGCACACCCCCAGGCACTGGCAGTATTCCAGGGTGAAGCGGCCGTCCTTTGTGGTTTCTCCCGGCTGGATGCCCAAAGTCCGCACGATGGCCTCCATCACCAACGTCGCCCCGCATACATGGCACGGGGCGCTTTTGCACATGCGCACCACGTACTTGCCCCGCGGCTCCGGCGCGAACATGGCGTAGAAGCTGATGAAGCCGTACAGCTTGGCCTCGGGTATGCCCGTCACCCGGCTGACGATCACCGCCACCTCCCTGGGGATTGCGTTGGATGCGGTCTTTTGGATTTCCAGAAGGATCCGCATCAGTTGTTCCGGCTGGTTTTTATACCGCATGGCAAGCTTTTCGATCCGCTTTTCCACGCGGGGCGTCATGGCAAATCCGTCGTCAACGGGCTTTTTCACGCGCTCATCTCCTTTTCAGCCAATATTGATATTTAATTCACAATACATTTCTTACAGTTTACTAAGTTTATCCAATTCCGTCAATAAAAAAAACCAATGAAGAGCCGGATAAATGGAAGCATGAAAAACATGCCCGGTGGGGCAAGCCGCGTCAAGGAAAAATGCGCTGGTCTCGTCATCCCGTTGCCGTGGAAATGTAACCTTCTTTCCGCAGCCCTGCCGGGGCCTCCGCGCAAGCATGAATCCATGGACGGTGCCGTCACCGCGGGTTTCATCAGACACGTCTCTTGTATGGCCTTTTTCTAATCATTGTCTAGCCAACTTACTTGATACCTTCAAAACCCACAAGAAAACCGCTGAGCATGTTGGCTTTGAAAGCCTTACATTCAGCGGTTTTTGTGGGAGCGGGTCATCCTGGATGTGTGTTTCCCATCCTAAGATGGTAAAAATATGCGTAGGTTCATTGGCAAATTGACATCCGGAGTATCGTGTTCCTCCTGGTTGATGGGAATGCGCCTGCGTTTGCGATGCCAGGGTTGCCGCCTAGGTGCGGGGACCGGAGGCACTACGTTATCTCTTGCCCTGCGGTATTGAGCAGATAATACCGCCCGTTCCAATCATGTAATCTTAGCGTATCACCTCGGATTTCAAACGCCTTTTGAGCCGGGTCCAAAGTTACCCAGATATCTCCGCCACAAAACGTCCACTCAGTATCAAAACAATTATTGAGCTTCACAATCTCGATTTCGCCATGAATAATGTATCCGCCCCCGAAACGGTAGATCGACCACAAGGACTGCCAATCAACTTTCAACTCCTTATGAAGCAGCAGTCTGCCTGTGGCAATATCAACAACAAAGATTTCCGTATCTACGAGAACAATCAGCCTTTCATCGTCAACCAGCGCAAAATCATCATGCCCTGCATAAAAAGAACCGCACAGCAGAATCCTCAATCCTTGTACAGGCACACTGATTAAAAAAGCGGAGTAAAACTCACTCGCCAGACAATTTTCATGAAAGACGGCATCAAACGATGTCTCTTGCAATGTGTTTTGATGTGAATCAAACCGCTGGATAAAAATTTTCCCCCATTTGCTCTCAAGTTCCATCTAATGCATTACTCCCCTGGCCGCATTACATCACAATCGGTTGGACAGATCATCGACTATCTGCACCTATTCCCTTTTGTCCGTTACATCCGAGAGTCCACCGCCAAAAAACCAGCCATGTGATTCAATAAATGCAATAAACATGTCGGTGAACTGATCACTGGAAATATATGGCGGCATCTCGACAACACCGTTGATTTCCACAAGACGCGCATTGGGAATTTCCTCGGCATACGGTAACGCGTCAGAAATCCTATTAGCGGCGGCTTTATATTTCTCTATGCGTTCTCTATCCTTTTCCGAAGGGTTTGCAATCCGCGCCAAATTCATATTATCGCTTAGGTCTGCCAGCTTCACATGGCAAGCGATTTTGTTTGCAAGTACGCGGCCGATAAATGCGTCGTAACTCTCGCCATCACGCTTGGTCAGGCAGTCGAGCGCCTCTATGATTTCTGGACCAAATCCTTCGTTCAGCAGGAACTCCGGCGTAATCTCCGTGTCTTCGATCACGTCATGCAATATCCCACAGATCTGCGCGGCTTCACCTTGGCAATTCAACATCACACGCAGGGGATGCAGGATATAGGGATGCCCACCTTTGTCAACTTGCCCGGCATGTGCCTTGGCGGCGATTGCAATCGCTTTGTTCAGCAGCATATGCTCTCCTTATTCATCAAACAGCTTAAGTACCCATTCCGCATGTATGGTGTAGCTTTGATTCTGCGGCTTGCTGAATTCCTTACATTTTGCTTTTTCTAAAGGTTCATAATTACATTACTTTTCATTGACATGGCTCACTCCCCATTTCTGCCGGAGCATCCATTTGCTTTCTTATCCTCCGCCACCAAAAAGCCAAAACTTTTCTTTGACATTATTGTATCATATTTTACTGTTAAGGAGTATAGTTTTCAGATACCTTTGCCCTATACAAAAACCACCCCACAATAGCCATTTGCCATCAAAGGGTGATTGTAATTGTGTTCCATATTTTCTATGCCAATAGGTTTTGAATGAAAAAAAGCCTTATAATCATTGCATTACAAGGCTTTTTCGTGGTGCCGAAGGTGGGACTTGAACCCACACGGTGTCGCCACCAACGGATTTTGAGTCCGTCACGTCTGCCATTCCATCACTTCGGCGCACCAGCGGAAATTAGTATATCATAGCCCTGGCCCTGTGGCAAGGGTTTCAGCCGCCATTTGCGAAAAAATAACCCAACCCGACTTGTCCATTCCCGGGACCCAGGACCGCCGCAGGTCCTTTCCCTCTCCGGCCCGGCCCCAGCCCTTGGGACGCGGCTTACGCCTCGGCCCAAGCCCGCATCCCTAAAACCCGTTGCTCCATTCCTCGTCCCGCTTGGCGATTTCCTCCGGGGTCAGCTTGTGTATCTTGCCGCAGTACCGGCATTTGTCGATGCCCCGGTCCACGGGCTGCCAGCGGTGGCGCTCCCGCTCCTTGCCGCAGACGCGGCAAACCTGCTCGCATTCGGTGGTGTAGATCCAGTCGTGCTTCTCGTCCCGAAGGGCTCCACAGCGCGTACAGGCGCAATGATGCCAATCGCAGGGTAGGACCTCCACCTTGCCGCACAGGGCGCACCGTTGCTCGCAGGTTCCCTCCACAGGCCCAAAGCGGTGCCCCTCGTCCCGCTGCCGGCCGCAGCGTTTGCATTGGCAGCCTTCCCAACGGTGCCCCAGCACCTTGCACCAAAAGCTCATGCCGTCCACTCCAAGTTTTCTTGCGTGTTTGGGTTACAGATTGCCGATGATGATGCTCTCCACGATATCCGCCACGTCTTCGCACTTGTCGCAGACGGTTTCAAAGGCGGAGTAGATTTCGCGCCAGGCAATGACCTCCAAGGGGTTTTGGCAGTTGGCGTACAGGTTCTTCATGGCGGAGATGTACAGCCGGTCCCCTTCCTCCTCCAGGCAGTTGATATCGATGATGATATCCTTGATCCGCTTGGATTTCTTGAAGTCCTTGAACTCCTCCATCAGGTCCGCCATGGCCGTGCAGCAGCGGATGATCAGCTTGGAAAACTCCAGGCTCTCCCGCCGGATGGATTTTACCTGGGTGATGTTCATCTCGATGATGATGTCGTCCATGGCGTCCATCACGTCATCGATGGACTGGCTGATGTTGATCAGGTCGTCCCGCTCGATGGGGGTCACAAAGGCCCGCACCAAAGCGGAGAAAAGCTCGTGCTTCTTCTCGTCCGCGCAGTGCTCCAGCTCATGGATGATCCTCATCTGCTCATCCAGTTGCGCCGGATCAAAATGCTCCAGAAAATTCTTCACAGCCCCCGCCATCTCCACGGACATGGCCGCGCATTGGGCGTAATTGTCAAAGTAGATCATATCCTTCTTCATTGCGGTATGCCTCCCA
The DNA here is from genome assembly GCA_034927815.1 of Candidatus Limiplasma sp. Classification (GTDB taxonomy): domain Bacteria; phylum Bacillota; class Clostridia; order Christensenellales; family Aristaeellaceae; genus Limiplasma. The sequence continues at coordinate 27,008 of JAYFPK010000032.1, forward strand.
CTTTCTTAAAAAATCAGGATGAAGAGCTTCGCCATCAAAAAGCCGATGAGCCCGCAGCCCGGGAACGTCAAAATCCAGGTGAGCACCATGTCCTTGACCACAGACATGTTGATGGCGGAAAGCCGCTTGGTGGCCCCCACCCCCATGATGGCCGTGGTTTTGGTGTGGGTGGTGCTGACGGGAATGCCGAATACCGAGGAGATCAGCAGGCAGCCCGCCGCGGCAAGATCCGCCGCGAAGCCCTGGTATTTTTCCAGCTTAACCAAGTCCATGCCTACGGCTTTGATGATCTTATAACCGCCCACGGAGGTGCCCAAAGCCATGATGGCGGAACAAAGGACCATCATCCACAGGGGGGTGTCCACGTTGCCGGTGGTGTCATAGCCATTGCTGAGAAACACGCCCAGCAGCAGCACGGCGATAAACTTCTGCCCATCCTGGGCCCCGTGCATGAAGGACATGGCCGCCCCGCCGAAGATCTGTCCCTTTTGGAAAAAGCCCGCGGTTTTGCGCCGGTCCGCCTTGCGGAACAACAGCTGGATCAGCTTGGTGGTGAGAAAGCCCATCACAAAGCCCAGCACAGTGGACAGGGCCAGCCCGTAGAAAACCTTGACCCACTCGGCCCCGTTCACGCCGTTCAGGCCGCCGTGCAGCGCTATCGCCGCGCCGGTGAGGCCGGCGATCAGCGCGTGGCTTTCGCTGGTGGGGATGCCGAAGTACCACGCGGCCACCGCCCAGATGATGATGGCGAATAGCGCCGCGCAAAGGGCGATCATCGCCTCGCCGCTGCCGCTGAAATTCACCATGTTCTTCACGGTCATGGCCACGGTGGCGTTCAAGAGGGTCATGACCAACACCCCGAAAAAGTTGAACACCGCGGACATGAGCACCGCAGCCCTGGGCGTCATGGCCCGGGTAGCCACCACTGTGGCGATGGCGTTGGGCGCGTCCGTCCAACCGTTGACAAACACCACGCCCAAGGTCAGAATCACCGTAATCAGCAGAACCGGATTGTTCCACACCTGCGCCATAAAGGACATAAGCCCAAAATCCAAGGCGGCCCCTTCTTTCCTTGTCAGCATTCAAAGGGGCTTGCCTGCGCATGCGCATTCAAACCCAGTATACGTTAACAATTATACAAAACCCATCATAGGATGACAAGCTCTTTTTTGTGACGATTTGGTAACATTGAAAAAATGGCTATAGCAAAGGCGTTGCCCTTCTGTGGGACAACGCCTTTGAAAACGCCGGGGCCCTTCCCTACTCCCTGACGATATCCTCGTACAGGTCCACATACTGCCCGAAGCGCAGGGCCTTATCATAGGTCTGGGCATGGCGGCGGCAGAGCGCGGGGTCCTTGGGGGACTGGCAGAGGAGGCGGACCTGCTCGGCCACGGCCTCCAGGCTGCCCAAGGGAACCACGGCCCCCACATCAGGGGTGACGCTTTCGGGAAGGGCTGTGGCGTCATAGCAAAGGACCTGGGTGCCGCAGGCCATGGCCTCGATCAAGGTCATGCCCATGGTTTCCTCGTGGCTCAGGCTGATGTACAGGTCCGCGGCGGTGTACAGGGCGCACAATTCCCGCAGCGTTTCCGTCCGGCCCAGGCCGATGACGTTTTGCGGCAGCATCTCCCGCTGGATGGAGGAAAGCCCCACCAACACGATGCGGTATTCGTCCCCCAGCAAGGAGGCCAGCTCGAAAAAATCCCCCAGGCCCTTGCGCTCCTCCCAAACGCTGGCCACCCCCAGCAAAATCTTGCGGCGCTCCAGCTCCTCAAGGCGGTATTTGTGCCACACGTCCGCCAGGTATTCCGCGTCTTCGCAGGGGCGGAACACCCCCAGGTCGATGCCGTTGGGGATCACCGCCACAGGGTACTCCCCCAAAAAGGATTTGCGGACCTCCTGCGCCAGCCACCGGGAAGGGGTCACCAGCCACAGGAAGCGGAGCTTGGTTTCCAGGGCCCGCTTCTCCCGCCAGTTCCGGGCGCTCTGGTCCAGGAGCAGGCTTGCGGGATAGGCCTGCTTTTGGGGACAATGGCCGCAGCCCCGCTTGTAGCGGTCGCACCCCCGGGTGGTGCTCCGGCGGTGGGTACGCCCCTCCCGGCGGGACGCGTCGCCGGAGGCCATGGTGTAGTAGGCGCAGTGGCCTGTGTAGGCCCAGCAATCGTGGAGGGTCCACACCACGGGCACGCCTGTTTTCGCCAGCCATCCAAAAAGGGTGGGCAGGTGGAGGTAATAGCCGTGAAGATTATGCAGATGAACGATGTCGGGCCTGTAGGCGTTGAGCTGCCGCACCAGCTTGCGGGTAGCCACGCGGCTGGCGAAGCCCGAGCGGTCCGACAGCCGGGCCCATGCCAAATGCAGCGCCATGCCCGGCAGGCTGCCGATGCGCATATAGGGCACCTGGGAGGGGGCCTCTCCCCGGGCAAAAGCCACCAAGGCCTTGTGCCCCCGGTCCATCAGCACCCGGCTGATCTCCACGGCAATGCGCCCGGTGGACAGCGTAGCGGTGACGTTGATGTGGGCAACCCGCATGGCGCTTCCTCCTCTGCTTTTGGGCGGGTGGCCGCCCGGTCATACGCAAATTCGATCAAAATGCCATGGATGGTTCCCATCAATGGCATTTTGATCGAATCAGCACAGTTTCACCGCAAACCGGAATCCCCGGCCACCGGCTTAGTAGTTCTGGGCCCGGAGCTGGAAGTAGGCCTTGGGATGCTTGCACACGGCGCACAGCTCGGGAGCCTTGGGGCCGATGACGATGTGGCCGCAGTTGCTGCATTCCCAGATCATATCGCCATCCCGGCTGAACACCAGGCCGCCTTCGATGTTGGCCAGCAGCTTGCGGTAGCGCTCCTCGTGGTGCTTCTCGATCTTGGCCACGCCCTCAAACTGAGTCGCGATCTCCGTGAAGCCCTCTTCCCGGGCCTCCTTGGCCATGCGGTCGTACATGCTCGTCCACTCGTAGTTCTCACCGGAGGCGGCGTCCAGCAGGTTTACATCCGTGGCGGGAATTTCTCCGCCATGAAGGTGCTTGAACCACAGCTTGGCGTGCTCCTTCTCGTTGTTGGCGGTTTCCTCAAAGAGATTGGCAATCTGCACATAGCCGTCCTTGCGGGCCTTGGAGGCATAGTAGGTGTACTTGTTGCGAGCCTGGCTCTCTCCGGCAAAAGCCTCCCGCAAATTGGCCTCGGTCTTGGTTCCCTTCAAATCCTTCATGTAGAAAAACCTCCCTGATGATGATTTGGCAAAGCCCGAAAGCTATGATACCCACGGTGCGGGCGGGTGAAACCTTATTTCCAGGTTTCACAAAATCCAAAAACTGCCCAATGATCCGTGTGAAGCTGGTACTGGGGCAAGGGGTCCGTCCGGTCCTTCATGGGCACCTCGCTCATGTTGTACTGGAGCTTGCGCCCCTTTTCCACCCCCACCAGATGGTTGTCCTTGGTGCTGTCGTAGAGGTACACATAGCTCTTCACCGTATTGCTCATGTTGCCTTCCACGGTTCTGATCCGGTAAAGGCCTTGCCCCTGGTCCTTCACATCCACCACGATACCGATGTGGGTGGTGCGGTAGGCTTTGGACATATCCGCGTAGATCACCATGTATCCCACCCGGGGAATGCTCCCAAAGCGGTCCAGGGCGATGAAGCCGTCATACTGGTGCCCCACCTGGCCCTCCCGCAGGTAGAGGGTATCCTCCACCAGCACCTGGGCGGTATCCCCCCGCTTGAGGGGGTTGGCTCCGGCGGCGTTGGCGCAGTAGATGGTGAACACCGAGCACCAGCCCACCTCTTTTTTCTTGCCATAGTACCACTGGGCGTACTTGTTATATTTGGGCAGCTTGGAGCGCTGGGTCTGCAAAAATTCCCGCTGGGCGATATACGCCATGTTCTTGGCAAGCTCCGTAGGGGTCTCCTGGCTGACGGTGATCTGGTAGGAGAGGATATCCCCGTTGCCGGTGCGGTGGACGACCCGGGCGGAGCCTTCCCCCTGGGCGGTCATCAGCCCCTTGGGGCTCACGCTCACCACCCGCTCATCGGTGCTTTCAAAGGCGCCGCTGACGGCAGCGGGCGTAATTTCGGCCTCCTGGTCAAAGGGGACGATCTCCGGGGCCAGTTCCGGCACATAGGCGCTTTCGCCGGGATGCAGCGCATAGGAAGCGGTGGCTCTGCCCTCCTGGGCAGGGGTTTTCAACCGGGCCGCGGCAGCCTGGAAGGCCGCCTTGATATCCACGGCCTCCGCCCGGGCGGCGCTCCCCGGCAAAGCGGCGGAGAACAGGCACAGAACCAGGGCCAGGCAAAACCCTTTTTGTACGCCCCGCATAACGGCCCTCTCCTTTCCTGACTTTCCCAGACAGTATAGCACAAGGAAAAAAGCGTTGCAAGGCAAAAGCGCCTTGTGAAAGGGGTAACGAGCGGGGGCTTCCGGGGGTGTCATTCCAGAAAAGAAGAGAGGGCAGTGAAGGCTGTAACGACCGAAAGTCCGGATCACAGCCCGAAGGGCTAGCGCCCCGAAGGGGGAAGATAAACGAGCGGTCAAGCGGCAGTGAAGACCGCGGCGATTGATCTGAACCATACCCGCCACAGGGTATAGCCCTGGGGCGGGCGAAAAAGAAATTGGAACTCCCCCCCGGCCCCCTGACGTACTCGTTTTCTGTGGCAAGGAAAACAATCGGATCATTACGATAAAAGCCCTACTTTCCGCCCAACCCCAAAGGCACTCATCTCCCCAAAGCCAAATCAAAACCCAGCAACCCCGCCATGCCGGGCCCTCCATGGCCCGCCTTGTCCGCCCCGCCTCATCGTGATACAATGAAGCCATTCCATTCCGGAGGTGCGTTCCATGGCTTTCCCCTCCCTTCTTCTGCACGTGTGCTGCGCCCCCTGCTCCATCGCCTGCGTGGATTCCCTGCGGCAGGAGGGCTTCTCCCCGGTGTCCTTTTGGCACAACCCCAACATCCACCCCTTCACGGAGTACCGCAGCCGCCGGGACGCCATGAGCGCCTATGCCCAAAAAATCGGCCTGCCCGTGATCCTCCACGGGGACTACGGCCTGCGGCCCTTTGTGGAGGCCGTGGCCGGGGATATCCAGGGCCGGTGCGAATTCTGTTACCGCACCCGCATGGAGGCCACGGCCCAATACGCTGCCGCCAACGGCTTTGACAGCTTCTCCACCACGCTGCTGATCAGCCCCTACCAAAACCATGAGCTGCTGGTTCAGGTGGCCCGGCAGGAGGCGGAGAAGGCCGGGGTGGCCTTCCTCTACCGGGATTTCCGGCCCCTGTTCCGTCAGGGACAGGCCCAGGCCCGTTCCCTGGAACTATACATGCAAAAATACTGCGGCTGCGTTTTCAGCGAAGAGGAACGCTACCGCAAAAAGGCCGCGGGAGGCAAGGCATGAGGCTTTTTCATCTCTCGGACCTGCACCTGGGCAAGCGGGTGCTGGAAATGTCCATGCTTCAGGACCAGGCCCATATCCTGGAACAGATTCTGGCCTATGCCAAGGAGTTGCGGCCCCGGTGCGCGCTGATCTGCGGGGATGTGTACGACAAGCCCGTGCCTCCGGTGGAGGCGGTGCGGCTCTTTGACGATTTTCTCTGGGAGCTTTCCTCCCAGGGCATCCAGGTCCTGGTGATCAGCGGCAACCATGACTCCCCGGAGCGGATGGCCTTCGGGGGGCGGATCATGCGCCGGGGCGGCGTGTCTTTGGCCCCGGTGTACGAGGGGCCCCTGTCCCCCCTCACCCTGGAGGACGAAATCGGGCCTGTGGATTTCTACCTGCTGCCCTTTGTGAAGCCCGCCCATGTGCGGGCCGTCTTTCCCCAGGCGGAGCTTTCCACCTACACCCAGGCTCTGGCCCAGGCTTTGGAAGGAGCGCCGGGCGATCCCTCCAGGCGCAATGTGCTGCTGGCCCACCAGTTCGTGACCGGAGCGGCCACCTGCCAGTCCGAGGAGGTGAGCGTGGGCGGGATGGACAACGTGGACGGGGCGGTGTTCGACGCCTTTGATTACGTGGCTTTGGGCCATCTCCACAGCCCCCAGCATGTGGGCCGGGAAACCCTGCGCTACTGCGGCACGCCTTTGGCCTATTCCTTCTCCGAAGCGGGCCAGGAGAAGTCCGTTACTGTGGTGGACCTGGGAGAAAAGGGATGCGTGGAGCTCTCCACCCTCCCCCTGGCCCCCCTGCGGCGGATGCGCCGCCTGCGGGGCTCCTACCTGGAGCTCACCGCCCGCAGCGCCTACCTGGACACCGCCACCCAGGATTATCTCCACATCACCCTCACCGACGAGCAGGAGATTCCCGACGCCATGGGCCGGCTGCGCAGCATCTACCCCAACGCGCTCCAGCTTGCCTACGATAACCAGCGTACCCGCTCCCAGGCCCATGTGACCCCGGCGGAGCAGATGCGGCGCAAATCCCCCCTAGAGCTGTTCGGGGAACTGTACCAGGCGCAAAACGGGGCGGCCATAAGTCCTGAACAGGAAGACCTTCTCAAGAAGATGATTGAACGCGTGTGGGAGGCGGAGGCGTGAGACCCTTATCCTTGACCCTTTCCGCCTTTGGCCCCTTTCCGGGGCGGACGGAGCTGAACCTGGAGGTCCTGGGGGACAGCGGGCTGTACCTGATCACCGGGGATACCGGGGCTGGCAAGACCACCCTTTTTGACGCCATTACCTTTGCCCTGTACGGGGAGCCCAGCGGGGAGGAGAGGGACAAGTCCCTCCTGCGCAGCAAGTACGCCGAGGAGAGCGCCAAAACCTTTGTGGAGCTGGCCTTTGCCCACCGGGAGCAGCGCTACCGCGTCCAGCGCTATTACCCGGACAAAACCGGCAAGACCACCCTCACCTTGCCGGATGGAAAGGTGGTAACGGGGTTTACCGCCGTCACCGCCGCCATCCAGGAGCTTTTGGGGGTCAACCGGAGCCAGTTCTCCCAAACCGCCATGATCGCCCAGGGCCATTTCCGCAAGCTGCTGCTGGCCTCCACCAAGGAGCGGGTGGACATCTTCCGCCACCTCTTCCAAACCGGGCCCTATCAGGTGCTCCAGGAGAAGCTCCGGGAGGAGGCGGCTCAGGCCAAGCGGTTGTGCGACGGCCTGCGGCAGAGCGTGTCCCAGTATCTCGGCGGCCTGACCGCCCCCCAGGAGAGTCCCCTGGAAGTGGAGCTGGCAATGCTCCGGCAAAGCCCCTCCCCCATGGACCCGGCCTTTGTGGAGGAAGCCACGGCCCTGGCCCGAAAGCTCATGGCCCGGGACCGGGAGGCCCGGGAGGCCCTGGAGCAGGAGCGGGACCAGCTGGAGGCCCTCCTTTCCCAGGCCCAGCAGGCCCTGGGGCAGGCCCAGGCCAGGCAAAAGGCCCAGCTGGCCCTTTCCCAGGCCCAGGAGGCCCTGGAGGCCGAAGCCGCCCGGGAACAGCTGCTGGCCCAGGCCTTTGGGGCGGAGGAAGCCTGGCAGCCAGAAGTTCAGCGCTTGGCCGGGGAGATGGCGGCCCTTACGGCCTCCTTGCCCCAATACGAGGCCCTGGAAGCCAAAACCCAGGAGCTGGCCCAGCTCTCCCAGGAGAAGGAGCGGCAGCAGGCTGCCGCCCTCCAGGCCCAAACCTCTCTGGAGGAGCTCCAAAGCCGCCTGGGAGACATGGAGGGAGAGCATGCCGCCCTGGAGGACGCCCAGGCCTTGCGGGAGCTTCTTATTGCGCGGCAGCAGGAGCAGCACCGGCAGCGGGACCAGTTCAAGGAGCTGAACGCCACCTTGCTGGAAGCGAAGGACCTGGCCAAAGCCCTCTTGACCGCCCAGGCCGCCTACCAGGAGGCTTCCGGGCAGGAGCAGCGCCTGGCAGACGAAACCCGGCGCCTGAACAGGGCCTTTCTGGACGCCCAGGCCGGGCTGCTGGCCGCCGGGCTTACCCCCGGCGCTCCTTGCCCCGTGTGCGGCTCCCGGGAGCATCCCGCTCCGGCCCAGGCCCCCGCCCAAGCCCCCACCCAACAGGAGCTGGAGCAGGCCCAGGCCCTTCATCAACAGGCCCTCTCCACAGCCCGCCGCCTCAGCGGGGAGGCCGCCGCGGCCAAAACCCGCTGGGAGGGCCGGGAGCAGGACGCCCTGCGGCAAGGGGACGCCCTGCTGGGCCCCGGGGACCGGGCCCAGCTTCCCCGCCGCATGATGGACGCGGCCAAGGCCTTGCAAGCGGCCATGGAGGCTACCGCCGGGGAGCTGGCCCTCCAGGAGGGGCGGCTTTCCCGTAGGGCGGAATTGGCCCAGCTCCTGCCCAAACAGCGGGAAGGCATCCTGGCCGCCAGGGACCGCATGGCGGAAGCGAAGGAAACCGCCTCCGCCCTGGCTGCCAGGGAAAGCGGCTTGCGGGGGGAATGGACGGGCCTTTCCGCCCAGCTCCCCTATCGCGGCCAACAATACGCCTTGGCGGCCCTGGCCGCTTTACAGGCCCGGCAGGACCAGCTGAAAAAAGCCTACCAGGACGCGGACCAGGCCCTGCGGGACTGTCAAAGCCGTCTGGCCGGACTTCAGGGCCAGATCACCTCCCTTGCCCGGCAGCTGGAGGAAAGCCCCGCTTTGGACCTGGCCGCCCAAACCGCCCTGCGGGACGAGTTGGCCCAGGCCAAGCAGCTTCTGGACGCCCGCCTTCAAGGCCTGCTCTCCCGCCTGGACCGCAACGCCGCCGCCCTTGAGGGTATGCAAAGCCAGGGGAAGGCTCTAGCGGATGCCCAAACCCGCTACGGCTGGGTGAAGGCTCTCTCGGACACCGCCGGAGGCTCCCTCTCAGGCAAGGAGCGGATCATGCTGGAAACCTACGTGCAGATGACCTATTTTGACCAGATTTTGGGCCGGGCCAACACCCACCTCATGGGCATGACCTCCGGCCAATACGAGCTTTTCCGCCAGGAGGAAACCCTGGATAACCGTCTGAGCAGCGGCTTGGAAATTGACGTGCTGGACCACTACAACGGCGTCCGGCGCAGCGTGAAAACCCTCTCCGGCGGCGAGAGTTTCATGGCCTCCCTGGCCCTGGCTTTGGGCCTGGCGGATGAGATCCAGGCCTGGGCCGGGGGCATCCAGCTGGATACCCTCTTTGTGGATGAGGGCTTTGGCTCCCTGGACGAGGACGCCCTCCAGCAGGCCGTCGGTGTGCTGGCCTCCCTCAGCCAGGGCCACCGCCTGGTGGGCATCATCTCCCACGTCTCCGAGCTCAAGCAGCGCATTGACAAGCAGATTCGCGTCACCAAGGACAAAAGCGGCGGCAGCCGGGTGGAAGTGGTGGCGTAGGGGGGAGGGAGACGGTCGGGGGCGCGGCCCCCGACATCCCGCCAGGGCGGTGCCCTGGCCCCGAAATCGGCGGCGCTATGCGCCGCCGGAAAGCTTCTATGCTAGGTTGCGCTCTTTGCCTGCCGGGAGCCTTCAGGCGTTGTCAGCGGGCCTGAAGCTCCGGGCTTTGTTCCCATGCCAACGGTGTGCACATTGGCTTTGGGGGCTTTTTCAGCAGGACCTCTTATAGTATAGAAGGTCCCGGCCATCCCCGCCGCAAACAAAACCTTCATACAAAAGCGCCCCAGTGAACAGCGTTCACTGGGGCGCTTTTGCATGGCGTTGCAGGATTTACGGAATATCCTGTCCGGTCATCTGCTTCCACTTCTTGCGGATGGCGTTTTGGTTCTGAACGCCGTAGTTGGGGTCGTTCTGGCGGCATTCCTCCATATCTCGGAGGAAATGGACGCAAAGGTGGCCGTCAAAATCGTTGTTCTGGATGGAGCCGGAGAGGTGGGGCACGTTGTGCATGGTAGCCAGGGTCCAGTTCCCGTTGGGGAGCTTCACATACACGGGCTTGGGGGTCCAGGTGTTGGTGTAGCCAAAGGCCTTGTACATGATCTGGGTATCCTGCTTGGTGATGGGCTCGCTGTCGGCGTGGTGGCCCAGGCTGTACAGCCGCAAATTCCATTGGAGGCTGGTGGCCGGGTCAAAGATGACGATAGTCTGCCCGGTTCGGATGCTGGGCTTGACCTCGTTGAACCAGTGCAAAAGCTTCACGGAGCCGGTGGAAGGGCCGCTGGCCTGGCCGCCGGGGTCGGTGTTGCCGGAACCGCCGCCGGAGCCGCCGGAATCCGAGGAATCCGCCGGCAGGGCGGAGCCGCTGAAGAGCTTGGCCTGGGTCCCCGCCCCGGCCACGCCATCGGCGGTGAGGCCGTTGCGCTTCTGGAAGGCGATGACCGCCATCTTGGTAAGGCCGCCGTAGGTGCCGTCCGGGGAAACGTTGTAGTTCAGGTTTTTCAGGGCCTGCTGCAAGGCCTTCACCTCGGTTCCTGTGGAGCCTTCCCGCAGCGTGATGTAAGCGCCGGAAGAACCGGAGGAGCCGGAGCCGGAGGAACCCGAGTCGGAGCCGGAAGAACCCGAGTCCGAGCCGGAAGACCCGGAGCCGCCCCCCGCCGCCACCGCCGAGGAGGAGAACAGCTTGGCAAAGGTCTGGGAGCCCGCCAGGCCGTCCGCCTTCAGGCCGTTGGCCTTCTGGAAGGCCGCCACCGCGGCCATGGAGCCGGAGCCGTACACCCCGTCCAGCTTGCCGCCGTAATAGCCCAGGGTTTGCAGCTGGGTCTGCACCTGCTTTACGTCGGAGCCGGTGACGCCGTTGCGCAAGGTACGGCTAAAGGAGCCGGAGGAGGAACCGGAGCCGGAGGAACCGGAATCGGAAGAGCCGGAGCCGGACGAGTTCCCGGCACTCCCCGCCTTGCTGTCCAAAAGGCTCAGGGTTTGGGAGCCCGCCAGGCCGTCCGCCTTCAGGCCGTTGGCCCTTTGAAAGGCGATAACCGCCTTTTGGGTGCCCGCGCCAAAGCGGCCGTCCACGCCATTGGTATTGTAGCCCAAAGCCACCAGCTTGGTCTGCAAGTCCGTGACCCGGCTGCCGCTGTCCCCGTATTTCAGGGTATTGGGATTTGTGGCGGTCCCTGTGGAGCCGGAGGAGCCTGATTCGGAAGAGCCGGAACCGGAGGAGCCGGAGCTGCCGGAGGCTGCGTCCGCGTACAGGGCGCTAAGGGTGAGGGCGCCAGCCTTGCCGTCGCTGGTGAGTCCTTTGCTTTTCTGGTATTCCATCACGGCGTTCTCAGTACCCCTGCCGAACTTGCCGTCTGTTCCGTTGGGATCAAAGCCAAGGGACAGCAGGGTTTTCTGGAGCTTTAACACCTCGCTCCCCCTGGAACCGAACTCCAGGGTTCGGTACTGGGCAGCCTGGGCGGTATGAAAGCAGGAGCAGAGCACAGCCACCGCCAGGAAGAGAGCGGCGGCTTGCCTGAAAGCGCACGGGGTGGTTTTCACGGATGGGGCCCTCCTTTGCGTTGGCACCACAAGCCTCACCGGGGCCTGGGGTTCTCCCTATGGATCGGGTGCTCTATGATCGGGGTCAGTATAGCAAATAATTTCTAAATAGTAAAGTCTCTATTACGAATTTGTTACACCAAAGAAAATTCTTTCCATCAGAAAAGGAATTTCCCTTTATCGACACGAATCTCCAAAAGCCGCCTATTGATTCTTTTTTGAGAATGCATGGATCAGGTGGTAAATCCCGTTTGAATAGTGTATCCTTTATTCAAGAGCAGGGCCCTCTTGGCCCACAAGGAGTCGGCTTCATGGGAAACAGAGGATTTTTTGCCATCGTCACCGCGTTCATCCTTTTTGCCTCCACCCTCTTTGGGGTTCTCCCCGCCCGGGCGGAAGGCAGCTTTACCATTGACGTGGACGGCGTGGATATGAACAGGCTCAAGGATATGGAGTACCTCAACCAAGCCCTGTCCTCTTCGGCGGCGGGCATCCGGGTGCGCAAATACATCAGCAACAGCAACGAGCTGGCGGCCCCCGTGCGGCTGACCCTCACCCAGATGGATACCCAAACCCTGATTTTTGACAAAAATTACGATTACCTCAGCGGCACCTTTGACAGCGGGGACGTCTACCTGCCCTACGCCGGGAACCAAACCGTGCCCTATCTGGTAACCCTGTACGTGGGGGATTGGGTCTACGCCATTCCCTTTTTACACACCCAGCCCAGGTTGGAGTATAACAGCGCTTGCACCTACGGCGTGCGGATGCAGGATTATAACCCCGCCCTGAACGGGGACTGGCTGATGGGCGCCATGCTGGACCTGGAGGCGCTGCGCTCCCAGGGCAGCACCTCCCTTGCGCTATGCGCCAGCAACAGCTTTCTGGTGGGGCAGGCCACGGTTTCCATCTCGGGGGATTCCCTGTGGGTAGATCTGTCCTTCCTCTCCAACGCCAACGTGGAGGTATTCTCCCATCAGGTGTTCTGCGTCCGGGACGTGGCCACCCTGACCACCGCCGACCCCCAGCTTATGGACGCCCCTTCCTACAGGGCCGGGGAACCCATTGACGTATCCGGGGCGAGCACGGTGCTGCTGTATGTGCCTATGCAGCTAAGCTTTGATTCCGCCGGGCTGGCCCCTTTCCACTATGACCTGTCCGCCCCGGACCTCCAGTGGCAGTTGGCCCTGTGGAGCCGGAACCTGGCGGAGCAGGGGCAGCCGGAGACCCAGTGGACGCCGGAGACCCCGGCCCAGGACTTCCAGTTCTTCGTGACCCAGCCCACGGAAATCCCCGGGGAATTTTTCCAGGAGGATCCCCAGGACTTTGCCGAAGTTCCTCCTCAGGAGGAGCCCCAGGTCTTCCCCGATGACTTCATCCAAATCCCTCCCCAGGATGATTCCCAGAATTTCCCTGAGGGCTTTGTGGAGATTCCTCCTGAAGATTTCTCCCAGGAGGGGACTCCTGAGGATTCCCTGTGGCAAACGCCCTAAGGCTTTCCAGCCTTAGGTACCGGTGCATAGGCTCCAGGCTTTCCAGCCTGGAGCTTTTTTTGTTTGAAAATTCCTCTTTACAAAAGGGGGATTTCGGGATATAGTATATGCGAACACATGTTCTTTTATCAATGGAGGGTATCCTCATGGACCTGATGGAGAAGCTCACCCTTTTGGCGGACAGCGCCAAATACGACGTGGCTTGCACCTCCTCCGGGGTGGACCGGGCGGGAGGCGGCGGCCTGGGCAATGCCGTGGCCTGCGGCATCTGCCACAGCTTTGCGGCGGACGGGCGCTGCATCTCCTTGCTGAAGGTGCTGCTGTCCAACCAATGCGTGTATGACTGCCGCTACTGCGTGAACCGGGCCTCCAACGACGTGCCCCGCACGGCCTTCACCCCCCGGGAGCTGGCGGAGATCACCATCCAGTTCTACCGCCGCAACTACATTGAAGGGCTGTTCCTCTCCAGCGGGGTATTGGTGTCTCCGGACCACACCATGGAGCTGATGATCCGCGCCCTGGAGCTTTTGCGCCATGAGCACCGCTTTGGAGGCTATATCCACGCCAAGACCATCCCAGGGGCGTCCCCGGCCTTGGTGGAGCGGCTGGGGCTGCTGGCGGACCGCCTGAGCATCAACATCGAGCTGCCCAGCGAGGCAAGCCTTCAAAGGCTGGCCCCCAACAAGACCAAGCAGGCCATTTTGGCCCCCATGCACCAGGTGGCCCAGGGGGTGGCGGAGAACCAGCGGGCCCTGACGTTGTATCGCCATGCCCCCCGCTTCGCCCCGGCGGGCCAGTCCACCCAGATGATCATCGGCGCGTCCCCGGAGACGGATTACCACATCCTGCGGCTGGCCTCGGGGCTGTACCGAAAGTACAGCCTCCGCAGGGTCTTCTACTCCGCCTACATCCCCACCACCGCGGATAGCCTGCTGCCCTCCTTGACCACCAAGCCGCCGTTGCTGCGGGAGCACCGGCTTTACCAGGCGGATTTTCTGATGCGGCAATACCACTTTGACGCGGAGGAGATCCTTAGCCCCGAGACGCCTGACTTTAACCCCTATTTGGACCCCAAGTGCAACTGGGCCATCAACCATATGGACCGCTTTCCCGTGGACGTGAACAGGGCTCCTCTGGAAACCTTGCTGCGGGTACCTGGGATCGGCCCGGTGAGCGCCAAGCGGATCGTGACGGCCCGGCGCTCCGGCCCCCTTACCCTGGAGGGGCTCAAGCGCCTGGGGGTGGTGCTGAAACGGGCCCAGTACTTTATCGCCGTGTCCGGAGGCACAGGGGTCTCCCGCTTTAGCCGGGAAAGCGTGGTCCGGGCTTTGGTGGACCCCAAGGCCTTTCAATTCGGGGTGGAGCAGCTCAGCCTGTTCTCCCCCAGCCCCCAGGCTCCCGCCATCTCGGCGGGAACGTCCTTGGGAGACGCCCTTGAGGAGGCGGTGACATGCCTGGCTTCCAGCTTTTGATGGACCCTGTGGATGAGGTGTTCCTCTACGACGGCTCCCTGGCGGGCTTTTATTGCTGCGTCCACGCCTGCGTCTATGGCCGGGCGCTCCCCGCCGCCATCCAGCCCCAGGATGAGGTCCAGATAACCCTCCTCCCCTCCCGCCGGGTCCCCACGGACCGGGCCAAGGCCCTGGGGGTGCGGGAGGCCGTGGCCCGGAGGATCTCCCCCAGGGCCTTGGAGCTGTGTGAAGGTGTGTTCCTGACCCATATGGACAGGAAGGAAATGGCCTTGCTCCAGTTTCTGCGCCTGGGCTTTGAGCGGGGCTCCCGGGCCGCGGAGGCCCTGGCCGATCCCCTGGTGGCTCCCCTCTTGAAGGCGGAAAGGCACCTGCGGCAGGAAGCCCATCTGCTATGCGGCTTCATCCGCTTTTCTGACCACCAAGGGAAGCTGCTGGCCTCCATCAGCCCCAAGAACTTCGTGCTTCCCCTGCTGGCCCCTCATTTCGCGGACCGCTATGCCCAGGAGGCCTTTTTGATCTATGACCGTACCCACCAGACGGCGTTGGTCTATGCCCAGGGCCGCTGGGAGCTGACGGCCTGGGAGGGCCTCCAGCTTCCCCCCTTCTCCCAGGAGGAGCTGTTTTATCAGGCGCTTTGGAGCCAATTTTACGATACAATCGCGATTCGCGAACGGGAAAATCCCCTGTGCCGCCGCACCCACATGCCCATGCGCTACTGGGAAAACATGGTGGAGATGCAAAGCGCCCTTACCGCTCCGCCCCGGCTTTCACCTGCTGCCACAGAGCCCAATACCCTTGCCCGTCCTGGCCCTGCTGCCATCGGTAGCGGGCAAACTCCTTAGGGGGCGGCTGATTTCGCTGTCCCGGCAAGGCGTACAGGACCCGGTAGACCCTTTCCTCCTGGCACATCCGGCCCACCACAAAGCTGCCTCCCCTGTGCATGGGCACCCGCACAAAGCGCCAGCCCGGCATGTCAAAGGGGGCGAAGGGCAAATGCTGGTCAAAGAACTGGCTCAACTGCCGCCACTGCACGGGCCAGCGCACCGGCCGGAGCCGGTCCACAGGCAAAGCCCCCGGCGTGCGGGGCTGGGGAAAGAGATCCGCTGGGGGGGCCTGCGCCGGGGGAGGCTCCGCCGGGCCTGTGAGGGCCGCCGCATGGACATCCTCCCCATCCCTGGGATTTGGCGGGTCCAGGGCAGGAGGGGCCTCCTCCACGCTTCCCCCTCGTCCCCGCTTAGGGGGGCGGGTGGCGTATACGTCCGCCTCCACATAGATGGAGGGATCCACAGCGGAGAGGAACACCTCCTTGGGGGGAAGGTCCCTGGGCATGGCGGAGGAGGTCCGCAGGGCCAGGCGGGTGATGGGCTTGGGGGCCTTGGAGGGCTTGGCCCCCGCCGCCTCCCCCCGGGGCCGCTCCGCCCCTTCTCTCTCCCCTTTGGTTCCCTGGTCCGTTTCTTCCCCCGCCTGTTCCCTGGGCTGTATCCCTTCCCCGTCCCTTCGGGGGCGGGCTTGCACCCTCTGGGAACCGTTTTGCTCCAGCTTGGCGCACAGGGCCAGCAAAGCGTTCCGGGCGTCCAGCAGGCTCCCGGCGCTCTGGGATACGCACAGGCCGATGAACAGCGGCTGGGGCTTGGGATCGTCGGAGGTCACCAGCACCGCCTGGAGCCTGGAGGGAGCCATGCTTCCCTGTCGGGCAGCCACCTCCGCCATCAGCGTGGCCTGTCCCTGGGCATTGACCCTGGCGCTTCCCAACTCCTGGACCGCGCCCTCCCCGGCGTACAAAAACGCCCGAAGGCCTTTGGCGTGGCCGTTGAGGTTCTTTCCGGTGAGTTGCAGCAGCAGCCCGCCCCCCTCCACCTGGAGGCGGGCAAAGCCCGAAGCTCCCAAAACCATGGGTTTGAGCATGATGTATTGCCGTTTCATGGGCTGTGTGGACATAGGCCGTCCCTCCTGGCGCGCTTTTAGCACAGCATATGCGGCCAGGGATAGGAAAAGCCCCGTCCTTTGTCCCGCTTCGCTCCTCTGGGAGGACGGGCCGCCCGGTCCCTCCTCCCTGTTCCTCCTATTTGGGCACGGCAGAAACATCCATGGTATAATGAAAATCAATCCAATCCCGGGAGGCGCCGCCCATGAACGGAGACATCCTGGCTTTTTTTGAACAAGCGCCCCTATCCCTTCCCCTGTACCAGGCCCTGGAGGAGCGAATCCTGGGGGAGCTTGGGGAAGTGTCCATCAAGGTCCACAAAACCCAAATCAGCTTCTCCAGCAGGTATGGCTTCGCCTATGCCTCTTTGCCCCGTTTTTCCCGCAAGGCGCGGCCACAGGCCTCCCTGATCCTTTCTTTCGGCCTCGGCCACCGCCTGGAGCATCCCCGCGTCTGGCAGGCGGTGGAGCCCTACCCCCGGCGCTGGACCCATCATGTAATCCTCCAGTCCCCGGAGGATGTGGACGAAGAACTCATGGCCTGGATCAAGGAGGCCTACGACTTCGCCCGGTTCAAGTGAGGGAGCGGGACGGCCGCCGTCAGGGCCCGGGCGGCGCTTGGGTCCCGCCCTTTGCCCGGCGCATGGCTTGCAAGCCGGTGAGCCTGGCATTGGTCCCCTCGGCCCAGGAATACTCCGACAGGTATTCCCCATTGTATTTTGCCATGGCTTCCTCGTCCCCCCGAAGAAAAGAGAAGTAATCACTTTCCAGGGCCTCCGGCCGGATGAAGCCCACGCAGCCCTCCTTGCCCAGGATAAAGCCGATGCCCGCTTGCTCCAGGGTTTCCCGGAGCCGTTTGAAGGTCATGCGGTATAGCGCCAGGGTCCTTTGGTCGTCGCTTCGGTCCTCCCACAGGAAGGAGACCGCCTGCCGGGAGGAGAGGGAGCCGCCGTTCCGGTCCACCAGCAGCGCCAGCAATTCCCGCAGCTTAGGGCTGGACATTGGAAGCAGCTTTCCGTCCACATAGATGTCAAAGGTCGGGATGGTCTGCACATACACGGCCTTGGGGAAAGGGCTGCGGGCCTCTTGGGGCCCCTGAGGAAGACCGCCGTTCCTTCCCCGGGGCAAAGCCGTTTCCTCCGCCGGGAACGGCTCTTTCCAATCCTTGCCGCGCCGCATTTCTTCCACGGACAGGGCCCCGGCTTCCGCCGCGGGAAGGAAGGCCGCCCTTTCCAAGCTCTCCAGGTATTGCCCGCAGGAGAAAAGCACCTCCCGCACATACGCATCCTCCGGGGCCTCCAAGGCAATGCGGCGCACCATGTCCAAAATATCCGGCGCGCATTCGGCAAAGGGCAAAAGGAGATGGTCCTCCCGTCCTTCTTCCAGGGCCCGCCGCAATTGGGCGCAGCCCGCCTCCATGCCATACAGGCGGTATTTCGCCGCCGCTCCCAAAATCCGGTGATGCAAAAACCCCAGCTGGTTGCCCAGGGCGGCGAAATACTGCCGGGGTTCTTCGGTGAGGGCCTCCAGGCGGATATATTCCTTCAGGGCCAGCAAGGCCTTCCCGTGAACGATGTAATTGAAGCCCAAGCCCTGGTACATGAAATGCGCCGGGGACATATCCCCCGTTTGAAGCCAGGAGGGGATCAGGTGCGGCTGCCTGAGGCACGCGGCGGCATATCCCCGGATCAGTTCCAGCGTCGTGTTGTATATGGCGTTGTTTTCCCTGGCTACGCTGTGGGCAAGGCGGTTGAATTGCTCCAGCGCTTCCCCGGCCTTTCCCTGAGAGAGGTACAGCCGGATCAGCGTCATGTTGGCGCACAGGGCGATGCTGGCCTGGCCCCGGGTCTTGGCCTTGTAAATGGCCTTGTGAGCGCTTGCCTTCGCGCCCTTCTGATCCCCGGTTTCCAGCGCGTATTCAGCCTGGGCCGCCTCGCCGCAGCCCAGGCTGCAGCCGTCCGCCAGACGGGGAAAGACGGGAAATTCCCGAAGGATGTATTCCATGGTTTCCCGAAGCCGCCCCCTCTGGCGGTAATAGGAGTACAGAAAATGCGGGGAGCCAAAGGTCGCTTCGTTTTTGCGCTTCATCAGCCAGGAGGAGCCGCCCCCTAAAAGGCGGAGCGCCTCGTTGACGCACTTTACCATCCGCCGGGGATCATTGAAGGCGGCAAAGATACGAATGGCGCTGATCTCCGCCAGAACGCGGTTTCTCCTTTCAGGCGCAAGGCCCTCCATTTTTTCATACACCCTTTGCAATTCGTCAAGGCGGGCGGCGCCCTCCGCCGCCGCTACGGGGTCCCCTCCGGTCAAAAGCAAGCCGATGTATTGCAAGTACGCAATGGGATAGCTGAACAGCAGCGGGCGGGGAGTTTTGGCAAACAGCTCAAAGGAGCCTTGAAACTCCGCGAAGCACTCGGTTATGTTGTCCGGCTCCTCCAAAAGAGCAAGAACGCGCCAGGCATCGCCGGCGCGCCAGAAATATGCATAGGCCCGGACAAAGCACCGCCCGGCGAGATACCATTCCCCCGCCCGCCGGTACAGCGCGGCGCGCTGGGCCTCATCCCGCTGCCGGGCCCGGAGAAAATCCAGCAGTACGTTGTGAATCCTGTACTCTCCCCCAGGCTCCTCCAGGGTAACAAAGGCGTTCTCCCGGCGCAACCGCCGGAGAAACTCCTCCGCCTGGGGCTCCCCGGTCACAAAAGAGGCCTGCTCCGCCGTGAAGCTGTCCAGCACGGACACCCGGAGCAAAAAGCGTTTCACAGCTTCATCCCAGGGGGTGAACAGAACTTTTTCCACCCATTCGTCAATGGCGCCGCCGCGGCCCAGGGGCATGCCTTGCCCCATGCCCAGCAGCATCAAATAGACCAGGGATATCCAGCCCTCCGCAAGGACGGTGATCCTGTCCAGGTCTTCCCGGGAGGGAGACAGGCCCAACAAGGCGCAGTACGCCCGTACCTCCTCCCCGGAAAAGCGCAGTGTCCGCTGGGATACCACATGGCACCGCCCTTTGGCCAAAAGCCCGTCCACATCCAGGTTGGACGCATCCCGGGTCATCACCACAATGCGCAAATCCTCCGGCAAATCCTCCGCCAGCCGCCCCAGCAGCGCGCCCACCTGGGGGCCCTTTGCCTCGTGAAAATCGTCGATCGCCAGCACCGTATGCCTGGCAAAGTCCAAGGCCTTCAGCATGTCCAGAATCTTTGCCGCCTGGGGCGCGTCCGCGGGAAAGCCCAGGCGCTTCAGGCCGTCCCCCGTCCTTTTGTTCAGCTTTCCGATCTGGGCGGCAAACCGGTTCCAGAAAAAGGAGGGGGCATCCTCCCCAGGCAAAAGGGAAATCCACAGCACGCGGCAATCCGTACCCGCGAGAAAGGCCCGCACCGCCGTGGTTTTGCCAAAGCCCATGGGAGCCTCCACCACGGTGAGGGGGGATTCCAGGATGCATTCCAGGGCGCGGTTGATCCGCTCCCTCTCCAGCACTTTTTTGTGCTTCAAGCCTGATCCCCCTTTCGGCTGACCGGCTTTTCCCCGTCTGTTGAGACGGCCCGCCGTCCCCGCCCCAGGGAATGCGTCTTTTTCCATAGGCCGTTTTTGGATGGAGAAAAGGATTGCCAGACAAGGGCAGTAGAGCAAATGGCGCACCTTGGCGTCTTCCAGGGACTCTCTTCGGAATGTTACGCTTTTGTTCGCCGGCAGGACTATCATACCATATAGAAAGGGAATTTTCGAGTGCGAAAGGGGGAAATGGCATATGGCGAGGAGGCTTCTGCTGGGGCTTTTGTGCATCGTCCTGTGGGCCGCTCCGCCGGCGGCCCAGGGGGAGGAACCGGCGGATAGGGTGGCGGCCACGGCCAGAATCGGGCTTTGGAAGGAGATTTCCGGCGGGGGCGCGTCCAGCGCCGCGGTGGCCGTGATGGAGGATGGGGAATTCCTCTATTCGGAGGCCTTCGGGATGCGCGACAGGGAGCGTTCCATCCCCGTGGACGCCCATACCCAGTTCAACATCGGCTCCGTCAGCAAGGTATTTACCGCCGCGGCGGTGCTGCTGCTGTGGGACGACGGCAAGGTGGATTTGGACGAGCCGGTGACGGCCTACCTGCCGGAATTCACCATGGCGGACGAGCGCTATGCCGATATCACGGTGCGCATGCTGCTGAACCATTCCTCGGGCATTCCGGGCATCATCATGAAGGACGCCGTGGGCACCCAAAAATACGGCGGGTATATCGACCTGACCCTCCAGGTGCTTTCCGAAAACACCCTCAAGCACGCCCCCGGGGAGTTGAGCATTTATTGCAACGACGCCCTGACCCTGGCCGAAGCGGTGGTGGAGCGCGCCTCGGGAAAAAGCTACGGGGAATTTCTCAGGGAGCGTATTTTTCTAAAGGCGGGCATGGAGGACACCAGCTGTTATTACCGGAAGGGGAACCAGAACATCATTCTGGCCTATGACCGCCAGTCCGGCGGGGCCTATCCCACGGAATATGTGAACGCCATGGGCTCGGGAGGCATCACCTCCACGGCCCAGGACCTGTGCCGGTTTGCCCAGGCCGTCCTTTTCGGCGGGCTGCTTTCACAGCAGGCCCTGGATGAATTTCAAAAGCCGCAGTACGCCCCTGAAACCGTTCCTGAGGGCCTGCCGGTGTTCGCCTATGGCCTGGGCTGGGATACGGCGTCCATAGAGGCCTTTGAGGACCAGGGGGTCCGGGTGCTCTCCAAAAACGGGGGAACCTCCCAATTCACCTCCCAGCTTTACGTAGTACCGGAGGAAAAGCTAGCGGTGGCTGTGACCGTGACCAGCAACAGCGGCAACGTGGCGGGCATCTGCGACAGCGTCCTCCAGGCGCTGCTGGAGCAAAAGGGGCTGGTGAAGCCCAAGGATCAGCCCCCCGCCCTTGCGCCCCGGCCCGCTCCCATCCCCCAAGAGATGCTTGGTTTCCAAGGATATTACGGGATGTACAACCGCATTGTCCAGGTGAGGTTTGACCTTGAGGCCAACGCGCTGGCCTATGGCGTCTTTGACGGCGAGGGCTTTGTCCCCCAGGCGCTTTTCCCCTACGGGGAGGACGGCTTT
This sequence comes from Candidatus Limiplasma sp., assembly GCA_034927815.1. Taxonomy (GTDB): domain Bacteria; phylum Bacillota; class Clostridia; order Christensenellales; family Aristaeellaceae; genus Limiplasma. Next base: position 48,280 of record JAYFPK010000032.1, read on the forward strand.
TTCCATATGAATGGCCACAGGCTGGCCTTTGTGGAAAAGACGGGGATCAAGTACATCCTACTCTATCCCCAGCATCACAAGCGCTGCCTGGTCTTTGCCCAGGAGCTGCCCCAGGGGGAAAAGGAAGACGCCGCCGGGTTTGCGGGCAAGGCGTGGCTCCCCCACAACCTGAGCGCTACGGAGTTAAGCTGCTTCGGGGCCGTTACCGGGCTGATTCCGGGCCTGGAGGGCTACCTGTTCTACCGGTCGGAGGATGCCCTGAGCGGCTCCATCCTCTACATGCCCTGTGCGCTGGCCGGGCCGGACAGCACGCGGATGTGCCTGCGCTACGCCTCGGACCTGGCCGAGCCCCGGCTTGTGGAGGAGGAGGGCCAAACGCTGCTGAAGGTCAGCGGCTTCCTGTTTACGGACGCATCCCAGGCGGCCGTCCTGGCGCGGGAGGAGCGCGTCACCATCCCGGAGGATGGGCGCAACGTGGCCCGCCGCATCCCCCAAGACGCGGTGTTCACAAGTACCCTCCCGGTCAGCGGCAGGCTCGTGGTTCTCCTGCCGGACCTGACGCTGGCCTATGACAGCTTGCGGCACGGGGCCCCGGAGCTGGTGGTGCGGGAAGGCTCCTATGCCATCTTTATCGGCGCTGCCGGGGATGGGTTTCAGACCGCGTTGGGGCAGTAAGCGGGGTGGGGGCGGGGGCTCAAAGGGAGATATTCGGAATCGCGCCTGCACAGCGCCAAACCTACAATAGTACAGCCACAGGTACTATTGCGTAACACGCACACCCTATACTGGGAATGCAATACGAGGATGAGCGGTGATGAAAGTTGAAGCTGAATGAGGCGGTGAGCCGCCGGCTTTTGGAATTGCTGGAGCAAAGGAACATGACCCAGTACCAGCTTTATCAAAACAGCGGCGTGCCCAAATCCACCATCGCCAACATCGTCCACTGCTCCTACGATTCCGTGAAGCTGCGCATTCTCCATGAGCTGTGCCAGGGGCTGGAAATCGACCTTCCCAGCTTCTTTCAATCCCCGCTGTTTGAGGAGAATGATTTGGAACCATAAGCAAAAGGCCAGCGCGATAAACGCTGGCCTTTTACGATTGCCATGAAATTCCGCATCCCCTCTGAAGCGCGTAAAACGCGGTTCAGCCATGGGTCCAGGGGGCAACGCCCCCGGCCGTTCCCCCACCTTTGGCCATTACGTCCCCAAATACGCCTCCCGGACCTTCTCGTTATCCAGCAAGGTCTTGGCGTCGCCTTCCATGACGATGCGCCCGGTTTCCAGCACATAGGCCCGGTTGGCAATGCCCAAAGCCATGTGGGCGTTCTGCTCCACCAGAAGGATGGTGGTGCCGTCCCGGTTGATGTCCCGGATGATGCCGAAAATCTCCTCCACCAGAATGGGCGAAAGGCCCATGGAGGGTTCGTCCATCATCAGAAGGGTGGGGTGGCTCATCAGGGCCCGGGCGGTGGCCAGCATCTGCTGCTCGCCGCCGGAAAGGGTGCCCGCCAGCTGGCGCACCCGCTCCTTGAGCCTGGGGAAGTGGCCGAATACCATCTGCAAATCCGCTTCCAGCTCCCCCTTGCTGCGGCGGGTATAGGCCCCCATTTCCAGGTTTTCCAGCACGCTCATCCGGGAGAAAACCCGGCGGCCCTCGGGCACCTGGGAAAGGCCCATGGCGGGGAGGCGGTGGGCTTCGGTGTGGGTGATGTCCTTGCCGTCAAAGACGATGGTTCCGCTTTTCAGGGGGAGCATGCGGGAAATGGCTTGCAAAACGCTGGTCTTCCCCGCGCCGTTGGCCCCGATCAGGGTTACGATCTCGCCCCCGGACACGGAAAACTGGATGTCGTGGAGAGCGTGAATGGAGCCGTAGAACAGATTCAGGTCCTGAACCTCAAGCATTTGCGCTCGCCTCCTTCTCCTGGCTCTTGCCCAGGTAGGCCGCGATGACCTTGGGGTTTTTGCCGATCTCCGCCGGGGTGCCCTCGGCGATGATGCCGCCGTAGTTGAGCACATAGATGCGCTCGCAGATGCCCATTACCAGCTTCATATCATGCTCGATCAGCAGCACGGCCACGGAGAACTGGTCCCGGATCAGGCGGATGGTCTCCATGAGCTCCCTGGTTTCAATGGGGTTCATGCCCGCTGCGGGTTCGTCCAGCAAAAGCACCTTGGGGTTGGTAGCCAAGGCCCGGCAGATTTCCAGCTTGCGCTGCTGGCCGTAGGGCAGGCTGTCCGCGGGCAGGTCCGCGGTATCCTCCATGTGGAAAACCCGGAGCAGCTCCCGGGCGCGGATGTCGATGCCCCGTTCCTCCCGGGCGTAGCCGGGCAGGCGGAACACGCCGCTGGCTGCGGAATAGTGCATGCGAGAGTGGAAGGCCACCTTGATGTTCTCCAGCACCGTCATGGACCGGAACAGCCGGATATTCTGGAAGGTGCGGGCGATGCCCGCGGAGACGATCTCGTAGGTCTTTTTGCCCGCGATGGAATCGCCCAGCAAGGTGATTTCGCCGCTGGTGGGCTGGTAGACCCCGGTAAGCATGTTGAAAACCGTGGTCTTGCCCGCGCCGTTGGGGCCGATCAGGCCCACGATCTCATTGTCGCTGAGGGAGATATTCACGTCCTCGGCGGCGGTGAGGCCTCCAAAACGGATGCCCAGGCCGTGGGTGGTGAGCACAGGGGCGTCCTCGTTGACGTCGTAGCGGGGAATGTCCGGCATGAGGGGGAGCTTTTCCCGCTTCTTGATGCCCAGCTTCCGCACGATCCAATCCCAAAGGGCCACCAGGGAGAACTCCGCCGTGCCCATGAGGCCCGCGGGGCGGAAGAGCATCATCAAAATCAGCATGACGCTGTAAAGCAGCAAGCGGTAATCGGCAAATTCCCGCAAAAGCTCCGGCAGCAAGGTCAGCACTGTAGCGGAAATGATGCTGCCGGTGATGGAGCCCATGCCGCCCAACACCACCATCACCAAATACTCGATGGACTTGTTGAAGTCAAAGGCGGCGGCGGACAGGCGGCTGACGTAATGGGCGTACAGGCCCCCGGCGATGCCCGCAAAGAAAGCCGCCAGCGTAAAGGCGAAGATTTTGTAATAGGTGGTGGAAATGCCCGTGGCCTCGGCGGCCACGGCGTTCTCCCGGATGGAGATGATGGCCCGGCCATGGCGGGAGCGGCCCAAGGTGAACATGACGATGATCACCGCCACCATGACAAAATAGGTAACGGGGAAGGTATTGACCCTGGGAATGCGGCTGATGCCCGCCGCGCCGCCGGTGATCTCCAGATTCTGGATCATCACCCGGATGATCTCCCCAAAGCCCAGGGTGATGATGGCAAGATAATCGCCCTTCAGGCGCAGGGCGGGAATGCCGATGAGCAGCCCCATCACCGCCGCCAGCAGCCCGCCGGCCAGCAGGGAAATGGGCAGCGCGGCAATGCTCTCCCACCCCCAGGAGGCGCTGATGGCCTTGGTGATGATTCCGGCGGTAAAGGCGCCCACGCTCATGAAGCCCGCATGGCCCAAGGCCAGTTCCCCCAAAAAGCCCGTGGTGAGGTTCAGGCTCACGGTCATGATGATATTGATGCCCACCAGAATCAGCACGCCCGCGTAATACTTGTTGATCACATTGGCGCCCATCAAAGCGGAGAGCACCAGGTAGATCAGGAAGATGGCGGATAAGTTCAGCACGTATGCCTTGAATTTCTTGGTCATCCGGCCCACCTCATACTTTCTCGCCCGCGGCGTTGCCCAGCAGCCCGGAGGGCTTCACCAGCAGCACCAGGATCAAAATGCCGTAGACCACGGCGTCGGAAAGCTGGGTGGAGATGTAGCCCTTGGTGAGGCTTTCCGCCACGCCCATGATGAAGCCGCCCAGCATGGCCCCGGGCATCACGCCGATGCCTCCCAGCACCGCGGCGATGAAGGCCTTCAGGCCGGGCATGGAGCCCATGGTGGGAAACACCAAAGGATAGGCGATGCTGTACAGCACGGCCCCTACCCCGGCCAGGGCGCAGCCGATGGCAAAGGTGACGGAGATGGTGACGTTGACGTTGATGCCCATGAGGCGGGCCGCCCCCTGGTCCTCGCTGACGGCCCGCATGGCCTTGCCCATGCGGCTTTTCTGCACGAACAGGGTCAGCAGGATCATCAGCAGCACGGCCACGGCCACGGTGAGCAGCGTCACAAAGCTGACGCTGAGCTTGCCGATCACCAGGGGCGGCACATGAAGCACCGGGGGGAAGGGCCGAGGATTTGCGCTGAAAAGCAGCTGGGCGCTGTTTTGGAGCAGGTAGCTGACCCCGATGGCGGTGATCAGCGAGCAGATGCGGGGCGCGCCCCGCAGGGGCTTGTAGGCCACCCGCTCGATCACCACGCCAAAGGTGACGCAGACCAGCATGGAGGCCACCAGGGCAATGGGAAAGGGCACGCCCAGGTTCACCATCAGCAGTACCGCGGTGTAGGACCCTACCATCAGGATATCCCCATGGGCAAAGTTAATCAGGCGCACGATGCCGTACACCATGGTATAGCCCAGGGCGATCAGCGCGTAGATGGCCCCTGTGCCCAGGCCGTTGATGATTTGGTTCACCAGCAAGAGCAGCAACTCTTTCACCCCTCCTCATTGGCTTTGCGCTTCCCAGCGAAAAGCAACCGCCGTCCAGGCGTTTCCGTATCCACGGAGGTATGGCCCAGGCATTTTCACGCACGGGCATTCACAGAAAACGGCTGAAAGAGGGAGGGGGAAAACCCCCTTCCTCTTTCAACACACCCAATACCCTGTCTTTGGGAAGTCCTTCCGTAAGAAAGCCATCCCAAAGACAGATTCCAAAAGCGGGCTTCCAAAGGGATAGGCTCCTTTGGCGGGTTCTCAGGGCAACGCCCTTGGTTACGGGTTCTGCTGCTTGACGAAAATCTGTTTGCCAGTCTCGTCGAAGGTGAGGATGAAGGCGCTCTTGATGGGGTCGTTGTGATCGTCAAAGGAGATCACGCCGGAAACGCCTTCCACCTGGCTGTTCTTGATAGCGTCCACCACGGCGGCATACTCGGTGGTACCGGCGGTCTTGATGGCGTTGGTGAGCACCAGAGCCGCGTCATAGCCGGTGGCGGAGAAGGAAATGCTGGGCATCTCGCCGTACTCTGCCTGATAGCCAGCCAGGAAGGCCTTCACCATGTCGCTGTCGCCGTCGTTGGAGAAGTGGTCGGAGTAGTACAAGTTGGTGAGCAGGCTCTTGTCGCTGATGGAGCCTACGATGTCGGCGATACCGTCGGCGCCCAGGAACTTCACATCCAGGCCCAGCTCTTTGGCCTGGGTCAGGATGAGGGCGGCCTCGCGGCCGTAGTAGGGCAGGAAGACGATTTCAGGAGCCGCGTCCTTGAGCTTGGTGAGCTGGGCTTTGAAGTCCATCTCATCCTTGACGGTGGCTTCCAGGGCCACGATGGTCTGGCCATTGGCCTCGGCCTGAACCACAAAGGTATCCTTCAGGCCGGTGGAATACTCGTTGCCGTTTTCATAGAGCACCGCCAGCTTGGTGGCGCCGAACTGATCCTTGGCGAAGTTGGCCATCGCCACGGCCTGGAAGGGATCCAGGAAGCAGGTGCGGAACACGTTGGGGCGGTCCGTGGTGATGTGGTAGGCGGTGGCGGAGGCGGTGATTGTGGGGATGCCCTCTTCCGCCGCGAACTCGGCTACGCTGTCCGTAGCAGCGGTAAGCACGGAGCCCAGGATGGCGACTACGCCGTCGTTTTGCACGAGCTTGTTAAAGGCGTTGGTGGCCTTGGCGGGATCGCCCTCGTCGTCCTCCCAGATCACTTCCACCTGCTTGCCGTCGATGCCGCCGGCAGCGTTGAGCTCCTTGACGTACAGGTCGATGCCGTTGCGCACGCCGATGCCGTACATGGCGTAGGGGCCGGTGAGAACGCCGATGCCGCCAATCTTGATCGTATCCTCCGCAAGCGCAGGAATCAGAAGGCTGACCGCCAACACCAGCGCCAACACAGCAGCCGCAAACTTGTTCATTTTCATCTTCTCCCAATCCTCCTTCTTATTTCGCGCTTCCGTTTTTGCTTACGCTTACAGAAATGCTTGCCCCATTATATAGGCACCCCGTTCCAAGAATCAAGCGTTTTTTGGCGTTTTTGGCGCTTTTAGATTGTATTTCCAATGTATTTATATACAGTTTTAGGCTTCCGGGAAAATCCCGTCCACTTGCGCCATGGGCTCAGGCCCGGCTTCCTCGGCGATGCCTCCCCCCAGGCAGGCCTCCCCGGCATAGAGCACGGCGCTCTGGCCCGGGGTCACGGCCCTCTGGAGCCCGTCCGCCCGCAGGAAAATCTCCTCCCCCAGGCGCACGGCCCAGGCGGGCTGATCCCCCTGGCGGTAGCGGAACTTCACGCCGCAGCGAAAGGGTACGCCCTCCCCCGCCGGGGGCTCCCCAATCCAGGTAGGCTGGGAAGCCCGCACATAGCGGCTGTACAGCGCCGGGTGGTCCTCCCCCTGGGCTACCAGCAGCACGTTGCGCCCCAAATCCTTCCCAATCACAAACCAGCGGCGGCCGTCCCCGGCGCCGCCGATGCCCAGGCCCCGGCGCTGGCCCAGCGTGTAATAGGCCAGCCCCTGATGGCGGCCCACCACCTGCCCCTCCAGGGTCCGCATCTCGCCCTCCCTCAGGGGCAGGTAGCCTTGCAAAAACCGGCGGAAGTTCCGCTCCCCGATGAAGCAGATGCCGGTGGAATCCTTCTTGCGGCTCACGGGCAGCCCTGCCTCCTGGGCAACCTGGCGCACCTGGGCCTTGGTCATGTCCCCCACGGGAAACAGGGCCCGCTCCAGCTGGGCCTCCTTGAGCATATAAAGGAAGTAACTCTGGTCCTTGGCGGGATCGCCGCCCTTGAGCAGCAAGGGGCGGCCCTCCCGCTGCCCCCGGCGCACAAAGTGCCCGGTAGCCATTCCCCCGGCCCCCAGCTTCATGGCAAAGTCCAAAAACGCCTTGAACTTGATCTCCCGGTTGCACAGCACATCCGGGTTGGGGGTGCGGCCCCGGCGGTATTCCTCCAAAAATTGGGCAAACACCCGGTCCTGGTATTCCTTCTGGAAGTTCACGGCATAGCAGGGGATGTCCAAAAGGCCGCAGACCTCCTGAACGTCATGCCAATCCTGGGTGGCGGTGCATTCCCCGTTTTCGTCCTGTTCATCCCAGTTCTTCATGAACACGCCCACCACGTCGTAGCCCTGCCGCTTGAGCAGCAGGGCCGCCACGGAGGAATCCACCCCCCCGGACATGCCCACCACGATGCGCTCCACCTTATTCCTCCCGCTCCAGCCTGGCCAGCACCAAGGCCAGGGCATCCTCAGCCACAGCCTCGGGCTCCTGGCCCGCGTCCACCACCATGAACCGCTTGCGGTTGTCATGGAGCAGCCGCTCGTAGGTCTTTTGCACCCGCTCGTGGAAGTCAAAAGCCTCCAGCTCCAGCCGGTCCGGGGCGCTGGCCCCCAAACGGCGCTGGAGCCCCACCCGGAAGTCGATCTCCAGGTACAGGGTGGCGTCGGGCATCATATCCCCCACGGCGGGGGCGTTGATCTGCTGAACGCTCTCCAGGCCCAGCTCCCGCCCGCCTCCCTGGTAGGCGATGGAGCTGTCCACAAAGCGGTCGCAAAGCACCAGCATCCCCGTTTCCACCGCCGGGCGGATCACCTGGGCCACGTGCTGGGCCCGGGCCGCCGCGTACAGCAAGGCCTCGCAGGCCGGGGACATCTCCATGTTCTTGGTGTCCAGGATGATCTGGCGGATATCCTCGCTGATGGGGCAGCCGCCGGGCTCCCGGGTGCGCAAAACGCTGAATCCGTACGCACGGAGGCTCTTTTCCAGCAGGTCCACCTGGGTGGTCTTGCCGCTGCCGTCCAGCCCTTCCACCGTCAGGAAGAAGCCCCTGGGGATCTCCGCCCCCTGGCAGAGCAGGGCCCTTAAGGCCTCGGTATCCGGCACGATATGCTCCGCCCCGGCGTCCCGCAGCTCCTGGTCGCTGCCAAAGCCGTAGCCCGCGCCAATGCCCTCGATGCCGTTGGCCCGGGCCGCTTCCATATCAAAGCACCGGTCCCCCACCATGGCCGCCCGCTCGTAGCGCTCCGGCAGCGCGCGGCGCACCAGCTCCACCTTGGAGGCCACGCTGTGGTTGCTGTCCGCGGTGATGATCCTGTCAAAATAGTGGGTCAGGGCAAAGTGGTCCAGCACCGCCCGGCAGGGCTTCTCCGACTTGCTGGTAGCCACGGCCAGATAGGCCCCTTCCTCCCGCAGCATCCGCAAAATGGAGCGGATATGGGGATACACCGTGTACTTGTACATGCCCTCCCGGTCAAAGTGCTGGCAGTACAGCTCCGTGGCCCTGGGAATCAGCTCCGCAGGCAGCCCCAGCACCCGCTCAAAGCCATGGACCAGCGGAGGCCCGATGATTCCCCTGGGGTCCGCCCCCTGGGGAAGGGAATGGCCCAGCTGCTCCAGGGCGTACAGCGCCGAGGAGACAATGCCTTGCTCCGCGTTGCACAGGGTTCCGTCCAGGTCGAAGATCACCGCGTCATAGGGAAGTTGATTCACGCTTCATACTCCTTTATTTATGGAAGAAAGTCCGGCCACACAGGGAAGGAGCCCTTCCGGGGTAAGGCCGAAAAGCCTTTCAGGGTCTTGGCTGCCTAAAAACGCCGCCAACTCCGGGGTCACGGCCTCCCCGGCGGTTACCAGCGCCACCCCCGGAGGGTACAAGCCGCAGTGCGCGGCGCTGACCCGGCCCACGCTTTGGAGGAGCGGCACCCCCTCCCTGGGGGCAAAGGCCGCCTCCGCCAAAGGCAAAATCCGGGGAGGAAGGGGGGGCATTGAAGGCGGGAAGGGCATTGGGGCTACGCCCCACCCTCCGCCAGGGGCTTCGCCCCTGGACCCGCTGTTGACCGCGCCGCCCGCGGTCAGCGGGGAAGAAAAACGGGCGCGCCGGGAGATGTTTTTCAGCGCCGCCAGGAGTTTTTTCAATATCCCCTCATACCCCCGCAGGGGCAAAATGCCCACGACGCACTGACCGTCGCACAGTTCCACATCGATGCCCGCCAGCCTGAGCGCCTCCCCCAGGGCGTAACCGCCCATGGGCCCCGCCAGCGCCAGCCGCAAGGGGTCATACCCAAAGCCAGGGGGCGCGTCCTCCTGAGCCCGGTCATAGCCCAGAGGCCGGGCTTTTTCATAGAAGCGGAGCAGCGCCGCCCCCAGCCCCTCGCAGGCCCCTTCCCCATGCCGGTCCATCCAGGCCCTGGCCTCGTCCAGGGACAGCAGGTTCACAAAGGAGGGGCTGCTGGTCTGCACCATGGGCAGCAAGCTCCCCAACCGGGCGGCGTCCACGCCCTCAGCCCCGTGGAGCCAGGCTCCGGCGTTCAGGGCGGGCAAGGTCTTGTGGGCGCTCTGGACAGCCAAATCCGCCCCCTGGGCCAGGGCGCTTTGGGCGTCCCGCCGCCAGTTCAAAGTGGCCCCATGGGCCTCGTCGCACAAAAGGAGCATGCCGCCCTCATGGGCTGCCTGGGCCAGAGGCTCCAACTCCCCCATCAATCCGTAATAATCCGGCCTCACCGCCAGGACCGCCTTGGCCTTGGGATGCCGCTCCATGGCCCGCTGGTAGGAGGCAAAAGAGGTGTAGGGCCTCCCCCGGGCCGTATAGGAAGCCTCGGCGAACACCGGCTCGATCCCCGCCAAAGCGCACAGGTGCAAGGCGCTCAGGTGGCAGTTCCGGGGAAGGATCACCGTCTCCCCCCGCCCCGCCGCGTACAGCAGCATAGCCTGGACCCCCGCCGTGCTCCCCCCGTGGAGCATGGCCGTGAAGGCCGCCCCCGCGCTTCGGGCCGCCAGGGCCTGGGCCTGGGCCACGGCCCCCTTGGCCCGGTACAGGTCGTCCGTTTCCGGCAGCTCCGTAGTCTCCAGCCGGTAGGGGTCCACCCGCCCAAAGGGCCCCCGGCCTCCGGTAGCGGGCATGTGAAGGGACACCCGCCTGGCGCTTTGCCGCAGCATCTCCCGCATGGGCCGCTCCACAGGCCGTCCCTCCCCCCATATCGGCCTTAGCATAGCAAAAAAACCGCCCTGTGGCAAGACCAGGGCTTGTTCGCCAAACACCCCGTGTTCCCCTTTCCATGGAAGGGAATGTGTGATACACTATAAGGTAGGGTGTTTCGCGGATGGCAAGGCGCCCTGTCATATGAAACAAAAGCATTTGGAGGGAAAACCGGTATGATGAGCGTTGGGGTGGTATCCCTGGGCTGTAGCAAAAACCGGGTGGATACCGAGCTGATGCTCAGCATCTTGACCGAAAACGGATACCGCATCGTCGCGGACGAGCGGGAGGCCGATATCCTCATCGTCAACACCTGCGGATTCATCGAGTCCGCCAAGCAGGAATCCATCGACACCTTGCTCTCCCTGGCGGAGTATAAGAAAACCGGCAAGCTCAAGCTGCTGGTAGCCACGGGCTGCCTGGCCCAGCGCTACGAGCAGGCGCTTTTGGAAGAGCTGCCGGAGGTGGGGCTTCTGATGGGGGTCAGCCAGTATGCCCAGCTGCCCCAGGCCATTGCCCAGGCCCTGGGGGGCCAGCGGGCTTCCTACTGCGGCCGGGAGGCGGGGGTGCTCTGCGGCCCCCGGGTGCTCACCACAGCCCCCCATACCGCCTATATCCGCGTGGCCGACGGGTGCGACAACCGCTGCGCCTACTGCGCCATTCCCCTGATCCGGGGCGGCTTCCGCTCCCGGCCCATGGACAGCGTCCTTGGGGAGGTCCGCTCCCTGGCGGAGCAAGGGGTGAAGGAGCACATTTTGGTGGCCCAGGATACCTCCCGCTTCGGGGTGGACCTGGCGGGCCATTCCCTGCTGCCGGAGCTGGTGACCCAGGCGGCGGACATCCCCGGGGTGGAATGGCTGCGGGTGCTCTACTGCTACCCCGACGAGGTGGGCATGCCCTTGCTGGAGGCCATGGCCGCCAAGCCCAACGTCTGCAAATACCTGGACCTGCCCTTGCAGCACGCCGATCCCCTTTTGCTGCGCCGCATGAACCGCCGGGGGGACATGGCCTCCGTGCGCCGTCTTTTGAAGGAGGCCCGGGGCATGGGCTTCACCCTGCGCACCACCTTCATCACCGGCTTTCCTGGGGAAACCCAGGCCCAGTTTGAAACCCTCATGGACTTTATCCGGGAGATCCGCTTTGACCGGCTGGGAGCCTTCGCCTTCTCCCCGGAGGAGGACACCGCCGCCGCCCGGATGCCCGATCAGGTACCCCCGGAAACCGCCCAAGAGCGGCTGGATATCCTGATGCGGGCCCAGCAGGCCATCTCCCTGGAGCGGAACCGCCTGCGCATCGGCGCCCGGGAGAAGGTGCTGGTGGAGGAGCTCCGCCAGGGCGGCAAGGCCATTGGCCGCACCGCCGCCGAGGCCCCGGAAACCGACGGCCTTGTGGAGCTGACCCACGCGCAAAACGCTGCCTTGGGCGAGTTTGTGACCGCGGAAATCACCGACGCCAAGCCCTACGACCTCATAGGAGTGATGCTATGAACTGGCCCAACCGACTGACGCTCTTGCGCGTACTTTTGATCCCGGTCTGCCTGGTGCTCTTGTCCATCGACACGCCCCTTTGCCAGACCCTGGCCTTGATCGTGCTGGTGCTGGCGGCCCTGACGGACTGGCTGGACGGCCATCTGGCCCGGCGCTGCGGCCTGGTCACCAACTTTGGCAAATTTCTGGACCCTGTGGCGGACAAGCTGCTGGTCCTTTGCGTGATGGTCACCCTCTGCGGCCTGGGCCGCTTCCCCGCCTGGGCCTGCGTCATCGTGCTCTTTCGGGAGCTGGCTGTGGACGGCCTGCGGCTGGTGGCCATGGAACAGGGCCGCGTCATTGCCGCCGGGCCCCTGGGCAAGCTCAAAACCACCCTCCAGCTTTTCACCTTGGTGGTCTATGTGATGAAGAACCAGCCCTTTGCCCCCTTCCCCATGGACCGGCTCCTTTTGGCCGCCGCCATGGTCATGACCCTGGCCTCCGGGGTGGACTATTTTATCCGCAACAAAGCCGTGCTGCGGGGCCTTGGGGAGAAGTCCCCATGAAGCCGGGGATCGGCCCTCTTTGCAAGGCCATTATCCCCCTGGCGGCCCGCCTGGGCCTCACCGTCGCCACGGCGGAAAGCCTCACGGGAGGGATGATCGCCTCCAGCCTGGCCGCCGTGCCGGGAGCCTCCCAGGTGCTGCTGGGCGGCATCGTCAGCTATGATCCCCGGATCAAGCGGGAACTGCTGGGGGTTTCCCAGGAGGTCATCGATTTCCCCGGCGTGGTCAGCGAGCCCTGCGCCCGGCAGATGGCCCTGGGGGCCCAAATGGCCCTGGGGGCGGATATTTCCGTCAGCGCCACGGGGCTGGCGGGCCCCGGCGGCGGAACGGAGCAGACCCCCGTGGGCACGGTATTCCTGGGAATCACAGGGCTCCAAGGCCCCAGGGTGCAGGAGTGCCATTTTACCGGAAGCCGCCAGGCGGTGCGCAAGGCCGCCACCCTTGAAGCCCTTCACATGCTATGGGAAGAGCTGTCCCAGCGCTAGCAATACAACGGATGTCCCAATGCCATACACAGGAAAGGCGGAAACACCATGGCCAAGAAAGAAGCCCCCAAGAAAGAGCCCGTGCAAAGGGCCTCGGCGGACCAGAACAATATGCGCGAGGAGAAGCTGAAAGCGCTGGAAAGCGCCCTGGCCCAATTGAACAAGACCTATGGCAAGGGCGCGGTGATGAAGTTCAGCGACGCCGCCGCAGACGCCAACCTCCAGGTGATTTCCACCGGATGCCTGGACCTGGACATCGCCCTGGGCGTGGGCGGATTGCCCAGGGGTCGGGTGGTGGAGATCTTCGGGCCGGAAAGCAGCGGCAAGACCACCGTGGCCCTCCACTGCGTGGCGGAAACCCAGCGCATGGGCGGCGTGGCAGCCTTTATTGACGCGGAGCACGCCCTGGACCCCGTCTATGCCCGCAAGCTGGGCGTGAACATCGACGAGCTCTACATCTCCCAGCCCGACACCGGGGAGCAGGCCCTGGAAATCTGCGAAGCCCTGGTGCGCAGCGGCGCGGTGGACATGGTGGTCATCGACTCCGTGGCGGCTTTGGTGCCCAAGGCGGAAATCGAGGGCGAAATGGGGGACAGCTTTGTGGGCCTCCAGGCCCGCCTCATGAGCCAGGCCTTGCGCAAGCTGGCGGGGGTCATCAGCAAGACCAACGCCGTAGCCATCTTCATCAACCAGCTCCGGGAGAAGGTGGGCGTGATGTACGGCAGCCCCGAAACCACCCCCGGCGGCCGGGCCCTGAAGTTCTACGCCTCCATACGCCTGGACGTGCGCCGGGGCGAGCAGCTCAAAAACGGCGCAGAGGTGGTGGGCAACCGCACCAAGGTGAAGGTGGTGAAAAACAAGGTGGCCCCGCCCTTTAGGGTCAGCGAGTTTGACATCATCTACGGCGAGGGCATCAGCAAGGCCGGAACCCTTCTGGATATGGCCGTGGACCGGGACATCATCCACAAGAGCGGCGCGTGGTTCAGCTATGAGGACCAGCGCATCGGCCAGGGCCGGGAGAACGCCCGCCAGTTCCTCAAGGACAACCCCGATGTGTTCGAGAAGATCGACAAGGTTATCCGCGCCGAGGCCATGGCCGCCCTGGCCGCCAAAAAGGCCGGGGATTCCCCTGTGGCCGCCGTCTCCGGCGACGATGGGGCCGACCTCCTGGAGGAGGACCCGGACCTGGCGCTGCTGGAGGACGAGTGACGGGGAAAGGCGCTGGGGCCTCCCCAGACCTCCCCTAGGGCCTTACGCCCCGAGGACCCATTGAAGGGAATGCCCCCAGGGGCATTCCCGGAGATAACGGCATGCGGCGTTCCTTCTTCCCGCGTCCCACAATTCTTTGAAACACTGATGGTGCCTGTATTTTTTGCGTCAAAAACCGCGCATTAGGGGGCATCGCTGAAAGGACTGAAACCCCCATGGCGAAACCCGGTTCTATGAGGGCCCGGCTGCGGAGGCACCCCCTCATCGACCTGCTGTTCTCCCTCAAGGGCAATCCCCGGACCTCCGTTTTCATCGAGCCCCTGTGGGGCATCCCCCACAGCCTCATCGCCCCCTTTTCCGCCGTTTACATGCGGGCCCTGGGGGTGGACAATATCCAGATCGGCCTGGCCCTGTCCGCGGCGCTGCTGGCCCAGGTGTTTTGCGCCTTCTTCGGCGGCGTTATCACGGATAAGCTGGGCCGCAAAACCACCACCATTGTGGGGGACATGCTGGGCTGGGTGGTCCCTTGCATCATTTGGGCCTGCGCCCAAAACTACTGGTTCTTCCTGGCGGCCATGGTGCTCAACTCCTTTGAACAGCTCAACCAGACCGCCTGGGTCTGCCTACTGGTGGAGGACGCGGAGGAAAAATCCATCCTGAACATCTGGAACTGGATTCTCATCGCCGGGCTGCTGGCGGTCTTTTTCTCCCCCCTCTCCGGCGCGCTGATCCAGCGCCATTCCCTGGTTCCGGTGATGCGGGCGCTTTACGCCTCCTTTGCCCTGTCCATGACCGTCAAATGCCTGATTACCTTCCGCTGGACCACCGAAACCCGCCAGGGAAAGATTCGCAAGGCCGAAACCAAAGGCAAGAGCCTGGGCAGCCTGGTGGCGGATTATTGGCACCTGATCCCCCGCATTTTCAAAAGCCGCGGCACCGTCTCCACCCTGGTGGTCATGGTGGTGGTGAATATCACCCTGATGATCAACGGAAATTTCTACGCGCTGTACGCCACCGCGGGCCTGGGGATTCCCGAGGACTATCTGGCCTATTTCCCCATGATCCGGGCCTGCATCATGCTGCTGTTCTTCGGCATTCAGCACAAGCTGACCCGGTTCCGCACCAAGGCCCCCATGTCCGCCGGGCTCATCCTGTATATGTTCAGCCAGACGCTGCTGATGGTCAGCCCCAAAAACACCATCTATCCCCTGATCCTGTATACCCTCCTGGACGCCGTGGCCTTCGGCCTGGTCTACCCCCGCAAGGAGCTGATGACCGCCGTGTTTGTGGACAAGCAGGAGCGGGCCCGCATCGTGGCCTTGCTGACCACGCTGATGATCGCCATCACCTCGCCCTTTGGCGGCGTGGCGGGGGCCCTGTCCAAGATCGACGGCAGGCTGCCCTTTGTGCTGAGCCTGGCCCTGTACCTGCTGGCTCTGGTGGTGATCCTGGCCATGAAGGAGGACCCCGGCGCCGAGGAGGAGGTCCCCCAGCCCGTTCAGGCCTCCTGAACGGGCGCATGCCGGAAGCGCAGCTTTGTCAGAAGACACAAGGGGGGATGATCCATGGAGCTTCGATGGGTCCAAAACGAGGCGGATGTGCAATCCGCCGCTCACCTCCACGCCATGGGGTGGAAGGCGGGCTTTCAGGGCATCTTCTCCCAGGAGCTCCTTGCGGAGATTTCCGATGACTTGTTTGTGGATTCCATGCGCCGCTCCCTCCAGACCCAGCGCAGCCACATCGCCATTCTCTCCCAGGAGGGCAAGGACCTGGGGGCGGGCTCCTGCAGCCTGTCCCGGGATTGGGATGATCCAGCCCTGGGGGAAGTCATCTCCTTTTACTTCCTGCCGGAAGCCTGGGGCCGGGGATACGCCGCCGGGCTCATGGGCTTTTTGCTGGACCGGCTCAGGGCCATGGGCTGCGAGAGGGCCCACCTCTGGGTGCTGGCGGAGAATGGCCGGGCCCAGCGGTTTTATGAAAGGTACGGCTTTTCCCAAACCGGCGGCGAAAAGTCCGTCACCCTCAAGGGCGAAACGAAAAGGAACGTGGGCTATGAAATCCGGCTGACATAAAAAACCGGGAGCTGCGGCAAAGGGAAAGCCGCAGCCCCTGACTGTTGTTCCGGAAAGAAAAGCCCGGCGCTATTCTCCCTCATGGGGCAGCCCAGGCCAAAAGAAAGCCTATGTGAAACAAAGCCCTTTACCTTGGGAAGGCGTCCCATTCCTCCCAGGCGGGCAAGCCGTCCAGCACATGGGGCCGGGTCACGGACAGGGCGGCGGCGCGCACCCCCAGGGCCACTGCCTCTGCCAGGGGCAGCCCCCGCAGCAGCGCGGCGCACAGCGCCCCTGTCAAGGCGTCCCCCGCGCCGGTGGTATCCACGGCCTTTACCCTGGGGGCGGGTAGGCGGGTGAGTATACCCTCCTCCAGGCAAAGGGCCCCTTCGCCGCCCAGGGTGATGACCATCCGGGGATAGGGGGCGTTTGCCGCCGCCCGCTCCAGGTCCTCCTCCGGAGCCAGGCCCAGCATCTGCCGGGCTTCCATCCGGTTGGGGGTCACGCACCAGGCCTCCTTCAGGTAGGGAAGCACCCAGGGGATAAAGGGCGCGGGGTTCACCACCAGGCGCAGCCCGTGCTTTTTCCCCAAAGCCACCGCCTGGGCAAAGGCTTCCCGGGGGATCTCCGGGGTCAGCAGCAACAACTCCGCCCCTTGAAACCACGCCTCCGCCTCCTTCACGTCCCTGGCGGCAAGCCCCACGCCGGGATAGACGGTGACCCGGTTCTCTCCTTTTGCGTCGGTAAGGATGGCGGCATAGGCGGTATGCCCTTCTTGCTTGGCAACCAGCCGGGCCCGGACCTTCTCCTTAAGCAGCCTTGCAAGGCACGCTTCCCCGTCCGCATCCCGGCCCACGGCCCCCACAAAGGCCACCCGCGCCCCCAGCCGCGCCGCGGCCACCGCCTGGTTATAGCCCTTGCCGCCGGGCTCCGTAAACAGGGCCGTGGCGTGGAGCGTCTCCTGGGGCCTATGAAAATGCGGAACCGTCAGAAACACCGACTGTCCGCACAGGCCGAAAATCAACAATTCCTTTGTGTCCATGAGGCCCTCACAACGCCCGGATGCGGTGGCGGTAGCGTTGGATCACCGCCTGGTTCCTCTCCCGCCCGCCGGGTACGTTTCCGCTGTGGTACACCGCCGGCTCCACCCCCGCCGAGGCGGCCAGCTCCGCCCCCCGGGCCAGCAGGCAGTTGAGGATATACGCCCCGGTGAAGGTGGACAGGGGGCCCATCTTCCCGGCCATGCCCTCCAGGGCATAGGCCGCGTCCCCGTGGGGCGCGCGGTTGTCGATATGGATGTGGCACGCCTGGGAAAGCCGCAGGCCCCGGGGGTGGCGGGAGGGGTCCCCGCCATAGGCCCCGGAGGATACCCCGATGACGAAGGCCCCCGTCTCCCGCCCCAGCCGGGCCATTTCCACCGGCATTCCGTTCACCCCGGAGGTGGAAAATACGATCAGCGTGTCCTTATCCCCAAGGGGATACCGAGCCAGCACCTCCGGGGCCAGCTCCGCCCGGCGCTCCAGGCCGCTGCTTTTCACCGCGCCCTCGTGGAGCATGAACTCCGCGGGCAGCATGGCGCACACCGCCCCCAGGCCCCCGGCCCGGTAAAAGCCTTCCTCGGCCAGCATGTGGGAATGCCCGCACCCGAACAGGTAGATCAGCCCGTCCTTTGCCAGGGTATGGCTCATCCGCCGGGCGGCCTGTTCCATGGCCTCCTCCTGGGTGGCGCACACGCCCTCCAGAGCCTCTACAACTGCGTTCAGGTATTCCCGGTACATTCCCACACCCGCCCCTTTCCGCCGTTACTTCTGCAATACCCGCTTATAGTTCTCTCCCAGCCGGTCCCACATTTCGATGGCGTTGGGCGCGGCTACAACGGTGCCGTAGCCTCCCCGGTAGGTCCAGGCTCCCAGCCGGTCCACCCCCAGGGATTCGTACAGGTCCACCACCTCGTCCATCTGCTGCATATCCAGGGGGCTGGCATTGTAGTTCATGAGCCAGCGCTCGGACAGCTTGCCGTACTTCTTGGCCACAGCCACGGTGCGCTGGGTGACGCTCTCAAAGAAGGACCTGGGCAAGGTCCAGTTGATGATGGTGGTGGAGAACACGTCAAAGTACGGGCAGGCCGCCACCCGCTCCCATTGGTCGTACCCCCGCAGTTCGGTGACGTAGTAGGTGTTCAGCGTGGCGTGGACGCAGCAGGTGATTTCGTACTGGGGGTTGATCTCCTTGATTTTGCGGCTGGTGTCCTCCAGGATGAACAGGGCCTCCCGCCAGCGGAATTCCTTCACGTCGTCGTTCATCACCTTGGGCATCTCATAGCCGTAATAGTCCTGGAACTTCTTCATGCACACCGGGCAGCGGCAGCTCCAGTCGTCCCCGGCACCGCCGGTGATGGAGGCGTAGCTTTTGGGGAAGGCGTAGTGGGGCTCGTCCCAGAAGAAGCCGTCGCTGTGGGTTTCCCGGGCCAATTTCAGCACAAAGCGCTGGAAGTAGTCCCGGAAGGAGTTGGTGTTAAAGCAGGCGGCATTGAGCGCCTCCCCGGTAAAGGCGGACACCTGCCGGTTGTGGATGTTGTTTTGCAAGAACAGGGAAACCTGCTCCCCGCCAAAGTACTTGCCAATGCCCCAGGGGTCCAGCAGCACCCGCAGCCCTTCCTCGTGGGCGGCGGCGATGATCTTGTCGATGGAGGGGAACCAGAAGTCCATGTCGAACTCCGTCACCGCCAGGATCACCGTGGTGCAGCCGTGGGCCTTCATCTCCTGGAAATCCTTCCGGTTATGCTCCACATACCCCAGGCCGTAGTAGCTGATGCTGGTCTGTGTAATCGCCATGTCGCTTCCTCCGCTTATTTGAAGTAGATGGGTTTGCCCTGGGCGATGGATTCATAGCAATGAACCATGGCCTGGACGCTCTGCCTGTGCCATTCCAGGTTGATCTTGGGCTGCTTGTGATGGGTCACGCAGTCGTGGAACTCGTCCATCATGCCGATCCACTCGTCAAAGTACGTGTACTGGATGGTATAGCGGTTGTTGGGGCCGCCGTTGAAGTAGACGTTGGGGCCGAAGGCGTCCGCCTGGAGCACGCCCTTTTCCCCCACGATGGAGAAGTTGACCTCCATCCGCTTGGGAAACACCTCCCAGCCGGGGCCGGGAATCTTGATCTTCTCCTCCAGCCTTGTCCAGGAGGGGTCCAGCAGGAACTTCATGCCGTTTTCCATCTCCCCGGTGACGTAGAGCACGTCCTCCTCCTGGATATCCCGGATGTTATCGGCCACATCGGAGAACACATAGCGGTACTCGCTGCCGCTGACCCAGCGCACCAGATCGAAAATGTGGGGATGGTCGCTGAGGGCGCCGCCCCGGAAGCGGGGGTCCCCCTCCTTCAGGGGCATGCGCTTGCCATAGGACTTCTCGGGAATGCCTTGCCAGGGGAACGCCCACACCGGGGATAAGGTAATATTGGTGGCGTTGAAGGAGATCACGCGGCCGATGGCCCCTTCCCGCACCAGCTGCAGCACCCGGCGCACGGTGGGGTTGTAGTGCAATTCCAGCTCCACCTGGCAGATCACGTCCGCCTCTTGGGTCATGCGGATCATCCGGTCGTACTCCTCCATGTCGAAGGTGGGCACCTTCATGGAGAGCATATTCTTGCCATGGCGGCAGCAGATCTCCATCTCCTCCAGGTGGCGGTCGTTTTCGCTGGCCAGCACCACGCCCTGGATTTCCGGATGGGCGGTGAGCATTTCCTCCAGGGAGGGATAGATGGGGATTTGATAGCCCAGGGAATCAAAGTGGTCCGCAATGGCCTTGTCCGCGCAGGAAACGGCCACCCAGTTCAGCTTGGCGTTTTCCTTCAGGGTGTTGTAATACTTGCGCACATGGGCATGGGTCAGCGAGGAAATGGCGACATTGATGGGTTTCATGCCAAAGGACCTCCTTGTACAGGGGTATAGGCCACGCTTTGGGCCGCCTTCCGGACCGCCGCGACCACAGCCTGGTTGCGCCCGGCGCTTTGCCGGGCCTGTTCCCTGCGCTCCGGGCCTCCCAGGGCCCACAGAATGAAGCGCACCGCGTCGCACTCCGTCTGGCTCAAGCCGTAGAGCTCGTCGTCGATATCATCGTACACCTGGGTTTCAGGGCCCTTGAACACATAGATGGGGTACTGCCGGGTCTGGGTGTCCACCGCCACGTCCGAGAGGATGCCGGTTTTGCCGATCACCTCGTGGAGCAGCACAGGCTCGCAGCCGTCGGCCACAATGCCCAGCTCCGCGGATACCTTGATGCCGCCCGTAGTGGAGAAGATGCCGTTGAGGTAGCTGCCGTCCATGGAGGCAAACACCCGATCAATCTCCTGGCCGCAGATCCATTGGGCCAAATCCGCCTCCATGAACAATACGTCCGTCAAAGAGCGGGTAAAGCCGTCCTTGGGCACGATATGGTGAATGCGCATAGCCAGCGGGGTTTTCACCAATTCCTGGGAGAGGATGTTGCACAGCTCCCTGTACCGGCGCTTCTGCCGCCAATGGAGCAAAGGCACATTCTCCAGCCCGTCCTGTTTGGGCTCCTGGGCAAAATCATACGTAAAGCGGCAATGCCCCCCGTCCCAGCGCACGGTGATCGCGCCGGGCTCAAAGCCAACCTGGGTCTGGGAGGCGATGGAATACTTCCGGGCCATCTCCCCCAGCTTTTGCGAAAGCAGCGCTTGGTCCATTCCTGTTTCCTCCTACAGCATTTTGACCCGGTCCCTGTATTTCTCCAGGTTCTTTTGGTTGAAGGCGTCCCCGCCCTCCACGTTGGCGCTCTTCCACATGGGGGGCTCGATGCCCATGGCCAGGCAGGCCTTGGCGGTTTCGATCTCCAGGCGGTGGGCGATGTAGAAATCCACCAGGTTGGACACGGGGGCGATGGGGGTGCCGAAGCCCTCCAGGTTCACAATGGTATCCCCCAGGGGGTTGTAGTCGTCGATCTTCACATCCGCATAGTCAAATACGTTTTTCCCGTTGGGATGGCGGATGGAGGAATCCGCGGGCAGGCCCTGGTGCCACAGGGAGCTGGACACGGCGATGATCCTGGCCCCGGCCTTCTTGGCCTCCATGGCCGCGTCGATGGTGGCGGGGTTGACGCCGATGTTGTGGAAGATGAGGAACACGTCGTCCTTTTGCAGGCGGTAGTAGCGCACGATGGCGTCCCCATAGTGCTGAGAGCGTTCAAACTCCAGATATTTCAGGGCCTGGTTGAACACCGACAGGCCCGTTTCCATGATGGGGTTGATGTTGCACAGGCCGCCGGCCCGGAAGAACATCTCCCCTACGCACAGCGTGGTATGGCCGCCACCCCCAAAGACGTGGATCAGCCGGTCCTTTTGGATGGCCTCGGCCATCAGGGCCGCGGCGGCGCGGATGTTGTCCAGCTGCTCCTCTTCCACCCGGCGCAGCAGGGCGATGGTTTGGGGCAGATACCCATTGGATTGATCCATCACGGCAATAACCTCCAAAGATTACTTGATACCGGAAAGCGCCAGGCTTTCGATGAACCGCTTTTGGGAGAAGAAGAAAACGATCAGCAGCGGCAGCGTGGATACCGTGGCGGCCGCCATGAGCTGGTTCCAGGTGGTGCCGGTTTCATCCGTAAACAGCGCCAGGGCCAGCGTGGAGGTATACAAGGGCGAGGAGTTCAGGAAGATCAGGGGCACGAAATAATCGTTCCAAGTGTTGACGAAGGTGTAGATCACCAGCGTAGCCAGCACCGAGGATGCCAGGGGCAAAAACACCTGGGCAAAGGTCCGCAGGGGCGTACAGCCGTCGATCTTGGCGGCCTCCATCAAATCGTCCGGCACGGTGATGAAAAACTGCCGCATCAAGAACATGCCGAAAGCTCCCCCCGTGCCGAAAAAGGCCGGAACGATGATGGAGAAATGGGTGTTGGTGAGGCCCACCTGGGCCAGCCCCAGAAACAGCGGAATGGCGATGACCTCCACCGGCAGCATCATGGCGCACAGAAACAGCAAAAAGAAGAAATTGCGCCCGGGAAACTTGATCTTGGCCGTGGCAAAGGCCGCCGTGGCGGCCACCCCCACCGTGCCCGCGGTGGTCAGCAAGGACACCTTGGCGCTGTTCCAGAGGTACAGCGCGTAGTTGGTCTTGGTGAACAATTCCACATAGTTCTGCCAGCGCACGGGGTCGGGCAGCCATTGGGGCGGGAACAGAAAGATTTTGGAGCTTTCCTTCAGGGAGGTGGTCAGCAGCCAGAAGTAGGGAAAGCCCACCACCAGGCACACCACCACCATGATGGCGTACTTCCACAGGGCGACCCAGCTCTTATGCTTCATAATGCACCCACCTCTTTCTGGTCTGCCACTGCAGCAGCGTGAGCAGCATGATCAGCACGAACAGCACCACGGAAATCGCGGAGGCATAGCCGTATTTCATCAGCTTGAAGGCGGATTGGTAGATGTAGTACACAAACACATAGGTGCTGGTGCCGGGCCCTCCCTGGGTGAGCACGTTGATCTGGGCGAACACCTTCAGGGAGCCGATCATGGTGATGATGATGATCAGGAAGATGGTGGGCGTGATCATGGGGAGGGTGATCCGCCGGAACTGCTGCCAGCCGTTGGCGCCGTCCAAAGCGGCGGCCTCATAATACATATCCGGCACGTCCTTCAAAGCGGAGATAAAGATGATGGTGTTCATGCCAAAGCCCTTCAGCAGCGTCACCACCACCACCACCGGGATGGCCAGGGCCTCCGTATACAGCCAGTTGGGCCCCGTGATCCCCAGCAGGCGCAAAAAGATATTCAAAAAGCCGGAATCCGTCTGGAGCATAAACTTCCATACCAGCGCCCAGGACACCACCGAGGTCACATAGGGCGTGAAGATCACCGTGCGAAAGAAGCCGATGCCCCGCATGTTCTTTTGCAAAAGGATGGCAAGGCCCAGGCACAGGATCATGTTCAGGGGCACCAAAAGAACGGTGAAATACAGCGTGTTGCCCGCGGTTTTCAAAAAGGTGGGGTCGTTGGTGAACATCTGGACATAGTTTTTGACGCCCACAAAGCGCATGCCCCGCAGAAGGTTGTAGTCAAAAAGGCTCAAAACGATGGTGGCGATGATGGGGATCAGTACAAAGATGGTGAAACCAATCAGCATGGGCATGATCAGGAGATATCCGTATTTATAATCCGCCCGTTCCAGGGAGCGCCGCCTGTGGCGCTCCTTTGGCTTCAATCCTAAAGCCGTCATAGGGTTGCCTCCTACAAAAAGGGAGGAATAGCACTCGCATGCATGACTATTCCTCCCGCGTTTCCCAAGATTCGCGCTTAATACTCCGTCAGCAGCGGAGTTACCTCGGCCTCAATGCGCTGGCAGAGCTCCTCCATGGTGCAGGACTGGGTGTACAGCAGGTCCATGAGCTCCTTCATCTTCAGGTCGATGGCGGTATAGTTGTCGTGGTTGGGATAGATGCGGGTCTTGCCATCCCAGGGCTTGAGCAGCGCCATGAGCTTGCCCCGGGCCGAGGGGCGCTCTCCCTCCAGGAACTTGTCGCTGGAGAGCACGGAGGTACGCACCGGGCTGAAGGTGTTCATCAGGTAGCTGTCGCCCATGCTTTCCTGGGAGGTGATGTACTGGATCACCTGCATGGCGGCGTCCTTGTTCTTGGCGCCCTTGGGCACCACATAGGCGGCTACGCCGATGGCCACAGGAGCCTCCGGATCGGTGCCGGTGGGATTGGGGATGATGTCCCAATCAAAGCCCACATCCTTGAGCTGCGCCTGGAAGGAGATGGTGTTGCGGGTCATGCCGATTTTGCCGGAGGCAAAGTCGATCTGCTCGCCGGGCAGGGGCTGGGCCCCATCCTGGAAGATCATGTCGCTGTACAGCTGCAGCGCGTTCACGCCCTCGGGGGTGTTGATGGTGACGGCGGTCATGTCCTCGTCAAAGAAGGACGCGCCCATGGACCAGGTCCAGTCCAGCAGAATATTCCAGTCGTTGGGGGATTGATAGTTCATGATGGACAGGCCGTAGGAGCCCTGCTCCTTGTTGGTCATGGCGCGGGCGCTCTCCAGCATCTTGTCCATGGTCCACTCGCCCTTGTCCACCAGATCCTGGGGATCCTCCAGGCCCGCGGCCTGGAACATATCCTTGTTGTAGAAATAGACCCGGGGGGATGAGGTGAAGGGCACGGCGTAGAGCTTGCCGTCCTGGATATATTTCTCGGTGAGATTGGGGAAGAGGTCGCCGAATTGGTAGGCTTCGTCTTCCATGATGGCGCTGATGTCCTCCAGGTTGCCGGTGGCGATGAACTGGGGAAGCTGCGCCTCGGTCAGCCACACCACGTCCGGGGCCGTGCCGGAGACGATCTGGGTCGCCAGCTTGGCCACGATCTCCTCCAACGCCACCAGGTTGACGTTGACCTTGATGCCCGTTTGCTCCGTGAAGGGAGTAAAGAGCCGGTCATACTCCGCCTTGCGGGAATCGCTGCCCCAAATGACGAACTCGACGGTGGTTTCTTCCGCCTGGGCCGCGACGCTGAAAAGCAACGACAGCGCCATGACCATGACGACCAAGAATGCCAATGTCTTTTTCATATTGGTTCCCCTTTCTTCTTTACCAGTTGTCAGAACGTACTGGAACGGCCCCATCATGCGCTGTGCCGTTCATTTCGTCTATTATTCTACCGTTTCATCCATCTTGGAACAAGGTCACAGCTTTTGGAAAAAGTTCTGGATTTTGTTACTGCCGCCCCTCCCCCTTCCCGCGCCAAAAAGAGCTCCTGAAAACAGGGGCTCTTGCGGGAAAGGCAAGAGGCGGGCCGCCGCTACCTTCCCTTATTGCGGTACTGGCTGGGGGTCACGCCCAGGCAGCGCTTGAACACGGTGATGAAGTGCTTGTCGGAATGGTAGCCGCACAGCCGGGCGATTTCATAGATGCAAAGGCTGCCGGAGCGCAGCAGCTCCTCCCCCTTTTGCATGCGCCGCCGCAGGATGTAGTCGGAATAGGTGATTCCCATCTGCTGCTTGAACAGCGCCGAAAGATAGCTGCTGGACAGCCCCGCCTGCTCGGCCACGCTCTGCTGGGTCAACTCCTCGCTCAAATGCTCGTCGATCCACCGCACCGCCCGCCGGATGGCGGCGTTCTCCACGTCATCGGCCTGTGCGCCGTCCGGGGGGGCCAATTCCTGGCAGATCCGCTCCAGCACATTGGAAAAATCCTTGATGTCCACAGGCTTGAGCAGATAATCCTTCACATTGTACCGCAGGGCCGTTTGGGCGTAGGCAAACTCCGAAAAGCCGCTGAGTACCACAATGGGCACCCCGCTGCCGCTTTCCCGCACCCGCTTGATTAGATCCAGCCCGGTCATGCCCTTCATGATGATATCGGTAATCATGATATCCGGCGGTCCGGCCTGGAAGGCGTTCCAGGCCTCATAGGCGTTTTCGCACTCCCAGCGGACCTGAAGGCCTTTCCCATAGCGCTTGACCAGGTTTACGATCCCCTGGCGGATGATCTTCTCATCCTCCACCACCATCACGCTTGGCATTGCTTGTTCTCCTCCTTCCAGTCCGGGCCCTTGGCTTGAATGCGAAGGATGAAACGGGCCCCGCCCTGCTGGCCGCTATCCACCGTGACCCCGCAGTCCGGGCCGTAAATCAGCCGCAGCCTGCGGTGCACGTTGCTGATGCCGTAGCCCGCGCGCTTTTCCCGGCTGCCGGAGGCCAGCTTTTCATTCAGCGAGGCCACCTCCTCCTGGGTGAGGGCCTTGCCGTTGTTTTCCACAATGAGGTCCAGGTAGCCGTCATGGCAGCGGGAGGACAGGCGCACGTCCACAGGGCCGTCCTCCAGGGCGTGCTTGGCGACGTTCTCCACAAAGGGCTGCAAAATCAGCTTGGGCACCTCGGCGCGAAGATCGCCGGGGGCAAAATCCATGGCAATGGAGCGCATGTCCTCGTGGCGGAGCTTGAGGATGTCAAAATAGGTGGTGATAAAGGCCGCCTCCTCGGAGAGGGCCACAAAAAAGCTCTCATTGTCCACGCAGTAGCGCATCATGCGGCCCAGGCTGCTCACGGCCATGGAGATATCGTAGCGCTCGGCGTTCACAGCCATCATGTTGATGGTCTCCAACGTGTTGTACAGGAAATGGGGGTTGATCTGGGCTTGCAAGGCGGCGATCTGCGCATCCTTCTCCGCCAGGGACGCCTCGTACACCTCATTGATCATGCGCTCCAGGTTTTCGGCCATATCGTTGAACATCCGCTGGAGTTGGCCGATTTCATCGTTGCTTCCCACAGGGGAGCGGGTGTCGAAATGCCCCTGGCCCACCAGCAGCATCTTGTTTTTCAGCCGCACAATGGGCTTGGCGATGCGCAGCGAGGCCAGGATGGCGAACACCATGCTCACCCCCAGCGCCACGCACACCGTGACGATCACCTGGGACATGAGCATGAGCATGTCATGGCGCAGGTCGTCCAAAGAGATCAGCGCCACAAAGCGAAGCTGGGTGCTGGAGGAGGTGACGCTGGAGACGATGTACTCGATGCCGTTGAGCTCCACCATGTCCCCGTCCCGGGCCGTCACAGGCCCCAGGGCCTCGCCGATGGGGTATACCTGCTGCCCGAAGCTGTTGTAGATGGTGAGCAAGCTGCCCTTGGTGAAGTTCACGGTATCCAGAAACTCGTTCATATAATCCGGCTGGATGATGAAGTGAATGTACCCGATGGGGGTTTTATAGAGCGGCTCCTGGAGGTACCGGCTCACCGTCAGGTAGCCGTCGGTCTTTTGGGCGTTGGGGTAGTAGTCGTCCTGGGGGTCATAGGGGATGATCAAGGAGGAAGTGGGGTTCTGGTCCGCCAGCTCCATCCACCGGGTTTTCTCCTTCCATTGCATCTTGTACCCCATTTCCCCGGTGCCCAGGATGTTGCCGTCCATGGTGAAGAAAAGGACCTCCATCTCGTTTTTGCTGTAGCGCAGGCTGGTCAGATAGGAGGTGATGCGCCGGTATTCGTCGCTGGTGACATATTTGCTGCCGCCCAGGCTATGGTTTTTCAGCACCTGGACCACCTCGTGGTCGTAGAGGGGCAAAATGGTCAAGTTGTTGACCTCGCTGAAGAACTGCTCCAGGTAGCGGTTCAAATTCCGAATGATCTGGTCCGCGGAATCCACGCTCTTTTGCTCCAGGTACTCAAAAAAGCGCTGGCCCGCGGAAAGGCTGGTCATCACAAAGGGCACCATAATGAGCAGCAGCGATACCAGCGTGATCTTCGCCGCATAGGAAAGGTGCAGCCGGGCCTTGGGGCGGCCTACCATAGCTTGCCCCAGCGCGCTTCCACAAAATCCGTCAGCTGGGAGCGCTGCTGCCGGGTAATGGGATGGCGGGGGGAGTTCTCCGCCACAGTATCGCTGTTTTCCACCAAGGCGATCTTGGCGTCCGGGGTCATGACCTGGGTATGCCACACATTTTGGGACACCCGGTAAAGCTTACCCATTTCCAAGGGAGTGCCCAGCAGCGCCCCTGTGGGAGCGTCCTCTCCCCCGGCGGTAAACAGGATGGCTTGCCCCTTTAGCAGAATGAAAATCTCGTCCGTTTGGGTATGGCGCTGCATATCCGCCACCTCTTTGGGAGCCAGGCGGGGCAAATAGTTCAGCAGCAGCGCCTGCCAGGCGCCAAAGGCCGCCGTTCCGCCGATCCCTCCCTCCTCATATTCGTATACATCCAGCAAAGGTAAAGGTTCCATGGATATCTCCTCCTTCGTGCTGTCGGATTTTGCTTCATGATAGCAGATTTCCGCCGCGTTGTCATCCTGGAGGGGGTGGGGTGGGGCATCGTGGCAGAGGCTTTTGATTTTGGTTTGTTTTTGGTAAAGAAGCGCGCTTTTTTGTTTTTTGGGGATGGGGCTTTTATCCTGGTGATAAAGATACTTTCTTTGCCTTGTTCAAGGAAGCGAATATGTTAGGGGGCCGGGGGGATTTGCGATTTCTCTTTCGCCCGCCTCAGGGCTACGCCCTGTGGCGGGTACGGTTCAGATAAATCGTCGCGGTCTTCACTGCCGTTTGACCGCTCGTTTATCTTCCCACTTCGGGTCGCTTTGGGCTTCGCCCAAGCGTCCACTGGACGCACGCTTCCCTCCGTGTGATTCGTGCCTTCGGCAACTTCGGTCGCTAGTCGGGCCTGCGGCCCTCCCTCATTTCTCCATGGCCCCCTAACAACCCCTTCCCCCCCCCCGGGGCGCCCAGGGGCACGGAGGGAAGCGTGGGCCTAGTGGCGCC
>JAYFPK010000058.1:0-27089 GCA_034927815.1 Candidatus Limiplasma sp.
TACAAACAAGTTCACCCTTTGCGGTGGCAATGGCCTGGGGGTTCCACCTGTTCCCATTCCGAACACAGAAGTTAAGCCCCAGCACGTCGATGGTACTTGGCTGGCGACGGCCCGGAAGAGTAGATCGCTGCCGCATTCCACAAACCCCGCTGCTCTGATGAGCGGCGGGGGATTTTTGTATATTCTTCTGTCTATTAAAGAGAACCCCCGATGCGTAAGGGAAGGGGGCAGATTGCGTGTCAGGAAACGCTAAACCTGGCGCACCGCGTGTTCGTCCGAAGCAACGAAGAGCCGCGGGCAAAAGGGCATCAATACGCGCTTGAGATCCGCATGCAAGACGGTACAGATATAGCGCTGTTGCGACAAGGTGCCCGGAGGAACAGAGCGGCCTTTCTGCGATGAAATACTGCTGGAAAAATGGTGTGGCGTGGCGGAGCAAAAGATGGGAAAGGATGTGGCCCGGCGTGTGACGGAATGTGTGCTTTCGCTGGATTCCATGGTGGATATAGATCAGTTGATGGAGTTGCTGGGGAAAGAATACAATGGTGAAGCCGGTCCCTCCTCCTGATCCAACGGTATATCAAATATTGCGCTTCCCCACCGATAAAGAAGCAAAAGATCATCACACAGAAAAAGGGCGAAGGAAGTTTTCCTCCAAAGGAAAACCCGCCCCATGGATGCTGGTGATTTTTGATGATTTTCTGGGAAAACCCTGGAAAAACCCTATAACAGCTTCATCATATTCCGAAGGTCCTCCGCGATCATTTCGCACTTGGATTTTTCAATCAACAGGTTTCCTCCGGTGAGGATGTAGGACGGAAACACCCGGACGTTTCCAAAGTAGAATTCGCTATCCCGGATTTTATAGGTGGAGCCGGAGGGAATGCAGTTTTTCCCTGTGCGCTTCTTGGCGATTTGGTTAAAAGCCTTTTTGGCTACGTCGCCCATCAGCATGATGACCTGAAGATCTGGGAACAAGTCCAATTCGGCCTCCAGCAGCGGCAGGTGAGCCGCCAGGGCCCGGGGGTCCACGGCGTATCCGGATTTAGGGGACTTCACGGCGGTGGTAATGTAGACGCCCAGGGACAGGATATCGTCTATGCCGCCCACGGGGATGCCCGCGCTTTGAAACAGCGCCAGGGTGGTTTTCATAGCCTCCGGCTGCGGGGCCCTGCTGTAAAAGCCGTCCTCAGGGTTTGCAAGCGGCGCTTCGCTGATCATCAGGACCTTGACGCGGTGAGGCTCCAAGGTGATACCGGGTAATAGGAGGCCTGCGCTTTGAAGGCCGTTTGCCTGGATGAACAGGCTCAAATAAGCTTTTATATCGGTCATGGGAATCCTCCTTACGCTTTGGAATAGGGCTGGCAGCCGGGGCAGAAGTAAATATTCCCCCCAAGGTAAGCCTCCCGGAGGATGGTTCTTCCGCAGCGGGGACAGGGCTTTTGCACCGTCTTTTGGGAGAGAAGGGTCTTGTATCCGCCGGGCCGGCCAAAGAGGTCCCTTTCGGTGTCGCGCCCGCCTTCGGAAACCATATCCGCCAGGGTGGCTTTCACGCTTTCATAAAGCCGTTTCCTGGCGCCGGTGGGAAGGCTCTCCAGCTTTTGCTTGGGGTGAATTTGGGCGCGAAAGAGAATGTCCTGGAGAACGCCGTTGCCAAGGCCTGGAATACGCTGCTGGGTAGCCAAAAAGGCCTTGGCGCTGATGCTGGGTTTGACAGCCTCCCACAGGCTGTCAAAATAGGCTTCGTCGAACTCCCGGCTGAGAGGGGAGGGAGTCCTGTGGCACACGTATTCCTCCGGCAGGCCGCTTTCATCGCAGGGATAGCAGAACATCGCCCCCCACATCTGCACGGTGCAGGAGAGGTGGGAGAAATCCTCCAAGGCAAGCAAAAGCTGGTGGCTTTTGGGCAGCTTTTCCCCCGGGGCGTGGTATTTGATGGGCGTGCTGATCACCAGCAGCATATCCGGCGTATGCCCGGAAGGAGCTGCGCAAAGAATCTCCGTGTTTCCCCCGCAGGTATAGCCTGTACCGGGGTTGGCGGAAGCGATTTTTCTGCCCGCGAGCTTTGCCTGGTATTGGGCCGGGTCCCCTGAAAACCAGGCAAAGGCGTGGGGATGGGCATTGGCGGTGACGCTTTCAATGGTCTTTCCCACCAGGGTTTGGTTGATTTGCTCCGCCAAAACATAGGATTCAGGCAGTTCAATCATGGGATTCCCCTTCTTCTCCAGCGCGGGGGTTGCCGGCGTCCGCGCGCCGCCAATCCCCGCGCCATGGCATTACTTCTTCCACCGCTTCAACTGCGGAAACCATTCCTCCAGAGCCTTTTTGGCCGCTTCCTCGCTGCCGTAGTGCTCCTTGGAATAGGGAACGCAAATGTCGATCATTTCCTCCATGGTAGCCTCCGAGGTGAAAGCGCCCCGGTCGTAGCAATATCGGCAATAGTCCTGATTCTGGCTTCCGTCGGCGTTGGTCCCGTAATCCTCCCGGTTGTGGAGCGGCATGGCGCAGCTTTGGCAGAAAACCGTATTTTCCATTCCCCGATACCCCCTTGTGATGCTGTGATACTATCCATAGCATACGCCTGGGAACCTGACAACAGTGTGTCAGATTATCCATAGTGACGGAGGGTTTTTTGCAGCTTCTCCTTGAGGACCGCCTTGGCATGCTCCGGCCGAAGAACCTGGAGATACTCCCCAAAGGAGAGGAACGTCCCATAGACCCAGGGGTCCTCGGGCCACAGGGCGTTTACGGTATAGCTGCCGTCGCCATTTGGGGTGATTTGCTCCTGGCTGAACTCGTCCAAGACCCGGTAGGCCATTTCAGGAGCGATTTTGAATTGGAAAGCCACGACACACACAGGCGGGCTCTCCTCCTGGACATGAGCCCCGGCGGGCGGCGGTTGGGAAAAGGGCTCGCCTGTCAGCGCCGCCTCCCTGATCCGGGTCAGCTTGAAGGTCCGCATATCCTTCTTTATCAGGCAAAAGCCCTTGAGGTACCAAGCCCTGTGCTTGAAGCATAGCTGCGTGGGCTGGATGCGGCGAAGGGTCTTTTCCCCATAGGCGCTGTAATAGAGAAACTCCACCACGCGCTTTTCCAGGATGGAGGTTTTCAACAGGGAGAACAGATCCCCGTGCCCGCCGCCCCAGTCGGAAAAATCCACCTCCAGCCATTGGGCGGTGCTTTTGTGAAACAGGGCGGACAGCTTGCCCAGCACATCCCCGGCGTCCTCCGCCTTGAGGGCGGAAAGCCCCTGCAGCGCGGAGAGAATTTCCCCTTGCTCCTTTTCGCTAAGCAAGGATTTGTTCAGCACAAAATCCTCCATGAGGCGGATGCCGCCGCCCTTGCCCTTGCTGGTGTAAACGGGGACTCCCGCCAGGGCCAGGGTGTCGATATCCCGGTAAATGGTACGCGGGGATACCTCAAAACGCTCCGCCAGCTCCCTTGCGGTGACGGTGCTGCGGTTCATGAGAATATAGACGATTTCAAAGAGGCGGCTTATTTGCACGGCGCATCACCCGAACACAGTATAAGGCACAAAGGCCATAGTGACAACTATGATATGATAGGATGAGATAAAGCCGCATAGTTTCGCGCTGTGGGGGAAGGCGGCTGGGGTCTAGGCGGACAACAACGGGCTGTCCTTGACCAACACCGCCATCGCCGGGTATGTGCGGCGGTGCGGGCGAAGTGGGCCGCCGGGGGGCGCATGGACGAGGCCTGGGATACCGATGTGGAGCAGCTCAAAACCATGGGCCTGGAGCGCTTTGGAAAATCAAGGAGGAAGCGTCAAAGCGCTGGCAGATTGGGTTGGGTTGCGTACAGTTCCAAAGGCCGTGCTCCCGCAGGGACACGGCCTTTGGCTTGCCCCCGTAGGGGATAAGAGCTCCGGGGTTGTGCGCTTTCCAAAGAGATGGTATGATAATGATGGAAATACAAAATTCCGGAAGAATCGCGCTCTGGCGCTTCGGAGATGCTATCTTCATGGCCGGGGCGGCGGTGCTTGGGATTGAAATACCATCGGCAAAGAGAGGGTTAACGCGTTTGATATTGGACTGTAAAGAGATCGAATTGGCGGATCAACAGCTGCCTTCCCAGGGCCTGGAAGGGCCATGGGGCTACAAGGCCGTCACCCTGGAGGACAAGCAATGGATGGACGAGCTGTTCGCCATGAGCGAACGGGGATCCCTGGAGTATAATTTTACCAACACCTTTGTGTGGCGGCATATCTATAAGCTGCGGGTGGCGCGTATGGGGGACCGGATGCTCATGCTATCCGATCCTGAAAACCCCACCTTTCTCTTCCCGCCGGGGCGGGGCCCCCTGGAGCCGGTGATGGAACGCCTGGCGCAGGACGCGCGCTTTGCGGGCGTGCCCCTGAAGTTTCATACGGTGCTGGCTGATCACAGGGCCTGGCTGGAGGCTGCGTACCCCGGCCGCTTTGTGTTTGAGGAATACCGCAACGGGGCGGATTACGTCTACGAAAGGGAGCGCCTGGCGACGCTGAAAGGCAAGAAGCTATCCGCCAAGCGCAATCATATCAACCGCTTTTTGGAGAACCATCCTGATTGGCGGTATGAGCCCCTGTCCCAGGGGAACATCCCGGAGGCCCGGCAGATGAACCTGGCCTGGTGCGAGGAAGCCAGAAAGCGGCAGATGTCCGACTTGAACGGCGAATATTGCGCGGTGGAGCAGGCGCTGCGCCACTTTGACGCGCTGGGGCTGTCCGGAGGCCTGATCCGTACGGGGGGCCAGGTGGTGGCTTTTTCCATTGGCGATCCGCTTAGCGACGATACGTTTTTGGTGCACTTTGAAAAGGCCTTTGCGGAGATACAAGGGGCCTATCCCATGATCAACCAGCAGTTCGTGCTTCACAACTGCATGGAGTACACCTATGTGAACCGGGAGGACGACACCGGGGTGGAGGGGCTGCGCAAGGCCAAGCTGTCCTACGATCCCCATCACTTGGTGGAGAAGTACATCGCGACGCTGAAAGGGGAAAGCCTCCAGCCATGATCCGCCTGGCGCAGGACCGGGACCACGGGCAGCTAAAAGCCCTGTGGACGCAGGTGTTTGGGGACGCCACCCGGGAGGTGGAGGCGTATTTCGCCCTGCGTCACCAAAATGAGAATATGCTGGTATGGGCCCGGGAGGACAGGATCCAGGGGATGCTGTCCATGCTGCCCTTGACCCTGATTCAGGGGAAAGAGGCATACCCGGCCCGCTATATCTATGCCGTGGCCACCGCGCCTGAGCAGCGGGGGCGTGGAATTGCCGGCCTGCTCCTGGAGAGGGCCGGGGAGCTGATTTACGCCCGGGGAGAGGCGGCCGCAGCGCTGGCGCCCGCCTCGGACAGCCTGTTTGATTACTATGCCCGGCGCGGCTATCATACCGCCTTCTCCCTGAATGTGGTGGATTTTGACGCCGCTTCGCTGCCGGAATGCCCCCAAGCGGGCCTTGTGCTGCCCTGCGCCAGCGGGAAATATACCCGCGTCCGGGACCGGGCCTTTTCCCAAAGCGGCCTGTATGCCCACTGGGAGGAAGAAGCGGTGGAGTATGCCTTGCACACCTTGGGGGACGGGGGAGCGGCACTGCTGAAGCTGGAGGGCGGCGAAGGGGTGGCCGCCTGGTCCCCCATGGAAGGCGGCGTGCTGGTGAAGGAATTGGCCTTGGTGGGCATAAGCGTACCCCAGGCTCTTGCCCTTCTTCACCGCCAAATCGGCGCGCCTTGGTACCGGGCGCGGCTGGCGGCGGGTACCCAGCCCGAAGGCAAGGCTATGCCCTTTGGAATGATCCGCTGGTTTATCCCCCAGCCTGCGTCCAGCGGGGCGGGGTACCTGTCTTTGGCGCTTGATTAAAAACCCACGGACTGGAAAAGGGGCGCGTTTTTACGGCGCGTCCGTGTACGGGTGCGCCTGAAAGCTTGGAGCGCTCTTGTTTCATAGATCGATTCAGAAGCTTCCGGGTCTTGCCGGAAGCCGCATGATGCCAGCGCGCCCTGGGATTCTTTTGCCATTGCATAAGGCCGCCCTCCGGTATGGGGATAGGCTTTTTATGCGGTATATTGTGATTCAAAACTCATTTTTCAGGCTGCGGGAAAACAGGGCTTGCAAGCTGTCCTCCGGATTGGTCCCTTCATACAGCACCTGATAGACGGCCCGGCAGATGGGCAAATCCACCCCATGCTCCTGGCCCAGCTTCATCAGGGCCTTCACCGTGGCATACCCCTCGGCCAGCTGGTCATAAGGCTCACCTTGGATCAGCGCCTCGCCGAAGCGCCGGTTGTGGCTGTATTGGGAAAATACCGTGGCCTCATAGTCGCCCAGGTGGCACAGGCCGTAGGCTGAAAGCTCTTTGCCCCCCATGGCGGCGATCAGCCGGGCCACCTCCCGGGTGCCCCGGGACATCAGCGCGCCTTTGAGGGTGGAAAGGTGCAGGCCGTCCAGCATGCCCGCAGCGATGCCAATGACGTTTTTGGCCGCCGCGCCGATTTCATTGCCAATCAAATCCTGGCCGTAGTAAAAGCGGATCAAATTGCCGGAGAGAGCTTCCACCAGGAGCCGTTTGGTTTCCTCCTGAAGGCTGTCAATGACCATGCAGTTGGGTACGCCGTTTAAAAATTCCTGTACATGGCCCGGTCCCAGCCACACGGCCAGGGCGTTGGATTCATCCAAACCCTGGCTGACGATCTGGGACAGCCGCCTTCCGGTGTCCGCCTCCAGGCCCTTCATGCACAAGACAAAAACCTTGTCCTTCAGGGATTGCCGGGCCAGTTCCTCCGTCAACCCCTGGAGGTTTTGCGCGCCGATGGAAATGAGAATGATCCGGGCCTCTTGCAAGGAGGCCAGGTTTGTGGACAGGGCAATGGGCGGGGGCAGCTCCAGCAGCCCGTTTTGCCGGGTGGCGAGGAGCCGCGCCATGGCGGCGGAGCCGGGCCGCCCATAGAGGGTCACCTCATGCCCCAGCCGGTCGCAATACCAAGCGATAAAAGAACCCCAGCGCCCACAGCCAATTACAGTCACCTTCATAGCCGTTCCCACCTTCCCAAGGCATCCGGGGATATTGTACCATAGGCGGCAAGGGATGGCAAAGCGCGGGAGAGCGGCATCGCGGCATTGAAGCGGCTTATTGCGTATGATTTCTTCTGGTTTCGGCTCCCGCCCGGGAAATGGCTGGCGTATGAACGGTCTGGCCTCGCATGGCAAGGATTCAAGCTGCCGGGACGGCGGAAAGTGCCAAAATGCCCGTGCCCGGCAGTGCCACTGGCATGGGGAGGCGCATAGAGTACAAGGGGGAGTGATGCCTTTGAGCGATGCCATTATTGTAGCCCTGGTGTCCTTCGCAGCTACCCTTATCACCGGCATAGGCGGATTCAAGCTCATCGCCTACCGGGTGGAGCAGCTTGAAAAATCTGTGGAGCGGCATAACGGAGGCATGGGAGAAATCGTCGTGCTGAAAGAGCAGATGAAGACAGTCAACCACCGGATTAATGACCTGGAGGATGAGGTCAAGCGTTTGAGCTCTTAAAACAAAGGAGCAATGAACATGGAACCCAAAGTGGATTGGAAGGACGTTGCGATCCGGGCGTTCAAGACATTTATGCAAACGGCTGTGAGCTATTTGGTCGCCGCCCTGGGAGGCGTGGACTTTGGCAGCAGCCTGGGTAAAACATTCTGGATCGGGCTGGGATTGTCCGCCGGGGCGGCGGGCCTGTCCGCCGTGTGGAACGGCGTGCTGGAGCCTATTATTGCGGCCGCGGGCGTGCCGAAGGAAAAGCCGCCCGCTGGAGAGGAATGACAGGACCGCCTTTTAGGAGGCGGCGCCTATGAATGAATTTTTTGTGGAAGGAGTGGTTTCTGGAAACATCCCCCGCCGGCTTCGGCTGGCGGGGTTTTGCTGTGCCAAGAAAACGGCGGGTCCAGCCAGTGGTTCCGTTTGATTGCTTTTTTTCATTTCATTATGCTAGAATGGGGGCAAGGATTTGATGGAGAGAGGACCGCAACCGTGAAGCCGCACACGACAAACTATCTGAATACCTTGATCGAAACAGCGGAGGATTGCCCGGTAACATCCGCTGAGATTCCACCCGGGAAAGAACCGAAAACAGCGGCGCGGATGGAATATGAAATGCTATCTGATAGTCCGTATCAATATACCTCAGATGATGTGATCTATGAAACAAAGGGCGCGCCGAGAGGAATCAGCAGGGAGGTGTTTTTCTCAAAAGGCCAACCGTGTTTCAGGGCCTCGGCATTAACCAAGAGGTATGGGTGGGGCGTTCACAGCGACGGGGAGGGCAAAATCGCCATTTATGCGATGGAATCTCCGGAATACAGCCGTCTGGTGTCCGATACGTCAACGGAGCATAGAAGAGCCATGAGAAACAAGAAAAAATGAGAAGGAACAGCAATCCCAGCCTCTTTGCTGCTCAAAACGCCCGTGAAGCCGATGGCATTTTCCTTTGACCGTAAGGCGGGCCTGGGTCATAGGGGTAACGGCAAACAGAAATTTGCCGGGCAGGCAAAGAGCATCAAACGCATGAAGACTGGCCTTGGCAAGGGCCCGGAGGTGTATCCATGAACAAAACGGTGAGGATCAGGAATGAAGAAGAAACAGACTATGAGAGAGTAGAGGAAATCACAAGAAGGGCCTTTTGGAATTTATATGTTCCGGGGTGTAATGAACATTATCTGGTTCATGTTATGCGCTCCCATAAGGATTTTCTGCCCCGGTTGGATCTGGTGATCGAGGTTGACGGCCAAATCATCGGGAATATCATGTATACAAAAACAAGGCTGATGGATGCCTATGGGGAAGAAAAAGACATCCTTACTTTCGGTCCGGTTTCCATTTTGCCGGAATATCAGAGAAAGGGGTATGGGAAAAAGCTCATGGAGGATTCCTTTGAGCGGGCGGCGGCACTTGGCTATGATGTGATTGTGATATTTGGGAACCCCGGTAATTATGTAAGCCGTGGGTTTAAAAGCTGCAAAAAATATAATATCTGTCTTGAGAATGGAACATACCCGGCGGCAATGATGGTAAAAGAGCTCAAAGCGGGCGCTTTGGACGGAAGAAAATGGGTGTACTATCAAAGCCCTGTATTTGAGATAGACGAGCAAGAAGCCGGGCGTTTTGACGAGGGCTTAAAAAGCCTGGAGAAAAAATGCCAGCCAAGTCAAGAAGAATTTTATATTCTCAGCCATTCCACGATACAGTGAGGGTCCCAGGAATTAAGCATAAGCAATTCCGATTTTGCGCAGGGCTGCATAACCTGCGGGGGGATGACCTGACCGCGTTTTGAGCCATCCTAATGCTTTTCCAGTTCCTCTACCGAAGTGGTTTTGGCTAACGGATGAACTCGGTGACAATTTCGGCGTTCAGCAGGTCGGCCAGCACCTTCTTTGCGTCCTTTCGCAAGGCGCTGTTTTTGTTCCCTTCCAGCCTTGCCTCGCTGAAAAAGGCCCATAAGCTGTTGCAGATAAAGCCGCTGGTCTGCTTGATGGAATACTTGGGCCGGATCACCTGGCTTCTATGCACAAGCACAAGCTCCACATTGCGCACAATGTAGTCGTAGAACATATGGTACAGGTAAGGATTTTTGTCAATGGTGGTGCGGGTGAGCAAGGACATGTTGGCGTTGTAGAGGTTTAAAATGCACTCCAGCAGATTGCAGAAGGTCTGCACGGTGTCGTTATCCGGATTGTTTTCCCTTTGCATGGCCCGGTAATCCGCGGTGGCGCTCTCCAGCATTTCGGAAAACATCTCTTCGGCAAGGGCGAATTTGTCGCTGTAATGGGCGTAAAAGGTGATGCGGCTGATGTCCGATTTGGCGCACAGCTCGGTCACAGTAATCTGCTCAAAGGGTTTTTCCTCAAGGGACTGGGTCAGCGCCTGCTTGATATAGCGCTTGGTCTTCCGGACGCGCTTGTCCTCCGCCATAGATTATACACCTCGATTATTTTGTATAAATAACTGACCAAAATCATATTATGTAAGTTGTATCCTCTTTTTATAAGCGCTATAATGAAAAACGCTATAATTATAACATGTGTAGAATTATCTGTCAAAGCGTACGGTATGTTTGGAGGAATGGATTGTGGGAGATTACGTAGTAAGCTGCTGTTCCACCGCGGATTTAACCGAGGAGCATTTCGCCCAAAAGGACATCCGGTATGTGTGCTTCCACTTTACCCTGGATGGAAAGGAATACCCGGACGACCTGGGGAAATCCATCTCCTTTGAGGCTTTTTACAGCGCCATGGCGCAGGGAGCCGAAACCAGTACCTCCCAGGTAAATGTGGGCGAGTTCATCGCCCATTTCACCCCCTTTCTGGAGGCCGGGCAAGACATTTTGCATGTCTGCCT
Organism: Candidatus Limiplasma sp.; assembly: GCA_034927815.1. GTDB lineage: Bacteria > Bacillota > Clostridia > Christensenellales > Aristaeellaceae > Limiplasma. The sequence continues at coordinate 10,366 of JAYFPK010000058.1, forward strand.
CTCCTCGGGCTTATCCGGGGTGAGCAACGCGGCGCAGTCCGCAAGGGACATCCTTATGGAACAGTACCCCCAGCGGCGCATCTATGTTGTGGACTCCCTGGGGGCATCCTCCGGCTACGGCCTGCTGATGGATACCCTGGCTGAGAAAAGGAGCGCGGGCATGGATATCGAAAGCCTGTACGCCTGGGCCGAGGCGCACAAGCTGGAGCTGCACCACTGGTTCTTCTCCACCACCCTTGAATACTATGTCAAAGGAGGCCGCATCACGAAAGCGGCGGGCTTCTTCGGCGGGCTGCTGGGCATCTGCCCTTTGCTGAACATGGACCATCACGGGAAGCTCATCCCCCGCAAAAAGGTGCGGGGCAAAAAGCGCGTCATGCTTGAAATGGTTGACAAAATGGAGGCCCACGCCCAGGGCGGCCTTGGGTACGGCGGGAAGTGCTACATTTCAAATTCCGGATGCTACGAGGACGCCAGGGCCGTTGCCGACCTGGTGGAGGCGCGCTTTGCCAACCTGAACGGCCCGGTGGAGATCAACCATGTGGGCACCACCATCGGCAGCCACACGGGCCCCGGCACCGTGGCGCTGTTTTTCTGGGGGGACCCCCGCAAGGAGTAGGAAAGAGCGAAGGGAACCAGCCAGCGCGCGGGATGACAGGGGCCAGCATTTCAAAAACTTCATAACGCTTGCCGTATGATCCCATTGCCAACGCCCATTTCCTGATCACCGGGGAATGGGTTGTTCGGTGAAAGGGATTTTGACGTTTCAATGTGCCAAAGGGAAAACTATGGAAAGGCCGCTTGGATGAAGAACAAACATTGCCGCGGCAAGTTGGGGATAGAACCACCTTGCCATGGTATGGTATAATGGGTGTATGAACGAGCGGGCATACTGCCTGGAGCCGGCGGGCGTAGGCAATCGCCCCGTGCACTCAGCGCCATCAGGGCGGTTTATTTAGCAGTCGTGCCGATGATCCTCATACCCACAACAACATAGACCGTGACGGCACACATCAAGGCCAACTCGGCAAACGCAATCATCAGGGAGGGGCTATCAAATGCGCAAAGTGTTATGGAGGGGCAAAATAATTGGGGTGCTTATGATTCTGCTGGTTCTCTTCCTCCCGGCGGGCGTTGCGGAGGAGGAGAGGACGGACGCCACCGGGCAGTGGAGGTATGTTCTGGAGGAGGGCGGCGCGACCCTTACGGGATATACGGCGGAAATACTCACCGGGGATCTGGCCGTTCCAGGGGAATTGGACGGTCATACGGTGACGCGCATCGGAGCGGAAGCCTTTGAAGAAGGGTCCCTCACCGGCGTGTCAATCCCTCAAAGCGTAGTCAGCATCGGGGATGGCGCGTTCAGGTATTGTGTTGACCTGACAAGCCTGACCATCCCAGGCAATGTGGCGAGCATTGGCGATAGCGCGTTCTTAGGGTGCACCGGCTTGGCGGATGTGGTGCTCTCGGAGGGAGTGGCGAGCATCGGCAGCCGTGCGTTCTATGCGGCATGCATCCACATGGCCAGCGTGAGCATCCCGGCCAGCGCGGTGGAACTGGGGGAAAGCCTGTTTGGCCCCATGGCGGGGGATGAATACGCTTTGGCATTCATTGACGTGTCCCCCGGCAATCCCAGGTATGAACAGAGGGACGGCGTTCTTTTTGATAAGCGGGACAGCGCTTTGGCGTTATACCCCGCAGCCCGGCAAGGCGCGTATGCGGTCCCCGAAGGGGTGCTGCGCATCAATGACGGCGCGTTCGATAATTGCTGGGGCTTAACCGGCGTTACCATCCCGGAGGGCGTGACGGCCATCGGCGACAGGGCGTTTGAAGCGTGCGAAAGCTTATCCGAAGTTAGGATTCCGGATAGCGTGACGAGCCTGGGCGATTCCGCCTTTTGCGGCTGTACCGGCTTGACCGGCGTGACGCTTCCGGCCGGTGTGACGAGAATCGGAGAGATGGCGTTTGCGTGGTGCGGCTTGACAGATCTGACGCTTCCGGAGGGGGTGGTGAGCATTGACAGCGGCGCGTTTTATCTGTGCAGCGATCTAGCCCGGCTGACAGTTCCGGCCAGTGTCACGGAAATCGCCGACGACGCGTTTGTCGATTGCGATGAACTCACCCTAAGCGTAACACAAGGCAGCTTCGCCGAGGAATATGCGAAGAAAAACGGCATTCCCTATGTGATTGCTGGAAAGTGAGCGGTGCCGAGGCGGCAGGAATAGGTAGGCTAAACAATCTTGTACATAACGACGTACTTAATGATGTACATAACCATGCCATCTTTTATAGATTTTTATGTACTCTTTAAGTTTTGTAGAAATGAAAAAACCGCGATATTTCGCGGTTTTTTTGGTCTGGGTGAAATTATAGCATTTTATGAAAAATCCAGCAATATCAAGGGTTTAGAGGCAATCAAGATGTAGTATTTACACGAATAGTAATCTCTATTCCTAAGATATTTATAAAAGTAAGGATTAAAGAAATCGTCCTATTTTGAACAGTTTTGTTTCAAAAATTCAAGATCCTTTTGAGGTCTTAGCATTTTCAACTTTTCATAACAATTTGGGCAAAGTGCAGCAATATTGGAAGGGGCATCTGTTCCAGCTTGAGTCAAAGGAGTCAGATGGTATGTTTTTAGAAAAGGTTTACTTCCAATTGAAAACGGGGCTGGATTTCCACAGAGTTCACAATAGCCATTGGCACGACGATTTACATATTCTCGAACAAATAAGTTATATTCATATGTTTTAGTTACCGTCCTTCGTGAACGAGCGATTCCGTCAAACGAGTGAACTTTTTTCGACAACTCCATATCAGATATTGACGTAATACTTCGCGCAAGTGTTTGCTGTTCTTCTTTGATGAAGCCATCATCTAGCAATTCATAATTTATCAGTTTTAGAGGAAACTTCCACACCTTACGCGGATTTCCGGCAAAATCAATTTCTACTTTTTGAAAAGGATCATCAGCTAATTTTACAATTCCGCGATATGTGTATTTTTGATTGCAAAATACTTCAAACAAATACACGATGATGCCATTTGAGTTGGATTCAGCTAAAGTTCTGTTTTGGGCATAGCTTATGTCTTGCTCTCCCTCCATTCCCATACCGGTGTAGTAAAAAATATTATCTTGCCAGTAATCTACATAGGCATTGTTGGGATCATCATGATGAGAAGTAAGTACCAATGCTAATGTTGAATGCGAACGACGCATCGGCGACTTGGCGCAGGGCACCTTTAACACCGAAACCAAGACGTTCACGGAGGCGTAAGCAGGGGAAGAATGTTATGGGAAAGCAAAGGAGAGCGCTGACAGGCTCTCCTTTGCCTTTACAATGAGGTGGTTGGCATGCTCCCGCGAGGGGAGCGACTTACCTTATCCACGCCCAAGTACACATCCCCGCCGTTTCAATCCACGCCCCCGCGAGGGGAGCGACGTGGCACTGTTTGGTTTTTGATTCGTATAGGCTGTTTCAATCCACGCCCCCGCGAGGGGAGCGACCTTCTACGGTCGATCCGGCGCGGTTGTAAGCATAATTTCAATCCACGCCCCCGCGAGGGGAGCGACAGCATTCTACTCTAAAAAGGTCTCTCAAAATCTGTACAACTTTGCCTGATCCCCCCAATTTGTATTTTTTATTAACCATATAATTCCTCGTTCACTCGCTTTTTTCCTCTTTTTTCGCTCTCTGCACCCTTTCTCGGGTACGAATCTCCCTGCACTTTCCTGTCTGCTTCCGGTTCGCACTTCATGCACGCCGCAGAATCGAGGGCTTCGGGGAGTAGGCCGCAGGGGGGTTATAAATATCAAAGTACACAATGAAAGTCCGTCTCTTTGGAGCCGGGCTTTTGAATGGAGGAAAACCATGAAAGAAATCACCTATCAATTCGAGCCAGTCCCCAAGCTCAGCGTGAATGGTCATGTATTCGAGCTGCAAATGAGCGACGGGGATATCTTTGACCGCGCCATGAAGATTAGCGAGAAGTACATCAAGCTGAACAAGGATTCCAGCGTGAAGCAGATCATGAAGGCGGTGCGGGAATGCGCCGACATCATTGATGAGATTCTGGGCCCCGGCGCCATGGCGGCTATTGCCCAGGGGCGGCCCGTGGGGGTGAAGGATTCCCTGAAGCTCATGAACCGGATCGTCACCGAGGCAGCGGGCAGCTATACCGAACGGCTGAAAGACTATGAATAAGCGTTTCAGCCTGTCCTTTCCGCTGGAGAAAGCGTTGCCGGAGGCCCTGGAGGTGGAAGGGGTAAGCTATCCCATCCATGCGGACTTTCGGGTGATCCTGAAAATATATCGGCTGTTGGGAGAGCCGGAAATCGCGGAGCGGCACAAGCCGGGGATGGCCTGCCGGATGTTCTACGCCGGGGAATGGCCGCCCAGCGCCTATCTTCGCCTGTTGGAATGGCTGCCTCTGGGGGAGGCGGGCCAGCGGGATCCCCATGCGCCTCCCATGGATTTTGAGTTTGACGCGGACGTGATCTATGCCAGCTTTTGGCAGCAATATGCCCTGGACCTGCTGCGGGTGGAGTATCTGCACTGGTATTCCTTCCTGGCCCTGCTGCGGGGGCTTGGAGAAGGCACGGCGCTGTCCGCCCGGCTCTATACCCGGGGCCGGGATACCACCAAGCTCAAGGGCAAGGACAAGCAAAGCGCGGAAATCGCCAAGCGCAACGCCCAGATCCCCAAGCGCATGAGCAGCGCGGAGGAAGCCATGCAGGCCCGGGTGGCCCAGGCGCTGATGCACGGCGGGGATGTGAGGGGACTTTTACGGGATTGATGACAGGAGGGAAAACCATGGGTCGGGATGATGTTATTCAGACAGTACACAAGGCCATCGTTAACGGATGCAGCGAATATCTGAATGATAATTGCGTTAGGAGTGTTCTACTCCTTCATTAGCCCCGACAAATTTTATTCCACACCGAAAACAAACATTTCTATTCGACTTTTGATTCGTTCCACAGGCAGGGCATGCAATGATTTCCTGGCTGCGATCAATTTGAGCAACACCAAGCGCCTTATCGAAGACTTGGGTAGCACTAAGTGGCTCTGCCACTGAGGTAGGGAGGGCGGCAGGCTGCACATCGCTAGTCGCTTTCATTTTTTCAAGGACATGAGCAAGAATCTCGGAGCATGCAGCGTTTGCCTCGGCGGTCTTGAAGGTGTTTGCTTGAATCGCTTGCAGCAACCCAAGAACATAGCCCAGTAGATACAACGGGGCCACAAAGATAATGGCAGAGATGCAGCCACCGATCGCAAGCCAAGTATTGTGCTGTGCATCGCCAAGCATAATGGAGAATATCACCAAGACAAGCAATAGAATAACCGCAAGAGCTTTAATGATGTCTGCCATTATGATTCCTCCTGTTTTGTGCAATGATTTGTACCAATGGTATCACACACGGGCTAAAAAAGAAAGGGCATGAACATGTCTGATGGAACGCTGATTATTGATACCAGACTTGACCACGACAGCCTCCAGGATGACTTGGATACGCTGCAGGCCAACGTGGAGCAAGCGGCGGAAGGCATAGCCGAGGAGATTGCGGAGGCTGGCGAGGCCCTGGGTAAAACCATCGGCGAGAAAGCTGTGGAGGGAGTAACGTCCGCCATTTCGGAAGCGGCCGGGGACGGCACCCTGGAAGACTCCGGGCAGGAGATGGGGGAAGCCGTCGCGGATGGACTTTCCGAGGAAGTGGATAACGACCTGGGGAAGGACCTGGGCGAAGATGTGCAAGAAGGGCTGGAAAGCACCCTCGATAAGGAGGCAGGAAAAGACGCCGGAGCAGAGGTTGGGGAAGGTCTTGCCGAGGAAGTGGATAGTGATCTGGGCGAGGACCTGGGCGGGAAGGTCCAGGAGGGTCTGGAGGACTCCCTGGACAAGGATACCGGGGAAGAAATCGGAGAGGAACTGGGCGGCGGTATTTCGGACGGGATGGAGCAGAGCACCGGGAGCATAGGCGATGTCTTCAAGAAGATCGTGTCCTCCGAAGCGTTTCAAACCCTGGCACAATTCGCGCTGGCTTTCATCAAGAACGGCATCGAAAACGCCGCGGAGTTAGAGAAATGGCAAAAGCGGGTTGAAACCCTCTTCGGGGATAGCGCCGCCCAGGTATCCGCCTTTGCGGACAACGCCAAGGCCGCATATGGCATCGGGAAGATCAACGCCCGGGAATATGCCGGGGACGTAGGGGCCAGCCTCAAAAAGCTGGGGGTCAGCGAAAAATATATCGCCAGCATGTCCACCTCCATTGTGGGGTTATCCGGGGACATGGCCAGCGCCTTTGGCGCGGATCAGACGGATACCATGGACGCGCTCCAGGCGGCTATTGAGGGTAATGCAGGGGCGCTGGACGCATTCGGTATCAGCATGAGCACGGCAAGCCTGGAGGCCTATGCGGTGTCCCAGGGGCTCAATCAAAGCTATGCCTCCATGACCGACGCGGAAAAGGCCGCCCTGCGGTATGCCTACATCATGGACCAGACCTCCGGCATTCAGGGGCACTTTGCCGAGAATAGCGGGGATTTTGCCAACCAGCTCACCACGTTGGAACTGAATATCTCCACCCTGGCTACCAACATCGGGGAAAAGGTGCTGCCGGTGATCAACTGGGTACTGCAAGGGTTGAACAGCATCTTTGAGGGCCCGAAGAACAACGGATTGCCTGATGCTATTAACGGTATCAAACAGGATTTCGATTCCTTCATGGCCACCGTGGATGCTGCTGAGACCGCCTACGCGGACACCGTTGCCAACATCCAAACCCGCAAGGAACTGGCCGAAGGGTACCTTCTGACCCTGGAAACCCTGGAGAACAAGGAAAGCCTTACCGATGCGGACGCACTGGCTATGCAAAACGCCGTTGCCGCGCTCACAAACTTATACCCAGAGCTCAAGGCGGACATAGACGCGGAGACGGGCCTGTTTCAAAGCAACACTCAGGCCTTGCGGGACAACATCCAGGCGCTTTCTGATCATGCCCTCGCCAAGGCAGCCCAGGTTCTCTCCGCCCAGTATGATGAGGCGCTGATTACCGCTACCACCAATCTGGTGACAGCGACTACGGCGCAAAAAGAAGCATGGCTTGCGCTCGATGCAGCTCAAAAAGCGCATGAAGGCACACAAGCGGCGTTGACGGAGCTGCAAGCCAACGGTTATCAGAGCGTTTCCGCTCTCAATGGCGCTTATTTGGACGGAATCCCCAACATCACCACCTATATGACCCGTCTGGCGGATGGCAGTTATATCCTCAACGATTGGGCCACCTCTCAGGATTATGCATCGGGGCTTTTGAACTTGTTTGAAGCTCGCCTGATAAATACAGGGGTAGAGCTGGATTCCACCAACGAAAAATTTGAAACCGCCCAAAGTGTTGTTGAAGGGTATAACAGCGAAATCGCGGCGATTGGTGACGAGAAGGAGAACACCAACCAGACGCTTCGGGAAATGGGAATCAATCTGGAGGCCGCCAGCGATACGGCAACGGAAAAATCCGAAGAAATGAGCGAAGCGGCGGATACCGCTCAAAGCGCCGCAGACGATACGGCGGCGGCGGCAGAGGATCAGAGCGAGACCAGCGCCCTCCAGGCCCAGGCCCTCACCGTGGAGGAGCTCTCCACCGCCATCCAAACCGCCACGAAAAGCGGGGTGGCAGCCCAGGAAGCCCTTGCCGCGGCCAAGGCCAAGGTGAGCGAGGACGCCGCCGCCATCCTGACGGACATGGAAACCCTTATCACCACCTTGGGCCTGGACGTGGACGCTATGGTGGAGACCATGAACCAGATCGTCACGGACGGAGAGGTGGGGGCCGCATCCGCAGGCCGGGGCTTTGCCAAGGCGGCCGGGGACGGATACCGGGAGTACCCCTATCTGAAGGACGCGGTGACGGCATCCCTGTCCGAGGCGCTGACCACGCTGTCCCTGACCAACCCCATGTTCGTGAATGCGGGCCGGAGCATCGTGTCCTCCATTGCCCAGGGGGTAAATGAAAACGCCGGCGTGCTGGCAAACGCGGTGCGGGACGCGGTGCAAAGCGCTGTGGCGGCTGCCCAAAGCGCCTCCGTGACCAGCTATGGCAACCGCTACGGCTACCCTCACAGGGCAGGCCTGGAATATGTGCCCTACGATGAATACCCGGCCTCCCTGCACAAGGGAGAGGCCGTTTTGACCGCCTCCGAGGCCGCGCTGTGGCGGGGCGGGATGAATGTGCGGGAGGCGGCCCCGGCGTCCTTGAAGCTCGACTATGAGGCTATGGCAAGGGCTATCTGGGACTTCGCTCCGGAGGGCGGGGACGTGATGGTCAGCCTCAACGGCGAGATGGTAGGCCGGATTGTGGAGCCCACGGTAAGCGCCGTACAGGGCCGACGTGTGAAAGGGTGATTGTATGTGGCTCAACGGCATCGGCCTGGAAAGCCTGGACCCCAAGGTGCGGCTGCTGAACATCCAGGAACAGGCTCCCAAGGTGAACGTGAAAACTGCCGACAACAGCAAGTACGACGGCCAGCTTCGGCTTTCCCGGCACAAGACGGTCCTCACCATCCGGGCGGACTTCACCATCCGGGAACGGGCACAGGGCCGCAGGCGGGAAATCTTCGACGAGGTGCTGGCCTGGCTGGGGGACGGGGGCAGCCTGGAGGCAGGGCACCGGGCCGGGCAGATGATCCGGGTGGAGGTGACCGAGTATCCCGCCTTGTCCAGCGTCCGGGACTTTGCGAACACCTGCTCCGTAGTATTCACTGCCTATGACCCCTGCTGGAGCGCTATTCAGCCTGTGAAAGCCACGTTGACCACGGCGGCGGGGGTTGCGAAAAAAACCACGCTCCAGCCGCCGGGCACGGCGCCCACCACGTTCTTGGAGTTTGAGATCAAAAACACCGGCTCCTCGGCCATGAACACAGCGACCGTTTCCGTGAATGGGCGGTGGTTTTCCTTTGCCGGGCTTGGGCTTCCAGCCGGAAGAAGTCTTGTGGCGGCCTATGATGCCCGGGGCTTCCTCACCCTCACCGCCAACGGAGCCAACGCCATGGCCAGGCGCACGGCGGCCAGCGCGGATGACCTGATCCTGTACCAGCGCAGGAGCAACGAAATCACCGTCACCACGGCTACGGCGGCCAGCGTGGTGTTAAGTGCGATAGGCAGATTCTGATAATCTGAAAAGGAGAAAGGGCATGGAACTGAACGGTGAAAGATTAGATTCGATCGTAATAACATCAAAGTCTGATGGGCGAATCGTTACGGCAGAAGACGGTCAGGAAGTTATAGCCATTATTTCTGATGGAGAAATAATCGTAAAACACGGATTTGACGTAAAAGTGGTGCCTGTAAGCGATTGAGTTATCCTAGATTATCGTCTTTACATTTGGAAGGAGAATCAACATGCAGGAAAAAAACGACATCAGGCTACCCAGGGTATTGGACGCCAACATGGGCGAGGTACGCCGTTTGCACCCCACGCGGGTGGAATACGAGCTAAACATGATGCCGTTGCACAAAGCCCAGCTCACGCTGATCCCGGAGGAAGCGGTGACGGTCGGCGAGTACGTGGAGCTCTACGACGTGGGGGGCAGCCTGGGGGTATTCCGGGTGACGGAGACGGACAACAGCTACTCCAGGGGTGGCACCATGACGGCCTACCTCCATCACGCCCTGACCACCCTCTCCGACGGCGTGATCTTCGGCTACCGGGAATACGGCGGCACGGGGGTGAACCTGCGTACCGTGCTGACCCAGCTTTTGGCCTTGCAGCCCCGGCAGATGTGGACCCTGGGGACCTGCGAATTCACCACCCAGTACCAGTACAGCTTTGAGAATGAAAACCTGCTGCGGGCCATCATCAGCCTTGCGGAACCCCTCACCGAGGAATACCAGTGGACCTATGACACCAGCGTTTTTCCCTGGGTGCTGAACCTGATCAAAGCCCAGGCCGGGGATATGAGCGAAATGCGCCTGAGCCGGAATGTGGAAAACGTGCAGGTGGCTATTGACCGCAGCGACCTGTGCACCCGGATGTATCCCCTGGGGTATGGCGAGGGCGTGAACCAGCTCACCATCGCCCCGGCCAATGGCGGGGTGAAGTACCTGGACGCGGACACCATCTCCACCTGGGGTGTGGTGGCAAGCACCTATACGGAAACCAGCGTCACCGAGGCGGCAACACTCAAGGCCATGGCCCAAAGCGTTCTGGAGAAGGTGAAAAACCCCACGGTGACGGTGACGGCGAAGGGCCGGGACCTGTACTCCCTCACCGGGCAGCCCATGGATAAATTCTACATCGGGCGGCTGTGCCGGGTGTGCCTGCCGGATTACGGCGTTACCCTGAACGAGCGGGTGGTGACGATCCAGAAGCGGGATGTATACGACGACAACACCAATGTGACCGTGACCCTGGCGAATAAAAACCGGGACAGCGTAAACGAGATGATTAAGCTCAAGCGCAAGGCCGCCATTGGGGAGCTGTACAGCCAGGGGAGTACGAATCAGTATGCGGTGCATTTTTCTGACAACGCGGACGGAAGCAACCCGGCGGAGATGAGCTTCTACGTTGACCCCAATGCCGTTTGGATCAACGCGGTGATGTGCCGGTTCAAGTTCGAGGCGTTCCGGTCCTATTCCCAGGGCGCGGCCAGCGGGGGCGGTAGTACGCAGACCAGTTCCAGCGGGGGCGGCGGGACGAGCGGCGGCGGAAACTATGAGCCTGGCGGGGGGAACTATACGGGTCCTGCGACTTGGGGGACTGGAGGAAGTAACGCCTTCACCATACAAGCAACAGCAGGCGGCACGTCACATGTCCATGAGTTAAAGACGCATGACCACAACCTGAACACCGCCCTGTCCCAGCATACACACAACGTATCATCCCACACTCACAGCGTGCCCATCCCTGCGCATACCCACCCGTTACAACCTGGTATCTATCGCGGTGGAACGGCCTCTGGCGCAACCATTACCGTAGATGGGAGCACTGTGCCACTATCCGCGATTGTGAATAATCAGTTTGACGCCGTGCCTTATCTATCCAAAGATGGCGCGGGGAAAATTACCAGGGGGACATGGCATACAATTCGAATCACTCCAGATGCGCTGACCCGGATTGTGGCCGACCTGCATGTAAAGACCTTTATTCGGTCGATTTCGGGGGGGAATTACTGAGTGAACTTGAAAATTTAGGGGTTGACTTGTCTATAACATGGCTATATAATAGCTATGTGAAAGGCAGGTGATATGGTGTCCCCCAAGGAAAAGAAAAACACGATTCAGATACGCGTGTTTATCTCGCCAGAGGTTGACGAGGCGTTGAAACAAGAGGCAGCGCAGATAGGAACTACGATCAGCGGATTAGTTCGAATGATTTTGATGGAACACGTATCTGAATCTAAGCAAAAATGAGACTAGCAGCCCTCACTACAGTTCGCTAGTCTCACTCCCGCCAACCAAAGGCTGGCAGATAAATCTTATCATATCTGCCTCCTTTGGTCAACCGAAATGACCGAATTAAGGAGGTTTTTGTATGCCGGAAAAAGTCATGGTGCCCCTATACGATGTAATGAACAATTTCCTCAACAGCCACGAAGGAAGCCGCTTGGCGGGCAGCTTCGGGACGAACAGCCCGCAGTACAAGGAAGCGAGAGCAGAATGGGAAGCCCTGCATCCGGAACAGGCACAGCGCAACATAGCGGAGCTGGCAAGGCTGCGGCGCGAACAAAGCAGAGAAAAAAGAGCGGAGGGAGATATCCATATGAACGAGATCAAGGTTTTTGAAAATCAGCAGTTTGGTTCTTTGGAAGTCGTCATGATCGACGGGAAGGAGCATTTTCCCGCCACGGATTGCGCGAAGATGCTCGGCTATGCAAACCCGCGCAAGGCAATTATTGATCATTGCAAGGGGGTAACGAAACGTGACTCCCCTACATCTAGTGGTGTCCAAGAAAAGAACTACATCACCTTGGGCGACCTGTCCCGCCTGATCGCAAACAGCCAGCTTCCAGCCGCGCAAAAGTTTGAAAGCTGGGTATTTGACGATATAGTGCCGTCGGTGCTCCGCACAGGCGCGTACACCGCCCCCGGCGTGGACATCAAAAAGCAGCGGGCGGAAGCCATGCTGATGAATGCAAAAACCCGCACCGCAAATATGTGGTACAAGCTAGGCGGGCTCCTGCCGGAAAGCCCGCAGCATAAGCAAATCTGCGCCAGCTACGCCAGCGAAGCCTTGACAGGGCGAAAGGTAATCGCCCTACCTGCCGTGGAGCAAACATACAGCGCCGAGGAGGTCGGCAAGCTGTACGGTGTCACCGGCAATAGGGTGGGGCGTATCGCCAATAAGCACGGCCTAAAAGCGGACGAGTACGGTGTTACCGTGATGGACAAGGCAAAGTACAGTGCTAAGGAAGTGCCGTCCTTCCGGTACAACGAGCGGGGCGCAGCGGCCATCGGAAGGCATTTGCAGGACAACCACGCGTGACCCGTCAACCCCCGGTCCTAGGCCGCATCTAGTAAGGTGCGGCCTTCATAATGATCAAGAGGGACCCTAAAATATGCTTGGGTCGTCTACCATGGAAATGGCAATATACGGCCCCACGCCAAATGTATATGTGATTCCGTTTTTTTGCACTGAAACCGGATCGTATAGAAGATCTTCCGAATATCCAAACATACCTAGATCAGAGCATATCGCTTGAATGTCCTCGCTAGTTAGCATCGGGTCTGTAGCGAGGATACATCTTTCCGCTATAGTCCGCAGGTTCTCATTGCTCTCTAGTAACAAATCTGGCTCAATCGCGCCTCGATTCGTGATAAGAGGAGCCGATATCCAAATAACACATACGCCAGCATCTTTTTTTAGACTATCCACCTCAATGTATTCTGCCGATGTAGAGAACTCCTGACGACGAAAAAAGAATCTTGAAGTTTGACCAACCAGTTCCGGATTATTGAACTCCGTAAAGTAATACGGATCATCCTCCGGCACGAGCGCCGCATACCGCTCCAGCCACTCCTCGGCGGTGAAGTCGAACGCAGGAGCCTCTTCGGCGAGGGCCAGAGCGGGGAGCAGTAGAACCAGGGCGAGAAGAAAGGCGGTGAATTTCCTCATGTTGAAACCTCCTGTCATAATCCATAGCGGTATCGAAGAAGAGTGCAAGCGTATCATGCAGACGTCCGATTCGTTTTGCGCATACATTGGAACCGACCATTTTGAGCATGGCCGAAACATCACAGTAGCTTTGCTATTATCTCCCCTCGAGTGGTCCCTAATCGAAAAATCGAAGGAGTGGGCAGATCTTTTGCAGTATGGAGAGGAGCTTCGAAAACAAGGGTGCCTCCCACAGATGAAAGAGCCTGAATCCCAATCGGCAAACCTATTGTCTGGTCCTCTTTTTTATGGATAGTACCATGAACATTGATCACCATGCCAGTGGGATCACCTCCCATCCGATATGCTGCATTGATAGTACCACAAACAACAGGAAAGCGGAAGGAGAGATCATAATGCCTGAATTCAAGCAATGGTACTGGATTTTCCCGATACTGGTTTCTATCGCGGCGGTGATTGTGAGCCTGATTGCAATATTAACGAGACGATAGATACCGCGAGGTCTATATCACTTGTAATCTAAAGGATACTTGATGGAGAGCAAAAGGACTGGAAAAGAAAGGAGAATGCCCATGGATGCACGGAGTATTTTGGAGAATCAGGTGGAATTGCTGGTTGCAGCCAGCAAAGAGAATGCGGGATTGGACTCGCGGCATTTGGCTGATTTAACAACCGCGCTGCTTTCTGCTCTCGAGGCGCTGTGGAAGCTTAACGCTGATTCCTCTCGCGCTGAAGCCTCTTAGCTTCTTCAACGATTTTTTCATGAGCCCCTAAGAATTTGCGCATATATTCTTCCGGGCTAGATCCCCTGTCGGTATTGCGCTGTGCGTATATCAGGGCTAAATGCTCATAGATACTTAAGTTTGAGTCTGTCAAGCGTTTGCCTCCTTTGGGTGCTCGCATTATGAGCACTCTCGTTTTTATCCGTACATCCATGTTGGTTTGATTCTACCAGCAAAACAAACAGACTTCAAGAACAAAGGAGCTGATCCCTTGGCTGACATCATCATTCCCCTGGCATTTACGATAGACCTGGACGCGGGCACAAGGCAGGTGACAATCGCGGAGCCCTTGGAGCAGGGGGACAAGCTGGCCCACCGGGTCATCATGACGGCAAAACGGGGAGGGGCGGCGGCGGACCTGACTGGAGCCTCTGGCCTGTGCGGCGTGGTGCTGTCCAACCGGCAAACGGTGATCTTCGCGGCCAGCATCAGCGGGAACACAGTCACCGCCACGCTGCCTTATGAGTGCTACGCGGTGCCCGGAAGAATCCGCATCCTCCTGCGCCTGACCGCCGGGGGCGCCACGGTGACCCCGCTGGATGTCACCGCCACCGTCTTGAACAGCGCTACGGATACGCTGATCGACCCGGAGGATATCGTACCCTCCCTGGAGGACCTCCTGGCCCAGATGGACGCCATGGCGGCAGGAACGGCGGCGGCCAACCTCGCCGCTGCCAGCGCCAACAGCGCGGCGGCAGGAGCTGTCACGGCCACCGCCAACGCAAACAAAGTGGCAAATCTCACTGTCAGCGCCACGGAAGTCCACTCCATCGGCCAACCCAGCGCCACCTTGGGCGAGGTGGACGGGCACAAGCACATCACCTTTGGGCTGAAATCCGGGAAGGACGGGCGCGACGGTGTGATCGCCGATATCGCAGGGGGACAGTATGCCCTATATGTCAACGGGGACGGCGACCTAATCCTGGCCTATATGACCGGGGAGGATCCGCCGAACCTGTCCATCAACGGAAACGGCGACCTAATACTCACGATCGATTAGGAGGGATTGCATTGGCTGAATTGAATTTGGGGCATGTAAAAGGCGCAGATGGCGCAGGGATACCTACGGGAGGATCTGCCGGGCAAATATTGAGCAAGAACTCTGCAACGGATTTCGATACAGTATGGAAAGCATTGACCGGCGCGGACATCCCGACGAGCGGATTGGATGCCACCAAGCTTAGCGCGGCTCTGGAGGAAAGGGTGCTGACTGCTGATATTATCAACGATCTTATATCCACAGCCACCAATAAACCCCTGAGCGCGGCGCAAGGTAAGGCGGTAAACGACCGGGTCACGGATTTGCTGGCGGGCCGAACGCTTAAGCCCACAACGTTGTGGGAAGGGACATGGAGCACCGGGGAGATTACTGTACCGGGCATAGCTCTGTATACCATCTTTGTTGTGACTTTTGACGGATGGCGGCCCGGCTTTGCAATCCGCAATGTAGGCGTGAATAATATTGTGTTCATGCTGCCATGTGCGGATGGAACAATCTTAAAAATAATCCTACAAGTGGGGTACGCGGAGCTGAATGCGAGCACGCAAACAATAAAATTGCTCGTTAACTTAGCTGTTGGACTCACTTCAACAGCAGTTACCAGCAACGCTCTGTACAATATAACCCGCATTGCCGGTGTGATATAGAGGAGGGATTGACATGTATGTGATGACAGACACCACCGGGCGCATTGGGGCCACCAGCGCCACCCACCACCTGGGGGAAGGGGAGGTGGAGCACGAGTTCCCCCCGGAATTTGATTTTACCCGGCAGCAGGATTGGCGCTTGGTGGACGGGGCGCTGGTGCATGATCCATTGCCCAATCCCCAGCCTGTGCCTACGCCCACGGAAGTCCTGCGGTCCCAGATGGATGATGTGATTTTGGCCATGGCGGACATGATTGGAGGTGCGCTATGAGGTGCGTAAGGCTATACATTCTAATAACTTCCGCCCGGATACGGGTGGCTGCGGGAGAAGACTTAGAAGAGATTCTGGCCGCCTGGACCGCTTTGAGCGGGGAGGACAAGGAGCATATCCGGGCGGCGGTGCTAAGAGGGGAGGAATGACCATGGCAAACGAGATCAAAAAACCGACAGGGGCGGCGGTGGCTGCCCAGGCGGTCAAGGCGGTGGCGGAAAAAATCCCGTACAGCCGGATGGACTGCCAGGCCTTTGTGGAGGAGATGGTGCGCCGGGCGGGTGGCTCCATGGCCTACTCCGGGAGCAATGCTATGGCCAGGGCTGCGGCGTGGCTGGGGAGCATCGGCAACGCCCGGGCCGAGGGCAAGCTGGTGCCGGGGGTCGGGCTGCTGATTATCGAGGAGGTAAGCGACACCACCCCAGCTAAGTACCGGGGGGACGGACTGGGGGACGCCACCCATGTGGGCCTGTACGTGGGGGAGGACGCGCTGGAGGATGTGGACAGGGACGGCAAGCGGCGTAAGTGCAATGTGGTCCACTCCGGGCAGACCATGAAGCGGGTGGCCGGCAGCACCTTGCGCAACGCCTGGACCCATGTCATATGGTTTCCGGAGATCGACTACGGCAAGGCGATCAAGCCCGGCGTGACCCTGGGAGCCGGCCTTACCGCCGAGGATACCGCCAAGGAGGACCCCGAGGGCCTGGGAGCTGCCGGCACCGGCATCCCGGACGTGAGCAAGTTTTACGCCGTCAAGCGCGGCAGCCTGGGCGGCGCTGTCAGGCGGCTGCAAGCGTGGCTCAACGATATCGGCGGCGGGGACACGCTGGCTGAGGACGGGCAGTTCGGCCCGGCCACCGATGCGGCGGTGCGTGCGTATCAGGCCGCCAACGGGCTGACTGTGGACGGGGTTGTG
>JAYFPK010000022.1:0-115128 GCA_034927815.1 Candidatus Limiplasma sp.
AGCTATGCTTTGTGCCGGGCCCGCGCGTTACGGAATGCTTTTTCTACACCCAGCATTCAAAAGACTTCGCCGATGGCGGCAGCAAAACGATGCTGTTTTGGCCGTCCAAGGAAAGCTCCCCGCCCTCCAGCCGCCGCACAAGGAGGTGGTGGAAGACCACGCGGCAGGGGCAATCCCCGGCAATGGCGCACCGGATATGGTCGCCCGCCCTGTCCATGGACACATGAAGGATGCGCTCTTCCCCTTCATAGACGGCGGCCTGCGCCGAGGCCCCCAGCTCGTAGACATTCAGGGTCAGGCCGCCGCCGTAATCCGCCTCGGCCCCCTCCAGCCCTGGGGCCATGGGAAGAAGGGTGTTTTCCCGGACAAAGAGGGGAAGGGACAGATAGCCGTGCTCCTCCTGCCGCCAGGCTCCGCCGCTCACCCTCTCCCCGGTGAGCAGGCGCGTCCACTGCCCTGGGGGCAGGTAATACTCCGCCAGCCCCCGGTGGTTGAAAATGGGGGCCACCAGCAGCTTTTCCCCCAGCATGTACTGCCTGTCCAGATAGGCGCAGGCCGGGTCCCGGGGGTATTCCAGGGCCATGGCCCGCATCATCGGCACCCCCGTTTGGGAGGTTTCCGCCGCGCTGGCCAGCAGGTAGGGAAGCAGCGTAAGCTTGAGCTTGGTAAAGAACCGCAGCACGTCCACCGCTTCCTCGTCATAGGCCCAGGGCACGCGGTAGGAGGTGCTGCCATGCAGGCGGCTGTGGGTGGACAGAAGCCCAAAAGCGGCCCAGCGCTTGTATACGTCCGCTGTGGAGGTGGCTTCAAAGCCGCCGATGTCGTGGCTCCAGTAGCCAAACCCGGACAGGGTCAGGGACAGGCCGCCCCGCAGGCTTTCCGCCATGGCCTCGTAGGTGGACCAGCAATCGCCGCCCCAGTGCACCGGGAAGCGCTGGCATCCCACCGTGGCGGCCCGGGCAAAGAGCACCGCGTCCCCCTGGCCCCGCTTCCTTACCAGCAGGTCGTATACCGCCTTGTTGTAGAGGTAGGCGTAGTAGTTGTGCATCTTCCCGGGGCAAGCGCCGTTATGGTAGACGGCGTCCACCGGAATCCGCTCGCCGAAATCCGTCTTAAAGCAGTCAACGCCCATGTCTAAAAGCGCTTCCAGCTTTTCCTGGTACCACCGGCACGCCTCCGGGTTCGTAAAGTCCACAATGGCCATGCCGGGCTGCCACATATCCCACTGCCACACGCCCCCCGCGGCGTTTTTGAGGAGATACCCATGCTCCATGCCCTCCTGAAACATGGGGGAGGCCTGGGCGATGTAGGGGTTGATCCACACGCACACCTTGAGGCCCTTCTCATGAAGGCGGCGGAGCATGCCTTCGGGGTCGGGGAAGGTGCGGCTGTCCCAGGTGAAGTCGCACCAATGAAAATCCTTCATCCAGAAGCAGTCAAAGTGAAACACGCTCAGGGGAATCTCCCGCCGGGCCATCCCCTGGATAAACTCCGTGATGGTGGCCTCGTCATAGGAGGTGGTAAAGGAGGTGGACAGCCACAGCCCGAAGGACCACCGGGGCGGAAGGGCGGGCCTGCCGGTGAGGCCGGTGTAGCGCATCAGGACCTCTTTCATGGTGGGGCCGTTGATGAGGAAATAATCCAGGCTTTCCCCCGCCACGCTGAACGCGGCCTTGGAAACGTGCTCCGTACCGATTTCAAAGGAAACCTTCTCCGGGTGGTTCACCAGCACGCCGTAGCCCCGGCTGGTCAAATAGAAGGGGATGTTCTTGTAGGCCTGCTGGGAGGAGGTGCCTCCGTCCTCATTCCAGATGTCCACGCTCTGCCCGTTCTTCACCAGCGGGGTAAAGCGCTCCCCCAGCCCATAGACCAGCTCCCCCACCCCCAGGCTAAGCTGCTGGCGCATATAGGCGTCGCCGCTTCCCCTGTCGTAAGCGAAGCCGCGCCAGTCCGTTTTCATCAGGGCAAGATCGTTGGCGGCGCTCTGGGTCAGGACTTCGCCGCTTCTCCGGTAGGTCATGCTCCAGGCGGCCTTGTGGATCACAAGCTCCAACTGGCCGCTGAAAACCCGGAGGGTTTCCCCGTCCTCCCGGGTTTGCAGCCCTAGGCCCTCCTCAAGGTCCAGCGCAAAGGCCGGGGCATCCCCCAGGGTCCCCATGTGATGGAAGGTCCTGACCCGCAATACCTCCGGCGCGGGCGCGGTGATCTCCAGGGTGAGGACAATGCCGCCCAGGGTATCGCCCCGCGTCCGGATCCTTTCGGTGGGCGCCAGGAGCGTGACGCGCCGCTCCTCCTTGCGGAGGAAGGATACTTGCTTGGGGGAGAAGCAGGCGCAGCCCTCCTTTTGAAGCCAGCAGCCGTTGCCGAATTTCATCTGTCAGTCCGCCTTTCGTTTTTCTTCCGGAGCAAGGCAGCCCTTGAAGGGGGATCACTCCTGAAAAACAGCCTCCACAAGCTTGGGAAAGCGAAGGCGGCTGTTTTCGTCCACCAGCCCGAAGTCCATCAGCTTATAGGTCCAATAGGCGTAGCCCACGTCCATCTCCCGCATCCGCGCCACGCAGGCCCGCGCCCACCGGGCCGCGTCCTCCTCCGGGGCGCGCTCAATCACGCCGAATTCGCCGCAGTACAGCGGCTTGCCCGTATAATCCCGAAAGCGCTTGGCATGCTCCATGCCCCGCTGAACCACCGTTTCATCGCAGTCATGCCAGAGCAGATAGGCGGACTTGGCCCGGGACACGGGATGGCCGTCCAAAAACGCCTTGAAGTGGGGGAAGCCGCCGGGGAAGGAGATGGCGGTATCGTATTCCACCATGTCCTGGTCAAAGTGGGCCCGCTGGTGGGTGAAGGGATGGGGCTCGTAGAAGTGGAAGTTGTAAACGATGTTCCCATCCTCCTGCAGGGGCAGCGCGTCCAGGGTAAAGACGCTGTTCATATGGTTGCTTCCCACATAGATGGCGCTTTTTTGGTTGTGCTTGCGAATGGCCGCGATACCCAGGGGAATCATGGCGTTCCACAGATACCCCGTGTTGTCCTGGGCCTCGTTGAACAACTCGAAGGCCACCTCGTCCCCGGCGGCGGCAAAATGCTTCGCCACCTTGTCCCATACCTTCACGAAGATATCCCGGCCCTGGGGCAGGAACATGGGGTTCACCGCCAGCAGCGTGTCGTAGGACTGGCCCTGTACATAGTGCAGATCCAGGATCACCCCCAGGCCCCGGCTTTTGCACCACTCTACGCACCGGTCCAGATACTCGAAGGTGGCGTCGGTGAGGATGCCGAACTCAAAGGGCACCCGCACGTGGTCCGCGCCCCAGGAGGCGATCTGGTCCAGATCATTGGGGGTTATGAAGGTGGCGTAATGGGCTTTCACATCCAAAAAGCGGTCGTATTGCGCCAGCCAGCCCCCCAGGTTGATTCCTTTTTTATAGGTGGTCATGGTTTCCTCATCCTTTCGCGCCACTCGCTGGGCGTGCAGTCCTCCTGCTTTTTGAAGGCCAGGTAAAAGCCCCGTACCGTTTGAAAGCCGCAGGAGAAGGCGATTTCGTAAATGGGGTCCTCGGTATCCAGCAGCCGCTGCTTGGATTTTTCCACGCGGGTGGCGCACAGAAAGGCCAGGACGCTTTCCCCGGTTTCCTTTTTGAAGCGCTGGCCCAGGTAGACGGGGCTGAAATACAACTCCTTCCCAAGGGAGGCCAAAGTGATCTCCTGGGCGTAGTGTTCCTCGATGAACGCCTGGACGCGCTGGGAAAGCTGCCGGTTGGACCCGGCCCTCATGTGCCGCAGGTAGTTGCCGGTTTTCAGATAAAAGTCCACAAACCATTCCCGCAGCTGGTCAAAGGGCAGGCTGTGGCATATCTCCTGCAAGGAGAAGGCCTTTCCCGTTACGCTGCTCACGTCCCCGCCCCGCTCCGTAATCAGGCGCAGGGCGCACATGATGGCCGTAAAGCAGGCTCCCTCAAACACCGCCGGCTTCCCCTTCACCGTTTCCAGGATGGCGAAGAGCTGCCTGGCCTCCTCCCGGATCTGCTGCTCATCCCCCGCCAGCATGGCCTTTTCCAGCTTTTCCTGGTGCCAGTGGCTCAGGGTCTCCAAAGCGGACAGGGCCGAGGCCGGTTCCGGGCGGCTCCACAGGATCTCCCCGGGGCCCAGCACGCTGCGGATGTCCATCGTCTTTCGGGCCTCCCGCAGCCGCTGCGGCAGCTGGGAGAAGTCTTTCGTCCCCGGCGCAATTACCACCGTGACCCGGGAGGCGTACAAGCACAGGTTTTCACGAAGCTCTTCCGCCTTTTTCACCGCGTTTTGCCCGGCGCTGTGCAGCCACAGGCAGGCCAGGCGGGTGTCCTCCACCGGCACCAGCACGCAATGGGCGCTTTGAAGGGGGCGTATGGCCTCGCGGATGGAGAACCCGTCGTTTTCCATGTCCTGGGAGAACTCGATGAGAAACAGCGTAAGCCCCTTGCCTTGCCTCTCCAGCCCGCAGAAGGCCGCGCGCTCCTCGGCGTTCTCCATGGAAAAGCCATGGAGGATATCGCTGACAAAGCGCTCCCGCTGGGCGATGGCGCCCTTTTGCAGCTCCCGGCGCACGTTGTCCCGGCGCGTAATTTCCTTCTCCGCCTCCACGAGGCATATCATGAGCTCCGCCCGATCAATGGGCTTGAGCAGATAGCTTTTGACCCCCTGGCGCATGGCCTTTTGGGTATATTCGAAATCGTGGTAGCCGCTGAGGATGATGAAATAGGGCTCGATATTCCGGGCGCGAAGCTCCTCGATCATTGTCAGGCCGTCCATCCGGGGCATTCTGATATCGGTGATCACGATCTGCGGCCTCTCCTGGGCCCCGGCCAGCCATTCCAGGGCTTCGGCCCCATCCTGGCACTGGGCGAGAAGGCTGTAGCGGGGATCGCCGCTCAACAGCCGGGCCACGTGGCTGCGCACCAAGGGCTCGTCATCCACCACCATGATTGTGGTCATGTGCTTCCTCCATCTCCCGGGCGGGCGTCAGAGGAATCAACAGCGTTACCTCCGTGCCCACGCCCTTTTTGCTGTCAAAGAGGAAAGCGGCCCCTTCGCCGTAGGTGAGCTTGATCCGGTCATGGACGTTTTTCAGGCCGATGTACTTTCCGTCCTCCGGGCACGCTCTGTTGGCCAGGCTGGCCCGCAGCTCCTCCAGTTGTATTTCGTCCATCCCCACGCCGTCGTCCGCGACGCGGATGCACAGCCGCTCCCCCTGGATACAGGCGGATATCCCAATGGACCCCTTGCCATGCTTCATGGCTACGCCGTGGTTGGCGGCGTTTTCCACCAGGGGCTGCAAAAGCATGGTGGGAATAGGGGTATTCAGCAGCTCCTCCGGCACGTCCATGCGGTAGGCCAGCTTCTCCCCATAGCGGAACTTCTGGATTTCCAGATGCTCTTGGACAAAGGCCAACTCCTCCGCCAGGGGAATCCGCTCCCGGCTCCAGTCCACCGAGCGCCGCAGGCTCCGGGCCAGCAGCATCACCGCGCGCTCCGTTCCCGGCAGCCCGGCCTCGATGCCGTAGCCGATGGCCTCCAGCGTGTTGAAAATGAAATGGGGGTTGATTTGGCTTTTCAAGGCGTTGAGCTGGCTCTCGTTGTTAGCGGTTTTGAGCTTTTCCTGGGAGAGCTTGATATCGGTGTTCTCCGCGATGAGGGACTCCAGCCGCCCCGCCATGTGATTCAGGGAATCCCCCAGAACGTTGATCTCGTCCTTGCCGCCGATTTTCACCCGCACGGAGAAATCCCCCTGGGCCAGCCTGCGGATGCCGTCCGCCACGGTCTCCAGCCGCATGGTCAGGTAGTGCGCCACGCAGATGGACACCACGATCATCAAGGCCACCATGGCAATGAGAAGGGCGATCATGGAGGCGTGGTTCATGGAGACCAGGGCCAGCATCTCCCGTTCCGTCTCCATGCAGAGCAAGTACCAGGTGCCCGGGCAATTGGTGACCTGAAAGGGCTTGGACGCCACGATCTTCTCCACGCCCTCCCAGGTCTGGCGCGTAACCTCCGGCCGCCCGGAAAACGCCGCGCCGTCCCCCAAAGGCTGCCCCTGCATGGTTTTGCCGATGCTTTCCTCCCTGTCTCCAAGCAAAACCAGATCCCCCGGGGTGATGACGTAGAACTCATTGCCCCCGGAGGCGGTTTCCTCCCGGATGGCGTCCAGCAGCGCCCCCACGTCCAGGTAGAGCACGAACATCCCCGCCCGCTTGCCGTAGAGCTCCAGCGTCCGGGCGAACATCCAGGCGTCCCGCGCCCCCAGGCGCGTTTGGGCGAAATACCAGGTGTTTCCCTTCTCCAGCGGGTAGAACGCCTCCCACTGGGAGCCCCGCAGCGGCGCAATCTCGCTGTCGTTTGTCACCACGGTTTCATTGTCGGTGAAAAGCGTGGCCTTGAGGATCTCGGGGTGCAGCGCCCGGTACCTGGCGATGGTGGGGCGGATCAGCGTGTAATAGCCTTCGATGCTGGAATCAGGGTAGGCATAGCGGTGGTAGAAGTACTGCCAGATTTCCTGGGAATAGCAAAAGTCCGAGAACACCTCGCCATAGCCGTTGAGGGTGTGGTTCACATTCTCCGCCAGCAACAGCGCCTCTTCCTGGAGCTGCGCATAGCCCCGGTCAATGGCCGCCCGGTCGTAGGCGTGGAGAAAGCCCCCGCCCAGGAGCATGCAAGGCAGTACCAGAATCAGCATATAGGAAATCAGAAGTTTGGAGCGGATGGACGTAAGCCGCCCGCCCCCCCGAAAGGCAATGGGATGGGGGCAGCATGCTTTCGTCCGTCCGCTCCGCGTTTTCATATGCTGTTCACCTGCGTATTCTTACTTGTCGGCGCCCCAGATCTCCATGCGGGCAATGATGGCCTGGCTCATTGCGTCTTCCCATAGATTGATCTTGCACTCATTATACAGCCTGTCCACAAAATCGGCAAAGTTCCGGTCAAACTCCTCCTGGGTCTTGCTCATGACGATGGTGGGCACGACGGTATGGCGCAGGGCGTTTGCCTTGCTGTTTGCCAGTTCCGCGTCCGAACCGGTTTCGATGGCAATGGTCCAGGCAAAGCCGTAGGGGGTCGGCGTGCCGGTGGTGTCAAACCCTTCGCCCCAGCAGGTAAGCCCGTAGGCGTCCAGCACCTTTTTCGTTTCGGCGTCGGCGCTGGCGTAGAAATCCTCCTTGTTGACGGGGGTGGCGTAGTCGCCGTCGTCCAGCTTCATGGCGCCATAGTACAGCGGCCACCAGCCAAGGCAGCTGATGCCTTGCTCATAGCGGTAGTTGGGGTTGGTGGCGTATTGCTGGGCCACTTCTTCCTTCCACACCCGCTTGCCGTCCACCACGTCGTAGTGCACGCCCTCGATGCCCCAGTTGAGCAGCACATTGCCCTCGTTGCTGGCGATGAAATCGATGAACTTCATAGCCAGCTCCGGATTTTTGCAGTCCACGGAGATGCCCACGCCGTTGTCGTAGCTCTCGCAGTAGACGTTGCTGCGGTCCTGAATGCCGGGGTCAAGCACGATGGGGAAGCGTGCGTAGCAGCGCTCCGGCATCCCCGCCGCGCGCAGGGCCGTTTCGGCGTCGGAAAGGAGGCTGGCGTTGTAGATCATCGCCAGCACGCGGCCGCTGGCCACCTGCGCGTTGAACTCATCGTATTTCGTGATGAACGCGTTTTCGGACAGGAGCTTGTCGTTATACAGCTTGTTCAGGAAGGACAGGTAGGTCTTGAAGTAGTCCGTGGTGTTGAAGTAGGTCACGCCGTAGGTTTCCTGGTTGACATAGGCGTCGCTGTCGTCCGTGAAGCCGTTGACCCACAGCGCGGGATTGTTGACGGTCTGGTTGTAGCCCCAGCTGTCCGCCCAAACGCCCCAGGGGATATAGGGGGCGCCGTTGATGTCCGGGGAGATGGTCAGGTACTTGGTGATGGCGGCATATACGTCGTCCAGGGTCTTCAGCGTGGGATACTCCAGCTTCTCCAGCACATCGTACTGCACCAGGAGGCAGGCCCCCGCATCCGTCAGCTCCTCGGGGCGGTTCTTGGGGGAGCCGATCCAGTAGACCTTGCCGTCTCCGGCGTAGCGGAGCTTGTTGAGGGAATCCCCCCACGCGGCCAGCACGTTGGGGCCTTCCTTCTCCAGCAGCTCGTCCATCTCCATCAAAGCGCCGGCCTCAATCATGCGCTCGTCCACCCGGAACATGACGTCCGCGTAGTCGCCCCCGGCGATCATGGTGGCGATTTTATCGTCCGTGCTCATGCCGCCCACCACTTCGATCTCCAGGTTGATGCCCAGCTTGTCCTCGATGGCCTTGATCGTGGGGGCGTTGTTGAGCAGGTGGCCGTCCACCTCCTCGGTAAAGTCAAAGACCGTCAGCGTCGGGCGCTCCTCGGCCAGCGAGCCCAGCGGCGCGCACAGCAGCGCCACGGCCATGCTCAGCGCCAGCAGGATGGAGACACCCTTCATTCCACGTTGCTTCCTCATGAAATCTTCCTCCTTTTATTCTTGCAGATCCACATCTGCTTAGGATACGCGCTTGGCGGCTCAGCCTTTGACGGAGCCCAGGGTCAAACCGGAAATGAAGTATTTTTGCACAAAGGGATACACGCAAACGATGGGAATGGTGGCGATCACCGTGATGGCCATGCGGATGGACTGGGGCGTGCTGGTGACGTTTCCCCCGGAAAGCAGCTTGCTCTGTACGTCCTGGTAGTTCTTGATTTGGGCTGTGGACTTGCTGAGGGCCTTCACCAGCTCGTACTGCAAGGTGGTCAAATCGGTGCCCTTGGTATAGATGTAGGTGTCGTACCAGGAATTCCACTGGTCCACGGCGGTAAACAGGGCCATGGTAGCCAGGATGGGAAGACTGAGGGGCATCACGATCCTCAGGTAGATCACAAAATCGTTGGCCCCGTCGATCTGGGCGGATTCGCGCAGCGCGTCCGGAATGCCGTCCATGAAGGAGCGGGTGAGCATCACATAAAAGGCGTTGAGCATGAAGGGGATGAGGTATACCGCAAAATGGTTCATCAGCCCCAGGTTTCTGATGACGAAGTAGTAGGGGATCAGGCCGCCGCTGACGTACATGGAGATGACCACCATCCGCTGCAAAAGGCCGCGCAGGGCGTAATCGCGGCGGCTGAGGCAGTAGCTGAACATGGAGATGCAGGTCACGGAAATACACGCGCCCAAGGCCGTGCGCAGAACCGAGTTCAGGAAGGCCCTCATCAGGGAGGGCATTTGCAGCACCTGGGTCAGGTTGTCCAGGGTGAATTTTCTGGGCCAGAGGTATACGCCGCCCCGGAGGGTGTCCAGGGGGTCGTTCAGCGAAATCACCAGCACGTTCCAAAAGGGGTACAGCGTCGCAAGCCCCAGCAGCAGGAGCAGCGCGCCGGTTACCACGTCAAAGGCGCGGCCGCCGTGGGCCTTGCGGGGCTTCCTTGTTTGCGTCATGCCAAGACCCCCTTTAGATGATGCCGCCGTCCACAAAGCGGCGGCTCAGACGGTTTGCGCCCCAAACCAGCAGTAGGCTGAAAAACGAGTTGAACATGCTCAAAGCGGTGCTCATGGAATAGCGGTTCATCTGCAAGCCGTACCGGTAGGCGTACAGCGCCAGGTTTTCCGAATAGGCGGAGGTCATGTCGTTGCCCATGAGAAAGCTGGGGTCAAAGCCGGTGGCGTTGAGCAAATTGCCGATGTTGAGCACCAGCAGCATCATGATGGTGGGCATGATGCAGGGGATGGTGATGTAGCGGATCTTCCCCAGGCGCGTTACCCCGTCCAGGGTCGCGGCTTCATAGAGCTGCGCGTCAATGGTGGTGATGGCGGCCAGGTACAGGATCGCGTTCCATCCCATCTCCTTCCAAACCTGCGCCACCGTGACGATGGGCCAGAAGTACGTGTCCTTGGACATAAAGGCCACGGGGTTGCCCAGAAGGCCAAGGCGCAGGAGCAAATCGTTGAGCAGGCCCTCCGAGGAGAGGAGGGTATAAAAGATGTTGGAGATGACCACCCAGGAGATGAAGTGGGGCAGGTAGGAAACGGTCTGGACGCTGCGCTTGAGCGCTTTGGAGCGGACCTCGCTCAGGGCGATGGCCAGGCCGATGGAGCACAGCGTTCCAAAGAGAATGTTCAGGGCGCTCATGGCAAAGGTGTTTCGCAGAATTTCATAAAACCGCCGGTCGTTGAGAAATTCCATGAAGTGCTTTGCCCCGACCCATTGGGACGCGAAAATGCCCACCCTGGGCTTGTAATCCTTCAGCGCCATCAGCCAGCCGGAAAGGGGCAGATAGTTGAACACAAGCATCCAAAGCCCAAAGGGAAGGGACATTGCCGTGAGGATCTTCTGGCCCCGCAGCCTCTTGAAAAAGCCGGTCTTCTTGGGCTGGACGCTTGCGGATACGCTTGCCTTCGCTGTCATGCCGCCCTCCTCTTTTTCATCAGGCGTTCCAATCGTTATGGATAGTATGCGCCAGGAGGAGCCTGGAGGCAATGAACTGGCTTATGATGCAAGTGAAGAAAATCAAGATGTCAAAAAAGGGCGGGGTGAAAGCATCAAACGGCATGGCGGCGGCGCCCCCGGAAGAAAAATAGAAGGCCTCCCTCCTTGACAACCCCGCTTCCTTGGCGTACAATACCGGAGTTAGAGCATGCTAACTGACCGCCGGAAGGCGTTTTCTTCGGCGCGGTAGTTAGCAATAGCTAACTCATACATCCACAATCAAATCACCGTCCCGGAGGGAGGCCATGGGGAAAGGGCCGGGAAGACCATGGGGAAACAGCGTTGGGTAAAAGCGGGTCTCGTGTGAAAGGAGCATTTGTAATGCAATCCGCCAAAAAGAGGAAAACCGGCACGGCGCGGCTCTTGGAATTGGCCGCCACCAAAAAACCCTTGATGATCGGCTCGTTGATTCTGTCGGCCTTGGCTTCCCTGGCGAGCTTCATCCCTTATCTTGCCATTTATTTTATTGTCCGGGAGATTCTGGGGGCGTTGCCGGACATGGCGGGGCTGAACGCCGCTTTGCTGATCCGCTACGGCTGGCTGGCCTTCGCGGGGGTGGTGGGCAATATCCTGCTGTACTTTGGGGCGTTGAGTTGCTCCCATATGGCCGCCTTCGGCACGCTGTACGAGCTGAAGGTGAACTTCGCCACCCACCTGGCCAGGGTGCCCCTGGGGTTTCATGTGCGGGTGGGCAGCGGCAAGCTGCGAAAGATCACGGATGAAAACATCGAAAAGGTGGAGGGCTTCATCGCCCACCAGCTTCCGGACTTGGTGGCCGCCTTTGTGGCCCCCGTGGTGATGATCGCCATTTTGATGGTTGTGGACTGGCGCTTTGGCCTTGCGGTGATGGTGGGGGTGCTCGCGGCCTTTGTCATCCAGTTTTCCCTCTACGGCAACGGGGGCTCCAAGGCCATGATGGCAAAGTACCAAAAGTCCATCGAGGAGATGAACAACGCCTCCGTGGAGTATATCCGGGGCATTTCAGTGGTGAAGGCCTTCAAGCAGACGGTGTTTTCCTTCCGCCGCCTGCACGATACCATCAAGGCCTACACCTCCATGGTGATCCCCTATACCCTGAGCTGGGAGAACTCCTTCTCCGGCTTTACCACGCTGGTGAACAACATCTATCTGTTCGTCCTGCCGGTGGTGATTTGGGTAGGGGCCACGGCCACGGATTACGCCGCCTTTGCCGGCACCGTGATCTTCTATCTCATCTTCGTCCAATCCGCGGCCAGCGTTTTGATGAAGATCATGTATGTGAGCGGCAACGCCATGCGCATCATCGGCGGCGTGGAGGCCATGGACGAAGTGCTGGCGGAGCCGGAGCTGGCCCAGCCCGCCCGGCCCCAAAGGGTCAGCTCCCACGACGTGGAGTTTCGGGACGTGACCTTCTCCTATGACCGGGACCGGGAAACCGAGGCGCTGTCCGGCGTTTCCTTCCTGGCAAGGCAGGGGGAGGTCACCGCCATCGTGGGCCCCTCCGGCGGAGGCAAGAGCACCATCGCCCATTTGATTCCCCGCTTCTTTGACGTGAGCGCGGGGGAGATCCGCATCGGCGGGGTGGACATCCGGCAGATGGACACCCATTTCCTGATGGACCAGGTCAGCTTTGTGTTTCAGGATGTGTTTTTGTTCAAGCAAAGCGTGCTGGACAACATCCGCATGGGCAACCAGGCCGCCACCCAGGAGCAGGTGATGGCGGCGGCCAAGGCGGCCCAGTGCCACGATTTCATCATGAAGCTGCCCAAGGGCTACCAGACGGTGATCGGCACCCGGGGCGTGCATCTCTCGGGCGGGGAGAAGCAGCGCCTGGCCATTGCCCGGGCCATCGTCAAGGACGCGCCCATCGTGGTGCTGGACGAGGCCACCGCCTTTGCAGACCCTGAAAACGAGCACCTGATCCAAAAGGCCTTTGAGCGGCTGATGAAAAACAAGACCGTGGTGATGATCGCCCACCGCCTTTCCACCGTGCGGGGCGCCAACAACATCATCGTGGTGGAGGGCGGCAAGGTGATCGAGCAAGGGACCCATGACGAACTGCTGCAAAGGGGCGGAAAGTACCAGGCCATGTGGCGCACCTATACCCAAAGCACAAGTTGGAGCATGGCGAAACAAAAGGAGGTGCGCGCCCATGCCTAAACTGCAAGCCGCGCTGATGCTTACGGACAGGGGGTACAAGGACCTCAAGGCGGCCATTGCCGCCTGTACCCTGACCAATTTTTCCATGATGCTGCCCTTTGGCGTGATGATCCAGGTGATCCTGGAGCTGATCAAGCCCCTCACCGGCGGGGAAATCTCCTGGTCCAGGATGTGGATTTTGTTCGGGGCGGGGGTGGCGGCCGCGGTGATCGTCTTCCTGTGCAACAAGAACGACTACAAGAAAACCTACGTGGCCTCCTACATCCAGAGCGAAAGCACCCGCATCGCCCTGGCGGAGCATATCCGCAAGCTGCCCATGAGCCTGTTTAACTCCAAGGACCTGTCGGAGCTGACCACCAATCTCATGGACGACGTAGCCACCAGCGAGCATGTGCTCAGCCATATCGCGCCCCAGCTTTTCGCCAACGCCATCTCCATCACCGTGATCTGCGCCCTGATGGCCCTGATGGACTGGCGGATGGCCCTGAGCATGTTCATCACCGTGCCCCTGGCGTTTTTCATCATCGTGTTCAGCCGCAGAATCTACGGCAAGCTGCACCAGCGGCATATGGACGCCAAGCTGGCGGCCTCCGGCCAGGTGCAGGAATACATCGAGGGCATCAAGGTGATCCGCGCCTGCAACCTGGACGGGGAGAAGTTCTCCGCCCTGGAGAAGGCGCTGCGCACCATGAAGCGCCTGGCTATCGCCATGGAGTTTGGCACCGGGGTCTTTGTCACCGGGGCGCAGGTGGTGCTCCAGGCGGGCATCGGGCTGACGGTGCTGCTGGGGGCCACGCTGCTTACCGGCGGGCAGCTGGACTTTGTTTCCATGCTGATGTTCGTGCTGATCGTGGTGCGGATCTACGGCCCGATTCTGGTGGAGCTGACGCTGCTGCCTGAGCTGTTTTACTTCCAGATCGCCATTGGGCGCATGCGCAGCCTGATGGCCTTCAAGCCCATGGAGGGGGAGGCCGACAAGGAGCTTGGCAGCTTTGACATCCGGTTTCAGGATGTGGATTTCCACTACAACCAGGAGGGAGAGCAGACCATCAGCGGGATGAATGCCTCCATTCCCGCCGGGGGCATTACGGCGCTGGTGGGGCCCTCCGGCAGCGGCAAGAGCACCGTGTCCAGGCTGATCGCCCGCTTTTGGGACGTGGACAAAGGGAGCGTCACCATCGGGGGCCTGAACGTGAAAGACCTGGACCCGGAGCATTTGATGAGCTATATGAGCTTTGTGTTCCAGGACGTGGTGCTGTTCAACGATACCATTTACAACAACATCCGCATCGGCGACCTGAACGCCACCCGGGAGGAGGTGATGGCCGCCGCCCAGGCCGCCTGCTGCGACGAGTTTGTGCAAAAGCTCCCCCAGGGGTACGATACCATGCTGGGGGAAAACGGGGCCACCCTGTCCGGGGGCGAGCGCCAGCGGCTGTCCATCGCCCGGGCGCTGCTCAAGGACGCGCCCATCGTGCTGCTGGACGAGGCCACCGCTTCCCTGGACCCGGAGAATGAAGTGCTCATCCAAAAGGCCATTTCCACGCTGATTGAAAACAAGACGGTGATCGTCATCGCCCACCGCCTGCGCACCATCACAGGGGCGGACCGGATCATCGTCCTGGACAGGGGCCGGGTGGTGGAAGAGGGCAGCCATGAGGAGCTGGTGGCCCGGGATGGCCTCTACCACAGGCTCTTTACCCTCCAGCAGGAGAGCCAGGGATGGAGCGTGGGAGCATGAGCGCCTTTGACCACAAGCTGGCCTTGCATTGCGCCCCCACCTTGGCGGGGGTCAAGCCCGCCAACCTCATCTCCCTGGGATGGGAGGAGTGGGAGGCCATGCGGCAGGGCATTGCCCGCAGCGGGCGGACCTTTGTGGGCAGGCAGATTTTCTTCCGCAGGCTGGCCTGCTGCCAGCGCCGGGTGCTTTTGCTGGTATACCGCCGGGACCTGCTGGCAAAGCGGTTGGCCCTGCCGGAAAACCGCCGGATTCTGGAGCGCTACGGCTACGCCCCCCAGGAGCGGCTGGGGGCGCAGCTTGCCAGGCTGGCGGCCCGGATCGCGCAATCGGAGGGCTTTCCCCATGAAATCGGGGTGTTTTTGGGATATCCCCCGGAGGATGTGCTGGGGTTTATCCGGCATGGGGGCAAAAACCACCGCCTATGCGGCTGCTGGAAGGTCTATGGAAATCCCGCGGAGGCAAAGAAGCTCTTTTCCGTCTATGAGCACGCCCGCTGCTTTTTCTGCCAGCAGGTGCTGGGCGGCGAGGAAATACAAAACATTCAATACGGAGGGATTGCGTAATGGAAAAGGTAGCGGTGGCGTACTGGTCCGGGACCGGGAATACCCAGCAGATGGCGGAGGCCGTGGCCCAGGGGGCCAAGGACGCGGGAGCGGAGGTGACCCTCGCCGAGGTGGGGAACCTCTCCGCCCAAGAGGCGGCGGAGTATGAGCGCATCGCCTTCGGCTGCCCCAGCATGGGGGACGAGGTGCTGGAGGAAAGCGAAATGGAGCCCTTCTTCTCCGAAATCCAACCCCTGCTCTCCGGCAAGAAGGTGGCCCTGTTCGGCTCCTACGGCTGGGGCGACGGCCAGTGGATGCGGGACTGGGAGGAGCGGGTGAAGGAGGCGGGAGCCAGCCTTTGCGCAAGCGAAGGGGTCATCTGCAACGAAGCCCCTGACGACGAGGCCCTGGAGGCCTGCCGGAAGCTGGGGGAAAGCCTGGCCGGGATGTGAGGGAGAAGGGGCCTGGCGGGAGGCCCCCGCCCCCCCTGCCCCTGGCCGCCCCCAATGTTACGAGAACCCGCACGCTGTGACAGGAACAGCGTGCGGGTTTCGCTTAGGGGGAAGGGAAGGATGGCTTCCAAGCAGAGGGCCCCAGGGCACGGCGTGGGCCGGCGCATGGGAGGGGCGGGCATGAAGCCGGTGACGGGATTGAGGGGGCGAAGAATGCATATACAAAATTCGGAATGGTCCTTTTCAAAAAGCGTCTTGGCATTTTTGGCCGCCGCTGTTATGATGGACATAACAAGGCGCATACTGCTTGCGGCAGGAGGGATCTTTCATGCAAAGGCTCGTTGCTGCCTCCCAAAGAGGGATATCCTTGGCTCTGGTTCTTTTGTTGTTGTTCACCAACGCCGCCTGGGCCTCCCAACGCACTTTGACCATTGCCGGATACGACAGCATCGAAACCATTTTGGGGTTTGAAAGCCGGAACAGAGGTGTCGTGATTCGGCAACCCGAGGGGTTTACGGATCTTTTTGAAGCCATCAGGGTGAACGCGGTCAACCAAGACACGGCGGTGGACATCTACATCGTTCCGCTTTTATGGGGCAATTTTCACAGGCTCCGGGAGAAGGGGTATTGCTATAACCTTCAGGAATCCTCCGTTTTATCCGGCTCTGTGCGGCGGATGTATCCGCAGCTCACCGGTATTTTTGCCTCGGAAGAGGGTGTTTGGGCATACCCGCTTTCAGCCTCCGGGAGCATTCTGTGCGTGAATGAGCATGCGCGTATGGAGCTTGGCATAACCGGCGCGGAGCTGCCCGCCACATTTGAAGAATTTTTGGAATTGGCGATCACGTGGAATGATCGGTATGGGGATAATGCGGGGGGAATCCAGTTTTGGAGCTACGATACTTCATCTGTCAATAGGATGGTCTCAAATTTGATGGATATGTATATTCTTTACTGCGATGAGAATGGTGTCGATATTACTTTTGAGAACGAACAATTCGAAATGCTTTTATCCCTGATTGATGACAATCGTGACGCATTACAGGCACTGGATCAGCAAAGCCCGAATCCTTTTGGGGCAGAGTATCTTTTTTCCCGTGAGGACTTTACCAACAGCATGAGTCGTAATCTCGGATGGATGCCGCTGGAACTCTCCCTATACGAGGAGGGCACCGCTTATTATCCACTGATACTTACAGTTTATTTCATCAATCCTTTTAGCCAGAATATTGACTTGGCGATGGAGTATTTGGAATATTACAGCAAACATATGGACCCCGCCACACAAATGATCCTTTGTCAATCGTATGCGCAGCCGGTGGCGGACCCAAGCGTCGAAGCGGAGATTGCCTTTTATGAAGGGGAATATGAACGGTTGAAGGCTTTGGCGGAAGCGGAAACAGGAGAGAAGGCCGCTGTGCAAAATCTGTTGGCGGAGGCCAAGGATACGCTGGATTGGCTGGCGTCCAAGCGGTGGCTGCTCTCGGAAGAGGATATCGCCTATTACCATGGCATCGTTTCCAAAGTCGCGGTGTTGGGCAAATCCACAGGGGTTTCCCTTGTTCGGGAACAGTTTGACCCATTGGTCATGAAACTGATCGAGGGTACGGTTTCCGTGCCGGAATTTTTGGGGAAAATGCAGGAGATTCTTCGGAGGATGCGCCTGGAAAGCGAAACGTGATCCAAATTGGCCGTTTCCTACGGGTGTGGAGGAATAGAGTCATACGCCCAAGGCAAATGGGAATGATCCCAAGCGCCGCAAGAGATAAAAAGGCGGCCCCCGTTTCCTCCGGGGGCCGTCTTTCCCTTTCCTCCTTTTTTTACGCGCTCAGCTCCCCGTCGGGGGTTTGGAGCACCATGAGCACCTGCACCTCCTGGGCGGTGTTGGCGTCCAGGTAAATGAGATACCGGTTGTCCGCAAAGGTTCCGGAGGCCTCGTAGCAGAGGCGCTCGCTGTCCCGGAAGGGGATCAGGCAGAGCCGGGAGGCCTCCAGGGTCAGGTTCTTGCTTAGATGGGCCAGGGCCTCGTCCGCGGTCAGGGCGGGGGTCAGGCCCTCCCGCTGGGTATGGTTCATCAGGTAGTTGTTGGCCTCCAGCCCCACTACCTCCCCGGTGTCCATGCGCAGCTGGAGCTTCACCAGGTCCGGGTAGAGCAGCACCCCGTCCTGAACGGCCACGAAGTTGATCACCGCCATGCCGTCATATACCTGGTGATGGTTGGCCTCCATGGCGCCATAGCCGTGCTCCCGCAGGAATTTCAGCCCCGCCTCGATGCACTCCTCCAAAGAGAGCTTCTGCTCGAAGCTGGCATGCTCGGGCACGATCCACAGGAGCTTGCCGCCCACCTTGGTAACCTCCGCGGTGAGCTGGACGCCGTCGGTGAGAGTCACAGTCACGCCATAGGCGGCCAGGTTGCCCTGGGTTTCCGCGCTGGGGGCCGCCTCCTTGACCCTTTGGGCCCCCAGAAACTGGATCGCCACCTCCTGGGCCTGGGCCTGGTTGATGGACTCGGTGCCCAGGGCTTTGGGGGTGCCGTAGTGGCGGGCGTCGGAGAAGGCCCCGTCGTAGATCATGGTGGGGTATTCCATGCCATTGTCCTTGTTGCCCACCTGCTCCAGGGGGCGGTCCGAAGCCTGGGCCTCCTGGTAGTATACCTTCTCGGGGACGCCTATTTTCATGCTGTTTTCGAGCATGGCCTCCCTGGCCAGGACGAATTGGCCCAGCAGCAAAGTGCATTGGCTTTGCATGTCCGCCAGCTGCTTATATTGCTCCTGGTCCAGCTCCCCGCCTCCGGCCAGGGTCAGGGCCAGGCCCAGGGTCAGGTCCGAAAGCTGGTTGCAGAACTTGATGGTGTCGGACATGGCCACATGGCTCAGGGGCAAGGCGGAGAGGTTGGTCACCACTCCGTCCCCCTGCTTGGAGATGCCGGTGAGCAGCTCGCACAAGACCTGGCTGTCCGAGGACACGGGGACCTTCTCCAGCTTGAGGGCAATGGCCTGGAGCTGCTCCTGGGTTTCCAGGATGCGCTGGGTGTACACGTCCTCCAGGGCCTGGGCGGAGGCGTGGGCCCGCAGCCCGAAGCTGACGCCTAGGAAAACGGCTGCCAGCAAGGCCACGGACAGGAAGGAATAGAGGATGACGTGGCGTTTACTCTGAAAGAACTTCAAGGGGTTCACTCCTTCGGTTGGCAAAAGCTAGATGGCGAAATTGTGCTTTCCGATGCTCAGCATCACCGTGCGGCTCCAGATCCAGGCGTTGGTGGCGGTGGCGGGATTGTAGTAATACAGGCAGCCCCCGGAGGGGTCCCAGCCGTTGAGGGCGTCCCGGGCGGCCCGCAGGCTGTCCGCGTCGGGCTGCAGGTTGATCTGCCCGTCGCTCACCGCGTCAAAGGCCCCGGCCTGGTAGATCACCCCGGAGATGGTGTTGGGAAAGAGGGGGCTTTTCACCCGGTTGAGCACCACGGCGGCCACCGCCACCTTGCCCACATAGGGCTCCCCCCGGGCCTCTCCGTGCACCAGCCGGGCCAAAATCTGGGTTTCGTTGCTGTTGTAGGAGGAGGCTGCCACCGGGGCCCCCAAGTTGAGCCCCAGGGCGTCGGCGGTGGTCTTGCCCACCACCCCGTCCACCCTCAAGCCGTTTTTCCGCTGGAAATAGACCACCGCGTCATAGGTCTGCTGGCCGAAGTACCCGGTGACGGAGCCCTTGAAGTACCCGTATTCCAGCAGCTTTTGCTGGACCTTTCGCACATCGTCCCCCTGGCTGCCCCAGGCCACCACCGTGGCCTCGGCTTGGGTGAAGGCGATCAGCAAGGCCAGGCAAAGAAGCGCAGCCAAAAACTGCAAAATCCGTTCCCACTTGGTCTGCATCAAAAAACCCCTCCATTTCGCCAAGCGGATCGCCACGCGGGCGTGGCGCTTGGCATCATGGAAAGGTTGCCCAAAATTGGATATCCGTATACAGGGGGCGTTTATACTTTGGCGGAAGCCAAAGGGCTATTCCGCCTCGGCTTCCCGCACCCTTTCCTCCGCTTCCTGGAGGGCGTCGTACAGGGCCGGGAGCCCGTCCTTTTCCCGGGCGTATTCCTCGGTGACCTCCCGCATCCGGGCGGGGTCCGCGTAGGTATCGGGATCGGCCAGCAGGGCCTCCAGCCCCGCCAAGCGCTCCTCGCTTTCCAAAATGGCGGCCTCGGCCTTTTCCTCCCGGGCCTTCAGCTCCCGCAGCCGGGCGCCGAGCTGCCTATCCCGCTTGCGCTCCTTCACCAAAGAGGTCTTCGTGGCCTCCGGGGCGGGGGCCGGGGGCTGGGGGCGGTCCCGCTTTTCCAGGTAGTCGTCAAAATTGCCCAGGTACTCCGTCATGCCCCCGGGCTCCATCACCATCACCCGGTCGGCGAAGCGGTTGATGAAGTACCGGTCGTGGCTGATGGCCAAAATGGTGCCGGGGAAGTCCGCCAAAGCGTCCTCCAGCACCTCCCGGCTGTCCATGTCCAGGTGGTTGGTGGGCTCGTCCAGCAGCAGCAGATTGTCCTTTTTTAGCATGAGCTTGGTAAGGGCCACCCGGCCCCGCTCCCCGCCGGAAAGGGTGCTGATCTTTTCAAAAACGTCGTCCCCGGAGAAGAGGAACAGCCCCAAAGCGCCCCGCACCCGGCTCTGCTCCAGGCTGGGAAAGGCGTTCCACACCTCGTCCAGCACGGTGTTGCCCAGGCTGAGGTCCTGCTGGTGCTGGTCGTAATAGCCCACATCCACGTTCACGCCGTATTTCACGCTGCCCTGATCCGGGGGCAGGCGGTTCATGAGGATTTTGAAAAGGGTGCTCTTGCCCACGCCGTTGGAGCCGATCAAGGCCACCCGGTCCCCGGTGCGCAGGGAGAAGTTGAGGTTTTCAAAGACCTGCTTTTCCCCAAAGCGCTTGCCCAGGCCCTTGACCTCCAGGGCCTCCTCCCCGCTGCGGCGGCGCGCCTCGAAGGAAAAGCGCACCTGTTCCTCCTCCACGGGCCTTTCCAGGCGCTCGATCTTGTCCAGGCGCTTTTGACGGCTTTCCGCGGCCCTGATGCTCTTTTCCCGGTTAAAGCGCCGGTAGCGCTCGATGATGGCTTTTTCCCGCTCGATCTCCTTTTGCTGGAGGTTGTAGGCCTTCATGCGGGTCTCAAAGTCCGCGGTGCGCTTTTTCATGTACTCGGTGTAATTGCCGGTAAACTTCAGCAGGCGGCCCCCCAGGAGCTCCCCCATGGTGGTGCAGACATGATCCAGAAAATAGCGGTCATGGCTGATGAGCAGCAAGGAGCCCTTGTAGTCCGTCAAGTAGTTTTGCAGCCATTCGATGGCCTCCAGGTCCAGGTGGTTGGTGGGTTCGTCCATGAGCAGCACATCCGGCTTTTGCAACAGCAGCTTCGCCAAAGACAGCCGGGTGCGCTCCCCCCCGGAGAGGGTGGCGACCTTGCGGCCATGGAAGGCCGGGGGCAGGCCCAGGCCCCCGAGCACCCCCAGCATTTCGCCTTCGTAGGCGTAGCCCTCCAGCTGGTTGAAGCGCTCGGTGAGCCGGTGGTATTCCCCCGCCAGGCGCAGGGCCTCCTGGGGCGAGTTTCCGGCGGCCTCCATCTCCTTTTCCACTTCCCCCAGCCGCTCCTGAAGGGCGATCACCGGGGCGAAGACCTGGCGCACAGACTCCCAGACGGTATCCCCAGGGGTCAGGTCTCCCAGCTGTGCCAAATAGCCGATGCGCAGCTCCTTGTTCAGGTGGATGGCCCCGCCGTCGGGCTGCTCCTGGCCGGAGATCAGCCGCATCAGCGTGGTCTTGCCGCTGCCGTTCACCCCCACCAGCCCCATCTTTTCCCCTTTTTGAAGGCTAAAGGATACGTCCCCCAGCACCTGGTGGACGCCAAAGCTCTTGGCAACATTTTGTACGGAAATCAAAATCATGGTCGTTCCTCGTTTGTGACGCAATCAAATTTTGGAGGGGACCGCTCTCAGCCCTGTTCGCCAAGGGACTCCAGCTCCAGGGCAGAAAGCAGCAGCTCCTCCCGGCCGCAGCCCGCGAAGGCCAGGGCTTCTGGCGTGGCTTCGGCGGCTTTCCGGAGCATATCCGCCCCCTGGGCGATCCTTTCCCGGCAGGCCTCGTCCTGGGGGTCCGGGAGCCCGGTTACGCCGTCCCCCACAGCCTGAAACAGCGCGTCCTCCATGGGGCCGTAGGCCTCCGCCTCAAAAAAGAAGCGGGCGCAGTCCATGAGCTCCTCCCCGGACAGCCGGTTCCCCACAGCCTCTTTGAGCTCCAGCAGCCTCTGGGCCCTGGCTTCGCATAGGGGGCCCTCGCTCCACAGGGAGGCCAGCAGGCACAGGCTCCGGTAGAGCAGCTCCTCCTGCTGGTCCGTGGGCAAAGAGAAGGCGTTGGCGCGGATATAGAGGATTTCGCTCATCATCAGCCTGGGCATGGGGGGCAGCAAGGCGGCGAGACTTTGGGCGGTGAGGCCCTGGGCGGTTTCCAGGGAGATGCCGCAATGCTTGTGGCAAGCGTCCTCCAATAGCCTCATACGGCTCAGGTCGTCCATGAGCTCCTTGATGCGGCGCATCAAATCCCCCATCATTTCAATCATCCGCAGGATGTAATCCTTCTGGAAAAACATGGAGGGCCTCCTTCCCAGGCGGTTGTTCCCTGGTAGTATACCATAGGGCAAAGGGTTGCGCAAAGGAGGAGATGCCGCCAGGGCGCGTGCGGGGGATTGACATCTCCAGGCGCATGGGCTATACTTCATCCCATATTGGGAAAGAAGTTCTCCCATGGCAATGTCCCCAGCCGGACCTTTGCCAGAACTGCCATCAAGCTGATGACTTCTGCTATTTCGCAGGGTGATCGGCTTTTTTCTTCGCCCTGCGCCAAGGGAGGCAAGAGAGGGTGTTTCACAGCATTTTATTTCCAGACAGGCCCTATGACCTGGGGGAGCACAGGCAAGCCCAGCCGGAGTATTTTCGGGACCTATGCCTGGACCAGATCATGGCCGCCTCCCTGAAGGGCCTGGAGGGGCCGGAATTGTCCCCCCTATTTTATACCCCGCTCCGCGACCCGGACGCCATCCGCTACCGGCAGGAGGTCCTGGGGGATTTGGATGACCCGGATTCCTTCCGGCGCGTGAAGGAGTTCGCGGCGGCCATCCACGGCATCATCCGCAGAACCCAGGCCGCCAAGAAGGACCTTCTCTCCTTGGACGGCTACCGGAACCACTACCTGACCAAGGGCAGAATGCTGGACGACGCGGACAGATACCGCCAGGCGATCGGCGGTTTTGTGGGCGGGATGAACCGCTCCAGCCTCCGCTCCCGGGGCCTGAACGCTTTCATGGAATACCTGGAGGGCTACGTGGCGGCGGAGCCCTTCACCACCCTGTGCGAAGAAATCCAAGCGCTGCGCGGGGCGCTGGCGGCAGTGCGCTATTGCATGCTGATCAAGAACGGAACCCTTTCCGTGCGCAGGTATGAGGGCCAGGAGGACGAAAGCGCGCAGATCCTGGCCCTGTTTGAGAAGTTCAAGCAGGACCAGGGGACGGACTACCGCCGCAGCCTGCCGGAAATCCCCGTGGCGGAACACGTGGAGGCCGCGGTGCTGGAGATGCTCGCCAGAAAATGCTATCCGGAGGCCTTTGCGCAGCTGGACCGCTTTTGCGCTAAGCGGATGGACTTCATGGACGAAACCATCGCGGACTTTGCGCGGCAGGCGCAGTTTTACCTCTGCTGGCAGGAATACTGCGCCCCCTTCCGGGCGGAGGGCTTTTCCTTCTGCTACCCGCAAATCCGCGCGTCCAAGGGGGATATCTCCTGTGAAGATGCCTTTGACCTGGCGCTGGCCAAGCGGCTGTGGCCGGAAGGAAAGCCCGTGACCAACGGCTTCCGGCTGCAAGGGCCGGAGCGCATCCTGGTAATTACCGGGCCAAACCAGGGGGGCAAGACCACCTTTGCCCGGATGTTCGGGCAGCTGCACCATCTCTGTAGCCTGGGCCTGTCCGTCCCGGGCAGCTCTGCCGCTCTGTATGCCTTTGACACGATTTTGACCCATTTTGAGCGGGAGGAGGATTTGACCACGCTCAACGGCAAATTGCAGGACGATTTGGTCCGCCTGCGCGAGATGTTCCGCCGGGCCACGGGGAATAGCATTCTCATTCTCAATGAGATTTTTTCCTCCACCACGCTCCAGGACGCCCTGCTGCTGGGCAGGCGCATGATGGAGAGGATTGCCGGGCTGGACGCCTATGCCGTCTGCGTCACCTTTTTGGACGAGCTGGCCTCCTGCAATGAAAAGACCGTCAGCCTGATGAGCACGGTTTTCCCTGAGGACCCGGCCCGGCGCACCTTCAAAGTCCTCCGCCAACCGGCAAACGGGCTGGCCTATGCCCTTCACCTCGCGGAAAAATACAATCTCACCTACGAGCGCCTGTCCAGGAGGCTTGCCCCATGAAAGCACAGTTGATGTACAGGGAAACGGATGTCCGGGCCGCCGCCCTTCCCGCCTTTATCCAGGAAATGCTCACCCGCGATTTGGAGCTGGGCATCGTCTTTTCCGCCATGGCAAAGGGGGATGAAATCATACGCAGGGCCGCGGAAAGGGCCTTTTTCGCCGGGCTGGATTCCCCCGAGGCGATTGGATACCGGCAAAGCGTGCTGAGGGACTGCATCAAAAACCCCGCCATGGTCAGGGCGAGCTACGGGCTTACCCTGGAGGCCCTGGAGAAGCAAAAAAAGGGCTGGTGGTGGTTTGACAAAAACCGCCCTTTGACCGCGCTGTTTTCCAACGCGGTGGACTCCCTCACCATGCTGACGGGCATGCTGAAAGAGCTGCGGGACATTGCGGACAGAGCCGCCGGCTCGTTCGCCTCCCAGGGGTTTACGGCCCTGTGGTCCATGCTGCAAAGGGAGCTGGACGACGGATACTTTGCCCAGGTCCAGGAGCATCTGGCGGAGGTCAAGTTTCGGGACGGCATGCTGATCAGCGCAAGGCTGGGAAGCTACAACCAGGGCGTCGGGTATGTCCTGCGCCGCAGGGATAGAAAGGGATTCAAGCGGAAGTGGTTTTTCGCGCCGTCCTTTGCGCTGGCCTCCAGGGACGAGGCAGGGGCGCAGGATTTCAATAAGAGGCGGGAGCGCGCCCTCCAGGAGGCGGCCAACGTTCTGGCGCAGTCGGCGGAGCACATTGTGGGCTTCTTTACCATGCTCCGGGACGAGCTTGCTTTTTACGTGGGGTGTTTGAACCTGCACGATGGGCTCAAGGCTATCGGCGCGCCCGTCGCGTTTCCCTCTCCCCTTCAGCGGCATCCTCGAAGGCGCGAGGTACAGGGGCTTTATGACATAAGCCTGGCGATCCAAAAGCAAAGCCCGGCAACGGGAAGCGGCCTGTCCGCCAGGGACCAATCCCTGTGGGTGATCACCGGGGCGAACCAAGGGGGGAAATCCACCTTCCTGCGGAGCATCGGGCAATCCCAGCTGATGATGCAATGCGGCCTGTTTGTGGCGGCGCGGGAGTATCGCGGGCATTTGTGCAACGGGGTGTTCACCCATTTCAAAAGAGAGGAGGACGCGGCCCTTGTGAGCGGCAAGCTGGACGAGGAGCTGTCCCGGATGGACGCCATCGCCCAGCGCCTTGCCCCCGGCGCACTAGTGCTGTTCAACGAGTCCTTCAGCGCCACCAACGAGCGGGAGGGCTCGGAAATCAGCCGGCAGGTAACCGACGCGCTGATCCACAGCGGCATGGAGGTTTTCTGCGTAACCCACCTGTACGACTTTGCCAGCAGCTACTTTGACCGACATTTGCCCGACGCCACCTTTTTGCAAGCCGAGCGCAAGGAGGATGGCCGCAGGACCTTTCGCATCGTTCCGGGCCGCCCCTCCCAGACCGGTTTTGGGGACGATCTTTACCAGCGCATTTTTGCGGATGAGCCTGGGCCGCAGCCATAGGGCTGGTTTTCATATCCTCCAAGAGCCCCCGGCCCTCCAGGACGGCCGGGGGCTCTTGGAGGCACGGGGACGCAAGTTCTTACAAAATTCTTTTGAAATCAAGACATAAATTGACATATTCTGTCGGAATTGGTAATATACTTACTAGGAAAGATAGGTTTTACACAGGTTGTGCCGGGAAGGAGGAGGTGGGGCCGATGAGCCGGAAAGAAAATGCCGCGGCCAGACCCTTGTTTTCCGCCGACTCCGCCCAAAGAGAGGAGCCCCGGCCCTCAAGCGCCTCCCTTGGGGAGGAGCCCTGGGCAGCCCCTTCCCGCAACGCCTTTACCCCGATTCCCGTGGCGGAAAGGCTCAGGCAGCCCGCCAGGCACCGGAGCCCCCATGCCCAGGCGTCCTTGCCTCCTATGCGGCCGGGGCAGCGGTATGGCTACCTGAATGCCGATTCCCAGAGAGCCGGGCCGCCTCCCTCGGCCCCGATTTCCTATCCCGCGCCGCCGCCCTTTTTGGGGCCCATGGAGCAGCGGGAGGAGGATTTGCTTCAATATCAACAGGAGTACTGGTCCCGGCTGCAAAACCAAGGGGAGGAAGCGCCGCCGCCTG
The DNA here is from genome assembly GCA_034927815.1 of Candidatus Limiplasma sp. GTDB lineage: Bacteria > Bacillota > Clostridia > Christensenellales > Aristaeellaceae > Limiplasma. The sequence continues at coordinate 25,909 of JAYFPK010000022.1, forward strand.
TGGAGGCGGAGGCTTCTCCTTCGCTGCCCCCTGTTCCCAGCTATGCCATGGAGCAGCCGCCCTGGCCCATGGGGCCCAGGACGGTGTGGGACGATGATTTTTTGGAGCCCCTTGGGGAGGAAGAGCCGGGGGAATGGCCGCCGGACCCCTGGGAGCCCCCGGCGGTGGGGCCGGAGCCCTGGCAGCTGGAGGAGGCGGGGTACGCCGCCTTTGGGGAGGGCGAGCCGGACGAATCCTTGTGGTTCCCCCAGGAGCAGTGGACGCCGCCGGCCTTCGCCACAGGGCAATGGGCGGCGCAGCCGCCCGCCCGCCCCCAGATAGCCCCGAAGGAACAGGCCGTGCCCCTGCCCCGGCGGGTGGGCGCGGTCTGGAAGCGGTGGCTTCATGAGAATTTTCCGGTGGGCCAAAGCCCCCAGATGAACCGGGCCCGCCTGTTTCAGACGGTGCTGGTGAGCCTGGTTTCCTTGGTGTTGATTTTTTGCCTCATCCAGGTGGGACGCCTGGTGGTGAGCCTTTTGCGCAACGATGAGGAAATGAAGGCCGTCCGGGAGGAATACTATGCCCAGGCGGGGGTGGACCTGGCCCGCAGCGCGTCCCGGGTGGAGCTGCTGCCCCCGGGGCAGACCTATACGCCCACGGCCACCCCCCAAGCGGCGAAAACGCCCCCTCCCGCCCCCGGCCCTATGGAGAACCCGGCGGGGCTGAGCGTGCAAGCCGCCGGGCAGGAGGAGCAGCCCGCCTCTCCCCAGGAGTCTTCCGCTTTGGAAGGGAGTCAGCGCACCAAGGCCTTTCAATATCCCCAGAATCCGCTGAACAATATCTCCGAGGCCTTCGGAGCCCTCCGCCAGGAGAACCCGGACATCGTGGGCCGCCTGGTGATCAACGGGCTGGTGGATGAAACCGTGGTGCTGCGCAACAATACCTATTACCTGACCCATAGCGCCAGCGGGGCTTTCAGCCAGACCGGGGCGGTTTTCGTGGACGAGGCCTGCGGCCTCAAAAGCCCGCCGGAGAACCTGCTGCTAAGGGGGCAGAGCGCCACGCCGGGCAAGCTCCTGGAGCCCCTTTGGAATTACGCAAAGCAAGGGGCGGAGTTTGTCCGCAAGAATGCCATCCTGAGGATGGACACCCTGTATGAGGAAGGGGAATACGTGGTTTTTGCGGCGATTGTCGCCAGCAACCAGCCGGGTTCCCCGGAGTATTTCAACTATGCCGGATACCCCTCCTTCCCCAGCGACGGGCAGATGGAAAGCTACGTGGCCTCCGCCAAGCAGCGCTCCCTCTACGACATCCCCGTGGAGGTAAAGGCCGCCGACCGGCTGCTGACCCTTTCCACCTTGGGGGGAGGGCCGGAGGGGGCCACGCTGGTGCTGATCGCCCGCAAGCTCCGCCAGGGGGAGACCGCCGCCAACCTTTTGCTCACCCTTACCTCCATCCGGGTAAAGTAAGGGAGCCCATCCATCACGGAATAAGGGGGACATGACCCATGGACTCAAGGGAATTGCTGCTCAGGCCAGGGGAATGGCTGTTGCCCGCCCAGGGCGTGGACCTGACGGCCTGGGCCTGCGTGGCCTGCGACCAGTTCACCTCCCAGAAGGAGTACTGGGAGCGGGCCGCGGAGCTGGTGGGGGACAAACCCAGCACCCTGAAAATGATCCTGCCGGAGAGCTACCTGGAGGAGGCCGGGGAGCGCATCCCCAAAATTCATGAGGAAATGAAGCGGTACTTGGAGGAGGGCTTGCTGGAGCGCAAGGCCCTCGGCGGCTTTATCCTCACGGTGCGCCGCACGGGCAGCGGAAGCCGGGCGGGCCTGGTGGCGCTGATGGACCTGGAGGGGTACGACTTCCGTCCTGGCAGCGCTTCCTTGATCCGGGCCACAGAGGGGACCATTCTGGAGCGGATTCCGCCCAGGCTGGCGGTGCGCCGGGGGGCGGCCTTGGAGATGAGCCATGTGCTGATGCTTCTGGACGATCCGGGCAAAACCGTGGTGGAGCCGCTGCTTGCCAAGCGCCCCAGCCTGGAACTGCTCTACGATTTCCCCCTGATGCTGGAGGGGGGCCACGTGACGGGGTACGCGGTGACGGAGCCCCAGGATATTCAGGCGGTCTATGAGGCCCTGGGGGTGATGAAAGCCGGGCTGCGGGGGGATAGGCCCCTGCTGTACGCCGTGGGGGACGGCAACCACAGCCTGGCCGCGGCCAAAGCCTATTGGGAGGAGTTAAAGCCGGGCCTTGGGGCCGCCCAGCGGGAAAGCCATCCCGCCCGCTTTGCCTTGGTGGAAATGGAGAACATCCATGAGGAGGACCTGCTTTTTGAGCCCATCCACCGGGTGGTGACGGGCTATTCGGGGGCGGCTTTGCTGGAGGATTGGCGGGCCTATGCCCAGGCCCATGGCATGAGCCTGGAGGGCGGGGAAAAGGGCCAGGAGATTCTTTGCGTCTTTGGGGAGAGGGAAAGGAAGGTTTCCGTGGCCGGGTCGCCCCAGATGCTGGCGGTGGGCACCCTCCAGGTCTTTCTGGATTCCTGGCTGGGGGAGCATCCCGGCGCTGCGCTGGATTACATCCACGGGGAGGAGGCCGTGCGGGCCTTGGCCGCCGGGGAGGACGCCACCGGCTTCCTTCTGCCCAAGCCCGAGAAATGCAGCCTCTTTGCCACGGTGCAAAAGGAGGGGGCGTTGCCCCGCAAGACCTTCTCCATGGGGGAGGCCTGGGAGAAGCGCTATTACCTGGAGACCCGGAGGCTTCTGGAACCGTAAGAAAACGGCGTCAAACAGCCTCCCCAGACCGTTGATAAAATGCCTTTTCTGCAAAATTAGCCTCAGAGAACCCTTTGTTTATAAAGGGTTGAAGAATAACGGTTTCCGAAAAAACAGGGTTTTTCAGCAAACAGCCTCCCTTCCTTGGCGAGGGGAGGCTGTTGCTATGGCGGCGGGGAGGGACGGGGGTATTTCCCTCCTGTATCAGCACAGGGAAATCCGCCGGGTTGCGGCGTCCGGCTCCATCCTGCCGCCCAAGGGCAGCGGGAGCGTGGGGGCGGTGAGTCCGCAGTCCTTCATAGCCCGGCGACTCCCTCGGTTCTACCCCTGGAGCCGCGCTCCGCAGGCGCTTCCCTTTTTTTCGGGGGTTTTTTGCGCAGGCTCAGATCGATTTGTTTTTTGTCCGCAACCTCTTGCAAGAGGCGGACCGCCTGGGCGGCTCTTTCTTTCAGGGGCACGCCCTCCCGGGCCTCCGGGCCCGGAAGCCGCTCCATGACCCCTTGCAGGTCCTCCAGCTCCAAAAGGTTGACGGCTACGGAAAAAAGCGTCTTGCGCCGCCCGTCTTGAAAGCCGGAAAGCAAGGAAGCCAGAATGCCCATTTTTGCCTCCAGCTCCGCGTTATACGCCTCGATGCCCATGCACTGGGCCTTTTCCAGGTCTTTGAGCTGGTTTTTGTGGGTGATGAAGGAATCCCACTCCTCCACGCCCCGGTATGCTTCACAGGGGAACGCGGCGCATTGAAAGCAGTATTCCGGCTTGCCATGGCACAGGCTGCATTTGGCGATGGCGCAGGATTGATTCCCCGGCCCCCCGCCGCAGCCGGGGCAGTAATGATCCAGCCGCATGGGGCAAAGCCCGCAATTCAGGCCGCAAAGGGAAAACAAGAGGTTTGTCCTGTGGAAGTCCTTCATCCTGCCGCCGCCTTTCGGATGGCCCAAGCCGGAGTATGCTCCCCTGAACCGGGGCCGGGCGTTGCTCTGGGGGCACGCGCATTCAGGGGGCCAGCTCCTTGCGGTGCCCCAGGTGGATGCCGATGTGGCCGATGCCCAAAATCACCGCCGAAATCAAAAGCCATACCACCTTCCCGTACACCCCCAGGAGGAAAAACGCGGCCACGGGGAGCGTGGCCCCGGCTACAGGAACGCCGCAAAAGCTGCTGTAAAAGTCCGCCAACGTCTTTTGGCTTGTGAAATAACGAACCCACCAAGCCTCGTACAGGAGCATCAGCACCGCCGCGGCAACGAGCCACAGGCTCCACAGGGACCAGGGGCGGGGGTTGAAATCCGAAAACATAAGGGCCGCGCAGGTGACCAGCGCCTGCCCTACGCGCTCAAAAGCCAGCAGGACCTTGCTTTCCTTTTGCGCCTCATAGCCCTTGGGCTGATGCCGGGCCCACAGGAGGTTGGGAAGGATCAGCATGAGCAAAAAAACCAGCCCGGTGTAGGAAAAGCCCAAATGTCCCATCGCGTTGTCCTCCTGTATGCCTGCGGCCCGCATCCATTGCAAGGATATGATACCGCACCGGCAGGAAATAGGAAAGGGGCTGGGAGAAAAAGGCGCGTACGCGGAAGCGGGCCTGTCCCCCGGAAAACCGGGCAATCATGGACCGCCGCTGTAAACGGCTCCATAAGCGGGTTTTCCATAAAAAGCCATGTACTTGTATGCAAAAGTACTGCCGGATATTTGACTTCCATCCAAAGGGCAAGGTACAATGACACTACATTGCAGCGCAGCATTTACTCCAAGGATAGGGCCTGTTTAAGGAGTGCACCAAAGATGTCCACTGTTCCGCGAGATGAAGCCATCGTTGACCTGTATAAGCGCTATTACAAAATCGTGTACAATCAATGCCTGGTGAAGCTTCATTTTGACAGCCGGTTTGTTCACCTGGTGGAGGACTGTGTTCAGGAGACCTTTGTGCTTTTTCTGATCTCCTACGATAAGCTGTGCAATCATCCCAATCCCGCGGGATGGCTGTGCAGCACGGCATGGAACCGCCTGCGTTCCGAAGTCAGAAAGGCCAATTACCGCAGCAAAAAGCTCTATGAAATCGCCGAGTTGGAAAAGGTCAGCCTGCCGGAGGTGGAAGCGGCGCTGGAGCGGTGGGCCAATCAAGAAATCGCGATAGAAACCATTGCGGCCATCTGCTCCCTTCTCACCCAAAAGGAACAGGAAATCTATCAGGCTTATTTCGTGGAGGACCTGTCCCTGGCGGAAACGGCGAGCAAAAGCGGCGCTTCCCCTAACTCTGTGCGTTCGGCCATCGGCAGAATCAAAAAGCGGGCCAAACAATTCGAAAATTTTTTACTATTTCTGTGCATTTTCGAGTGCATTCTCCACATCTCGCGCACTAAATAAGTGAAGGAGGTTCCATGATGGATGGCCCCAAGAGCCAAATGGTCGCAGAAATCAAAGCTGCGATCGCCAACGAAACCCTTTCCGAGGCCGAGATGAAGAGGAGGTTGATGCACGCCATAGAGTATGAGCTCAGCCAAACCGATAGGGAAGCGGACTTGGCGTTGGTTGACGCTTGCCAGTCTCTTTTGCTGGAACTTCATTCCCAGGCCAGGGAAGAGCCCCCGGCGGACCGCAGGGCGGAAAGCCTCGCCGCAGTGCGGCTTCGGCTGCGCCGGCATTTGAGACGCCAAACGGTCCGCAAGGGCGTCGTACGGGGCGTTTCCGTGGCGGCGGCCATGGTGGTTCTGTCCCTGGGAGTTGACATTCTTTTCCGCAGGCAATGGCTAAGCGGGCAGTCCACTTTGGACGGTCAGGATTATATGGTGCAAGGAAATGTGGTTGATCCAGGGACGGTCCAGGCCGGTACAGCCAACGAGATCGGGGAGGTTCAGTTTGTCAGTTCTACTGACCTGGAGGAAGCGAGCTCCATTCTCAGCTTTACCCCTCCTGCACTAAGTTGGCTGCCTCAAGGATGGGAGCTACTTCAATATGAAGGCATGGTGATTGGGGCTGTTGAATACTTTTATTCAGTCTATCATCAGCCGGGTACGGAAAAGCTGTTGCGTTATGAAATCCACATAAACAAAGATATTTCGGCCAACTTATATGCGGAACAAAATGAGGATGGAACTCAGTTGAAACTGGAGAATGGAGCGACCGCATACCTTAGCATGAATTTTGAATTGCCAACTTGTGCGTGGTTCCAAAATGAAATGTTTTTTCTGATCAGCGGCCCCTTAACCCAAGACGAAATTCTACAAATGATAAATTCGATTGATTGAAAGGAAATAAATAAAAATGAATAGGAAGAACAAGTCTTTGTGCCTGCTGGTTGCGGCTTTGTTGCTCTGTGCCTATATCCCCTTAACCGCCCTTGCGACAGACTTCGTCCCAATGGCCAGCCCGGTGTTTGTGACTAAGACCGCAGGCCTTAATACTCAAATGAAGGCCGTCATGGCATGCACCACCTCTGTCATTTGCGACAAAATTTGCGTTTCCGGCGTTACGTTGCAGAAGCAAAGCGGCTCCAGCTGGGCCCATGTCAAAAGTCTGCCCTGCCCCAGCACATCGGCTACAAACGCTTCCTCATTCGGCGCGTCTATGGATTATTCCAGCCACTGTACCAAGGGCACAACATACCGCATCATCATTACATACAACGCCGATGGGGTAACCGCTTCAGCCACCTCTGGAGCCTCCACATACAAATGAACAGGAGCAAGCCCGTGTCTAAATCAGTTTTGACAACGCACCCGTCACTGCGGCTTTCGGACGACCCAAAGCGGAAGCTGCTGGCCTGTGTGGAAGGACTAACCCCCAACCAATGCACCATTGTGCTCAAGCTCATCGATTCCATGGACCGCCTGGCAAAGGTGAAGAGGTCCAGAAACTAAGGGTAAACACCGCCGCCCCCAGGGGCGGCGGTGTCTTTGCGAGCCTCGCTTGGAACCTTCCTTGCACGCGGACGGCGCGCCATGGGTTGCTTTCCCTGGCTGCGGCCTGGCCCGGCATTCTCCGCCCGCCCCTCACCCATCCCGGGTGAGCAGATACAGCAAGGCGTTGACAATGGCGGCGGCCACGTTGCTGCCCCCCTTGCGGCCCCGGGCCACGATGCACGGGACGCAGGTCCGCATGATCAGCTCCTTGGCCTGTACCACGTTCACAAAGCCCACGGGCACGCCGATGATCAAGGCGGGATTCACCTTTCCTTCCGCCATCAGCTCATAGAGGCGCACCAAAGCCGTGGGGGCGTTGCCGATGGCGAAGATCACCGGGCCGTTAAGCCCGGCGGCCTTATCCATGGAGGCTGCGGCCCGGGTGGTGCCGTTCTGCCTGGCCGCGGCGGCAACGTCCTCCTCCGCCATGAAGCACAGGGCCTCGATGCCCAGCTGGGTTAAAGCAGGCTTGTGGATGCCCGCCTTGGCCATGTTGGTGTCGGTGACGATGGTGGCCCCGGCTTTCAGGGCTGCCAGCGCCAGGGGCACGGCGTTTTGGGAAAAGTACAGGGAGTCCGCATAGTCGAAATCCGCCGTGGTGTGGATGACCCGCTGGATGATGGGGGCCAGCCGGGGGTCCAGGGGATGGGGGAGCTCGCTTTGGATGATCTCGAAGCTGCGGCGCTCAATGTCCCCCGGCAGCACGTTTTCCAGCTCTATTTTCATAGGCCCGCCTCCAAAATGCCGTAGATCAGCTTCATGTCCAGGTGCTCCCGCAGGGCCGCCGCCAGGGCGTTGTACTGGCTCTCCTTGTAGGTTTTCAGGTCAAAGGCGGCGGTTTCCAGGGAGACGCCCTTCCTTTGGCAAAGGCTCCCCAAAAGCGCCTCCCGGCAGGGGGCGGAATCAAAGAAGCCATGGAGATAGGTGCCGTAGGCGCTGCCCTGCTGGCAGCCGTCCAGGACGCCGCTTTCCAGGCGGACCCAAGGCGTTGCGCCCTCCCGCAAGGCCGTGCGGCCCATGTGGATTTCATATCCCTCCACCGCCGCGCCCCCCAAAGCCGCCAGCGAGCCGTCCGTTGCCAGCACCTGGCCCGTGACACGGGTGCGGCGCTTTTCCCCGGCAAAGACGGTGGTCACGGGCAGCAACCCCATGCCCCGAAGGCCGCCGCCTCCCTCCACGCTGTCCGGGTCGGCAATATGCTCCCCCAGCATTTGGTAGCCGCCGCAAACGCCCAGGATGGGCGTCCCCTGGGCGGCCAACCTTTGCACAGCGCCCTCCAGGCCCCCCTGGCGCAGCCAGCGCAAATCCGCCAAGGTGTTTTTGGTGCCGGGCAGAACCACCAAGTCGGGCCCGCCCAGCTCCCGGGGGGAGGTTACATAGCGCAGGCCCACGCCTGGGGTGGCCTCCAGGGGGGCGAAGTCCGTGAAGTTGGACAGCCGGGGCAGCCGGATCACCGCAATGTCCAACACCCCGCCCGCTTCCCTGCGGGTCAGGCGCTGGGCCAGGCTGTCCTCATCGTCAATGTCCACGTCCAGGTAGGGCAGCACCCCGGCCACGGGCTTGTGGGTGAGGCTCTCCAGCATGGTCAGGCCATCCCCCAGCAGCGCCACGTCCCCGCGGAATTTGTTGATGAGGGTGGCCTTCACCAAAGCCCGTTCCTCCTCCTCCAAAAGCGCGATGGTGCCGTATAGCTGGGCGAACACGCCGCCCCGGTCAATGTCCCCCACCAGCAGCACCGGGGCCTGGGCCAGCCTTGCCATGCCCATGTTGACGAAATCGCCCTTTTTCAGATTGATTTCGGCGGGGCTCCCCGCTCCCTCCAGGACGATGACGTCGTTTTCCGCCGCCAAAGAGGCGTACGCCGCCTGGATGTCCGGCACCAAAGTATGCTTCATGGCGTAATACTCCCGGGCGCTGAAGTGGCCCCGTACCTCGCCGTTCACGATCACCTGAGAACCCATGTGGCTGACGGGCTTGATCAAGATGGGGTTCATGCGCACGCTGGGCTCCACCCCCGCAGCCTCCGCCTGCACCACCTGGGCCCGGCCCATTTCCAGCCCCTCCCGGGTGATGAAGGAGTTCAGGGCCATATTCTGGCTTTTGAAGGGGGCCACCCGGTAGCCGTCCTGGCGAAACAGGCGGCACAGCCCCGCGCACACCAGGCTTTTCCCCGCGTTGGACATGGTTCCCTGTACCATGATGGCCTTAGCCATGAAGCGCCTCCCCCATGGCGCTCAAAAGCGCCGCGTTTTGCTCCCTGGTTTTGATCCCGATGCGAAGGTAGCCTTCATCCAGCCCTGTGAAGTTGGCGCAGCTCCGCACTAAAATGCCCCGCCGCTTCAAGGGCTCGTGTAAGGGCACAGGGCTTTTGCACAACAGAAAGTTGGCGTCCGAGGGGAATACGGTGAGGCCCAAAGCCCGTACTCCGACATCCAGAAAGGCCCGCTCCCCTTCCACCAGCGCCAGGGTTCGGGCTTCCCAGCCCGGCTCCGCCAGCGCCCCCAGGCCCGCCGCCTGGGCCGCGGCGGAAACGCTCCAGGGGGCTCCAAAGGCTTCAATGCGGGCCAGCAGCGCGCCATCCCCCAGCAGGTAGCCCAGGCGCAGGCCCGCCAGGCCGTAAAATTTGGTGAAGGCGTTCAGGATGAGGAGATTTGGAAACTCCCGGCAAAGGGCCGCCAGGGAAGCGCCCCTGGTAAACGCCAGGAAGCACTCGTCCACCACAAGGAGCGCGCCGTTTTGGGCGCAGGCCCTGGCAATGGAGGGGAGCAGGGCCTCCGGGGCCAGCCGCCCCGTGGGGTTGTTGGGGTTGCACAGGAAGAACGCCTCCGCGCCGGGGAGCAAAGCCGCCAAAACCTCCTCCCCCAAAGCAAAGCCGTCCTCCTCCCGCAGCCGGTGCTCCGCCATGCTGCCGCCAAAGAGCTCCACGGTCCGCCGGTATTCCGAAAAGGTGGGGGCCAGGGTCAGGGCCCGCCGGGGCCGCAGGCAGGCGCAAATGCGGAAGATCAGGTCCGCCGCGCCGTTGCCGCAAAGGATGTTCTCCGGCGCAACCCCGTGCCTGCGGGCCAGTGCCTGGCGCAGGGCCCGGCATTGAGGATCGGGATACCGGGAAAAGGCCTCCGCCTGCGCCAGAAGCGCTTCCCTGGCCCTTTGGGGTATGCCCAGGGGGTGGGTGTTCACAGAGAAATCCAAGCGGATGCCGGGATTTCCGTACACATCCCCCCCGTGCTCATAGCAGTCCATACAGGCACCCCCTGAAAGCCAGCGCCAGCGCGAACATCAGCGCCGAAGCCGCGGTGAGCAGCCTGTGGGCCAGCAGAATATCCCCGGGCCGGATAGGCCGCAGGTCGTCCCCGATGTAGGGCTTGGGCCGCAGCTCGCCAAAGTAGAAGGCATCCCCCGCCAGTCGTACCCCCAGGGCCCCGGCCATGACCGCCTCGGTCTGGCCGGAATTGGGGCTGGCGTGCTTGCGCCGGTCCCTTTGCCAGATATGGCGGGCGTTTTTGGGGTTCAGGCCGCAGGAGCGCGCCATGAGGATCATCAGCACAGCGCTCAGGCGGGCGGGGAGGTAGTTCAGCCCGTCGTCCAGCTTGGCGGCAAAGCGCCCAAAGTCCTGATACCGCCGGTTTTGGTAGCCGATCATGGAATCCATGGTATTGGCGGCCTTGTACAGCATCCCCAGCGCCCCGCCCCCCAAAGCCAGGTAGAAAAGCGGCGCGATGACGCCGTCGCAGGCGCTTTCCGCCACGGTTTCCACCGCCGTCCGGGTGACACCCGCCCCGTCCAGGGCCGCCGTGTCCCGGCCCACGATCATGGACACGGCCCGGCGGGCGGATGGGAGATCGTTTTTCACCAGCGCTTCATAGACCTTGCGGCTTTCCACCTTCAGGCTGGTCAGGGCCAATAGCTGCCAGCACAGCAGCGCCTCCCCGGCGCAGTAGGCCCAGGGGGACAGCCGCCACAGCAGCGCCAAAAGGAGGGCGGGCAGCGCGGTGGATACCGCCAGCACCGCAAGGGCCAGCGCCGCGCCCCCCAGGCGCTTGTTTTTCATGGGGTAGAGGGCTTTTTCCAAAGCGGAGATCAGCGCGCCGATGCCCCGCACCACATGGGGCCAGCCTTGGGGGTCTCCCAGGAGGATGTCCAGCAGAAAGCCCAGCCCCAGGGCCAGGGTGGAGACGGCTACAAACATAGGGGCCCTCCCTGGATCGTGAGCGCGCCCTCCTGGAAGGTACAGGCCACGAAGCCGCCGTTTTCGAGGTGGTAGGCGTAAAAATCCCGCTTGGGCAAGGCCCAGGCCTCCAAAACCGCCATGATGCAGCCCCCGTGGATCACGAAGGCGGCGCGGCCCCCTTCCGGCACTTCCTGAAGGGCCTGCCCAAAGGCGGCGCGGCACCGGGCCTTGAAGCCCTCCACGCTTTCGCCTCCGGGGATAGGGGCCATGCACCCGGAGGCCAGCCATGCGGCGTAGTGCGGGCTGTGCTCCAGTTCCCCGGCGGTTTTGCCCTCAAAGAGGCCAAAGCCGCACTCCCGCAAATCCGGCACGGCTGTGGCGTCCGCCCCCGGAAACAGGAGGGCGGCGGTTTCCCGGCAGCGGCGGTAGGGGCTGGTAAAAATTTGATGAAAAGCGGGAAGCCCGGTGGCCTTGAGCTGCTTGATTTGCGCCACCCCCTCCGGGGAAAGGGGTTCGTCCGTGCTGCCGATGTAGCGCTTCTCCCGGTTTCCGGCGGTCATGCCGTGGCGGATCAGGTATACCGTCTTCATAGCAGCCCCCCGATCCACGCGCCCCCAAGCACGGCCAGCTCGCAGGCCTGGAGGAAAAAGCCCGTGGTATCCCCTGTGGCCCCGCCGAATTGCTTTTTTACCATGGCCCGGTAAGCGGCAAAGGCCGCAAGCCCAAAGGCTGCCCCGATGCCCCCCGCCATGGGGGAAACCCAGGCCATGGCCCCCATGCTCAACAGGGCCACGGCCCCCATGGAGAGGAGGGCGGCGCGCCGGTGGGCGTGCTGGGTAAAGGCGCAGAGTATGCCCTCCTTGCGGGCGTTGGGCAAGGTTACCGCCCCCAAGGCGGCCAGGGCCCTGGACAGGATGAAGCCCAGGCATGCCACCGGCAGGGAATTTCCCTGGAAAAGCGCATGGTAGAGCCCAAAGGCCACCAGGAGATACACGCCGCAGTAGATCACGGCAAAGGCCCCCACATGGGAATCCTTTAAAATCTCCAACTTCTTCTCCTTGGACTGGTGGGAGGCCAGGGCGTCCACCGTGTCCAAAAAGCCGTCCATGTGGATGCCCCCGGTGAGCAGCAAGGGCAGCGCCGTGGCCAGGGCGGCAAAGAGCACGCCGTCCACGGCCAGGGCGCGGGCTGCCCACCCCCAGCCCCACAGGGCCAGCCCTACCAGGGCCCCCACCAAAGGCAAAAAGCAGAGGGAAAAGCGCAGGTTCCGCTCGTTCCAGTCCGCGGGAGGCGCGGGAAATACGCTGTAGGTGCTGATGGCGATCCACATTGGTTCAAACAAGCCCATTCGCCTCCCCTTTCACAAGCCGCGCCGCGCCTTCGCGCATTTCGACGGCCACATCGGCCATGTCCAGCAGCTTTTGGTTCAATTCGTGCAAGGCGTTGATATAATCCCGGGTTTCCCCCTCATAGGCGTCCGCCTCCAGGCCGCTGATGGTCACCGCCACCAGCACCCGGCAGCGCCCGTGCAGCGCCCGGATATCCTCCAGCGCCTGGGCCGCCGTGCCCCCCTGCTGGAACATGCGGTTGGCCAGCAGGTTGGACACATCCTCCAGCAGCACAGCCCCCTCCGGGGGAATATCCGCCTGGCCCACCCGGTACGGCAGCTCCAGGGTGGTAAACCCCTTGCCCTGGCGCTGGGCCAGGTGCCTTTCCACCCGGGCCGCCCCCTGGGGTCCGTGGGGGATCATGGTGGCGACATAGAAGCGGCTGCCCTCCGCGCGGCAGAGGAGCTGCTCCGCATAGGCGCTTTTGCCGCTGCCGTTTGGCCCCGAGACCAGAATCAGCATGGCTGCCTCCGGTACGCGCCCACCCCGATATCCGCAAAGGTGGCGGTGTGCTCATATACAGCCGCGGCCATATCCAGCAGCGGAAACAGGGCCACCGCCCCGGTGCCCTCTCCCAGGCGCATCTGGGCATGGAGGATGGGGTGCAAATCCAGTTCCTGGCAGATCAGCTCCGCGGCAGGCTCCGCGCTGAGGTGGGAGGGGAGGAGGTATTGCCGCGCCAAGGGCTGGAGCCTGACGGCGGTGAGGGCCGCCACGGCGGAGATGACCCCGTCCACCACCATGGGCACGCAGTGCAGCGCGCCCCCCAAGAAGGCCCCGGTCATGGCGGCGATGTCCAGGCCGCCCACCTTGTGAAGCACGTCCAAAGGATCGCTGGGATCAGGGGCGTTCACCCGGATGGCCTCCTGAACGGCGGCCCGCTTGCGGCAGAGGCCCGCGTCGTCCAGCCCCGCGCCCCGCCCGGTTACCGCCTGGGCGGGCACGCCCAGCAATACGCTGGCCATGGCGCTGGCGGTGGTGGTGTTGCCAATGCCCGTCTCCCCGGCAGCCATGAGCCGGAAGCCTTGCTCCTTCTTTTCTTTTACCAAAGCCGCTCCCAGCCGGATGGCCGCCAGGGCGGTTTCCCGGCTCATGGCCGGGCCCTGGGCGATATCCCCTGTGCCGGCCGCCAGCTTGCGCTGCAAAAGGCCCTGGACGGTGTCCGCCATGCCCACGTCCACGGGAAACACCTGGGCCCCGCAGGCCTGGGCCATGGCGCATACGCCGGAGACGCCACGGGCCAGCATCCCGGCAATGGCCGTGGTCACCTCATGCCCGCTTTGGGATACCCCCTGGGCGGTGACCCCGTTGTCGGCGCAGAACACCAGCACGCATTTTTGGGCAATGTTGATATCGGCGCTGCCCTGTATGGCGGCGATGCGGGCCAGCAAGGCTTCCAGCCGCCCCAGGCTGCCCACGGGCTTTGCCACCTGGTCGAACCGGGCGATGCAATCGGCATAGGCCCCCTCCTTGACAGGGGCGATGTTTTCAAGAATGTCCGCTAGCATAGGCCGCCGCCTTTCGCACAAATTCCTGGGCAAAGCCCGGATTGGCCGGGAAGTACAGGTGGGGGAAGCCCGCGTACAGGCTGGGGGAGGCGTGGACGCAATCCCAGGCCCGGCCATCGGGCTTTGTGGCGGTAAAGCCGTCCCCCGCCGCGTCGCTTTCGTAATAATGGAACTCATGGGCGCGGATGCTCTCCCCGGCCTTGCACAGGAGGGTATCCCCTTTCGCCGTCAGCGTGGCGTAGCCGAAGCGGCGCAGCTTGTCCGTCCGGTAGGCTTTGGCGGGGATCACCCCGGCCATGGGGAAGCCGTCCAGGGTGTCGTGCAGGTACAAAAACCCGCCGCACTCCGCCAAAGTGGGCAGAGCGGCCCCAACGGCGCTTTGCACCGCGCGCCGCATGGCGCTGTTTTCCGACAGGGCCTGGGCGTGCAGCTCCGGGTAGCCCCCCGGCAGGTACAGCCCGCCGATGCCCCTGGGCAAAGCCTGATCCCGCAGGGGGCTGAAAAAGCACAGTTCGCACCCCAAGGCCCGCAGCAGCTCCAGGTTTTCCTCATAGAGGAAGCAGAAGGCTTCATCCCTGGCTACGGCCATCCGCACCTGGACCGGGGGGCGGGGTATGGGGGAGTCCACGCCGCCCAGGGAAGGCGCGCAGGCGGCCAGGGCCATGACGCCGTCCAGGTCGATGCATTGTTCCGCCAGGGTTCCCAACCCCCGGAGGGTTTCCCGCAAATCCCCGATCTCCCCGGGGGTCAGCAGCCCCAGGTGGCGGCTGCCCATGGACAGCCTTCCCTCCTGGGGTAAAAAGCCCAGGGAGGGAACCCCCGCGTCCGTGGCGATCTGCCGCAGCCCCTCATAGAGGTTGGAGGACGCGCCGTTGAAGATCACTCCCCGCACCTGGCTTTGGCCCTTGAAGCCCCGGAAGCCCCGCAGCAACGCCCCCGCCGAGGTGTACATTCCCCTGGCGTTCACCACCAGAACCACAGGGGTTTGGGTGTGCCGGGCCACATCGTAGGTGCTGAAATCCCCCTGGGGCCCCACCCCGTCGTAGAAGCCCATCACACCCTCGATGACGCTGAGCCTGTCCCCCTGCCGGGCCAGAGCGGCCCGAAGCTGCCCCTGTGTGCAGAAAAAGGGGTCCAAATTGCGGCTGGGCAGCCCCAGGGCCTCCCGGTGGAACATGGGGTCGATATAGTCCGGCCCGCATTTGAAGGCGGCCAACTCCATCCCCCGGGCTTGCAAGGCCGAAAGCAGCGCCAGGGTCACGGTGGTCTTGCCGCAGCCGGAATGGGTGCCTGCGATCAAAACGCGCTTATGCATGGGGGCCTCCGCCGGATAGGATGAATACGGGGTTTTGGGCCATCATCATGCTCAATGCCCCCAGGGGCTTGGCCTGGGCCACGCTGAGCTGGGTGATTTGGGGAGAGATGCCGTGCTCCCGGAAGGCCTGAAGAGCCTCTCCCAGGGTTTCCAGGGCGATGGCGGTGACCGCCAGCCGGGCGGAGGGGTTTTTGCACAAAACCGCCTGGAAGATCTCCCGCATGGCCCCGCCGCTGCCGCCGATGAAGGCCGCGTCCAGGGGCGGCAAGGGCTCAAGGGCCTGGGGGGCCTTGCCCAGCACGGGGGTCACGTTGCCCAGGTGAAAGCGGCGGCAGTTCTCCCGTACCAAGGAAAGGGCCTCCTCCTTGTGGTCCACGGCGTATACCCGGCCCCGGTAGGCGGCCAGGGCCATTTCCACGGTTACGGAGCCTGTGCCCGCGCCGATGTCGCAGCACACCGCGGCGGGGGAGAGGGCCAGGCGGCTGAGGACCACGGCCCTTACCTCCGCCTTGGTCATGGGCACATCTCCCCGGATAAAGGCCGTATCTGGGATGCCGGAGAGAACGCGGGCATCGGCCTGGGGATTTTCCACCAGCAACACCGCCAGGGGCTCCACAGGGGCATCCGCCAGCTCCGCCACGGAGAGGCTGCGGATGCGCTCCCCCTGGGCGCCCAGGTTTTCCCCCAAAATGGCGGTGAGGCTCCCAAAGCCCGCCTCAACCAGCTCCCCGGCCAGGGCGTTCACATTGCCCCCGGTGAGGGCAAAGGTGAGGGGGTGGCGGCGCACGGTATCCGCCAGGTTCTCCCGCCGTGCGTGGCAGCTGACCAGCGCCGCCTCCTGCCAGGGCCGCCGGAGCTTTGCAAAGAAGTAGGATACGCAGGAGACGCCGGGGAGCACCGTCACCTCCTCCTGGTCCAGCGCGGCCAGCAGCCCCTGGGCGGCGCTGAAAAAGCCCGTATCCCCGGAGACCAGCACCGCGAAACGCGCGTGCCCGCTTTCCCGGATGATCTCTTTCACCTTGCCGGGCTCGTAGGCGGGGTAGGCGCTTTTTGGCCCATAGGCGGAAAGCGCCGTCAGCATCCGGGGCGCCCCCAGCAAAACCTCCGCCTGCTCCAGGGCTTCAAGCCCCTGGACGGTGAGGGTGGCGGGCCCCATGCCCATCCCCAAAATGGCGACCTGCTTCATAGAGCGCCCCCTTGCAGCCTTTGCTTGATTTCCTCCAGGGACAGCCCCTCTGCCTCCCGGGGGCGGGTGAGCACCGCCACGGCCATGCCGCAGGCCTTGGCAGCCGAGAGCTTTTCTCCAAAGCCTCCCGCCGCGCCGGATTCCTTGGTCAGGAGGATGTGGGCCCCTGTGGTCCGGAACATGGCTTCGTTCAGCTCCTGGGAGAAGGGCCCTTGCATGCAGATGATGCGCTTGGGCGGGAAGCCCGCCTGGATGCAGCTCTCCAGCCCCTGGACAAAGGGCAGAATCCGCAGCCAAACCCGTTTCTCAAACCCGGCGACGGCGGTGAGGGCCGGGGCTTCTTTGGCCCCCAGCGCGGAAAAGATGATCCCTGGGGCGGCGTTCAGCCAGGGAATCAGCATATCCAGGGAAGGAAAGGCGAAAAGGCCCTCCTCCTGGGACGCCGGCTCCCGCCTCACCCGCAGGCAGGGTACCCCCGCGCTTTCGCAGGCCGCCCGCAGGTTGCCGCTCACCGCCTGGGCATAGGGGTGGGTGGCGTCGATCACCAGACGGGGGCGGTGCAGCGCCATCAGCGCGGCCATGTCCTCTTTTGCCAGCCGCCCCGTATGCACCCCCAAGCTTCCCCCCGCCTCCAAAAGGGACTCCCCGTACTCCGTAGCCACGCATACCAGCGAGGGAACGCCCTTGGCCTTCAAAAGGGAGGCCAGCTCCCGGCCCTCGCTGGTGCCGCCGAATACCATGATCTCAACCAAGGCGGTACCCCCTGGGGGTCACCATTTTGCCCCCGATTTCCCGTGTCTGCCCATTGCCGATGAACACGGTGGTGAACATATCCACCTGGGCGCTTCGCAGCTCCCCCAGGGTCGTCAAGGAGGCTGTCTCCCCCTCCCGGCCGATGTTCTGAGCCAGGCCGCACAGGGTACCGGGGGATTTGTGCCGCAAAAGAATGCCGCAGGCCCTTTGCAGATAGTCCGCCCGCTTCTTGCTGGCCGGGTTGTACAGCGCGACGCAGAAATCCCCCATGGCGGCGCAGGCCAGGCGCTTTTCAATCAGCTCCCAGGGGGTAAGCAGGTCCGACAGGCTGATGACGGCAAAATCATGGGCCAGAGGAGCTCCCAACAGAGCCGCCCCCGCCAGGGCCGCCGTGACCCCTGGCACGATCTCCACCTCCAGGGAAGGGAACTCCGCCCCCAGCTCCAGCACCAAGGCCGCCATGCCGTACACCCCCGCGTCGCCGCTGCACAGCACCGCCACGGTTTGGCCCTCCAGGGCCAGCTCCAGGGCCTTGCGGCAGCGCTCCACCTCCCCCATCATGGGGGTGGCGAAGGTGGGCTTGCCCGGGTACAGGGGCGCCACCAGCTCAATGTACCGGGTGTAGCCCACCAAAATATCCGCCTGCCGGATGGCGGCGTCCGAGGCCAGGGTCATCCCCTGGGCGCTGCCGGGGCCGATGCCCACTACGAATACCTTGCTCATGGCTCCTCCTCCCCTCCTTCGGGAAAACGCAATGGATAGGGCCCCAGGGCCAAGGCCATGGTAACGCCCCCCGCCGCGTGCTTTTGAGCCAGCAGCCTGGCCCCCGGGCCGCCGCCCAATATGGCGCTGCGCTCGCACACGTTGTCCACCCCTGTGACGGACTGCACGAAGGCGGAGGCGGTGAACGCGCCGGGCACAGCCGCCAGCTCCCGGGCGGAAAAGGTGCTCAGGGGCAGGCCGTGGCGGCGGCAGAACTCCACCAAGCCGGTTTCCCTGGCCTTCAGGTCAATGCTGCACACCCGGGCCACCGCCAGGGGATGGCAGCCTGCGCTCTCCAGGAGGCGGGCAAAGGCGCTCTCAATGGCCTGGGCGTCCGTGCCCTTTTTGCACCCCACCCCCAGAGTGATGGCCGGCGGCACCAGGTGCAAAGGTTCGGGGGCGGCCGGGTCTTGCGCCGCCAAGGGCCGCCTCTCCCAGCTTACCGCGATGTCCCCGGGGCCCTGGATAAGGCGGATTCCCTGGGGCGGCGCGCCCTGGATGGGAAAGCCGCTGGAAAGGGCCAGGGCCTCCCCGGCCAGCAGCCGGGCGGACACCCTTTTGATGCGTCCGGGATTCGCAATGGCAAGGCCCTGGCTTTTGGCCCAGGTATCCACGGCAAAGATCCCGCGCAAGTCGGTGGCGGTGGTAATGACGGGTGCGGCCCCCACCAGGGCGGCGATTTCCACCGCCAAGTCGTTGGCCCCGCCCAGATGCCCGGACAGCAGGGAAATGCTGTATTTACCCAGATCGTCCACCACCACCACGGCGGGGTCGGCGGCCTTGCTGCGCACATGGGGGGCTACGGCCCGCACGGCGATGCCCGCCGAGCCGATGAACACCAAGGCGTCTTTCGAGGCGAAGCGCGCCTGGGTCCACGCCGCCAGCCCGCCCTCCCCGCAGCGCTCCGCCTGGGCGCTGTGGCCTTTGCCTTGCAGCGCCTGGGCCAGCCCCTGGCCCAGGGCGTGGCCCCTTTCGCTAAAGGCGATGATGCCCACGTTCATGCGCCATCCCCCTGGCGAAAGGCGGTGGTGAAGGCGGGGTCATAAAGCTTGGAAAGGGCGTAATCATCCCCCAGGAAGTCCCCCACGGTGATCAGCGCATGGTTGGCGATGCCGCTTTGCACAGCCGTTTCATGGAGGGTGCCCACGGTGCAGCGCGCCACCCTCTCCTGCGGCCAGGTGGCCTTGTAGACGATGGCGGCGGGGGTGGCGGCTTCGTATCCCCCCGCCAGTAGCTCCTCTTGCAAGGGCCGGGTCAGCCCGGCGCTTAAAAAGACCACCATGGTGGCCCGGTGGGCGGCAAGGCTGCGGATGCTCTCCCGCTCCGGCACGGGGGTTCTGCCCGCCATCCGGGTAAGGATCACGCTTTGGCTCACCTGGGGCAAGGTATACTCCGCTTTCAGCGCCGCCGCCGCGCCGCAAAAGCTGGAGACCCCCGGGCAGATTTCATAGGGAATGCCCAGCGCCTCCAGCCTGTCCATCTGCTCCCGGATGGCCCCATATACGCAAGGGTCCCCGGTGTGAAGGCGAACGGTCCTTTTGCCGCGCCGCTCCATGGCCTCCATCACCTGGACTACCTCCTCCAGGGTCATGAGGGCGCTGTTGTGTGTTTCACACCCGGGCCGGGCGTAGTCCAGCAAGGCGGGGTTCACCAAAGAGCCCGCGTAGACAATGGCGTCCGCCTGCTTCAAAAGCTCCGCGCCCCGCACCGTGATCAGGTCCGCCGCGCCGCAGCCCGCGCCCACAAAATAAATCATGCGCTTTTCCTCCAAAGGCGCATCAGCGCCTGGGCGTTTTCACTCCGGGCCAAAACGCCGCCAAGGTCCTGTGCGTTGCTAAAGCATACGTAGCCAACCTCAACGCCCTGGGGAACGCGCCGCCGCAGGGTGGCCCCGATGCGCGCCCCCAACACCGCCATGGTTCCCGCCAGCAGCCCCGCCCTCTGGAGCAGCGCCAGCGCCGCGTCCGTGGCAACGCAGGCGGCGACCTCCCGCAAAAGCGCGGCCTGGGCCCCCGCTTCCAGGGCGCAGGCCAGAAGCGTTTCCATCCGCCCGTCGCCGCTTTGGGAATGGGTGTTCATCATGCCGATGCCCAGCTTCACCAGCTTGCCGATGTGCCCCACCAGCAGAAGGTGCGTAAAGCCCAGCTCCACCGCGGCGTCCATGGCGTCCCCGATGAAGTTGGAGCAGGAGACATGGGCCTCCAAAGACAGGCCCAGCTTCTCCCCGGCAAAGGCCTCCCCGTAGTTGCCGGGGGTCAGCAGCACGCGCTTCTCCCCGGAGGCGGCCAGCTGCCGCAGCTCCAGCCGGAGGGTGTCGATGAGGGCGGCGTTGCTCATGGGCTCCACAATGCCCGTGGTGCCGATGATGGAAATGCCTCCCTCAATGCCCATGCGGGGGTTGAAGGTGCGAAGGGCCAGCTCCTCCCCTCCGGGCACCCAAATGCACAGGGCGACGCCCCCGGCATACCCGTACTCCCGGCAGACGGCCTCCACCTCCTGGGCGATCATCCGCCGGGGGGTGGAGTTGATGGCCGCTTCCCCTACGGGCTGGTCCAGCCCGGGCTTGGTCACGCGCCCCACCCCCGGGCCCCCTTGGATCAGGATGCCTTCCACCGTTTTGCTGGCCTGGGCGTGTACCAAAACGCCGTTGGTCACGTCAGGGTCGTCGCCGCTGTCCTTGCGGATGGCGCAGGAGGCAAGGCCGGGCTCCAGGCGCGCTTCCAGCACGTCCAGGGTGAGACGCACGCCTTTGGGGGTGGACAGGGAAACATACGGCACGGGTCCGCCGCAGAGCAGCATGGCCGTGGCGGCCTTGGCCGCGGCGGCGGCGCAGGAGCCGGTGGTGTAGCCGCAGCGCAGGAGCTTCCCGTCCACGTTTTTGCGCAATTCCTCCATCAAAAAACCTCCGGCGCAGGCCGAAGGTCAACAAGGAGATGGAAATCCATCCCCGGTCATATCCTCCGGTGTCCGCAAAGGAATATGGAACATGGCGGTCCGGCTGTCACGGTAACGTACTTGCGAGGGAATTTCACCCTACTTCTCCATTTGGTTGTACATCCCCCAGGGGGTCCTGGGAGATATGTTCATTCTAGGGCGCTGGGGGGGCTTTGTCAAGGCGGGGCAATTGACATTTCCATGCCGCTGTGCTACTGTGAACGGGAATTGAATAGGGGACCAGGTTATGGAAGCCGGGTGAAAATCCCGCGCAAGGCCGTTGCTGTGATTCGCCGGGTTTTTCGGACAAATGCCACTGGAGACATCCGGGAAGGCGTCCGGAAACAGCGCCCTGGAAAGGGCGCGGGCGATAAGCCAGAATACTTGCCTGAATCCTTGCCGCACAGAATGCGGCGTATTCGGCTCTGCGGACCTCCGGAGCGATGAATATGGGGAAAAGGGCCGGTGACCGGCTGTTTTCCGCTGTTTGTTGTTTGTGATGCCCGTTTGCAGCGCCGAATGCGAACGGGTTTTTGTGTTGTCCGCCCAGGCGCGGTTCCCGCGTGGGCGATGGCAAATAAACAAACTAATGGAGGAAAACCCAATGAAGAACACCCAAAAGATGCTGGCCCTGACGCTGACGCTGTGCCTGGCGATGTCCCTGGTGGGAAGCGGCGTGGCCGAAACCAAGCCCGTGCTGCTGGCGGTGAGCTTTGGCACCAGCTACAACGACAGCCGGGATGTGACCATCGGCGCCATTGAACAGGCCCTTCAGGCCGCCTACCCGGAGTATGAGGTGCGCCGCGCCTTCACCAGCCAGATCATCATCGACATCCTCAAGGAACGGGAAGGCCTGGAGATCGACAATGTCACCGAGGCCATGGAGCGCCTGGTGGCGGACGGCGTGAAGGATGTGGTCATTCAGCCCACCCATGTGATGAACGGCTTTGAGTACGACGATATCATCGCCGAGATTGCCCCCTACCAGGACAAGTTCGACAGCTTCAAGGTGGGCGAGCCTCTGCTGATCTCCGAAGCGGACTATGACCAGGTGGTGGCCGCGATCACCGAGGGAACCGCCGCTTACAACGGGGAAGGCGCCGCCATCGTGTTCATGGGCCACGGCACCGAGCACGCCTCCAACGCCACCTATGCCAAGCTCCAGCAAAAGCTGCTGGACGCGGGCCACAGCAACTACTTCATCGGCACCGTGGAAGCGGAGCCCACCGTGGAGGAAGTGCTGGAGCGGGTGAAGGAGAGCGGCGCGTCCAAGGTGGTGCTGCTGCCCCTTATGGTAGTGGCCGGGGACCATGCCCACAACGACATGGCCGGGGACGAGGAAGATTCCTGGAAGAGCGTCTTTACGGCAGCGGGCTTTGAGGTGGAGTGCGTCCTGGAGGGCTTGGGCCAGAATGCCGCCATCCAGCAGATGTACGTGCAGCACGCCGCGGAGGCCATGGGCAAGTAAGCTTTTGCCAAACTCCGGATTGATTCTAAGATGGCTTTGTGCGCACGCCGGGCTTCCCGGCGTGCGCACAAAGCCCCGGGGAGAAGGAAAAAACAATGAAAAAATGGATATCGGCTTTCCTGGTTGCCCTCATGATGATCGTGTTGGTTGCGGGGGCCGCCGCTCAAAGCGCCGCCGAGCCGGAGGGCAAGCCCCTCTACGCCCGCCAAATCGCGGAAGGCTCCTATGCCATCACCGTGAAATCCAGCACATCCATGTTCCGGGTGGTGGATGCGCAGCTCACGGTGGAGGATGGAGCGATGAGCTGCCTTATCACCATGAGCGGCAAGGGCTTTGGCAAGCTCTACCTGGGCACCGGGGAGGAGGCCCTGGCGGACACGGAGGAAAACACCATCCCCTCGGTGATCAACGGGGAAGGGGCCGTGACGTTCCTGGTGCCTGTGGAGGCGCTGGATATGGAGATCGAGTGCACCGGCTGGAGCATCCGGAAGAAAAAGTGGTATGACCGGACGCTGGTGTTTGAATCCGCACTGATCCCCCCGGAAGCGGTTACGGCGGAATAAGCCCATGAGAAGAGTGGGATGGGCCGCCCTGGCGCTGTGCCTGTTGCTGCTGCCCCTGGGGGCGGCAGCCGGGCCGCCTGCCGCGCTGCCTGGGGACGGCCTGTATACAGTGGAGGCGGCGCTGGCCGGCGGCACCGGAAGGGCCACCGTTGCCTCCCCGGCGGAGCTGGCGGTGCAAAACGGCGTTGCCATGGCTACGGTGGTGTGGAGCAGCCCCTATTACGAGTACATGGTAGTGGGGGAGGAAACCTACTACCCGGTGCAAAAGGAAGGGAACTCCACCTTTGTGGTTCCCGTGGCTCTGGACGCGGACATAGCCGTATCCGCCCAAACGGTGGCCATGAGCCAGCCCCATGTGATTCAATATACCTTGCGCTTTGATTCCGCCACCCTCAAGCCCATCCAGGAAGGCGGGGGAGGGGGAAGCATGGTGCTTTGGGGCGCGGCGGCGGTGGCAGCGGCTTTGGGGCTGGTCCTGGCGGTGGTGAAGAGGGCCCGGCGCAACAAGGGCACGGCGAAGGGACCAAAGCCATGAGGATCAAACGCTTCACGGCCTTGGCCCTGGCATGCCTGCTGCTCTTTTCCCTGGCGGGCTGCGCCCCGGCTCCCTCCAAGAACCCCCGGGATTTGGGCAATGGCTGGCAGCCCCAAAGCAGCCTGGCGCTGGAATACGCCACCCAGTTCTCCGTGGACGCCTATGAGGGCGGCTATCAGCTCCTTTGCCTGGGGGACGGCAGCCGGTTTCTCACCGTGCCCCAGGGCATGGAAGCGCCCGAGGGCATCGATGCGGACATCACGGTGCTGCGCCAGCCGGTGGGGGATCTCTACCTGGTGGCTACCTCCGCCATGTGCCTTTTTGACGAGCTGGACGCCCTCCAGGCCATTGCCTTCTCCGGCACCAAAGCGGAGGATTGGTACAGCGGGAATGCCCGCCGGGCCATGGAGCAAAACCGCATCCGCTATGCGGGCAAGTACAGCGAGCCGGATTATGAACTACTCATTTCCGGGGGATGCGCCCTGGCGATAGAATCCACCATGATCTCCCACGCCCCCCAGGTGAAGGAGAAGCTGGAGGACTTGGGCATTCCCGTGCTGGTGGACCTCTCCAGCCTGGAAAAGCACCCCTTGGGCCGCACGGAGTGGATCAAGCTCTATGCCGCGCTGCTGGGCAAGCAAGCCCAAGCCCAGGAGCTGTTTGAGCGGCAGGCGGCGTTTTTGCATCAGGCCGCCTCCCGGGAGAGCACCGGCAAGAGTGTGGCCTTCTTCTACATCAGCACTTCCGGGTACGCCGTGGCCCGCAAATCCGGGGATTATGTCAGCAAGATGATCGAGCTGGCCGGGGGAAGCTACATTTTCAGCGACCTGGGCGACCCCGAAACCGCCACCTCCACCGTGACCCTGGAGATGGAGAAGTTTTACGCCACCGCC
The DNA here is from genome assembly GCA_034927815.1 of Candidatus Limiplasma sp. GTDB lineage: Bacteria > Bacillota > Clostridia > Christensenellales > Aristaeellaceae > Limiplasma. The sequence goes on from JAYFPK010000022.1 coordinate 50,030, forward strand.
AAGGACGCGGATTTCATCATCTACAACAGCACCATTGGGGGCGAATTGCAAAGCCTCGAGGAGCTGGTGGAAAAAAACCGGCTTCTTGGGGATTTCAAGGCCGTGCAAAACGGCAATGTGTGGTGCACCCATCAAAACCTGTTCCAGCAGACCACCCAGCTTGGCCGGATGATTTTGGAGATCAACCGCATGCTCACCAACGAGGACCCGGGGCTGACCCGGCTGGAGTTTTTGTATAAGCTGCCCTAAGGACCTTGGGGTGGGCGGGAAAGGAGCCCCATGGAGGATACCGCGACAAGGCGGGGCATACGCTACGGCCTCGTGCTGGCGGGGCTGCTGCTGGCCCTTGCGGCGCTGGCGGGCCTGAACGTCACCTTGGGCAGCGTAGCCACCTCCCCGGCGGACGCCTGGCGGATTTTGCTGGGGCGCGGCGGGGAGGACGCGCTCGCCAGCATCATCTGGAAAATACGGCTGCCCCGGATGCTGGCGGCGGCGGCGCTGGGGGGCGCTTTGGCGCTATCCGGCTTTTTGCTCCAGACCTTTTTTAACAACCCCATCGCGGGGCCCTATGTGCTGGGCATTTCCTCCGGGGCGAAGCTGACGGTGGCCCTGGTGATGGTGCTGGTGATGGGGGCGGGCCAAAGCGTGGGCTCCTTGGGGCTGATCGGCGCGGCCTTTGGAGGGGCCATGCTGTCCATGGGCTTTGTGCTGCTGATTTCCCGGAAGGTGCGCCGCTCCGCCATGCTCATCGTCAGCGGCGTGATGCTGGGCTATATCTTCGCCGCCATCACGGATTTCATCATCACCTTCGCGGACGACGCCAGCATCGTGAATCTGCACAACTGGTCCCGGGGAAGCTTCTCCGGGGTTTCCTGGGGCGATGTGCGGGTGATGTATTGGGTGGTGCTGGCAACGGCGCTGGTGGTGTTCTTCCTCTCCAAGCCCATTGGGGCGTACCAGCTGGGGGAGAGCTATGCCCAGAGCATGGGGGTGAACGTGAAGGCCTTCCGGGTGGCGCTGGTACTGCTTTCCAGCATCCTGTCCGCCTGCGTCACGGCCTTTGCGGGGCCCATCTCCTTTGTGGGCATCGCGGTGCCCCACCTGGCCAAGGCGTTGCTGAAAACCTCCAAGCCCCTTTGGGTGATCCCGGTTTGCTTTCTGGGGGGCGCGATCTTCTGCCTGGGCTGCGATCTGATCGCCCGGACGCTGTTCTCTCCCCTGGAACTGGGCATCAGCTCCGTGACGGCGGTGTTCGGCGCGCCGGTGGTGATCGCCGTAATGCTGAAAAAGCCCGGGAGGGACGCATGATGGACTACTTCTTTTCCACCCGGCAATGGGCGGTGGGGTACGATGGCAAGCCCCTCATCAAAGACATTGAAATCCGGCTGCAAAAGGGGCGCATCCTCATCCTCATCGGCCCCAACGGCTCCGGGAAAACCACCATTTTGCGCAGCATCACCCGACACCTCCAAAGCGTGGCGGGCACGGTGTACATCGACGGGCGCTCCATCCGGGACATGACCCACCGGGACCTGGCCTACAAGCTCTCCGTGGTGCTGACGGAGCGGATGCGCACGGAGCGGATGACCTGCGAGGAGATGGTGGAGACGGGGCGCTACCCCTATACGGGGCCTTTGGGCATCCTTTCCGAGGCCGACAGGGCCCAGGTGCGGGAGGCCATGGCCCTGGTCAACGTCACCGATTTGCGGGACAGGGATTTTATGCGCATCAGCGACGGGCAGCGCCCGCGGGTGCTGCTGGCCAGGGCCCTGTGCCAGCAGCCGGAGATTCTGGTGCTGGACGAGCCCACCTCCTACCTGGACATCCGCTACGAGTTGGAGCTGCTGGACATTTTGCGGGACATGGCCCGGCAGCGGGGCATCACCATCCTCATGTCCTTGCACGAATTGGACCTGGCCCAGCGGATTTCCGATGAGGTGCTGTGCGTGAAAGGGGAGTATATCTCCCATTACGGCAGCGCTGGGGAGATCTTCCGGCGGGATTTGATCCATGAGTTGTACGGCCTCACCCAGGGCAGCTACAACCCCCTGTTCGGCAGCGTGGAGATGAGGCGGCCGCAAGGGGAGCCCCGGGTGTTTGTCATCGCCGGGGGCGGCACGGGGATCGAGGCGTACCGGACCTTGCAAAAGAACCGGGTTCCCTTTGCGACGGGGATTTTGCATGAAAACGACGTGGACTTCCAGGTGGCCCGGGATTTGGCCGGCTGCGTGATCGCCGAGAGGAGCTTTCACTCCATCACGGACGAGGTATATGGCCGGGCCTTGGAAAAGCTCAAGGAATGCGGCGCGGTGGTGAACTGCCTGAGGGAGTATGGGGAGATCAACGCCCGGAACCGGGAGCTGCTGGAGCGGGCCGATGCCATGGGATGCCGGGTGGTGAGGGATGCGCAAGAGGTGTAGCCATTGCAATACCCGCCCTGAGGCTCCGGGAAATGGCCTCCTGGCGGGACAGCCTTCGCCGGGCCCTGAGCATCCCCGCCTCACGGTTCCCGGCTGAACACAATCTCTCCGTTCACGATCACGGTCCGCATCGTCACGTTTTCATCGAACACGATCAAATCCGCGTCATGGCCCTGGGCGATTTTCCCCTTGCGGGAAGCGCCCAGGATGCGCGCCGGGGTGGCGGTCATCATGCGGATGGCGTCCTGCACGGGCAGCCCCGCCAGACGGATCAGGTTGCGCACCAGCGCGCCGGAGGCGCCGGTTCCGCCGCCGAAGCCCAGCCCCCCGGGGAACCAGGAAACGCCGTCCCGGACGGTCACCGTGGCGCCTGTGGACCGGTTGCCCAGCACGTAGTCCCCGTCGGGCATCCCGGCGGCCCGCATGGCGTCGCTGACGGCCACAGTTTTCTCCGGCCCTTTTATCTTATGGACCAGCTGCAGCAGGGAACCCGGCAGATGTACGCCGTCGGCGATGACCTCCACGGTGAGCGCGTCGCTGTAAAAGGCCGCCTCCACGATTCCCGCCGTGCGGAAGGAGTTTTTCCGGACGACGCTGGAGGTGCAGGAATACAGGTGGGTCACATGGGAATACCCGTGGCCGACGGCTTCCATGACCTCATCAAAGGTGGCCCCTGAGTGCCCGATGGCGGCCACGATGCCGCGTTGCGCCAAACAATCCCCCAGCTCCATGGCCCCCGGCAATTCCGGGGCGATGCTCCACACCTTCATATCCTCCGTAAGGGAAAGGATTTGCTCATAGTGTCGGGGCTCGGGATGGCACAGGTACTTCGGGTCCTGGGCTCCCCGGTAATCGTAGGCGTAGTAGGGGCCCTCCAGATGGTGCCCCAGCAAATTCTCTCCCCCGGGCCTGTTTTTGGCTTCCGCAAAGGCGTCAAAGAATTCTTGCAGCTGCTGGACGGTGCCCGCCACGGTGGTGGGAAGGATGGAGGTGCTGCCGTGGAGCAGGTGGCTTCGGGCCGCGCCAAGAATGGCCTCCGGCGTAGAGTCCATGAAATCGAAGCCGCCGCCGCCGTGAACGTGCATATCGATGAACCCCGGGGACAGGATATGCCCCTTGCAGTCCACCTCCCGGTAATCCCCGGTTGGCCTGTCCGGCCCCACATAGGCGATTTCGCCGCCGTGCACAAGCACCACCGTGTTCTCCGGTAAGGGATCTGGGGCATATACGGCGGCGCAGACCAGCTTCAGCTTATTCATGCCGGCGCTCCTCCAGGTTCAGGCGCGAGGCGCTGTCGGGGTCCAGGTACAATATGCACCGGGGATGCCTGCGGAGGATGGAGGCCGGGCAGCTTTCGCTGATCTCTTCCTGAAGCGTGCGCCGGACGGCTTCCGCCTTGCTCTTGGCGGGAACGATGCAAAACAGGCGTGCGCCGGAATACAGGGCGGGCACGGTCAGAGTCATGGCATGGGTGGGCACCTCCTCCAGGGAGGCGAAGCAGCCGTCGTTCACCTGCTGCCTGCGGCAGGCCAAGTCCAGCTCCACCCGCTTGACCCAGCGCGGGTCCTGGAAGTCCGCCGGGGGATCGTTGAAGGCAATGTGGCCGTTTTCCCCGATGCCAAGGCACACGATGTCCGGCTTGTTTTGCTTGAGCAGCGTTTCGTAGCGCAGCATTTCCGCGTCCGTATCCTCCGCGTCCGGCCGCAGCAGGTTCACGGAGCGGAAGCCCGCCAGCCCAAAGAGCTTGCGCTGGAGGAAGTTCCCAAAGCCCTGGGGGAGAGCGGGGGAAATGCCGATGTATTCGTCCATGTGGTACGCGTTGATCCGGCGCCAGGGGATGTCCTGCCGCAGCAGCGCACGGAAGAAGTCCTCCTGGGAGGGGGCCGCCCCAAAGATCATGTTGAGGGTTTCCTTCTCCCCAAGCATCTCCCCAATGGCCGCCGCCGCATCCGCCGCGGCCCGCTCCCCGGCCAGGGCGCGGTTTTCAAATACTAGGACCTTCAGGGTATCCACCGAAAACTCCATGTTGTTGAACCTCCTCCGTTATCCCTTGATAGCGCCGTCCATGATGCCGGAAATAAAATACCGGTTGAAGAATAGGTAAAAGATGATGATGGGCAGCAGGGACATAATGGTGCCCGCAATCATCAGATTCCAGGAGGAAATGCCCTCGCCCTGGTCCTTGAGCGCCACCACCCCCACGGTAAGCGGGCGCAGCTCCGGCTTGGAGAGGGTGAAGGCCAGGGGCATCATATAGTTGTTCCACGCGTCCCGGAAGGCCAGGATCGCCACGGTGGCGATGATGGGCTTGCTGACGGGCAGCAAAATGTTCCAGTAGATGCGGAAAAAGCCGCACCCGTCAATTCTGGCCGCCTCGTCAATCTCCCGGGAGATGCCGTCAAAGTAGCTCAGGGCCAAAATGCAGTAAATGGGCTGGGACACCGCCACCTGCGCCAGCGTCATGCCCCACAGGCTGGAGGTGAGCCCCAAGTCGGAGCAGAGCTTGAAGATGGGGAACAGCGTAATGGCCCCGGAAACGAACAGCGTGATGCCAAAGGAGGACACCAGCGGCTTTTTCAGTTTGATGTTGGAGCGGGACAGCACGTAGGCCGTCAGCGTGGTGGTGATCAGCGTCCCCAGGACCGCGCCCAAGGAGAAGCGGACGCTGTTGAGGGTGTACACCCCGAAGTTGGACAGGTTCCATGCGGTGGCGTAGTTTTCCCAATGCCATTGGCTGGGAAGCAGGCCGGAGGAGCCCGAAAGAAACTCCACGGAGGATTTGAAGGACCCAAAGAAGGCATAGACCAGGGGAAACCCCACCATCACGACGCCGGTCAGGAAAAACGCATAAATCAGCACCTTGACCCAGAGCGGAACGTGTTTATCCATCACAGCTCATCCCCTTGTCTCCAAATAAGATCCTCTTCTGGAAGCAAAGAGGTACAAAACGGCCACCACTCCGGTAATCAAGAGGCCGACCATCGCCACGGCCGACGCGTAGCCCTGCTGCACGAGGCCGCTGCCGGGCTCAAAGTAATACTTGTAGATGAACATGGTCATCACTTCGGTCTTGCTGCCCGGGCCGCCTCCGGTGAGCACCTTGACCGTGTCAAAAAGCTTCATGGCGTTGAGAATGCTGAGCATGACGATCACCCGGAGCATATCCCCCAGCAGCGGAATGGTGATGTGGCGCAGGGTCTGCCATCCGTTGGTGCCGTCGATGGCGGCGCTTTCATAGATTTCGGCGGGAATCCGCTGCAGGCCCGCCAAAAACAGCACCATGTAGAACCCGGCGCTGGACCAGACGCTGAAGAGCACAATCACCGCCTTGGCGGAGAAGGATTTCCCCAGCCATTCGATGGGCGCGCGTATGACCCCCGAGCTCATCAGCATATTGTTGACGATGCCGTTATAGGAGGAGAACATAAACGCGAAGATGATGCCCATGATGGCCGTGCTGGTAATGCTGGGCAAAAACAGGACCGTGCGGAAAAAATTCCGCCCTTTGAGGGCACGGTTCAGCAGCACGGCGCTGATTAAGGCCACGGGGATTTGGAACAGGGGAACCAACACCCCCAGCTGCAAGGTGTTGACGACGGAGTTCCACCAGGATGCGTCCCGCATGACCCGGCTGTAATTGTAGAGGCCGATCCAGTTCATCTGCGTAAGGCCGTTGTAGTCGAAAAAGCTGACCCGCAGCACGTAGAGGATCGGATACACGCAAAAGAGAAGAAACAGCAACACGGTGGGCGTCACCATCACATAGGCCGACAGGGAGTCCTTTAAACGCGCCCTTGTAGCATGCATTTCACATCCGCCTTTTCAATAACAAGGGGGGATCCCAAGCGGTATCCCCCCCTGCGTATGATTCTGAGGCCAACCCCTCGGCTTATCGGGTGAAATAGTCGAAGCCTTCGGGCGCGAGCTCTTCCGGGGTCACCGCGCCTTCGGCGACGGCCTTTTCCAGGGCGGCGTTGTAGCGCTGGTTCAAATCCTCGATGGCCGCGTCGATGTTGGAGCTTCCGTCGATAGCCAGGGCAAATTCGTTGTTGAACACGGTGTTGCGGTTATCCCCTTCCAGCTTCAGGAACTTGTGGGGTTCCACGGGGAAGGCGGCATGGTTGCTCACGTTGTTCATTTCGTCCAGCGCCCGGAAAACCTTGTCCTTGGGCAGCAGGGCAAAGGCCTCGGGGGTGTTGGCGGCGGTGAAGGTCTTGGTATCGGCTTCGCCATACCGTCTGAAGTCCATCTGGTGCTCCAGGATGTTCTGATACAGCGCCTTGGCCTGTTCCACATTCTTGCCGTTGGCGGCAATGGCGAAGGTGATGTCGCAGGTCATGTAGTCCTTGGCCCGGGGCGTGCCCTCAAACAGCGGCAGGGGCGCGGCTTCCCAGTTGACCTCCGTGGGGATGTTGGTGGCGTACTGCGTGGTCATCCAGTTGCCGTCAATCATCATGGCCACGTTGCCCTGGGCGAAATTCGCCCGCATCTGCTCCACGCCCAGCGTCACAGCGCCCGGGAACATGCTGCCGTCACGGTACACGTCCACCCAGAAATGAAAGAACTTCTTGTGGGAGGAAAAATCGAACTTCCCGGTTTTGTAGTCAAAGCCGTACACCCCCGTGTCTCCGGAGGCCACCGCGATGGTGTCGATGTAGCGCAGCCAGATGTCCCCGTAGTTGACGTAGAAGCCCAGGCCGTAGGATACGCCGTTTCCCTTTTCCGTCAGGATTTTGGCGTACTCCCGCAGCTCCTCCAGGGTTTGGGGAGGCCGGTTGGGGTCCAGGCCCGCTTGTTCAAACAGGTCCTTGTTGTAGAGCAGCTTGTAGTGCATGATCCGCAGCGGAACCGCGTACAGCTTGCCGTCGAAATAGAGGGCCTTTTGCGCAAAGGAGCTGGGATGGAACTGCGCTTTGAACTCCTCGGTGATGATGTCGTCCACAGGCAGGATGTGCCCGGCCTCCGCATAGGTGATCAGGGGCATGGTGCTTTGGATCTCAAAGATGTCCGGCGGGTCGTTGCTGGCCAGGGCCATGCTGAGCATGTTGGCGTAGTTTTCGCCGTAGCCCTCGTACACCGCCGTGAGTTCATCCTGGTTTGCATTGAAATCGGCGAGATAGTCGTGCACAGGGCCGCCCTTGCCGCTGTTTCTTTGCCAGACTTTGATCTCCGGCTTGTCGTCGGCCATGGCGGCGGGGAACAGGGAAGAAACCAACAGAAGTGCCACAAGAAACGCCAGAATCCGAATACGCCCGTGTTTCATGCTTGGAGTCCCTCCTACCTTATTGAGTTGAATGCTATGGGATGAGTATAAGGCAGGGGGCCGGGAATGGGAATGACCCAAAATTTAGCGCTATGTTCATTTTTTATATTTCTTTCCTGTGCATACGGTCACTCCTTGCCGGGAAACAAGCCCCGGGAAAGGCCCGGGGCTGTTTTCCGGCGCTCCCAGGGGCGAAAGGCCGCAGGTTGCGGCCCTTCTGTTGTTTTGCTATAATTGGGGCACTGGGGCAATTGTAAAAAGTGGTGGGTTCGGGGCCTATTTTGGCATGGGTGCCGGTTGGACGGGGGGCGGGCGGGTATGAGGGACGATCAACGGCGGGATGCACGGAGGTTCCTTTTTCAAAAGATGCAGCTGCGCACCAAGCTGATGGTGTCCTTTGTGGCGTTTATCCTGCTGGCCTTTTTTGTGGCTACCACCGGGAGCTACCAGCTGGTGTACCGCACCATGAGCGCAAGCATGATGGCCTTTGCGGAGATTTCCGCGTCCCAGATTCAGAAAAATGTGGACGCCTATGTGGACGAGCTGTACCGCCTCACCGGCATGGCCTTTGCGGACGAGGGGCTTTTGCGGATTTTGCGCAGCATGGGCGGATACCGCAGCGCCAAAACGCAGCTCTCCGACGCCCAGAACATCCGCCGCCTGCTGTTCAGCGTCTACAGCTTCCGGCCGGACCTGTACTCGGTGATTTTGCAAACGAACAATGGGGAGATGTATATCGAAGGCTTCAACAGCACGGTCAGCGACGCCTTTGACGTGACCCGGGAGGACTGGTACCCCCGGCTGGCGCAGAGCAGGCAAAACACCTTTTTGGTGGTGGGCCCCCGCATATCCTCCTATTCCCTCAACGCGGAGCCCGCGGAGGTGTTCACCGTGGCGCGCCGCATTGTGGACACCAACGGGGACCAGCTGGGGGTGATGATGCTGAACATGAACTACGATACCTTCGCCAGCATTTTCTCCGAGCTGGAAGCCGGGGAAAACGCCCAGATATACCTGGTGGATGAAGAGGAACAGCTGCTGTACGCCTCCGAGGCCAAGGGCATGATCCTGGAGCCCATCCCCTACGCGGACCCCAGCGGCAACCCCGACGTGTTCTTTGTCAAGGCCCGCTCCCAGCGCACCGGCTGGGAGGTGGTGGTCTCCATCCCCAGGGCGAAGCTGTTCGGCAACATGTGGACCATGTTTCAGTCCATTCTGCTGATCCTGTTGATCTGCGTGGCGTTCTTCGCGTTCCTGTACGCCATCTTCTCGGTGCAGATCATGAAGCCCGTCAGGCTCCTGATCACCTCCATGCGCCGGGTGGAAAAGGGGGATTTTTCCATCCACATTTCCCCTGTGGCCCATGATGAAATCGGGGAGCTGAGCCTGGGATTCAACCGCATGGTGGGGCAGATCAACGCCCTGCTGAGCAAAATGGTGGAGTTTGAGGTCCGGGAGAAGGAATCGGAATTTCGGGCGCTTCAAAACCAAATCAACCCTCATTTTTTATACAACACCCTGGAAACCATACGCATGCAATGCATCATGCACCGCCAGCCGGACATCGCGGAGGTCATCAACACATTGGGCAACCTGTTCCGCCTGAGCATCGACAGGCAGGACCGCTTCGTCCCCATCCAGGAGGAGTTGGAGCATGTGCAGCACTACATCGACATTCAGAACTTCCGCTTTGACCATAAATTCCAGCTGACCTTCGATGTGGCCCCGGAGATCAAAAGCTACAAAATTTTCAAGCTGACGTTGCAGCCGCTGGTGGAAAACTGCGTGTTTCACGGATTGGAGAGGCGGCGGGGCGCAGGCGCCATCCATATCTCCATCGCCCGGGAGAAGGACGGCCTGGCCATTGCCGTGGAGGACAACGGCCTAGGCATGGAGGCGGAAAAGCTGGAGGAGGTGCAAAGGCTGCTGGCGGGGGAAGGCCCCCCCAAGGACAACCTCAGCCTCGGGCTGCGCAACGTGAACGAACGGGTGAGGCTCTTTTTCGGCAGCGGTTACGGCCTGTCCGTATGGAGCCGGCGGGGCGTGGGCACCAGGATTGTGATCACCATGCCCGTGATTGAAAACGAAAAGGATGTTGCGTTTCATGTATAGGGTCTTGCTTGTGGACGACGAAAAGGCCATTGTAGGCGGATTGAAAATGCTCATCGACTGGGAGGAAGCCGGGTTTTCCATCGCGGGCGAGGCCTACGACGGGGACGAAGGCGTGGAGGCGGCCCGGGCCATGCTCCCGGATGTCGTCATCACGGACATTCGCATGCCTCTGGTGAGCGGCCACGAATTGATCGACCGGGTCAAGGAGTTTCAGCCCGCGTGCAAATTCCTGCTGGTGAGCGGCTTCAGCAATTTCGAGTACGCCAGGGACGCCATGGACAGGGGCGTCAGCGGCTACCTTCTCAAGCCGATCCAAAAAGCCGAGCTCCTGGAAAAGCTGGCCCTCATCAAGGGGGAGCTGGACTGGCAAATCAACCGGGAGCTGGAGATGGAGCGCATCCGCCTCAAGCTCAGCGAAAGTTTGCCCATTGTGCGGGAGCGGTATTTGCGGGACGTGCTGTCCGGGGGCATGGAGGCCTGGGAGCTGCGGGAGAAATGGGACTATCTGGAGCTGGGGTACGCGTTCACCAAGGCGTGCGTCATGGTGGTGGAAAGGGACCGTGGAGCCGAGGGCGGCGGGCCCGGCCCCTCCTCCCTGCACCGGATGGTGCTGGAGGAGGCCATCAAGGGCATCGTGGAGGGGCTGCGCGCCGGAATAACCCTTCCCTCCTCCCACAGCCGCCTGGCGGTGATCTGCTGTGAATCCGGCGGGGTCCCCCTGTCCCAAGAGGCCGTTTCCCGCGCCGCCTACCGGATCGGCGGCTCCGTGGAGCGCCTGCTGGGGGAAACCGTCTCCATCGGCATCGGCAAGGCTGTGCACCGGCTGGAGGATTTGCACAGTTCCTACCAGCAGGCGGAGGAGGCGCTGCAATACAAGCTGCTCTACGGGAACGGCAGCGTCATTTTTGCGGAGGACATCCTCAAGGAACCCTGCGCCGTTCCCTTTCCCCTGGAATTGGAAAAGAGCCTGCTGAGCCATGTGACCCTTGGGCAGGAGGCCCAGGCCCTGGAGGGCCTGGATACAATTTTTCATCATCTCAGGGAAAACGGCGGCAACTTTGAGGCGTATTACACCCTGTGCCTGCACCTGGTGTTCATGACCAACCAATGCCTTTTTGCCAGCGGCTGCAACGATGACTTCCAGGGCACCAGCCGCTTTGCGCTGCTGGAAGCGCTGAGCCTGAAAACCCTGGAGGAGCTGAAGGCCTATACCCAGGAGCGCATCCAAAAGGCGGCCGCGGCCATCTGCGCGGCGCGCCTGGAAAAGTCCAAAGGCACCCTGGAAAAGGTCATGCGGTATGTACGGGAGCATTACCAGGAGGAAATCAGCCTGGATTTCCTCTCCAGAAAGTTTTTCATCAACGCAAGCTATTTAAGCCAGCTGTTCAAGAAGGAAGCCAACTGCAGCTACATCGATTTCCTGACGGACATCCGCCTGAAGGAAGCCCGGCGGCTGCTGGCGCTGCCGGAGCTGAAGGTCTACGAGGTCTGCGAAAGGGTGGGGTACAACAGCCAGCGCTATTTCAGCCAGCTGTTCAGAAAGTATTACGGCATGACCCCCAGCGCCTTTCGGGAACAGCAGGGGCAGCCCTAGCGGAAGCGCCGGAGGGCTTCGTGGGAAGGAGCTTGTGGGAAAGTGGGAGGGCGCGGGGCTGCGCAAAGGGGAGCTTGGCATAAGGGGCGCTCCGCCCTGTTATCTTTTCGGGCGCTTCCGCCCATGCTATCTTTGAGGAGGGATTTCCGGCGGGCCATTCCGCACGCCGCGCTCTCCAGGAAGGAGGAGGCCGTCCTTCCGGTTGGCCCGGCCCGCGTCCTTCGTTCCTTACCCCTGGTCCAGCATCCGCCGCAGTCTTACAGAATGCGCATGGAGGGGAGAAATAGGGCTATGCAATTGTCTGTTTTTATGGTATTGTGTTAGCTACTACAACATGTAGGCGGCAACGCCCAGCAATAGCAAGGAGGCGGACGTATGCAGTCGGAGGCTATTGACGCGGTTCGGCGGGCGGAGCAGGATGCCGACGATACCCTCAGCCGCGCGGCCCAGGAGGCCGAGCGCATCCGGCAGGAGGCCAGGATCCAGGCCATACAGGCGGCGGAAGCGGCCCAAAAGGATGCCCGGGACCTGGCCCAGGCCATGGTGGAACAGGCGGGGCAGGAAGCCGAAGCCAGCCTCGCCCAGGCGGAAGCGTTGTTGAACCAGGAGCTGGCCGCCCTGGACGCCCAGGCTGAGGAGCGCCGCGCCGACGCCATCCAGCAGATTTTTCAGCTGATCAGCGAAGCCTAATCGCTTTCATCCATAGGTACGAAAGGAGTGAGGGCAGGTTATGGCGGTTATGCAAATCGACCGGATTTGTATTTGCGCGCTAAAAAAGGATCGAAAACCGCTTCTGGAGTTTTTGCAGCGCCAGGGCAGCGTGGAGGTATCGCCAGCCGGTCCGGACGAGCTGTTTTCGTCTATGGATACGGCTGTTTCCTGCGCCCTGTTTGAAAAAAACGCCGAGATCGCCGTGCGGGCCCAGGAGGTCCTGAACCGCTATTGCCCCGGCCCCTCCTCGCCCTTGGGCTTTCTCAAGGGGAGGGAAGAGCTGTCGGTGGAGCAAAGCCGGGCCTTTGCCGCGCGGTTGAATGAGCGCATGAGCGCCGCCGAGCGGCTGCTGGCCCTGGACCGGGACATCGCCCAGGCCCAGGCGGATTTGGCGAAGGCCGAGGCCGCCGAGGAAGCGCTGACGCCGTGGCTGAACCTGCCGGTGCCCCAGACCTTCCGGGGCACGCCCCGCCTCAGCGCCTGGGTGGGCTCCGTGCAAGGGGAGCATACCGCCGCGGGCCTCCTGGAAAACATGGGGGCCGCTGTGCCCGCCCTGGGCCCGGTGCATGTGGAAACCGTCCGCAGCGCCAAGGAAATGACCAGCTTTTATGTGCTGGCCTTGAAGCGGGACGCCAAGGGCGTGGAGGCGGCGCTGGGCGCTTTGGGCTTTGAGCGGCCTTCCAGCCCTTCCTCCCAGATTCCCGCCGAAGCCCTCAAGCGGCTGCGGGCGCAGGAGGACGAAGCCAGGGCCCGGGTCGCCGCGGCCATGGAGGAAATCAAAGGATATGAGCCCCTGCGGGAGGAAATGAAGCTCCTGGAGGACTACCTGCGCATGCGCGCGGAGAAGTACGCCGTGCTCCAGCGCCTGGGGCAATCCCGGCATGCCTTGGTGCTGAAAGGCTACGTGGCCGGCGAGGACGCCCCGGACCTGAAAAAGCGCCTTAGGGAGCGCTTTGACTGCGCCGTGGAGCTCGCCCCCGCCGCCGGGGACGAAAACGCCCCGGTGAAGCTGAAAAACCGGCCCTACGCCGCGGCGCTGGAAACGGTGCTGGAGAACTACAACCTCCCCGCCGCCACGGAGATCGATCCCTCCCCGGTGATGAGCTTTTTCTATTACCTGATGTTCGGCCTGATGCTGTCGGACGCGGGCTACGGCCTGATTCTGGCCGCCGTGTGCGGGCTGCTGCCCTTCTTCTACCCCAACATGGAGGAAAACTGGCGGCGGAACCTGCGGATGTTCTTCTGGTGCGGCGTGTCCACGGTGTTCTGGGGCGTGCTGTTTTCCAGCTACTTCGGGGACGCGGTAAACGTGATCTCCAAAACCTTCTTTGGCCGCGAGGTTTCCATCCCGCCGCTGTGGTTTTTGCCCCTGGAGCGGCCCATGCGCCTGCTGATGTTCTCCCTGGGGCTGGGCATCGTGCACCTCACCACAGGCTACGGCATGAAGGCCCGCAATTTCATCGCCCAGAAGCAGTATGTGGATATCCTCTACGACTGCGTATACCCGGTAGGCTTTCTGGCGGGGCTTTTGGCGGTGCTCATGGGCAGCGCCATGTTCCGGGATATGGCGGGCTTCCAGCTCGCTTTGTCCGGCCCGGTGAGCCAGGGCTGCCTGCTGTTTTCCGGGGTATGCCTGCTGGGCATTATCCTGACCGGCGGACGGGAGAGCAAAAGCTGGGGCAAGCGGATTTTGAAGGGGCTATACGCCGCCTATAACATCATCGCGGGCTGGCTCAGCGATATCCTGTCCTATTCCCGGCTGCTGGCGCTGGGGCTGGCCACCGGCGTTATCGCCTCGGTGTTCAACTCTTTGGGCACCATGGCCGGGGGCAGCGTGCTGGGGGCTGTGGTGTTCATCGTGGTCTTTTTGATAGGGCAGACCCTGAACATGGGGATCAACGTGCTGGGGGCCTACGTACACTCCAACCGCCTGGAATACGTGGAATTCCTGGGCAAGTTCTATGAGGGAACGGGCCGGAAGTTCAACCCCTTTGGCGTACATACAAAGCATTACAAAATCAAGGAGGAGACTTGAGGATGGATCAGATCGGGACTTTTTTCGCGGTATTTGGAATGGCGCTGGCGGCGCTGCTGCCGGGCATCGCCTCATCGGTGGGGGTCAGCCAGGCGGGACAGGCGGCTGCCGCCGTGGTGACCGATGATCCCTCGAAGTTCAGCAAGGTGCTGATTCTGCAGCTTCTGCCGGGTACCCAGGGCATTTACGGCCTTCTGATCGCCTTCGTCACCATGCTCAACATCGGCCTTCTGGGCGGCTCGGCGGATATCTCCGCGGTGAAGGGGCTGTGCTATCTGGCGTCGTGCCTTCCCATCGCCATTGTGGGCTGGATGTCGGCCATCTATCAGGGCAAGGCCTCCATCGCCAGCATCAACCTGGTGTCCAAGCGCCCCGACCAGTTTGGGAAGGCCATGATTTTCCCCGCCATGGTGGAAACCTACGCGATTTTGGCGTTGCTGATCAGCCTGTTGGGCGTTACCAGCGTTGCCAATCTGCCCGTCTGAGGAGGGCTTGGCTTTGTCCGGACTTGACATCATCATGAAAACCATCCTGGAGGAAGCCCAGGCCGAGGCCCGGGCAACCCTGGAGAGCGCCCGGGGTGAGGCCGCCCGGATCCAGGAGGAGGCCAAGGCCGTTGCCGACGCCCGGTGCGAGGAGATCCTCCAGGAGGGCCGGCGCCAGGCTGCGGACATCCGCCAGCGGGCCCAGGCCCAGGGGGAATTGCAAAGGCGGCGCGGGCTTTTGGAGCGCAAGCAGCGGCTCCTGGAGCAGACGGCCCAGGCGGCCCGGGAGGGGCTCCTGGCTTTGCCCCAGGAGGAGTACTTCTCTTTGCTGATCCGGTTGGCGGCCCGAAGCGCCGAGCCGGGGGAGGGAATCATGTTCCTGTCCCCCAAGGACTTGGAGCGCCTGCCCCAGGGCTTTGCCGCCCGGCTGAATGCCGCTTTGCCCCAAAACGCGGCTTTGGAGGTATCCCCGTCGCCCCGGCCCATGGACGGCGGCTTCGTCCTCCAGTACGGGGACGTGGAGCAAAACTGTTCCCTGTCCGCCCTCTTTGACGAATTGCGGGAGGGCATCCTGGACGAGGCGCGGGAAGCCTTGTTTCCATAACGCTGAGCGAAGGAGGCAAGGGCATTGGCCGATACCATCTATGCGGTGACCCGGGTGCATAACCAGGAACAGAATATGCTGGCCCGGGCGGATATCGACAGGCTACTGGCCGCGAAAACCGCCCCGGAGGTTTTGCGCCTGCTCAAGGACAGGGGCTGGGGCGCGCCGGAGCTGCCTGGGGAGGACGGGGACGCGCTGCTGGAAGCGGAGCGGGTCCGGGCCTGGGCCCTGGTTGAGGAATTGGCCGGGAACCTGGAGCCCTTTGGCGTCCTCCGGCTGGAGGCGGACTACCATAACCTCAAGGCCGCTCTCAAGATGGCCTATGGGGGACACGGGCCCCAGGACGCGGCCCGGTACATGCTGCCGGGAGGAACGGTTCCGGCGGAGGAGCTTTTGAAAGCCGCCCAGACCCACGACTTTTCCGCCCTTTCCGAGGACATGGCCCAAACGGCCCGCAAGGCCTATGAGGCGCTGCTGCATACCTCCAGCGGCCAAAGGGCGGATACCCTGATCGACGCGGACCTGCTCACGGCTCTGGACCGGGCGGGGAAGGCCTCGGCCAGCCCCGCCATACAGGCCTACGCCCGCATTACCCTGGACGCCGCCGTGGTGAAAACCGCGCTGCGGGCGGCCCGCATGGGCCTGGGCCGGGATTTCCTGGAGGCCGCCATTCCCTGCGCCGCGGGCCTGAACCGGGAGGCGCTGGTCGCCGCCGCCCTGGCGGGGGAGGAAGCGCTATGGGACCTGTTGCGCGCCAGCCCCTACGAAGGGGCCGCCGCGCCTGAGCGCCGCTCCCTTCCGGCCCTGGAGCGCTGGTTTGACGACCACCTCATGGAGCATCTGCGGCCCCAGCGCTACGTCTACGAGGGCGTGGGCCCCCTGGTGGCCTACCTCGTCGGCCGGGAGCGGGAGATCGGAGCCGTCAGGCTGATTCTGTCGGCAAAGGCCAACGGCCTGCGGGAAGGGCCGGTGGCGGAAAGGCTGAGGGTGCTGTATGGCTAGAGCGGCAGTAATGGGAGACCGGGACAGCATCTACGGCTTCGCGGCCATCGGGCTGGACATCTACCCGGTGAGCGACCCGGCCAAGGCCGGGCGGCAGCTGCGGATGCTGGCGGAGGCGGGCTGCGCCGTGATCTACGTAACGGAGGCCCTGTGCGAGCACATCCAGGAGGAAATGGCCTTCTACCGCGATAAAAAGCTCCCCGCCATCATCCCCATTCCGGGGGCGGCGGGAAACACGGGGCTGGGCATGGCCCGGGTGAAGAAATTTGTGGAGCAGGCAGTGGGCTCCGATATCCTGTTTGGGGATTCCTGAAGGCGGGCGGCCCCAGCGCCCCGGAAAGGACAGTGTACATGAATACAGGCACCATTGTGAAAATCGCGGGTCCGTTGGTAGTGGCGGACAACATGCGCTTTGCCAATATGTTCGACGTGGTCCGGGTGGCGGAGAGCCGCCTGATCGGCGAGATCATTGAAATGCGCGGCAGCCGCGCCTCCATTCAGGTCTATGAGGAGACCGGAGGCCTCAAGCCCGGGGAGCCGGTGGAATCCACCGGCGTGCCCATGAGCGTGGAGCTGGGCCCGGGGCTGATCTCCAGCATCTACGACGGCATCCAGCGGCCCCTGGACGCCATCCGGGAAAAGAGCGGCGACCGGCTGGCCCGGGGCATTGAGGTGCCCAGCCTGAACCGGGAGCGCAAGTGGGCCTTCACCCCCTCGGTAAAGCCTGGGGACCAGGTGGGAGAGGGGGATATCCTGGGCACGGTCCAGGAGACTCCGGTGGTCACCCACCGGATTCTGGTGCCTCCCGGAAAGTCCGGCGCCATCCGCGCCATCCAGGCGGGGGAGTTTACCGTGACGGAGGAAATCGCCACGCTGGAAACCAAGGACGGCAACACGGAGGCCCTGACGCTGATGCAGCGCTGGCCCGTGCGCAAAGGCCGCCCCTATGTGCAAAAGCTCAGCCCGGATGTGCCGCTGGTAACCGGCCAGCGGGTTATTGACGCGCTGTTCCCCCTGGCCAAGGGCGGCACCGCCGCGGTGCCGGGCCCCTTCGGCTCCGGCAAGACCGTGGTGCAGCACCAGCTTGCCAAGTGGTCCGACGTGGACATCGTGGTGTATATCGGCTGCGGCGAGCGGGGCAACGAGATGACGGACGTGCTCAACGAGTTCCCGGAGCTGAAGGACCCCAAGAGCGGCCGCAGCCTCATGGAGCGCACGGTGCTCATCGCCAACACCTCGGACATGCCTGTGGCAGCCCGGGAGGCCTCGGTATACACCGGCATCACCATTGCCGAATACTTCCGGGACATGGGCTACTCCGTGGCCCTCATGGCGGACTCCACCTCCCGCTGGGCCGAGGCGCTGCGGGAGATGAGCGGCCGCCTGGAGGAAATGCCCGGCGAGGAAGGCTACCCCGCCTACCTGGGCAGCCGGTTGGCGCAGTTTTATGAGCGGGCGGGCCGGGTGGTGGCCCTGGGCGGCCGGGAAGGGGCGCTGTCCGTCATCGGCGCGGTGTCCCCCGCAGGCGGCGATATCTCCGAGCCCGTGAGCCAGGCCACGCTTCGCATCGTGAAGGTGTTCTGGAGCCTGGACGCGCAGCTGGCTTATTCCCGGCATTTCCCCGCCATCAACTGGCTCACCAGCTACTCCCTGTACCAGGACGACGTCAGCGGTTGGTATGACCAGAACGTGGAGCCCCGCTGGACCTCGGACCGGGAGCGGGTGATGCTGCTGCTCCACGAGGAAAGCGAGCTGCAGGAGATTGTGCAGTTGGTGGGCATGGACGCCCTGTCCCCTGGAGACCGGCTCAAGCTGGAGGCCGCCCGCTCCATCCGGGAGGACTTTTTGCACCAGGACGCCTTCCATGAGGTGGATACCTATACGCCCCTTTCCAAGCAATATCAGATTCTCTCCTTGGTGCTGGCGTACTACGACGCCTGCCGCCAGGCGCTGGACAGAGGGGTGCCCATCGGGGAATTGGTGAAGCTGCCGGTGCGGGAAGCCATTGGCCGCTTCAAATACCTGCCCAATGCGGAGACCCGCCAGGGCTATGAGGACGTGAAACGCCAGTTGGAAGCGGAGATTGACGCGCGGGTGAAGTCGCTGGAAGAGGAGGATCGGTAATGCCTAGAGAGTATCGGACGATCCAGGAGGTGGCGGGCCCTCTGATGATGGTGGAGGGCGTCACCGGCGTGGCCTACGACGAGCTGGGCGAGATCGAAACCGCCTCCGGGGAGCGCCGCCGCTGCAAGGTGCTGGAGATCAACGGCACCAATGCTTTGGTGCAGCTGTTTGAAAGCTCCGCGGGCATCAGCCTCCAGGACAGCAAGGTGCGCTTTGCCGGGCGCAGCATGGAATTGGGCGTGTCCGAGGACATGCTCTCCCGGGTGTTTGACGGCCTGGGGCGGCCCATTGACGGCGGCCCGGAGATCCTGCCGGAGTTCCGCCGGGATATCAACGGTTTGCCCATGAACCCCGCCTCCCGGAACTATCCCCAGGAGTTCATCCAAACCGGCGTGTCCGCCATTGACGGGCTGAATACGCTGGTGCGGGGGCAGAAGCTGCCCATCTTCTCCATGTCGGGCCTGCCCCATGCCCAGCTGGCGGCCCAGATCGCCCGCCAGGCCAAGGTGCGGGGCACCCAGGAGCCCTTTGCCGTGGTGTTTGTGGCCATGGGCATCACCTTTGAGGAATCCAACTTCTTCATCCAATCCTTCCGGGAGTCCGGGGCCATTGGCCGCACGGTGATGTTCGTGAACCTGGCCAACGACCCCGCCATCGAGCGCATCGCCACCCCCCGCATGGGCCTGACCGCCGCGGAATACCTGGCCTTTGACAAGGGCATGCACGTGCTGGTGATCATGACGGACATCACCAACTACGCCGACGCCCTGCGGGAGGTTTCCGCAGCCCGCAAGGAGGTGCCGGGCCGCCGGGGCTACCCGGGCTACATGTACACAGACCTGGCAAGCCTCTACGAGCGGGCGGGCCGCCTGAAGGGCCACCAGGGCTCCATCACCATGATCCCCATTTTGACCATGCCCGAGGACGACAAGACCCACCCCATCCCGGATCTCACAGGGTACATCACCGAGGGGCAGATCATCCTTTCCAGGGACTTGTACAGGCGGGGCATCCAGCCCCCCATCGACGTGCTTCCCAGCCTGTCCCGGCTCAAGGACAAGGGCATCGGGGATGGCAAGACCCGCTCCGACCATGCCAACACCATGAACCAGCTCTTCGCGGCCTATTCCAGGGGCAAGAACGCCAAGGAGCTGATGGCGGTTTTGGGCGAAGCGGCGTTGACCGACATCGATTTGCTGTACGCCAGGTTCGCGGATGAGTTTGAGCGGCGCTACGTGAACCAGGGCTATGCCTCGGACCGGGGCATCGAGGAGACGCTGGATACCGGCTGGGAGCTCCTGCGCCTGCTGCCCAGGAGCGAGCTGAAGCGCATCAAGGACGAGTTCCTGGACCAGTATTACGGCGGATAAACCGGGAGGGCGATCCATGCAAAAGGGACAGATCAACCCCACCAGAATGGAGCTGACCCGGCTGAATCGCAAGTTTTCCACCGCTCTTAGGGGGCACAAGCTGCTCAAGGACAAGCGGGACGAGCTCATGCGCCGCTTTTTGGAGCTGGCCCGGGAGAACCGGGCCCTGCGCCGCCGGGTGGAGGAGGGCCTGCGGGCTTCCGCCGCCGACTTTGCCCTGGCCAGGGCCGTGGCCCCGCCCCAGGCGGTGGACGCGGCGCTGCTGGCTCCCGCCCAGGAAGTGGAGATTGAGGCGGGGGAGCGCAACGTGATGAGCGTCGACGTGCCTGTGTTTTCCAGCCGCCTGCGCAGCCAGGACGGCGGGGCGCTGTACGCCTACGGCCTGGGCTTCACCCCCGGGGACCTGGACGGCGCGGTGCACGGCCTGGCGCAGGTGTTCGCGGATATGCTGGAGCTGGCGGAGGTGGAAAAGAGCTGCGAGCTCCTGGCTGCTGAAATTGAAAAGACCAGAAGGCGGGTTAACGCCCTGGAATATGTGGTGATCCCGGAAACCCAGGTGAGTATCCGCACCATTGCCATGAAGCTGGACGAAAGCGAGCGGGGCACCCAGATTCGCCTCATGAAGGTCAAGAGCATGATTCTGGAGCAGGCCCACCAGTATTCCCAGCGGGAGCGGTAGGGAGGCGGGGAGACGTGCCGGCCGCGGCGTAAGGGGCAAGTCCTTTGCGAATCCCATCATCCGGCCTGCTTTCGGCATACCGGAAATAGGGACCGGGGAGCGGGCGCTTTCCCATAGACAGGTGAATCAACAGCCCGGGCCGTTACGGCCCGGGCTGTATTTTCGCCTTTCCTCCGCTTTCTTTTGAGCGCGCACAGCGCGGTCAAAAGCGGGTCCGGGGCGGCGCCCCAAAAGAACTCACGCTCCTTCCCTCACCGCTTCCACACAGAGGGGGCAAAGAGGGTGAACATGGGGATGATCTCCAAGCGCCCGATGAGCATGTTGAAGATCAGGATGAGCTTGCCAAGGGGAGAAAACGCGCCGTAGTTGCCCATGGGGCCCACATCATCCAGGCCGGGGCCGATGTTGTTGAGGCATGCCAATACGGCGGTGGCGTTGGTATCCACGGAAAAGCCGTTGAAGGACAGCGCCAGCATGGAGGTGACGGCGATGACGGCGTACAGCGTCATAAACACATGGGTGCCGTGGATGGTGTCCTGATCCAGGGCGTTTCCGTTCAGCCGGGTCAGGCGTACGGTATTGGGCTTGACGGCCTGGGATACGGCGTTGCGGGCGGCCTTGAGCAAAATCAGCACCCGAGCGATTTTGATGCCGCCGCCGGTGGAGCCCGCGCAAGCCCCCAGCACCATCAGCACCACCAGCAGCATCCTGGAGAACTGCGGCCACAGGTTGAAATCCGCCGTGGAAAAGCCCGTGGTTGTCATAATGGAGGATACCTGGAAGGCGGCATGGCGCAGGGCCTCCCCCCCGTGGGCAAACAACGGGCGGATATCCAGGGTGATGAATAGCGTAAAGAGCGCCATGATGCCAAAATAGGTATACAGCTCCTCGTTTTTGAAGGCGGTGCGGAAGGAGCGGATCAGCAGCAGGTAGTAGATGTTAAAGCTGACGCCGAAGAGCGCCATAAACACCGTGACCACCACCTGGGCATAGGCGCTGTAATCCGCCATGCTGGTGTTTTTGATGGCAAAGCCGCCGGTGCCGGCGGTGCCGAAGGTGAGGGTAATGGAATCAAACAGCGGCACGCCCCCCGCCAGCATCAGCACGATCTGCAAAAGGGTCATGCCCACGTAGATCGCGTAAAGGATCTCCGCCGTGCGGCGCATCCGGGGCACCAGCTTGTCCACCTGGGGTCCGGTGCTTTCCGCGCGCAACAGGAAGATGGCATTGCCCGTTCCCCGGCTCAGGGGCACGATGGCCAGCAAAAATACCAGCACCCCCATGCCGCCCAGCCAATGGGTGAAGCTGCGCCAGTATACCAGCCCCTTGGGCATGGCCTCCACGTTGGCGAGCACGCTGGCCCCGGTGGTGGTGAAGCCGGACACCGCCTCAAAGAGGCTGCCCATAAAGTCCGGAATCTCGCCGCTGAGAAAGAAGGGCAGCGCCCCAAACAGCGATACCACAATCCACGCCAAGCCCACGATGACAAAGCCTTCCTTGGCGTGAAACGACTTGTCCCGGGGTTTTGCCAGCAGCGCCAGCAGCCCCGCAGCCAGCGTCAACGCGATGGAAACACCCAAGCCGACGATGGCGCTTTGCTCGCGCAGATACAGGGAGATAGCCAGGGCGGGCAGCATGAAAAGCGCCTCAATGCGCAAAATCTGGCCGACCAGATAGAGGATCATCCGTCTGTTCATAGCACGTTTCTCCTCTTACAACGCTGGGGTGAAAATCTCATTCAGATCGGTAATGGCCCGCTCGGCCTGGGTGACGAGGATCAGCGTGTCCCCCAGCTCAATGGTATCGCTGCCCCGGGGGATGATGATGGAGCCGCCCCGGATGATACAGGAGATCAGGATACCCGGCTTCACGGGGATTTTTTGCAGCTTTTCCCCCCGGTGCAGCGTGGACTTTACCACCACGAATTCCAGCGCCTCCACCCGGTCGTCCACCAGCCTGTGCAGCGAAACCGCCACGCTGTCGGCAGTGTTTTCCATGGCCCGCACATAGCGCGCGATATCGCCCGCGCACAGCAGCTTGGGGCTGACGATGGACTCGATGCCTGCGCCCCGCAGCACTTCCACGTATTCCATGCGGTTGATCTTGGTGATCACCTTGGGAACGCCCACGTGGTTGGCAAACATGGACACCAGCAGGTTTTCTTCGTCGATGTCCGTCAAGGTCACCACCGCGTCCGTTTCTTCAATGCCTTCCTCGGTAAGCACTTCCCGGGCGGTTCCGTCCCCGTAAACGATATTGGCCTTGGGCAAAAGCTCGGCCAACTCCGCGCAGCGCTCCTGCCGGTTTTCGATGATCTTCACCCCGATGCCGGAGTCGATCAGCATCACAGCCAGGTAATGGGCGATGCGGCTGCCGCCGATGAGCAATGCCTCCCGCACCTTGCGCCTGCCGATGTCCAGGGCCTTGATCAGGGCCGCCAGATCCCGGTAGGGAGCGGTAACATAGATTTTATCCCCCATCGCCAGCTGGAAGCTGCCATCGGGAATATGGACATCCCCCTGGCGTTCCACCGCGCAGACCAGCGCCCGCACCCTCACCGTCTGGTACAGCTCGCTGAGCTTTTTGCCAATGAGGATATTGCCCTCTTTCAGCTCGATTTCCACAATTTCCACGCGGCCCTTGGCAAAGGAATCCCGCTTCAGAAAGGCGGGGAACTGCAGCAGGCGGAAGATCTCCCGGGCCGTGGCCATCTCCGGGTTCACGGTCATGCTCAGCCCCAGCTCCTCCTTGAGCCACAGAAGCTGCTCCGCATATTCCAAATTGCGCACCCGGGCGATGGTGTGCTTGCACCCCAGCTTACGGGCCACCATGCAGCAAAGCATGTTCACCTCGTCCGAGGAGGTGGCGGCCACCAGCAGATCGCTGCCGCCCACATCGGCGGCCTTTTGTACGCTTAAGCTTGCGCCGTTGCCGTTTACCACCATCACATCCAGCTTCTCGGTCAGATGCCGGAGTACGTCGCGCTTGCTGTCAATGACCACCACATCATGGTCCTGGCGGGCCAGCTCCTCGGTCAGCGCGTATCCCACCTTGCCATCCCCAACGATGACTACCTTCACGTCCTTACTTCCTCTCCGCTTTCTTGCGACACAACGGATCATATCACAGGTGGAGGGACAATTCAATATGGTCATGCAGCGCAATTGGGATACGATTGTCAGGGGCGGAAATCCAAAGCCGCCCGGGGACGCCTGCGCATAAGGACGCCATGGCCGGGCCTGTGGCGGCTTCCTCTTTCTGGCAATCAGCCCCCCCGTCCAGGAGAGGCCGGTGATCAGGCGGCAGAAGAAAAATCAGGGGGAATGGCGTTGCGGGCGCTCCCCGAACGCGCCGGGGTGCAGCCCCAAAGAGGATTGTTCAAATCATAGAAACCGAGGGGGCATCCTTTTTTCCTCAATCCCGGAACAGCCCGGGGGGATACCGGCGTTCGTTGGGGAGGATGTTTTTTGCCTTATTTTGAAAGAATGGCGGGAAAAGTTCCTCCATCCGCTCGGAGCCCAGGGAGCTGCTGTTTATATGGAAGGGATTTTGGTACAATCTGATGGAAGCCGTGAAGGGAGTAAGCAATCCAGGGAAAAGCTGCCTGCGCAAACAAGCGGCTCCCCTCTCCCGATATCGTAACAAAGCAAACGGGCCGACCGTCAATTTGCTTCGCCGGTAATTTCCGGCCGGTTTTGGAAGGGGAAAGGGATGCTTTCCTGGGCGCTAAGCTTGATATGGCCGCCGCACAGCGTTTGGCGAGGCTGTTGGATTGTAGTCTGCAGTCCTCCCGGTGAGCGCCATGCTGGCATGTGGGGCAATGGACCGCCTAATGGCGATTTCCCGATTCTATATAATGAGGGCATGCTTCGTCTATATGGGCGGAAGGGGGTATGCGCGATGGAGGTTGCCAAGGTTTCCGGCAGCGGCCAGGAGGAAAGGCTCTCCGGCATGGTCGCCCAGTACCAGGCGCTGCTGCTGAAAATCTGCTACGCCTATTTGTGCGACGCGGAGCAGGCGCGGGACGCCGTACAGGAAACCTTTCTCAAAGCGTATCAAAGCATGGATGGCTTTCGCGGGGAATGCAGCGAAAAAAACTGGCTGGTCAAAATCGCCCGGAACACCTGCCGGGACATGCGGCGCTCCGCCTGGTTCCGGCATGTGGACAAGCGCGTAACGCCGGAGGATTTGCCGGAGGCCGTCTCCGCCGGGGCATCGGAGGAGGAAAGGGAATTGACGGCGGCGATCCTGCGGCTGCCGGACAAGCTCAAGGACGCGGTGCTGCTGTATTATTACCAGAATTTCTCCGTGACAGAGACGGCGGAAATCCTGAGGATCACCCAGCCTTCCGTGTCAAACCGCCTGAGCCGTGCAAGAAAAAAACTGAAAGCGCAGTTGGAAAAGGGGGATGTACAGTGATGGACAGGGAAGTGAAAGAAAAAGTCCGGCGGTCCATGGATCATTCGCTCTCCGGATTGGCTTGCGACCCTTTTTTGACTGACCGCGTGCTCAAGCGCGCCGAGAAAAGCAAGGGGGGAGAGCCTGCGATGAAAAAACTGTCTGGCGGCTTGATATTTGCCATCGTGTTGATTGTGCTGCTGGCGACCGCCGCGCTGGCAGTGACCAATTGGGAGCAGCTGAAAGCCTATTTTGAAACGGTGCGGGTCATGGACACCGCCGGGGAACTGGCGCGCTGGTCGGAGGAAGACAAGATCAAGCTGCTGAAAGCCATGGCGGAGGCCGGGATCGTTTCCGAGCAGGATACGCGGTTGCAAACCGCCCTGGACGAAGCGCTGCCCCTTTCGGAGCGGGGCGCCGCGGCGGACGCCGTGATTACCCAGCGCTACGGCGCAAGCTACTTTGACAGCTATACCGTAGAGCAGCTTGAATTCCCGGAGAAAGAGCGAACGCAGGAGGAACAGGCCGCCTACGGGCAATGGAGCCAGGAGTACTGGACCCAATGGAGCGACCAGGAAAAGCAGCCTCTTACGGAAAGCCGCATTTACCGCGCAACGATGAACAACCTGACCGAGATCGGCGATTTCCCAAGGGAGCTCCTTCGGGACGTACAGGTGTCCAGCGCCTGGGACGAGGCCGAACGGATCTATACGGTAACCGCGTCCATTGACCAAAAGACCTACCTGGCGGCTAAGCGCGGCCCTGACCAGCTCACCCTCTTTGATACACAGTCCGCTGGCTTTGAGGACGGGGATTCCCTCTGCTTCCAATTCTGGCTGGATGAATACGGCGCGTTTTTGGGCATTTATGACGCCAGCGCCCCCGAAAACCGCGCGGAGCTCACCCTGGAGGAGGCCCGGGTCATTGCCGAAAAGGCGCTTGCGGTGCGCCTGAATGTAGAGGCGGACACGCTGCAAGGCATGATCCTTCGTTCCAATTATGGGGAGGGCAACGAATACATTTTGGAGGAAGGGCGTTTTCGGGCGATTTGCTTCTTCGCCTGGGAGCAGGAGGGCAATGCCCGGTACATTGTGGAAATCGACGGTAAGACAGGCCGGGTGATCCGGGCGTTTGACTGGCTCGAGTCCGGGGCTATGCAAGAGAGGGAAAACGCCTGGATGGCCGAGATTCAGGGGCTGCTGCGAGACGCGGGGGTCAGCGATACCCTGTACAACGGGCGCAACGAATACTTCTGGGGCTGGACGCTGGAGGAGAAGGCGGCCTGGTCACGGGCCGCAAGGCCCATCGTGCAGCGGTATCTGGCGGAGCACGGGGAGTTTGCCCAATACCTTGAGGATGTGCTGGCGAACCGGTACGCCCAAAACGGATGGCCGAACCTGATCTCCCTGACGCAATACGCGTACGGCGTTGTGGACGATGCGTCCATTTCCCGGGAGCAGGCCTTTGAGACCGCCCGGGGAGCCGCCCTTGAACGGGGAGCAAAGCAGGCTTATGTGGAGGACAGTACAGGCCATGTGTTTTACTATGACGTCACGGATCCCAACCGCCCGCTGTGGAAGGTGCTCATCAGCACGCTGTTCCGCGCCGACGATACGGAGCATCCCTATGACGCGATGGCTCCCTGGGGATATTTCGTAGTGATGGACGCGCATACGGGGGAGATACTGCGCACCACAGAAAGAACCGTCAATACGGGTATACGGGAAATCGTGTAATGCCGGCCGCCTCAAGCGGGCTATGCTTTCCCTGGAGGCGGCCTACCCCCTATGGCATCCGCGGATATTCCTGAAGGGAGTGTAAAACCCCACCAGGAGAAGGATGAGCTGGCCGCAGGATCGCGGCCCCCCAATCCTCAGCCGCTCATGCGCCCGCACCGGGAGCCGCCACCACAGCATAAAAACGGAGCCACAACCCGCCTTGCGGGTTGTGGCTCCGTTTTTATGATTGCCGTTTGTTCTTACTTCTTCGCAAACAGGCTCTTGACCGCGGAGACGATCGCCATCAAGATGCCGCCGCCTACGCCGCCGCCCAGGATGCTGGTGAGGATGCCGCCGATGTCGGTGCCGCTGCTGCCGATGCCCAGCGCGCCCAGCAGCTGGCCACCGCCGATGCCGCCTACGATGCCGGCGATGATGTCGCCAATTTTACCCAGGGATAGCTTGGGCATAACCTTGCCTGCGCCCAGGCCGCCCAGTCCGCCGCTCACCAGCTGAATGATCAGATTGACGATGTTTCCCATAAATGGATACCTTCTTTCACTTCATGATGATTGTCCGTAAACCGTACAGGTAATATTGCAGGGGAATTTGCCGACAGAAGAAACTCTGCCGTATAGAATTATAGCATATTCAGCGCGGATTTTCCATTTTTTTGAAGTTTTTTGGCGGCGCGGAAAACTAGGAACGCCAAGCGCTGCCTAAGCCCATGGAGGTCAAAATATGTACCCGCAGGAATCGCCCCCGCAAGATCGCAACCGCCGATAGCGCGGAGGCTCTGCGTGAAAGAATCGGAGCCGCCGCTACGGCCGTATGCCAGGAGCCCATCAACCTGCCGGCGAGCACCCAGGTCCATTTCAACCAGGGCCAGGAATCCGGCTGCGAGCCCTGGCATTTTTTCACAGCGCCTCCTTCCAAAGGGCTTGTGGCGATAGCCAGGGCCCTTGATTTCAGGGCGTTTCGTATTTCGCGGACTTGAAAAAACGAGCAAAACTTCAAAAATAGAAATAAAATCTGAAAAAATACTATTGACAGTGCGAGACGCCATGTTGTACAATCACGAAAAGATCTTTCAGGGAACAAAGGAGATTACGGTGATTATAAGTGTTGAAAACATCGTAAAAGAATTTTCGGGTGTCCGGGTTTTGGATCATGTCAACTTCTCCTTGGAAAAGGGAGAGGTGCATGCGCTGCTGGGCGAAAATGGGGCGGGAAAATCCACGCTGATGAAGATCTTGGCGGGGGTGTACCAGCAAACCTCTGGTACGATCACCGTGGAAGGGAAGTGCGTGGATTTTAAGAGCCGCAGTGATGCCGACGCCCATGGAATCGGCATCATCTTTCAGGAGTTTTCGCAGGTTCCCCAGCTGTCGGTGGTGGATAACCTTTTTCTGGGCAAGGAGCTCCATAAAAAGTATGCCGGCGGCATTGTCAAGCCTTTGGACCGTAAAGAGATGGGGGTCCAGGCCTTGGAGATCATGAAGAAATTCAATATGGAAATACCGCTGGATGTGCCGGTCAAAAAGCTTGGCGTGGCAACCCAGCAGCTCATCGAGATCTGCAAGGCCTTATTTAACAACGCAAAAATCCTGATTATGGACGAGCCTACGTCGGCGCTGTCCGAGGGCGAGATTGAGCAATTCTTTACGATCATCAAGGAGCTGAAAAATCAGGGAGTGTCAATCATCTATATCTCCCACCGCCTGCAGGAAATCAAGAAGATATGCGACCGCGCAACGATTTTGAGGGACGGAAAGAACGTCGCGACGATTGACGTAAAGCAGCATTCCATCGAAGCGATCATTTCGATGATGATCGGCAGGGACATCAAGGATATTTACCCGGAGAAGAGCAAGGCCCAGGGCGATTTGCTGCTCAGGCTGGATCGGCTTTCATCCCCTGGAAAATTCAAGAACGTCAGCTTTGGCGTTCGCACAGGTGAAATTGTGGGAATCACCGGCCTTGTGGGCGCGGGCAAAACAGAGCTGCTCAACGCGATCTTCGGCCTGGACAGCATGTGCAAAGGCTCGATTTACGTCCATGAAAAGCTGACGCAAATCAAAACCCCCGCGGCTGCGCGGGCGGCGGGAATCGCCCATATTCCCGAGGACAGAAAGCGCCACGGGGTGATCATCAGGCACAGCGCCTACGCCAACATCATGCTGCCGAACCTGCGGGAGTACAGGAACAAATACAGGCTGCTTGACCTGAAAAGAAGCAGGAAAAGCGTTCTGGAGTGCATGAAGCAGGTGGATATCAGGCCGCTGGAGCCGCAAAAGCGGGCGGGGCTGTTCAGCGGCGGCAACCAGCAAAAAGTGGTGATTGCCAAATGGCTGAAAACCGGGGCCAGGGTATACCTGTTTGACGAGCCGACCCGCGGCGTGGACGTTGGGGCCAAGGCCGCGATCTATCAGCTGATTTCACAATTGGCGTCGTCCGGATGCGGCGTGATATTATGCTCCTCCGAAATTCATGAGGTGATGGGGCTGAGCAACAAGATCGTGGTCATGAACAAAGGGAGCGTCGCCGCCATTACGGACGATACCGCAAAAGAAAGTGAAATCTTATTGAAAGCACAGTTGGGGGAAGAAAACAGTGGGAAAGAATGAACTACGGAAATCGGGAAGCAGCGGAAACAAGAATTTAATCATTGCGCCGTTGGGACTTGTGGCCTTGTCTCTGGTATTTACGCTTACCTCGGAGTATTTCTTTTCCTTCGACAACTTTGTGAATATCCTCAGGCAGGCCTCCATCAACATGATCATTGCCGTAGGCATGACCATCGTGATACTCACTGGCGGAATCGACCTGTCGGTTGGATCAATCGTTGCATTGAGCGCATGCTCCATCGCGCAGCTCAGCCAGGCGGCGGGCCTGAATATTTGGGTGAGCGTGGCCATCGGAATCCTCATCGCCGTAGCCCTTGGGGCGATTAACGGCCTGGTGGTGTGCTATGGCAAAATACCGCCCTTCATCGCTACGCTGGGGATGATGAATATTGCCCGCGGAGGCGCGCTGATCATTACCCACGGGTACGCTTCCAAATCCTTTGGCCCGGAATTTCGCTGGATCGGCAACGACACCTTTTTGGGAATCCCCTACATGTTCATCATCGCCCTGATCGTGCTGCTGGCCGCGGTGATTCTTTTGAAGTGGACGGCGCTGGGGAAATACTTCTATGCAATCGGCGGAAACGAAGAAGCCTCCCAGTATTCCGGCATCAACATCAAAAAGACGAAGATTTCCGCCTATGTGATTCTGGGCTTTTGCTGCGGCATCGCCGCCGTGGTAATGGCCTCCAGGGTTAACTCCGCGCCGCCCTCCGCAGGAACAGGGTATGAGCTCAACGCGATTGCCGCCGTTGTCATAGGCGGCACCAGCCTCTCCGGAGGCGAAGGCTCCGTGGGCGGCTCCATGCTGGGGGCGCTGATCATGGCGGTATTGACAAACGGCCTTAACCTTCTCAACGTCGCTACGAATTACCAAACCGCGCTGATCGGCGCCGTGATCATCCTCATGGTGTACATCAAGAATTTCTCCGAGCGGAAGGTGAACGGCTGAGCAAGGATGTTTGCCGCAGAAGCGGCTTACAATACAATTTCAATGGAGGGAACAAAATGAGGAAGCTACTTGTCGTCCTGGTTGCCCTGCTGGTACTCATGTTTGCTGTGACCGGTATCGCCGAAGACAGCAAAAAGGTTGTTGGCATCGTAGTCAAAACACTCACAGGCAACTCGTTCCAGATTGACTTGGCGAAGGCGTGCGAAGAAGCCGCGGTGCGGTATGGGTATGACCATATCACCCTTGCGCCGCAGACGCTGGGCGATAACTCCCAGCAGATCGATATCGTCGAGGGGCTGATCACGAGGAAGGTGGACCTGATCGTGATCGCCGCGTCGGACAAAACATCCGTATCCCCCGTGCTGGAAAAGGCCATGCAGGCGGGCATCCCGGTTGTGACCATCGACACCAGAATCGACAACCCCAACGGGTACATCACCTTCATCGGCCCTGACAATATGCAGGCGGCTTATGAAGCCACGAAGTACATCTGCGAGAAAATGGGCGGCAAGGGCAACTTCGTTTTCATTGAAGGCGATCCCACCCACGAGGTCGCGCAGCTGAGAAAAGAAGGCTGCATGAAAGCGCTGGAAGAATACCCCGACGTCAAGCTCGTGGCGAGCCAGGCGGCGTACTGGACCCATGAGGGCGGCCTGACGGTGATGGAGAACGCGCTGCAAGCCAACCCGGATATCGCCGGCGTGTTCTGCGCCAATGACGACGCTGCCCTGGGAGCGATTGAAGCGTGCAAGGCCAAAGGCGTGCGTCCCTTTATCGCGGGCTTTGACGCCATCGCGCTTGCCAATGAGGCGATCGTGGCCGGTGACCTGGACGCGACGGTTGCGTTCTTCCCCGAGGTGATGGCTGATGCGGCCATGCGGGCCGGCTCCGCGTACATCGAGTATCTCAACGACGGCAAGCTGCTGTATTTGAGAGAGTGGATCGACAGCTCGGCAACCGTGATCACCCCTGAAAACGTTGCGCAAATGCTGGAGAACTAAACCTATCGGTACCAGATGTGTCGGGGCGGCTTCACGAAGCGGCCCCGACACATGTAAAATAGGGGAATTGGATTTCCTGATAAGAGCTGGGTGAGAGAAATGAGCTATTTGATGGGCATAGATTACGGCACCGGGGGCGCGAAAGTCTGCATCACGGACGCCGAGCTGAATATTGTGGCGTATGCGTTCAGGGAATATAAGATCCTCACGCAAAAGCCCGGATGGTCCGAGCACCGCACGCAGGATTATTGGCAAGTCACCTGCGAGCTCATAGGGGAGTGCCTTGCCCAAAGCGGCATAAACGCCTCCCTGATCAAGGCGGTGGCCACCTCCTGCGCGCTGCCCTCCCTTGTGCTGCTGGACCGGCAAGGAGAGCCCCTGTGCAATGCGTATAACCTGATGGACCGCAGGGCGGAGAAGGAAGTTCAGTGGCTCAAGGATACCTTTGGGGAGAAGGAGCTTTTCGATATCACCGGCAACCGGCTGGAAGACCATCCCGCGCTGGTGAACGTGCTATGGGAAAAGAACAACCGGCCTGAGGTTTATCGGCAAATAGCGAAGATCCATACCACCAGCAGCTATATCAAATTCAAGCTCACGGGCGTGAGCAACATCAATTACAGCGAAGGCCCGCTCTATGGCATTGCGTATAACATCCACACCAATCGCTTTGAAGAGGGCATCCTGGAGCGCATCGGCCTGGAAGCGTCGCTGCTGCCCACTATTTCCGGCTGCGAGGAGATCATCGGCGTTGTGACAAAAGAAGCCGCTGCGCAAACCGGCCTCGCCCCTGGAACCAAGGTGGCTTCCGGGCAGGTGGATGCCTGCGCGGGCTGGCTGGGGGGCGGCGCCATTGACGTGGGCGATATTCAGATGAACCTGGGCACTTGCGGCAACTTTGGCGTGATCCACAGGAACACCGCGTTTTTGGACACCATGATCAATTTGGCTTATACGGTTGATTCAAAGGATACCTTCGTTGTGATCCCCACAACCACCACCGGAGGCCAGCTCATCCGCTACATGCGGGATAATTTTTCCCCCCTGGAAACGGCCGTGGAGAAGGTGGCCGGGGTCAGCGCCTATGACCTGCTGAACTATGAGGCGGAGAAGGTCCCCCCCGGCTGCGAGGGCCTGGTGATCTTGCCCTATTTGATGGGGGAGAGGACGCCCCTGTGGGACATCAACGCCCGGGGCGTTATCTTTGGCCTGTCCCTTACCCACGACAAAGCGCACCTTGTCCGGGGGATGATGGAAAGCGTGGCGTACGCGCTGTTCAATTCCTACGAGATATTGGAAAGCAGCCTGGATAAAATCAACTTTCCCATTGTGATGAACGAAGGCGGCGCCAAGAGCAAGCTGTGGCGGCAGATCATAACGAATGTGTTCAACCAGCCCACTGTGCTGCTGAAAAACAGAACGGGCGCGCCGTATGGGGATTGCCTGCTGGCCGGCAAGGCCACCGGACAGTACAAGGATTATCGAATCGCAAAGGAAAAAGCGGAGTATGTCGAGCTTTTGGAGCCCGATCCTCATCAGCATGAGATGTATATGGAGTATTACCAGGTGTTCAAATCCCTGTACCATACCCTTAGGGCTGATTTTGTAAACTTGGCGAGAATCAGAAGCAAGTACCTATGATTTTGATTGCGAGGTGTGGTTCATGGAAAAGACGACCTTTGGTTTGCTGGTCACAACAAGGGGCTTTTTCAACCCGGCGCTTGCCCTGGAGGGAAGAAAAAGGCTGATCGATAAGCTGGAGGCCATGGGGCACGGCGTCGTGGCGCTGGGGCTGGAGGATACGGCCAACGGCGCTGTAGAGAATTTCGAGGACGCGGAAAAATGCGCCAAGCTGTTCAAGGCGCACAGGGACGAAATAGGGGGCATTATCCTTTCGGCTCCCAATTTCGGGGATGAAGTGAGCACGGTCAGCGCCGTGCATATGGCGGGGCTCAATGTGCCCCTGCTGGTGCATGCCTTTGACGACCGCATCGATCAGATGGGGCTTGAAAGCCGCAGGGACTCCTTTTGCGGAAAGCTGTCCATCTGCGCAAACCTGTACCAATACGGCATGAAGTTTACGAATACGAGGCTGCACACATGCGATGTGGACGACGATTCCTTTGCAAAGGACATCGCGTACTTCAACGGTGTTTGCAATGTGGTGCGGAGAATCAGAGGCAGCAGGATCGCCCAAATCGGAACGAGGCCGGCCGCGTTCCAAACCGTCCGGTTCTCTGAAAAGCTGCTGCAAAAATCCGGCATTTCCGTCATCCCTGTCGATTTGTCGGAAATCATCGGCGCGGCAAGCGCTATGAAGAAGGACGGACAGGTGCTGGAGAAAATCAGCGAGATCAGGAAATACGGAACCGTGCCCGCCGCGATCCCCGAAACGAGCCTGGAGCGCTCCGCAAAGCTGACGCTTGCCATTGAAAAGTTTATGCGGGACAACAAGTGTGATGCGGGGGCAGTGCAGTGCTGGGATTCCATTGAGCTGAACTATGGCTGTTCGCCTTGCCTGACCATGAGCATGATTAACGAAAACGGCAGAGCGATGGCCTGTGAAACCGATATTACCGGGGCGCTTTCCATGCTTGCGCTCTCCAGCGCTTCCGGCAATCCTTCGGGGTATATGGACTGGAACAACAACTATGGCGGGGACAGGGACAAATGCGTGATGATCCATTGCTCCAATTATCCCAAAAGCTTTTTTGGCTGCGACTTTGAAATATCCAACCTGGATATTATGGGGGCGGCTGTGGGATATGACAAGTGCTTTGGGGCGTGCAAGGCCAAGGTGCGGGGCGGCGACGTCACCTTTACAAAGATTTCCACGGACGATTCCGCGGGCAAAATCAAGTGCTATGTGGGCGAGGGCATGTTTACGGACGATCCCCTTGAGACAAAGGGCGCCCCTGCGGTGGCAAAGGTCCCCAATCTGCAGCGGCTGATGGATTACCTGTGCAAGCACGGCTTTGAGCACCACGTGGCCATGAACAAGTCCCTGGTGGCGGACATTGTCAAGGAAGCCTTTGAAAATTACCTGGGCTGGGAAGTTTACAGGCACAGTTGACGAAAACGCCCACCGGCTTGGGAGATGGGGAGAAGCTGTATGATATGGAAATTGTCTGATATGCAAAGAATAGCCAGGGAAAAGCGGTACGCGGTACCGCATTTTCTCGGGGGCAACCTGGAGATGACCTTGGGGGCGGTCAGCGCCGCGGAAGCCATGAACTCGCCCATTGCGATAGGGGTTGCGCCCGAGGTTTTTGCGAGGGTCCCGATTGAGATTTCCTTTCCCATGATCTTGAATATCGCGAGCCGCGCAAAGGTGCCCGTGGCCGTACAGCTGGAGCATGGCAAAAGCTATGAGCAGATCGCCAAGGCCATCAAGCTGGGCGTGAACTCCGTGATGTTCGACGGCTCCGCGCTGCCTTACGAGGAAAACGTCCTGCGCACGCGGGAGATCGTGAGAATGGCCCATGCCCTTGATGTTTGCGTGGAGGCCGAGCTGGGCTGCGTGGGCGGCTCCGCCATCAGGGGCGCTTTCGCCGAGGCCGCGTGCAATAAAACGGACCCCGGCCAGGTTTTGGACTTTGTGGGAAAGACGGGAGTGGATGCGCTGGCGGTTTCCTTCGGGAACGTGCATGGGCATTACAGGGGGAAGCCCGATATAGATTTCGAGCTGATCGGCACGGTGAGCCGCCTGACGGACATACCCCTTGTGATGCACGGAGGGTCGGGCTTACAGGACGACGTGTATGGGAAGATCGTTGCGGCGGGCATTAGCAACATTCATTTTTATACCGGAGTTGCCATGTATGCGTGGGGGGAGCTGAAAAAAAGCGTTGGGGATGCGGACCCGTTCCCGCCGTACCATGAAGTGGTGGCGCATGGGGTGGATTTTTTCTACAAAAAAACCATGCATATCATCGGCCTGCTGGGGAGCGAAAACAAGGCGTAGGGCTGCGCCGGAGCGCCGGGGGGACGATTTGGACAGGGCCGTCAAGCGCCGGGGAGGAAAACTCCAACCTGACGGGAGAAAAAGAGAGGATTTGCTCAGGCCATCTTGACTATTGGGCGTATGTTCAATAAAATCAACACGGAAGAGAGGGTTTTGGCCTGATCCGCCCGAGGCTTCCTAAGTATGCGAAGCAGGGCACGATGCTTGTAAGAAACGGGATGAAGCGTAATGGATGGTTTTGACAACGGGAGAAATGTGTTGACAATTAGCCGGTTTCTGGTTCCTTCCTTGACGAAATCGGAGAAAAAAGCGGCGCAGCTGCTTTTAGACGACCCGGGCATGATACTGAACCTTACGCTTGCGGAATACGCCCAAAAGGCGCAATGCAGCCCGGCCTCCATCCTCAGGTTTTGCAGAAGGCTGGGGGTGGACGGGTTCCCGGAATTCAAGATGCATGTTTTGCTGGCGCTGAAAGACGGGGAGAGCGCCCCGGCCTACAATCATGAGATCAGCTCCAGCGACAGCCTGGATCAAATCCTTGAAAAGGTCTTTTTTTACAACATCCAAGCCCTCAAGGATACCCTGGCCCTCGTGTCCAAGGATCACTACAAGGCGTTGAAAGCGCTGGCGGGCGCAAAATCGATACAGTTCTTTTGCCTAGGCGACGCGGCGGTTCCGGGGCAGCTGGCCTGTATCAAGTTTCAAAGGCTGGGGATCAGGTGCGCCGTCCATATCGACGCGGATACCCAGCTGGTAACGGCAAGCACAATGGGCAAAGGGGATGTCGCCATCGCGCTGTCTTATTCGGGCAGGTCCCGGACGGTGGTGGAGGCAATGCGCCTCGCCAAAGAAAGCGGCGCCACCACCATATGCATCACCAAGATGGACAAATCCCCGCTGATCAAGCACTGCGATATCAAGCTTTTTACGGCCACCACCGATGTGACGGTGGGCAAAGAGATCATCGCGCGAAGAATTGCCGAGCAGGCCATCATGGAGGCGCTGTACCTTGGGCTGATTACGAAAGAACGGCCGGAATACAAGGAGAACATCAAAAAGACGGCCAAGGTCCTGGAATTTAATAAATTATAAGGGCTTGGGGAGGCGGAAAGATCGTGTATGCGCAATTCCCGCCAGGGTTGAGCCAGAGAACCCATTTGCCAAAGGCCAGGGAACAACCGGGAGGGAATATGCGTATCGTGATCGGCTGCGACAATATTGGCTTGGAGCTGAAAAAAGCATCCTGGAAGAGCTGAAAAAAACGCCGTACCACGTGAAGGACGCGGGCGTCTTTGGCGAGGAGCCGGTGGATTATCCGGATACCGGAATGCGGATTGCCACCCTGGTGCGGGATAAGAAATATGACAGAGGGATTGATCTGCGGCACCGGCATTGGAATGGCTATTTCGGCCAACAAGGTAAAGGGCGCGTACGCCGCGGTTTGCCATGATGTGTATTCCACGGAAAGGCCTGTTTTGAGCAATGATGCAAACATCATGTGTATCGGCGCGCTGGTGGCGGGCAAAGCCCTTGCCCTTTCGCTGGTGAAGCAATGGGTGGATTTGGCGTTTGCGCAGTCCCCCTCCGGCGGGAAGATCAAAAAGATCAAGGAAGCCGAACAAAGGGAATATGCCGCGCCCGCGCACAATTGCGGCTGATGGCGGTATGCGGCGTGGTCAGGAAGTTTATACTTTTTTGGGGAGGTAAACATGCTCACATCCTTTCGGGAAGCGCTGGCCAGTACTTTTTTAGAAATTGCGGAGGAAAACCCCTCGGTGATGGTGCTTACGCCGGATCTGGCGAGGGCTTTGCGCATAGAGAAATTCGTGGAGGACTACTCCGGCCAATATATTTCCACAGGCATCAGCGAAGCAAATACCATCGGCGTGGCGGCGGGCCTGGCCGCAAGCGGATACACGCCCATCATAGCGGGCTTTTCGATGTTTATTGCCGAAAAGCCGTTTGAATTGATTAGGAATATCATCGCCTATCCCAACTTGAACGTGAAATTCATTGCGACGCATGGAGGGATTTGCGTCGGCCAGGACGGGGCCACCCATCAGGCGGCCGAAGATATCGCGATGCTGAGAACGCTGCCGAACTTCACCGTGCTTACCGCTTGCGATGTGGCCCAGACACAGGCCGCCATCAGGGCGGCCATTCAGCACGAGGGGCCCGTCTATGTCAGGCTGGGAAGGGACAAGGCCAGCGAGGTGTACGCCAACGGCTGCGAGGTGAAGATAGGCAAATCGGACGTATTGGCCGATGGCAGCGACGTGGCGATTATTGCGGCGGGCACGCTGGTGGCGAACGCCCTTGCGGCCGCGCAAAAGCTGAAAGAGGATGGAATCAGCGCTGCCGTCATCAACCTGTACAGCATCAAGCCCTTTGATCAAGAAACGGTTTTGAAATACGCCCAAAAATGCGGGAGGATCGTTACCGCGGAGGATCATTCCAAGTTCGGCGGCATTGGCGGAACCATCGCGGAGTATTTGTCAAATGTCCATCCCACCAGGATGGAATACGTGGGCCTTGGCGATGTGTTCGGCGAATCCGGCAGGCAAGAGGAGCTGTATGAGAAATATGGCCTTGACGCGCCAAGCATCATTGCGGCTGTGAAGAGGGTTTGCAAAAAATCTTAACGATACAGGGGCTATGTATGAAGAAGAATGACTTGGAATGGCAGAAAAAAGCGGCTGGTATCCGAACCGATATCTTGCAGATGGTGTACAATGCGAAATCCGGGCATTTGGGCGGTTCGCTTTCCATCGTTGAAATTCTGATTGTGCTTTATGATGAAATCATGAATATTGATCCGCAAAATCCCAAATGGGAGGACAGGGACCGGTTTGTGCTGTCAAAGGGGCATACCGCCCCCGCCCTGTACGCGGTATTGGCGAGCCGGGGATACTTTGACAAAGAGCTTCTGTATCAATCATACCGCAGAATAAACTCCACTTTGCAAGGGCATCCGGACATGAAGAAAACCCCCGGCATAGACATGAGCTCCGGCTCGCTGGGGATTGGGCTTTCAGCGGCTTGCGGAATGGCGCTGTCCGCAAAGAAGCAGAAAAAGGGATTCCGCGTATATACCATCCTGGGCGACGGCGAGGCCAATGAAGGCGGCATTTGGGAAGCCGCCCTGTTTGGGGCGCATTACGGCTTGGATAACCTGACCGCTTTTCTTGATTTGAATGGCATGCAAAACGACGGCTTTACCGGCGACGTGATGAAGATGGACGATATGCGCGGCAAGTGGGACGCGTTTGGCTGGCACACCCAGGAAATCGACGGGCACGATATCAAGGCGATCCTCACCGCCGTGGAAAAGGCGAAGCAAGTCCAAGGGAAGCCGTCCATGATACTCTGCCATACGGTGAAGGGCAAAGGGGTTTCTTTCATGGAGCATGCAATCAAATTCCATGGCGGCTGCCCCACCCAGGAGGAGTATGAGCTGGCGATGAAGGAGCTGGCGGGTGAGCCGGTCCTGTAAAGCCGCATTGCGGAACGGGGATAGGCCTTGAGACACCCAGCGCGAAAAGCGCGTTTACGGATGTGGATATTAGATAAGGGAAGGTCCTGGCGGGAACCGATAATGCGTAGGCCGTGTGAGCCCCCCGGCAGCTTTGGGGGAGCCATAGCCGAAGGGATGGAAGCCAAAGCACGTTCCTTCCACCGGATGAGTTGGTGGAAGGAACGTGCTTTGGCTTGCGGCGGCGCGGCGGCGCGAGCGGCCGGGTTTTGGACATCGGCGGCACAGGCGCATTGGGTATCCCCCGGTTGCGGGCAGCGGGGCATGCCGTGCAGTTGACAGGTCGTTCCACGTCCTTGAGACGCAGCCGGCACATTCGCCTGGAAGGCGCGGTGCATCCCACGGGCTTTGCCTGGGATGGCGGGCGGGGTGGGAAGCCCGGGAGGGCCCTGGCCGATCTTCAAAATAAAGGCCTTCCGCTCCTTACAGCGTGAGAATCGCCGGGCGCTGTACCTGGACGCCCTCAAAGCAGCCTGTGACATAGGCGTATGCCCCGGTATGGGAGAGATACCGGGGGCCGTCGGGGGACAGCAGCATCGTGTCCTCGCACTTGGTGCCGTCTATGCTGGGGTTGAAGGCGAAGGCCTGGCCCGGCCGCATTACATCCTTTGTGCCGGGGCCCGCGCGGTATTCCCGGGCGGCGTAGCCGGTAAGGCCCCCCTGATGGTGGCGGCGCCATTCTTCTTCATAGCCGTTTTGCCCGTAGGCGCGCTGGAGGGCCGCGAACACATCGCCGGAGGTTCCCCCCGTCCGGACGGCTGAAAAGGCAGCCGCGTCCACGTTGGCGCAGGCTTGGTGGCGCGCCAGCAGCCCGGCGGGAACCGGGCCCAGGTGAACCGCGCGGGAGACGGAGGCGACAAGGCCGTTTCTTCGGGCGCACAGAACCAGCAAAGCATAGTTTTGTAGACGGTTGCCGGTGGGAATGGGATGGCGGGCCAGGCGCGTACGCCCGTCAAAGGCGGCCATCAAGGTAATGGGCTCAATGCCCTGGGCCCAAAGGGCCTGGGATACCTGGCCGCAGACCTGGAATTCCGACAGGCCGGGGGCAACCGTGCGGCAGGCATCCTCCAGAATATGGGCGGAGGCGGCGCACAGCGCGGCGTAATCCTCCTGCTCCCCGGCAGTAAGCACGGTGCGCAGCTGGAAGAAATCCTCCGCCAAGGCATCGTCGTCAGCGGCGGGAATGCAGCCCAGGCGCGACGCAAAGGCTTCGGGGCTGACGGGTTCCCACCAGTTGGACTCCAAGACGTCAAGTTCACCGGCCCGGGAAGCAAGCTCCTCCGCCATCAGCCGCGGGCGCTCGATGTTATTGGTGCACAGGTAAACCTTTGCCGGGGTGACGATCAGCTGGAAGCAGCCCTTTTCGGAGGCAAGGCCAATGAAGGAACGCCCCTTCAGCAGCCAGGAGAGGTTGCATTGGTTGCGGATGATCAGGGCGCTGAGGCGCCTCTTTTCCAGGATTTCCCGCAGGCTTTGGAGCTTGTCTGTCATAGGGGAGCCCTTCCTTTTTCCGTATGTTGATAGAGCGGGCCTATAGAGCCCTTAGGCTTTGTCCAGCACGAACCAGAGGCCGGAGAGCATCATCGCCGCGTACACCGCTTTCTTGATCAGGCTGGAGTTCAATTTCCGAAAAATCAGGTTGCCCACCAGCATGCCCAAAAAGCAGGCGCCGATGGCGAAGGGAACGGCGGGCAGAACGGCCAAAGGCAGGTCTACAAAAAAGAGGGAATAGAGGATTTTCACCAGCAGGTTGATGGCGAAAAAAGTCTGTAAAGTCGCCAGGTACTCGTCCTTGTCCCGGATGGCTACCGAGTAGTACAGGGCCATGGGCGGCCCGGAAATGCTGAACATCCCTCCCAGAACGCCGGAGAGGAGCCCCGCCAAGGAGGCCGCCAAGGGGCCCGCAGGCAAGCTGATTCTCTCGGCGAAGAAAAAGAAATAGGCGGAGAGCAGGATCAGCACTCCCCCTAAAATGCGCAGGATGAAGGCGCTGTCCGAATGGAGCATCAAGTTGAAGCTCAACAGCATGATGAGGGCGGAAATAGCCCCCGGAAGCGCTACCAGGCTGAAGTTGAGATGGCGGCGCTGCCGGATGGCGATGGAAAAGACGGCGATGGCGCTGACAAAGGGCGTGAGAATGACAGCGTCCGCCACGGGCATTACCAGCGGCCACAGGGCCATGAGCACAATAGCCATGCCAAAGCCCGTGGACGCCTGCACGATGCCGCCCACGAAGGCCGCCAGGGAGATCAAAAAGGCGGTTGCTGCCATGAAAACAAGCTCCAGTCTGTGTAGTGGGAGAGCACGGATCAATACACGCCGCTCAGGGAGCCGATGCCATAGATGGCGAAGGTCATGATCACAGCGGCCACCACCGTCATCACCGCGCCGGACTTGGCGAAATCCGAAATGGAAAAATACCCGGCGGAGTAGGGAATCACGCTGGTGGGGCTGGAGGTTACCAGCACGAAGGCCAGCGACAGCGTGAGGTTGGAGGGGATGATCAGCGCCATGGCGGCTTCTGAGGTAAGGCCCGCGCTGGCCGCCAGCGCAATGATCATGGGGGTTACCACGGTGGCGGTCACGCCGTTGCTGGAGAGCCCTATCTTGATGAACATGATGATCATGATAATCATGAAGATCAGCAGCAGCGCGGGCAGCTTCAGGACGTTGCCCAGCAAAATGGTCGCCAGCCAGGCGGCCGCCCCCGTGCTGTTGAGGGTCAGGCCCAAAGACATGCCCGTGGCCACCAGGATAATGCCATCCCAGGAGATCTTTGTAGAGATACCCTTCCAGCGGAAGGTGGTGAATCCGGGGAAAAAGCACAGGCAGCCGCCCAGCACGGCGGGCATGGAGGTGGGGATGCCGATGCGCAGCCATGTTTCCAACAGCGGCGTAAACAGCCACAGCGCTATGGTGAGGCCGAATACGGCCACAGCCGCGCGCTCGTTGCGGTTCATGGCGGGCAGCGTGGCAAAGTCCCGTTTAAGTTGCTCCCGGGTTTTGGAAAGGCGTTGAATCTCGGGGGGATACATCTTCATCAGGATGAACCAGGCGGGCAGCACCAACAGGGCCGCGCAGGGGATGCCGTAGAGCATCCAGTCAAAAAAGCCGATGTTGACGCCAAGCATATCCCGTACAAAGGCGATGGCAATGGGGTTGGGAGAGCTGCCCGCGGGCGTGGCGATGCCGCCGATGAGCGGCCCCCAGGCGCAGGCGATCATCAGCGCCTTGCCGAAGTTGCTATGCCGCGGCTTCACCCGCTCCTCCTGAAGTACGGATTTAGCCAGGGGCAGCAGAATGGCCGCTCCCGCCATGGCTGTGATCCACATGGAAATCACCACGCCCGCCACGAGAAAGCCCAGCAGAACCGCCCCGGTGCGGTTCCCGGTTTTGGAGAGCACGAATACGGAAAAGCGCCTGTCCAGGCCGGAGGTGGAGATGACGGCGGAGATGATGAGCACCCCCATGAAGAACACCACGGAATCGCTGCCAAAACCGGCCTTGATCACGGAAACGAAGGTGTCCGCCCGAAAGAGCGTCAACAGGACGCAGGCGGTAAGGCCCGTGATGTGAAAGGGAATCACTTCGGTGATCCACAGGATCAGGCTGAAAGCCAGCACGGCGATGGTGGATTTCCCAGCGGGGCTCAAAGAGGCCTCCGCCCCATTGGCCGCCGGCAGGGGCAGCAGGTGGATCGCCAGCATCGCCCCGATGGCAATGCACAGCCAGATAAGCTGCCGAAGCAGCGGCCTTTTGGCGGCTTTGGTCTGCGCCATGTTTCTCAATCCTTTTTCAGCGCTTTGTGCAGCAGTTCGCCCACCTGGCGGGGCCGCATGGCTACCAGGACACCCGCGGCCTCCAGGGCGCGGCTTTTGTCCTCCACGGAACCGCGGCCCCCGCTGATGATGGCTCCGGCATGGCCCATTTTTTTGCCCTTGGGCGCGGTGCGGCCGCTTAAATAGGCCACCACAGGCTTGGTGAAGCTGCCGGAGGCAATGGCCTGGGCCACCTCCTCCTCCATGGTGCCGCCCAGCTCGCCGATCACCACCAGGGCGTCGGTTTCCGGGTCGCTTTGGTACAGGGGCAGGAATTCCGCAAAGCGGCTGGCTGGAATGGGGTCGCCCCCCACGCCTAGCAGCGTGGAAATGCCGAAGCCCGCCTCCACCACCATGGCCGTGACCTCGTTGGTGAGGGAGCCGCTGCGGGTCATCACGCCGATGCGGCCGGGCTTATACACCCGGTCAATCCAGTAGGGGAAACAGCCCATCATGGCCTTGCCCGCAGAGATAATGCCCGAGGTGTTGCCGCCGATCACCAGCGCGCCGTAGCGCAGGGCGGCCGCCCGCATCCGGGCCATTTCGTGCAAGGGAATGCCGTCGGCCACGGTGACCGCCAGCTTCAGCCCGGCGTCCAGCGCCTCCATCACGGCGTCATAAGCGAACTTCGGGGGCACAAAAATCATGGAAGCATCCGCCGCGCAGTGGGCCACGGCGTTTCGCACCGAATGATATACCGGAGCGCCGCAGGCCGTCTGCCCCTCCTTGCCGGGGGTTACGCCCGCCACGACGCGGGAGCCCATGCGGATCATGCAATCGCTCCAAAAAGCCCCTTCCTTGCCGGTGATGCCCTGCACGATGATGCGGGTATCCTTGTCAATGATAATGCTCATACGCCTTCCCCCTTGGACAATGCGATGGCGGCCCTCACAGCCTCCTCCGTGTCTGAAAGACAGGTAAGCCCGATGGATTCCAGAATCCTCCGGGCCTCTTCCTCCCCGGTGCCCCGCAGGCAGGTGACGATGGGGCAGGGGGGGCTGAGGCTGGCAATGGCGTCCGCCACGCCCTGGGCCATGACGTCGGCCCGGGCGATGGTGCCGAAGGTGACCATCAAAATCACCTTGGGCCGGGTGGACAGGCACAGCTTCATGGCCTTTTCGGCCTTGTGGTAGTTGGGACCGCCAAATTCCACATAGCCGGATACGGAACCGCCCTCGTAGTGGATGAGGTCAAAAACGGTGTTGGTCAGCCCCGCGCCTGCGCACATAAGGCCGATGTCCCCTCCGAAGGTCAGGTAGGGGATGCCCTCCAGCGCCGCGTCATATTCCGCGTCGCTGGCAAATTGCCGCCGCTGGATGGGATTGGCTTTCTGGCGAAAGAGCGAGTTGTCGTCGATCAGGAGCTTGCCGTCCCCCGCCACAACGCCTCCGTCTTTGGTCAGGAACAGGGGGTTGATTTCCACCAGCTCCGCGTCGTGGCGGGTAAACACCTCATAGAGCTTGCGCAGGACTTGGCCGGCTTGCTTGAAGGCGTCGCCCCGAAGGCCCAGCCGCCATACGAAGTCGCTGATTTGAAAGGGCAGCAGCCCGTCGCCCAGGTTGACGCCTTGGCGCAGGATCGATTCGGGCCTTTCGGCAGCCAGCTGCTCAATCTCCACGCCGCCCTCGGCGCAGCCCATGAGCAGGGCCTGGCCTGTAACGGGCTCCATGCTCACGGACAGGTACAGCTCTTTTTCAATGTCCACGGCCTGCTCCACCAATACCTGGGGAACGCCTTCGCGCTTCAGAAGCGCCTCCAGCGCCGAGGCCGCCGCCTCCCGGCTGGCGGCGAAGCGGATCAGCCCGGCTTTGCCCCTGCCGCCGGTGAGCACCTGGGCCTTGAGCACGCAGGGGAGGCCTGCCGTTTCCAACGCCGCGTCAAGGCCGGCCGTATCCTCCACAAGCACCGAGGACGGCACGGGGATTCCCGCCGCCGCAAAGATCTCCTTAGCCTGGTATTCAAACAGTTTCACGGATGGTTCCTCCCCTGT
The DNA here is from genome assembly GCA_034927815.1 of Candidatus Limiplasma sp. GTDB lineage: Bacteria > Bacillota > Clostridia > Christensenellales > Aristaeellaceae > Limiplasma. Next base: position 94,429 of record JAYFPK010000022.1, read on the forward strand.
CGCCTATGGTCTTATTCACCGTACTTTTGCAGATACGCGCCGAAAATCTCCTCATCGGACGGCCTGTTGGGGGTGATGGGCTCCGAGAGCCACGTCACGTTGAGGAAGTGGCGGTAATTGATGTTTTCGGTGGTGATGTTGTTGCCCCATGTGCCGCAGCCCAGCGTGACCGTAGAGGGCATGCCGTTGAAAAACGCTCCGCCGTTGGCTGAGGCCTGGGGCTGGCGCACCACGATGCGGCTGCTTTTCATGTGCTGGCCCAGGTAGTCGATGTAGGCGGGGTTGAAGGTATGGATGCCGCTGGAGTGCCCCGTGCCGCAGTGGTCCGTAAGGCGGCGCAGAATCTCGTAGCCCTGGGGGAAGCCCTCGTAGCGGAACACCGTGAGCACGGGGGAGAGCTTTTCCTGGGAAACGAGGTCCTCCTCCAAGGGCATCTTGCCTTCCACCAGAAGGATGCGCTTGCCTTCCGGGAGGGAGATGCCCGCCAGGGAGGCGATATACGCTGCGGATTTGGCCACGATATCGCCGTTGAGGGCCATATGGCCGTTGCGGGGATTTGGTTTCCACATGGCGCTTTGAAGCGCCTCCCGCTCCTGGCCGCGGCAGAGATAGCAGCCGTTTGCCTCCAAGGCCGCCAGCATGGCGTCATAAATGGAGGCTTCCACAATGATGGAGTTTTCCGAGGAGCAGGAGGTGGCGTTATCAAAGGCTTTGCTGGCGGCGATTTTCTGGGCGGCGTCCTCTACGTCCGCGTCCTCCGCCACGATCTGGCAGGAGTTGCCGGGGCCCACGCCGTAGGCGGGCTTGCCGCTGGAATAGGCCACCTTCACCATAGGGCCGCCGCCGGTGGCTACGATCAGATCCACCTGGCGCATCAGCTCTCCCGTCAGGTCAATGGAGGGCTCCTGGATCACCTGGATCAGGTCCTCCGGCGCGCCCACCTTCTTCAGCCCCGCCCGCATGAAATCCACAGCCATCTTCGTGGAGCGCTTGGATTTGGGGTGGGGGGCGAAGATCACGGCATTGCGGCCTTTGAGGATGGAGACCGCGTTGCTGGCGGGGGTGGCCGTGGGGTTGGTCACCGGCGTAAGGGCTCCGATCACCCCCACGGGCTTCGCGTATTTGCGGATACCCCGGGCCTCATCCCGCTCGATGAGCCCTACGGATTTTCCCTGGAGCACATCCCGGATCACGCCCAGCACCTTGTTTTTGTGCTTGGTGATTTTGTCGCCGTACACCCCCATGCCTGTTTCCTCCACGGCGGAGGCGGCCAGCAGGGCGATGTTCTCGTCCCGGTAGACCTCCCAGGCGACGGCGGTGCAGACCTCGTCGATCTGCCGCTGCGTATAGTCGTTCACCGCTGCCTGGGCGGTTCGGGCGCGGGACACCAGGTCGCGGATCAGCTCATGATTTTCCATGGAACGGCCTCCTTGTTCTTCGCGGGCCCGCCGGGATTATCTCCGGTGGGCCGCGTCCAGCTCCAACATGCGGGCGTACGCTTTTTTGAGATTTTCCTGCCGCCAGGGTTCCAAATCCTGGGTGTGGGCGGTTTCCAGGAAGGCTTTCACCATTTCCATGCCCATCTCCGGGCCGATGACCCAGCCGCCCATGGTCAGGATGTTGGAATTGTTGATGGCGCGGCACATCTTGGCGGCATATACGCTTTCGCAGCAGGCCGCCAGCACGCCGGGGAACAGGTTGGCCACCTGGCTCATCCCCATGCCGGTGCCGCAGATGAGAACCGCCCGCTCCGCCTCCCCCTTGGATACCAGTTCGGCGGCCTTGGCCCCCGCCTCAAAGAAGGGCTGGGGCGCTTCCACATCCGTGGTGCCCACGTCCTCATAGGAAACGCCGGAGGACTGCAAATACGCTTTCACCGCTTCCTTCAGGTGGAATCCGGACTTGTCCGAGGCAATGATGATTTTCATGATGATTTCTCTCCTTTTGCCGTGGATTGCGCATTCCAAGCTTCCCGCCAAGGCCGTGGCGGCCCCAAAGGGGCCGGGACGGCGGGAGCAGCCGGGGTATCTTGCGTTGGATCAGGCTTGGCCTCAGGCCCGGCCCAGGAGGTCCTGGACGGCTTGCACGATATCCTCGGGCCGCAGCTTCATGGCTTCGCACAGGTAATTGAGCTTGCCCACCTCGCCGAAGCGGTCCTGGATGCCCACGCGGCGCATCTTGGTGGGGCACTCCTCCGCCAGAACCTCGGCCACGGCGGAGCCCAGGCCGCCGATGATGTTATGGTTGTCGCAGGTGACCACCGCGCCCGTCTTTTTTGCGGAGGCGATCACAGCCTGGCGGTCAATGGGCTTGATGGTGTGGATGTTGATGAGCTCCGCGTCGATCCCGAGGGCTCCCAAGGCTTGCACTGCCTTCACCGATTGCTGCACCATGAAGCCGGAGGCGAAGATGGAAACATCCTTGCCCTCCTTGACCGTATCGGCCTTGAACAGGTCGAAGCGGTACCCCGGGCCAAAAACGTCCTCCGCCTCCTTGCGGAACATGCGGATGTACACCGGCCCCTCGTAGTCTGTGATGGCTTCCAGCGCCTGGGCAAACTGGGTGGCGTCCACAGGCTCAAAGATGACGAGGTTGGGGATGCTGCGCAGCACGCCGATATCCTCCACGCTCATGTGGGTGCCGCCGTTGTATTCGGCGGTGACCCCCGGGTCGCTGCCGACGATTTTCACATTACGGCCCGCATAGCAGATGGAGATGGTGATTTGGTCGCAGATCCTGCGGGAGGCAAAGGGGGTGAAGGTGCCGATGAAGGGGATGAAGCCGCAGGCCGCCATGCCCGCGGCCACGGAGGCCATGTTGGCCTCGGCCACGCCTACGTCAAAGGCCCTTTCGGGATAAACGGCGCGAATGCCCAGCGTGCCGTTGGCCCTGGCAAGGTCGGCATCGATGACGACGATGTTTTCATTTTTTTCCATGAGCGACAGCAATTTTTCGCTGAAGACCGCCCGCATTTCCTTAGCCATATCATCGGTCCTCCTTATATCGTAAGCTCGGCCAGCGCCGCCGCGGTCTGCTTCGGCGTAATGACCATGTTATGGTTGGCGACCCCCGCGGCCTCGATGAAGGAAACGCCCTTCCCCTTGATGGTGTGCAGCACGATCATGGAGGGCCGCCCCTGGTGGGCCTTGGCGTTGTCGATGGCCGCCTGGATGGCTTGTACGTCGTGGCCGTCCACGCTTTGGGTGAAGAAGCCGAAGGCCTCCCACTTTTTCTCGGGCTCCAGCAGGCTGTTCACGTCCTCCACCGTGCCGTCGATCTGCATCCCGTTGCAATCCAGGAACACAATGAGGTTGTCCAGCTTGAGGTGGGCCGCCAGCATGCTGGCCTCCCATACCTGCCCTTCCTGGCTTTCGCCGTCCCCCACAATGGCGTACACGGCGCTGTCATAGCCCCGGAGCTTCATGGCCTTGGCGATGCCCACGGCGCAGGAGATGCCCTGGCCCAGAGAGCCGGCGGTCATATCAATGCCCGGGGTGCGCAGCATGTCGCAGTGGCTGGGCAGGTTGGTGCCCGGCTGGTTGAGGGTGTGCAGCTCGGACAGGTCAAAAAAGCCGCGCAGGGCCAGCGTGGCATACAGGGCCGGGCCCGCGTGCCCCTTGGAGAGCACCAGGCGGTCCCGCTGTTCCAGCCGGGGGTTTTGGGGATCAATGCGCATCTTGTCGAAATACAGCACCGCCAGCACGTCGGCGATGGACAGAGAGCCGCCGATGTGCCCTACGCCCAGGAAACCAACGGCATCCACGGTGTGCCAGCGGATCTCCCTGGCTTTTGCATCGAGGAATTCCTTTGTACAATTCATACTGCTCCATCCTTCTTACAGAGATTGCTTCGGGTTCACCGGCCCAAAAGGGCGCGGGCGTTCCCCTGAAAAATCAGCTCCGTGGTCCGGGCGTCCAGGTTCAGCAGCCCAAAGAGCCTCTTTTGGTACGCGGCGGCCTCGCCGATGGCGTTGTAATGCACATCCGTGCCAAAGACCACCTTTTGGAAGGCGTCCTTCCAATACAGCAGGTTTTGGAAATCCCCGGGCTTTTTGCGGAAGCTCCAGCCGCCGATGGCTCCGGTGAAGTCGGTATAGACGTTCTTGTGGAAGCGGCACATCTCGGCGGCCTCCTCAAACCAGGGCATGCCCATATGCGCGATCACCATCCGAAGCGCGGGGAAGTTGCGGGCAATGCGGTCGATCTGGATGGGGCGCATACGGTTGCAGGAAACGTCGTCCTCCTTGTCAAAAGGGGTCACCAATTGCACGCCGGTGTGAAAGAGGATCGGCATGCCCAGCTGCTCCGCCCGCTCATAGACGGGGAAACAGGCGTCGTGGTCATAATCGTACAGGGGGCGGCAGGCCTTGAGGCCCTGAAAGCCCCGGTCCGCCAGCTCCTGAACCTTATCGGCCCCGTCCCGGCCCAGCTTCACAAAGCCCATGCCGATCAGGCGGTCCGGAAACCGGCGGAAGGCCTGCTCCACATCGCCGTTATCCGGGCTGAGGGAGCCCAGGCTGAAAGCGCCGGAGTCCCAGGAGCCGGCTTTGCCCTTGCCGATGCCAAGGCCGCTGATGCAGGTCTGGTCAATGCCGGCTTCGTCCATGGCGGACACAAGCTTATCGGCGTAATCGGATTCCTCCAGAAGATGGTTGTGAAAATCAATCACCATGGCTTTGCTCCTTTACAGGCTCACCGGATCGTTCCCAGAGGCGGGGAGGCCACCAGGGCGCTTATGGTGAGCTTGGCGTCCGGATGCTTTTGCAGGAACGACGCGGGGGTCTTTTTGGTGACGTCCCCCAGGCATATCTTCCGTACAATGCCCCGCTGCCAGTCGCGGTTGAGGTAGAAGCGCAGCTTGCGCGCCGCAAGCAGCTCCCGCATGCCGATGGTGATGCACCACCGGGGGATGCCGTCAATGTAGCCGCCCATGCCGGTGACGGAGTTGATGGTGAGGGTTTCCCGGGTCAGCGTCAGCACCCGGGTAGGGAGGTTGGCAAACTCCTCATCGCTGATGGGGTCGCCGTCCTCCGGGGGCTCGTTGAAGGCGATATGGCCGCAAATGCCAATACCGCCAAAGGCGATATCCACGCCCCCCAGCCGGGCGATCTCCTTTTCGATGTCCCCTTCCCGCCCGGGCATGGGAAAGTGGCGGTTGGCGGGGGGGATTTGGCTGACGCCCTGGAGCTTGTCGTAGAGCTCCGCGTCCATCCAGGCGCGGAAGCTCAGCGGATGGGATTTGTCGATGAGCTCATGGGCGGAGGTCATGTATTCATCCATGTTGAAGAGATGCACTTGGCTGCAATCCAGCCCGTAAAGGTTGGCCAGGCGGACAAAGCGCCTGTATTGGAACACCGGGCCCACCGGGACAATGAACACCGTGGGCTTGCCCAAGGCGTTGTTGCGGGCCACCTCGTCGAACATCAAGCGGGCCATGTCGTGGTAAAGGTCATCCTCGGTGTCCAGCACCTCCAGGGGGATTTTACTGTTTTGCAGCAGTTCCTGCATCGTTGTGGTGCGATAGTCCGGCATCCTGTACGCTCCTGTCTGATTTCGCCTGTGAGGGGAAGTCGTTTGATGGGGTCATTGGTAGAGGACGGGCCTGAAGTGGCCGCCTTCAGACGATTCCCGCAGGGTGTCGATGATTTTGCAGGCCCTGTAACCGTCTTCAAAGGTGGCGCCCATGGGGGCCAGGGGCTTGCCTTGTGTAATGCAGTCCAGCAGATGCGCGATTTCGTTGATGTGGGCGTGCTCCCAGCCCACCCCATGGCCCCGGGGCCACCACACATCCATGAAGGGATGATCCCGGTCCACCTGGGTGACGTTGACGTGGGTAAAGCCCGTAACCTCTTTTACAGGGCTGTCCTTATGGAATACATCCAGATAGTTGATGTTTTCCAGGTCAAAGGCCAGGCTGCCCTTGGAACAGGAGATTTCCCAGCGGAGGGAGTTTTTGCGCCCGGCGGATATGGCGGAGGCCCGGAGCATGCCCGCCGCGCCGTTTTCAAAGCGGGCGACGCAAAGCATATCCTCGTCTTTGGTAACGGGCACAGGCCCGCCCGCTGATTGCCTCAGGGGCGTGTAGGTGGGCAGCAGGCCCCCCACCTCGGAGATTTCCCCCACCAGGAAACGGGCCATATCGATGAGGTGGGAGCCGGTGCCCAGGGCCACGCCGGAGCTTTTGGGGCCAAAGGCGTACCAGAGCTTCTCCACCGGGGTATCCTCGTAGGCCCCCACGTCCTGGGAATAATCCCCGTGGAAGTGGTACACCCGGCCCATGACGCCGCTTTCAATCAAGCGCTTGGCCAAGGTGACGGCGCTGACAAAGCGGTAGTTGAAGCCCGCCATGGCAAGGCGGCCCGATGCCGCCGCGGCGTCCCGCATGCGCAGGGCGTCCTGGGAGCTTAAGGCCAGCGGCTTTTCGCACAGCACATGCTTCCCCCGGGCCAGCGCCGCCAGGGCGATGGGGGCGTGCAGCGCGTCGGACACGCAGATATCCACCAAGTCCACCTCGGGGTCGTCAAGCACGGCTTCGTAGCCCTGTACCGCCTTTTCGTAGCCATAACGGCCGCAGGCCTGTTCGGCCTCCTCGAGGGTGGCAGCGCCCAGGGCCACCAGCTTCGGTTCGTATCCCCCGCCGCAATAGATATAGGGAATAGTGCGGTAGGCATTGCTGTGGGCCTTTGCCATAAATCCCCCGCCCAGTAAGCCGATTCCGATCTTCTTTTTTGCGGATGCCATTGTACTTTTGCCTCCCGCTTTAGTGGCCGTGCAGGCCCATGGTATCCAGCAGCGCTTTCAGGTACTGGCAGCCCGAGGGCAGCCGGTCCTCCACCTGCTCCAAATAGGGCACTGCCTCGTATTCCAGCATATCGGCCACCAGGCCCGCCCGGCGCTTTTCCTCAATGGCAAAGGCGAGCCGCATGAGCTGGCCCAGCTCATAGGTGGGAATGTCCGGGTGCCAGGCAAGCCAGGCGGGGTCGCCGAAGTTGATTTCAAAGAGCTTTTTGTGGTCTTCGATGGACAGGTTGATCTCCGGATTATACTCGGCCAGAATGGAGACGACCTTTTCCCATTCCACCACGCCCCGCCCAGGCGGGCAGCCCTGGCGGATAAAGCCCTTGGGGGAAAAGAAGAGATAGGCGTCCTTGGCATGGGTCAGGTGGGCGTAGGGGGCAAGGCGGCGCACCGCTTCCACCGGATATTCCCCGTGGGTGAGCAGATTCCCGGTGTCCAGCGTGATGCCTACGTAGTCCGGCCCAATGCGGCGTATGACCCGCAGAAGCTCGAAGGTGGTGGAGTCCGAATGGCTTTCCAGGTTCAGGCGCACGCCGGATTGCCTCAGCAAAGGGCGCAACTCCCGCAGCACGGAAATGGAATCCTCCAGGTGCTCCGCCCAGGGCTTTTGGCTTTCCAGGCGGTTTTTGAGGATGCCCATGTGGCTGCGGACTTCCCGCCAGCCCAGGGCGGAGGCGGCCTCGATCTCCTCCCCCAGGCGCGCCAGCAATGCTTCGCGGCTCAGGGTAAAAAGGTTGGGGTTGACGGCGGAAACCGACACGTGGGTGTACAGCGCCAATTCCGCCGCCCGGGCTTGCAGCGCCGCCAGCTCCCGGCGGTCCAGGGAGGGGCTCAGGGAGCGCAGCTCTTCAAACTGCACGCCCTCGAAGCCTCTGCTTTTGGCATAGTCCAGTTGCTGCATGGGGGTAAGCTCCATCTCGCGGATGGAATAGACGTCCAAACCTACTTTCATAGCGCGCTCCTTCTGCCGGTGCCCAGGGGCTTACCACCACTTGATCATTTCAGTCACATGGTTACGGATGCGGATGAATTCCGGGTCGGAGAAATCCCGGGGGCGGGGGATGTCCACCAGGATGTTCTCGCGGATGGTGGCGGGCTTGTTGGTGAGCACCATCACCCGCTCGCCCAGGTATACCGCTTCCTCGATGTTGTGGGTGATGAAGATCACGGTGGTGCCGGTTTTCTTCCACAGCTCAATGAGCTCGTCTTCCAGGCGGAAGCGCAGCTCCAGGTCCAACTGGCCATAGGGCTCGTCCATGAGCAGCAGCTGGGGATGGGTAACGAAGGCCCGGGCGATCACCACCCGCTGGATCATGCTGATGGAAAGCTGCTGGGGATAATACTTGCGGTAATTCTGCAGGTTTACCATCTGCAGGATTTCTTCCACGCGCTCGTCCGCAATGGCCTTGGGCACCTTTTTGAGGTTGAGCCCGAAGCGGACGTTTTCCTCCACCGTCAGCCACTCCATGATGGAGGGCTCCTGGATCACGTAGGCAAGGTCGTGCTTGCGCAGGTCCACAGGCTCCCCCTGGATGAGGATTTCTCCGGCGGTTTTTTCATACAGGGTGGAAAGCGCGTTCAAAAAGGTGGTTTTGCCGCAGCCGGTAGGGCCGACGATGCACAGAAACTCGCCCTCCCGCACGTTAAAGGATACGTCGTCCAGCACCAGCAGCTCTCCAAACTTCTTGGTGAGGCGCTTCACCTCCACCAGAACTTTTCTGCTTTCAGCCGCTTCGCTCATTTACTTCGCCTCCTGTTCTACCGCTTTGTCCAGCATGGCGGTAATCTCGTGGCGCAGGGCCAGGAACTCCGGCGATGTGTAATCCCGGGGCCGGGGCAGGTCGATGACGTATTCCCGCTTGATGGAGGTGGGCTTGTTTTTGAGAATGACCACCCGGTCGGCCAGATAGATCGCTTCCTCGATGTTGTTGGTGACGAACACCACCGTGCGCTTCTCCGCCAGATGGATCCGGGAGATTTCCTCCTCCATCATGTAGCGGGTTTGGGCGTCCAGCGCGCCGAAGGGCTCATCCAGAAAGAGGACGTCCGGCTCGTTGCAGTAAGCCCGGGCGATGCCCACCCGCTGGCGCATGCCGCCGGAAAGCTGGCTGGGATAGGCTTTTTCAAACCCGTTCAGCTTTACCAGGTCAATCAGGCTTTGGGCGCGCTCCCGGCGGGCTTTCTTGTCAACCCCCTGGGATTTGGGGCCAAACTCGACGTTTCCCATGACCGTAAGCCAGGGAAACAGCGCGATGGACTGGTACACCACCCCGCGCTTGGGGTCGGGCTTGGTGACCGGAGCGCCATCGTGGAGCACCTCTCCCGACGTGGCGGGCTCCAGCCCGGCCAGGATGTTGATAATGGTGGTTTTGCCGCATTCGGCGGGGCCGAAGAGCACCACAAACTCGTTTTCGTAAACGTCAAAATTCAGATTTTCCACCACGTCCAGGGACCTGGCGTCCTTCTTTTCGCCGGAGTGAAATGTCTTGGAGACGTTTTTGCAGGACATTATCACCTTGCGGCTCAGGTCTGCCGAGTGTTCCATATGCAAAGCTCCTTTTCTACGTACCTCATCAGGGTGGCCAGCAGCAACCCCATGACGGCGATGGTGATCATACCCGCAAGGATCTGCGTCATATTGGCCGTCTCCTGGCCCATGATCACGATCCAGCCCAGGCCCTCTTTGGAACGCACCATCTCGGCGGCGATGAGCCCCATCCAGCCGGCGGAAAGGCCGACCTGCATGCCCGCGGCGATGTTGGGAATGGCCGAGGGAAGGATGACCTTCCAGAGGATCTGATTATCCTTGGCCCCCAGCATCTTGGCCGCGCCGATCAGCGTGGGGTCCGCCTGGCGAACGCCCGCGTAGGCGTTCAGCGTGACGGTGGTGAAGGCCCCGTAGAAAATGATGAAGTATTTCGTCATTTCCCCCGAGCCGAACCACAGGATGGCCAAGGGAATCCAAGCGATGGTGGGAATGGGGCGCAGCAGTTCAAAGAGCGGCTTGAAGGCGGCTTCAAAGAGCTTGGAAACCCCCATGCCCGCCCCGCAGATGATGCCCAGGATCACGCCCGCCAGGTAGCCGATCATCACGCGCTTGAAGCTGATCCAGATGTGCTGCGTCATGGTGAGCTTGCCGATGGGCTCCACAAAGGAGCGGAAGAAGAACTTGAATACCTCGATGGGGCTGGGCATCAGCAGCCCGACGCGCGTGAAGGTGACGGCCGCCCACCAGAGCACCAGAAAGGAGAGAATGCCCAGCGCTCCGAAGAACACCTGCTGGAGGGAGGAGCCGATGCCGCGCCTGCGCGCCAGGGAAGAGGCGGTGGCGGCAGGAGTGGTGGGAGTGGTTGTTCCGTTCATCATTTGCGCCCCCTTACCAGCTTATTTTCCACCTTCGTAAGCACGAAGGACAACAGCGCGCCGATAATGCCGATGGTGGCCATGCCTACGATCACGATGTCCACGCGCACCATCTGGCGGGATGCCTGGATCATGTACCCAAGCCCCCTGGTGGCCGCCAGCATCTCAGCCGCCACCAAGGACACCCAGGAGGCCCCAAGGGCGATGCGCAGCCCCGTAAAGATGTTGGGCAGCGCCGTGGGCAAGGCGATCTTGGTGAGAAGCTCCCTGCGGGAAGCGCCGAAAATTTTGCCCACCCAGATGTGCACGTCCCGCACCTGCTTGATGCCGGTATAGGAGTTGACCATACAGGGCACCAAAGCGGCCAGGAAGATAATGGCGGCCTTGGCCGGCGTGCCGATGCCCAGCCACAGGATCATCACCGGGATCCAGGCGATGGGGGGGATGGGGCGAATGAGGTCAAACAAAGGGCGAAAGAACATATCGGCCTTTTTGCTCCAGGCCATGCCAACGCCCAGGGGAACGCCGATGACGACGCCCAGCGCAAAGCCGGACAGGGAAACGCCGAGGCTGGCGAGAATGTTCTGACCAAGGGTCGCGCCGTCGGGGGTCTTGCTGGTGAGCTTGGCGATGAAGGAGCGCAGCACCTCCACGGGGCTGGGAAGCTGGGCGGGAAGCAAAAGCTGCGTCCAGGCGGTTACGGTTTGCCAAACCAGCAAAAAGGCGACCACAGAAAAGACGGATATCGCGAGATACAGAGGCCTTCTTTGTTTCTGCATGCTTGTTCTCCTCGAAAAAAGGGGCTGCCTCCGGGTTTCCAGATCCCTGTGCGGGCCGGAGCCCGGAGGCAACCTTTGGATTCAATCAGGGGGATGGCTTAGTTTCTGCCAAAGACCATGTCCAGGACTTCCATTGTCACGACCCGGGGATTTTCAAAAATGGAAACGCGGGCGGGATCCAGGTTGCCGATGCTGCCGTAGAAAGCGGCCAATTCCTTGAGGGATTCGCCCAGCACGGTCAGGTTCTCCACTTCCTCCCGGGTACGGAAGGGGCGCACGGCCCACTCGTCCATGAGGTTTTGCAAGGTGGTGTTGGTCATGCCGTTTTCGTCATGCAGCCACTTGTAACCCCACTCGGAAGCCAGCTCCTGGTTGGTGGAGAATTCCGTTTGCACGTCCAGCAGGACATCCACGAACTTGGCGATGAGCTCCTTGGTGTCTTCATAGGTCCTGGGGTTGGCGTAGAGGCAATCCCAGGCGTCACAATTCAGGGAGTCCAGCCCGGAGGCCTTCACCCAGCCTTCTTCCTCGGCCTGATAGGTCAGGGGAGGGCTGAAGGCGGTGATGTCCCCTTCGCCCGCCTTGAAGGCCTGGAAGGAGTTGGCGTTGCTCATATCCACCACCGTGAAGTCATCCACGGAGAGGCCCGCCGCGTAGTACCACTTCACGACGTTGAGGTGGTTGAGGGAGCCTACGGGTACCAGCACGGTGGCGCCCTTCATGGTTTCGGCATTGCCGTACACCCCCGGCATGGCGGGAATCCCGTCCGTCACCTGGGCAATGGGGCTGTCGGGCCGAACGTAAGCGCCGGTGCCGCCGGAGGAAAGAACCACTTCCGAAACGATCATCATGCCCGCATTGGCTACGCCAAACACGCCGGCGGAGCCCATCATGCCCACATCCCACTCGTTGGCGGCCATGGCCTCAATCTGCGGAGCGCCCATGGGGTAGAATTGGAGGTCGATTTTGAAGCCGTTGGCCACATCCAGGCCGTTTTGCACGATGTAATAGGTGGGAGAGCTGATGTAGAAGGGCATAACCGCTACGCGCAGGACGGGGAGATCGGCGGACGCCTCGGCCGAGGCATACGTCGCCAGGGAGAGCAACAAGCAGAGCGCCAACAGTAGACTGGCCAGTTTTTTCATGGGTACCTTCTCCTTTCAACATGGGACGTTTTTGTTCGTCCTTTGGATCCACCAAACGGGGTTTGTATACGCATAAACAGAGATGGTGGTTATGTCCAAATACGAACCGTTTCTGAAGTGGCTATAGGATACCATAGGATTTTAAATTATTCAATAGTCTGGAATAAATAAATTGATTTTTTTTGAAAGTCCTGTATAATAGAGTCGAAAAGCCGAAAGACGCAAGGCGGAGATCAATAAAATGAAGCATATATTGGAGGATGGGGAGATGACCCTTAAAACAGATATTATATGAAGGTATTAATTAAATGGAATATTTTGGATGGAAAATCCCCGGGGAAGCCCGTATGATGCGGGTATTATTGAATGCTGTGTATTAATGGGGTGCGGGGACGGCTCGGCTTGACGGAGCCCCGTGTCACCATCACGATGGAGGGAAGTAGTATGAAGAAACACATCCACCTTGGGGTTGTATGCCTGGCGCGCACAACCTACGATTACCAGGCGGCAAAAGAGATTTACGACGGAGCGAAGGAGAGGCTCCGGGAAATTTCCGACACAACCTTCACCTTCGTGGAGGAGCTGGTCATTGAAATCCCGGACGCCATGGAGGCGGCCCGGCAGCTCCAGGCGGCCCAGGTCAACGCCGTGGTGATCATCAGCGGAACCTTCCATCTGGGGCATCTGGCGCTTCTCATCGACCGGGAGCTGCAAAAGCCCGTGCTGCTGTGGGCCTTCAAGGAGCTGCCCTACAACGGCGGGAAAATCCGCCTCAACTCCGTGTGCGGGCTGAACCTGAATGCTTCCAACCTATACAAGAGCGGAAACGACACCTTCACCGCCGTGATGGGAGACGAGATCGATATGGCCTGGGTGGACGCCATACGCATGCGGGAGGCGCTGCGCCAGTCCCACGTAGGCATCGCGGGCTACCGGGCCCACGGTTTTTTCAACGTGGGCATTGACGAGCTGGGCGCCTTCCGGCAAACCGGCGTGCTGCTGGATCATTACGAGCTTTCGGAGCTGTATTCCCAGCCGGTAAGCGAGGAGGAGCTGAAAAAGGAGATCGCCCATGTGCGGGGAACCTTCGCCTGCGGCGATATTACCGATACCCAGGTGGAGCTGGTGGCGCGCCTCACGGCCAGCATGCGCGCCTTTTTGAAGGCCAACGCCCTGGATGCGCTGGCGATCCGCTGCTGGCCGGAATTTGCGCGGGATTACGGCATTTCCCCCTGCGCGGCCATGTCCATTTTGCAGGACGAAGGCTTCATCCTGGGCTGCGAGGGGGATGTGGACGGCACGCTGTCCATGCTGTGCTACAAGGCCATTGGCGTGGGGATTCCCTTTATGGCGGATCTGTCCCAGGTGAACCTTGAGGAGGATTTCGCGCTGATGTGGCACTGCGGCGTGTATCCCGCCAGCCTGTGCGACAGCGGCTGCGTATGCAGCCTGGACACGTACTTTGCGGGGGGCAAGGGCGTTACGGCGGATTTTGTGCTGGGGCCCGGAGAGGTCAGCCTCTTCCGCATGGACGGGGCCAGGGGGAAGATCCGCATCCTGTACACAGAGGGCCAGGCCTTGCCTACCACAAAGGAGAACAAGGGCACCTACGCCAAGGTCCGTTTTGACGTTCCTCTCTTGACGCTGCTGGACACAGTTGTGTACAATGGTTATGCGCACCATGTCTGTATGGCCTATGGAAAGTACCGGGAGACCGTCCGTAGGTTCGCCAGGGTGATGGGTTGGGACATACACGAACCCACACAGAAATGAAAAAGTCTTCTGAGCTTTTGCGAGGTGCAACGTGCAAAATTTAGGGGCGAACCTGTCCAGTCTGCGAATCGGCAACCGCAGGGAGATTCTGTATGCGCTCAATGAGCACCTCAGCCTGAGCCGTATTTCGCTGTCGGAGAAAATCAACCTCACCCCTTCTTCCATCACCATCCTGATCAACAAGATGGTGGAAGAGGGGATTGTGGTGGAGCGGCGGGGCGCTTCCCATGGGCAGAAAAAGGCTTCGGGCAGGCCCGAGGTTCAGCTGGCGATCAACTATGATTTTGCCAAGGCATTGGGCATCTATCTCAGCTCGAACATCGTTTCCCTTTGCGTGACAAACCTGGACTACCAGGTGGTTTGCCAAAAGGACCTTCCCCCTGCGGAGTTTGAGGGGAATTCCGACGCTCTGATGGAGCGCGTGCTGGAGGAAACCCGGTTGCTGCTGGAGAGGTATGACGGCATTCTGGGCGTGGGCGTCGCCGTGGCCGGGCGGGTGAACGTGATCACCGGCGAGCTGCTGGATTCCCACGGCATGCTGCACGACAATATCAACCTTGTGCGCCTGTTCCGGGAGCGGCTCAACGTCAACGTGGTCATCGACGACAATGTACGGGCTCTGGCCATGGCTGAATATGCCCAGTACATCAAGAACCGCACGGTGGACCTGTTCTTCGTGAAATATGGGCCCGGCCTGGGATCGGCCATTTTGCTCAACGGCGTGCCGCTGTATGGCGAGACCATGACCGCGGGAGAGCTGGGGCACATGACGCTGCCCAACAACCAGGACCTATGCCGCTGTGGCAAGCGCGGGTGCCTGGAAACCTATGTCTGCGAGAACAGGATCAAGGGGGTGCTGGGGGAGAATGACATCGCCGCGGCATACCAACGGTATATGCGCGGGGACCCGGCGGCCTGCCAACTCATTGATGAAATTCTGGAGACGCTGGCGCTGTCCATTTCCAATGCCACGGTGCTGCTCAACCCTTCCAGGATCGTGCTGTACGGGACGCTCTTTAAAATTCCCCGGGCATTTTTGACGCTGAAATACCATTTTTCCCGTATCAACCCTTCCATTGACGCGGATGAGTTCATGCAGGTGAGCCGGTTGGAGCTTCCGGCCACCGCCGGAGCCGCCATTTGCATCAGCCAGCTGTTCTATGCCGCCGGGGGCCAGAGCGCGCCGGTGGAGCCGCACCAGCCCAAGGAGCGGCTGGGTAACGGCGGAAGATGAAATCAGGATGAGGCCGCCGCGAAACGCGTTTCCGCGGCGGCCTGCATGGAAGCATGCTGTGGAATGCCCGATTGCCTGGGGCCGCGTGAAACGCGGCCCCAGGCTTGGTCTTGGGGATGAAATCCTTTTTGTTTACGCCAACCGGCTTGTATACAAAAACCGGCGGAAAGGAGGGCCGGACAGAAAGCCCTGGCGGATGGCGGGGAGGAAGGGCAGCAAAAGACGCTGCCCTGGGGGGCTGCATTTTGTTTCCATGGATCCACATGGGGTTTTATGGACTGGCAAGGCTGCGGGGAGGAATCTTGTCTCCAAAGGGAGAATGGGGTATTGCTTGCCTTTTGGCTTGAAGGGGATTCCAGGGACGCGCCGCGTCAACGCCAGCTTTCCCCGGGAGGGCCTCATGGGGCCGGCGGGACGGCGGCAAGCGGGACCCCGGGAATTTGAAAAAGGAGTGCGGAAGAAGATGAAAAAGATGGGTTGGGCCCTGGTGGGAACAGGCATCATTGTGAAGAAATTTTTGGCGGGGTTGCGCACGGCCCAGGGCGTGGGGGAGATCTGCGTGGTATCCCGCAGCCTGGAGCGCGCCCGGGCCTTTGCGGCGGAAAACGGCCTGGACCATGGCTATGACGATATCCGGCAGGCCCTGGAGAACCCCAATGTGGACGTGGTGTACATCGGCACGCCCCATACCCAGCACCGGGAATGCGCCCTGGCGGCCTTGAAGGCCAAGAAGGGCGTGCTGTGCGAAAAGCCTGTGTCCGTCAGCGCCTGGGAAATGGAGGAGATGCAAAAGGCCGCGCTGGAAAACGGCGCGTTCTTTATGGAAGCGATGTGGACGCGCTTCATGCCCGCCGTGTGCAAGGTGCGGGAGTGGATCCAGCAGGGGCAGATTGGCGAAGTGAAGATGGTGCAGGCCAACTTTGGCTTCCAAACCCCCTGGAACCCCGAATGGCGGCTGCTGAACCCCTGGGTTGGGGGCGGAGCCTTGCTGGACGCGGGCATTTACCCCATCTCCATGTCCGCCATGGCTTTTGCGGGCCACAAGGTACAGGAGGTAAAAGCCTGTATGTCCATCGGCCAGACCGGTGTGGACGAAGCCTTTATGGGGGTATTATCCTTTGGGGAGGGGCGCATGGCTTCGGTGAATGCCGCGATCCGCACCAACATGCAGAGCGACGCTTGGATATATGGCGAAACCGGACGCATCCACATGCCGGATTTCGTGTTTGGCCGCAGCGCCATCTTGCAGTCCGACGGGCGGTTTGTGCAGCCATATACCCCGGAGGTGCGGGGCAACGGCTACGCCTATGAGGCGGAGGAAGTGATGAACTGCATCCGGGAGGGCAAGCTGGAAAGCGGCGTGATGCCCATGGACGAAAGCCTGGCATTGATGCGGGTGATGGACGAAGTGCGCGGCCAATGCGGCCTGCGCTATCCCTTTGAGGAGGAAGGACGGGGCCGGTAAGGAGCCCGGCGCCCGCCAGGGGGCGCATGACCGTTGTTGCGTATGCATAACGGAAGGACCGCAAGGAACACGCTGTGACGCCCGGCAGCAGGACCATCACCCGGAGGCAGCCTTGCCGGGAAGCTGCGCACAACCGCTTTGCCGCGGCGGGGGTGTTTCGGCAAAGGGATGTTTGAAAATTGCTGCCTGGAAAAAGCGGAAATGCCGGGCCTGAGGATTCTGGGGGAGTTAGGCAGAATCAGGCGCTGGAAATGAAATTGCAAAGCGCTCCGAAGAATGGCGACCGGCAGCCAATCTCCGGGGCGCTTCTTTGGGCATGCAGACCCCCGGCTGGGCCAGTGGTTTTCTGGGTGCAAGAAGGGACCGCCCTTTCCGCGGCGGTCCGCACAAGATAAGAGGTTGACAAAGCTTTCCATGCGCCTTGGGGCGTGTTGCTAATGCTGGGCTCTTGGAGGGCTTCCTCAAGCTACCGGCTGAACCGGTGGTTATGGCTCTCTCTGCTTGCAAAAAGCGCTTCCACCATACGGCGGCTCCAAATTTACGCCTTTCTCAATAATCCTCCCCACTTGAATTATACGGTTGGCGCGCTTTCCGCGCGCTTGTCCAGCCGGTGATTGCGAACATACAGGATAATATCGATGGTAACGGCGGCCAGGTTGATAATATAGAAGACAAAGACATAGTTCGTCCTTCCGGAAAGCGCTTTGCTGATGATCCCAAATATATATCCGATCCAAACAAACAGGGAGAATAAAATGCTCTTTCCCTTGGCCGTTCTCGTTTTCCACAGTTTGATAATGGAAAGCGGCCAGGAAATCCCAAAGCATACCACCATCATGCACTCCAGAATGTCTGCCATTTGCAATCGCTCCTTTTAGTATGAGGATAGGAAATTCCCAAGCCACTCCAGCTCCGCCTCGATTTGAAGCTGGGAAGCGTCGTGGTGATTGTTAAAGGGATATACCTGTATTTGCTTTGCGGACGGTATTCGGTTGTAGGATGCGAAAAAGCATTCCGCGGGGCATGTGGTGTCCTCCAGGGATACGGAGGCGTATACCGGGCAGGCGACGCGGTCCGCAAGGTTCATGGTGTCAAAATAGCTAAGGGTTTGGTATACCCGCTCCCTTTGGTGGGGGTAAGCCGCCAGGTACGCATGCACGCTGGCATAGGATCCGTGGCTTCCCTCCACGCGCCTTTCCAGATTGCTTTGGCTGGGCACATGGGCAATCACGGCAGCGGGGCGGTTATCCAGCGCTGCCGTGGCGATTGCCAAGCCGCCCCCCTGGCTTGTTCCACGCACGATGATCCGCGCCGGATCCACTTGCGGGCAGGAAAGCGCAAAGTCAATGGCTTTGACACAATCCATATACACAGCGCGGTAATAATACGCCTGTTCATCCAAAATGCCTTTTGTGGAGATGTTGCCGATGACCGCCCCGGAAGAGGGTACCAGGTTTCCCGTCAGCCCTCCCTGTTCCCTGCAGTCGATGGACAACACAGCCATACCCATCATCGCCCAAGGGAGAAGCTGCGAAGGATAGCCTCTGCTCCCGCCATAGCCATGAAAATGGATGGCGCAGGGGAGCTGATCGGGCAGCCCCCCGAAGCAGGGAAGGATGAAATAGCCATGAATGGGAGTGCTGTCAAACCCGCAATAGCGGATGTCATACACCTTGGCCGTTTGAAGCGGATAGGCGGTTTCATGATATTCCGGCAGCAGCGGCTGCCCTTGAGCTTTGAGCAGCGTTTGGCTCCAGAAGGCGTCAAAGTCTTCCCGCCGGGTTACCTCGGGCAGATACCGCTCCAACTCTTGATTCGGCTGTTCCCTCATGCAATGAATCCCCCTTTGGCAAGTCAAAAATGAGATGGGTTTTCCGTCATACAACGGCTGGTTTCCGGGGAAGCCGAAGCATCCCCGCCATTTTCCCCTTGCTGTCCCACAGCGCCGCATCCACGCCGCACAACGCACTGTTCAGCGCCGCGCCGTTGCGCCGGTAGGAGCTGCCCAGGGCGGCCTGCCAGAGTATCTTCGATATCCTCCACGTTACGTCCTGCCGGCAGAGGCGCAGATATTCCTCAATGGCGGTCACAACATTTAGTAAACGGAGGAGAGAAGCGCCAAGGTATGCGCAAAAAAGACCGGCGAAAGGGTATTTGACGCCGGAAACGCCCTTGTGATGCTTCTGGTATTGGTGTTAACCCTCTATCCATTCCTGTTTTTTGTGGTTTCCATGGTTGTAAACCGAGGCTTGATCCCGCCTTCATCCTCAACCTGAACCTGGGCAGGAAGAATTTGGCTTTGCTTTCCGTTTGAATATCTGATGGGGGAAGCAGCATCCCTTACTTGTAAGTAGCAATTTGGGAATTATCTTTCCAGAGTAAAAAAGCCGTGGAAGAATTCGGGAAAACTTCTGCGGGAGGCTAACTTCTTTAGTGAAATGGAGCCTGTATCGTCGAAGGAGGAAAAAGGCGCATGGAGATCGTCCCAGGCCCGGATACCAGTCGAAAGGAACAGCTCAAGCTGAAAAAGAAGGGAGTTCCGATGCAAATCATGAAAACGATTCAAAAATTGGCCCTGATAACGGCCGCCCTTGCCTGTACTTTGGTACTGCTGCCCACGTTCCCCGGCCTGAATGCCGCCCACGGAGAGGTGATCGTGGGCAATGCCGTGGCCTATCCTGCGGATGCGGACGGCCTTGTATCCCTCCTGGACGCTCCCGGGGCTGATGCGGGAACCATCGCCCAGCTGCCCGGCGGGGTGCTGGTGTGGCTGGACGGGGAAACGGAGCCTGTGGACGGCTACTACAAGGTGGTTTTGCATTTAAAAGACGCGGAGGCGGGTACCGAGGGCTATATCGCCCAGGATCGGCTGCAAAAGACCGACGATCTGCAAAAGCTGTTTGAAATCGCCGCCGTGACCCCTTTGCCGGGACGGCAAGAGATGATCTTCTCCTCTGCGGCGTCCTATTGGCCGGGGATGGAGGAGTACACCCAGGCCATGGATCAGGAGGGGTATTGGCCCGCTTGGGAGATGGAACAGAAGGCCGGACAAATGCTGTATGCCTCCAAGGACCGGGATGGGGGCGGCATAAGCATGCTGCCAGGCAACTGCACGGTATGGGCCAAGGAGATTCCCAAGGATAAGCGTTTTGGCATCGTGGTGGCTCCGGAGTTCAGCCGCCGCCAAATTCTTTGGCAGGAGCCCCGGGAGGCCGGTACGGAGCTGGGCCAGTATTATAGCGGCATGCAAGCGGAAATCCTGGGGGAGGAAGGAAGCTTCTGGAAGGTGCGCCTGGGTGGGCAGGGGGGCTATTTGGCTAAGGAGGCCCTGCGGGAAGTGCTGGCCTGGGAAGGGAAGGCGGAATAAAGGGAAGGCAGGGAGCCGGGAAAGGAATAACACCCCATACGGCTTGAAAGGAAAGCTGGTCAGGCACCCGTTCCCATCAATGGAAAGCTATGGCGGAAGGCGGGAGAGCAGCGCTAGGAAAAGGATTATTGCGGCTGCGTTGATGATGGTGTGGCTGGGTATGTCAAGCGCATCGTTTCCGGAAACATGTGTTTTTCCGGTTGAACCTGCCGCGCCAGCGGAAACTGGCGTTTCGATGGACGGGGCTGTTTCCATTCTTGCTCGTGGTCAAGGAGAGTATGTAGTATCTCTCTCTGCTACGGATGGCGTTGTGGTCGAAGTAATCAAACTGGACGGACCCGGTGAACCTTTCGGCTCGGTTTTCAGCAGCGTTGTGAGGGGATGTTTGCACCGCAATGGCAATCCATTGCGATGACAGGAGAAAGAGGAGGAGCTCAAGATCACGAAAAGGGCCCTGGCGGGATTGGCGATGGGTCCATTGTCAAGGGCCGTATGGGCGGATCAGTCGGGGTTGTCGAACTGGAGATACTGTTTCTACCATGAAGGAAGGCGTGTGCATGCAATCGACTGTGCCAGAGAGGCGCAGACCTATCAAGGACTATGCGCCAAGGCAGCGGAAAAGCCATGTAGCATCCATATTGCCTTTGCTGCTGCTGTTTGTGGCGCTGCTGGCGGGGATGTATGCGGTTTTCCCCAAGCAGGCGGGGCGGCATGTGGGGTCGTCCATGTATGACGGGCTGGTCATCAGCGAGGTCATGGCCGCCAATTCCTCCGCCG
>JAYFPK010000051.1:0-36915 GCA_034927815.1 Candidatus Limiplasma sp.
ATCATCGGCTCATGTGCGGGGATTCGACCCAAAAGGAAGACGTAGCCGTTCTCATGAACGGGAAAAAGGCAAACCTGTGCGTGACCGACCCGCCGTATGCCTGTGGTTATGTGGGCAGCACCGGGCTGACCATTATGAACGATACGCTGAAGGGCGAGGAATTTTACCAATTCCTTTTGGCGGCGTTCAAATGCGCGTATGACAGCCTTGCCGACGGCGCGGCAATTTACATCTTTCATTCGGATGCGGAGAAGGTCAATTTCTTCAACGCGACCGTCGCTGCCGGATTCCATTACAGCACGACATGTATCTGGGTGAAAAACAGCCTGGTGATTGGCCGGATGGATTATCAAATGCGGCATGAGCCGGTCATCTATGGATTTAAGGATACGGCGAAGCATAAATGGTATGCCGACCGCAAGCAAACGACCATTTGGGAATACGACAAGCCAAAAAAGAATGAGAATCACCCCAACACCAAGCCGATTCCCTTAATCGCCTATCCCATTCGCAACTCGTGTCAGGTAAACGGAATTGTTTTGGATCTGTTCGGGGGTTCGGGCAGCACCCTTATTGCCTGTGAAGCGACGGACCGCACGGCCTACCTAATGGAGCTGGATCCCAAATATGCCTCGGTAATTGTCCGGAGATACATCGAGGCCGTAGGGAATCCGGCACAGGTGAAGGTTTGCCGTGGTGGTGTTTCTCTGACATATGAGGAAAGCCTGGGGGCGGATCAGAATGAAGGAGATTAAGCTGACAAGAGGCCAAAGCGCGCTTGTTGACGATGACGATTTTGAATGGCTCAATTCGTATAACTGGGCATTACATCCGCAAGGGAATGGCTATGCTGTACGAAAAGGGTGCAAAGCAAAAGGGGAACCTCGAACGGTGAACATGCATCGAATGATTATGCAACCCAAACCGGGAGAGCATGTGGATCATATCAATTTGAATAGTCTAGATAATCGCAAGGAGAATCTGCGCATTGCTAACATTCAGACTAACGCTTTTAACCGGAGAAAACCGAGGGTTGAAGCGACGTCACAATATAAAGGCGTTTTGAAGAGAAAAGGAGAAGCCGTTTGGGAAGCCCGCCTTAAGTACAATGATAAGGCGATACACTTGGGAACATTCCGGCAGGAAGAAGTAGCCGCGGCAGCGTACAATTACGCCGCTGTATTGATGTTCGGGGTGTATGCAAGAGCCAATGCCGGCATTGCTCCAGCCGCAAACTGGTTAAAGGAGCAGGTTTATCAGAAATGCCTGCAAATGGTTATTAAGCGCAAGTGGCGTCCGGAAACGGGCGCTTTTTCATTCCGCGAATGAGACATAAACCGCACAAAAATTCCGCCGCTTCTTTTGTAGGGCCCGGTGTGAGAAACCCCTTGCTATTTCAGGCTTTCAGAGGGATAGATGGTACACCCAATCAAGAAAGGTGGTTATCCCATGCTGATTCAATTCGACGGAGCCAAGGAAGGACGCAAGGAGCTGGTCCGGGCCATCGCGGACGTCACCAATGAACCCTCGGTTTACCAGGGAGCGCCGGGATTTGCGTACAGGATCGGGGCTTTCACTGTCCTTGCAGGCGGAGAGGTGGAGGTGGACGATTTCGCGGACGGAAAATGGATTTCCATGGTGGTTCAGGGCTTGCGGGGACGGGGTTTCCCCACGCGGGATGAGCGTTGGAGCGCGTATGAGGATTCTCCCGGAGAAGCGGACGTGGGGGAATGCCTTGAAACCGCCGGCGCGGAAGGCATTGCGCTGGTGTTCCCCAAAGAGGACATGGACGAGCTCGCGATTCGGAATGTGAAAAAAATCGTGGAGGGTAAAGGCTGGCTGCTCCGCCTCGCGCTGGAAACCGACAGCCTGCCCGTGGAAGAAGGGGAAGGCGCCTTGCGGTTCCCCTGGCTCCCATCATGCGCCCCTCCCGAGCTGACCCAGGCTTGCGCCCACCTGATCGCCGCCATTATCAAGCTGGCGAAAAAGCAGCGGAGGGTTACCTTTACGGAGAAGGAAACCGACAACCCCAAGTATGCCCTGCGCTGCTTCCTTCTGCGGCTGGGCTTTATCGGCCCGGAATACAAGGATGTTCGGAACATCCTCACGGCAGGGGTGCCGGGCAACGGAGCCTACCGGAGCCGGCCCTCCGGGGAAGCGGTGGCAGAGAACGCCCAGGAGCATACCGACGGTAGCACCGATACGAACCTCGATGTGAACTCCGCTGAGGACTTCGGCGGGAGCGTAGCGAAGTAAGGGACCTAGGCCATACAAACCTAACAACCACCGTAATTGCGCGGTGGTTTTTTTCATGCTTGAGAAAGGAGGCGTGCCCCGTGGCGATCAAAGGCAGGAAGCCCAAGCCCACCGCTGTGAAGAAGCTGGAAGGGAACCCCGGCAGGCGCCCCCTCAACAGCCGGGAGCCGGCCCCACCTCAAACGGAAATCCGTTGCCCCTCCTGGCTTTTGCCTGAGGCTAAGCGCGAGTGGAAGCGTCTGGCTTCCGCGCTACAAGCCATGGGCGTGCTGACCGTGGCGGATTTGACCGCTTTCTCCGGTTATTGCCAGGCCTTTGCCCGGTGGAAGGAGGCTGAGGAGTTCATCACCCAGCACGGCTCCATCTTCAAGACGCCCTCTGGGTATGTGCAACAGGTTCCCCAGGTGTCTATCGCCCAGCAGAACCTGAAAATCATGCAGTCCTTCTGCGCGGAGTTTGGCCTGACCCCCGCCAGCCGCTCCCGCATCATCGCCGGAGAGACGAACGGCGGCGCAAGCCTTGGGACAGATCCCATGGAGCGGCTCCTGAAGGGGGGCTGGGAAGCCGGTGTTCAGTGAGGTGAAGGCGCAGCGGGTGCTTACTTTCATCGAATGCCTCAAGCACACCAAGGGCGAGTTCCATGGCCGGCCCTTTCAGCTGCTCCCCTGGCAGCGGCAGATCATATCGGATGTGTTCGGCACGGTGCGGGAGGAAGACCCCACCATGCGGCAATATACCACGGCATACATCGAGATTCCCAAGAAGCAGGGCAAGTCTGAGCTGGGCGCGGCCATCGCCCTGAACATGCTGTGTAATGACGATGAGTGGAAGGCGGAGGTCTACTCCTGCGCTTCGGACCGGCAGCAGGCCGGGATCGTGTTCGATGTGGCTGTGGACATGGTGCGGCAGTCCCCGGCCCTGATGAAGCGTATCAAGATCATCCCCTCCACCAAGCGCATGGTATACCAGCCCACTGGCAGCATCTACCAGGTGCTTTCATCGGAAGTGATGACCAAGCATGGCCTGAACGTCAGCGCCTGCATCTTCGATGAACTTCATACCCAACCTACCCGCGCCCTGTATGATGTGATGACCCAGGGCAGCGGTGACGCGAGGAAGCAGCCCTTATGGTTCTTCCTGACTACGGCGGGTACGGACCGCAACAGCATTTGCTGGGAAGTCCACCAGAAAGCGCTGGATATCATCGAGGGGCGAAAAGCCGACCCAAGGTTCTACCCGGTGGTATATGGTCTGGGAGAGAACGAGGATTGGCAAAACGAGCAGAACTGGTACAAGGCCAATCCATCCCTGGATCACACCATTTCCATTGATAAGGTGCGGGACGCTTACCGCAAAGCCCTGGAGACGCCCGCCGATGAGAATATGTTCCGTCAGCTCCGCCTGAACCAATGGGTCAAGCAGTCTATCCGCTGGATGCCCATGGACCGGTGGGATGAATGCGGCGGTACGGTCAACGCCACAGAGCTGGAAGGGCGGGCCTGTTACGCCGGGCTGGATTTGTCCAGCACCGGTGATCTGACCACCCTGGTGCTGGTGTTCCCGCCTTCGGATGAGGAGGAGCCTTACTACGTTCTCCCGTTCTACTGGCTGCCGGAGGAAACCCTGCCCCTGCGGGTGCGCCGGGATCATGTCATGTACGATGTGTGGGAAAAGCAAGGGTTCATCAAAACCACGGAAGGAAATGTGGTGCATTATGGCTTTATTGAGCGGTTCATCGTTCAACTGGGCGAGCGGTACAACATCCGGGAGATCGCCTATGACCGCTGGAATGCTACCATGATGGTGCAAACCCTGGAGGATGACGGGTTCACCATGGTTCCCTTCGGCCAGGGGTTCCGGGATATGTCCCCGCCCACCAAGGAGCTGATGCGCATTGTGCTGGAGAGAAAGCTGGCCCACGGCGGCCATCCGGTGCTGCGTTGGAACATGGACAACGCCTATGTCCGTACCGACCCGGCAGGGAACCTGAAAATCGACAAGGAGAAATCCACCGAAAAGGTGGACGGCGCGGTGGCCCTGGTGATGGCGCTTGACCGGGCGATGAAAAACCAATCGGAAGGCGGCTCCGTGTATGACGAGCGGGGGCTGCTTTTTTTGTAGGGGGAATGACGATGCCAAGAAAGCCAAAGCAGCCCTGCCGCCACGCTGGATGCCCGCGCCTATCGGAGGGGACGTATTGCCCGGAGCATCGGGTCCTGTATTCCAGAGAATCCGCCGCTACGCGAGGCTATACCGGCAAGTGGCGGAGAGCGCGAACCGCGTTTCTGAAAAAGCATCCCCTGTGCGTAAGCTGCCTGACCCAGTCAAGGCTCACGCCCGCCACTGTGGTGGATCATATCGTTCCCCATAGGGGCGATCCGGCGCTATTTTGGGACGAGGAAAACTGGCAGCCGCTCTGCAAACCATGCCATGACCAGAAAACGGGGAGCGGATTGTAACGCGAATGGAGGAAGCCAATGAACAATCCCTTTGTCAGGCTTTTCAAATCCAGGGATAAGCCCCAAAACGCCGTCAGCGACGCGCCGGTGTTTTACTTTGGCTCCAGTATGGCCGGCAAGGCGGTCACTCCCAGGACGGCGGTGCAGATGTCGGCGGTATACGCCTGCGTCCGGGTGATCGCGGAAACGGTGGCCAGCCTTCCATTGCATGTGTTTGAGGCCAAGGAGGCAGGGACGGAGAAAGCATTTGCGCATCCCCTGTATCCGATTTTGCATGACGAACCCAACGGGGAGATGACCTCCTTCATCCTGCGGGAGACCATGCTTTCCCACTTGCTCCTTTGGGGCAACTCCTACTGCCAGATCCTCCGGAACGGCAGAGGGCAGATCATCGGCCTGTATCCCCTGATCCCGGATAAGATGAACGTGGACAGGGACAGCGGCGGCACGCTGACCTATGACTATACGATGCGGGACGGGAGAATTTTCAGGCTGCGGCCGGAGGAGGTTCTGCACATCCCCGGCCTGGGCTTCGACGGAATCATGGGTTCTAGCCCCATCGCCCTGGAGAAGAACGCCATCGGGCTTGGAATGGCGGCGGAGGAATACGGGAGCCGGTTCTTCTCCAATGGAGCCACCCCCAGCGGGGTGTTGACCCATCCCAATACGGTGAAAAATCCCCAAGCGCTCAGGGAGTCCTGGAACGCGGCCTATGGCGGGTCCGCCAACTCCGGCAGGGTGGCGATCCTGGAAGAGAACATGAAGTTCGAGCGGATCTCCATGCCCAACAACGAGGCGCAATTCCTGGAGAGCCGGAAGTTCCAGGTGGCGGAAATTTGCCGCATCTTCCGGGTGCCGCCTCATCTGGTGGGGGACCTGGAGCACGCCACCTTCAGCAATATTGAGCATCAATCCATCTCCTTCGGCGTGCACACCATCCGGCCCTGGCTGGTGAGAATCGAACAGGCCATGAACAAGGCGCTCTTCTCCCCTAAGGAGAAAGGGCGCTTTTATGCGCGCTTCAACATGGACGGCCTGATGCGGGGCGCGTACAAGGAACGAATGGAGGGCTACGCCATTGGCAGGCAGAACGGCTGGCTCTCCGCCAACGACATCCGGGATCTGGAGAACATGAATCCGCTCACGGAGGCGGAGGGCGGCAATGCCTACCTGGTTAACGGAAACATGATTCCCATTCCAGCCGTGGGCGAAACGAAGGGGGAGACGGCGTGAAAGAGAGGCCGACGCTTGGCTCCCTGTTTGACGGCATCGGCGGCTTTCCCCTGGCGGGGTTGAAAGCCGGGATTTCCCCCAAGTGGGCGGCGGAGATCGAGCCGTTCCCCATCCGCGTCACCACGAAGCGGCTGCCGGAAATGAAGCACTACGGCGATATTCATGCCTTGAGAGGTGATTTATTGGAGCCTGTGGACATCGTCACCTTTGGCTCTCCCTGCCAGGATTTTTCCATCGCCGGGAAGCGGTCAGGCCTGGAGGGCGTACGCTCATCACTTTTCTTTGAGGCGGTGCGGATCATCCGTGAAATGGGGGAAAAAACAGATGGAAGCTATCCCCAGTGGGTCGTCTGGGAAAATGTGCCCGGCGCCCTGTCCTCTTCCGGGGGAGAGGACTTCCGGGAAGTGCTGCAAAGCCTCGCCTCTATCAAGGAGCCGGGGGCAGATGTTCCTATGCCGGAGGATGGGAAATGGCTGCCGGCAGGGGAGATCATGGGAGACGGTTATTCCCTCGCCTGGCGGATCCTCGACGCCGCGAAGGGTTGGGGAGTCGCACAAAGACGGCGGCGTGTATTTGTTGTCCTCGATCTTGGAGGACAACGCGCCGGACAGGTTTTGTTTGAGTCCGAAGGCCTGTCGGGGTATACTCCGCCGCCTGTCCAGAAGGGGGAAGGAGCTGCCGGAGATGCTTCGCGTGGGGCTGGAACTGCAAGCTGGCCAGGGAGAGTGATCGCCTTTGAGCCCGGGGCGGCAAAGCGCCTGGGCGGCCACGCCTGGTTTGAGGAGGCGGGAACTCTCCGGGCGGATATGGGGGATAACCAGACGGCGGTGGCCATAGAGCTGCCGCAGCCATCCTATTGCCTCACGGTAGGAGGCTTTGGGGATGTGAGCACTGAAGAAGCGCCTACGCTGATGGCCAGGAACTTCAAGGATCCACCTGTAATCGGAAAGCCCGAACCCCCTCCGCCGAATTATAGGGTCCGCAGACTGACCCCTGTGGAATGCGCCCGGCTGCAAGGCTTCCCGGATGATTGGTGCGGGAAACTGGAAACCCCGGAGCCCTCCGAACAGGAAATCCAGCAATGGGTGGGCATTTTTGAAGAATGGAGGCTGGCGGTGGGGAAAAGCGCCAGACCCAGGAGCCGGAAGCAAATCGTGCAATGGTTACGCGATCCCTGTACGGACGCGGCGGAGTATAAGGCGTATGGAAACAGCGTGGCTGTTCCCTGCGTCTTTTTTGTTCTGGCGGGGATTGTGTGGGCGCTGAGCACAAAGCCGGACGCTGTGACGGAGAGTTAACTTGATGTTGTGATCTACCTCAAAGCCATCTTCCCGGGTGGCTTTTTCATTGCCCAGAAAGAAGGTGTACCCAATGCGAACCATTGATTTGAACGGCTATATCGACGATGAGGTGTGGTTCGGGGACGAAATCACCCCGGAGATGCTCCATGACCGGCTGTATGAAGGCGAGGACCGGGAGGTGCTCATCCGCCTGCATAGCTACGGCGGGCTGTGTACCAGCGCCGTTCGGATGTACGACATGATCCGGGAGTATCCGGGCACTGTGGACGTGATGATCTCCGGCGTGGCGGCTTCCGCCGCCACCGTGCTGGCCAGCGCGGGCAGAACCGTCCGCATGACCCCCGGGAGCCTGTACATGATCCACAATCCCCTGGTGTTGGCCTATGGAAACGAGCAGGACCTGATGGAAGCGGTACAGCTTCTTCAGGCCTGTAAGGACAGCATTCTCAACATCTATGAGCTCCGCTCCTCCCTGGATAGGCAGACTCTGTCCGGCCTGATGACCGCCACCGCGTGGTTTGACGCGAAGGCCGCTCTGGAGCGGGGCTTTGTGGACGGCATTGTCAGCGCGGTGGAGGACGACGCCAAGGGGAAGGAGCGCGTTGTGAGCCGCGCCGACGCGGAACAAAAGGTACAGGCCTGGATGGACCGCAGGAATCCTGCCAAAGCGTCCCGCCCCACTCCGGGCGAAGACCATACGTCTGCCGTATCCCTTCCTGAAAAGGCCGAAAGGCCCAAGGCGCGGGGCGGGACGCCCCCGGGGCCGGGAGAGTCCGGCGAGGAAGCGCCACAGGGAGAAACCGGCGTACCCATTGCCCAGCTTGAAAAAAGGCTGGGCTTATTGCTACCCAAAAGATAAGGAGGAACCCGGTATGAGTAAGGTTTTGGAGCTCAGGCAAAAGCGGGCGGAGGTGTGGGACAAGGCGAAAGCCTTTCTCGACGAACATCAGAGCGAAAGCGGTCTGCTCTCGGCGGAGGATACAGCTGCCTATGAGCGCATGGAGCAGGAAGTGGTGGATCTCGGTCAGGCGGTCGAACGCCAGGAGCGCGCGGCGGCGCTGGAGAGGGAGATGGCGGAGCCCATCAACGCGCCGCTCAGTTCCCGCCCTGAAAAACAAGGGGACACGAAGCAGGGAGTGTCTTCCGATGCTTATAAAGAAGCGTTCTGGACGCAGATGCGCAACCTGGGGCGCTCCGGCTACGAGGTGCGCAACGCCCTCCAAATCGGGGAACTGAGCGAGGGCGGCTATACGGTGCCGGACGAGTTTGAGCGTACCTTGGTGGAGGCCTTGCAAGAAGAAAACATCATGCGCGGCCTGGTGCATGTGATCACCACCTCCTCGGGCGACCGTAGAATTCCCCTGGTTATCAGCAAGGGCGCGGCGGCGTGGATCGAGGAAGAACAAGCGATCACTGAATCGGATGACTCCTTTGGGCAGATTTCCCTCAGCGCCCACAAGGTGGGCAGCCTGATCCGGATCTCCGAGGAACTGCTGCACGATTCCGCCTTTGACCTGGCGGCGTACATTACCAGTGAGTTTGCCCGGCGTGTGGGCGCGGCGGAAGAAGCGGCCATTCTGGCCGGGGACGGGAACCACAAGCCCACCGGGCTGCTCCACGAAACCCTGGGAGCGGAAACGGGTGTGAGCGCGGCGGGAGCTACCGCGATTACGGCGGACGAGCTCATCGATCTTCAGCACTCTCTCAAGGCCGGGTACCGCCGCAAGGCGGTGTTCATCATGAACGATGCCACCATCAAGCTGATCCGCAAGCTCAAGGACGGAAACGGCCAGTTCATGTGGCAGCCGGGCTTGCTGCATGGCCAGCCGGATACGCTGCTGAACCAGCGGGTGCTGACCTCCAACTACATGCCCCTGCCCGCCGCCGGGAACAAGGCCATCCTGTATGGCGACATGGGGTACTACTGGCTGGCGGACCGGGAAGGGCGCTCTTTGCAGCGGCTGAACGAGCTCTTCGCCGTGAACGACCAGGTGGGCTTCAAGGTCACGCAGCGGGTGGATGGCAGGCTGATTCTGCCTGAGGCTGTGAAGTGCCTGAAGATGAAGACGGCGTAAGGGAGAGGGGGCTGCTTTCACCGGCAGCCCCCGTCCCCTGGAAAGGAGAGAAACGGATGAACGGCTATAACACAAAGAACTATACCGCCCATGGCGGGGCGGAAATGGTGATCGGCGGAAAGCTCACCTTCCTGCCGGGAGCGGAGGTGGAAGGGCTGGAGCGGCTGCTGGGGAAAACGGCGGATGGTCCCTGGCCGCTTCCGTACCAGAAGCCCAGCGAGGCCACCACGGTGGCGGCCCTGCGGGAGGATTTCAACCGGCTTCTGGCCAAGCTGCGGGAAACGGGCCTGATGGCTGAGGCAGGAGGGGAAGGCCCTGTGGAGGCTGCCCCGCCTGAAAGCGGCGGCGCGGCGGAATAAGGCGGTGGACGTGTGATTGTTTCCGTTGCGGAGGTAAAGGCGCATCTCCGGATTCAGTATGACGAGGAGGACGCCTACATCCAGACCCTGATTCAGCAAGCCCAGGCCGCCGCCCAGGATTTCTGCCGGGCGGAGTTCAAGGAGGAGGCTCCCCAAACGGTAAGGCTTGCTGTGCTGCTCATGGTTTCTCATCTGTATGAGAACCGGGACAACAGCGACAAGCAGGTATACCTGGCGATGCGTATGGCCTTTGAGAACCTGCTCTATCCGCACCGGGATTTCACGGGGATGTTCTAGGAGGTGACTGGGCGTGCGGGGTTATAAGAATTTCGAAGCTGTTCCCAGACCCGGCGACCTCCGGCACTTGGTGGAGATCGGATACACCGAGAACCTCATCAATGAAAACGGGTATCCAGAGGCGACTGATGTGGTGGTGTGTAAGGTGTGGGCCGGGGCCATTGATGCGGGCAATCAGCATTACCGCTCAGCGGACGTGATGAACACGGAGGCCGTCATCAACTTCACCATCCGCTACAGGACGGACGTAAAGCCCGGCATGTGGATTCATTTCAAGGGTGAGAAATGGGAGATATCCACCCTGGGGGAGTACGCCTTCAAGGGCGCTTACCTGGGACTCAAGGCTTCCCTTTCCAAGGGGGTCAGCGGATGAAGCGGGTGCAGCAAGCCCTGGCGGACGTTGGCCTTCCTGTGTACGCGGGAGTTTGGCGGGCCACATCCAAAAACCAAAATCCCCCTGTGCGCTATGTGGTGTACTCCATCACCATGACCGAGGACGCGCACCAGGATGACCGGGTCGTTTCCTATAAGACTTTTGTCTACATGAACCTGTGGAGCGATAACGATCCCACGGAAACAGCCACGCAGATCCGCCAGGCGATGTACGCGGCGGGGTTCTCCATGGTGGAGGAATCCGATAAGGGGTATAACCAGCCCGCCTACGATACGGCCACCCGTCAGTATACCGTGCAATGGACCTGGTGTCTGAGAGAGGATGTGGCCTGATGAGCTGGGAAACGTCAGGGTTCCGGGAGTTGCTGGAGGATGTGGCCGCCATGGCGGCCCGGCTGGATACGGAGGATGGGGAGGGAACCGCGGTCAGATCCATTTTGGCTCATGCCGCCGTGCCCATCCATGAGCAAATGCAACATAACGCCAGCACGGATCCTCAGAGGCGCACAGGCAGGCTGTACCGCTCCATCCAGATCGGAAAGGTGAAAAAGAAACGGGGCGGCGGGCAGCGGATTACCATCGGGGTGCACAGGCAGGCGGAAGGCGCTTACTATTCCACGCCGGTTGAGTTCGGCCACGGAGGCCCCGCGCCGGCGCCCCCGCATCCCTTTGTACGTCCCGCCTTTGACGTAAAGGCGGATGAGGCGTATGCCCGGGTCAAGGAAGGGCTGCGCAAGGCAATCTTGGAGAAGAATCTACTCTGACCACGGCCCAAGCCGCGGTCTTTTCATTTGGGAAGGGAGAGAATCGAATGTCGACCCCTACGGCTTCCCCCAACGTGTCCAGCACGGTGGGTCTGAAAAACATGGTCATCGCCCCTTTGACCCTGGACAACGAGTCCACCGTCACCTACGGTGAATTGCAGCTGGTGGCGGGGGCCATCGAGGCCACCATTACCCCGGAGAACAGCGATCCGGACGTGCAGTATGCGGACGATGTGGAATTCGCCGTTTTGTACCCGGACCCCCAGTTGGCCTTCAAGACCAAGATGGCGGATATCCCGCTCAGCGTCCAGGAGATGATCTTTGGCAACCGGGTGGATGAGAACGGCGTGCTGGTGCGCACGGCGGGTGATACGCCGGGCTATTACGCTGTTGGCTTCAAGTCGGAAAAGGCCAATGGGAAATACCGTTTCGTGTGGCTGTACAAGGTGCGGGCGAAGCCCATCACCGAAACCTACCAGACCAAGGAGGGAACCTCCGTCACCCGGCAGACCGGCGAGGTGGAATGGACCGCCATCAAGCGTACCCATGACGGGCAGTACCAGGCCATTGCCGATGAGGATGAGAACGGCTTCACCGCCGCGAAAGCCGCCACTTTCCTGGGCTCCGTATACGAGCCGACTTTTTTGCCGGCGGGAGGGTAATACAGGGGATCAACTCAACGCGCGGGGCTGCTTTGTTTTCAGAGCAGCCCCTTTCTCATGAGGAAGGAAGTAAAGCATGGATACTTTGATACTCGTTCAAAACGATACTCATTTTCCCGTGGATGGCCGGGAGCTGCGCGCGGCTTTGAAGATCGATACCCCCTACCGGAAATGGTTTCCCAGAATGGCGGAGTACGGATTTGTTGAGAATCAAGACTTTTGCACGTCGAACAAAAATGTCCGACGTGCGGACGGAGCCCTGATGCCTAATCCGCAAACCAATCATTCCCTATCTATCGACATGGCCAAGCACATCTGCATGATCCAGCGCACCCAAGTGGGTATGCGGGTTCGTCAACAGCTCATCGAGATCGAAAACAGCTGGAACAGCCCGGAGCGGCTCATGGCCCGAGCATTGAAGGTGGCGGATGAAACCATCGCCAGGATGCAAACGGCGGTGGTGAACCTGCGGGTGGTCAACAGCCAGCTGGCGGTGCAGAATCAGCTCATGGCCCCAAAGGCGGACTACTTTGACGGACTGGTCAGCCGGGGCGTGAACATCAACTTGCGCACCACCGCGAAGGCGCTGGGCGTGCGGGAGCAGGTCTTTGTGCAATTCCTTCTGGACCACAAATACCTGTACCGGGACAAAAAGGGGAAGCTGACCCCCTATGCCCAGTACAGCAACGATCTGTTTGTCATCAAGGAGTGCTATAACGAGAAAACCGAGTGGAGCGGGACGCAGACACTGGTCACCCCCAAAGGGCGGGAGACGTTTCGCCTGCTTTTGACCGGGCTTAGGGCGCGCTGAATAAAAAGCCCGCGCACCGGACGAGGATCTGCCCGCTGCTTATAACGGAATCAAGCGGATCAACCCCTTGGTTTTTTCCTCCAGTGAAGAATGAAGTTGACAGCGGACCGTGGCTTTTGTATGCTGATAGTCGGATTGCTTGTGTTGGGAGGGATCGGGCTTGAAACAGGTTCAAAAGACGATGGGGATTCTGGCGGTTGTTTTTATGCTGCTGAGCGTCGCGCTGCTTGCGGCCGGCGGTATTGTGTACATGAACTATGCCGCTTGGAAGAGGAACGCCCTGCCTGTCACCGCCGTCATCACCGACAGTGTGTACCGCTCGGAATCCGACACGCGCTACATCATTGCCTATGACGTAGAAGGGGTAACCTACGACGGCGCACTGAACTACAGCGATTCCAGCCTGTATACCGGCGGGAAGGTTGAAATCTATGTGAATCCGGACAATCCCCGGGAGTTTCGTACCGACGCGGCGAACATTGTGGCGATCGTGTTTGGCGTGATTGGAGGCTCGTTCCTGATTCCCGCCGCGGTTCTTTGCGGGGTTGCGTTCCAAGGCCGCAGCCGGGAAAAGCAGATCAAAGCCTATGGGATGGAGATCGTCGCGGAGATCATGGAGGTTCAGCCCACGGCGCTGAGCATCAACAACCGGAGGACATACGCCATTTTTTGCCGCTGGAAGAACCCCCAGGATGATACCATGTATATTTTCAGAAGCGCCGCGCTGACGCTGGATCCCACAGTGATTCTGCAAGAGCGCGCCATAACGGCCCTTCCCGTGTGGGTGGACCGGCACAACTACCGCAAATACTGGGTTGACCTTTCCGCCGTGGAGGAAAAGGTGGTCGTGCTGTAGCCCCTTCCCTATAATACCTTTTGGAGAGCGCCATCGCTGGGTGGCGCTTTTTCGTTGCCCAAAACCAGGATGGGAGGATGAACATGGTCACATGCAAGCTGCGGGAGAAAACCTATCATGTGGACTTCATCTCCGGTCGGGCGCTCCGGGAAATCGAGCCAGCCGCGAAGATGTACGCCAAAGTGGTGAAGCTGTCGGAAATGGCGGCCAAGGGCGAGGAAATTCAGGCGGATGATCAGTTCAGCATCGCGGAGGCCATGGACGTGATGATTTCCTGGTTCTGCGTCCTTTTCGGGAACCAGTTCGGGCCGGAGGAGGTGCTGGACAACTATCCCGCTGACCGATTGATGCATGACATCGCCCTGTCCATCATGGCTGTGCAGACCCAGGCCACAGAGGTGCTGGACGAGTTCCCTACGAAGGCGGCGCGGGAAGAGGCCCAGGTCTCCATGGACGAGGCGCTCCGGAAGGGCCAATCCTGACGCTGCATGACTTTACCTACGCCACCTATAACTCCCTTCTGGAAAGCGGGTGGCACATGAACGAGATCGATACGATGGATATTCTGGGTTTTCTGCGGATTAGGGCTTGGGACGCCAGGCGCGAGAAGGCAAGGCTCATGCCCAGAAAGGCTTACATAGACGAGGTGTGGACTGGCAGGAAACCCACCGTATGAACATTCTGCCGCAGCAGGGCTTGGAGAAAACAAAGAAAAGCGCTGCTCCTTTATCAGAACAGCGCCCGGATAAAATCTTGAAGGGTATGAAGGATGCGGACCACCTCCACCTTGTTCCCGCTGTACAGATAAAAAACCTTGTACTTTTGGTAAACAATGAACCGAAAATCTGTGTGGAAGGGGAGTACAGCGTCCAGGGGCTTTCCGCGCTCCGGCATGTCGGACAGCTTATGGATACAGGCCCGCAGGCCCCTCATCGTTTGGCGCGCGGCTTCCGGGTTGGAAAGGTCATCCCGGATGTAATCATGGATGGAAATCAAGTCTTTCCGCGCCTCTTTTGAAACGACGATGACAGGCATTGTGTTAGTCCTCCAAGCCGGCGAAGGCCTCTTCCAAGGACAAACCGCCTTCTTTACGCAAAGACTCAACCCCCTGATTCAGTTCTGTCAGCAAGCGGATTGTGGCCATTTGCTTTTCGTAATCCTCAATGCTTTGCACGACATATCGGCCCCGCCCGTTTTTGGTTAGGTACACAGGGGAACCGTTTGCACAGCGGCCCAAGACCTCACCGTAGTTTTTCAGATCAGAAACAGGGATGATGTGTGGCATCCAGTCCACCTCCTCTCCCCAAAAGTATACCTAAATTTGCCCCCAAATTCAACGGCAAATTATTCTATTCAGCGCCCGCTGGGCGCTTTTTGTATTGGAGGTGAGCCGGTGAGCGAGGTCCTGCGGGATCTGGTGGTATCGCTGTCCCTGAACAGCGACAATTTCACCCGAAACCTGAAAAGCATCCACAGCCAGATCCAGGAAGCGGAGTCCTCGTTCCGGCTTGCCGCGGCAGGGGCCGAGAAGTTTGAGAAGACCACCGAAGGCATGCAGGCCAAGATCGGCTCTCTTCAAAAGAAGCTGGAGCTGCAAAACAAGGCCGTGGAGCAGTATGGCCGGGCGTTGGCGGCTGCCAACCAGAAGCTGGAAAACAGCTATGCACGGCAGGGGAGGCTCACAGGAGCGCTGGAGGATGCTACTCAGCGGCAGGCCGCCCTCAAAGCCCAGGTGGCCGCTTCCGCCGGGCAGTACAGGACATACCAAAGAACCCTGGGCGATACGGCCTCCGCCACCATCGAAGCGAAAAAGAACCTGGACGCGCTGAAAGGGGAGTACAGGGATTCCGGCCTTGAGGTGAAAAAGCTGGAGGGCCAGCTGGCCGCCAACGCCAAGTCCATGCAAAACAACGCGGACGCGGTCACCAAGACTGGCACGGCCTATAACGACGCCCGCGCCGCTGTCAAGGAAACCCAGGCCCAGATCCAGACCACTACGGCGGCGCTGCAAAAGGCCCGGTCCGTATGGACCCAGACCAGCGCGACCCTGGCCGCCTTCAGCAAAAGCTGCGCCTCCCTGGCTAAGGGCCTGGAGAACATCGGCAAACCCCTCACCAAGTACCTGACCACGCCCATCGTGGCCCTGGCTACGGCAGCCGTCAAAGCCTCCATCGATTATGAGTCCGCTTTCACCAGCGTCCGCAAGACTGTGGACGCCACGGAGCAGGAGTTTGATAAGCTGTCGGAGGGCATCAAGACGATGTCCACCCAGGTGGCGGCGGGAGCCGGCGAAATAGCGGAGGTCACGGCCATTGCCGGGCAGCTGGGCATTGCCAACAGCTACCTGCTGGACTTTACCCGCACCATGATCGACCTGGGGAATTCCACGGACATTGTGGCTGAGGAGGCTGCCTCCACCCTGGCCAAGTTCGCCAACATTACCGGCATGGACCAAGGCAACTTCGGCCGCCTGGGCAGCGTGCTGGTGGACCTGGGAAACAATTTCGCCACCACCGAGAGCGCCGTGATGAACATGTCCTTGCGCCTGGCCGCGGCGGGGCATCAGGTAGGGCTCACGGAAGCGCAGATTCTGGGCTTCGCGGCTGCGCTATCCTCCGTGGGCCTGGAGGCGGAAGGCGGCGGTTCGGCCTTTTCCAAGGCCATGATCAAAATGCAGGTGGCTGTGGAAACCGGAAGCGACGCCTTGACGGATTTCTCCAAGGTATCCGGCATGACGGAGGACGCTTTCAAGGCCCTGTGGAAGGCTGATCCAGGGGGAGCCATACAGGCGTTCATCGTGGGCCTGAGCAAAATGGACGAGGAAGGCGTGTCCGCCATCGCCACCCTGGAGGAGATGGGGCTCAAGGAGGTGCGCCTTCGGGATACCCTCATGCGAGCCACCAACGCCACCGGGCTCTTTTCCGACGCGCAACATATGGCCAATCAGGCCTGGAACGAGAATACGGCGCTGTCCGAGGAAGCCAACAAGCGCTACGCCACCACGGAAAGCAAACTCAAGAACCTCAGGAACACGGCGGATCTGTTCGCCCAGACCCTGGGGGACGATTTGAACCCCACGATCCAGCGCCTGATCGCCAATGCCCAGGAGCTGCTTCAGCGGTTTATGGGAATGGACGAGGCCCAGCGGATGCAGATCATCCGGCTGGCCGCAATCGCCGCGGCCATAGGGCCGGTGCTGGTGGTTTCCGGCAAGATTATCAAAACCCTGGGTACGGTATCCTCCGGCATCGCAAAGTTCGCGGGGGCGGTTGCCAACGCGGGCGGGGGCTGGAAGGGCTTCATGACCACCCTGGGCAAATCCCCGGCCCTTTGGATTGCTCTGAGCATTGCTGTGATCGCGGGAACCAAGGCTCTCATCGACTATGCCACAGGGGCAACGAAGGCCAGGGAAGCGCTGGAGGGGATGAACAAAACCGCCAAGGAGTGGCGGGACAACGCGGCTGAAACCTTCTATGGCAACGAGGGCCTCACCTTCTTCGGCATGTCCCGGGAGGATTTCGCCCGTACCACCCAAACCACAAAAAGCTGGCTGGAGGGGCTGCTGGCGGTCTGGTCGGACGGGAAGGCCGAAACCGGGGAGATCGTCACCGAATGGACGGAATCCTTTCAGGCGCTGACAGGCGCTACCCGTGATGAGCTTCGAAAAATGAATGAGGCTGCAAAGGGCGCAGGGCTGGGCGGCGTATCCTCGCAGATCGAGACGGATATCGCCAAGCTGGACGCCCTGGACGCGGAACTGGCTGGGCTGCTGAAAAAGCGCCAGTCCAAGCTGTTTACCGAAAAGGACAAGGTGCGGCTCCAGGAGCTCATTGACGCCCGGGAGGCCATCGAGGTCAAGTATAATCTCAGTCCCGCCGATGTGGACGGGTTCGATACAATCCGCCGGAAGCTGGAAGCGGAAGTGGCCCGGGCCCAGGCCAGGGGGCAGAGCGGCGCGGATGTGTCGGTGTACGAAAACGCCATGGTGGCTGCGGCCCAGGGCATGGCCGCCGTGAATGAGCAGTTGGACGCCCAGTATGACAAGGAATTTGCCCTGATCCAGCTGATGGGGGATGGGGCGGAGAAGCAGCAGGCCTTAAGCGGCCTGAACGCCCGGTATAATGAAAACCGGCTGACCGCCGCCCGGGAATACGCACAGACTCTGGCCGCCATTGTCATGCCGGTGTGGAACCAGGAGGATATCCGGCAAACGGACGCGGCCATCGATACCCTTTTTGGCAAGCTCCGGGAGTACAGCATCGCGGCGGCCAACAACGACACCCTGGGTATGGCCAAGGCGCTGGAGGATATGAACAAGCTGACCTCCAGCATGGACGAGGGGGCGCTTGTAGACTATCTGGGGATTCTTACCCAGATTCAGGCCCTGATGGACAGCGGCATGTCCCGGGAAGAGGTGCAAAAGCTTTTCCCCGACATCGACGTGTCCGGCCAGATGGAGGAGATCGCCGCCCTGACCCAGTTTGTGAAGGATCACAAGGGTACGCTGGAAGGGTTGCACGGGATTTTTACAGGCGCTGTACCCGAGGAAGTCCTGAAAATCACCACTGACTTGGACATGTCAGGAGCGCAAACCCGCTGGGATCAGTTCGCTAGCGATCCCGGCGCGATCACCACCCAGGCCGTAGTGGACCGCTATGTGGAAGCGGACACGGTAAAGCAGCTGGAATGCAGGGTGACCGCTTTTGTGGAGGAATACACCGAGATCCCGGAAGGCGCTGGCAAGGCTTCCCTGACCCCTGCCGGACTGCTGGCCTATGTGGCCAAGTACGCGGAGGTCACCGGCGGCGCGGACGTGTCCGCTCTGACCCCGGAAAACATCACGGCCATGGTGGCCGCCTACCGGGAGCTGGCAAAGGGCGCGGATGTGTCCACCCTGAAGCCGGATGAGATCGTGGCCTACATCTCCGCCTATCTGGAGAAGGAAGGAGCGGATATCTCGGCGCTGACCCCGGAGGGGATCACCGCCTTTGTGCTGGCCTACGAAGAAATCCAGGGGAAATCGCTCACCAAGGCACTGAAGCCTACGGACATCGCCGCCATGGTGACCCGGTACCTGGAGGCGGAGAACATCGATGTCTCCAAGCTGACGGAGCCGCAGATTACGGCCATTGTGGACAGGTATGCCGAGGCAACCGGCTGCGACAAATCCGCCCTGGGGGCGGAGGTTACAGCGCAAATCACCGCTTACAAGGAGCAAAAGACGGCGGGCAAGCCCTCCTACATTGAAAGCCGGGTCGGGGTGGTGGGGTATGACCTGGCTGCCTATAACGCTTTTGTGGCGAACAATCCCGTCACCCTCAAGGGCGTGGTGCGGGTCAGCGAGATGTACGAAAATCCCTCCGACGTGCTATCTTCGCCGGGCGCCACCTTCTGGGAGGGTGGCAAGGAAATCCCAGTGAATCTCGTACCCGCCAACAAGATCGACGCTTCTACCCTGATCGCCTATGGCGAGGACGGGACCCTTCATGTGTTGATTACCCCGGATATCCAGGGCACAACCGCCTCCGTGCGACAGGCCGCCGAGCAGGTGATGAACAAATATGTCACCACGGCGATCTTCGGCAATGAGACCCATAGTGATTGGGGCTGGCTCAACAATCTTCTGGGCTCCGACCTCATCACCTGGATGAACGGCTTCAACACGGAGCTTCAGAGCTTTGAGCGCAACAAAGGCTCCTGGCTCACCCTTTGGGGCCTTCTGGACGGCGCCACCCTTTCCGGCCTGGATTCCCGGATGGACCAGCAGTTCAAGGGAGACAACCTGGCCGGGTTCTCCACCTACGTGGCGGAGATGGTCAAGGCCATCCAAAACGGGACGGAGATCAGCGCCACGGATCTGCAAAACCTCCAGGATATCGTTTCTTTTCTGAACAACCTCCAGCTCACCGGCACAGGCGAAAACATCCAGGCGGGCGTGGCCCAGGGCATGACGGAGGCGGGCTGGTCCACGGACGCGGAAACGGTGGCTTCGGCCCTGGAAACCGCGCTGAACACAGCTTTGGGCATTGAGTCCCCTTCCACCCGGGTGAAGCCCGTGGGTGAGAACGTGGCGGCCGGGGTAGGCGCCGGGATGACCGGATTTGACCTCACCACCGACGTGGCAACCCTCGCCACTAACCTGACCACGGCGCTGGGTACGGCCATCACGGCGGAAGCCTTCCACCCTGCCGGGGCAACCGTCGCCCAAGGCCTGGGGGCGGGGATGACCGGGTATGACCATACCACAGATGCCGGGACACTGACTGCCAACCTGAAAGCAGCGCTGGGTACGGCTTTGCCTGAGAATGCGCTCTCCAGCTTCGGCGCCGCAGCGGTAACCGGGCTGGCCAAGGCCATGTCCTCCTACTCCATGTCCGGCACGGGAAGCGCGGTGGCGGCAAACGCCAAGTCCGCTGTCTCCGTAAACCTGACATCTTTTTCCCTTCGCTCCATTGGGGTGAACGCCATGGCGGGCCTGACGGCGGGGATTAACGCGGGGCGGTCCGGCGTGGTGGCGGCCATGAAGGCGGCGGCCCAGGCTGCGGTCAGCGCGGCCAAAACCACCCTGAAAATCAAGTCGCCCTCGGGCGTTTTCAGGGACGATATTGGACGGATGACCAAGCGGGGCTTTGGGGTAGGGGTGACGCTGGAAAGCAAGGCCCAGGCCAGAACGATCTCCAACGCGGCCCGGTATTTGACGGACGCGGCACAGGGAGGGTCCATCTCCTCCTATTCCAATGACAACCGCAGGACCTACAACAACACCAGCAGCGTGAACCTGTCCGGGAATACCTTCGTGGTGCGGGATGAGCCGGATATCCGTTCGCTGGCCATGGAGATCGCCGCGCTCACCAAGCGGCAGCAGCGGGGAAGGGGGCTGAGGATGGCATGACCGACTGGTTTGAATGGAACGGCACACGCTGCACCGCATACGGGATTCATGTGACGGACCAGCCTGAGATCATGAGAGCGTCGGAGAGAGCCACCTTCACCTCCGTCCCTGGCCGGAGCGGCTCCCTCACCACCCTGGAAGGCGAGGACGTTTACGATGACTTCATCCTGGGAGTGGAGTGTATTATTGAAAACCTGAACAGCTTGGACG
This sequence comes from Candidatus Limiplasma sp., assembly GCA_034927815.1. Taxonomy (GTDB): domain Bacteria; phylum Bacillota; class Clostridia; order Christensenellales; family Aristaeellaceae; genus Limiplasma. The sequence continues at coordinate 20,569 of JAYFPK010000051.1, forward strand.
CCATTTGCGGATGGCTCAGGGGAGAGGGGAAGGTCGCCTTCGTCAACCGGCAGGGCGGCTTTTATTTTGCGCGGATCGTCAACCAGATCAGCTTTGAGCAAATCCTGCGGGGCAATCCCCACAGAAGCTTCACCGTGAACTTCCGCTGCCAGCCCTTTTTCTATCTGGCCGGGGTTTCCGATATCTCCGTGACCAGTGCCGGAACGGTGGTGTGGAACCCCGGCAAGGTATTCTCCGAGCCGGTGTTACAGGTGACGCTAACCGGCAATGCCGCCATCGTGATTGGCGCGACCTATTTTGAGCTTCTGGGCGTGACGGGTACGGTCACGGTAGACGCAACCCTCAAGGAAACATACATGAACTACACATCCAGGAACGGCAACATGAGCGGCGACTACCCGGCGCTTCTGGCCGGAAACAACGTGGTTTCCTGGACGGGTGGAGTGAACCGGATCGTCATCACGCCCAACTGGAGAAGTGTGTAAAAGAGAGGAGCCCATTGCCTTGATCTGTGTATTCGGACCCACTGCCACCGACTTCACCACCCTTGGCCTGGGCGCCCTCGCCCCTTCCTCCTGCACGGTGACGGAAACCCTCAACGGGGAATGGGAGCTGACCCTCATTCATCCCCTTGACGAAAACGGCAAGTGGACCCGGCTGCAGTACGGTAACATCATCAAGGCCCCGGTGCCTGCCGCGCCCACGCCCAGGGTGCGCATGATCTCCCAAGCGGACGGCAGGATCATCTACCGGGTCAGCACCCAGGTGGATCCTCTGAACCTGCGCTCCGGGCCGGGCACCAGCTACTCCTGGATCGCCACCTACCGAAAGGGTACGGAGGTTGTACTGGTTTCCAAAACCAATGACGATTGGTATGAGGTGATTTGCCCGGACGGGCGGCGGGGCTATATGTCGACCCAATACCTGACCTATGTTCGCACCGAGGATACCACCGCCATCGCCACAGGCCATGTCATCGAGCCCCGGCAGCTTCGGGAGCAGCCTTTCCGCGTCTACCGGGTTGTTCCGGAGTTGGACAAGGTCACCGCTTATGCCCGGCATCTTTTCTATGACCTCATGGATAACATGATCGTCAGCTATAAACCCAGCGCGGGGGTTTCTGGGGTGAACGTGGTGAACGGGATCTTCACCCACACCCAGTCGCCCCACCCCTTTACTGTGTACACCGACCTCACCGGCACGGCGGATGGGATCGCCTTTGAAAACGTCAACCCTGTGGAAGCGTTGCTGGGGGAAAACGGAGTCACGGAGAACTTCACCGGGGAGTTGGCGCGGGACTGGTACGACGTGTACCTGGTGAAGCGGGTGGGAACGGACTCGGATGTGCACATCCGCCAGGCCAAAAACCTGCTGGGGGTTTCTTATGACGTGGACGAAACCAACGTGGCCACCAGGATCCTGCCCACGGGAGAAACCAAAGACGGAGAACTGCTGTACCTGGATGAACTCTACCTGGACAGCCCATATATCGGAAGCTATCCCCACCCCAAATGGATGCGCCTGCATGTGAGCGAGGCCAAGGTATCGGAGGATATGAGCGTAGCCCAGGCAAAGGCCAAGCTCCGGGAGGCGGCCCTGGAGATTCTTGAGGGCGGCTGCGATTTGCCCACCGTCACCGTTCAGGTGGATTTCGTGAACATCGCGGATACCCGGGAATACGCCGCGTACCGGCCCATCAGCGATATCTTCCTGGGGGACAGCGTCCGGGTCACCGTCCCCGACCTGGGGCTGGAGCTGTCCTTGCGCATGACCCAGTACACCTATGATTGCCTCCTGAAGCGCTACACCGTCTGCAAGCTGGGAGCCATCGCGGATTCCGTGGAAAATAGCCTGGTATCCGCCAGGCAGTTAGCCTCCGGTTCCATTACCGGGTCCAAGCTGGCCATTGCCAGCGTGGGGAGCGGGCAGCTTCAGCATGCGTCGGTGGGGTCGTTGCAGGTGAAAACCGCCGCCATCGGCGCGGCCCACATCCAGGACGCGGCCATCCAGACCGCACATATCGAGAACGCTTCCATTACCCAGGCGAAGATCGCCAACGCCCTCATGGACACCCTGACGGTGAACGCGCTCACCGCGGTGTCCGCCAAAATCATGGAGCTCTCCACCGGGGAGATCACCACGGATGAGCTATACGCGGCCATTGCCTCCATCGCTTACGCCCAGCTGACCACCGCCAACATCCTGCGGGCGGATATCCGATGGGCTGAGATTGGAACCCTGGCCGCCGAGGTGGCACAGATTGCCGAGGCCAGTATCAACACCGCCTCCATCCGGGAGGCCGATATCGACTGGGCCGCCATTACAGGCCTGACGGCGGCGGTAGCGGCTATTGTCAACGCCAGCGTCGAAACAGCCGACATTGATTGGGCCCATATCAAGGACTTGGCTACGGATACCGCCATCATCACCCAGGGTGTGGGAGGAGAGCTGTTCATTGCCAAGCTGGCGGTCACTGAGGCGAATATGGTTTCGCTGACGGTGGGGGAGTTGGTGGTGAAGGGGGAGGACGGGCACTTTTACGCTGTTTCCGTAGGGGAGGACGGGAACATCGTTACCACGCTGAAGCAGATCGGCAATGGAGACGTTCAGAACGCCTCCATCCATGCCGGAGAGAAGCTCATCGAGGGCTCCGTGACCGCCGCAACCCTCAACGCCGGCGACATTTTCGCCAACAACGCCGTCATCAGGAGCCTCATCGCCGCTAACTTGGATGTGGATACCCTCTTTGCCAGGGAAGCCACCATTGCCGCCCTGAACGCCGCCGATATCACCGGCAACGAGTACCTCCGGCTCATGGTGGCGGAGAAAGCGGACGCTGAGGATGTGGAGGCGCTTGGAAACCGGGTATCAGCTGCGGAGCTGAAGATCACCCCGGACGCTATTGTGTCCACGGTCACCGGCAGCCAGGCGTACAGGGCGGACCAGGAACTCATCTATGAGGCGATCGAGAACCTCGATGACGGGAATGGGGTAGAAGCATCCGATACGGCCCCTGCCACCCCTGACATCAACACCCTCTGGCTGGATACCTCCCTTACCCCCAATGTTCTCAAACGCTGGGATGGAGCGGCTTGGGTGATGATTGGCCCGGAACTGTCGGAGTACTACACCAAGACGGAGATGAATACCCGCTTTCAGCAGACCGGAGAGGCCATTGCCCTCAAGGCGGATCAGACCGTGACCGACAGCCTGGGGAACCGTCTGGAGGAGGCGGAGGCCTCCCTCACCACCCAGGCCTCTTCCATCTCCGCCCAGGCCACCCAGATCAGCTCCCTCAACGCCGGGCTCAATAACCTGTCCATTGGTTCCCGGAATTACCTGATGAACTCCCGGGTAACGGTGGAGCTGAACAGCCCCAGCCAGTATGGGAACGCCTATCCCACCGTTCCCTTGCAAATGTCCCGGGATCTTGTGCGGGACTGTGTTGGCAAGCAGGTCATGGCCAGCTTCTACTATATGATGGAAAACGCCCAGAGGCAGGCTAACGGCTACCTCTACCTGCGTTTTACCGGTACGCTGACCAATGGTACGCCTCTTACCACTACCTGCCAAAACGCAACGACCGGTACCAAAAGCTGGACACGCTATACCTCTTTGATCACGGTGCATGCCGCCTACGCGGAGATTACCTCCGTGGAGTTTTTCATCACCGGATACATGGGCCTGGTGCGCATCCGGGACCCCCAGATCGAGCAGGGTTCCCGGGTCACCTCCTACCGGCCCGCCTTGGAGGATATGCTTACGGTGCGCTCCGACCTGCCTCCGGAGAATCCGTACATGGACATGATGTGGCTGGACACCTCCCTCACCCCAAACGCCCTGAAGCGCTGGGATGGGGCGGCGTGGCAGACCGTGAACGACACAACGGCGCTGACGGAGCGGATTTCCACGGCGGAGCTGAAGCTTACCCCGGACGCCATCCTTACCAGCGTGCGGGCCAGCTCCCTGTACCGGAACGAGAAATACGGCGGACGGAACTACGCCCTTGAGTCCCACAGGGAGATCCCTTTTAGCGGGGCGTATTTCGTGAACAGCCAGGGGGTCGTTACAGGAAGCACTCTGGCCACCCTATCCGTTTCGGACGATTTCTTTCTTCATAGTGGAAGCGGCGCTTCCATGCGCCTCTCCTTTGACATCCGCCGGGAGAACGTGCAAGGTAATACCAGCAACTACTACGGCGGCGTCTGGGTGTACTACCGGTACTTAGGAGCGGACGGGGTGTCGGTGCTCACCACAGGGCGGGGATGGTACCTGCGTGTGACGGACGCGGACTTCGTGGCCACGGACGCGGACTGGGTGAGGATTTACAAGGGTCCCATGAGCCTGACCGCTTACGCGCCTCTGTCCATCGCTTATTGCGCTTTTGGTTCTGCCAACGTGGTGGGGGCTTCCGGAATGACCACCTATCGAAACATGAAGCTGGAAGTGGGGGACGAATTCACCGATTGGAGCGCCGCGACGGAGGACCTGGACGGGCTGCCCAACCGGATGACCACGGCGGAATCCAGCATCACCCAGAACAGCACGGACATTTCCCTGCGGGTGCTTACCTCCACCTACAATTCGGAAAAAGTCTTCCGTGGGGGAACTGCACCGGTTTCTCCCGACCTGAACGCCCTCTGGCTGGACACATCCCAGAGCCCGGGCCTGATCAAGCGCTGGACGGGAACGGCGTGGGCCGCCACCGGGGCGGATACCCTGAAAACCAGCGGGATCTTCATCGGTCAGAACAACGTGGCCATCACCACGGAGCAGTTTTTGTTGCAGCTGCTGGACCCAGCCGACAACGAAAACGTGCTCATGGAGATGAGCGCCAATGGCAAGGTGGGCTTCAAGGAGCTGTACGCCGACAATGTGGTTTCCACCTCTGTGGCGGCTGCCTACAACGGCCCCCTGATCCTGTATGTGCTTCCCACCTATTCGGGTTCGCTGCCCCAATATTTCCGCTCCCTGTCGGATTGTGTGAAAACGCTGAACGGCAAGTTTCTCAAGGAGAATGTGGTGATCTACCTGCCCACTTCCACCGGAACGCTGTATGAATCCGCGGGAGTACAGATCTTTGGGATTACCGGGCCGGGAAGGCTTGCCATCGCCGGGTATGCGGCCTGCCCACTGGTGGGGTACCTGTCTATCAAGGGATGCACGGCCCACATCTACATCCAGAACCTCACCCTGCGGGAAAGCCGTCCCTTGCTTGTGGGGGGAGGCCGTAACAGTTATTTGCTGGAGCTGCAGATGAACCATTTTGTGGAACTGGCCGGCTGTACCCTGGACGGAAACGGAACCACCCAGGACGGCTGCTACTGCCGGACCACCCACGCCTATTTGAACAACTGCGGCCTGTACAATATCACCCAGGGCGTCGAGGCGTCGGCGGGCTCCGTGGTGATGAAAAACTGCAAGGGTTCCTGCACCTACGCCTGCATTTCCTACGCCAGCTTTATCATCTGCTCCGGCACCGTGCCGGTGGGGACCCGGGCATACGGGGATAACGGCCAGCTGTATACCGCAAACGTGACCCAGGATTCAGGCACGGCCATTCCCCCCGGCACCCCGGACAGCACCACCATCCAGTACGCCACGGTGACCAAGTCCTACCGGGATGGGTGGCGGGCGGACACCCTGGACGTGGTGCAGGGTGTGTACTCGGATTACGGGTACTCCTCTTCCCTGAGCTGGAACTATGGCTGCATGTGGTTCCCCAATTTGCTCACGGTGCTCCAGGGGGAGGAACTGCGCTCTGCCACGCTGACCCTGCGCCGGAAGGACGGCAACGGAGCCTTTGCGGCCCGGACCATCTACCTGTGCGCCATTACCAACACCTCCGCCAGCGGAGTACCGGTGATCTCCACCAATTTCGGGGCCATTGGAACCATTGGCCGTAACGTGCAGAGCACCTTTGCCATTCCCATCGCGGCGGTCCAGGGCCTGGCCAACGGAAACTATGGCGGCCTGTGCCTGTATGAAACACCCTACAACTTTGGTTCCTCCACCTTTTCCAACAATTATATGCGGTTCAGCGGGTCGGACGTGGCGGAGAAACCGTACCTGCTGGTGGTGTACAAGAGCAGCGCCGTGGGCTGAGGAGGGTTTATGCAAGTCGTATTGCTGCTGGAGGGTGTGGTTGGGAAGGTGCTGACCACGCCTTCCCTGCGCGCTTACCAAACCGGGGAGAACGAATACACCCTGGAGGGGGAAACCCTCAGGCTGGAAGCCCTTACACCGGAAAGAATCCTGATCCTGGAGGATGAGGAGGAGATTGGGGAAGGGGAAACGATCACCCAGGAGCAGAAGGAGCGGGGGATCCCCATAGAGAGGTTCCTGGCCGTGTCGCCGGAACGGGCGGCGGCCGACGCGCTGGGGCTCATGATGCGGCAAGTGGTGGCGGAAGGAGCGGTATCGGATGAAGAGCTGCTGCGGGTGGCTCCCGCCCTGGAAGCCAGGGCTTGGCTGCCGGGCCTGATGGTGGCTCCGGGGGATGTATATAGCCACGGGGGTTCCCTTTACCGTTGCGTACAAGCCCACACCACCCAGGCGGACTGGAGGCCGGAGGCCACCCCCGCTCTATGGCGCAGGGTTCAACCCCGGGGCGACACCCCTCCCTGGCAGCCAAATACAGATTATGGCGTGGGGGATGTGGCGGGGTATCCAGATAGCCTGACGCTCTACATCTGCGCGCAGGCCCATACCTCGCTGAGGGGATGGGAACCGCCCAACGTGCCCGCTTTGTGGAAGGAGAAGAAGTGACATGCTGGACGTTTCAAAGCTGATCGCCAGCTTCGAGGAAATCATTGGCTGGCCCTATGAAAACCCCGGTAGCAACGACTCCAGCGGAATCGACTGCTCCGGGGCTTTTGTCCGGGCTTTTCGCCTGCAGGGGGCCAATATATACCACGGCAGCAACACGATTTTTCGTCAGTATTGCTCTCAGACCGGGCAGATCGCGGGTGTGGGTTCTCTGGTTCCCGGCATGGCTGTGTTCAAGCAGCGCAAGGATAACGGGGAACCGGACAAGTACCGGGGAGACGGGATTGGCAATCTGTATCACATTGGGCTGGTCGCGTCCATCAATCCGCTACGGATTATCCATGCTACTTCGCCCAATGCCAAGGTGGATACGAAGCTGGGGAACTGGTCCTACTGGGGGTTGCTCAAAAATGTGGAGTACGGGGGTGTGAAGGAAATGCCCGGCACAGAAGAAGTGCGCTATATCGCCTTGGTGGTGGCTCCCAAGGAGGATACCGTCAACCTCCGCAAGACAGCGGACGGAGCCCTGCTGGCCCGGGTACCGGTGGGGCAGCGTGTGTCCGTTCTGGCGGAATCCGGGGGCTGGACCCGGTGTGTGTACGGCGATCTTGTGGGATACATGCAGACCCAATATCTCAAGGATGTGGAGAGCGTCCCCGATGGCGGACAGGCGGGTTCGCTCTTTTCATTATTACTGGACGAGCTATCCGCCCTGGTGGAAAAGTACGGGGCGGCCGCAAAGGAGGAAACGGAATGAAGGTTGCGTGGGATAAGGCGCTCAAGGCCCTTTGCGCCGCGGGCGGCGCTGTGGCCGGATGGTTCGGGGGGCTGGATACCCTGCTGATCGTGCTGTGCGCGTTCATGGGAGTGGACTATCTGACGGGGCTGATCGCGGCCTGGCTTGGGAAGAGCGGCAAGAGCGCCACGGGAGGCATGGACAGCAAGGCCGGAGCGGCGGGCATTGCCCGCAAAGGCCTGATGCTTCTGGTGGTGCTGGTGGCCGCGATGCTGGACAGGGTGCTGGGCACGGAGCAGGCGGTGTTCCGCTCCGCCATTATCTGGTTCTATCTGGCCAACGAGGGCCTCAGCATCCTGGAAAATCTCGCGGTTGCCGGGGTGCCCTTCCCGGAGCGGCTCAAAACCGTGCTGGAGCAGATGAAGCAGCGGGAAACCAAGCCGCCGGAGGCGGGGGAAAACTAAACAGGGATTCTCTTGGCCGGGGCGCGTGGTGCGTCCCGGTTTTTGCTCAGTATGCACTTTGAGTGTATGCGCGGACATGTGGCCCGGGACGTAAGAACCCGGGCCACTATCATTTGATTCAAAGGGGTCGGGAGTTTTGACGCCAGAACAAAAGGAGCAGGTTCAGCAGTTGCGTGAGCATGGCACGAGCTATGCGAAGATTTCAGCGCTTTTGGGCTTGTCAGCAAACACAGTAAAGTCTTTCTGCCAGCGCAGTGGCTTAGGCAGGGTTTCTCAAGTGAAAGCGCGTGAGGATGGCGATCATTGCCCACAGTGCGGCAAGCAACTTCAAAAGCAGCTTTGTGGTAAGCCCCGTAGGTTTTGCTCCAGTGGCTGCCGTATGAGCTGGTGGCACGCGAACAGGGCCCTGTCTAAATCCGCAAGCTCCGAAGTTTGCGCTTTCTGTGGAAAGGTTTTTATCTCAAACGGACCGAGGAAGTATTGTTCCACGGCTTGCTATATGGGCCACCGCTTTGGGAGGCGCGCATGAGCAAAGAACAATTCGCACGGGAAAGCAATTATCGCATTGCGGTATCTATCGCAAAAGAGATGCTGCGGGGCGGGCTGATCACCCAGGGTGAATACGTGAAAATTGATACAATTTTGGCGAGGAAATTCTCTCCCGTATGGGGTGCTTTAGTGGCAGGAAAGCCTTGATATAAAAGGGTTTTAGAGGGAACATGGGGGCGAAAGGAGGTTATATTCTTGGGAAAAATTATAACCAAGGTTCCGATGATTCCGAAGTTGCCTACTCGAACCCGTGTTGCGGCCTATGCACGGGTATCCGATGGCAAGGACGCCATGCTCCGCTCACTGGCCGCACAGGTCAGCCACTACAGCTCATATATCCAGGGGCATCCCGGATGGGAGTATGTAGGCGTCTATGCCGATGAGGCCACAACAGGGACCAAGGATAGCCGCCCGGAGTTTCAGCGGTTGCTGGCGGATTGCCGGGCAGGAAGAATTGATCTAGTGCTGACCAAGTCTATCTCCCGTTTTGCCAGGAACACCGTCACCCTGCTTCAGACAGTGCGAGAATTGAAGGGTCTGGGCATCGATATCTACTTTGAAGAGCAGAACATCCACTCCATGAGCGGGGAGGGTGAGTTGATGCTTTCAATTCTCGCTTGCTATGCTCAAGAAGAGAGTCGGTCCGTTAGCGAGAATTGCAAGTGGAGGATTCGAAAAGACTTCGAGAAAGGCAAGGCGACCTTTTTTCGGGTCTATGGCTATAGGCGGGAAAATGGCGAGCTGATAATTGAACCGGAAGAAGCCCGGGTGGTGCGGCGGATTTACGGGAGGTACTTGGCTGGGATGGGGTGGCAGAGTATCGCCAATCAACTAAGCCGGCAGGGTATTCCCGCTCCACAGGGTATGGAATGGAACGCTACCACGGTGAAGGGCATCCTTCGAAATGAAAAGTACATCGGGGAGATGCTGCTGCAGAAAAAGTATGTGACGGATCACATTACTAAGAAGCTGCTGCCCAATCGTGGTGTGCTGCCCCAATACCATGTGCAAAACAGCCATCCGCCCATCATCGACAAGATGACCTTTGAAGAAGCGCACAGAGAAAGGGAGCGCCGATGGGCACAATGCACTCCTCCGCGCAACGCGCCAATCAAGCGTCCATTTTCCGGCCTCATCCGCTGCGAGAAGTGTGGCGCTCCGTACATGCATAAGACCAACAACTATGGCACCAAATACGCAAAGTCACTCTGGACGTGTAGTACCTATAACCGGCAAGGGAAAGCGGTCTGCGACGCGCGGCAGATCCCCGAGGATATCCTGACCACCCTGACTACTGACGTGTTGGGGTGGTCTTTTTTTGACGCTGATGAGGTTCGGCGGCAAGTTCGGGAGATCCGTATCGTGGGACGCCGTCTCATTGTTTTTGTGTTGGCGGATGGAAAAACAGTGGAACAGGACTGGGATATCCCTTCCCGTAAGAACTCTTGGACGGATGAGATGAAACAGCGGGCCAGGGAGCAAGCTTTGTTGGTTGCGAAGGGAGAGTAAGGTATGCAGGCACAAAAGATTATCACGAAATTGACGCCTGAGAAAAAGGCGTTAATCGACTTGGAAGGATTCGAACTGCCAAAATGTCGGCGCGTCGCGGCCTATGCCCGCGTGTCCACTGATGATGAGGAACAGCAGTCCAGTTATGAAGCTCAAGTGGACTACTACACCCAGAGAATTCAGGGCAACCCGGAATGGATCTTCGTGGAGGTGTATACAGACGAGGGCATCACGGGCACGAGCACTAAGAAGCGAGAGGGCTTTAACCGCATGGTGGCTGACGCGCTGGATGGGAAAATCGATTTGATCATTACCAAGTCTATCAGCAGATTTGCCCGGAACACCGTTGATTCCTTGGTGACAGTGCGCCAGTTGAAGGAGAAGGGCTGCGAGGTCTTCTTTGAGAAGGAGAACATTTATACGCTGGATGGGAAAGGTGAAGTGCTCATTACGATTATGAGCAGTCTGGCGCAGGAAGAGTCAAGATCGATCTCCGAAAACGTGAGTTGGGGAAAACGCAAAGCGTTTGCGGATGGAAAGATTTCCATGCCCTACAAGCGGTTCCTGGGGTACCAAAAAGGTGAGGACGGGACGCCGGAGGTTGTGCCGGAGCAAGCGGAAACGGTGCGGTGGATTTACCGGTCTTTTCTGGACGGCATGACGGTGAGCGGTATCGCCGCGAAGTTGAGCAGACAGGGCATTCTATCGCCTAGCGGAAAGAAAACCTGGCCCGCCAGCACGGTGGAGAGCATTCTCACCAATGAGAAGTACAAGGGTGAGGCCCTTCTGCAAAAGACTTTTGTAACTGATTTTCTGACCAAGAAAAGCAAGGTCAATAACGGCGAGGTTCCGCAGTATCACGTGCAAAACAGCCATCCTGCCATTGTGTCCCGCGAAGTGCACGATCTGGTACAGGAGGAGCTGCGACGCAGGAAAGCGACCGGGCCCAAGAGCGGTATGAACTGCTTTTCCAGCAGAATTGTTTGCGGAGATTGCGGTGGGTACTACGGCAGCAAGGTGTGGCACTCCAATGATCCGTACCGCAGGGTGATCTGGCAGTGTAATCGGAAATTCAAGAACGAAAAAAAGTGCGAAACCCCTCACCTGAATGAGGAGATGCTTAAAAAGGCGTTCGTCAAGGCATTCAATGGGCAAATCCAGAACAAGGAAGAGATCATTGCCGCCTACGATGAGGTTTTGGCGGTATTTGCCGATACAAGCGATTTGGACCGCCAGGAGAAGAAGGCCACTGCCCAGTGGAGCGAAAGCCATGAGGAGATGAAAGGCTTGGTGCGGCAGAACGCTTCGATGGTGGTGGATCAGGGCGAATATCGTCGGCGTCAAGAAATGCTTTCCCAGAGGTATGAGGCCGCGAAGGCCAAGCTCGTATGGATTGAACAGCAGCGCCAGGAATGGAGGAACAGACAGCATCGGATTGAGGCGTTCGTGCAGGCACTGCGGGAACGGAAAGACCTGCTCCACGATTTCGATGAGGGGTTGTTCAACGCGGTGATGGAGAGCGTCACGGTGGGGAAGGATGGAGGCTTGGCGTTTTTGTTCAGGGATGGGCGTTTGGTGGAGTGGGAGAGATAGACAAGGGGAAATGCTCACGACCGCCTGCAGAGTAACCTATTGTAGCTTACTTTGCAGGCAGTTTTTAACATTATTCCGGTGGATGAAGTATGCAAATGATGGTGAATTGTGTTAGAATGTAAAGAGATTAAGGGAATGCTTCTGTGAGGCATGTTGGGCTATATTATTTCATCGGAGGGCAGTACATGATGAGCCTACCTGTAAAAATAACCCTTGTTCTCCTAGGAACGCAATTGCATATGTCAAGTATTAACAAGCTAAGATCATACAAATCCAAGATCTTCAAAATTATCAACGTTCGAACAATAGCTGATCTGCCCAATACGGTTTCTCTTGATTGGAGTTATCCCAAAGCGCAGATAGCCTCGCTGATTGAACCAGATGTTAATTCTGATATCACTATGGCATTGCTGGAAAATCAGATAGAAGGTAACTACTTTATGCGTCGGCTTGGAGAACGTGTTGGCGTTATTACATTCTTCCAAGCAGCCGATATTATGTCGGATGTAAATATTGACCTTCTGAATTATCTGCTGAAGAACATATATGAGGCGGTAAGCCTATATGTTCAGGGGAACAACAGCCTCTACCCCGAAATTGAGTGTTGCCATGATGAAACGAGACGTTGCATTTTCGATATGACAGGAAACAAATATGATGTGGTTTACGCTTGTGAGCAGATGTGCTTATGCGCGGATTGTGAGGCTAGGCTCCGAAAAAAGGCGCTGCCGGCCAATTTTTTGGATGTTTTAAAAAAGGAGCTAAAGCACGTTCGGAAGAGCCGATATTCGTTCATTATGGATTTTATTAAACGCCGACCTTTGTTTTCGATGCTGATAACAGCTATTGCGTCAATTGCTCTAAATTTGATGGCGAGTTTTCTGTATGCGTACATAACGGGCACAAATTAATTATACAAAGGACAAGCTATAACTTGCTTTATGATTGCAAAACCAGGGGGGGAATTGACATGGATAGAAGAATTTTTGCATTTACGGTCTTGACGGATGAAGAACTTGAACAAAATGGTTTGTTGTTTTCTACTAATGGGGATGTGCTTGGACGTATTTTAGCTGATCATAAGTTTCAAGTAGGAGACGTTGAGCAGTATTCCTATGACATCGAATCAATGCCAGAAACTTTTTCTAGGCTTGAGAAAGGTGAGGTTAAGATTTATGGGATTGATAAATACCATGTTAACAAGTGCTCCATCATGTACACACGGAAATAAATTATGTATCGGAAACATTCTATAAAAACTATGTGGAGATGAGAATATGGATAAAAGGAGTTATCCTATTACTATTAAGATTCGGGCTGAAGGAGGATGCTTTTGTCGAAGGCATTCCCCTGTAACCAATGGTTTAATTGATGAAATTATTAATTTGAAGAAAGATCATAAGATCGATTATCACGAGCATGAAAGTGGACCAGAAGTCATCGCTTGGTTAGCTCTTGGAACGGCAGGCCTGGCATTAACAAAATCAATTGTTGATTTAGTTACAGCTATTGTCAATGCATGCAAAAAGGGCAGAGAAAAGGGTGACAATCATAAGGGGAAGTTGGTCTTGATTATCCGAGATACTCAAAGGACGGAGATGTCAACAGAAGAAATTGTGCTGGAAATATATGATAGAGATATTGTCACTACGGAGGCGATTGAAAAGGCGCTTCAAAAAGGCATTAATAGAAAGCACAATAAGGTAAAATGAATAGGTATTATCCATTCTGCAACGGTTTGGTGAATTCTTGATATGGGATATATAACGAGAAACAAAGTTATACAATCCCTATAATTATAGAGGCAAGACGGATGGAGGAAGAGACATGCCTGAAAGGAAGCCGAAATTCCAGAAGCTGACGCCAATCCGAGACGCCGAAATCGGCATTTACAGCGAAGCGTTAGATTTTGTTTTTGAGAATAATGATTTACGAAATATCGCTATTTCTGGTGCATACAGTGCCGGGAAAAGTAGTGTTTTAGAGTCATATAAAGCAGCGCATCCAGCCAAAAAATTTCTCCATATTTCATTGGCACATTTTCAGGCCGTAGGGGATATCTTTAATCCCAAAGATTCAGTAACGGAGAATACTCCTAAACCTGAAGTAGTAAAGGAATCTGTGTTGGAAGGAAAAATTCTGAATCAACTCATTCACCAGATTGCACCGAGCCGCATCCCGCAGACAAACTTTAGGGTCAAGCAGAAAATATCGTCGATGAAGTTGATTTGGTGGATTACAGAGATAGTACTGTTTATTTCTTCACTTATTCATATCCTCTTTTTTACCGATTGGCAGGGCTATGTGACAAGTATTTCGAGACCATGGGTAAAGGATATCTTAAGCTTAACTATAGGGAATGGTTCTCTTTTTATTAGTGGAGCTATGTGTGTTGCACTAGCTGCGGTGTTGCTGTATCATATCTTAAAGGCCCAACTAAACAAAGGCATTTTTAAGAAGATCAGCGCGGACAAGTTCACGATTGAGATTTTTGAGGGTAGCGATGATTCGTATTTTGATAAGTATCTCAATGAAGTTTTATACTTGTTTAATCAGTGCGAAGCGGATGTTGTTGTTTTTGAGGATATGGATAGATACAATACCAATCGCATCTTTGAACGGCTACGAGAAGTTAATAGTCTTATAAATGTTCAGCGAAGCAAAGAGACAAATGTAAAGCCGCTTCGTTTTTTCTACCTCCTTCGTGATGATATTTTTGTATCCAAGGACAGAACCAAGTTTTTTGACTTTATTATCCCGGTTGTTCCTGTTGTTGACGGTTCTAATTCCTACGATCAGTTTGCTAAGCATCTTGGCGATAGTGGCACATTAAAACTGTTTGACGAATCGTTTTTGCGTGGACTTTCATTGTATATTGATGATATGCGTATTCTAAAGAACATCTGCAACGAGTTTTTGGTTTACGATAGTCGTCTGAACATAACCGAACTAAATCCGAACAAATTGATGGCAATTATCGCTTACAAAAATCTTTTTCCCCGTGATTTTAGCGATTTACAGTTGGGAAGAGGCTTTGTATTCACTCTTTTTGATCAAAAGGAGCAGTTTATTGAGGCGAAAATTGCTCAGCTAGATGCGGATTTGGAAGTTGCGAAAGAAAGACTTGAAGCGGCAAAGAAAGAGCATCTGACCTCACAACAAGAACTCGGAGTAGTCATGCAAAACAAGCAAGATGCTGTGAGGAAGTTACATCCCTATGATTCCCGGAAACAGGAAGAGCAATATGGATTGTTTGCTAAAGAAGAAAAGGCAAGAAAAGAAGCAATTGATGCTCTGAGTGGAGGAAGGTTGTCTATACTTGAGACTGATATACAGCACATTGAAAGCGCAATTGCCAGAGCAAAAAGTGAAGCTCTGCAGGATATCATCACCCGCGAAAACGTTGATGAATTGTTCGCAGTAACCAGTATAAATGATATAGGAGTCGTTTTAGATTTTAAAGATGTTCGCGGGAATGACTATTTTCCCTTGCTCAAATATCTCGTTCGCAATGGTTATATTGATGAGTCTTACGCAGACTACATGGCCTATTTCTATGAACATAGTCTAAGTAGGATAGATAAGATATTCCTTCGTAGCGTATCCGATCAAGTCAAGAAAGAACCCGGATACCAATTGAAAGAGCCGCAAAAGGTGCTCGCCCATTTGGATATTTCGGTCTTTGACAAGCCGGAAGTACTGAATTACGACTTGCTTTTCTTCCTCCTGCAAAAGTGCGCTGTTAATGAGCAGACCACACAATATCCAGAAAACATTCCTATTTTTCCGACGATAAAGGCAGACAGAACTAAAGAGGGACAATGCCTAATGGCGATGGTGGAACAGATTCTTAGTACAAAGACAAATGCTTTTTTGCAGAGTGCATTAGCCGACATGCCGGGAGAGCGACTCAATTATCTTGTCAATCTGCTTAATTCCGTGAGAAAAGATTACGTTATAGACATAATTCTCCACAAGGTGGAGTTTGCTCGTGATTATCGTAATGCCTTTGTTTTAAGGACGCTTATTGTGACACCTGACCACGATCTCACTAGTGATGAAGACTTTGCACAAGCATTGTCCGCTTTTGTTTCGAGTCATCCAAGACTCTTTGACAAAGAAAGCGTTGGAGAAATAAAAATGAAAACTATATTTGGGGCGAACACCCAGCAGGAACGCTTGCTTGTTTCGTTTGTGAATCGCTTCAAACTGCTCGGAATACGCTTTTGTAGCATTGATTACGATACTACAGACGAGGAGTTGTTCGGCGCCATCTATGCTAACAACTTATATGAATTGTCTTTTCCTAACATTTCGCATCTGCTGAAGGCCAAGTATGGGCTCTTAGTATCAGATGACTTTAAACACAAGAATTATACCCTCATAAAAGCGCAGCCAGACAGCCCCTTAACGGCATATGTCGAGAGTTCGATCGACGATTATGTCGGAGAGATTCTTGAATGCTGTGATGGGTGGATTGAAGATAATGAAGATGATGTTTTGGCGCTCCTAAATAATGAAGAGGTGTCTGCCGAACACAAGTCAGCCTATATCGCTGTGCTCAAAACAGTAATTGGTGCTTTATCAAGTGTTATGAATCAGGCGTTGTGGGAGCAATTGATAACGTCAAATCTTGTGGGGCACACAGAGGAAAACGTGTTTGATTACTTCATACAATGCAGTAATACTTTTACAGATGATTTGGTTCGGTTCATTGATGCCGATAAG
>JAYFPK010000041.1:0-34695 GCA_034927815.1 Candidatus Limiplasma sp.
CATAAGATTTGCATTATTGCCAGATGCATCAACAATGGCAAAAGAAGATTCTTTAAGTAACGTCTCGCTTTTTGCCATCCAGTTCTCTCCCGGCATTATTGCTTCATCAAGTGTTGTAGGAATTATGCCGTTGTCATCTAAAATGGGATATATTAATTCTTTTAGAATTGATATCCGGATATATGGTGCTGATATGAAGCAAAGACGTTTGTTACTGCTGGGGAGTCTCCATTCCTCGCGAGCTTTCTCATTTGTAGGCGTAATTTTGCTTGGCGCCTTTTCATCTATCATGTCTTTTACTTCAATGAAAAACTGATTTAGGATTGACTGATAATCTACTTTTTTCCCTATTCAAGTTAATAACTTTAATATTTCTTCGTTCAAAATGGGATACTTCAATGGAACTTGCACCTACCATTGCAGCATAAGCCGGTCTATGTAATTGCCCCAATCTACTGTTTATAATCTGCCAAAACCCACGAATATCATCATCTTCAAAAGCGTGACTCTACTACACCTCAGGCGCTATATGTTTTTGACGCGGGGCTTCCGCCATGGTCTATATAGGCTCTGATCCAAAAAACTGTCAAGAGTGTTGTTTTGGGAAACAAGCTGTAGATTCTCAAGGACAGCGCCGGTTGCATGGGGGCGAATCGTGTGTATCCAATTGCACCAACTTGGCAACCCCGCCCACAAAACCCTTGATATCGCTTAATTGCATTGAATATACAGTGATCAGGTTCTCGGGAGGGTGGGCGTGCCATTCTGCTTAAATTAAAAAGATACGGCGTCCCAAAAAGTGCTTTTCCAATGCTAAACGTATTGTATTTTCAAAGGGTCCTATTCCATCCGGCATTCCTCTTTCTCATAACGCTACAAAATCCCGGGTATCCTATTAGAATTCCGCCCGGCAGGCTGTTTGCATGTCAAAAACAGGATGGCAGGTAACGATATGGATCTGAAATTTGACGCTGTCTACTACGAACCGAAGGCGCTTGAGTACCCGCTGGGAATCCAGCTCAAAGAAAAGTACGCCCATTTGCCGTGGCTGGAGATCGAAAGCCACAACCGAATCCCCACATTTCACACAGCGGCAAATACGGAATTCCCCCACTTAAAGCGACATCTGGTGATCGGCACCCGAAAAACGCACAAATATGTAGCCAACCACAAGGTGTCGGATTGGCTCGTCCCCTACACGTCGTCCGGGTGCCGGGCGATGTGCCTTTACTGCTACCTGGTATGTACCTACAATAAATGCGCCTATCTTCGCTTATTCGTCAACCGTGAAGAAATGATGGATAAGCTCCTGAAGGCGGATGCGCAGGCCCAGGGTGCCTCTACTTTTGAAATTGGCAGCAATAGCGATCTGATTCTGGAGAACGAGATTACCGGGAATCTTGTCTGGACGATCGAGCGGTTCTCAAAAGCCGGGCTTGGAAAACTGACCTTCCCCACAAAATTCGACAGGGTCGGGCCGCTTCTGAATTTGGACCACCAGCGCAAGATAATTTTCCGTATGAGCGTAAACCCTGAAACCATCATTCGCCGGATCGAAATCGGAACCTCGCCCCTGGCAGCCCGGGTGCGCGCCCTGAACGCGGTTTGCGAAGCGGGCTACCCGGTTGGTTTGCTGATTGCACCCATCATATTGCTTCCCGATTGGAAGCAGCTATATGGCGAGCTCATTGATTTTCTTGCGGACACGCTGAGCATGTCTGTTAAGCAGAGCGGCTTTATCGAAATAATCTTCATGACATACAGTTTTGTCCAAAACGCAATCAATACGGAAGCCTTCCCCGGCAGCGCTCCGTTGTTTGATTCGGCGCGGATGACGGGGCGGGGCAAGGGCAAATACTGCTACACCGCCCCGGTACGGGCGGATGCGGAAGATTACTTGCGGCGTAAGCTATCCGAAAAGCTTGCGGAAATGCCGATCCTGTACATCGTCTAACCCCATCACAGGGCGCATGATTTCCCAACGATTTGGTAGTGTTCCATCAACTACACCCGCACCTTTTGCGAAACTCGGGACACCTTTCGGCAGAACTCATACAATTTGCCGGAACGCCAAAGGGAGGTGAAAGTGGGCGGCTCTGTGCCCTTGAAGGCGCTCTGCGCAAGCAGATTCACATCATCCGCGGTCCAGAAGCCCTGTTCTCAAAACACAAAATCAGCTGAAAACCCTTGTACTACAGGGCTTCTTAACCGCTTGCACGCAACCGTCCAACAAGCCCCCGCCGCACCCCTTGGGGGATGACCGGCGGTCTATTGTTTTTCCTGTCATTTCGTGGCTTTTCCATTCCGTTTCTGCTATACTGTAACAAGCATCTAAACCCGTACGACCGAAGACCGAGGAGAGCATATGTATAATTTATTGATTGGCGGCGCTGCAGGCCAGGGCGTGGATACTACTGCGGCAATATTGGAACGGTGGCTCAAGCAGTCGGGCTGCAACGTGTTTACCATGCGCGATCTGATGTCGCGCATCCGGGGCGGGCATAACTTTTCCCGCATTCGTTTTGGCGCGCAGGTTCCCCGGTGCCACAGCGAAAGGCTGGACGGTATCATCGCCCTCAATGAGGAAACTGTGGCAATCCATCGGGAGCATTTGCGGGACGGCGGATTTATCCTCTGTGACAGCGCGGTCAAGGCGGATGATGCCTTCGTTATCAAGCTGGATATGGCGGCCATAGCGCAGGGGCTGGGCAACGCGCGCGTATCCGGCAGCGTGGCTGTCGGCGCGGCCTTGAAGCTGTTCGGTGTCCCCATGAGCGTGGAGCAGGCGGACAGCATTTTCCGAAAATCGGTGAAGGCGGAATATGTGGAGATCAATGTCAAGGCTGTGTTGGCCGGATATGATGCGGTGCCCCAAAAATTCCAGCATGCCGGAGGGGATGCCTCCGGTCACATGATTATTTCCGGCAACCAGGCGCTGGCTCTGGGCGCTCTGGCAGCGGGGCTGCAGTTTTATTCGGCATACCCGATGTCACCCTCCACTTCCATTATGGAGTACCTGGCGCAAAAATCCGCGGAAACGGGCATTGTTGTGGAGCAGGCCGAGGACGAAATTGGGGCAATCAACATGGCGATCGGCGCCTCCTTTGCGGGTGCGCGGGCCATGACAGGCACCTCCGGCGGCGGCTTCAGCCTGAAGGTGGAAGCCCTTGGTTTATCCGGCATGGCCGAAATCCCGCTTGTGGTGGCGGATGTACAGCGCCCCGGCCCTGTTACCGGCTTTCCTACCCGCACGGAACAGAGCGATTTAAAATTTGCCATTTCTGCTTCCCAGGGGGAGTTCCCCCGCATGGTAATCGCGTTGCGCCATCATGAGGATGCGTTTTACCAAACCATTCGGGCCTTCAACATGGCGGAAAAATATCAAATCCCGGTGATTTTGCTCAGCGACCAGTATCTGGCGGACTCTACGGCCACCATTCCGGTGCTGGATCCCGGCAAAATTGCGCTGTACGAACCGAAAGACGTACCTGCCCCAGAGGAGTATGCCCGCTATCGTTTTACGGAAAGCGGCATTTCTCCCCGCAAATTCCCCGGAACCAAAGAAGGCTTTGTTGCCGCTGACACCGACGAGCATGACGAGCATGGGCGGATCGTGGAGGACAGCGAAACCCGTGTCCGCATGATGAACAAACGTATGGGCAAGCTGGCGCTGATGGAGCGGGAGCTTCAGGAGCCCGAATTACTTGGGGACCCGGCCCCTGATGTATTGCTTTTGGGCTGGGGCTCTCTGTACGGTCCCCTGGAGGAAGCCGTAGGGTTGCTGAACCAAAAAGGCGCAAAGCGCTATGGCGCGTTGGTGTTTGGCGACATCTGGCCGCTTCCGCAAAAATTATTGAAGAAAACGGCCGCATCCGCCAAGCGCCTCATTCATGTGGAGCAAAACTATACGGGTCAGCTTGCGTCGCTGATTACCGAAGTTGCCGGGATAAAAACGGATGCCGGAATATTGAAATATGACGGCAGGCAACTCAGCGGCGAGGAAATCGCGGATCGAATCGTAAAGGAGGGATTTTGATGGGCGGATATGTCACTTATGAAACAGCCTGGTGTCCGGGTTGCGGAAACTTCAATATATTGGACTCTCTCCAAAAAACGCTGGAGGCATTGAACAAGGACCCCCATGACGTGCTGATCGTGGGCGGCATCGGGCAAGCCGCAAAAACCCCCCAATATATCGGCGCGAACAGCTTTTGCGGGCTTCACGGACGTGCGGTGCCGCCCGCGGTGGCGGCGAAAATCGTGAACCCCAAACTGACCGTCATTATCAATACCGGAGACGGTGACAGCTACGGGGAAGGCGGCAATCACTTTATTCACAATATCCGCCGCAATGTGGATATTGCGCATTTCATCCACGATAATCAGGTGTATGGCTTGACAAAGGGACAGGCTTCCCCCACCTCGGACGAGGGCGCTACAAGCGGCGTACAGGTGGACGGCAATCACAATATCCCCTTTAACCCGGTTCTTTTGGCCATTGCAGCCGGGGCCGGCTTTGTGGCGCGAAGCTTCAGCGGCAAGCCGCGGCATCTGGAAGAGATGATGAAGCGGGCTATTTTATTTAAAGGTTACGCCATGGTGGATATTTTGCAGCCCTGCGTCAGCTTCAACAAGGTCAACACCTTCGCTTGGTATAATCAGCGTGTTTATGAATTGGATGACACCCATGACCCAGGCAACCGCCTGGCGGCCATGGAGAGGGCCATGGAATTCGGCGAGCGCATCCCCATCGGCGTATTGTATGAAAAGGAGCAGCCCACCTATCACGAAAAGCACCGTTCCCTGAAAGACGGACAGGTTTTGGCGGCGCGGCGCAACGATCCTGCGCTGATCGACAAGTATATGCGGGAGCTGGTGTAGTTTAGGAAAGGGGTTTGCCGGCAAGAAAAAGCGCTCCCTTTGAGGGGGATGCCCTTAAACATGGTTTGCCCATTTGCTTTTTGGCATACATGCTTCCTGTCGGGTATCCCAATGTTTTTGCGTACACCCACAAATTTTCAATGCACACAGCTTGCCAGATTTGACGTCCCGACGACAAAAAGATGTATAGTCTGGCGTGTTTTTAACGCCTGCTTTTGAGGGAGAGGAGTCAAACACATCTCAAGGTAAAATGAACCCAGCTTTTTGCTGGTCCGTTAAAGAGGCAACAGCCCCAAGCCCTTATATCCCAACACATTTAGGCAACAAAAAAGACTATCAAATCCTTTATCAATTTGGTAGCCTTTGTCTGTATCTTCCATCCCAAAATGATAAAAATGCACATGGGTTTCTGGATGATCGGTTTTAGGATTGGGAGTTGGCGGAAGGCGTTAGCCTTTAGGTTGCCGTTAAATTAATCTCCTTTTTTCCTATGAGGCGTTACATTTTATTCTCTTATGCAGTATCAATCCAACCTCTGTTTTATCCATGTAAAGACCATCCGCCGCCTCCGCCCATTTCCCCGCTCCCTCTCCGCCAAAGCGGCGGCCTTCCGGATTAATTCTTCTTGCGGTCTATGTCTTTATTTTTAATAACTCCTTGGCCAGGGCCTGTGCCATGGTATTCGCCTCTCTGAAGAAGGATCAATTGTATAAGACCATCTATCAAAGACAGGGCTGAAGTGACCGAAGCCGTAAACGAGTATATCCGCTTTTATAGCGTGGATCATCCCCACTACGCGCCCGGGATACGCACGCCATGCCAAATCGAGGAGGGGTCCTACGCTTCTTTCGAAAAATAAAGATCGCGGGATTCTCCTGTTTTTATGCATAAAAGTCTCTCCGTTCCAAAAACAGCAAGCGAAGGCTCTCTTCTCTACCGCCCCTGGGCAGGCTCCTCCTCCAGGCCTACAAAGCTCATAATCAGATGATGGAGCCCGTCGTTGGGCTTGGGGGCCTCCACGGTTTCAATTAACTGTACGTCTACCACCCGGTGGGCGCCGCCGTCCTTGCCCTCTATGCGCCTGTGCAGCAAGTCGATGCTTTCCTTCACCAGCCTTGGAAAATCCTGTTGGATGAAGCATACCCCCGGCAAATAGGCGTTGTCAAAGCTGACGATGTGAAAGTCTCTGCCCACAAGGTACCCCTGTCGGCACACTACATAATAGGCCACCTGGGCGATTTCCGCGTTGGCGGCAAACAGGCCCCGCAACCGGGGATAATCCAACAAATGCTTCTCAATGGCTTGGTAGAGATAGGAGGTACGCTGCATAAAGTCTCCGTTCAGCAACTCCAAGTCATCGATCTGGCAATGGTTGGCCCCGTCAAAATCCAGGGACAGGTCCTCAAAGGCCTGCCGGTAGGCGTTGAAGCGATCCGTCACTGCGCTGTTACAAAGAGGGTAATGGACCATGGTCATTTCCCGGCCCACCCTCTCCTGGAGGTGTTTGGCGGCCAGCAGCGCTCCCTGCTCGTTGTTGCAGACCACATAGGGCACGTCCAGATTATCAAGATACCGGTCTAGCAGCACAAAGGGAAAGCTCTTGGCGATAAGCTGGCGGATGGTGGCATTGCTGATTTCGGACACCACGGGAAACAGAATGAATCCGTTGACGCCCATGGAAAGATAACGCCTCAGGATCTTGACCTCTTGGTCAGGGGATTCATTGGAGCAGCGCATCAGAAGATTGTAGCCGTATTGGTTGCAATACCGGTCCAGAAACAGCATGTAATACTGCTCCACCCGGGTGGACATGGTGGGCAACACCACCCCGATGGTAATACTTTTCTTCACGGGCTCCTTTCCGCTTTCTGAAAAGAGGCCTTCCGCCACAAAGGAGCCCTTCCCTTTGATGCGGTAAATCACCCCTTGATCCACCAAGTTGTTCAGCGCCGTCTTCACCGTGATGGCGCTGACAAAGTAGTGCTCCATCAGCTCCGACTCGGAGGGAATCCGGTCGCCATCGCGGTACTCCCCCGCCAGGATCTGCCCCAGCAGATCCTCTTGAATCTTTTTATATAACGGCTGCGACATGGGGTCCTCCTCGGCGCTTAATGGGTTTTGCTTCGCGCTTCCAGCCCCGGATTCCTGCTTTTCTCCCTTCCCTTAGGACAGTAACAGCATGGGGTCCGCCCCATACCGGCCCGTAAAGCGTCCGTACAGGCTCATGCCGCCCTGGGCACAGCGCAGGGTCAGGGAATGGAGCCCCTCCGTCAGCAGCGCCGGGGGTATCTCTAGGTCAAACTGCTCTCCATAGCCCAGGGTGCCCAGGTTCATGTAATTGAACACCGAGCCCCCCGCCGCCGCGTTGGAAAACAGGCCCCGCTCGTCAGAGGAGTCATCCTTGGGGCATAGCGTGCCAATGGGTTCGCCATCCAGATAGAGGGCAACGCTGGTGGGATACAGGCGCTGGTCCGTTACCTTGACGGCATTCTTCCCCTCCCTGGCTCCCAGCTCCAGCCGCAGCGTCGCGCCCATGGCGGGCTTGTACAGGGTGAAGGCATAGCGCACCTCTCCTCTGCCATGGATGCACAGGGCGCACCTCTCCCCTGCGCGGAACACCCAGGGATACGCCCCTTCCAGATGGGTATACGCAGCGGGTGGAATACGGATGATCCGTTCGCTGTCCTCCTCCCGGGCATCGTCCACGCAAAGCTGCACATAGTTCCGGCACAGGGTTTCTTCCCTCGCCGTCACCTTGGCGAACACATACGCGCCGCGAATCCCCTGGGGAACCTCCCACATAAAGGGCTCCTGCTCCTCCACCCGGTAGGGTGCGAAGGCGATGTCCCGGGTTTCCGTCCATATCCGTTCCTTCACCCCGCCCAACATGTCGATGCCTGTAACAGATAGGTGGAGTTTGGCCTCCTGTACCTCCCGCCAGGCAAAGTGGGAGGTGCGGAGGGGAAGGCGCACCCTTTGCCCCACCCGGACATGCTCCAGGCGGTTCGCATCCCATACCACCATGTCCATGTTGTTCACCATATCGTAGCCCAAGGGGCGCAGCCGGTCATCCACATAGCCGTAATCCCGCTCCCAGCGCTCGGCGGTCAGCGGGCCGGAGTCCTCCGTTTCGTGGGAGGCCACGTTCATGCGCACATATCCCGCAATTTTTTCAAACAGGCGGGTCTGCATGTCGATGCCGTTGATATGCAGAAATTCGCTCACCAGCAGGGGACTGCCGTTTTGCACCGCGTCCCCCACGCTATAGGGGGAGCCGATCTGCCGCACACTCCCCACGGCGTCGCTTTTTGCATGGCGGTTGAGGCGGTTGTACAGCGAGCCGGGGTAGCACTTTTCGCAGAGCTCCTCCCAGGTTTTACGAGCTTCCCAATGATCGTTGGGATACAGGTGATAATCGTCGATTTCACAGGCCTTGGTCTTGGCAAAGCCGGAATTGTCGCAGATGAGCACATGGGGCCAAGCCTCTTTCGCCCGCAGGGCACTTTCCTCCAGAAAGCGGCGGCGCAGCTCGTTTTCCCACGGCCCCCGGCAATGGCCCCCCTCCACGCCCCAGGATTCGTTGATGGTGGACAGGATCAGGGCGGAGGGATGGTTGTGCATACGGCCCAGCATGCCCTCCAACTCGCGGCGGTAGGCGCTTTGCCAATTGGGATCCTCCGGCACGGCATAGAAGTTGCCCGGGTGCTCCGCCCATACGGGAAGGCCCCTCCTGTCGCACTCGTAATACCACAGCGGTTCGTTTTCCTTGATGTGCAACCGGGACAGATTGTATCCATAGGCCAGGGTACGGTCAATATCATAGGCGATGGAGCCCCGCCTTTCCTCCCCCTGGTCCTGGTAACTCCGGTAAGTATACACGCCAAAGGGGTTATAGCCCTGGTCCAGTACGCCGATAATGTAAAAGGGGCGGTTGTTCAGGTATACGTATTGGTATTGCTTCGCGGGGTCCGGCTCCTCCTGGGGGCTGTGACCGGGCAGCCAGCGGGTTTCCACGCTGCGCAAGCCAAAATAGGTGCCTACCTTGTCCACACAGTGGAAATCCGCCATCAACTCCGCCCGCAGGGTGTACAAATTCCCCTGGCGGTATTGCCATAGCTTGGGCTCTTTGATGGAGACCACGGCCTCCCCTTTGCCCTGGGCCAAGGGGAGCGCCATACGGATCTCCTCCCCTTCCCCGGGCGCGCGGATTACCACCCGCACCTCGCCCTTGTCCAGGCCCCGGGCCTCCACCGCCAGGCGCACCTGGGCCCGGGTACAGCGCCCGCCCTCAAAGCGAAGCTCCGGCGTGCAGTGAATCCGTGTCAAATGCGCTTCTTGCCTGGGCTCGATCCACACGCTTTGCCAAATGCCTGGGGCGCTGGCAAACCAAAAAATTTGCTTGCCCATGCTGTGGCTGGGAATATCATGGGGATAAAAGACCTTGACCGCAACCACATGCTCGCTGCCCGGCTCCAAAGCGCCCATATCAAAGCAGATGTCGCTGTATTCCTCGCTGCTCATGCCCAGGTAGCGCCCATCCACCCAGGCATAAGTCACGTTGGAGCTGGCGCCGATATGCAGCATCACCCGTTGCCCCCTGGGGAAGGACGCGGGCACGGTGAAGCGCCGCCGGTACCAGGCGTATTGCCCTGTGAGGAGATAGTTGTTAAAGCAGGTGTTGGTCTGGTGCAAGGTATCCCCACAGGCCAACTGCTCCTCTCCAAAGCCCATCAGCGAGGCCCAGGAGAAGGGCACCCGGATGGCTTTGTCATAGGCCTTGCTGTCCGGGCTGTACCAATGCTCCACCACGCCCCTCTCCCCGGGATCAAAGGCAAACTCCCAGGTGCCGTTCAGGCTCATCCAGCCGTTTTCGCTCCGGTCAAACAGCGGCAGGTTGTATTCCGGCCGGGGGCAATTTTCAGGGGTTTCGGCTTGTAGCGTTATGTCCCGGCGGTTGTCCTGGCCCGCCAGGCAAAAAGCGTCCTCCTGGGCAAAGGCATATCCCTGGGCGGCGGCGATCACCTTATGCTCTCCCCGGGGCACGTCCCGCAGCTCATAGCGGCCTTGAGCGTCACAGAGGGTAAAGTAACAGTCAAACCCCGCCAGGTGTACGCTGGCGCCCGCCACAGGCGCGCCCTGCCCGTCCCTGACGGATCCCCTAAGGGTGGCCGTGGGCGCGAAGCCCTCCACCTCCGCCCAATCCAGATCGGCGTAAGTGGGCAGGTAGCGGTCATGCCAAGGCAGGCTCTTGAACAAGGCTCTGGCGTCTCCCTGAATCTCCGGGATGCTGGCGGTAAGGTACACCTGGTCGTCCAGCATCGCCACATACTCCTCCCCGTGGCGGATCAGCGTGGTTTTCACAGGCCAGTGAGCCTCCCAGGGGGCGCTGGCCAGGGTATGCCACCGGGGCTGCCCCTTGGACATAAAGGATTCGCCGCTTTGTCCCCCCGAATGCACCCGCAGCTCCACCCGCCCCTTGGTTAGCGCCAGCATCACAAAGCCCCAGAAGCTGCCGTTCCCGGCATAATACCCCACGGCGGCACCCTCGCATTCCTGGTCCCACCCTGTCCACAGGCCGCTCACCCAGGCATCCCGGGCCAGGAAGCCCCGGCTGAGCAGACAGTTGCCTTCGTTCCACATTTGGTGCTCCGGCAGCCGCAGCACTGAATCTCCTGCCCGCTGAGGCGTTTCGCAGCAGGGCGTGGTCATGTTGGTGAAAAACCATTTGCTTTGATCCCAGCGTTCCGCTGAAAAATGATCCCTCATGCTTCACACCTCACTTCAAATCAATCGCCACGGCGGAAAACGTCACCCGGCTTCCAAAGGAGCCCACCCCCGCCAAGCCATAGCTCCAGGGCTCGTCCTCCTCAAAGGCCAGCACCTCCCGGCCACCCACCCAGACCTTCAGCGCGTTGCCCCCAATCCGCGCTTTGATTGTATAGGGCCGCTGGGTTTCCAAGGGGCAGTAGCGCTCACAAAGCACCGTCCTGCCAAAGTCCATCCGCCACAGCTGCACGTTCTCTCCGTCAAAGCCCACGAAGTACCCCCGATGGCCTACCATCACCTGATCCGGATATACCGAGTTTTCACTTACCCGCAGAAAGATTCCTGCCGGTTTCTCCCGCTGATCCCCGCGAAAAATCATCTCCGTCTCCACAGTCTCATCCCGGTGATAGCGCTGTCCAAAGCGGGCCAACACCTGCCCCGGCCGATCCATCTGGATCCCCTCCCAGCGCCTGATGCCCGCGTCCCCTTCCATAAGATCCGCCTGATCGCACACTTCGATTCCCCGGTAGCTTCCCCGCAGCGGCTTCGGGATGGGAAACAGCTCCAGATACTCCAGCGCCATGGCTCCCCGGTCCACCTCCAGGCAAAGGGCGGACAGCCCGGCTTTCAAGACGATGGAACCCAACTCCAGGAGTTGGGGCCGCTGCGTCCCCGGAATCTCCGCTCCCATACTTTCCTCCCGGTGATGCAGGATGCATAGAGCTCCTTCCCCAGCGTGTACCATGGCTTTAACGCAGTATACGCCCTCTTTTTCCACGTTGACGCCAAAGCGCAGGTTCTGCCCGGTCCCCACCAAGGCATAGGGCCGCTGTGGGCCTCCCAGGCAGGGCATCTCCTCCTCCCCGGGCTGGTGCAGCACGCCAAACAGCCTTCCGGGAATGGCAAAGTCCGCCTTCCTATCCGAGGATTGGTCCACTTCTTCGCTAAAGCTGATAAAGGAGGTGGCTTTGGCTCCTGCCGTGCCCACCTGGCCCTTTGTGGGAAAGGGATACTCCGCCTCAAACTGCCCCATGCCGTCCAGGAGCACGGCCAGCCTCTCCCCGTTACGCTCCAGGCGGAGGGTATGCCAGGCCTGGGGGTCAAAACCCGCAAAGACCGGCTTGCGCAAACGCTCCGCCCCGTGCCGCCGCAGCACCAGCGCGCCGTCTTCCAGGGAAACCGCGTCATAGGCCTGCGGCCCCTCATAGCCGAACACCACGCTCCCCCGCTCCCCAAAGCGCAAAGTAACCTCCGCCGTTCCCCGCTCCCCCATGCCTTGGCGGCTGAGCACCAAGTCCTGATGGAAGTAAAAATCCTCCTGGCATCGGAGTTCGTCGGCCCAGGCGGCAAAATCCGCCCTCTTGGGCCCGGGGCAGGGCATGTTGGTGGGGCCCACCGCGTACAGGCTTTCCCCGCAAAACACCAGGCGATCCAGATTGGAGGTTCTGGGCTCCCGCTTTCCCCGGGGGCTCACAGGAAAATTGTGGTAGAAGATCCAATGGCTATCCAGATCCGGCCCCAGCACCGTGGAGGAATGGCCCAGGCTGCCCCGGGCATAATCGGTATTCACCAGCAGCGTTTTGCGGTATGGCACCCGGTAGGGGCCCAGGGGCCCCTCGTCGCTGATGGCGTAGTCCACCCGGTATCCTCGGGAAAGCAGGTGGTTCCCCGTCATGGTGATATAGTATTTTCCTCTCCGCTTGAACACCCCGGGGCCCTCCGTCCAATGACCCATGGAAGTGGCGGCCAGCTTCACCACCGGGCCCATGTTGCCCTCCGTGTCCATGGCATGCCCATGGATACAGGGGTATTCCGCGTGGAAGAAGTACAGGCTTCCGTCATCGTCGGCAAACAGGGAGCCGTCGATGGTCAGTCCCAAATGATCCCCCACCTTTGCGTAAGGCCCCAGCACCTCCCGGGAGCGGTACAGAAAATGCCCCTCTCCATTGGGAGACGTGACCAGATAGAAACATCCGTTATAGTAGAACACCTCGGGAGCATAGGCGCTGACTAAACCGGGATCCGGGGCCACATTGCCGCCGTATTCCCAGTTTACCATATCCTCGCTTACCCAGGCGTGCACCCCCGGCTGCCGGTTCCCCGTGGAGGGGAATAGGTAATAACGCCCATTAAAGCGCATCACAAAGGGATCTCCCAGGTCATGAACCGTTTCTTCGGGAAAGTGCAAGGGGTTTTGATACAAATTCATACCCTGACCATTCCTTCACGTCCTAGCGGTATGATAAGGGTGGGGCTGCTACGCAAACGCGCAACAGTCCCACCCTGTCTACGTTTTACGCATCCCGCGCTCCGGCGCGTTCTTACTTTGCCAGCTCGTCCTTCACGCTTTCTACCACGTCAGTCATCTGCTGGGCCATGGAGGCGATGGCATCCTCTACCGTCATAGCGCCGGAGAGCACCGCCTGGATGGCAATCTCCTCAATATCCCCAATCTGCGCGGAGATGTAGGGAATATCCGTATCCGCCAGCTGGGTGGCCAGGGCGAAGTTGGCCATCAGCGCCTCGTACATGGGGCTGACGTCCTTCACCACATCCCGCTGATAGTTGGATACGCGGCAGGGATCCATGGTATAGGCGATCTTCACGCACTCTCCATCCTTGGAGGTCACCATTTCACAGAACTTGAAGGCCATGTCCAGCTCGGGGCTGTCGGCGGTGATGCCCATAGCCCATCCGCCCAGGGTGGGGCTGGAGCCGGGAACCACGGCGAAGCCGACCTTGCCCAAGGTGGGAGAATCCGCCTGGTTGCAAGTGAGGTACAAACCGGGCCACTGTTCCATCATTGCGGCGTTGCCTTGAGCGAAGAAGGTGTTGGCGGTATCCCAGTCAAAGGTGAGCCAGTCTGCGGGGGCATACTTGGACATTTCCACCATGTACTCCAGCGCCTTGGCGCCGCTGCCGTTGGTGAAGCCGGGGGTAAAGTTCTCCCCAACCTCGGCGCCGCCATAGTAGCCCAGGCGGTTGAACCAGTTAAAGCGGGAGTTCCCCTTGGACATCATGGTGGAGAAGCCGTACTCCACAGGGGAATCAGGGTTCAGGGACTTGGTGAAGAAGGCGGCCACCTCCAGGCACTCCTCCGGGGTGGCGGGCACCGTCAAATCCCGGCCCACCTTTTCCTTGAAAGCAGCCTGGACGGCGGGATCTTCAAACAGATCCGTGCGGTAGAAGAACACCTGGCTGTCGGGCTTGAAGGGCATGGCTACGGTCATGCCGTTATAGTTGGCATAGGTGTTGTACAGGCCCTGGAGGAAATCCTCTACATCATAACCGGGGCTCGCCTTGGTGGCCAGCAGCTCGGTCAGGTCCGTCAGATAGCCGGCGTAGGCGAAGGAGTGGATGAAGGCGATGGGCATGATAACCACGTCAAACTGGCCGCCGGTTGCCAAGGCCATCTGGGTCTTTTCAAACAGCTGATCAGGGAAGGCCTGTACCTCCACCTCGCCCCCGGTCAACTGCTTGAAAATTTCGCTGTATTCCTTCAGGGAGTTTTCAAAATCCCCGGCCGCAGTGGCCACGACGATCTTTTTGCCCTCGTACATGCCGGGCGTAAGGGTGCCGTCCAAATCCAGATTGGTAAGGGTCATGTTCAGGTCCGCCGTTCCGGCGGGATTGAGGCATACGTCATAGGATGTCTCCGCCACAGCGGCGAAGCCCGTTACCAGAAGCATCAGCGCGACGGCAGTAGCGACCATTTTCCGGAGAGACCTCATAGAAAAACCACCCTTCTTCCATTTATCCATAAAGGGCCTCTTACTCAGCCCTTCACAGCCCCGGCAGTAAAACCCTTGACAATGTATTTCTGCGTGGTCAGCGACAGGAGAATGGCGGGCACCATAGATAGCACGCCCGCCGCGGCAATGGAGCCAAAAGGCGTATCCCGCTCCCGCTGGATCATTGAATTGATGGCAATGGGCAGCGTTTTACGCGCATCCTTGAAGGTCAGCGTCAGCGCCAGGCCAAACTCGTTCCAAGCGCCGATGAAGGTAAGGATGGCCACCACCGAAATGCTGGGAACCACCAGGGGCAGCGCGATCTTCCAAAAGAGCCTGTACTCATTGCAGCCGTCCATACAGGCGGATTCGTAAATCTCCCTGGGGATCTCCTCGTAGAAGCTCAGGAACAGCCAGATGGACATGGGCAGTGAAAAGGAACAATAGGCGATAATCAGGCCCCACTGCTGGTCCAGCAGGCCGATCTTGCTGTAAATGATATACAGCGGCACCGTATACAGCAACCCCGGAATCATCCGGATCACAAAGATTCCACTGGAAACCACCTTGCGCCCCTTGAAGGCGAAGCGCGTCAGCCCAAAGCCCGCCATAGCGGCCACGATGATGCAAATGCAGCTGGTTATGACGGCGATGGTGGCGCTATTGAGGGCAAAGGTGCCAAAGCTGGATTTGC
Organism: Candidatus Limiplasma sp.; assembly: GCA_034927815.1. Lineage (GTDB taxonomy): Bacteria > Bacillota > Clostridia > Christensenellales > Aristaeellaceae > Limiplasma. The sequence continues at coordinate 15,073 of JAYFPK010000041.1, forward strand.
GCAGAATCTCCCCATAGTTGCCCAGGGTCGCCCGCACAGGAAACCATTGGGGCACAGTAACCAAAATGTCGGTTTTCTCCTTGAAGGACATGGTGATGACCCAATAGACGGGAAAGACGAAAAACAAGGCGAACAGGAGCAGTGCCAAAAACAGCAGAATCTGCGAAGTATGCTTCTTCTTTCCCGCTTTCATACTTCCGCCTCCTCAATCCGCCTGCTTGCGCATGATCTTCATGGAGATCAGCGCTACGATAGAAACCACAACAAAAAAGATAAACGCCCCGGCGGAGCCCTGCCCCACGTCATTATACCGGAACGCAATTTTGTAAATGGTGGTGCCGATGGTTTCTGTGGATGCGCCCGGCGCGCCGTTGGTAAGCTGCATCACTGCGTCAAAGGCCCGAAGCGCGTCGCTCAGGCGGATGGTCACCACCAACGCCAGAAAATTGCGGATCGTGGGCAGCGTAATGGAGAATAAGGTTCTCCCGGCAGAGGCCCCGTCCACCCTGGCGGCCTCCACCATCTCCACCGGCACGGTTTTCAGCGCCGCCTGGAACACCAGCACGCAGAAGGGTGTCGCCATCCAAATTTCCACAATGATAATGGCGATCTTTGCCCAGTAGGTTTCCCCCAGCCAGTTCACGGCGGAGAGCCCCAGCATTTCCAGGGTGCAGTTCACAACCCCGTACACAGGGTAGAACATCAGCTTCCACACCGTGGCGGATACCACCGGCGCCACCATCATGGGGATGATGAGTACAGTTTTGAACACACCGTTGAAATGTCGGCTATAATCGGAATGGAGCAGCAGCGCGATGCTCAGCCCCATCACGGTTTCCACCACCACCGCTGACGCCGCAAATACCAGCGTCCACACGATGGAATCCAAAAATTGTGGATTGCTGAGCAGCTTCGCATAATTGGCCAAGCCGTTGAAGCGAATGGTGCTGGCGGGCATCGCCAGGTTATACCGCTGAAAGCTGATCCAAAGGGAATAACCGATGGGGATCAGGCTCAGGCATAGCAGCATCAGCACCGCCGGCGACAAAAACACGACGGGCGCAATCCTGTGGGATAAGGGCCGCCGACCCGGAGCTTTTTCAGACCTCGCAACCATTTTCACCCTCTCCCTCCTTCTGTGCGGCGTTTTGCTCATTTTCATTCCTCGACTGTAAAACCATTATAACCATGGGATTTGAAAAAATATATACCAGATCTGTTATGTAATTATCATGCAACTTGAAATACACTGGAACCACCGCAAAACGTACCATGCAAAAGGTACCCTTGCGAAAAGCGCGGTGGCGTGTTCCATATATAGTAAGGAGGAAAAAGCATGGTGTCAAATTCTGTCCTTCCACCCCGGGGTGAGCATCCGCACCCGGATTTTGCACGGGAGCACTGGCAAAGCCTCAACGGCGTATGGCAATTTGCCTTTGATGATGAAAACCGCGGGGTACGGGAGCATTGGGAATGCGCCGATGCCCTTCCCTTGGAGATCGTTGTGCCTTTTTGCTATCAATCCGAAGCCAGCGGTATTCATCAAGCGGAAGATCATCCTATTTTATGGTACAAAACGCGCTTTGCGCCGGACGCCGCCTTCTACGAAGGAAGCTGCCGCCTTCATTTCGGGGCCGTGGACTACCGTTGCCAGGCCTATCTCAACGGGCATTATCTGGGGGAACACGAGGGGGGATATACCCCGTTCTCCTTTGACATTACTCCATGGCTGGGGCAAAGCGGACAAAGCCTGGATCTCACCTTGCGGGTGGAGGATTACCCCACCCCCCAGCTTCCCCGGGGCAAGCAGAGCTGGACGGGGGCGTCCTTTGGCTGCTGGTATACCCCTGTTAGCGGCATATGGCAAAGCGTATACCTGGAGCGGGAAGGCCCCGTAGCTCTTCGCCGGGTGCATTTCACCCCCGATGTGGGCAAGGCCGCCGTCCATGCGAAAATGACCCTTTCCACTCCTGCCAAGGGCAGCATGGTGCGGTATGATGTGCGTTTTGAAGGCGAGCCGGTATGCAGCCAAACCTTTGCGCTCTCCGATGAATGCGAAGCGCTGCACACCCTGAACCTCCTCCAGAATTGTCCCATCGAGGGGCTACACCTATGGTCGCCCCAAACCCCAAATCTGTACGACGTGACCGTTACCCTGGAGTCCCAAGGATCCTGCGTGGACCGGGTGGAAAGCTACTTTGGCATGCGCTGCCTAAAGTGGCGGGAGGGCGTGCTGTATCTCAACGGCAGCCGCCTGTACCAGCGCCTGATCCTGGACCAGGGGTACTGGCCGGAATCCTTGCTGACCCCGCCCAGCGACCAAGCCATTCAGGATGATATTCTGTGGACCAAAAGGCTGGGGTACCAGGGCGCGCGCAAGCACCAGAAAATCGAGGATCCCCGCTATTATTACTGGGCGGACAAGCTGGGGCTGCTGGTTTGGGGGGAAATGCCCAGCGCCTACTCCTTCTGCGACAGGGCCCAGCATGCCCTGCGCAGAGAGTTTGAGGCTTTCATTGACCGGGATTATAACCATCCTTGCATCATTACCTGGGTACCGCTAAACGAATCCTGGGGGGTTCGCATGATCGCCGGGGACAAAGAGCAGCAGGCTTTTGCCGACAGCCTGTATTGGCTGGGCAAATCCCTGGATCCCACGCGGCCTATCAGCACCAACGACGGCTGGGAGCAGACCCGCTCCGATTATATTAACCTGCATGATTATACCGCAGACCCCCGGCAGTTGAGCGCCGCCTACCGCGACCGGGATTGCGCCCTTCGCTGCGCGCCCATGAACGTCCGGGCCACCTTGGCGGAAGGCTACCAATCCACTGGGGAGGAAGTGATGCTCATCAGCGAATACGGCGGCATCGCCCTGGCCGATGGCCTGGGCACATCGGACAGCTGGGGGTATAACGGAGCCGTTCCGGACGAAGCCGCGCTCCTGGAGCGCCTTGGCCGCATCACCCAGGCCTTTGTGAATATGCCCTACTTGCAGGGATACTGCTACACCCAGCTCACCGACGTGTTTCAGGAGGCCAACGGCCTGCTTACCATGAAGCGGGAGCCAAAGGCAGACCCAGCCCGGGTGTGCGAGATCAACCGGCTTATTCCGGAATAATCCCCGCGGAATGTAGGATTATCAAACATATTGGGCAGGATGCTGTAGGAAGATGAGAAGGCTTCTCTGGTAAAAAGCCAATGCAAAGGGCGTGATATGCTCGTCTATTGCTGTACAGTGGATCAATCATAAAATCACACGATTTCTTTGCTTCGCCCCGAAGAGCCCTTTAATTACAAAATCCAACCTTAATTTCGCGTAATGATGCACCCTCCATTGACACGAAGAATCTGTCTACAGAGATGGATTCATCCCACCTTTTTATATTTTATTTTAAAATGCGCTCACTTCGCCGGATGGACCGGAGGAATGGGCACATGATTCTGAACGATGTTATACTTTTCCAGCGAGGCTGCACAGGGGCTTGCACAGATCAATACAGATGTCAAGCCACCCCTTTGGCGAAACACCAAAGGGGTAAAAGTTAGCGGCTTTCAACTGCCGAAGGCGACATGGCTTTTCCCGCTCCCAGGAATCCTGAAATAACAAAAAACACCGCAGCCATTGGCGCCCTCCTACAACCGAAGCTTTTTGATGCGCCATCACGCGTCTGGAGATAAAGGAACATGATTCGCGTTTGCAATTCTTATATGGCGGAAGATGCGAAAAGTTAACGCCTTGATACCGCCAGAATATGTTAATAGGAAAACAGATAGGCTCTCTGGAGGGGGCACAGGGACTCACGCGTTCCGCCACAATCCGAAGTTCGCTGTATTCTTCAAAACTCCGCAGCAGCAGCGTTCCTGTGACCGGTACCCTGGCATCTGTTTCCAAACGGTCCGTATCCTCATATTCACAGGCAAACCCGATGGGATCAAGGTCTGCCGCGCAGCAGGTCATCGGCTTGCGAATAGGCGAAAAGCATCCTTCGTCAAAATAGGCAGCATCTTTCATGACCTGATCCAGCGACGGATTGATCCATGCCGTCCTACCTCTCCAGCATGAGCAACCGGGCGGATATGCCCTCTAGTTCCACTCTCAACTTCCCGTTCCCAAACTCCATCTTTCCCGGTAGGTTCTGGGGGTATATGCGCACGGCGTTTCCCCATCCCGCCAGGGGAATTTCCACCATGCCTTTTCCCGGCACGGTATGCCACAGGGCCAGATAGGCCCGACCGCCACAATCCACCCCCACGCACAGGAAGGGATCCCCAAAGCGGCCCAGACCTATGGGCCAAAAGGGCAACCCGTCCTTTAGCTCCTCCACCATGGACAGGTGGCAGGCGATGCCCTCCTCCACCAAGGCCCGGCGCTGGGGCGAGAGCTCCGGCAGATGCCCGCTTTGGTGGATGCGGAACAGCATGGCGTTCACCATGTTAAAGGCCGTTTCCTCCTCGTCTCCCTCCCGGAGGGGATAGCTCCAAATGGCCGCCTGCTCGGGGGTACAGGCCGTCATGCAGTTGCAAGCGATACAGGCCATCTTCACGTAATCGGTCTGATCCGTGACGCTTTGCACGCTGTGGCGGCTCAGGTGGGAATACTCCATGCGCATGCCACCGCTGGAGCAGTTTTCAATCACCAAATCCGGATACCGGGCAAACACCCCGTCCAGCCAGGCCAGATAGGCCCTGGTATGAGCCAGGAGTCCCTCTCCCGGGCTGTCCGCGTTCAGGTCCGTGCCCACCCCGGCGTTGATGTTGTAGTCCATCTTGATGTAGCCCACGCCATAGTCCCTGACCAACCGGTCCACCACCCCGTTGGCGTGGGCGATCACCCTGGGATGGCGAAAATCCAGCTGATACCGGCTCTCGTCTATCACGCGCCGCCCACCCAGCTGAAAGAAGCATTCATCAGGCAGCTTCCCCGCCAGGGCGCACTGGATGCCCATCACCTCCAGCTCCAGCCACAGCCCGGGGATCATGCCCTTTTGGCGGATGAAGTCCAGCACTTCCTGGAGGCCGCCGGGAAAGCGCTTCTTGGCGGGCAGCCATTCCCCCACCCCATCCCACCAGGGGCCGTCGTCGTACCAGCCGCAGTCCACGCAGTAGTACTTGCATCCCGCCCGGGCGGCGGCCTCGATCAATGGAATCTCCTTTTCCGTGGTGGGATCGCCGCTTAGGCAATTCATGTAATCGTTGAAGATCACGCTGGGATGCTCGTTGTCCCGGTTGGGCCTGCGAATCCTCCGGCGGTATGTTGTGAGTTCCCGAATGCCGCCCTCAAAGCCCTCCTGGGAAAAGGCCAGGGCGCAGGGCACAGATCGGAAGCTCTCGCCTTTTTTCAGCTTTCTCAGGAACTGGTGCTCCACCCAGGAGGGGCCGCTAAGCCGCAAATAAAGCCGGCGGTCCAAATCGCTGACCTCCCAGCACCAACTGGCGCTGGTTTCGATCTGCCAGACCAGGCTGTGACCCGGCTGCACAAAAGCGCCCATGGGCAAGTGCTCCCCGCAGGCCCAGGTGCCGGCGTTCGACAGGGCCACCCGCTTCATGCTGAAATCGTTGACCACGTCATAACCCAGCTCCTCCAGGGTATTGAATTTCCATTGGCACTCCCCATACCAGGTGCTATGGGGAATCCCCATCCGGTATTCCCCCTGTCGGGGGTCCTCCCCATGCCCCAGCCCGGTCAGGGCAAAGGAGGATACGTATTGCAAGGGAAATTCCTCGCAGCCGGTGTTCTCCACCAGCGTCTCGGCCCGCAGGGCGCACACGCCGTCATAGAACTGCCAGCGGGTGGTGACCCGGACCCCCGGGGTCCGCTGGGAGAGGGTGAACACGTCCCCCTGTTCATTGCGGGAGAGCTCATGGCCCTCATAGCGAAGCTGGAAGGCCGGGGAGGTGAGGGTATGCTTGTTCCCATGGTGGTTATTCTGGTTGTACCCCGCCCCCTGAACCTCCACCAGGGGACACCATTGACCGTCCCCGCCCCGGGGGCGCGGCCGGGTGGCGCAATTCCACAGGGCCACCCGGCCCTCCTGATCCACCCCGATATCCACGTACACGCCGTTCCGCTCAAATTGAATGTCCATATCCCTCACCCCTTCACGGCTCCCACCGTCATGCCCTTGATAAAGTACTTCTGGAGGCTGATAAACAAAATGGCGATGGGCAGCACAGAGATCACGATGGCCGCGAAAGCCGTGGAATAATCGCTGGTCTGCTGGGAAAATAAGCTGTGGGTTGCCACCGTCAGGGTTTTCAGCTTGTTGGTGCTGGCAAAGAGGCTGCTCATCAGATAGTCGTTCCAAATCTGGAAGGATTGCATGATCACCAAAGTCGCCATGGCGGGCTTGAGCAACGGCGTAACGATGGTAAAATACGTGCGGTAGATGGAGCAGCCGTCGATCTTGGCGGCTTCCTCCAGCTCCACCGGCACGGTGGACATGAAGCTGGTCATCAAAAACACCCCAAAAGAGAGGTTGGTGGCCACGAACATCAGAATGATCCCTATGCGCGTATTGACCATCCCGGTGGAATAACCCACGATGTAAATCGGCAGAAACAGGGCCTGAGCGGGGATCAGGATGCCGATGATAAAATACAGATAGGCGAACCTATAGAATTTTCCTTTGTTGCGGGCGATGGCCCAGGCAGCCGCGCCGCACAGCAGCGCCAGGATCAACACCGCGGCCACGGTGTAGAGCAAGGTGTTCATGAAGGTGACGGACAGATTCAGCTTGTTGTAGGCGTTGATGTAGTTTTGCACGTTCAGGCTCTGGGGCAATGCCAGGGGATCCCCTACATAGAGCTCCTTTTTCGTCTTGAGGGAGTAATTTAGGATAATGAACAGAGGCGCGATAAATAAAACCGCCAGCACCAGCACGATCATCTGCGTCAGGAAGGTATAGCCCGTATAGCGCTTTGATTCCGTCAAGTCCCTTGCCCGGGTCCTTGCCATTACAGCTGCACCTCCCTCTTTTTCAGCACCTTCACCTGAAGCAGCGCCACCAGCAGCAGCGCGAGAACCACCGAGATGGTCAGGCTGGAGCCGTAGCCGTATTGCCGCCCGCTGATGGCTGTGGAATAGGTGTAGTAGATGATGGAGGTGGAGGCGCGCCCCGGACCCCCGTTGGTGGAGGATACCAGCAGGTCGTATACCTTCAACGAACCCGTGGTGATCCCCACAATGCAGATGGTCAGCGCGGGAGCCAGCATGGGCAACGTGATGCTGAAAAACTGCCGCAGGGCATTGGCTCCGTCCACCCTGGCCGCCTCGTAGAGGTCATGGGGAATGGATTGCAGCGCCGCCAGGTAGATGAGCATCCAATAGCCGATCCACTGCCAGTTGTTGGCCAGCACCAGGCCCCCCAGCACCGTTTCCTCCTTGCCAAAGAGCATGGTGTTGACCTTCAGCCCCAAGGACGTGGCCAGGGCGGGCAGCACGTTGCCGTAGATTTTCAGCCATACAAAGCCCACCACCACCGCGCTGATGAGGCAGGGCACAAAAAAGACGGTGCGCATCAGCTTTTGGGCCTTGATGCCGCTATCCAAGGCTACCGCCAGCAAAATCGCCGCCACGTTTTGCACCAACGTGTTCCAAAAGGTAAAGCGCAGCGTGAACCACCAGGCGTTGCCCGCATACCGGTCCGAAAGCATCGCGGCGTAGTTTTGCAATCCCACAAAGGGCTTTTCCACCGTCATGCCGTTCCAGGAGGTGAGGGAATACCCCAGGGCCAGAAACATGGGAATGATGAGCCCCACGGTAAAAATGAGCATGCCCGGCAGCACCAAAGACAGATACTGGACCCGGTCGCTTCGCAGGCTACGGTGATTCATGGGATCGCCTCCTTGCGTGTGGAAAGCGGGCGGCTTTCCCGCGTTCTGGGGGAAAACCGCCCGCCCATGCCTGATCTTTAGCTTACTTGCTGTTGTCGCGGCGCGCGTCCGCGGCGTTCAGCGCTTCCTCGATAGTGATCTTGCCCTGGACATACTCGGCGATGTCCTTGGCGTTCTCCTCCTGGAAGCCTCCCCACACCAGCTGGTTGTTGCCCAGGTTGACGTCCTGGATCATGTCCTTGGCGGCGTACTGGTCGATGTTCGCCTGGCTGGGGTTGGGGAAGGTGGGGCTCACGTCCTTGAGCATCGGAGCGGTCTTGGTGTAGTTGTAGATTTCCAGCTGCAGCTCCTTGCCCGAGGTCACCACCTCCAGCACCTTGTCAATGGCGTCCTGGTGGGCGCTGGCAGCACTGGCCATGAAGGTGATGTTGGGCTCAAAGAGCAGCTTGGCGTCCCCGGCCTGGTTGGGGAAGGGGAAGATACCAAAGTCAAAGCTCTCGTCCACATCCAGGAAGTTCTGGATGCTCCAGGAGCCGGACACCTTCATGGCGGCCTCGCCGGAAACCAGCTTGGCGTCGCAGGCGGTCTGCTCCAGGGAGAAGGTCAAATCGCTCCAGGTATTGTCGTAGATCAGCTTGTTGTATTCGTAGCACACCTTGTACTCGGGGCTGGTGGCAAAGCTCACCTCGCCGGCGCGGAACTGGTCGCCCCAGGTAGGATATTTGTTGAACACGTCGTTGACAGCGAACTGCATGGTCACGTTGCCGATGGACCAGGTGTCCACCATGTGGGTGGCAAAGGGGGTGATGCCGTTGGCCTTGAAGGTCTCGATGACCTGGGCCAACTCCTCCTGGGTGGTGGGGACGGCCACGCCAAACTGCTCAAACAGCGCCTTGTTGTAGTATACGCCCTGATACAGCGCGTTGAAGGTGAGGCCGTAGGTCTTGCCGTCGGCCAGGGTCACGCCGGTCTTGGCGGCGTCCAGCACGGCGTCCATGTAGGGCTTCTCGGTCAGGTCCGCCAGCAGGCCCAAAGAGCCATAAGTGCTCACGTCCTGCGCCTTGCCGATCATGATGTCCGGCAGGCCGGACTGCATGTACACCTGCATCTTGGGCTGGAAGTCATTGCCCCAGTCGACGCATTCCCATTCCAGCTTGATGTTGGGGTACTTCTCCGCCAGGGCCGCGTCGATCATGTCCTCAATACCCGCGTCGGTGGTGGATTGTCCCGCCAGGACGCGAAGGGTGATCGTCTCCTCCGCCTGGGCGAATGAGAAAAGGGATAGCGCCAACACAAGCGCCAGCAGCAAGGATACAAACTTCTTCATTCCCGGTTCCTCCTCTAATTTGGTGAGAGCGCCCGCTCTTCTTCTGCCCTTATTGTACGGACAGATCAAAAAAGAGAATAGGACTGCTTTGGAAACTTTTCTTGGACATCTTTGTACTTTATCTCCCCAGGCTGCTCTCCTGGCGCAGGGCGTCCCAGCCGCTGAGCACCGTATGAAGCGTCACCTTGCCCTGGAGGTAGTCCATCAGGCTTTGGGCGCAGTCGTACTGGAAGGCCCAGATCAGCTGGTTGTTGCCCGCCGCCGCGCTGATGATCCGGTTTTGGGCGCGGTATTTTTCAATGTCCTCCCGGATCATGGACAGGGAGTCCGCCCGGACCCCGGCCAGGGTCGTATCCGTCTGGGTAAAGGCGCACAGGGTTTGGGCCAGCTCCTCATCGGTAAAAACCATCCCCAGGATTTCGTCAATCAGCGTGTCATGCCGGGTGGAGGCGCTTTTCATAAAGGTGATGTTGGGCTCGCTGATGAGCTTCGCGCCCCCCTCCCGGGTGGGATAGGGAAAGATGCCCAGCTTGCGGTAGGGCGCCACGGACTGCAGGGTCTGCATGGACCAGGTGCCCGTCAGGTACATGGCCGCCTCCTCCCCGGCAAAGCGCAGGTCGCTCTCCCCTTGCGCTATCGTAAGCACATCCGGCCAGGAGTTTTGAAATTGGTACAACACCTGCTCACAGCAAAGCCGGTAAGGGGAGTCGCCAAAGGAAACCTCTCCCGCCCGCAGCCGTTCCCCCCAGTCCGGGGTCTTATCAAAGACCTCTCCGATGGCGAATTGCATCAGGATGTTGCCGGTGTACCAAGTCTCCTGAAAATGGGTGGCAAAGGGCGTGACCCCCACGCTTTGCAGGCGCTCCACCACTTGTTCCATCTCCCGGAGGGTTTCCGGCACTTGGAGATTGTAGCGGTAAAAGATGTTCTTGTTGTACAGCACGCCCTGGTAGAGCTGGTTGTAGGTAAGCCCGTAGAGCTTTCCCTCCAAAGTGGTGGAGGCCGTCCCCTCCGGGGTCAGCAGCCCGCCCAGCTCCTGGGGAAACACCCCCAGGGCTCCTGTGGGCTGAAAGGCGTACACATCCTGGGCCTTTCCGATGATGATATCCGGCGTTTCCCCGGAGGCGATCCTGGCGCTGAGCCGGGCGGAAAAGCCCTCGCCCCAATCCACGCTTTCCCATTCCAGCTCCACGCCGGGAAAGGCGCTTTGCACCCTTTCCCGCAGCATATCCCCAATGCCCGGATCCGAGGTGGATTCCCCCACCAACACGGTGAGCAGCGTCTTGGTTTCCAGCTGGGGCAGGCTTGCCTCCAGGGGAGAAGCGCAGGAGGAAAGCAGCAGAACCGCCGCCAGCAACGGCACCAGGAGCCTCGCTCTCCTTGCTTTCATTCCTTCCCCTCCTCCCGGTAGGCCCGGGGGCTGACCCCCTCCAGCTTCTTGAATACGCGGCTGAAATACGCGTAATCGCTATATCCCACCATTTGCGCCACCTCCGTGATATTGCTCGCCCCCTGCCGCATCAGCCGCTTGGCCTGGTTGATGCGCACGGTGGAAAGGTAGAGCATCAGGTTGCACCCCACCAGCTGCTTGAACATCCGGGACAGATAGCTGTCGTCCACGGCAAATCGTTCCGAAAGGCTCCGCAGGGACAGCTCGTCCCAGTAATGAAGATCGATGTACTCCTTCACCCGCCGCACCGTGTCCCGGATGGTATCGCTCTGGCCGCCCTCGGGCAAAGCCGCGAAATGCTCATCCTCCATTTGGGCAAGGAGGCTGAAGGTTTGGGCCAGATCCAGCCGGTCCACACTGTCCAGCAGGGATTCGATGAGGTTATCCATGGCCAGCAAGGGCCCGGCGGCAGGCCCCGCCTCGGCGGAGTGACGCAGGACCCATGCCACGCCGCTCACGCAATGCAAAAGCTCCATCACGGTCCATTGCTCCCGGGCGCAACGGTACAGGCCCGTCTGCTCTACCAACGCGTCAAAGAGCTCCCGCTGCTGCATGCCTGCCGCCCGTTCCAGCTGGCGTTGAATGTCCGGGGAAAGCCGCTGGACTGGGGCCCCGCGCTCCATCTCCCCCACCCAGCCCAGGGAGGTTTCCGCCAGGCAGGGGCGGTGCAGGAGGGCGTTTTGGGTCTCGTCGTACGCCTTGCGCAGATCGCCAAAGGAAAGATAATGCCTGCTGGCCACGGCCTGAACGGGAGCGCCGAACAGCGCCTCCATGCGCTCCAGCAGGGGAGGAATGGCCCGTCTCAGCGCCCCCTCGTCCGCCTCGGCGATGAGCAGAAAGTGGCTGAGGTGGTACAGGTCGTGGACCACCAGCTTTTTACCTGGCAGCTCCAGTTCCTGGATCAGCTCCTTGATCCCATAGGAGGCCACCGCCTCCCGGGCCGCATAACCCTCGCCCCCTGGTCCCGGGGCGGGGCCTGAAATTTTGAAAAGGGTGAGGCGGTAGCTGGAAAAGGCCTGCTCATATTCAAAGAATTGCGCCTGGGCCGCCTGCGCCAACTCCTGGCGGCGGGCATCGTGGAGCCACTGGGAGAAATCCCTGTCCAAAAGCATGGAGGCCGCCAGGGCCAGGCGTTCTTGCATCCGGGTCCGGCTTTCCCGCTCCTTTTGGACCGATAGGGCCTGCTGGGCGGCCCGGGAGATCACCTCCAGCAGCCTGCTTTTGGCGATGGGCTTGAGCAGATAGTCCAGAGCCCCTGCCAGCAGCGCCTGGCGGACATACTCGAAATCGCTGTATCCGCTCAGCACCAGAATCACCGTATGGGGCCATTTGGCCCGGATTCTTTGCATTAACTCCACCCCGGAAACGTAGGGCATGTTGATATCCGTCATCACGATATCGGCGGGGGTTTCCTCCAGCTTTTTCAGGGCATCCTCCCCGTCCGTTGCCATGGGCAAAAGCTCCAGCCCATAGGCCTCCCAGTCCAGGAGGGTGCGCAGGTTCTCCCGGGTCCAATATTCGTCCTCGGCGATCAGAATCCGCAGGCGTTCCTCAGGCATCCGGCTTCTCCTCCTCTCCCCTGGGGATGTGAAGCGTGACGCGGCTGCCCTCCCCCGGTTGGCTTTCGATCCCAATGCCGTATTCCTCGCCAAACAGGAGCTTGAGGCGGGATTGGATGTTCACCAGCCCGATAGAATCGCTCTGGCGCAGCGCCAGGGCGGAATCCCAGGCAAGAAGCTGCCGGATGGTTTCCTGGGACATGCCCACGCCGTTGTCGGCGATGGTGAAGGTGAGGGTCTTTTCGCCCAGAACGGCGCTGATGGACAGGCGCTTCTCCCCCCGCTTGTCCCGCAGGCCGTGCTGGATGGCGTTTTCCACCAGGGGCTGGAGGGACAGCCTGGGAAGGCGGGCGCGCATCAGCTCCGCCGGGACCTCCAGGTCCAGATGGATGCTGTCCCGCATCCGCACGTTCATCACATAGAGATAGTTTTTCAAATGCTTCAGCTCGTCCTCCATGGTGGCCAAGGGTTCGCCCATGTTCAGGCTGTAGCGGAACAGCTCCGAAAGGGCCCGGCAGAGGGTGCTCACCAGGGGGCATTGCTGGGAGAGGGCGATGGCGCTCATGGTGTCCAGGGTATTGTACAAAAAATGCGGGTTGACCTGCATCTGGAGGGCCTTGTACTTGGCGTCGTTAAGCTGAAGGGCGGTCTGATACTGCCGGGCGATCAGGCTCTCGATCTCATCCAGCATCTCGTTGAATTCATTGCCCAAAATGCCCAGCTCGTCCTGGCGCATCCAAGGCAGCCGCAGCGCCGTCTCCCCCTGCTTGATCCGCCCCATGGTAGTCACCATTTGGGTCAGGGGCTTGGTCAGCCTTTGGGAAACCAGGCTGAACAGCAGCGTAAACACCAGCAGCACCACCGCGAAAACCAGCACCGTGTTGCGCATGAGCAGGGTCTGGTTCGCGTACAAAGCGCCGGAGGGGATCAGGGAAAATACGTTCACGGCATATTTGCGGATGGGCTGCCGGTAGAGCACATATTGCCCCGCTCCGCTTTTGGCTTTGGCTCCGCCGCTGTTTTCGGCGGCCACGGCGGTATACATGGAAACGGTCTGGGGGTCCTCCGGCAGGGCGCCCATCAGAGCAGGATCCCCCTGGGGCTGCAGCCAAAGCGCCTGCTCGGCCGAGTAGCGGTACTTTTCCATCAGTGCCCGGAAGCCCTTGGGATCCACATCGCACACCATATACCCGATGGGGGTCTGGGCGTTCTCCAGGATACGCAGCACGCAGCGCAGGAGGCGGACCTGCCGCTTGGGATTGTCATATCCGGTAATGGCCATCACGGGCGCATTCTTTTCCACCAGTTCCCGCACCCCAATGTCGCTGCCCTTCATGCTATGGTCGTGGATATCCTCGGGATAGGAATAGATGGGCGTCTGGGCGTGGCGGTAGGAGCTGATCAGCTGATGATCCATGGTATACACATAAAGAGCCACCAAGTTCTCCGAGGGGTCAAAAAAGGTGTTGGCCATCTCATAGGCCAAAGAGGCGTACTGGCTGCGCAGCTCACCGCTGTCCTGGCCGCCACCCAGATTCCGGAGAAAATCCTTGTACCGGTAAACGCCAATGAGGCTGTCCTCCAGGTTTTTCAGCCTCGCGTACACATCGTCGGATAGATTCCGCAAGGTGCTGGCGTTGATGCCCGCAATTTGCTCGGAGATCACGCCGGAGGAGGACGCGTTAAACAGCAGCATCTGCAACAGCATGGCGCAGAGCATGCACAATAAGCAGGTGAGCAAAATGCGGGTGCGCAGCCCCATGGGCATGTGCTTGCGTGTCATGTTCGGCCTTTCCTTTGGCTTTGTTCGCCAGCTCATTATAGCACACTTCGCAGGGGCGCGCAGCCTGGAGTAAGGCCCCAGAGTCTTATCACAAGGAGGCTAAGCCCATGCCTTGCGACGGAGATCCTATGAGATAGGTCTTAACAATGAGCAAATGACCACGGCCTTCCTGATTACTGCGTTAGGATAGGAGTATTCGCACACGACCAGATTTGACATCTCGTCGATGAAAAGAGGCAGAATCCGGTATACCTTTTCACGCCTATTTCAAGCATGTAGGAGCTAAATTGATCTCAAGGTAAAATGAGCCCGATTTTTCACTGACTCGTCAAAGAGCCAACAGCCCCCAGACCCTTATATAAAACACATTAGGCAATAAAAAAGACCACCAAACTTTTTATCAATTTGGTAGTCTAGTTCTGAGCAGGTTAGGCTAAATGTAATAACAAAATTTGCGAAAACTTATAAAAATGGTATGTTTAATGAACGCTAAGCAGACGCGCTACACTGCCGGCACCATTTCTTCTTTGATTGCACCCGTCTCGTAAAGATGCAGCAGTTTCATTAGGTCATCAATGGACTCTTGCAGCGCAACCCCTGTATCCGTCTGCTTTACTTTTACCCGCTCGTTGCAGTACTCCACAATAAAGGTGGAGGAATGAATGTCCAGCTCATCCTCAATGGCTTTCTGGGTCGATTCAAATGGCTCGTGGGATACCAATACCAGCCCATGGGAATTGTAAATGAGGGTATATCCGGCGATGCCAGTGCTTTTTTGGTAAGCTTTCGCAAATCCGCCATCAATCACCAGCAATCTTCCGTTTGCCTTCACAGGGCTTTCTCCCTTGGCCACCTTGACCGGAACGTGTCCGTTGATAATATGCGCGGTCTTGGGGTCAAGACCGAAGTTTTCCAAAATTTGATTGCAAACCGCCTCCCGGTTGCGGATAGAATAGTAAGGAACCCGATTTTCTATGTGGGTTTTAGGGTCGTCTAGAAAACACCGTTCAAAGGTGGTCATTTTGTCGCTGCCATATAGGGGGGAATCCGCACCGCACCACAGGTACCACATCATATCCTGCCCATCTTGCCGCGCCAAGGAGCCTGCCTTTCCATGGTAGCCATCCCGCACCTTTTGTTCCATCGCGTCCAATAAACCCTTGCCGTTATAAATTTCATTGCCCACCTTAACGCTTTTCATAGTACCGTCATCGTTCATAGGAATGCAGCCGTGCAACAATAAGTTCCCATTAAAGATAAGGTACATACTGCCTTTGGAAAACAGTAGGTCTATGTGTTTTCGCAAGATGGTGCTGTTTTGAAAAGCGCCGCTAAGCTTATCAAGAATGTCTGCTTCTTCTGTGGATATTTGATAAGGATTTTGGGGGTCTACCGTTGGAAAATCAAGTGGATCCCGCTGGATTGTATGCAGTACTAACCGATCCGCCATATGATATTCCGGGTGCCTTCCTATGATCTCCGCTTCCACCTTGAACTGTAAAACTGCGGCGGCTTTATGTACCTGCGCAGCCTGGTGCTCCTCTTTGGCAGAAAGGATGCGACCGGCAGCTATTTCCGGCTTGAAGCGCGAAAAGTCACCTGCCGAATAGTATTCCATAGCATAGGTCACAAAGGGTACAAGGTTGATACCGTATCCATCCTCCAACGTATGCAGGTTCCCATGTTTTGCACAAATACGCAACACGTTCATAATGCAAGCCACGCTGCCCATTGCTGCGCCCATCCATAAAATATCGTGATTACCCCATTGGATATCCAGTGAGTGGTGGCGTGTTAGTTCCTGCATGATTTTATCTGCATAAGGCCCCCTGTCATAAATATCGCCAATGATATGCAACCTATCGATGGACAGCCGCTGTATGACCTTGCTAAGCTCAATGATATAATCATCCGCTCGTCCAAGATCAATGATGGTATTAATAATCTGATGATAATAGTCATGCTTATATTTGCTTTCCCCGTCTTCCTGCAGAAGTTCTTCCATGATGTAGGAAAAATTCGGGTCGATGGACTTACGCACCTTGGAACGGGTATATTTTGAAGCCGCGCGTCTACAAAGCTTAATCAAGCGGTACATGGTAATCCTATACCAATCCAGCATATTTTGCTCCTGCCGCTTCACCAACCGAAGCTTCTCCTTTGGATAATACACCAAGGTGGAGAGGCTGCTGATTTCGCTTTCCCGCATCGTGTTGCCAAATAGCTCCTTGATATATGTTTTAATCACGCCTGATGCGTTGCGCATCACATGGCTGAAAGATTCGTACTCACCATGAATGTCCGAGAGGAAATGCTCCGTTCCCTTTGGCAAGTTCAATATCGCTTGCAGGTTGATAATCTCTGTGCTTACTGATTTGATATTAGGATACTGCTTGGCTAAAAATGTAAGGTGCTTAACCTGTCCGTCATTTTTCCCTTGATTCATGATAGGCACTCTCCTGATATCCAATAATGTGAGTATGCTACGTCGCATCTTTCCATGTTCGTCTTGCTCATTAGCGGCATGTCCATTATGCTGGCAGTACACTTACCGTAAAAGCATGGAGGATGAGCTTATGAAAGACAACGAGCTCTTCCAGCATCTCCAGGATTTTACAGATGAAGAAACTTTTTACTACAAATACCATTAAGCAAACTAAACTCCTTTGCAATTGGAAGTATTTTTGTCAGCTCAGGGCGCATCTTATCTTAGCATAAATGGATACGTAGTGCCAGAGATGAAAAGCAGCTTGCACCTCCGTTCTCCTAAATGAAAAGTAGGTGTGGGGGGATGCGGAAAACGATATAACCATCCACAAGCATCCGCGGTTTATGCCAGAGTGGGATTTTGTTCATGAATGCCCGTTAGCGTTCTAACAGCCGCCGCAACGCCTTTTTCTCCGGTCTACAGTCCTTGATCTCCAGCAAAAAGATTCGTTCATTATATTCCGAAACCTTAATCCAGAGGGCCTGGTATTCACCCGGGACATTGTAATCCCGCAGAGGAATTACCAACCGGATCAATAGCATCAGCACGCAAGCACCGAAAGCTGTATACTCTAACCCAGCAGAAGGCTCTTGTGCAAAAGTATGTTAAGGGCATCATCATATACGATGAAACCATAGAGCTTTCCGTTCTGCCCAGCTTCCTTGCTGCAGACAAAAAAAGCCCACCCATTCGGTTCGGATGGGTGGGTAAACGGGACTGGCTCCCCAGGTAAGACTCGAACTTACAACCCTTCGGTTAACAGCCGAAAATTCACATGAAATACCGAAGAATCTACTATTAACCATGGAAACAGGCGGGGTATGTGATTTTTTTTGAGAATAAATTTAGTCACAAAAATCCCCGGAGTGTCCGCCCACCGCGGGCATTTTTGTACCCAGACTTCTAGATATTTGCTAGGCCTCCCTGCACTCATGATTGTGGGCAGGCAGATGATTATGCTATTCACCCCTCCGTTTTTTTCCTGAAATGCCTATTGTGGGATATCCGACGTTGATTTTTGGATTTTTATATAGATCAACCCTCATACTTTTTACAAGTTCTGTGACTAACTCATCATGCACTTTTTGGTTAAACCTTTCCTTGTTGGAGGGGCCAATATAATCGCTAAAATTCCTTAATTTTGTAACTACATCGGCATTCCCAATCAGAAGGATATTGTTGTGGGCTTCGGACAAACGACTTCTTGAGTCATCTAAATTATCTGACAACACATTATTACTCAATGCATTTATATATTCAAGATAGAACTTTTCTTTTAATCGGCTTTCATCAGCTAATATTTGTTTCCTTTTTGAAAAATAGTATGTTAACGTCGCTGAAGCAATCGCGACAACTATGCTGACAACTGGGATAAGCACCTGAATCCAATTTCCTATGGTCATATATATCACCTCTTCGTCAGATTATATCACAATCTTTCAATCAGAGCAGCATACAGATACCAAGGCACGCTATGGCTTATCTGCCTCCATTGTGGGCCTTTTCCGTATTCATCAGTCTTTGTATCGGATGATATAATCGTCGCTCGTTAAGCCCAAGAGCTCTTTTTCTTCATGGCTTGGGCGGCTTTTTATCAGTCCTAGGGTATGAAGGAAGATAGGCTCTAGCTGATCCCATTTTTTTTTGAGGTAGGCAGTATCGCCTTGAGCTTCGCACACAACATCACGTGGATAAGCGTAACCTTTTATGGCAACAACCATTTTTACAGCAATTTTTAGTTCTTCGATGGCATTCAGGCTTTTAACTTTCAGCCGCCGCATGTCTGCGTACACTCGGTTGGCTACTTCCCGACCAAAAATTAGGGTCAACGCCTCCGCCGAAACTCTCCCAGTAGTAAGGCCATAGTCAAGCAAAACTTGTGCCCTGGTATCCGCAAATGCCAACGCTTGGTCGGTGTAGGGCGGAAAGCAGTAACGGGTATCGTCATATAATCGCCTGTTAAGAGGGATTTTCCCCAAACTATGCAGCCGCATAAACCGCTTAAGGGTTCTTTTTTTGCTCTTTGTATCGCCTTTGTTTTGTGCTATGCCACTACGGGGAACTTTTCTTTTCTCTAACAACTCAAATAGCGCCGCTACCGCCAATGAGTGTACCCAGCTATTATGTGACCCGCCAAACCGCTTTGCTAGGTAGCGAATAGATGACGAATAGAACCAGCCTGTTTGATAGCTTACAAGAAGTCGTTGGACATAGTGATATCCGCACAACAATGGGCTATAAGCATAGTCAGGAAGAAACCGCTATTGCCGCCAAGAAGATTCTTGACCAGATTTTTGATGCGGCCATTGTGACACCTGTGACCGATTTGTGATTTTTTCCAAAATCAAAAATTCTATCGGTTGACAAAAACAAAATACCCCTCAAAAACTCAATGTTTTCAAGGGGTACAGTGGCTCCCCAGGTAAGACTCGAACTTACAACCCTTCGGTTAACAGCCGAATGCTCTGCCATTGAGCTACTGAGGAATAAAAATGCGGCAGCGATCTACTCTTCCGGGCCGTCGCCAGCCAAGTACCATCGACGTGCTGGGGCTTAACTTCTGTGTTCGGAATGGGAACAGGTGGAACCCCCAGGCCATTGCCACCGCAAAGGGTGAACTTGTTTGTAGCGCGCGGATTTGTCTCTCCCGCTGCGCCTCAGGATCTTCCGCCTCCCCGGTCTCCCGGCTCGGCGCCTGTATCCTGACAACCGCATATGAGCTTCCGTTCTCTAGAGATGTTTCTTCATTTCTTCCTTAGTCCGTCTTGGTTCGCATCGATTAAATCAAGCTCTCGACCGATTAGTATCATCAAGCTGCATACATTACTGCACTTCCACCGATGACCTATCTACCCGGTAGTCTTCCGGGGGTCTCTCGCGCTTGCGCGCTTGGAATCTTCTTCTTGAGGTGGGCTTCACGCTTAGATGCCTTCAGCGTTTATCCCGTCCGTACTTCGCTTCCCTGCTATGCCGTTGGCACGACAACAGTTGCACCAGTGGTACGTCCATTCCGGTCCTCTCGTACTAGGAACAGCTCCTCTCATGATTCCTACGCCCACGATGGATAGGGACCGAACTGTCTCACGACGTTCTGAACCCAGCTCGCGTGCCGCTTTAATTGGCGAACAGCCAAACCCTTGGGACCTGCTTCAGCCCCAGGATGCGACGAGCCGACATCGA
>JAYFPK010000024.1:0-77985 GCA_034927815.1 Candidatus Limiplasma sp.
CGGGTCGCTAGCCCTTCGGGCTGTGATCCGGCCTTTCGGTCGTCGCAGCCTTCACTACCGTTCGGCTGCTCGCCTCAAGCCCCACCTCTCGCTCGCTTTTGCCTTCGGCAAAGGGCCCACTGGGCCCACGCTCACTGGCGGCGCCACTGGACGCACGCTTCCCTCCGTGTGATTCGTTGCCTTTGGTCGGCCTCGTCCCGCGCTTCGCTTGGCCGAGGCTACGCGATTCGCTGCTTCCAGCAGCTCGGTCGCTAGTCGGAGCTAAAGCGCCTCCCTCCCCGGCAACTTCGGTCGCGAGTCGGGCCTGCGGCCCTCCCTCATTCCCAAGGCCCCCTAACAACTCCTTTCCCCCTCGGGCGGCCAGGGGCTCTGCCCTGGAACCCGAGTGATGCACACAGGTCCCTTTTCAAAAGTTGCCGCGACTTAGAGAAGACAATAAGCTTCTTTTGGAACCTGTTTATCCGTTGGCTATGAAACCTTCCTCATTGACTTAATATAAGATAACGTGTAGCCATGGAGAATGAACAAAACCCCTCCACCGCCCGGAGCAAACCCCAAGGCGGGAGAGGGAACAACGGCTTCCCACAGCCTATTTCAGCAAAGATTCCTTGAGGCGCTCGTATTCCTCCCAGGACATGAGCACCTCCCTGGGCTTGCTGCCCGTGGACTTGCTGATGATTCCCCGGGCGGCCATGTCGTCAATGAGCCGTCCGGCCCGGGCATAGCCGATCTTCATGCGGCGCTGGAGCATGCTGATGCTGGCCTGTCCGTCGGAAATCACCATTTCGATGGCTTCCTGAAGCTTGTCGTCCAAGCCGCCGTCCCCCATGTCGTCCAGGCCGGTAATGGGGTTTTCCTCGGCGTTGATGGATTCGATGATGTTGGGGTCAAACTCCACATGGCTGTGGGTTCCAATGTAGTCCACGATCCGCTCGATCTCCCCGTCGCTGAGGAAGCAGCCCTGTACCCGGGTTGGGGTACTGGCCCCCGTGGGGAAATAGAACATGTCGCCGCGCCCCAGCAGCTTTTCCGCGCCGTTCATGTCCAAAATGGTGCGGCTGTCAATGCTGGAGGATACCGCGAAGGCGATCCGGGAGGGAATGTTGGCCTTGATCAGGCCCGTGATCACGTCCACGGTGGGCCTCTGGGTGGCTACCACCATGTGGATGCCCGCCGCCCGGGCCAGCTGGGCGATGCGGATGATGCTCTCCTCCACTTCCTTTTTACAGGCCAGCATCAAATCCGCCAGCTCGTCGATGATGATGACGATCCGGGGCAGCTTCTCCTCGTCGGGCCCCAGCTTGGCATTATAGGCGGCAAGCTCCCGTACGTGCTTGCTTTGCATCTTGTGGTAGCGGTCCAGCATCTCCGCCACGGCCCAGGCCAGGGCTCCGGCGGCCTTGTGGGGATCGCTGACCACGGGAATCAGCAGATGGGGCACCACGTTGTAGCTTTGCAGCTCCACCACCTTGGGATCGATCATGATCATGCGCACATCCTGGGGGGAGGAGCGAAAGAGAATGCTGTTGATGATGGTGTTGATGCACACGGATTTACCGCTGCCCGTCTGCCCCGCAATGAGCAAGTGGGGCATCTTCGCCAAATCGCACAGCACCGGTTTCCCGGCGATATCCCTTCCCAAGGCCACGCTGAGGGGCGACTTGGCCGCGCTCATCTCCTGGCTGAGCAGCACCTCGGACAGGGACACGCTGGTGATCTCCTTGTTGGGCACCTCGATGCCAAAGAGGTTGGTTCCCGCGATGGGGATCTCGATGCGCACGCCTCCATTGGCCGCCATTTCCAAGGCGATGTTGTCCGCGATGCTCATGATCCGCTTGACGTTGATGCCGCTGGATACCAGCCCCAGCTCAAAGCGGGTGACAGCCGGGCCATGGGTGACCCGCTGTACCCTGGCCGGAATGCCGAAGCTGTCCAGGGTATTTTCCAGGCGGGCCGCGTTCTCCGTATCCTGAACCCGGGTATCCTGCTGCCTGTGCTGGGCCATGTTCAGCAGCTCCAGGGGCGGATAGGTGTAAGGCGGCGTGGTCTTTTTTGGGGCCGCCCCCTGTTGGGCGGCTTTGGTGTCCGGCAAAATAAGGGCGGGCTCGTCCAGGCGCTGCCCGCTCATGGCCGGCTGCTGCGCCTGGCCCGGCCGTTTATAGGCCGCGTACTTCTCCGCCGCAAGCTTTTGCGCCCTGGGCGGGGGCGGCGCTTCCTCAAAGGCCGGTGCGGGTTCCTCCTGGGGCTCCTCCTGCTGGAGGGCAGCGTTGGCGGCAAAGGCCTGCTCCAGCTCCGCCTTGCGCCGCAGGATCTCCTCCATCCGCTGGCTCACCTTCTGGGAGGCCCGGTCCTTGGGCGCCTTTCCAGGCGCTTCCACCCTGGCCCCCACCTCGCTGGGGGTAAAGACCATTTCCGTTTGGATCGCAGGCTGCCCTAAGGGCCCCAGGGTGGTTTTGGCTTTCGTTTTGCCGCCGCCCTTGCGCCAGGTAGGCGCTTCGCCGGTGGGGCTTACCATGATTTCATCATAAAGCCCCACCTGTCCGTTGGGAGGCATGGCAAAATCCCCTTGCCCAAAGCCGGGGGCGGCTTCCCCGTAGCCTCCTTGGGGCACGGCGGGCATCCCCGGCATGGCCGGGTAGCCCATGGGCATCATCGGCCCAGGCATTCCCTGTGCGGCTACGGGATAGGGCATGCTTCCCTGGCTCCAGCCGGACATTTCCACGGGGATGGCCTGTTCCTCCTGGCGCGCCTTCTTGCCCTTGCGCCGGTAGGCGGGTTCAGGGCGTCCGGCCTGGGCCATTTGTTGCCGCTGGAACTCCTGGGCCTGCCGCAGGCGCTCCTGCTCCCGGGCTTCCAGTCTGGCGTCGGTCCTCTCCTTGAGCTCCCGGCCAAAGCCGATCACATCAAAGCGGGAGAACAGCATCACGCAGACGATGCAAATCAGCACCAGCACCACCATGCTCCCCGTGGTGCCCACATAGGTCCACAAGGCCCAGCCCAGCAGCATGCCCAAAGCGCCGCCAAAGGTATTGTATCTTTCGCAGAGCTCATAGGCCCCCTGCATCATGCCCATAAAACCCTCGGGCTGGGGCGACAGGGCCGCCCGGTTATACTGGACCACCTGCTCCATGAAGCTGTTCTCGCCCACCTTGCTGAGCAGGTTAAAAATCGCCAGAATGCACAAATACACGGTCATCATCAGCAAAATGCCCCGCACGGGCATGCTGCGCCGGGCGGAAAAGCTCAACAGCACCCCGCCCCAAATCAAAAACAGCGGAATCCCCAGGCACAGCGCCCCGCCCATGCCCCGCATCACGGCGCGGACCATGTCAAAGGCGGAGCCGCGAAGCCCCGCCAGCATCGACAGCAGGGCCAGCACTCCCAAAGCGATCAGCGCAATGCCCATCATGCTGCGAAGCATCAGGGACTCCGAGGAATATTCACGCGCAACCCGCTTTTTGCCGCGCCCCTTCTGTTGCATTCTGTCCTCCAAGATCATAATGTACCGCGCTATTTGGCGAGGCGTATGGAATGAAGCACCCCTGATTCACCGGCATGCAGCCGGAGCTGGTAGCCGCCGAAGGTATAAAAATCGCTCTCCCCGGGAGGGATGCCATAGTCATAAGCAAGGCTTTCATCAAAAACCGCGGTTTGCTCCGGCTCTCCCAAAATCTCCCGCCAGCGCTCCCGGGGGGTGCTTCCGGCCTGGATGCCAAAGAGATTGGCCCGGGTGCTTTGAAGCCCCTCCACCACCGAGTGGTCATACCCCCCGGAGAGGGCGTCGGAGAGAATGAGCACCTGCCGGAACAGGGGCGCTTCCATCTGGTAGTATTTGCCCGCCGGGTATTGGTCCGGCTCCCGGAGCAGGCGGTACTTGTCCACTATGCCGGGCAAGGCTTCCCCGATGGCCACAGGCACATGGGGCAGGCGTCCCTCTGCCACGGCCTTCCCGATGGCCTCCTTGGCCTGGGCGTCGGTAAGGGCCTCGGGCTTTACCCCCAACCGGCCCAGCGCACCCTCCCAGTTCAGCAGGTCCGCCAATTCCTCGTAATAGAATTGTCCCGCCCCCGCGTAGTCGCTGATGAGGGAAAACTGGGATTCGGGGTAATAGAAGGTCAGCCCGTCCTCGTCCAGGGAGAAGTTGTCTATGGGAAGGGGTGTGAGCTGGCTGTTTTTCATGTAGCCGGACAGCTCCTCCGCAAGCGACGCTTCCAGGATCTCCTCCATTTTGGCGGTAGCGGCGGGAACATCCTTGAACAGCTCTTCCGCCTGGAGGGGCTTTCCAGTTTGAAGGTCATAGCACAGGGCCGTGTAGGCTTGTCCATTGCGGCCATGGGTCATCTGACCCTTGGCGCTGAAGGTGACGCTGAGCAGGTCGTTTTTCAGGAAGGCCTGATACTCCACCACCAGGCCCCATCCGCCCTCCCGCAAGGTGCTCAGGGATACCAAATGCTTGGCGATCTCCCCCCGGAGGATGATATCGTCGTTCACCGCCTGCTGGAGGCCGGCGTCGGCCATTCCCTCCAACTGCGGATAGGCCACCAGGTTTTCCCCGATGGCCGTTCGCACATCTTTCAGCGTGGGCGCGGCAGCCGGGCCGGCCGCCTCCGCTTGGGCGGCGGGTGAGCAGCCCAGGGCAAACAAGCACACGGCGCAAAAAAACGTCAGGATTTTCCTCAAGGTACGCATCATCAGTCCGCCTCCCCTTTCGCTGTTACAGTACTCTTTATTATACAGCGAAAGGGGAAGTGTTGCAAGTTTGTTACACGTTTTGCCAAAGTTTTTATGGACTTGTTTCCGATTCAAGAACTTCCGCGGAAATCCCCGACAAAATTGGCTGCAGCTGCACCCCGGACAGGGCGGACACGATGGTCTTGGGGATCAGGGAGAAATCCGCCACCAAGGAGCGTGGCTTGTGGAAAGGATCATCCTGGGTGAAGGGGACAAAGTATACATTGCGCTGGGCCAGCAGCCGGCCGATGTTCTGGGCCGCGGTGCTGAGGCCGTCGTTGGTGGACACGGCCAGCACCAACGGCCGGTCATTGCGCAGATGGGATTTGGCCCCCAAAAGCGCCGGGGTATCATAGACGGCGGCGGCAAGCTTTGCCAGGCTGTTGCCCGTGGCCGGGGCCATGATGTATACGTCCGTCAGCCGCTTGGGTCCGATGGGTTCCACCTGCTGCAATGTGGTAAAGGGCTCCTTCCCCGTGATTTCCTGGGCGCGGTCCCATATGGACTGGGCCGTTTGAAACCGCGTGTCCAAAAGGGCTACATTATAGGAGAAAATGGGCTGCACCTCGTATCCCCGCCGGACGAGCTCCTCCATCTGTTCCAACGTCTTTTCAATGGTACAAAAAGAACCTGTCAGCGCAAAGCCAATGCTGGTCTTTTTCATGCGGACATTCCCCCTGTCAGTCGAATCATGGCGTCATAGAGCGCCTGGGCGGCGCTTTCGGGCGCGTAACGGCCGGGAATCCCAGGCAGGAACGCCACCGCCAGGCCCATGGCCTCCGCCTCCTCCCGGTCAAAGCCATAGGGGGCGCTGGCCAACTCCATGAGCAGCGCATCCTTGGAAACGGCCCTCAGGGCATCCTTCCCCAGCACCTGGGCCGCCACGGTATTCAAAAAAACCCGTGTCCGCCTCAGCGCATCGGGAAGCTCCTCCAGGGAAATAGCCTCCAGGCCATCCTCTCGGGCCTGCTCCCTGGCCTTTTCACTGCGGGCAGCCACCTTCACCCGCCCCCCCAGGGCATGAAGCTTCAGGGCCAAGGCCCGGCCAAAGCGGCCATAGCCCGCCACCAGGTGGGTACAGCCGGAAATGGTGCATGGAAGCTGCTTCATGGCGTAGCACAAAGCGCCCTCTGCGGAAATGTCCGTATTGGTTTGCAAAAATCCCTCATCCTGGCTGTAGGCAAGGAGGCGCAGCCCCTTCTCCTCCCATTCCCGGGAGGGCAAACGGTTCCTCCAATCCTCCCCCAGCAGGGCACAGGTCCCCGGCTTGGCCCGCGCCAGCACCGTATCAAGCTCAATGGAAAGCCCCCGAAGGTTTGGCACCATTCCCCCAGGGGAGGAATAGGGGTAGGCAAACAAAAGGAGCTCCGCTTCCTCCACCGGACAGGGCTCCTCCTCCTGCCGCAGCCCCAGCGTATTTACCGTATAGCCTTTTTTCTCCAGCAGCAAGGCCAGGCGCAGGGCCCGTTCATCGCCGCCAATCACTGCCGTCCTTTTCAAGAAAACCGCCTCCCGCCAATGCTCATGCAGCATTCTATGCGGAAGGCGGTAGGGGGTGCGGCCCCGCGGCCCTTTATAGGGCGTGAATCGCCTCGTCCCGAAGCTCCACATTTTTCCCGCACAGGGTCAAGGCCAGCGGCTCGCCCTGAAGCAAGCTCACCTGGGCCTGCTCCCTGGTGACGGCCAGACGCAGGAGCCGTCCCCGGTAGTGGAACTGGAAGGAGTAGCCCTGCCAGGCCTTGGGCAAATAGGGCGCGAGGGAGAGGCCCTCCACCGTACGCATGCCCGCGAAGCCCTGGGCGATGGACAGCCAGCTCCCCGCCATGCTGGTGATGTGGAGTCCATCCTGGGTGTCATGGTTCAGGTTGTCCAGGTCCAGGCGGGCCGTGCGCTGGTACATCTCCACCGCCTTGTCCTGATAGCCCAATTCCGCCGCCAGCACGCTGTGGATGCAAGGGGAAAGGCTGCTTTCATGGACGGTCATGGGTTCGTAAAAATCGAAATTGCGCTTCTTGGTTTCCCGGTCGTACAGGTGCCCCAGGAAGTACAGCCCCTGGAGCACGTCCGCCTGCTTGATGAAGCAGGAGCGCAGGATCTTGTCCCAGGACCAGTGCTGGTTGATGGGCCGCTGATCCCCGGGAATGGCGGAGGCGGGCATCAGTTCCTTGTCCAGGAAGGTGTCGTGCTGGACAAAAATGCCCAGCTCTTCATCCTGGGGGTAGTACATCTTCGCTACAATCTCCCGCATGCGATCCAATTCCTCCTGGGTCACCCCCAGCTTGTCCTTGCGCTCCCGGGAGGCCTTCGCCGCCACGGTATAGAAAAGCTCCAGGCTCCAGGCGGCGATGCGGTTGGTATACCAGTTGTTGTTGACGTTGTTCTCGTACTCGTTGGGGCCGGTGACGCCGTGGATCATGTAGCTTTGCCGCCGCTGGGAAAAATGCACCCGGTCCGCGTAAAACCTGGCTATGCCGCAGAGCACGTCAAAGCCCTCGTTCACGATGTACTGGCTGTCCCCGGTGTAGGTGGTGTAGTGGAAAATGGCGTAGGCCATGGCCCCGTTGCGGTGGATCTCCTCAAAGGTGATCTCCCATTCGTTGTGGCACTCGATCCCCGTAAAGGTCACCATGGGGAACAGCGCGCCCCGAAGCCCTTGCTGGCGGGCGTTTTCATAGGCGCCCTCCAGCTGCAAATACCGGTACCAAAGCAGCTGCTTGGCTACCTCCTGCCCCGCCACCGCCAAATAGACGGGCAAGCAGTATCCCTCCGTATCCCAATAGGTGGCCCCGCCGTATTTTTCCCCGGTGAAGCCCTTGGGGCCGATGTTCAGCCGGGCGTCATCCCCGGAATAGGTGCTCAGCAAGTGGAACAGGTTGAAGCGGATGCCCTGCTGGGCGGCGTCATCCCCGTCAATGCGCACATCGCAACCCTTCCAGCGTTCCTTCCAGGCGGCTGTGTGCTCCTGGCGCAGCGCTTCATAGCCCACCTCCCGGGCCCGGGAGGTGGCCCGCAGCGCCAGGGTGGTGAGCACATTTTGCTCATAGTCCCGGCTGGTAAAGCAAAGGGCAAACTTCTCCAGGATGGCCGTTTCCCCCGCCGCCACCGTCCCGGCATAGGCGGCCTGAACATAGCCGCTTTCCAGGGTTCTCCCCTGGGCCTCCAGCCCCTCCGCCCAGCAGCTCATGGCGGCGGCCACCGCAAAGCGCGGCGCGCCAAAGGGATTCTCCTTGGTACGGGCCAGCAGGGCCAGTCCATCCTCGCTTTCCTCCTGGGCCAGCATCTCCCAGAAGCTTTCCTCGTAGTTGCTGTCCAGGTTGCGGACATTTCCGTCCAGATAGGGCGTCATTTCAATCCTGGCCTCATAATCCGGGGTAATGGCGTAGGAGATGGCCAGCAGCTCCTTCTGGGCCAGGGACACGAACCGCTCCGCCTTGACGCGTACCGTTCCCTTGGGGGTTTTAACGGCAAAGCGGCGGGTGAACATGCCTCTTTCCATATCCAATTCCCGCTCAAAGGAGAGGAGCTCGGCCTGATGCAGATCCAACGGAACGCCGTCGATCTTCACGCGGACGCCCATGAGCCTGACGGCGTTGATGGCTTTGCCGAAGTATTGCGGGTAGCCGTTCTTCCACCACCCCACCCGGGTTTTATCCGGAAACCATACCCCGGCCAAATAGGTGCCCAAATGGGTATCGCCGCTAAAATCCTCCTCGAAATTTCCGCGCATGCCCATGTATCCATTTCCAATGGAGGTCAGGCTCTCGGAAATGCGAATCCTGTTTTCATCCAGCCCTTTTTCCATTACCTTCCAGGGATGCACCTCATACCCCATGTTCCTGCTCCTCTCGCCCTGTTTCCTTTGTTTTGACGCGGCCGCCTCTTCCTTGCCACGTTCCCCGGCTCGGGTTATAATGAGTATATCATAGAAGAAACGCGGGTGCACCTGAATGATGATTGCCGACTTGCATATTCACTCCAAATACTCCATGGCCACCAGCCGGGACTGCGACACCCCCCACCTGGACCTGTGGGCCCGGTACAAGGGAATCCACTTGATCGGCACCGGGGATTTTACCCATCCTGCCTGGCGCAAGGAGCTGGCGGAAACCTTGGTTCCCGCCGAGGACGGATTTTGGGAGCTGAAAAGCGAATACAGGCTGCCTGGGGACGTGGCTCCGGCGCAAGGTCCCGGCGGCTTCCCCGCCTCCGGGCATCCCCGCTTTGTCCTCTCCGCCGAGATCAGCACCATTTACAAACGGGGCGGAAAAACCCGCAAGGTGCACCATGTGATTTTGGTCCCCAGCCTTGAGGATGCGGAAAACCTCTCCCACAAGCTGGAGGCCATTGGCAACCTCCATTCCGACGGGAGGCCCATTTTGGGCCTGGACAGCCATGACCTGCTGGAAATCATTCTGGAAACCTGCCCCAAGGCCATTTATATCCCGGCCCACATCTGGACGCCCCACTTTTCCGTGTTCGGCGCTTTTTCCGGCTTTCAGACTCTGGAGGAATGCTACGGGGATTTAACCCCCTATGTCCGGGCGGCGGAAACCGGCCTTTCCTCGGACCCGGCCATGAACCGCCGGGTATCCTTGCTGGATTCCCTGACCTTGGTTTCCAACTCCGACGCCCATTCTCCCGCCAAGCTGGGGCGCGAAGCCAACCTGCTGGGGATCGACCCTTCTTATGAAGCCCTGGCCCGGGCCATTGAAACCGGGGAAGGCATGGAAGGCACCTTGGAGTTCTTCCCGGAGGAGGGCAAATACCATCTGGACGGGCACCGGGCCTGCGGGCTGCGCCTGGAGCCTCACGAAACGTTGGAGGCCCATGGAAGATGCCCCGTATGCGGCAAAAAGATCACCGTGGGGGTGCTGCACCGCATTGAGGAAATGGCGGACCGCCCGGCGGACTTCGTCCTGCCCGGGGGCAAGCCTTTTGAAAGCCTGATTCCCCTGCCGGAGGTTATCGCCGCCTCCACAGGCGCAAGGGCCGAGAGCAAGAAGACCCAGGAGCGGTACTTTGCCATGCTTAGGGCTCTGGGGCCGGAATTTTCCATCCTTCGGGACCTGCCCATTGAAGCCATCGAGTCCTCCGCCGGATATGCCATAGCGGAGGGCGTCCGCCGCCTGCGGGCGGGGAAGGTCTCCTGTTTGGCGGGCTACGACGGGGAATATGGAACCGTTACCCTGTTCGCCCCGGATGAATTGGAGGTCCTCAGCGGTCAGCTTTCCATGCTGGAGGTGGGGTCCGTTGGGAAGCGGAAGCCCAAGGCTTCCCCTGCCCTGGGGGACAAAAAGGCCCAAAGCGCCGCCCTTCAGGAAGACGCCGCCCCCGCCGCGGCTCCACTGAACGAGGAACAGGCCCAGGCCGTGGCGTCCCCCGCCGCCGCCCTTGCCGTCATCGCGGGGCCGGGCACGGGCAAGACCAAGACGCTGGTGGAGAGAATCGCCCACCTGATGGAGGAGCGGCGGATTTCGCCCTCTGCCATCACCGCCGTGACCTTTACCAACCAGGCCGCGGAGGAAATGCGCCAAAGGCTGGAGGCCCGGCTGGGGGGAAAGGCCGCTGTGCGGGGGCTTACGGTGGGCACCTTCCACGCCATCTGCTTGCAGCTGCTAGACCCCAAACCCCTTGTGGACGCCTCCCAGGCTTTGGACCTGATCCAGGGGCTCATTGCGGAGCAAGGCCTCTCCCTCGCGCCCCAGGCGGCTTTGGGGATGACCTCGGCGGTGAAAAACGGGCAGACCTTCCGGCAGGCAGGGCTGAGCGAACCCCTCTATCATGCCTACAACGCCGCCCTGAAAGAAAAGAACCTGCGGGACCTGGACGATCTGCTGCTGGACGCCTTGGAGCTGGACAGCGCGGAGCGCAAGGGGTTCACCCACCTGCTGGTGGATGAATTCCAGGATATCAACCCCCTTCAGCACCGCCTGATCCGCCACTGGAGCCGGCATGGGCAGAGCCTTTTCGTCATCGGCGATCCGGACCAATCCATCTACGGCTTCAGGGGGGCCAACGCCTACTGCTTTGCGGAGCTGAAAAGGGACCTCCCCGCCTTGGAAACCATCACCCTTCGCCATAATTACCGCTCCACCCCCGCCATTTTGAAAAGCGCCCTGGCGCTGATCCGGCACAATCCGGGAGAGGCGCGCGTCCTTGAGCCCCACCGGGAGGAGGGCGCGGCCCCTCGCCTCATGAAGGCGCAAAAGCCCTTTGACGCCGCCGTTTGGATTGCCAAGGAAATCAGCCGCATGATAGGCGGCGTGGACATGGTGGCGGCCTCCTCCGGAGAGCGGCAGCGGGGCGTGGTGCGCTCCTTCGGGGATATCGCGGTGCTGTGCCGCACCCGGCATCAGCTGGAATTGATGGAGAACTGCCTGCGCCATGAGAGCATCCCTTGCGTAATCTATGGCCGGGACGATTTCCTGAACGACCCCACGGTGGCGGGGGTGCTGGGCTTTTTCCGCTTTTTGGCGGACCCCCGGGACACGGCCTCTTTGGAGGACTGCCTGCGGCGGGTCTGGAATGTTCCTGCCCCCTTGATACAACGGGTTTCCGCCTGGGCCCGGGAGCTGGACACCCTTCCAAGCGGGGCGCTGGAGGAGGCATTTGCCTCCTACGAGGTGCTGCTGTCCTTCTGCCAGCAGGTGGAGGGCTTTTTGCCTAAGCTTCGGCGGGAAAAGCCCCGCAAGCTGTTGCAGCAATGGGTGGAGGTTTGGGGGCAAAACGCCGCCATGGAGAAGCTGCTTCATGCCTCCGTGTTCCACGAGACCATGCCCGCCTTCCTGAAAACCCTCCTCATTGGCGAGGAGGCGGACCTGCGGCGGGCCAGCGGTACCCGGACCGCCCTGGAGGCGGTGAGGCTCATGACCGTCCACGGATCCAAGGGCCTGGAGTTTCCCGCGGTGTTTCTCAGCGCGGACGCGTTTCCCAAGGAGGGGGCCGCCGATCCTTCCAAGGTGGAGGAGGAGCGCAGGCTGTTCTTCGTGGGCATCACCCGGGCCAAAGACGAGCTGACGATCACCGCGTCCCAGGAGGATCTGCTGTTTGTGCCGGAAATCGAAGCCCAGGCGCAGCGCGGCCTCATCCGGAGCCGGAAGCAGCCCCAGCGGGCGGAGCAGCTTTCCTTGCTCTAAGCCTTCCCCCCGCATTCCATACAAAAAACCCACTTTATACAAAGAAGTGGGTTTTTTAAAAGCATGGAAACTAGCTACTAAAAGAAATTCATGCGTTCGTCTTATTCAAACATCGCCACAAAGGCTTTCTTCATTTGAGCGAGGGTCTTGCGTAGATTGGCGTTTTCCTCTTCCAACTGCTGAATCTTCTTTTCCAAGCTGTGATCTTCTTTCAGCAGTTGAAGCAAATCGCCGGTCTTTCCTTCCTGCTTCCCCTTGGAGCCGGAAGGCTTCTTCCCTTCATTGCGCCATTTGTAAAGGGTCTGAATGGACAGGCCCATCTCTTCGCTGGTCTTTTTCACGCCCACTGCCTTGATGCTGGCAAGGGCCTGGGTTTTGATATCCTCACCGTAGCGCTTCATGATGGATTCTCCTTTCTCTATCTCATTGGATTTCAGAGAGTATTATAACACAATCTCCATCAAACCGAAACGGAATCCGCAGAATAAAACAAAAGAATTCCTATCTCTCCACCGCCTTTTGCCATATGGAAACGCTGAAAGCACCCTTATGTTTTTCTATATATAGTTTCATGTAGATCATCATTCTTCTCCATGGGACGCATCATCCTCTTCCCCACCGTCCCGCTTTTTGGCAAAGTAAGCGCGGTTGTAGGCCACGGCCCGGTCCGTGGGCTTGAAGCCCGCCGCCAGCTCGTTCATTTCCACGGCTTTTTCCTCCATGCCCAGCCGGTGATAGCATACGCATAGCTGGATACAGGGCAAATAGCCGTAGCAATCCGCCAGAAAAAATCCCCCGCGCTCGGGCGCGGGCTTGATTCCCCTGGCCTGTTCATACCAGAAGACCGCTTGTTCCAGCCGGTTTTGCTCCAAAAAATATGCGCCCAGGTCGCAGCACACTTCCGCCCGGGGCGTGTCATAGCGCAGGCTTTTCAGCAGGGCGTCCAACCTCTTTCCGTTTTGGGACAGGCGGGCATAGCACGCCGCCAGCCCCCGGCAGGCTTCGATCTGGTTTTCCAGCCAGCCCTGGCCGCTGTCCAAAAAGCCTTCAAAAACCCCGGCGGCCTCTTCATAGCGCCCGTTGTCTGAGAGCTCCCTGGCATAATAGTAAGTCTGCCGGGGATCCAGCTTTCCGCCCTTTGCCATGTACTTTTCCAGGATGCTCAAATTGCGCATGGGATCGGAGGGTTTCAGCTTCCGGTGGGTGACGGCCACTGTCGGCACGTAGATGACCTTTCCCGCAATGGGTAATACCTCGTGCACCGGTCCCATCCATTGCAGCCCGGCTTCCCTTCGGACCAGCCGTTCCCGGTAATTTGAAAAGGTAGGCTCCCCCTCGGCGTCAAAGGCCAGGTTGTATTTCATCATCACCACATCCACGTCCGGGGAAAGCGTTTCCTTGAAGGCCTGAAAGGCGAGCCGGTCCTTCTCCAGCAGCAGGTCATCCGCGTCCAGCCACATCAAATATTCCGAGCTACCATGGGAAAAGGCAAAGTTACGGGCCGCCGAGAAATCGTCGATCCAGGGAAAGAAAAGCACGCGGTGGGTATAGCGCTTGGCGATCTGCACCGTTTGGTCGCTGGAGCCCGTATCCACCACCACAATCTCGTCCACCAGATCCTTCACAGACTCCAGACAGCGGCCCAATACCTCTTCCTCGTTCTTGACAATCATGCATAAGCTGATGCTGACCAACTTCATCTCTCCCTTTCGATTTTGGATATAGCAGCATATGCCAGAGGGAAGGGGAAATTGAAATAAGCGCCAAACGGCGCTTGCATACGGAAAAGATGCTCTTTTCGAAAGAGAACCGGAGGCCCTAGCGTTCCTTGCGCTCCGCCCGGCATTTGATCATCTCCGCCGCGATGCTCACGGCGATCTCAAAGGGCGTTTCGGCCTGGATGGGAAGACCGATGGGGGAATGGACCCGGCTGATGTCCTCTTGAGAGAAGCCGTTCTCCAGCAAATAGGCGTACACCAGGCCCCGCTTGGCGCGGCTGCCGATCATGCCCACGTATCCCGCGGGGGTTTTCAGCATCTGGAAAAGCACCGCCTGGTCATGAAGGTGGCCCCGGGTGATGATCACCACATCATCCCCAGCGCTTACCCCAAGGCCTTCCAAACGGGAAAAGTCCACCAGCCGCACCTCGCTGGCGTCCGGGAAAAGGGCGGGGTCGGCGAACTCCGCCCGGTCCTCCAGCACCACGGGCTGAAAGTCCGCCTTGGCCAGCAAAGGCACCAGCACCTGGGCCACATGGCCGCCGCCAAATACATAGCTTCTGCCCCCGCCGCTGATGCGCTGGGCAAAATAACGGCCTTCCCCCGGTTCCACCGCCGTCAGTTCCATGGCTCCGGTCTGGGTATCCGTCACCCAGTAGGCGGTTTCTCCAGCCGCGATTTTGGCTAAGCCCAGGCGGCAAAAATCCATCTGGTCCGGACCTATGTGCTGGAAAAAAATCCGCATATCCCCGCCGCAGGCCATGCCCAAATCCCCGGCCTCCCGGTTCCGCAGAGCAAAATCCCGCAGGAAGAAGCCTTCCTTGTGCACCAGCTCCCTGGCCTGAAGGGTGGATTCATGCTCCACCTTGCCGCCCCCCACGGTGCCAAAGGCCCATCCGTTCTCATCCACCAGCATCCGGGCTCCCGGCCCCCGGGGAGCGCTGCCGCTGCTTTGCACCACGCTGACCAGGGCCACGCTCCGGCCCTGGGAGAGCCGCGCCAAAAGCGCCTCAAATAAACCCTTCATTTTCTACACCCTCCTTCGCAAATACAAGCAGGCCTCCAGCACGCCCCCGCCGATGCAGCGGGCCTTGTCGGAGATGGTATGCCAATCCACGTCCGTCCTGGGGTCGATATCGGCGATCTTCGTGCCTTTCCTAACGGACATTTCGGCAATCAGGCCCCGCAGGAGCCCGGAAAAAGGCGCGAGGCAGGGGGTGTCCCCCACCAGCAGCACCGCTTCCCCCTTCTCCACCACATCCCCAATGGCCTTGCGGTGGCGGACCTCCCCCTGGCAAGGGGCGTGGATCACCCGCTCGGCGCTTTTGCCCCCCAATTCCCCCGGAATCCCGGTGTTGGGCAAGGCGCTGCCCTGGAGGATCAGCCGTCCCAAGTCATGCCCCCGCATGGTCTCCACCACGGCGTGGGCGTCTACCCCGGCGGTAAAGCCCGGCCCCAAAGCGATGACCGCCGGAGCCATGTCCATGCGGGTGGCCAGGTTGCGCTTGGCTAAAATCGCATCCACCACCCAGCCGGGAGACAGCCGGGCAATCCAGTCCCCAGCCGGGTCCACCGCCAGGGGAACCTCCCCAACGTCCCAGCAGCGCCGCATGTCCTCCTGGGTTCCCACCCGCCTTGCGGTGATATCCTCCACGGTGGCCGCACCGCAGCGCACTGCCTCGCACAGGGATACCGTGCGCCGGATGGCCATGGGCCGCTCCGCCTCCAGCACCAGCACCAAAAACCCCGCCCTGTGAAGCTTTTGGATGACCCCGGTGGCGATATCCCCGCCGCCCCGGACGACGATCAAATCCTTTCCCACGACGATCCCTCCCCCGTGGTTCCCATGAGGACGATTCCCGTAAAGCCCTCCAGTTCCCGGGCAATCCGGGCCGCGCGGCTTCGCAGAAGCGGAGTATCCGCCTGGTTGACAGCCACAACCAGGCGGCCCCTTCCGTGCCGGTCCATGCACCAGCGGATCATCCGGGCCACCGCCGCTTCCTCCACCACGTCCCCTTCCCCAAGCCCGGCCTGGGTCAAAAACAAGGGCAGGCGGTGCGCATGCTCCGGCGTGGCCGGAAGGCCCACGGCCTTGGCAGATACCACCCCGATGGTCAGGGTGGTAAAGTCCGGCACCACGGGCTCATGGTCCGCCCAACCTTTCAGAGGCAGCCCCTTGCTCCCGTCCGCCTCCATCAGCGTCAGGGGGTAGGCAGCAGAAGCGGTGAGGATGTCCTCCAAGGGGGCGGCGCATAGCTTTTCCCCCTGGGGCTGACCCAGGTAGGCGATTCCTGGCTGGGAAACCCTCTGGGCAAGCCCGATCCGGGTGGTGGGGGCGATGAGCACGCCCTGGGGGGCGTTTTCCGCCGCCAACAGGCCGATGAGGGAGGTCTTGCCTCCGCAGCCCACCACCGCCACCCGCTCCCCCGCCTCCAGCCCCAAAAGCGCGGACAGGCTCACAGCGTCACCGCACGGCCCGGCTCCGCCAACATCCGCACAATATTCATCATATCCGTGATTTCGCCCACGGCCAGCTTTTCCTTGATGCCAAAGAAATTGACGCAGGTGCCGCAGGTGTAGATTTGGGTCCCTTTTTGGGCCAGCGTCTGCAAGTCCGGCACGGTGGCGGCCCCTTGGGAGGTGAGCCGGGCTCCGCCATTGAGAAAGACCACCGCCTTGGGCGGCTGGGGAAGCTCGGTCAAGGCGAAAACAAAGCCCTTCATCAGCATCGCGCCCAACTCTTCGGCCCCGTCCCCCAATCGCTCCCGGGTGATCAAAAGCGTAAGGGAGGAGGTGTCGCCACAGAAGAATTCAGCGACGGCGGCGGCATCCTCTGGCACGGGAACGGCCCCTTCCTGCCGCAATCCCCCGGAGCGGAGCGTGACCACAAAGCGCCTCTTGTCCGCCTGCTCCAGGGAGAAGTCGTAGCCCTCTCCCTGGGCCATCTTTTGCAGATTCTGCACCGCCGCCTCGTTGTCCACCGTTACGGCCACCACATCCTCCCCCGCCGCGAGGGCCTTGCGGGCCTGGATCACCGGAATCGGGCAGGGCTGGCCCATCATATCCAACTGCTTCATGAAAAAAATCCTCCTATCATAATGGGTTTGTCTCCGCGCTTTTGTACCGCGCCAATGATCCGGGCGTCCGGGTCCATTCGCTGGATCAGCGCCAGCAGCCCCTCCGCCTCGTCCCGGGCCACGGCAATCAGCAAGCCGCCGGAGGTCTGGGGGTCAAAGAGCACTTCCTGCATCGCCAGGGGCAACGCGGATACATCCGCCTCCCCACTCAGATGGTTGCGGTTGCGCTGCCCGGCGGCGGTGGTCAGGTATTCCCTGGCATAGGGCAGCGCCATGGGCTGGAGGGGGAGCCGCTCCGGGTCCAGTAGCAGCGTGGCTCCCTTCCCCGCCATCTCCCGGGCGTGGCCCAGCAGGCCAAAGCCGGTCACGTCCGTGGCGGCGGACACGTCGGCCTCCCGCATGGCCCGGCCCGCGTCGCGGTTGAGCCTTTGCATAACCTCCAGGGCCCCTTGGTAAGCCGCCTCGTCCGCCATCCCCACCCGCTTGGCCGCCAGGACGATGCCCGTGCCTAGCTTTTTGGTAAGGATCAGCCTGTCGCCGGGGCGGGGCGTATCGTTGCGAAGCATCCGGGAGGTGAGTACCGTCCCGGTGACGCTGAGCCCATACTTCACCTCATGGTCGTAGATGGAATGGCCCCCCGCGATGAGGCACCCGGCCTCGGCGGCCTTCTCCCCGCCGCCCCGGAGGATGTCCCCCAAGGCCTCCGGCTCCCCCTCCTGGGGAAAGCAGAGCAGATTCAGGGCCACCAGCGGCTCCCCTCCCATGGCGTAAACATCGCTCAGGGCGTTGGCCGCCGCAATGCGCCCAAACAGAAGCGGCTCTTCCACCATGGGCGGAAAGAAATCCGCCGTGCACACCAAGGAGCGCTCTTCATCCAGTTGGTACACCGCCGCGTCGTCGCTGCCCTCAAAGCCCACCAGCAGTCTGGGGTCCTGGGTTCTGGGCAAGGCGGACAAGGCGCGGGCCAACTCCCCGGGGCCGATTTTGGCCCCGCAGCCGCCGCTGGTGCAATTGGATAGCAGGTTCATTTCTCGTCCTCCCTCAGGGGTTCATAGGTGCTGCCGCCCTTTCCGGGCCGGCGCAAAAACCATCCCGCCCAGCGGGCCTGGCCTTCCGCAAGGGTATTTTTGGCGGCCTGAAGGGCTTCTGGCCTGACCCGCAGGCAAAGGCCGCAGCCCGCCTTGATCTGGGAGGGCAAGGGCATCACCAGCGGGCACAGGCCCGCCTGGACCAGCAGCTTTTCCGCCCGGATGGCCTCCGTAGTGGCGTCAAAGGTGATGACGATTTCCTCCGTACCCCTCACCCCCCGCTCGCGACCTGGTCAATGGCCTCCAAGCCCAGGCGGACTTCCTCCAGAGTATTATGCCAGCCGAAGGAAAAGCGCACCAGGCCCGTCCCCTCCGCTTCCAGGCGGCGGTG
Source organism: Candidatus Limiplasma sp. (assembly GCA_034927815.1). GTDB lineage: Bacteria > Bacillota > Clostridia > Christensenellales > Aristaeellaceae > Limiplasma. The sequence goes on from JAYFPK010000024.1 coordinate 18,082, forward strand.
CAGCAAAGGGGCGCAGTGGGACCCGGGCCGGACGGCGATTTGGAAGCGCTCCCACAGCGCCAGGGCCGCCTCGGCGCTGTCCATTCCCTCCAGGGAAAGGGAAACCACCGGCAGCCGGGGCCAACGGGTGAAATCCCCGCAAACCCTGACCCTGGGAACCGCCGCCACCCCCTCATAAAAGGCCCTGGTCAGCTTTTCCTGGTGGCCCGTCAGGGTCGGGAGGCCGATTTCCTCCACAAACTCCGCCGCCTTCAAAAGGCCGTAGATGCCGGGGACGTTGGGGGTGCCCGCCTCGGCCAAGTCCGGCATATCGGCCCGCTGCAGCGGCGCGAAGGCGTCAAAGCCCGTGCCCCCGGTTTTCAGCACCGGCAGCTCCAGCCCCGGCCGGAGGACCAGCCCCCCGGTGCCCATGGGGCCCATCAGCCCCTTATGCCCGCTGAAGCACAAAACATCTCCCAAGGAGATGTCCACCGGCGCTTCCCCCAGGCTCTGGGCTACGTCCAAGACCAGCAGAGCGCCCGCCTCCCGGCAAAGGCTATACAAAGCCTTTGCGTCCGTGAGGTTTCCGGTGACGTTGGAGCCATGGTTGGCAAACACCATCCGGGTATTGGGCCGCAAAAGCCGGGGCAGCGCCTCCAGGCGCAGGTTTCCCGCCCCGTCGCAGGGCAGGATATCCAGGCTGCAGCCCGATTGATACAAAGGCCGCAGCACGGCGTTGTGCTCATTTTCCGTGGCGATAATATGATCCTCCGGCCCCAGCAAACGGCACAGCAGGTTCATGGATTCGGTGGCCCCGGAGGTAAAGGCCACCCGGGCGGGGTCCGGGCAGCCCACCAGCCGCGCCACCGCCTCCCGGGCGGCGAAAATCTCCCGGGCGGCCAGCATGCCGGGCTGGGCAAAGGAGCGCCCCGGATTCCCCAAGTGTTCCACGGCCCAGGCCATGGCCCCTCCCACTTGGGGAGCCTTGGGCAAAGCGGTGGCGGCGTTGTCGAAGTAGATCATGCGTCCCCCTGGCCGGAGAGAATGTCCAGGCCGTGGCCCAGGTGCGGCAACAAAAAGGCAAGGCATTCCTCCACCGCCTTGGGGCTGCCGGGAAGGTTCACAATCAGGGCCTTTCCCCGCAGCACGGACACCCCCCGGGAAAACATGGCCTTTGGGGTGATCTGCAAGGATTGGGCCCGCAGGGCCTCGGCAATGCCGGGGGCGTTGCGCTCCGCCACGGCCAAGGTGGCCTCCGGGGTCACGTCCCTGGGGGAGAAACCGGTGCCCCCGGTGGTGAGGACCAGCCGCATCTGGCGGCGGTCGCAAAGGTCCACCAAGGCTTCCTCCAGCTGGCTCCGCTCGTCGGGCAGCACCAGCCGGGCCTGGACCCGGTACCCGGCCTTCTCCAGCAGCGCCGCCGCCAGGGGGCCGCTGGCGTCCTGCCGCTCTCCCCGAAAGCTCCTGTCGCTCAGGGTGATCACCGCGGCCAGAGGCGCGCAATCTCCGGGGAGGACGTTCATCACGTCCCCCACCTCTATAGGCCCGCCCTTCAGCACCCGGGCGAACACGCCCTCCCTGGGCATGATGCAATCCCCCATGCGGTGGTAAATTTTGCAGTGGGTATGGCATTGCTTCCCAATCTGGGTAATCTCCAGCAGGGCCTCCCCCGCCTCCAGGCGGGCGCCCACGGGCAAAGCGCAAAAATCAATGCTGGACACCAGCAGGTTTTCCCCGAAAGCGCCGGGCTGTACGCCGGCCCCTTGGGCATTGAAGGCGTCCACCTTGTCCAGGCTCAACAGGCTCACCTGCCGGTGCCAATCCCCTCCGTGGGCATCCCCTTCAACGCCCCAGTTTTCCACAAGTCGGGCCTGGGGCACCGCCTGCTTCTCCGTTCCCCTGGCCTGGCTTATGCAAATGGCTTTGATCACACCCTGTTCCATGCTGCTCACCCCCCGATGCCGGATAATCCCTGTAAGCCCCCGTCCTGGCCCCTGTCCAGGCAATGGCCCAGGGGCTTGGCGCGGATGCCTTGCTCCATGGCCCGGGCGATTTCCCCGTCCCCAACCCCGGAGCGCAGCAGGGCGCGCAAGTCCACCCCATCCTCCTGGTACAGGCACAGGCGCAAAAAGCCCTGGCTGCTAAGGCGCACCCGGTTGCACCCCCCGCAAAAATGCTCTCCCAACGCGTTGATAAAGCCAATGCGCCCCTTCAAGGAGGCGCTTTGCCAGTACCGGGCGGGGCCGTTGCCCTGGGCGTCGGAAGGGGTCAAGTCCCCATAGGCTTTCTTGATCACGGCCAATGCCTCCGCGCCGGGTATCCGCTCCATGCCCTGGGCCGCGCCCACGGGCATCAGTTCAATGAAGCGCACGTCCACCGGCAGCCTCCGGGCCATGTCCGCCAGGGAAAGGATCTCGTCCTCATTCACCCCCCGCATCAGCACGGCGTTGAGCTTCACCGCCAATCCTTCTTCCAGGGCTCCGTGAATCCCCGCCAGCACGCTTTGTAGCCCGTCCGTTCCCGTAAGGCTATGGTAGCGCTGGGGAGAGAGTGTGTCCAGGCTAATGTTCACCCAGTCCAGCTTGGCGGGGCGCAGGCGCTCCAGGGCCTCCGCCAGAAGCACCCCGTTGGTGGTCAGGCCCAGGGTCTCCACCCCGGGAACCTCCCGAAGGGCGGCCAGGAACTCCGGCGCGCCTTTGCGGGCCAAGGGCTCCCCTCCTGTGACCCGGAAGCGGCTGATCCCCAGGCCCACGGCGATACGGCACAGGCGCAAAACCTCCTCGTAGCGCAGCACCACCTCATGGGGAACGCTGGGAATGTCCCGGGGCATGCAATAGCGGCAGCGCAAATTGCACCGGTCCGTGATGGAAATCCGCATATAGTTGATTTGCCGCCCCAAAGCATCCAGCATCCTAGTCCTCCCGCAGGTAGCGGCCGCTCTTGCCGCCCCGCTTTTCCAGGAGGCGCACTCCGCCGATGACCATGGCCTTATCCAGGGCCTTGCACATATCGTACACCGTCAGCAGCGCCGCCGTGGCCCCGCACAGGGCCTCCATCTCCACCCCGGTCCGCCCGGAGCATTGGGCCGTGCAAACGGCCTGGAGGCTATGCCCTTCATCATCCCACAAAAACTCCACCCCCACCTTGGACAGGGGTACCGGATGGCACAGGGGGATCGTTTCCCAGGTTCTTTTGGCGGCCAGAATTCCCGCCACCCGGGCCACGGCCAGGGCGTCCCCCTTGGGCAGGCCTCCGTTTTTCAGGGCCTCGTAGCAGGCGGGAGACATGGCGATAGAGCCCGTGGCCTTGGCCAGGCGCTGGGTGACAGGCTTGTCCCCCACGTCCACCATCACGGCATGGCCTTGCTCGTCCAGGTGGGTCCATCCGGTCATCCTTACACGCCCCTTCCAAAGCCGCAGTTGGGAAAGATACAGGGCTCGCAGTTCAGGCACAATCCCCCGTGGCCCAGGCCCGCCAGCTCCTCCTGGGTAACCCCCAGCCCCGCCAGCAGCCTGGGCAGCACCAAATCAAAAATCGTGCGGCGGGCGTACATCACGCAGCCCGGCAGCCCCAATACCGGCACGCCTTGGGCGTAGGCCAGCATGAACATGGCCCCCGGCAGCACCGGCGCGCCGTAGCTGACCACCGTGTCCGTGGCGTTTTTGATGGCCAGGGGGGTGCGGTCGTCCGGGTCCACGCTCATGCCGCCGGTGCACAGCACCATCTGCGCCCCCTGGCTGAGCATATCCCGGATGGCCCCGGTGATCTTCTGGGAATCATCCCCGGGCATCGCGTGCCAGCAGACCTGGCTGCCGTATTCCTCCAACTTGCGGAGCAGCACCGGGGTAAACCCGTCCTGAATGCGCCCGCCCGCCACCTCGCCCCCTGTGGTGACCACGCCCACCCGGAGCTTTTGGTAGGGATGAAGGGCCAGCAGCGGGCTTTCCCCGGCCGCCTTTTTGGCCTTCTCCATCTTTTCCTTTCCAATCACCAGCGGAATCACCCGCATGCCCGCCAGCTTGTCCCCCTTTTTCACAGGGGTATGGCTGAGCCGGGTGGCGATCATCATCTCCCCCAGGCTGTTGACCCGCCGCAGGGCTTTCACATCCACGGTAAACAGGCCGTCCTCCTGGGCGGTGAGCTCGATTTTCCCCTCCACAGGTTCACAGGCCGCCATATGCTCGCCCTGGGCAAGGGAGCGCAGCACCTGGGCGGCCTCGTCCTCGTGCATCATGCCGGGGGTCATCTCCCACACATACAGGTGCTCCTTGCCCATGTCCAGCAGAAGCTCCACGTCCTCCGGACGCACCACATGCCCCTTGCGGAAGGCGGCCCCCTTGAACTGGCCCGGCACGATCCGCGTCAGGTCATGGCAGAGCACATGCCCCACCGCGTCCCGGGTGTTAATCAGCTTCATCGGTGATCCCCGCCTCCTTTGCGAAATGGCGGCGAAAAATTTCTTGCATCGCCGCCCGGCATTCGCTTTCATATGCCTCAAAGCGCGTGAGCAGGTCCTCTCCCTGGGGGGTGAGGGTGGTTTCCCCGCCGCTCTTGCCGCCGGTTTTGCGGGACAGCACCGCAAAGCCCGCTTCGGCCTCCAAGGTGTTGAGAATGCGCCAAGCCTTGCTGTAGCTCATTTCCATCTCCTCGCAGGCCAGCCGCACCGAACCGTGCCTGCGGATCAGCCGCATCAGCTCCCGGCAGCCCGGCCCCAAAAAGCGCACATTCTTGGCAATCTGCAACTTCATCATGGGATACCAAAGCTCCTGGGCCGGCTCCTGAAAAGTTTGCCGGGGCATGGCTACACCTCCCCTTTGAGCAGCAATACGTCCTCCGGGGCGATGGACAAAGCGGCGGGCAAGCCCCCGCCCTTGGGCAGGCGCGCCCACAGGGACGCGGCTTCCTGGACATCCCCCAGCCTTACCTGGGCGCTGTACGCGTCCATTTCCTCCAGCCTCTCCAGGCAGGCAAACCGGAACCGGTTCACGCCCTCGGGGCTCCCCACAGGCCGCAGGCAGTTCTCCCTCACCCCCACGGCGGTGGTGTCCTCCGGCGCAGGCCCGGCGGCCAGGAGCTCCACGCCCCAGTCCAGGGCCTGGAGCCGGTTTCCACCCAGGGACCTGGCCCTGGAGATGTTGCGGCAGCCCATCAGCCGGGCCGCCTGAACAAGCCCCGGCTGGGCGAACAGGGCCTTGATCTCCCCCTGGGCAATGCAACGCCCCTGGTCAAACACCGCCAGATGCTGGCACAGGTGGTAGGCTTCCCGCTGGTCGTGGGTCACCAGCACCACGGGGCCGCCAAAATCCTGGAGCATTCTTTGCAATTCCAGCTGCATCTGCTCCCGCATGCCCGAGTCCAAAGCGGAAAAGGGTTCGTCCAACAGCAGCGCCTCCGGCGCGGCGGCCAGGCACCGGGCCACAGCCACCCGCTGCTGCTGCCCCCCGGAGAGCTGGCCGGGGTAGCGCTTCTCCAGACCCAGAAGCTGAAAGCGCTCCATCAGCGCGCCCACGCTCTTTTTGCGCTTTTCCCGGGGAAGGGCGCAGCCGATGTTCTCCGCCACACTCATGCGGGGAAACAGGGCGTAGTTCTGGAATAAGTACCCCACTCTCCGCTCCTGAGGGCGCAGGGCGATCCCCTTGGAGGCATCATACAGCACCCGGCCGGATAATGCAATCCGTCCTTCCTGGGGGGCCTCAATGCCCGCCACACACCGCAGCGTCATGCTCTTGCCGCTGCCGGAAGCGCCTAAGATGCCCATCGTTCCGGCCTGAACCGAAAAGGCCGCGTCCAGCTCGAAGCCCTTCAGCAGCCGCTTCACCTGTACTTCCAGCCCCATCCTATCCCTCCTCCCCATGAGCGAGGGACTTTTTACCCCCGGACAGGGCCCCCATGCCCAGCAGCGCCAGCAAGGAAACCCCCAACAGAATCAGCACATAATCCTGGGCGCCCTCCATGTCCCCCGCCGCCACCGCCGAGTAAATCGCCAGGGGCAGCGTCCGGGTTTTGCCCTGGATGTTCCCCGCGATCATGGCCGTAGCGCCGAACTCCCCCAGGCCCCGGGCAAAGGCCAGCACCGCGCCGGACATCACCCCAGGCAAGGCCATAGGCAGCTCCACCCGCAGAAAAATCCAACTTTCGCTCCGCCCCAGGGTGCGGGCCGCGTCCAGCAAAGAGGAATCCACCTGGCGCAGGGCTCCCCGGGCCGAGCGGTACATCAGCGGAAAGCTGAGCACAAAGGCCGCCAACACCGTGGCCTCCCAGGAGAAGGCGATTTTGAAGCCAAAGTAATCCAGGAAGAATTGCCCGATGGGCCTCTTCACTCCAAAGACGTATAACAAAAAGAAGCCGGCCACCGTGGGGGGCAGCACCATGGGCAAGGTGCACACCCCGTCCACCAGGCCCCGGAGCCAGGGCCTGCGAATGGCCGAGACGGCCTTCGCGGCCATCAGCCCCAGCACGAAGGTGAGGCTGATGGATACGAAGGCCGTTTTCATGGAAATGAGAATCGGCGAAAGGTTCATGGCCTATTGGTTGCGGCTGAAGCCGTAGCTTTCAAATACGGCCAGGGCTTCGTCGGATTTCAGGAAATCCAGGAAGGCCTGAGCCGCTTCCTTGTGCTGGGAGGCGGCCACCATGCCCACAGGGTAGACCACCTGCTGGGCCAGGCTGCCCTCGGGCGCCTCGCACAGCACCTTGACCCGGTCCGTGGAGGCCGCGTCGGTGGCGTAGACAATGCCCACGTCCGCGCTGCCCTCGGCCACCCAGTTCAGCACCTCCGTCACATTGGTGCCCAGGCTGGCCTTCTCCAGGGCCTGCTCCCAGACGCCCAAGCTGGTGAGGGCTTCCTGGGAATACTGCCCCACCGGCACGCTCTCGGGGTCGCCCAAAGCGATGGTCTCCGCTTCTAAAATGCGCTCAAAGGAATCAATGGCGGTATCCGAGTCCGCCGGGGCGATCAGCACGATGCGGTTCACCAGCAAAGGCGTCACGGAGGCGTCCTCCATCAAAGCCTGTTCCTGCAGGGCCTTCATCTGCTTCATGGCCGCGGACATGAACAGGTTCGCCTCCATGCCTTCCTCAATCTGGGTTTGAAGCTTTCCGGAGCTGTCGTAGGTTCCTTCCACATGGATGCCGGGATTTGCTTCTTCAAACATGGGAATCAACCGCTCTGTAAACGCGTTCTCCAGGCTGGCCGCCGCAGCCACCAAGATCGTCGTCTGCTCCTGGGCCATTGCCGCTCCCGAAACCATCATTGCCAATGCCAGCACCCCCACCATTACCATCGTCAGTTTCCGTCTCATGATGCGCACCTCTTTCTTCGTTCCTTGGGCCTGTCCCTTTTGAAAATCCGTGTTATTTTCAAATACAATTCGCCTCATTTTACCGTCAATCAGGCATATTGTCAACTCCTTCGCGGTATATGGACAGGCTTTGTATGAATATGATATCATATACCATCATTCGTCCCTCCCCGTGGGGGCCTCCGCGCCGATTCCAAAGAATTTGAACCTTGTTCCGAAATTCGCACATTTTTTTTGGATGGATTGTGACATATAATTCTGGCAATGAGACATGGAAAACATGTCCAAAGAATTGAACGGAGGGATTGCCTCATGAAGAAACTTGTTGCCCTGGTACTGTGCCTCATGATGATGGCCGCCTTCACTGCCAGCGCCAGCGCGCTGACCGTGGCCTTCTCCCAAATTGGACAGGAGTCCGACTGGCGGACCGCCAACACCGACGACCTGTGCGGCGCTATCGAAGCCGAGGGCTGGACCCTGGTGTACGACGACGCCCAGCAGAAGCAGGAGAACCAGATCAAGGCTCTGCGGAACTTCATCTCCCAGGGCGTTGACTACATCCTCTTCACCGGCGTTGTCACCACCGGCTGGGAAGAAGTCCTCAAGGAAGTCAACGAGGCTGAGATTCCCCTGATTCTCATCGACCGTATGCCCGACTCCATCGACCAGATCGAGTACGCCGCCGCCTTCGGCGGGGACTTCGTGGAAGAAGGCCGCCGCATGGGCTTCTGGACCGGCAACTACTTCGCCAGCGTTGGCCGCGGTGAAGAAGAAATCAACGCCGTGATTCTGGAAGGCACCACCGGCGCCACCGCCGCCACCGACCGTACCACCGGCATCCACGAAGCGCTGGCGAACTTCCCCAACATCAAGGTTGTGGCTTCCCAGACCGGCAACTTCACCCGGGCCGAAGGCCAAACCGTCATGGAGAGCTTGCTCAAGTCCCTGGACAAGATCGACGTAGTGCTGGCTGAGAACGATGACATGGGCCTGGGCGCCATCGCCGCCATCAAGGACGCCGGCAAGGTTCCCGGCAAGGACATCATCGTTGTGGGCTGCGACTCCGTGAAGGCCGCCTTTGACTCCATCGTGGCCGGCGACATGACCGCCACCATCGAGTGCACCCCCCTCTACTCTCCCTTCGTCGTCGACTGCATCAAGCGCCTGGAGGCCGGCGAGACCTTTGGCCGCGAAGTGCTGCATCCCGAAGAGTTCGTGTATGACGCCACCGGCGGCATCGCCTACACCGCGGAAGGCGACAAGCTGTCCATCAAGGCTGAGGACGTCATTGCCGAGCGCAAGTATTAATCCCGCACAGGGCTTATGGAAATAGGCCACGACGGATGAGGGCCTTGTCCCTCATCCGTCCTTCCTGTAAAGCGGACTTCCTACAGTGAGGGGATGATCTTTTGCAAGACAACATTCTGGAAATGAAAGGCATTTCGATCCAGTTCCCTGGGGTAAAGGCGCTGGACGAGGTGGACTTTTCGCTGAAGAGGGGCGAGGTTCACGCGCTGCTGGGAGAAAACGGCGCGGGAAAATCCACCTTGATCAAATGCTTGACCGGGGTCCACCACATGGATACGGGCACGATCCTTCTGGACGGCCAGGAGATTCATCCCTCCTCTCCCCAGGCGGCTATCGCCATGGGGATTTCCACGGTGTTCCAAGAGGTCAGCCTGTGCCCAAACCTCACGGTGGCCGAGAATATCTTCATCGGCCGCCAGCCCATGGCAGGCCCCCGGATCGACTGGAAAACCATGAACCGCCGGGCCGTGGAGCTCATGGAGCGCATGGGCATGAGCATCGATGTCACCCGCCCCCTGTCCAACTATTCCATCGCCATCCAGCAGATGGTCTCCATCGCCCGGGCTGTGGACATCCAGGCCAAGGTGCTGATTCTGGACGAACCCACCTCCTCTTTGGACGAGCACGAGGTCCAGCGCCTCTTTGACGTGGTGCGCAGCCTGAAAGCCGAGGGCCTGGGGATTATCTTCATTACCCACTTCCTGGACCAGGTGTTTGAGATTTCCGACCAGATCACGGTGCTGCGCAACGGCCGCCTGGTGGGGCAGTTCGCCACCGATTCCATCAGCAAGCTGGAATTGGTGACCCACATGATCGGCAAGGACATGAATGTGATTTTCAACCTGAAGCGCGCCCAGCAAAACCCCGATGCTCCCGTGGTGCTTCAGGCCGAGCATATCGGCATCCCCGGCAAGGTGGAGGATATTTCCCTTGAGGTCAAGCGGGGCGAATTGGTGGGCTTTGCGGGCCTTTTGGGCTCCGGCCGCACGGAAACCGCCGAGATGCTCTTTGGCGTCACCCGGCCCCAGCACGGCGAAATCAAAAAGGATGGCCAGCCCCTTTCCCTGAAAGCGCCCCTGGACGCCATCAACCGGAAGATCGCCTTCTGCCCCGAGGACCGCAAGCGGGATGGCATCATCGGCGACCTTTCCGTCCGGGAGAACATCTTCCTGGCCGTCCAGGCCAAGCGGGGCTTTTTGAAGCCCATGTCCCGGCAGGAGCAGCAGGCCTTGGCCGACAAGTACATCCAACTCTTGTCCATTGCCACCCCCGACGCCGAAAAGAAGGTGGGCGAGCTCTCCGGCGGCAACCAGCAAAAGGTGATTTTGGCCCGCTGGATGGCTACCAACCCCGACGTGCTGATCCTGGACGAACCCACCCGGGGCATCGACGTGGGGGCCAAGGCTGAAATCCAGAGGCTGATGCTGGAAATGTGCGGGCAGGACATGGCCGTGATCTTCATCAGCTCCGAGCTGGACGAGATCATCCGCTGTTCCAACCGCATCATCGTCATGCGGGACGGGGCCAAGGCCGCGGAGCTGGATGGGGAAAACTGCCAGCAAGCCGATATTTTGGCGATCATCGCCAATGAAACCCCGGAGGTGACCGCATGAAGCGCAAAATCGATTGGGAGCGCATCATCCGTTCCAAGCTGTTCTGGGCGGTGGTGGCGGAGGCGTTGATCCTCTTGGTCAGCGTTATTCTCCGTCCGGATTTCCTGAAAATCGAGTTCAACCAGGCTACCGGCATGTTCTACGGAGTGCCCATTGACATCCTCAACCGTTCCTCTGAAATCATTATCATCGCCATGGGCATGACCCTGGTGATCGCCTTGGGGGGCACGGACCTGTCCGTGGGCGCGCTGGTGGCCGTCTCCGGAGCCCTGGCGCTGAAATTTCTGCGCTGGGACGTGCTGGAATACCCCACTCCCGGCAATTACACCATCATGCCCTTCTATCTGGTGATTTTGGTGCCTCTGGTGGTCTGCGCCCTGATGGGGGCTTTCAACGGCATGCTCATTTCCAAGCTCAAGCTCCAGCCCATCATCGCCACGCTGATTTTGATGGTGGCCGGGCGGGGCATTGCCCAGATCGCCACCAACGGCAAGCAGTTCACCACCATGTACGAGCCCTTCCAGGTCATCGCCCGGGGCAATGTGCTGGGGCTGCCCATGCCCATCCTCATCACCGCGGTGGTGGTGCTGGGCGTGTCCCTGTTCACCCGCAAGACCTCCTTTGGCATGTTTGTGGAGTCCGTGGGCGTGAACCCCAGCGCCAGCCGGGTATCCGGGCTCCGGTCCGATCACATCATCATGATCGCCTACATCCTCACGGGCTTTCTTTCCGGCATTTCCGGGCTGATCTACTCCAGCCGCATCTCCTCCTGCGATTCCAACAACGCGGGGCTCAACAATGAGATGGATGCCATTTTGGCGGTGGTCATCGGCGGCACCAGCATGTCCGGCGGCAAGTTCAGCCTGGCGGGGACCGTGGTGGGCGCGCTGATCATGCGCACCATCATCACGCTGGTGTATTTCTTCGGCATCGTATCCGAAGCCATTTTGGCCTTTGAGGCCGTGATCATCGCGGTGGTCATCGTGCTTCAATCCGAGCCTGTCCGCAGGGCCATGGCCAAGCGCGGGCACAAAAAAGTGACGGGGGGTGTGGTCCGTGCTTAAGGTTCAGGCCAAGCGGCAAAACCTGTTTTCACGCCTGGCAAATCCCAAGTTCGTCATGGTCTACGCCACGCTGGGCATCTTCCTGATTATCTACCTCTTCGGCGCGGTCATGTTCGGCGGCAAGGGCTTCACCACCGTGCGGACCTTGACCCTCATGTTCATCGACAGCTCCTACATAGGCATCTCCGCCATCGGCATGACCATGGTGCTGATCACCGGGGGCATTGACCTGTCCGTGGCCTCCGTGGCCTCCCTCACCGGAATGTTCATCGCCTACGGCACCTCCCAGCTGGGGATTGACCCGTTGGTCTGCATGCTGTTTTCCCTGTGCGTGGGCACGGGCCTGGGGCTTTTGATGGGCGCGACGATCCACCATCTCAACGTGCCTCCCTTCATCACCACCTTGACGGGGTCGTTCCTGGCCCGGGGCGTCTGCTCCTTGATCAGCCGGGACTCCATCTCCATCTCCCACCCCACCGTTGACGCCCTGGCGGGCTGGAAGGTCTATTTGATGCACCTCCAGGACGGGGAGTGGGTGAAACTCAAGCCCGTGGCCTACATCAACTTCAACGTGCTGTTGATGCTGGCCATGGTGGTGGTGGGAATTATCCTTTTGCAATGGACCCGCTTTGGCCGCAACGTGTACGCCGTAGGCGGCAGCGAGCAGTCCGCCAAGCTCATGGGCCTGCCCGTGGGCCGCACCAAGATCCTGGTCTACGGCTTCAACGGCTTCTGCTCCGCCCTGGCGGGGATCGCCTATGTGCTGTATGTGAAATCCGGCTGGAACCTGGCCCTGGCGGGGGGAGAACTGGACGTGATCTCCTCGGCGGTTATCGGCGGCGTGCTGCTCACCGGCGGCGTAGGCTATCCCATCGGCACGCTCCTGGGCGTGATGCTCAAATCCACCATTCCCGCGCTGATCACCTTCAGCGGGAACCTGAACTCCTGGTGGGCCAAAATTGCCACAGGCGTGCTGCTGCTGATTTTTATCGTCATCCAGCGGATTGTGGTGACCTACTCGGCCCGAAAGAAGGTCAAGTAGCGCAAGGGAGAATACCGGGAACCTTGCCGGCCTTTCGGTTGCCCCAGCGTTCCCTGCCGTTGGGCTGCCCGCCTTAAGCCCCCAGCTTTCGGGTCGCTAGCCCTTCGTGTGATCCGGCCTTTCGGTTGCCCCAGCGTTCCCTGCCTTTGGGCTGCCCGCCTCAAGCCCCACCTCTCATTCGCTTTTGCCTTCAGGAAAGGGCCCACAGGGCATACGCTCACTGGCGGCGCCCCAGACCTCCGCTTAAGGGATTTCATCCCTATCAGAACCCCATCATCAAACATCAAAAAAAGAGCCGGGGATTGCCATAGACGCTGCCCCGCTCTTTTTGTATGGCCCAAAGAGGGGATTCCAAAGGGACTTGTCCCTTTGGCAGGGGTTTGGGGACGGAGTCCCCAACGTCTCCCTCCCCCATCCCCGTCACCTTTTGCAGGAGTTCCGGTAGTCCCTGGGGTTCATCCCCACGTTTTTCTTGAAAAGGTAGCTGAAATAATGGGGGTCGTTGTAGCCGATGGCCGCCGCCACCTCGCTGGAGCGCTTGTCCGTGCTTTTGAGCAGCTCCCGGGCCTTTTTCATGCGCAGCTCCGTAAGGTACTCGATGAAGGTGCTGCCCACCTCCTGGGAAAAGACGGTGCAAAAATGGTTGTTGGACAGGGCCACATGCCGGGCTACGTCGCTTAGGGTGATGTCCGCCCTGGCGTAGTGCTGGTCGATGTAGGCGAAAGCGCTGCGAATAATCGAGCCGTAGCGGGACATCGTCTGGCTGTCCCTAAAGGCGATGGCCTTGAGCAAAATCTCCCGGGCGGAATCCACCATGTCCTCCTGGTTGGTAAAAGCGCGCAAATGCCCGCTTTGCTGCTGCACCGCCTCGGGGACGATTTCCGCCGGATCGCCGCCGCTTTCCCGGATCACCCGCATGGCGGCCAACAGAATGTCCACGTACAGGTAGTTTGCCATAATCACGGACTGGCGGGCCACGGTACCGATGGAATCGAAATGCGCTTTCAAAATCTCCTCGGCCTCCTGGCTGCTGGCATAGCGGAGCTTTTCAAACAGCGGCACCACATCCAGGCCCATGAGCCTGGCCCCCACCTGCATTCCCCGGTCCACCGTGTCCATGATGCGGGTCTGGTCCGCGTGGACGTCCATGCCCTTGAGCACCTCTTGGGCCGAGGCGTAGGAGGCGGCCACGCCGCCCACGGCGCCCGTGGGCGCGCCAATCGCCACCCGCAACGTCATGTTCAGGGAGCGCTCCACCTCGTACTTCACTGCCTGGGCAAAGGCAAAAACCCGGTCCTCCAGCTCCTCCTCGCTGTCCCCCATCACCACCGCGGCGATATGCCCACCCACCTCGCACAGGAGGACAGCTCCGTTCAGGCTCTCCGAAAGCCGCTGCACATGGGCGCGCACCAGCAGCATATCGTCCTTTTCGCCCCCGGCGATGAGCATGACCCGGAACCAGCGGGCCTCCAGATGGATGTTCAGCTCTCCCGCCTGGGCCAGCACGTTTTCCGCGTTTGCGCCCAAAATCAGCTCCAGGAGCGACTTTTCCTGCATGATCCGGGTGGAGGAGGCCAGCTGGCGCTTCATGGCCTCATAGTCCGCCTGCTGGCGGCGCTCCTCCTCAATGCTCTGGCTGATTCTCTCCAGCACCTGCCCCAGCTCCGAAGCGCTCACAGGCTTGAGCAAATACTCCTTCACCCCCAAGGAGATGGCCTCCTTGGCGTAGGAAAAGTCATCGTACCCGGACAGGATCACGATGTGGATCCAGGGCATGGTGTGCATGATCTTGCGGCACAAGGTCAGCCCGTCCATAAAGGGCATTTTGATATCCGTGATCAAAACGTCGGGCTTGATATCCTGGAGCATGGACAGGGCAATCTCCCCGTCGGGGGCTTCCCCCGCAAGCTGGTAGCGGCTTTCCTCCCAGGGAAAGCCGTTGCGGATTCCTTCCCGGATCACGATCTCGTCGTCCACCACAAAGACTTTAAGCATCCTTATCCCCCCGGTTGGTCAGGATGGGCACGCTGAACTCGATGGTGGTGCCCTCCCCCTGAACGCTGGACACCTTGAGCCCCTCGCTTTGGTTGTAATAGAGCCGCAGGCGCTTATCCACGCTGTACAGGCCGTATCCGGCCTCATTCTCCGGGTATCCCGCGCCGCTGAACGCCTGCCGCACCGCATCCAGGCGCTGGAGGGTCATGCCCGCGCCATTGTCCTGCACCCGCACCCGCAGCCTGTCCCCCTGGCGCTGCACGGTGATGGACAGCCGCCCGCCGCCCCGCCGGTTCTTGATGCCGTGGTAGATGGCGTTTTCCACCAGCGGCTGGATCACCAGCTTCAAAATGTACAGGTCATAGAGGGACTCGTCCACCTGGAGGTCGTAATCCAGAATATCCCGATAGCGCACCTTCTGAATGGTGAGATAGCCCTGGAGATGCTCCACCTCCTGGCGGAGGGTGATCCAATCCTGGCCGCCGGAGAGGGAAATGCGGAAGAAGTTGGACAGCGCCCGGGTGACATTGATGACCTCGTTGGGCTTGCGGGATTCCGCCAGCCAAATGATGGCGTCCAGGGTGTTATAGAGGAAATGAGGGGCGATCTGGGCTTGCAAAGCGCGCATTTCGCTTTTTTTCAGGTTCTCCTGCTCCCGGGTGTTCTCCTCAATGAGCTCGTCCAGCTTTCCGGCCATGGTATTCAGGCTCCGGGTCAAATCCGAAAGCTCCGAAACCCCCGGCTCCGGAGCGCGCACGTCCAGGTGCCCCCCGGCGATCATGCCGGCAAAGTGCTTGAGCTGTACAATGGGCCCTTCGATGGCCCGGGCCAAGGAGCGCTGGGCGATGCTGGCAAAGACCAGCGTGCCCAACAACAGCGTCAATTCCAGCAGCAGCGTCACCTGGACCACGCTTTGGAGCTGGTTGCTGGTGGTCATGGAGGCGTCGATCTCGGCGGTGATGGCGTCCCCCAGCATCTCCACCACCAAGGACCCCACGTTGCGCACTTCCTCCAAAGTCTGTTCATCCTCATCCACAGTGGAGCCGCTGCGCATCTGTTCCCCCAGGTTTTCAATGTAGCGGCGCAGCGTATTCATGGTATTGCGGGCCACGGTCATCTCCATGCGGCTGGCGGAATTCTCCTGAATCAGCGCGTCCATCTCCCGGCATACCGCGTCCAGCGTCTCAAATTGGTCCCCTTGGGCAAAGGTTTTGCGCCCGGCCACGATGGACCACATCTCCCCCAGCAGGTCTTCGCTGATCACCGGGGACAGGGAGGAAATGCGGTCCATGCGGGTGATTACGTCGTGGTATTTCCCGGCATAGGTGGTCATCATGCCGATGGAGGCGATGGCGGGAATCACCATCAGCAGCATCACCACCACCATGGAGAGCTTGATACGGCCTCGCAGGGAGTCGCCAAAGCGGGTAAAAAAGCCGCGGTGCATGGTCAATAGCCCCTCTCCGGGATGCTTTGCAGATCCTCGTCAAACTCCGTGAACACGGTTTCCTCAGAATAGGTATAGCGCTCCACCGCTTCCCCGGCGGCCAGCTTCTTGGCAAGGCTCATGATGATGCTTCCGATCTTAGGGGTGCATTCCACCACGCAGTTGATACTCCCCTGTTTCAGCAGGTCAATGGCACCTTGTTCCCCATCCACGGTGATGATCACAATGTCCTTCCCCGGCTCCATGCCCGCGTCCCGGATGGCCTCGATGGCCCCCAGGGTCATGGCGTCGTTGTGGGAGTACAGCACGTCAATGCTGCGGCCTTGCTTTTTCAAAATGCTGGTCATGCATTCCTTGCCCTTGGAGCGCAGAAAATCCCCGGACATGGATTCCACGATTTCAAAGCGGGAATCCCCCCGGATGACCTCCCGAAAGCCGATGGCCCGCTGGCGCATGGGGGTGGAGTCCAGCGTTCCGGTGATCTCCACGATGCGCAGGTGGTCCTTTCCCATCTGGTCGGCCTTTTTCAGCAGAAACTCCCCGGCCCGGCGGCCCTCCTGAAAGAAATCCGAGCCCACGAAGCCCACGATCAGGTCCGCGTCCTCCTCGCTGATGAAGCGGTCCGTGCACAGCACCGGAATGCCCGCGTCCCGGGCTTCGGTGAGCACGTTGGTCCAGCCGTCCTCCACGATGGGGGCAAAGGCGATCACATCCACCTGGTAGGCAATGAAGGAGCGGATTGCCTTGATTTGATTCTCCTGCTTCTGCTCAGCATTTTCAAACATGATCTGCACGCCGGCCTGATTTGCCGCCTCAATGAGATCCCGGGAGTTGCCGATGCGCCAGCCGCTTTCGCTTCCCAACTGGGAAAAACCCAAAATGATGGGGTTGGAACGGGGCCGCTCCGCCCGGTTCCCGGAGCGCGATACCACCAGCACAGCCGCCGTCACCACAAGGGCCAGCAGCAGCACCCCCCAAAGCCAGCGCGTCGCCGTAAAAAACCGCTTTTTCATGCCCATTGCCTCCAAGCAAAGCCAAGGATGATGCCCGAATGATCTCCATATTCCAATGCTCAAAGTATCGCATATCCAGGCCCAAAATGCAACCCAAGCCCTGCTTTCGGGGGCCCCTACTGCTGTCGCAAAGCGCCCTTCCTCGTACCATGAGGATGGCGTCATTAAAAAGGAGGGAGGCTGATAACGTACCGTCTTGCATACCAAGAGGAAGGGTATCCCTATATATGGATAGATTTCAAAACCAGGCTGTTTTCATTATCTAAGTCGCGGCAACAATTTCAAGGGCACTACTGCCCACAGGGGGTTCCAGGGGCAGCGGAGGGAAGCGTGCGTCCAGTAGCGCCGCCAGTGAGCGTGGGCCCAGTGGGCCCTTTGCCGAAGGCAAAAGCGAACGAGCGGTGGGGCTTGAGGCGAGCGGCCGAACGGTAGGGAAGACCGCGACGATTGCTCTGAACCGTACCCGCCCCAGGGCTACGCCCTGGGGCGGGCGAAAGAGATATCGGAAATCCCCCCAGCCCCCTAACGTACTCGTTTCCTGTGACCAAAGAAGAAAGAAAGCATCATCAATGGCACTATGCCATCACGGGCCTCCCTCAAGTAAAAACTGCTCCCCTTCTCAAAGACAAATCAAAAGCAAGTAATACCCTCTCCCGGCATCCCCACAACTCCCCGTAGCGCCTCCATCAGGATTCATGCTATAATAAACCAGCTTTCATACGAGCTGTGTGACAAAGGAGTCTGTAAGGAGGAACCACCAATGATCAAGGCTGCGATTTTAGGGGCGGGGTTTGTGGCCCAGCTCCACGCCCTGGCCTATGCCCAGGACCCCGGCGTGAAGCTGTGCGCCGTGTGCGACGCCAACTTACCCTTGGCGCAAAAGCTGGCTCAGGAGCAGGGCATGGCCGCCTACGAGGACGCCCATGCCCTGCTGGAGGCGGAGAAGCCCGATGTGGTATCCATCTGCCTTCCCTCGTTCTTGCATGAGGAGTACACGGTGCTGGCCCTGAAAGCGGGGGCCCATGTGCTGTGTGAAAAGCCCCTGGCGCTGACCCTGGACGCCTGCCAGCGCATGGCCCAGGCTGCCAAGGACGCCCAGCGCCTGCTGATGGCCGGGCAGGTGCTGCGCTGGTGGGGGGAATACCAAACCATCGCCGCTCAGTTGACCGGTGGCGGCCTGGGCGAATTGATGTGGCTTCACGCGGGACGCCGGCAAGTGGGCAAGCGGGGCGGCTGGCTCCAGGATCCACAAAAAAGCGGTGGCGCGCTCTATGATTTTCATATCCATGACGTGGACTATGTCCTCTCCCTCATGGGCACCGACATCCGGACCGTATACGCGGCGGGCCGCCAGGGAGAGCTGGGCGCCTGGAGGCAGATCGACACGCTGTTGACCTTTGAGGATGGCCGCGTCGCCCACCTGGAGGCATGCAACGACCTGCCCGAGGGCTCCCCCTTCCGGGCCTTCCTGGAGGCGCGCTGCCAGAATGGCACCCTGCGCTACCACTTTGAAACTGCCGTGAACATCAGCGCGGACGCCAAAACCCTGTCCACCTTGCAACGGCGCCGCGGAGAGGAAATCACGGATTTGCCTTTGGCCGACGACAACGCGCAGCAGGCGGCCTTCCAGCGGGAAATTCACGCCTTTGTGGCGGCCGTGCGCAGCCATTCCCCCGCGCCGCTGCCCATTGAGGAAACGCTGCGGGTGATGCGCTGCATCGAGCTGATCAAGCGGTCCTTGGAAACGGGTACGGCCATGACCAACGCCCGGGCGTTCCTGTATTCCTAGCTTTTCTCCTTCCAGGGGGAGGAAGCAAGTCTCTGGAACAATGCCTCAAACACAAAAAAGGAGGGCGGCCGCCCTTCTTTTTTTGCGCCTTCCAGGGCCCCAGGCCTCCACACAGCTCACTCCACAAACCCCGTATAGAGCTGATCCTTGTCCTTTGCCTTGATTAAATCCCCGTGATTTCCCCGCTCGATCCAGATTTTGTATTGTCAAACGGATTTTGCCAATGCCAAACGCTCATGCACGCGTTTCTTTCCCCAGGCATGGTACGCACAACCGTGGGAAAAACAAGCGACGCAAAGCAATGAAATGGCATGGATTGCGCTGCTTATTCCTTATCCTGTCCCTGTTTTATGCCCTGCGCAAGGCGCTTTTGCGCGCGGTTCCCCCAGTCAGACTTCCAGCGAACCCCGAAAGCCCCTGGCTCCATAATAGGACTCCGCCCCGTTATGATAGACGAAAACATGCTCGTAGCGCCGGTCGCAAAACAGGGCTCCCCCCAGCTTGCGAATCTCGGGCGGCGTCTTGATCCAGCTGGAGGTTTTACGGTCAAATTTGCCCAACTGCTGAAGCCCGCGGTATTGCTCCTCGGTCAAAAGCTCGATTCCCATGGCCTTTGCCACGTCCATGGCGCTGCTTTTCGGCTTGTGTTCCTTCCGGGCCGCCAGCGCCTCGCCATCGTAGCAAAGGTTCCTGCGGCCCGCAGGGGTTTCCGGCGAGCAGTCATAAAAGACATAGCGGCCGGTGGCGGCGTCATAGCCAACCACATCCGGCTCTCCCCCGCTCTCCTCCATTTCGTGCAGCGACCACAGCTTTTCCCCTTCCGCCTTCAGCCTGGCCAGCACTTCCTCCCATTGCGTCCCTTCATGGCGGCTTTGGTTGTCCCTAAACCTTGCTTCCAACGTCGTAAGCAGCTGCGATTTCTGTTCGGAGGAAAGGCTCCTTTTCTCTTGCATTTTCAACGCCCCTTTCTGCCCATAGTATAACAGATTACCCATTTCTTCCTCAATAGCCAAAAACCGCGCCCCGTTTCAAGCCGCAGGGACCGATTTAGGAAGGCGCCAGGCCGCCTCCATTTCACTGTGGGCCGGGCCATCATTTTCATGTGCATTTTCTTAAAAAGTATGATATAATAAAATGCTGCCGAAAAGCAGCCCATCCAACTGCCAACGAGGAGGAACCCCATGCCGCGCCAGGAGGGCATTAAACCTATCGCCCAAAACAAAAAGGCCTACCACGAATACTTTGTGGAAGAAACCTACGAATGCGGCCTTTGCTTGTTTGGGACGGAGGTCAAAAGCATGCGGCAGGGCCGTGTGAACCTCAAGGAAAGCTTTTGCATGATCCGCAAGGGCGAAATTTTCGCGGAAGGGATGCACATCAGCCCCTATGAGCAAGGCAACATCTTCAACACGGACCCTCTGCGGCCCAAAAAGTTGCTGATGCACGCCAACGAGATTCGCAAGCTGGCGGGGCTGGTAAGCCGTCAGGGATATACCTTGATTCCCCTGCGGGTCTACCTGAAAAACGGGCTGATGAAGTTGGAATTGGGCCTTTGCAAGGGTAAGCATCTGCACGACAAGCGGGACGTGGCGGCTGAAAAAGACGCCAAGCGCGAGATGGAGCGGGCGTTTAGCCGCAGCAGGCGGGAGGCTTAGGCGAAAAGGAAAACCAGCCAAGCCTTTGGACACGGAAGCGATTGTCAGGACTTTTTCATGGGGGTGTTCTGGTTTCGACGGGGGTTTTCGAGGGTTAGGTAAGCGAGCCGCGGACCCTGTACCGCGTAAAAACGGGGAAAAACAACAACTGACAATAGCGATTTCGCTTTCGCGGCTTAATGCCGCGCGTCGGCCCGGATTTCCCACAGGTCCGGTTCCCGGCGTCAGCTATGTGGGGAACGAGTGCGCCCAAGCTTTGAAGCGTTACCCGTAATCATGAAGCTACCGTAGCCAAAAGCCTGCCCGTGGGCGTTTGGTGAGGGGAATCCCAAATCACAGGATGCGCTCGGAGAAAACCTGATCAGCGTGCTTTCGGACAGGGGTTCAACTCCCCTCACCTCCACCAAAGCAACCAAATCCGAACCCAAGGCCGGTAGGCGACGGGTTCGGATTTGTGGTTTATTTCTAATGTTTCAAATCCCTCAGAGCAGTCCCCTGCTTCCCTTCTCCCCCCGGTTCCGCCCCGCTGAACCGCCCCGGCGGATACCCCACATACTTTTTGAAGACCTTGATAAAATACTTGTAATCCATAAAACCAACGGCCTCCGCCACCTCATATACCTTCATGCCGCCCTCCCGCAGCAGCTCCACCGCCCGCAGGATGCGAAAGCGGTTCAGGTAGTCATTGAAGGTATGGCCGGTTTCGGCTTTGAACTTGGCGTTCAGGTGAGCGCAGGAAAGGCTCAGCTCCGCGCTGACATCCACAAGGGAAATGCGCTGGCCGTAACGCTGGCCAATAAAATCCAGCATATAGCGTACAGCCTTGTTTTTCGCCCCCTCCGCCTGGGAAAGCACCTCAGGGACCGGCTGCGCGGTGCGCAGCTTTTCGATTTGGGTCTCGCTCTCCCGCTTACGGCGAACCTTTTGCACCGCGGCATATAACAGGTCAAAATCGATGGGTTTGAGCAGATATTCCGTCACTCCCAGGCTGATGGCCTTTTGGGCGTAGGCAAACTCACCGTATCCGGAGATGATAACCGCGTCATACCCCACCTCCCGTATGCTGGCGGAAAGCATGTCCAGGCCGTCCATGCCGGGCATCTTCACATCCGTTAGTACGATATCGGGGGATAGCGCCCGTATCAGCCGCAGTCCCTCGGCGCCGTTTTCCGCCTCCCCCACCACCACGCAGTCCACGCTCTGCCAGTCCACAATATAGCGCAGCCCTTTGCGGATGATGTCCTCATCCTCCACCAGCAGCACTTTATGCATCGTCCCACTCCTTTGGCAATCGAAGCTCCACCACGGTGCCGTGCCCCGGGGCGTTGGACAGGGTAAGCCCGCAGGGCGCGCCGTACATGAGCCGCAGGGCGCGGTGCGTGTTGTAAAGGCCAATGTGGGTGGTTACCGCGTCCTCCTGGGCCAGCATGTCCGTCAGCCGCCTCAGCTGCTCCGGCTGCATGCCCAGGCCGTCATCCTCAATGCGGATGATCAGGTACCGCTTCTCCATGCGCGCCGTGACCTGAAGGTGTATGCCCCCCTCCCGCGGCATGGCGTACTTGAGGCTGTTTTCCACAATGGGCTGGATGAGCAGCTTGGGTACGCGGCACTGCAAAAGCGCGTCAGGGATATCAAAGGTATAGGTAAGCAGCTTGCCATAGCGCATCTTTTGCAAGAGCAGGTAATCGTTCACATATTCGATGTCCGTTTCCAGAGCCACCTGAGGCTGCGTCTCGTCGATCTCATAGCGCATCAGGCTTGCAAAGGCCACCAGCATATCCGCCGCCTTCTGGGGATCCGTCAGCAGCACAAAATGCAAATTTTCCATCACGTTAAACACAAAATGAGGGTTAAACTGTTCCTTTAAGTGCTTGACCTCAATGATACGCTTGCGCTCCACCAGCTCCTCATTATGGTGGATCAAGGTCTGCACGCGCTCCATCATCGCGTTGAATTCATCATATAGCAGTTGAAATTCATCAAAGGTACGCTCACGGATGCGGCTGTTCAAATCCTGATTGCGTACAGTCTGCACCATGGTTTCGATGGGCCGGAGGTTGCGCCGGGCCACGCGGTCGGCCACCAGGGGGACGATGGCCACCAAAGCCAGGGCCATCAGCGCGATCAACGTCATGCCATAGCGCATCATTTGCCGGTGGAGCACGGTAGAGGTAAAGGTCATGACCCGCACGCCGCTGTCCGCCAGCGTACCTACGCTCACAAAATACTCTTTGGCATCCATGGTCACAAAGCCGCTGCCGTCCACACGCACGGAAAGCTTGCCGATATCTCCCACAGCCTGAGGGGTATCGGTGTACAGCACATTGTCAAACCTGTCCGCCAGCACCACCGCGTCGGACTGGCGAAAGCGCATGGCGTCCCGCAGCCCCGCATCCATCACATCAAGGTACAGATACCCCAGCAGCTCGCCTTCCTCCATCACCCGGGTGGCAAACAGCCATACCGTTTCCTGGTCAAAACGGTAGCCGATACGGCTGTGGCGCTCACAGTAAGGAAGCTCGGAGCTTTCAAGCTGCTCCCGTACCGCCGCGTTGGGGTACGCCGCCAGAAACACAGCCTGATTGTCGCGGTTCAGGTTTGTGGCCGCAATCTCCCCTTTTGGGGAAAGCAAGGTGAATACCACCTTCAGCGGCAGGCGGTTGATGCGCTGGTATAGCAGGCGGTTTGCCTGGGTGATGGCGGCGGACGTACCCAGGCGCAGCGCCTCCCGCACCGCGCTCTCGCCGGAAAGGGACTGCAGCGCCTCCACCAGTTCCCCCTGCCAGATCGTCATGCTGGCGGTAAGCTCCCGGTTATCCTGCGCATTGACCTGCATGGTGGTCACCCGCAGGTTGACGGTGGTGAACACGATGTACAGCAAAAACAGCAGAATGATGAACAGGGCCGTATAGAGGATGAGGGAGCGCCTGAGATGGTTTTGAAAGCTTCCCCGTGCCTGCATGCGTACGCACCTCCATCCTCTCTCCTTTCACCATCGCGCACAAAAGCACCTTTTCGCAGGGGCTAAATGCTGATGTCCTGCTTGCCCGTAAGCTTGAAGAACAGCAGGAGGGAGAGCACGGATGTGACCGTGAGCACTGTGGAATAGGCCGCTGCGTTGCCAAAGCTGGAGCGGATGACCTCGGTATAGATGGCCACGGTCAGGGTCATGGTACGGCTGGTATACAGGATCACAGAGGAGCTTAGTTCGCTGATCACCGTAACCCAGCTCATGATCGCGCCCGCCAGCACGCCCGGCAGCATCATCGGTACGGTGATTTCCAAAAAGGACCGGGCTTCCGAAGCCCCAAGGCTGACGGCGGCCTCCTCTACGCTGGGGGAAATCTGCCCGATGATGGCCGTGCTGGAGCGGATGGTGTAGGGCAAGCGGCGCACGCAAAGGGAAACTATCATGATCAGCGCGGTGCCGCTGAGCAAAAGGGGGCTTCTGTTAAAGGCATACAGGAACGATATGCCCAGCACCGAGCCCGGGATCACGTAGGGCAGCATCGTAAGGGTATCCACCGTGGAGGTGAGCGCACTGCGCCGCCTCACCGCCAGGTAGGCGATGAGGATGCCCAGCACCACCACCAGTGAAATTGCCGCAATGCCATAGAGGTACGTATTGAGGATGGACTGGTTGTTTTTGGTAAGCAATGTGTTCACAAAGTTCTCCAGCGTGAATTTGCCGGAGAACACCTGCCCGGTACCGGCATCCATAAAGGATGTGGCGATGACCGTCACCTGGGGCAAAATCGCCATCACCACCACGGCGTACACAAACACATGGCTTGCCACATTGCCAATCCCGCGCTTGCGCACCGGTTCCATAGGCTTGAGCGCCGTCATGGAATAGCTGGTTTTACGCGCCACCCACCGCTGGGCAAAGAAAAAGAGGAGCGTGATGAGCATGATGATCATACACAGCGCGGCGGCAAAATTATCGTCATTCATGACCTCGCCCATGAATTGGCTGTACAGCACCACAGGAAAGGTGCGGTATCCCTCGCCGATGAGCATGGGTGTGCCAAAGTCCGAAAAAACACGCATGAACACCAGCAGCGCGCTGGCCAAAAGCGTTGGCAAAATAAGAGGCATGATGACTCGGGCAACCCGCTGCACCGTGGTGCTGCCCAGACTTTCCGCCGCTTCGTTCAGGGAATTGTCCAGGTTTTTCAGCGCACCCGCCACATACATATAGACCAGAGGGAACGACTGCAGGGAAAACACCAGCACAATGCCCCAAAACCCGTATATGCCCCCAAAGGAAACACCTAGCAACTGGTTGATGCCCCGGGTGATGAACCCATTGCGCCCAAGCAGCTGTATCCACGCATAGGCGCCGATGAACGGCGGCGAAAGATAGGAAATTACGATAAGGATGTTAAGACACTTGCTGCCCCGTATGCGCGTGCTGCGGGTAATGTAGGCCATTGCCAGCCCCAGGAGGGAGGCGACCAAGGTGCTGACCGTGGTGACCCGGAAGGAATTGACAATGGTATTGGTATAATAGGCTCGGCTGAAAAATTTCGTAAAGTATTCCAGGGTCAAGGCCCCCGTGGCGGGGTTCAGCACGCTGCGGTAGAGCACCAGCGATAAGGGGTATACCACAAAAATCAGAAACAACGCCAGGATGCCCAGCGTCAGGAACAGCCACATCGTGGCCGGCTTCCCCTTTCCCTTCATGGTCACACCCCTTCCCTGAGCACGGTGGTCTGGGATTGCGCGTCAAACAGGTTGCTTTTTTGCATGTTCACCCGCAGCCATACCCGCGTGCCGTCCGGCAATATCTCCCCCAGATCGGAGCCTTGGAGCGTCTCCACCTCGGTATGGTCGTCCAGCCGCAAAAAATAATGCGTTTCCATGCCCAGGAACACGCTGCTCACCACTGTGGCGGGGATGCCCTCGCCACCTTCGGTATGCAGGGTAAACTCCTCCGGCCTGACCGCCGCCAGCAGCGCCGTGCCCGCCGCCACATCCTCCCGCACAAGCCGCGTTTGGGGGCAATAGCCAACGCCAAAGTCCACAAAGGCATCGCCGCTATTTCGCACAAGGGTGGCCTTGAGCACGTTGGTCAGGCCGATGAAGCTTGCCACAAACAGGTTCACCGGCCGCTGGTATACCGCCTTGGGCGTGCCGATCTGCTGTACCACGCCCCCGTTCATCACCGCGATGCGGTCCGATATGGCCAACGCCTCCTCCTGGTCATGGGTCACATATACGGTGGTAATGCCCACCTCCCGCTGGATAGCCTTGATGGCGTTGCGCATTTCCACGCGCAGCTTGGCGTCCAGATTGGAAAGCGGCTCATCCATGAGCAACACCCCCGGCTGAATCACGATGGCCCGGGCCAACGCCACCCGTTGCTGCTGCCCTCCGGAAAGCTGCGCGGGCTTGCGGTGCCTGTAGGCCTCGATCTTCACCGTATGCATGATGGCGTCCACCCGCGCCGCAGCCTCCGCCCGGGGGGTCTTGCGGGTTTTCAGGCCGTAGGCGACGTTATCCTCCACGGACATGTGGGGGAATACCGCGTAGTTTTGGAACACCATGCCCATGTTGCGCTTGTTGGTGGGGATCGCCACAATGGATCTGCCGTCCACAAGGATATCGCCCTCATCCACGCTGTTAAAACCGATGATCATGCGCAGCAACGTCGTCTTTCCACAGCCGGAAGGTCCCAGCAAAGTGAAAAATTCCCCCGGCTGAATGTCCAGAGACAATCCGTTCACAACGGCGTCCTTCCCGTACCTCTTGACCACATTTTGCACGCTGATGGCTACACTCATTCTTCACGCGATCCTTTCCGCCCTTTGCATAAACCGGGGGAGAGGCCGCCGGTCCGCCGCCGGACACAGGGCCTCTCCCCTCTTGTGGCACGAGGGTTATTGCATGGTCATCTCCAGATGATCGGTAAACATTTTCACAATCAGCGGCTTGTTCTCGGCCACCCAGGCTTCGGAATAGTTTTCAAACAGCTTGATTTCCTGGGTGGGGGTCATGTATTCGGCCAGGGTCACATCCTTGCGCAGGGGGCGCACGGTGAGGGTGCTGCCCACCAGCTGTTGCACCTTTTCGGAGAGCATATAATCCACAAACTTCTTGGCATTGTCAAGGTTCTTGGCGTCCTTGATAATCTGGACCGACTCGCCGGGGAAGATCGCGCCCTCCACCGGGAACACCACCCGTACCGGCGCGCCGCTGATGGCCTGGGACACGGCGGGGTCCTCCCAGGTGAGGCCCACCACATACTCGCCTCCCGCAACGCCTTTGTATACCTGGCTTGAGCTGTTGCTCATCTTGCCGTCCAGGTTTGCCAGGAACTGGTCCACAAAGGCCCAGGCCTCATCGGAAAGGGGATCGTTGTCCTTGCCCATGGCGTAAAGCATGGCCATGAGGGATTGGAACGCCGAGGAGGAGTTCACCGGATCGCCAAAGGCGATTTTGCCCTTCAGGGCGGGATCCAGCAGGGATTCAAAGCCCGTGATCTTGGCTTCGCCCTCCAGGTTGGTGTTCACGATGAGCACGGTGGGATCGGCAAAGGCCGGGGAGAAATGCCCTCCCTTGTTGCGGAAGGCCTCTTGCATGTTGGCATCCTCAGAGGACACATACACCTCAAACAGGTCCGCCGATGCGCTGAGCATGGTTTCATCCGCCGCCCAAAGCACATCTCCGAGGGGGTTGCCGACTTCGCCCGTAACCCGCTTGAGCAGTTCGCCCGTACCGCCGGTCACCACTTCCACCTTGATGCCGGTGTCCTGCTCAAAGTTCAGGATGACCGCATTATTCAGGCTCTCGCTGCGTGCGGTGTACACCACCAAAATTTCCTCCGCCAGCGCGCCCGCCGTCCCCAGGAGCATCACAAGCGCCAAAAGAACTGCCAACCCTTTTTTCATCTTTTCCAGCCTCCTTATGTAGTTTGGGTGTGGTTTCTTGTACATAAGTATAGCGATTTTCTCCAAATAGTATATCCGACAACACACAAAAAAGGTGGAAAATTCGAAACAGCGGAGAAAGGGAGTTTCCACCTCTTTTGCTTAAAGCCCATGTTCTCCTCTCCAAAACATGGACTTTTTCAGCGGGCTGAACCGCCGGGAAGCATGGCTTCCCGGCGGTTGCTACATACAATATAGCGTTGTACTATCGGATTACTGGATGGCGCAGTTCGTGACGAAGCAGTTGTACTTGCGCAGGAACGCTTTCAGGTCGGCGGGATCGGCCAGGCGCGACGGATCGTGGTGCATGATGGAGTTGTAGTCCTCCAGCATATCGTTCATCAGCGCGGTGCAGCCAAAGTCGATGAGCTCGGTGTCGTCCTCCAGCACCTCGAAGCTGTGCTTGGCGTAGGGGGGAATTTTCACGAAGCAGTCATGGCCTGCCACGAATTCCTCGTCCAGCACCTTCCAGCGGATGCTGCCCTTGTTCACAAGGTAGACTTCGGAAGAGCCGTAGGGATCGCCCCACTCCACCTGGACGCCCTTGGGCATCAGTATCTGCCAGACCTCCTTCACGCCGCGGGTTTCCCAGCGGCCCACCTTCTGGCGCATCACCACGTTGCCAAAGGTGAAGGTTGCCAGGCCGCCGTCATGCGGGCGCAGTTCGGGAACCTCGCTCTGGGGGACGTCCACGGGCACGGGGGGTTCACGGCTGACGCCCTGGTTCTGCGCCAGATAGCGGGCGCGGAATTCCGGCTCGAAGTACAGCTCGTCCCCATAGTTCTCCTTGATGCGGCACTTGTTGGCGATGCCGCCGGACATGTTGATCTCCTGGAAGCACTCGCGCCACAGCAGATTATCCGCCAGGTAGACGAAGCCATGGCCCACATAGGGCTGAATCACCAGCATATCACCGGGATGCACCAGGGTGCGCCTGCCGCGGATGGTCGCCTCCACGTCGCCGCCGCCGATGAGGAAAACCTCCACGCCGCGGCGATGCTCGTGGTAGGGCACCTCCGTGCCTTTCACATAGAGGGTATCGCTGATTTCGTTGGTTTCGTACTTCCCTTCGGGCCAGGTAAGCTGATGGACGGTTTCGCCGCCATCGGTCAGGTTGTAGAGCCAGTAGCGCTCATCGTTGGCATCGATCAGGAATTTGCTCAGCTTCTGTTCGCTCATTTCGCTCACTCCGCCCAAGACCAGTCGATCAGGCTGTAATCCCTCAGGCTCTGCGCCTTGATGCCCTGCACGTTTTTGTCAGCGGCAACGCCCGTCATGGTGGCGTACAGCGGCACGATCAGAGCCTTGTCGCCCATGATGCGCTGGATGTCGTTGCAGGCCTGAATGCGGGTGGCGGGATCGACGCTGCTATGCTCCAGGTCCCAGGCGGCGTTCAGCTCTTCGTCGTTCATGTTGCCGAAGTTCTGGCTCTCGCCGCCCCGGTACAGGGCGTAGTTCTCGTCAAAGTCGTTCATGCTCATGGAGAAGCACACGATGTTCATGTCGTAGTCCGCGCCCTTGAATACGTCGCTGAACCAGGCATTGCTTTCCAGCTTTTCCATGGTCACATGGATGCCGATTTCCTCCAGCTGGTTCTGGATGATCTCCATGGGCTTGTAATACAGGGCGTTGTTGGAGGACTTCACGGTCAGGTCCAGGCCGTCGGCATAGCCCGCCTTGGCCATGTATTCCTTCGCCAGCTCAATGTCGTAGCCCGGAGCTTCATACCCGGTGTTATAGCCCGGCACGAAGGACGGATACATGGCGCTGACCAGCTCGCCGTTGCCGTCCACAGCGCCCCACATGACGTCCTCCTTGTCGATGGCGTGCGCCACGGCCTTGCGCAGGTTTTCGTCCGCGAAGATGCCGTTGAAGTTGAAGATGACCCACGCGGTGGTGGTGCTCAGGGTTTCGTCATACTGCAGGTTGGCGTTGTTGCGAATGTTCACCAGGTCGGACTGCGGCGGGTTGAGGTGCACGTCGATTTCGCCGCTCTCCAACGCCAGCGTGCCGATGGAGCTGTCCTCGAAGATCTTCATGGTCACGCTTTTGAGGGCGGGAGCGCCGCCCCAGTACTCCTCATTGGCGCTGAGAACGATCTTGTCCCCGGCAACCCATTCCACGAAGCGGTAAGCGCCCGAGCCGCAGGGGTTGCGGGTGAAGCCTTCGGGATCGGCTTCGTAGTACGCCTTGGGGAAGATGGTCATGTAATTGGTGGCGCAGGCTTCCAAAGAGGGGCCGTATTCGCTTTTGAAGTGCAGCACGACGTGGGTGTCATCCACGACGTCCATGCTGTCCATGGCGCTGGTGGCGCAATCGGCATAGCCCGCCTTGATGATGGTGTTATAGGAGAAGGCCACATCCTCGGCGGTCATCTTCTCGCCGTTGTGGAAGTAGATGTCGTCACGAAGGGTGAACATCAGGTCCAGGTTGTTGTTCTGGAACTCCCACTCCGTCGCCAGGCAGGGCTCGTAGCCGGAATAGTCGCCGTTGCGGACGATCAGGGTGTCGAACACCTGCCGGGACACCATGCCCACCACCACGCTGGCGGCAAAGCCCGCGCACAGGCTGGAAGGCTCCGACCAGATGCTGACGTTCAGGTCGGTACGGGGCTGCGCCATGGCGGCGGGCATGCACACCGTCACAGCCGTCATGATTGCCAGAAGAAGAATGGAAATCCGCTTTTTCATGTTGTGACCCTCCTATGTATTGTTAGTCTATATCTTCCTGCGCGCGCAGGCACGCCACTTTATGCTGGCCGCCGCAGAGCGTCAGGGGGATATCCTTTTGGGTGCATTCCGGGATGGCATAGGGGCAGCGGGCGGCAAAACGGCAGCCGGGCTTGGGCTCGATGGGGCTGCTGACCTCGCCTTTGATGATCCTGCGCTCCTTGTGCCGCGAGGCCAGTTCCGGCACGGGAATGGCGTTGAGCAGCGCCTTGGTGTAGGGATGCTTGGGGGAGAGAAACAGCTCCTTGGCGGGGGCTTGCTCCACGCAGGCGCCCAGGTACATGACCGTCACCTCGTCGGAAATGTGGCGCACCACGGACAGGTCATGGGTGATGAACAGGTAGGTCAGCTTCTTCTCCTCCTGCAAATCCATGAGCAGGTTGAGAATCTGCGCCTGGATGGACACGTCCAGCGCCGACACGGGCTCATCGCACACGATGAACTCCGGCTCCAGCACCAGGGCCCGGGCGATGCCGATGCGCTGACGGCGGCCGCCGTCCAGCTCGTGGGGATAGGCGTTGACCGCATGCGCCGCCAAGCCCACCGAGTCCATGGCGCGGAAAACGGCTTTCTCCATGTCCGCCGAATTGCGGTAGACCTGATTCACAATCAACGGCTCGGCGATGATTTCGCTGACCGTGAGGCGGGGGTTCAGGCTGGCATAGGGGTCCTGGAAGATGATCTGGGCCTGGCGGCGAAACGCCTTGAGCTCCTTGCCCGTCATCTTCATCACATCCCGGCCCTTGAAGAAGACCTCCCCCGAAGTGGCGTCCAGCAGGCGCAGCACGACCCGCCCCAGGGTGGACTTGCCGCACCCGCTCTCCCCCACGACGCCCAGAGTGCTTCCTTGGCGGAGCACGAGGTTCACGCTGTCCACCGCGTGCAGCTTGCCCTTGGGGGTATCGAAGTACTTCTTCAAATCCCGGGTTTCGATCAAGTTGCTCATGCCCGGTCCTCCTCGTCGTACAGGTGGCAGCGAATCATATGGCCGTTTTGGGTGTGCGCGCCCGGCTGCTCGCGCTTGCAGCGCCCGGTGCAATGCGCGCAGCGCGGATGGAACTTGCACCCTTCGGGCAGGTTCGACGGATCGGCGATCATGCCCTCGATGGGCTGCAGGCGGCGCGTTTCGCCGGTGAGCTTCGGAATGGAACCGAACAAGCCCACCGTATAGGGATGATGGCGCTTGCCCTCGAAGATGTCCTCAACAGAGCCGCTTTCCACGATTTCCCCGGCGTACATGACGGCGACGGTGTCGCACATTTCCGCGATAATGCCCAGGTCGTGGGTGATCATGATCATGGAGGTATCAAGCTTTTGCTTGATGTCCTCCATCATGGCCAGCACCTGGGCCTGAATGGTCACGTCCAGGGCGGTGGTGGGCTCGTCCGCGATTAGCAGTTCAGGGTTGAGCGCCAGGGAAACGGCGATGACCCCCCGCTGCTTCATGCCCCCTGAAAACTGGTGCGGATACTCGTTTTTGCGGTACGGGGGAATGCCCACCAGCTCGAACATCTCATCCACGCGCCGCTCGATCTGCTCCCGGCTCAAATGCCGGGTATTGTGCAGCTCCAGGATTTCCGCGACCTGCTTGCCTACGGGGATCACGGGGTTCAGGCTGGTCATGGGGTCCTGGAAGATCATGGAGATGGTCTTGCCGCGATAGGCGCGCATCTCGGCGTCGGACGCCTTGAGCAGATCCTTGCCTTCAAAGAGCACCTCGCCGCCCGTGATTTCCCCCACGCCCTTGGGAAGCAGGCGCATGACGCTCAGGGCCAGCGTGGTTTTTCCCGCCCCCGTTTCCCCCACCAGGCCCAGGGTTTCTTTCTTGCGCAGCTGCAGGCTCACATGGCTGACCGCCTGTACCGTCGCTTCGTCCGTATGGTATTGCACACTCAGATCCCGAATGCTTAACAGCTTTTCTTCCATGCATCCCACCTCATTTCTTCAGCTTGGGATCCAGCGCGTCGCGCAAGCCGTCCCCCATCAGGTTCAGGCTCAAAGCGCTGATCAAAATCGCCAAGCCGGGGAAAATGACCAAGTACGGATAATTGCGCATGTATTCGCGGCCCTCGGAGAGCATGGCCCCCCATTCCGGCGTGGGGGATTCGATGCCCAGGCCGATGTAGCTGAGGCCCGCGATGGCGAGAATGGTGATGGCAAGGTTCAACGTCGCCTGCACGATGATGGGGCCCATGGCGTTGGGGATGATGTGCTTGCGGAGAATGCGGACGCTGCCCGTGCCGCAGGCCTTCGCGGCCTCCACATACTCCTGGTTGCGCACGGGTAAGATGGCGGAGCGGAAAATCCTGGTGAAGCCCGGCACCACGCCCACCACGCAGGCCACGCCCAAGTTGACGATGCCGCCGCCGATGGAGGCCACGATGCAAATCGCCAGGAGGTTGAAGGGAAGGGCATAGAACACGTCCATAAAGCGCATGATGGCGTTATCCACCCAGCCGCCCCAATAGGCGGCCACCGCGCCCAGGAGCGCGCCCAAAACCGTTGCCACCGCGATGATGCAAAGGCTTGCCAAAAGGGAGATGCGCGCGCCGTATACGATGCGCGCCATGACGTCGCGGCCGTATTGGTCCGTGCCGAAGGGATGCTCGGCGCTGGGGAATTGCAGGCGCTGCTTCATGTGCTGCTTGATGGCGTCCGCCTGGTAATTGAAGAAGCAATCGCAAAAGATCACCAGCAGGAGCAGCAGGACGAAGATCACCAGGCCGACCATTGCCATCTTGTTTTTGGCGAAGCGCTTGCAGATGTTCTTGAACTGGCTGCGCTTTTTATACACCCCGCCGCCCGCCGTTACGCCGTGTGTCATGCCGCATGCACCCCTTTCCGCGCCTTCGCGCACACATACTGGGATTTCAGCCGCGGGTCGATGTACACGTAAATCACGTCCACAATCAGGTTCGTGACGCCCACCGCCAAAGCGATGAACAGCACCTCCGCCATGACCATGGGCACGTCCAGCTGCCGGAGGGACGTGACCGCCAGGGAGCCCAGGCCGGGAATGGTGAACACGTTCTCGATGATGACCGTGCCGCCGATCAGCCCCGCGAAGTGCATGCCGATGACGGTGACGATGGGAAGCAGCGCGTTGCGCAGCGAGTGGCGCATAATGACCTGCTTTTCCGTGCAGCCCTTGGCCCGGGCCATCTTGATGTAATCCGCGCCGATGACCTCCAGCATGCTGGAGCGCGTCATCCGCACCAAAGAGGCGATGGAGGACGCCGCCAAGGTCACCCATGGCAGGATGTAGCCCTTGAAGGAGGAAGCGCCCGTAGCGGGCAGCAGGCCCAGCTGCAGGGAGAAGAACAGAATCAGCAGCGTGCCCAGCCAGAAGCCCGGCACCGAGGACAGCACCAGCGCCCCCACCTGGGTGACGTTATCCAGGGCGGAATACTGCTTTACCGCCGAGATCACGCCGATGGGCAGGCCGATCAGCACCGTCAGAAACATCGCCCCCATGGCCAGCGTCAGCGTCTGGGGCAAGCGGGCGGTGATCTCGTTGATCACGGTGAGCTTGGTGCGCCAAGACGTGCCGAAGTTGCCCTGAATCGCATTGCCGATGTAGGTGAGGTAGCGCACCCAAAACGGCTGGTCCAGCCCCATTTCGGCGCGGAGGTTCGCCAAGGCTTCGGGCGTTGCCCGCGTTCCCAGGATGATCTCCGCCGCGTCGCCGGGCGACAGGTCCAGCAGCGCAAACACCAGCAGCGATATGCCCAGAATCACGGGTATCATCAGCAGCAGTCTTTTACAGATGTACTTGAGCATGACGGTGCACCTTCCCCTCGCTTTTGTGCCGTTGCTTTCCGCCTTGACATTTCGGAAAAATATAGTACAGTAATAGCCGCAACGCACTTGAATGTGTCCAAAACAGAATATTGAACACGTTCAATGAGTGAGATTGTAATGAAACACGTTCAACTTGTCAATGCGGTCACGATATCCAATACAACGGGAATACAATTTCCCCGTTTGCAGCGAAAGAGGGTTGCCGGCATGTCCAACCACGAGTCTCTCTCCCCCACGGCAAACACTATTTTTCTGTCTGCCGTGCGGCTTTTCGCCCAAAACGGCTACCAAAAGACCAATATCCGCCAAATCGCCGAGGCTGCCCAGGTCAGCCTCGGCTTGGTGAACCACTACTTTGAAAGCAAGCGCAACCTGGGCTATTATACGCTCACCGCCCTTATCGGCTATGTGGTCAGCGCCGTGGACGAATCGCTGGACCGGGGCGACCTGCTGCTCTACGACGCCACCGCCACCCGCTGCGTCAATCAATATCTGTTCCACGGCCCGTTTCGGCCCTTTTATTTCGATTCGCTGGAAGAGGACATCTTCTTCCGCTATGTGCAGCACAACACCCGGCCGCTGGTCAAGGAAATGCAGGAGCAATACGGCTTTACCATCAGCGACGACATGGCGCTTCTGTACAGCTGCTTTATCCCCTTTGCCGTGGAAAAAACTTTGGTGCTGAAAAAGCGCATGGGGTACTTTCCCTCCATCAACGAGGAAGACATCCCCTATCAGATCATCGCTTCCAACTACAACAACTTCATTCCCCACGACGTCATCCTGGCCGCTGACCAGGAGAGCCGCCGCCTGACCCCCGCAATTTTGCGCATGCTAAGCCCCTATCCCAGCGATCATACGCTGCTGAACCGGTTGGAAGTGGCCATGGCTCAATCGCATCACAGCTATTTCTGCACGCCGTAACAAAACAACAACAGAGAACTTCCGCCGCCCTTTGGGCCGCTTGTTTCCCTGTTGAAGGGCTCTGCGCATCCGGCCTGGAGCGCATGCAATCAAACGGCATCTTCACAGATGGTGTCAGTTGAGTGCCGTTTTGCTTGATTCTTTGGGTTATGCTTCGCATATTGCGGCCTCATTTGAGGATGGCATTGGCTAAAACCCTCCGAAAGCAGGCGGTTTTCGGAGGGTTCCTCTTTCCCATAAGGGGATATCCAAATCATAGCCATGCGGCTTTACCCGCTTCACGGCATCAATCCCTTGAGAAAACAGCTCACGGCGTTTCCTCGACCCCGTGCTTTTCCCCCAACCGCTCCCGGTTCATCTGCTGGCGTTGGTTCTCCTCGCTCTGGGGCAACCTTTCCAGCGTACCCTCGCCGTAAAGCCCTACGCCTTGCATCTCAACAAATACGCGCGCCTTGCGCGTGCCGCCTGTGCCCGCGTAGAAATCATTCCCCCATACCGAATCCGGTTCAACGATCAGGCGAAGCGTAACGTCCTCTTCGCCGCTTTCGCTAAACCCGTAATCACCCAGCTTGAAGGACCCGCCTCCCGTACTGCCCTTGGCTCCCGCGGTAAGAAGGGCCTGAAAGCTGATGGCGAAGGATGTGTCCGCTACGTATTCCTCCGCATCCGGGCTTACTTGCTCGCCCTGCGCATCTTTTGTGTGGGTGGAAGGCCAGGGCGTTCCATCCTTTTGAAACTCTGTAAGGCTGAACACGTGGATGGGGACCGCGTTGCGAAGGCCGTAGCCTTCCGCGTCCAGGTTGATGCTCGCCATGCCTTGCAGATTTTTGAGCATATCCTTGATATAGTCGTCCGCATCCAGCTTGAGGGAGATGTAGATATCGCCGATGTACTGCCCGGAGGGATACGCGCCCTCGAGCTTGACAAAGTCCAACTCCACCGTGTAATCCACATAATATCCTTCCGCCAAAACTTGCCGGTGCTTCCATTCCCCCTTGAGCGTCCAAATGCTGTCCGGAGGGATGGGCGGAACCGTGGGCGTAGGAAGGGGCGATTCGCCTTCTCCATTTTCATCAAGGCTTGCGCCGCCAAGCACGGCGGTGGGGGTGGGCGTTGGCGCGGCGGCTTCCGCCAGGCCGCTCCCATTGCCGCCGAAACAAGCGGTGATGCATAGCGCAACCATCAGCGCGAGGGTCATTGGGAAAAGTCTTTTGACCATACCGATACCTCCTGTCGTTCCATCAAAGAGCCACTTGAACCTTTTGCTTGTCTGCCCTTGTGCCTTTGTACGCAACTTGCCGGTGAGAAGGGGCATATCCAGGGCTGACCATTTTCTCCTTCATGTCGATTCTGAAACCGCCGTTACCCTTGCCGCTTGCATTTTCCCGCCTGGCCGGCGGCGCTATCTCATCAGCATGACCGCGCCGTACCGTATGCACCCTTCCCCGTCCGGCAAAGGGAAAAAGAGCGCGCTGTGATAATCGCCGCGAACGGGATAGAAACACCTCTTGCAAAACAGCTCCAGGGGGGAAGACAGCCGGCCCAAAAGCGCGTTTCTTCCGTAAAATATGCCCTCGGCAGCCTCCAGCATAGCGAAGTTCTCCTTGGTGATCCGGGCCAAAAAGCTGAGGCTTCCTTCGGGTACGTCCCCCTCCCTCAGGTCGGTGCTTTCCCGAAGGGTTCGGTTGACCCTGTGCAGCACCCCTTCTTTCTGAAAAACGGCAACCGGGCAATCAAAAAGATCAAGCATTGGCATTATGTCGCCTTCCCTTTGCGCAAGCGCCTGGAACCGCTTGATAAAGCGCCCCTGCGCCGCCAGCGCCTTTTCCATATGCTTTTGCAGCAGTACAAGCTCCCGTAGGGGCTGCTCTTTTGCTTCTTCCCCTTCCAGCTTCATCCCCTCCCTTTCCCTCGCCACGTTTGTTGCTTTGATTGTAGTGAAATGCCGATCGCCTGACAACCGGTTGAGCGTTCCTTTTCGTAAAAATATGTGCATTCGCGAAAGACCCCGCGATCCTATGGATCGCGGGGTCTTTCGCTGTTCTTCCCTTTTTATGGCCTCATTGCCTTTCGGAATTGTGATGGGGTCATCCCCACCTTCTCCCTGAAAAACCTTGCAAAGCTCCCGTTGTATTCCAAGCCGCAAGCGCCAAAGGCCTGGGCAACGCTCACATTCCGATCCCGCAGCGCGGCTTTCAGCCCGTTGATCTTGATTTCCTGGTAATAGCTGTACAAGGTCATGCCGGTATGCTTTTTGAACAGGCGGGCCAGGTGAGACGGGCTTAGGCGAATGGCTTGCGCAAGCTTATGGATATCAAAATCCTCCTTCCAGTGGTTTTCCAGGTATTCCTTTGCCCTGGTGGCGTCCGATCTGCCCAGATAGAGCCTGCTTGTAAGAAAAACGCTTACAACATATGATTCTCTTGCATCTTCAACCCATACGGTGAAGTTCACAATATCGGTATAGATCGCCTCGATGTCATACTCGGCGCTCCTTGCATCATACCATTCCCAAAAGCTCTCCAGGGGTATTTTGATATCGGATATCAGCGCCACCTCTCCTTGAAGGGTTTTCAAAATTTGCTCCCGCAGCCCATACCGTTCGTTGACCAAAGGATCTGTCGCCAAATTGTATTTCCCGAGGATTCGGGAGGAGTCCTGGACATTCCATGCTTTGAGCACGGCCTCGTTGATAAACACGATATCGCCGTTTTGCTTGAACACTTGCATGGGGATGGGAATCAGTCCTGCGGTCTGAAAAAGCAATTCCCTGGTTTTGCACACAGGAACCGGCGGGCTCATGGGCGCGGCGTTCCCGCGCGCCCCGGACGCTTCGCTGCCAAAGGCGTAGCGGGGCTGTGCCGGCAAGCTCTTTCTGTATTGGCTCGGCGTCATTCCCACATCGCGTTTGAACGCTTGCGCAAAGCTGCCGTTGTAGTCCGCCCCGCATGCGGCAAATGCTTCGCTCACGCTCAACCTTGGGTCTTGCAGCGCCTCTTTGATTTTCCCAAGCTTCACCTCCTGATAATAGCTGTAAGGCGTTTTGCCCATATGCTTTTTGAAGATCCGGGCCAGATGGCCCGGGCTTAGGCCGACGGAGGCGGCAATCCGGCTCTGATCAAAATCATCGAGCCAATGGGCCTGGATATACGCTTTGGCCTCCATTGCGTCCCACCGAGCCTGGTAGACGCGCTTTACCACAAACAAGGCCACAACGCATACCACATAACCGTTTTCATCCCGGAGGGGAAAACAGGTGATATCCTGGTAAATCTCATTTTCGGAAGGGCTGCCGCCCGCGCCCTTGTAGCGCCTGGCAAATTCCGCAAACGGAACCCGTACGTCATGAACGGACAGGATTTCACCGGAGAAGGCTCTGCGCAGATAACCGGCCAGCCCAAGCTCCTGATGAAGATAGGGGTCTTCCAAAATGTTGAACCTTCCTACGATTTCCCCCGCGTCGCCAATCTGGAAAAAATGCAGGAATTCCTGATTCACAAACAGGCTAAGGCCCTGGGGGGAGAAAACCTCGGCCGGTATGGGGAAAAGCTCGAGCACATCATACAAATCCCGCTCCAGAGCCCGGTTGAAAAAGGCCGTGAGCTTCCCTTCCATCGGGCTATGCTTCTCCATGGACTTGGCCTCCTTCCCGATGCATTGGCGATTCTCACCGGTCTTGGAAATGGCGGTCTTGTACGGCGAGTATCCCAGCGCGGGACCTCCTATTTTGCCTCCATTGACGGATCCTATCGGGCACAGGCTTTTCAGGCAATGACCGGGAGGGAGCGCGCCGCTTTCAGGAACCACCCCAATCAAGCGGCATGGCGGCTATGATTATATTCTATGTACCATGGATCATGGGGGCTGTCAATCAAAGGATCCTGTTTGGGAGGTCCGCTTTGATCAGAAGTTGGGAGGCTTTGCGGGAAAAATGGGATATGAAATTGAAACCAGATGAATTTGAAAAGATAAGCGTTGAAAAGTTATGGACCTGAAGATTCTGTGTCCAAAATCAGGAGCGCCTGCCTCTGAATGTTCCAGCGTATTCAGCCTTTTTTATTGGAAGAAAAATGCGATCGCCCATTGGGTAGGCGAAATACAGAATTTTACACCCTCTGTTTCCTTCCGCGTTTCACCAAAAGGTATAGGCCCAGTTTCAATCATGCCCCATAAAACGGACAGCCAAAAAGTCAAAATCCCCATTCATCCGGTACGGTAAAGCGGGAATCATAATGCAGCGCCATGTACCAGCCCATGCCCCCGGTAGCGGAGGCCCCGCCGGGTAATCTTCTGCTTCAAGAGCTGGTGATCGCCGCCGCACCCGTCAGACACGTTCGTTTTCTCCGGCAGAGCGCTGCAATCGCCCTGGGGTGTGGCAGCGTTCCGCATCAATATCCCCCGCCACATGGGAACTCCCCCATCTCTCCTATTCCAGTTCAACATCCCGCTCACGGGAAAGGATCGTATACCTGTCCGCCTAAACCTCTAAGGGGACCCATACCCCCCTGTACAAAGCATTCCTTCCAAGTATGGGAATTAGCTTGTCCCCTTGCATCAGCATCTCCACGCTGCAGCGCAGCCCTTCCCAGCCAGCCACTTTCCCTTGCCTCCACTCGCTTTCCATGCCTCTATGACGGCGTGGGGAACCGCGCAAACTTGAACAATAATATTTCCTATTGCGATCCAAGCCTATTGCGATTCAAAGAAGAACGAAAGCAAAGGAAGCGTAAGAAATCAACCCAAAAGACCACCCTTACCCGATCTCCACCTCGTCCAGCTCCAGGGCCCCGGCGCTGCAGCCCACCTCCAGCACATAAAACCCGTCCCTTTGCTCCTGCCCTTGTTCCTTACCCCGCTCCGGCCCATCCACAATTTCTATCTCCACATCCGCCCAGTCCTCCAGGGACAGCGCCTTTTCCCGCCCCTCTGCCCCTGCCTGTACCCGCAAAATCCCTTCCCCGCGCATCCGCAGCCTGACCCGGCGCGGCTGCGCGCCCCCTGCGGCGGCTTTATACCGGTATACGGCCCGCTCCCCTTGCCGCAGCAGCACATACAGCCGCTCCGCTTCCGGCTGAAGCTCTCCCCCCATGCGCCGATAGTCGGGCATGCCGGCTTTGCCGCTGTGGAACAGGATGGACAGCGGCTCCCCCCTGCGGTAGTCCGCGCCTGGAATGCGCTTCAAGGCGCTGTATCCCCGGTCAAAATGCTCCGCGGGAAAGGTGATGGGGATTTCCCGCTTCAGCGCCCGGATCACATCCGGGTTGCGCTTTCCCTGGGCCACCGCCTCCAAAAATCCGTCCAGTATCCGCCGGGCTTCCGCCGGCGCGGGCCTGGGCCCGCCCTTGAGATACGCCAGCAGCCGGGGCCACTCCCCGGGCATGGGAAAGGTCACCGGGGAGTTGTGGCAGTCCATCTTCTTGTACGTCCAAAAGGACCAGGAGATCTTCTGGCGCTCGTACAGGGCAAAGGCCGCCTTGTACCAGTCCAGGTTGTTTTCCCCGCCCTCCCCCATGAACAGGGGCATGTTCAGCCTCTCCCGGTAGTCCAGGAAGGGCTGAATCCCCGGCTGATCCGGCGCAGACCAGTACCGGTGGAATTGCAGCATGCAGTTGCCGTCCAGGGGGCTTTCTTCCAAAGGGTCAAAGATGGAGAAATCCGTGGCCCAATGCACCCCCTCCAGGATGAGCATGTGATGGGGGTCCACCTGGCGGATGGCCTTGGCCAGCTCCCGGTACAGGGGCAGCACCCGGCCGTTGTACTGGCTGAAAAATTCCGGCAGGGGCTCGTTGAGCAGGTCATAGCCCGCCACGGCTGTTTCCTCCCGGTAGCGCAGCGTGATCCGCCGCCACAGGCCGATCAGCTCCCGCTGATAATCCCGGTTTTGGAACAGCTCCGGCTGGTCGTTTTCGCTGTCGTCAATGTTTTGCCCCGTCTGGCCTCCCGGCGCGCCGTGCATGTCCAAAATCACATACAGGCCGTGCTCCTTGCACCAGGCGATGCAATCGTCGATCCTCCG
Organism: Candidatus Limiplasma sp.; assembly: GCA_034927815.1. Taxonomy (GTDB): domain Bacteria; phylum Bacillota; class Clostridia; order Christensenellales; family Aristaeellaceae; genus Limiplasma. Next base: position 58,690 of record JAYFPK010000024.1, read on the forward strand.
CCAGGTTTCCTCCTTCTTCAAATGCCGGGCGTTCAGGGGCAAGCGCACGGAGTTGAAGCCTTCCCCAGCGATCCAGGCGATGTCCTCCCGGGTGATGTAGGCGTCCTCATACCGCCGCCAAAAGGCTTCTCCGTAGGCCGGGCCGCAGAGGTCCTCTATCAGCGCCTCCATGCGCCGGGGCCGGTCGCACAGGGTGTAGAACTTCCACATATACCCTTCCGGCAGCAGCCAGCCCCCCAGGCCAAAGCCCCGCAGCAGCAGCGGCTTATCCCCAACCATGATTTCCCGGTTCACAGCCCGCACAAAGTCCATCGCCCTCACCCTTTCAGCGCGCCATCGGCAATGCCCTGCAAAATGCTCTTTTGGAACAGGGCGTAAAATACGATCACGGGGATGGCCGCCAGAATCAGCGCGCTTAAAATCGCCGTCCAATCGCTGCTGTACTGTCCAAAGAGCGTATTGGTGCTCAGCAGCAAGGTATAGTGCTGGCTTCTGCTGATGACGATCAGCGGCAGCAAAAAGTCGTTCCAAATCCACAGCACATTGGTGATGACGATGGTGGCAGTGATGGGCTTGAGAAGCGGCAGCAGCACCCGCAAGAAGGTCTGCAAGGAGCCGCAGCCGTCAATGGCCGCCGCTTCCTCCAGTTCCAGGGGGATGCTGCCCACAAAGCCGTGGTACAGAAAAATCGCCATGCTCACCCCCATGCCCGCGTACACCAGGGCCAGCCCCAGAAGGGAGTTTTTGATTTTCAGCGCCAGCACCACCCGGTATAGGGGAATCATGATGGAGCTGAAAGGAATCAGCATGGAAAACACAAACAGGGAAAACAGCACCGCGGAGAGCCGGGTCTTGGTGCGGCTGAGCTTCCACCCCGCCAAGGCGGAAAACAGCACAATGAGCCCCACCCCCACCCCCGCCAGCATCACGTTGTTCCCCAGGGAGCGGAGGTAGTGCATCTTCTCCCAGGTGCGCAGATAGTTGTCCAGGGTGTAGCCCGTGGGGAGGGACATGGGGTTTAGCAGAAGCTGCCCGTTGGTTTTGAAGGAGTTCATCAGCGCCATTCCCAGGGGAAACAGCGTATACAAAGCCCCCAAAGCCAGGGCCAGGTACACCAGGCCGCTTCCCACCCTTCGAGGTTTCCTCATAGCTGCTGCTCCCCCCGCTTCATGGCCTTCACCTGCAGCACCGTCACCGCCAGCACGATGCAAAACAGCACCGTGGATTTGGCGGTGGCATAGCCAAAGCGCACATTGCCCTTGAAGGCCTCCTCGTAAATGTTCAAAGCCACCACCTGGGTCGCCCGCCCAGGACCGCCGCCGGTGAGGGTATAAACCACGTCAAACACCTGGAAGGAGGAATTCAGCGTCCAAAAGACGCAAATGGTCAGGGCGTGGCGGATCAGGGGAAAGGTCACCCGCCAAAAGGCCTGCCAGGGCCCCGCCCCGTCCAGCCAGGCGGCTTCCTTGAGCTCTTTGGGCACCCCCTGGAGGGCCGCCATGTAAATGATCATCAAATAGCCCACCGCCCCCCACAGCGCCACCAAAACGATGGCGGTAAAAGCGTAGGACGGGTTGCCGATCCAGCTTTGGTCCAAAAAGGTCCAGCCCCAATGGTCCGCCATGTAAAACACCACTTTGGTGAAGATGAACATCCACATAAAGCCGCCGATGACCATGCTGATCATGTTGGGCATGAAAAACACCGTGCGGAACAAGCCCTTGGCCTTGCGCCGGGACTCGATGGCCACGGCCAGGGTCAAAGCCGCCACGTTGGCCAACGCCACCATGGCCGCCACGTACTGCAGCGTAAAGCCCAAGGAGTTCCAAAAATACCGGTCCGTGAGAATCTCCGCGAAGTTTTGCAGCCCCACAAAGGAAAAGGTGGGGTTGATGCCATTCCAGTCGGTCATGGCATAGTAGACGCCCGAGAGGGCCGGATAGAGCTTGAACACCGCATACACCGCCAGCGCGGGCAGCACATACAGCAGCAGGAGCCCATTCTGCCTTGCCTTGCCTTTCATCCTCGTCCTCCTTGGAACGAAAAGGGCGGGCGGCAAGCATATGGTGGCCCGCCGCCCGCCCGGTATCCATCCCAGGTCAGTTCAACTTGTTGGCGCTTTGGAACGCCTCATCCAGGCGCTGGATGATCTCATCCACCGTCACGCCTCCCACGTAGAGCTCTTGCAGCAGCTTGCCCTGCTCATCGGTCACGGAGGAGGGCAGCACCAGGTCCCGGTAGGCCTTGCCCTGGGCCACGTACTGGGAAGCGTCCGCCACCCAGGAGGCCGCCTCGTAGGTGTGACAGGTGGCCAGGGGGTTAAAGCCGCAGGCCTGGAACAGCGCGGAGGAATCCGCATCGTCCAGCACATAGTTTGCAAAGGCCAAGGCCAGGGCCATGTGCTTGCAGCCGGGGTACACCCCCAAAAGGGTGGAGGTGGACAGGTTCACCAAGGTGCAGTCGGGGTTGTCGTTCACCGGCAGGGCCAAAACCCCCAGCTTCATGTCCGGGTTGGTTTCCATGACGGTGCTGGCGGCCCAGGTGCCCTGTACGAACATGGCGGCCTTGCCCACGGCGAAATCCGCCGCGCCCTGCTGGGAGCCTTCCTCCATGGCCCGGGCCGTGCCGTTTTCCATAATCAGCTGAATCACGTCAAAGATCTCCCGCACCTCGGCATAGGAACCCTCGTCCTTGTACATGCGCTCCACCCAATCCGGCACATCCCCGCTCACCTTGCCGCCCAAGGTGAGGGCCGTCATCAGCTGGGGCACCCACTGCTCCTGGAAAGCCAGCAGGAAGGGGGTGTAGCCCTTGGCCTTGAGGGTTTCGCAAACGGCCTTCATCTCCGTGAGCGTGGCGGGGGGCGTCACCCCGGCGTCCGCAAAGATGTCCTTGTTGTACAATACGCCCCAGGCCATGCTCTCCAGCGGTACCGCCAGCACCTGGCCCTCAAGGGACACGGTTTCCTTCACGTTGGGGTAGATCTTCTCCGCCAAGGGCTGGGCGCTCAAATCCGCCAGATGGCCCGCCTTGTGGTACAGGCCCAGGTTGTTTGCGTGGATGGTGTACAGGTCCGGGGCGTCGTCCCCGGCCAGGCGCGCCTGCAGCACGCTGTCATATTGGTCGGAGCTGGGCATTTCCAGGTTGATCTTGACCTTGACGTTCTGCTCCGCCAGCATCTTCGCCTCAAACTGGGTGGCGTACGCCTGCCACTGGTCCATGTATTGGGCGAACCCCATCATCACATTCAGCTCCACTTCCTGCCCCTGGGCCAGGGAGGTGGCGCCGGTTCCCAGCATCAGTACCGCCAACAGCAACGCGATCCATTTTTTCATGGGTGACCCTCCTTCATTTGGGATGAAACCAGATCCTTGTGCTCTCATCATAGCAAAGAGGCCTCCCCGGCGCATTGTCTTTTGCGGATGGGTTTATTGTCCATTTTTATACCGTTTCTGCATTTCTCCGGGGGTCATGCCAAAGAAGCGCTTGAACACCTTGTAAAAATGGGCTTGTTCCCCAAAGCCCACCCCCGCGTGCACGTCCTTCAGCGGCGCGCCGGAGAGCACCATCTCCCTGGCCCGCTCCATCCTCAGCCGCGTCACATACTCGGAAAACAGGCTCCCCGCGTGCTGTTTGAACACCTTGCTCAGGTATTCCTTGCTGACGAAGAACTGCTCCGCCGTTTCCTCCAGGGTGATCCCCCGGCAGGCCTGCCCGGTCACATACGCCATCACCTTGTCCATGTCCAGGCTTTTTCGCTTCTGGCTCAGGCGGCCAAGGCCCTCCCCGGCGGCCTCGTACAGGGCGGCGGTATGGGTGAGCAAGGCCTCCAGGGTCGTTTCCTGGCTGAACACCAGGCCCTTGCGCCCCGCTCCTACCACAGCCTCCACCTCATAGCCCAAGGAGAGGATATGCCGCTGCAGCAGCCCCAGCAAGTCGTAGTACAGGGCGATGAGCAAGCCCTTGGAGAGCTTATCCCGCTCCTCCTGGGGCACGGCCTGGGCGACGGCGTAAATCGCCTGGTGCAGGGGGCCGGGCTGCAGCATCCGCAGCCCTTCCTCCACGGCGCTGCGGCGGCTCACGTAGGCTCCCGCCCAGGGCGCGCCCATCAGGGCCTCCATGCCCTGCTCCGGGGCGTTTTCCTCCCGAAAGGCCAGCGCCTCCCGCCGGCAGCGCAGCAACGTGTCGTTCAGCTCCTTGGCCTTGATGGGCTTGAGCAAATAATCCGCCGCCCCCAGCCGCAACGCGCTTTGGGCGTAGCGGAAATCATCGTATCCGCTGATGAACACCACCTGGGCGTGGGAGCCGTCTTCCCGCAGGCGGCGCAGCATTTCCACGCCGCTTAGGCGGGGCATCTTCACATCGGTGAGCACGATGTCCGGCCTGCGCTGGCGGATCAGCTCCAGGCCGTATTCCCCGTCGGAAGCCTCCCCCGCCACTTCCATCTCCAGCTCCTCCCAGCGGCCCAGGCTCTTGATCACCTCCCGGGTCCAGGATTCATCATCCACAATCACAAGCTTCAGGAGCATTCCTCTTCCTCCCATAGGGCGCGCATGGCGATCTCCACCGTGGTTCCCTCCCCTTGCACGCTGGTAATCCGCACGCCGTAGTCCCCCGGGTCCCGCAGCCGGATCCGGGAATTGACGTTGTTCAGGCCGATATGAGCCCCGGAGGCAATGGCGTTTTCCGCCCCCTTGGCCAGCTCTCCCTGGATGTAGGCCAGCCGTTCCGGCTCCATGCCCAGGCCGTTATCCCGCACCCACAGGCGCAGGTCGCCCCCCGCCAGCTCGCCCCGCAGCTCGATCTCCCAGGGCCCGGCCTTGCCCTGGAGCCCGTGCTCCAGGCTGTTTTCAATCACGGGCTGCAAAATCAGCTTGGGGATGAGGCAGTCCATCAGCCGGGGCTCTATGCGGGTATGCACCTGAATGCGGCCGTCAAAGCGCTGGTTTTGAATGCCCAGGTAGGCCTCCAGGTACTCCAATTCCACCCCCAGGGGCACCATCTCCTTGGCAAAGCTCATGGAGTAGCGCATGATATCGCTGAGTTGCACGGTAATGCCGTAAATCTCCGGGGCGTCTTTGTGCAGGGCCATCCCCCCGATGATCTGCAAGGTATTGTACATGAAGTGCGGGTTGATCTGGGCTTGCAGCGCCCGCAGCTGGGCGGAGCGCTTTTCCAGCCGGGTTTGAAATTTCTGGGCGATGAGCTCCTGGTTGCGGGCCATCATCACCTCAAAGCTGTTCTCCAGCAGCCCCACCTCGTCCGCCCGGCGGGTCTTTTCCCGGACGGCGTACTCCCGTATGGTGACGTGCTGCATCTTCTGGGCCAGGGCCACAATGGGCTTGCTCACCGCCCGGGAAAACACCAGGGAAAACACCAGCGCCGCCAGCAGCGCCGCCAAAGCCGCCCCCACGCCCACCAGCAGCGTGCGCTGCAAAGCCCCGGTGATCACCCCGCCGGGCACCGCCTGGAGGATTTGCAGCTTGCCCCGGCCCATGGAGCGGTAAAACCAGAAGGAGCCCTCCCGGTTGTGGGCTTCCCCGGGCTGGGCCGCCAAAAGGGGAAGCTGGCGCAGGGCCAGGGAAGCGCTTTCCTGGGAGCCCTCTCCCCCCTGGTACACAATCTGGTTTTCATCATTGAGCAGGTACGCCGTCTCCCCCTGGCTTGCCAGCACGTCCTCCAGCAGGTTGCCTAAAAAGGAGGGGCGCATCCGGCACACCACCAAGGCCAAGGGCATGCCGTCCTCAAAGCGGTTGATCTGGTGGCTCAGCAGCACCGCCCCCTCCCGGGCATGGACCGCCAGATTGGTTTGCAAGCCCGGCTCCCGGGCCTCCCAAAAGTCCAGCCCGTCCCCGGCAGGCAGCACCTTGGCCCCGGAGCGCTGGGCCACCAGCACCGTCCGGTTTTGCAGATTGTACAGCTCCATGGACTGGATGGCCGCGTCCATGCCCATCACCGCGTTCATGGTGCTGATAAGCCGCCAGCGGGCCGCGTACTCCAATTCCCCCTGGGGGCGGCACCAGGCCTGGATATCGCTTTTCACCTCCTTGGCCACCTCAAAGGTGTAAAAGCGGTTGGTATACTCCTGGAGGCTCAAATCCGTCTGCCGCACGAACCAGTTCAGGCTCTCCTGCTTGCTTTGCATCAGCTGCCCGTAGAGGGCCTGGTATGTATTCCAGGCGGAAAACAGCGTAATGACCCCCGCCATCCCCAGCAAAATCAAGGTCATTCCCGTGAACAGCCTTTTGCGAATGGAGGTTTTGCGGCGCTTTTCCTGCAAGATGGCGGCCAAAAGCATCCCTCTTCCCGTATCCGGAGCGTTCCCTTTTGCTTTACCATACGATAAAATCCGCCGTTTTTCAAGGGCGGCAAAATGCCGTGTCCTTCCTGGCCCTTTTCCCTCAGCGGTACCGCCGCCTGAATTCCGACGGCGTGATGTCCATCAGCTGCATAAACACCCGGGAAAAATAGCTGGGGTCCGAATAACCCACAGCCAGGGCAATGGTCAGCATGCTTTCGTTGGTATCCAGGATCATTTCCTTGGCGTGCTCGATGCGCAGCTTGTTGATGTAGGTGCTGAAGGTGACCCCCAGCTTTTTCTTGATCATATGATTCAGGTATGACTCGGAGCAATGGAGGATCACGCTCATTTCCTGCACCGTGAGGCGCTCGGTGTAATGGTCGTGCACATAATGCAAAAGCTGCTTGAAGACCTCCTCGGTATTGCTGTTGCGGGGCCGGATGATCAGCCGCCCGTCCCCCGCCTGCTGCATGGCGTGATAGGACTGGGCCAAATAGCTGGAGACGAACTCCAGGGCCGAGAGCAGCTGCTCCGGCTCCGCCGCCATGGGGGTGATGCTTTGCTCATAGAGCTGGAAGGAGCGCTCCACGTCCTCCTGGGGCGCGTTTCCCATGGCCGTGACGATCCGTGAGCGCACGGTTTCCGGCGGCAGTACGGCGCAGCCCGCGGTGATGGCCCCCAGCAGCAGGTCCCCCGCCATAATGGGGATGACATATTCCCCCACCCCGGCGTAACAGACGCCAAAGAAGCTCTTTCCGCCCTCGCTGACCGATTTGATCGCGATTTTTTTCATCATGGACAGGCAGTGGTGGTAGCGCTCCTTGTCGCTTTTGACATGGATGCAGTAGGGATTCTTGTGCCCCAAATAGGGGTACAAGGCGTCGTAGAGGGAACGGTCAATGGGAATAAAGCCCACAAAATCCTTAATGCACAATTGCAGCCTCCAGGTCCTTTCCACATGCGCCAAAAAGGCTGCCAGCTTTTCGTGACTGTTTGGCCTCATTCTCGTCCTTCATCCCTTCTGGTATAAATCGGCAAAATATTGTAAATTGCTGCATATAGTATAACTATTTTGCACCAAAATCCATATACCTTGCAGAATAGTCCAAAACTATAACGTTAGTATATGATATAGTTTGAAAAAAGCAAGGGCAAAAAATATCTGGAAGGCAATCCGGTGAAAGAAAATAAGCAAGGGGTGCTGATAGATATGATATATGATGTGGCGGTGATTGGGGCCGGTCCTTCGGGGGTTTCCGCCGCCCTGCGCTGCGCCCGTCAGGGGTTGCAGACGGCGCTTTGCACGGACCGCCCTGTGCTGGGGGGCAACTCCTCCAGCGAAATTCGGGTATGGACCCGGGGCTCCACCGGCGCGGGCAATCTGTTTGCCGAGGAAATGGGGACCCTGGGAGAATTGAAGCTGAAAAACCTGGCGGCCAACCCCACGGGGAATGTGTACGGCTGGGACGATATTTTGCTGGACGCGGCGCTTGCCCAGCCCCGGCTGACGCTGTATCTCAATTTGCCCATTACCCTGGTGGAGAAGGACGGCCATCGGCGCATTACCTGCGTCAGCGGCGTGCAGATGGGCAGCGGCGAGGCTGTGCGCTTGCAAGCGCGGATGTATATCGACTGCACCGGCGATGGGCAGGTCGCCTACTTGGCCGGGGTTCCTTTCCGCATGGGCCGGGAGGGACGCGGCGTTTACGGGGAGTCCATGGCCGGGGAGACGGGCGACAGCGCGCTGCTGGGCTCCTCCATTTTGATGCAGTCCAAGCGGGAGAACCGGCCGGTGCCCTATCGCGCCCCGGCGTACGCCTATTCCCTGGCGGAGGTGGAAAAGCTCATTGAGCGGGGCGGGCGCATCGTCACCCCGGATATGCAAGCCAGCGATTGCTGGTGGTTTGAGTTTGGCGGCTGCCTGGATACCGTGAAGGACAATCAGCGCATCACCCTTGAATTGCGCCGCATTGTGCTGGGCATCTGGAATTATATCAAAAACAGCGGCCGTTTCCAGGCGGAGAATCTGGCCCTGGAATGGATGGGCACGCTGCCGGGCAAGCGGGAATCCCGCCGCTTTACCGGGGCCCACACCTTGATTCAGCAGGAAATCGAAAGCAATGCCTTTGAAGGCCGAAGTGTGGCCTACGGCGGCTGGTATATGGACGCCCATCCCTCCCAGGGGATTTTCAGCCAGGAGGAGCACTGCACCCAGCTTGCCGTGAAGTGCTACGGCATCCCCCTCAGCTGCTTTTATCATGCGGATTTTCCTAACCTGATGTTTGCGGGCCGGGCGGCCAGCACCTCCCATCAGGCCTTTACCTCCTACCGCATTATGAATACCTGCGCGCTGACCGGGGACGCCTGCGGCGTGGCGGCGGGATTGTGCCTGGGCCAAGGCCTGACCCCGGCGGAGCTGCTGGCCGGGGGCGAGGAAGCCCTTGCCCGCCAGATGGCCCGGGAGGATGTGATCTTTGACACGCCGCCCCAGGGGCTGGATATGGCATGCGCCACGGTGACGGCGGACAGCGAGCATCCCCATACCGGGGCGATGCTGCCCGGACGGCTGCCCCTTCGGGAGCAGGTGTACGTGTGCATTCCCGCAAGCGGCGTGGCTGTGCGGCTGCGGCTGCAGTCCGACCGGGCGTGCCAGGTTGCCTACCAGCTCTGTTCCCAGGCCCAGCCCTCCCGCTTGGCAGAGGAAAAGGTCCTGGCCCAGGGCCAATGGCTGCTAACGCCCGGCGTCAACGAGGTGGAGGCCGAACTGCCCCAGGGCGAGGGCTTTACCATGATATGGCTGGCGGATACGCCCGGCGCATCCCTCTGCCAGGGGGAAAGCCTCTGCGGCGCGGCAGCCGGAACCCGGGAGGGGGCGGAGGTGGTATCCCCCTGGCTGCAATGGCCCGGCTGTTACGAAGCGGCCAATCTGCTCGGCGGCTACACCCGGCCCTACCGGGGCGCTAACGGCTGGATGGCCCGCGGACCCCAGGCGAAGGCGGAAATCCGGTGGGAGGCCCCCGTTACCCTCAGCGCCCTCAGGTTGTACCTGGACCCCGACTTCTGCGCGGAGCTGACCAGCTCCCGAGGCAGCATCTGGTCCCCCCACCACATCTATCAGGCCCGGGAAAGGATGCCCCCCCATCTGGTGCGCCATTATACGCTGCGGGTGGACGGCGAGATCGTCGCCCAGGTACGGGACAACGAATCCCGGATGCCCGTGCACCGTTTTCCCCCCAGGCAGGCCCGGCGGATCACCCTGGAAATCCAGGACACCTATGGCGGCGACGCTGTGGTCTACCGCCTGCTGGCTGAATGAGAGCTCTGCCGTTTCCTGATGGAGCGGTGGCAAATAAATAAGAGGAGGAACCCAATTTTATGAAGAAGCTAGTAGTCCTGTTACTCACAGCCATGCTGGTACTTTCCAGCATGAGCGCGGCCTTCGCCGCCGACCTGGTATGGGCCGGATGGTCCGGCGAGGAAGCCGCCACCAAGCCCTCCATTGACAAGATGATCGCTGATTACAACGCCGGCGGCTCCGGCAACACCGTCACCTGGGTGGGCTGGCCCTGGGGCGACGTGACCCAGCAGCTGATCATCCGCCTGCAGGGCGGCGAGGCGCTGGACATTGCCCAGCTGGACTCCGGCAAGTTTGCCGACATCTTCGCCCTGGACAATTGCTACACCGTAGAAGAGCTCTTTGACGAGGAGTTCATTTCCACCCTATCCGAGGCGGGGCTGAACTTCGGCACCACCGCGGACGGCAAGCGGGTGGGCGTGCCCTGGACCATGGCCTCCATCAGCATGGTGTACAATCCCGAGCTGCTGGCCAAGGTGGGCTATGATGCCGCCCCCACCACCCTGGAAGAGTTTGAAGCCTGCTGCGCGGCCCTGAAGGCCTATGACCCCGACATCATTCCTTACGGCCTGTCCACCAAGGACGCCACGGCCACGGCGGACTACGGCCCCTGGCTGTGGACCTTTGGCGGCAGCATGTTCAAGGATGGGGAATTGAACGTCAACTCCCCCGAGGCCGTTGAAACCCTGACCTGGTACAAAAAGTTGGCGGAGGCCGGCTACGTCAAGTCCAACATGAGCCGCTTTGACGCCCGCCAGCTCTTCGCCCAGGGCAAGATCGCCTTCTATGACGACGCGGTCACCTGCCGCGGAACCGCCATCTCCAACGGAGTGCCCGAGGAAACCGTGGACAACGTAATTCGCCCGATGCTGCGCCCTGTGTTGAAGGAAGGCGACGTGCCCATGTCCGCCATGTGGGGGCACATCCTGGTGGTGTTCAAGTCCTCTTCCGATCCGGCCGCCGCGGCTGACTTTATCAAGCACCTCCTCTCCGACGAAACGTCCCTGATGTACTTTGAAAACACCGGAAGCCTGCCCGTGACGAAGTCCGCCTTGTCCAACGAAAAGGTGACCTCCGACCGCTGGGCCAGCATCTGGTCCGTGAGCACCGCCACGGCCCGCAACAACGAGTTGATGCTCCACCCCTACAGCAACGAGCTCAACGCCATCATCTCTGAGGAAGTCCAGGCGGTGATCGTAGGCCAGAAGACCCCCGAGCAGGCCGCCGCCGACATGGAGACCCGGATGCTCTCCGCCATGGACGAGTAATTTCCTTCTTTCGCTTAGCAGGGCGCGTAGGCGCCCTGCTAAGCCCAGGATGCCGCCCAACGCCGGCAAAAACGGAGGCTTACCCGGAGGGAAGCGGCCGCTTTTGCCGGCGCGGCAAGCCGGAATTTTGACAGGTGAAGGCCAACGGGAGGATCTCCTGTTTTTTGCGGGCCTTGCCAGCGGTCCGGATTTTACAGGGCGCGGGGCATCCCGCAGCGCCATCAACCCACAGAGGGGGTCAACCGCATGAATAGACGGCCGTCGCTTTACCGAGGGGATAACCGGTTCGGCATGATTCTGGTATTGCCGGCTATCGCTGTGTTTTGCATCATCATCCTGTATCCTTTCATTAACTCCCTCATCCTGAGCTTTACCAACATGAATATGCTCAAGCCCACCCATGCCTTTGTGGGCTTCAAAAACTTTGAAAAAATCTTTGGCGACCCCAACTTCATGGCGGTTTTGAAGAATACGCTGATCTTCGTGGCAGGCTCCGTATCCCTTCCCTTTGTGCTGGGCTTCATTTGGGCCATTGTGCTGAATGAGAAATTCAAGCTCAACGGCTTTTTGCGGGGCGTCACCCTGATTGACTGGATCATCCCCTCCACGGCCATCAGCTTTTTGTGGATGTGGATTTTCAACGGGGACTATGGCGTTCTCAACGGCGTGCTCCGCGCGCTGCACATCACGGATGAAAACATCAACTTCCTGGGCCGTACGGACACGGCCATGCTGGTGGTCATCCTGGCCCGCACCTGGCAGGTGCTGCCCTGGTATATGGCCTTCCTCACGGGGGGGCTGGGGGGCGTCTCCATGGATCAGGCGGAGGCCGCCAAAATCGACGGAGCCAACAACTGGCTGATTTTCCGCCATGTGGTGGTTCCCGCCATGATGCCCATCATCAGCCTGGTGCTTTTACAGGGCACCATCGGCGCGTTGCAGCATTTCGACCTGATCTGGGTCATGACGGCGGGCGGCCCGGCCCGGGCCACCATGACGCTGTCCGTGGAAGTTTATCAAAATGCGTTCAAAAGCTGGAAGATCGGTCTGGCCGCCTCCATCGGCGTGGTGTGGATCATTCTGCTGGGAATCTTCAGCTTCTTCTATATCCGCAGGAACATGAAGGAAATTTGAAAGGAGGAGGAGCGGCATGTTTCAAAAAACCGTCGGCTTTCGCATCTTTTTCTTCGCCTCACTGGTTCTCATCGGCCTGTTCGTCTTCTTCCCCCTGCTGTGGATGGTCAACACGGCGTTAAAGCCCTCGTCGGAAACCTTTACCCTGTCCTTTTTCTCCTCCCAGATGACCCTTGCAAATTTCCTTGCGGTGCTTTCCGATCAGCGGATTCTGGTGTACCTGCGCAACAGCCTGGTGGTCTCCTCCATCTCCAGCGTGCTGGCGACGACGGTATCCGCCATGGCTGCGTACAGCTTTTCCAAATTCCGCTACCGGGGTCGCAGGGCCCTGATGACGGGGATCATGCTCTCCCAGGCCTTCCCCCACGCCATTTTGCTGCTGACCATCTACACCGTCATGCGCAAATTGGGCCTGCTTGATAATTACCTGTCCTTGGTGCTGTCCTTCATCACCTTCACGCTGCCCACGGCGACCTGGACGCTGAAAGCTTATTTTGACCAGATTCCCGATGCGCTGATGGAGTCCGCCCGCATTGACGGCGCAAGCCCTTTGCAGATTATGGTTAAGGTGATTCTGCCCCTGGCGGTGCCCGGGCTGATCTCCATCGCCATTTACGGCTTTGTGTGGGCCTGGAACGATCTGCTTTATTCCCTGACGCTGGTGACCGGCGCGGACAAGCGCACGCTGGCCCCGGGGCTGATCCTGACCTACATGGGCGAGTTTACCAACAACTGGTCCAACATGATGGCGGCCTCCATTCTGGTTTCCTTGCCGGTGACGCTGATCTTTATCTTCCTGCAGCGCTATTTCATCCAGGGCCTCACCTCCGGCGCTGTGAAGGGCTGAAGGGAGCGTTGGCAATGGCTGTGCGGATGCAATTTACCGGGGATATCCTCTGCCAGATTCCCCAGACCCGGGCCTGCGCCACGGCCCATGGGCCGGACTATCGCCCCGTATTTGCCCCCATCAAGACGCTGTTGCGGGATTGCGACTACCTGGTGGGCAATCTGGAAACGCCCATTGCCGGAGAGACGCTGGGTTATTCCGACCGGCTGTACCAGTTCAATACCCCCGTGGCTTTTCTGGACGCCTTGAAGGATGCGGGGTTTCAGTTGCTTTCCACCGCCAACAACCACTGCATGGACCGGGGGCTGCCCGGCCTGCTGGCCACGCTGGATCACCTGGACGCAGCGGGCTTGGAACATACGGGAACCTTCCGCAGCCGGGAGGAAAGGGAAACGCCCTTGGTCCGGGAGCTGGGGGGAATTCGCTTTGGGTTTCTTTCCTACACCTATGGCACCAACGCCTTTTTCCACCACCAATACCTGCCCGGGAACGTCCCCTGGGCCGTGAATCTGCTCCAGCCGGAGGAGGAGCGGGAAGGCGCCATTGACCTGCTGGACAGGGAGGGCGTGCCGCAAAAGGTACAGGCCCTCTATCAGCAGGAAAATCCGGTGTTTCAGCGGTGCATCGCGCCCTATCTGGAAGCGCTGAAGGAGGATATCCATCGGCTGCGCAAGGCGGGGGCGGAATACCTGATCATGCTGCTGCACTGCGGCGGGCAGCACGACCTTATGCCCGACGCCTATACCCAATGGATTGTCCGCTGGCTGGACGAAGCGGGCGTTGACCTGATTGTGGGGCACCACCAGCACATCCTGCATCCCTTCGCAAAGCTCTCTCACGCAAGGGTGGCCTATTGCCTGGGAAATCTGACCGACACCCCGGACCACAACCCCAACGGCCGGGGCATCGGGGAGGAGTATTCCATTTTGCTGCGCTGCGCCTTTGAAAGGCGGCAGGGCCGGGTGGCAATGACCGGCTGCACCTTCATCCCCGTCAAGTCCGTGTTTGACAGCCGGGGCCGGGCCGTTGTGAAGGAAGTTGCCGCGCTGATCGGAGAAGCCGATTCGCCCGCGCAAAAAGCCCAAATCATGAAGGACCTCGCCCATTTCGTCAACCTGATACAGGGAAAGCCGGAGAACACCCCCGTCATGCCAGCGCCGGACTATCCCTTGCCCTAAAGGGAGCAGAAAGGAAGAAGCCCTATGCCGAATCTTCATGTGGACGCCAATTTTCCCGGCGGCGGCGTTGACCACCCCCGCTGGGAAGGGAATACCCTGTATTTTGAAGCGCCCCTGGATCACAGCCCCCAGAGCCTGTGGTTCTATTTCCGTATCCGCAACGGACAGGGCCAGCGCCTGACGCTGGTGCAAAAGGGGCTGGAGCGGGTGCTGGGCGTGCGGGAATCCCGGGGATACCAGCCCGTGGTTCCCGTGTGGCGGGACGGAGAAGAGGCCGCCTGGCAGCGGGTGGACGAAAGCGCCATCGCCTATACCCAGGAGCCCCTGGCCTTTCAATTTGAGATTGCCCCTACCCAGCCCGTGTGCTATGTGGCGTTTTGCTTCCCCTATTTGCTTCGGGACTGGGAGGCCTTTGCCGCCACGCTGCCCCGGGAGTATGTCTATTGCGCCCAGGCCGGGCTCACCAAGGCGGGCCGCCCCTTCAACCGGTATCTGATCCGCTCCCCCCGGCATAAGCCGGAGCATTTGCTGGTGGTTACGGCCCGGCAGCACGCCGGTGAAGTCAGCGGCTCCTATGTGCTGGAAGGGCTGCTCCGCCGCCTGACCGACGGAAGCCCCGAAATGGAAAGCCTGCTGGCCAAGGCCGCCCTTTGCGTATTTCCCCTGATGGACCTGGACTGCGTACAGGAGGGCCGCTACGGCAAGGACCAGGCCCCCTACGATTTCAACCGGGACTGGCGCTATGAGCCCTTCCATCCGGAAATCGCCGGCGTCTATTCCCAGTTGGAGGAGCTCTGCGCCCAATACCGGCTGTGGTGGGCCTTTGATCTGCATGCGCCTCAGCCCGGCGGCGCTTCCTACATGCCCCCCTCCCGCTGCCTGAAAACGGACAGCCCGGACTGGCGGAAAATGTGGAACCTGGCGATCCGCTATGAGGATGCCTGCGCGGGCCGGGCCTCTTTCCACCTGAAGGACGTGGATACCCAGGTGCTGAACTGGGGCGGCATGAACAACGACGGGCTGACCAGTTTTTATTTTTACGCCCGTTGGCACTGCAATAATCTGGGGCTGGAATACTCCTACCACCGGGACGGGGAAGGCCGGGTGCTAAGGGTTGAGGATTGGCATACCCTGGGCTGCGCCCTGGCCGAAACGCTGGCAGACAAGCTTTTTGATCCGGCCCTGGGGGAAGCCCCCGACCGGGAGCGCATTCCTGCCTGGGCGGTGGACGCGCCCCTTCAATACTGGAAAAGCGTCCGGCAGGTGCATGGCCTGCAAATCACAGACACGGAGACCACGGCGGTCATGACAGCCCAGGCCGGGGAAAACAGCGCCTGGATCACCTCCCCCCAGCGGGAAGCGGGCACGGCCTGGCAGCTGACGGCGGACCGGGATACGGAGCTGACGCTCTATGCCTCCTATTACCGTGAAGGATTGCTGGTAAGCCACGGCAAGCCGGAGGCGCTGCATCTGGCAGCCGGGGAGCCCTATGTGTGGCAGCTGCCGCAAGCCCCCATCAGCCAGTGCCAGGGCACGTTGAGCGTGATTGCCCGGGACCTTGGGGGGACCCTGAGGATTTGCGCCGTGGAGGCGTAAGGAGCCATAACGGACAGCCACCGGCTCCGCCGGTGGCTGTCCGTTATACGGGCCAAACCCAGGACACCAGCCAGGCCTTCCCTGGCGTTGGTACGGCCTGATATTTGCATAGGATGCTGGCGCGTCTTGGCGTGTATTATCTTCCTTTTCCGTACCTCTCTCCTTTGCTTTCCCTCCATATTAAAACAGCCCCCTACATCAGGGGCTGTATAGGCGAGGCGCTAAAAGCACTTTTTTAATACTGACGAGAGGGGATAAGACAGCCTCTCCATGAAATCCCGCCAAGAGCAAGATTCTCTCATTCTGTTTGCGTTTTCAAAAGCAGCTTCCCCTGCGACTTTTTGTGGATGACGTCAAATTGGGCATTGCCAGCTTCTTCCAAAGGATATACCTTGCCAATGACGGGTCTTATCGCTCTGCTTTCCAGCATTTCCTCAATGGTGTCCAAACACTGTTGATAGTCCTCCGGAGGGAAATTCCATAAGGCCATTCCCAAAACATCCGCTTCCTTCGCCATGATTAACCTGGGATTGAAATCCAACGTGCCCCGGTTCCCTACCACAACAATCCTTCCATATTTGCCAATGACTTGCAAGTCCTTTTCCAAATTCACGTTGGCAAGCATTTCAATCACCAAATCAACAGGGGGAATATGCTCCAAATAGCCGCTGTCGTGATGATTCAGCACCGCATCCGCGCCACATTTTTGAACCGTATCCATCCCTTCCGGGCTCCCAGCGGTTCCAATGACATACGCCCCATGATGCTTGGCCATTTGCACGGCAAGAGAACCCACTCCGCCGGAAGCGCCGTGAATCAACACCCTTTCTCCCTTTTTCAACTTTCCCCTTTGGAAAACCGCCCGGTACGCGGCTGCGGCCGGTACGCCAACGCTTGCCCCTTCTTCAAAAGTTGCCGTCAAGGGCAATTTCCGAACGGCATCCATATTGCAAACGACTTTTTCCGCATAGGTCCCGGTGGTTTTGGCTGAAAGCGTGGAAGCGATGAAGACGCGGTCCCCTGTTTTGAGGTTGTTCACGTTATTCCCGATTTCCTCGATGATACCCGAACCGTCAAATCCAAAAGTGTAAGGCAATGCGGGGGAGAAAGAGGCATAGCCCCCTTCACGAATGTACGTATCGGAAGGATTGATGCCGGCGTAAAAGAGCTTCACCTTCACTTCATTCTCCCCCACCGGCGGTTCGGCAACCTCCGCCAGCGTGAGAACCTCTATCCCGCCTGTTGCCTTCATTTGAATCGCTTTCATCTCAAATCCTCCTTTGTGCGTTTCGCTATATGGTCATGCCGCATCATTTCATCTCTGGAAGGAATGGGAATGATGCAATGGAGTTGCCGCAAGGGCGGCAAAACGAAGATATCATCATATCGCCCCTGGCTTTTCCCTTTGCTCCAAAGGCTTGAGGGATGAAAAGTGTTTCCCTATCCGTCCCTTCCCTCCATGGCAGCCATCGCCGCAGGAGGAATGCCGGCATCCGCAAAAGCGCCCTTCTATCGCAGCAGCATCAATACCATTATACGGATTTTGCTGTCGCATATCAATCATCAAGCGGGGAAGCGGTGAAAGACCGGGAGATTCCATGCAGGTTTGTCACCCATAGTGGACACTATGAGATGGGAAGCTGCGCAAAGATTTTCTGGGCACGGGCCCATGAAAGGAGCGCACCGGGATGTTTTGCTCCGATGTGTATCCAATTAGACGGGCCCCAAAATCGTTTGGGTAATCAAAGGGCGTAGATCATATAAACGCTGCTTCCGCTCATCCAGGTGACTTCTCTCCACAGGGATTGTGTTTTCCCCCGCCAGAAGGTACAATACCTGTGGCATGGCGCTGGAACAGCCGCCAAGGGCGGGCGTTTGCTTCCCCCAAAGCAGTCGGATCGTGCATCCTCCTACCCTATTTTATGCGGCGTTCCATCCCGGCCTAGCAATGCGGTAAACCGGAAGGACAGGTGCGCGAATGAAACGGATCAAGCTGCAGGACCGTCAACTGCCCGCGTACTCGCGGGGCGAGGAAATATTCAATATGGTGTCGCACATTGTGGGCGGCGCTTTTGCCATCGTCGCCACGGTGGCCTGCTGCTGGAAGGCGGCCTCCCACGGCAATACGGCGGGCGTCGTCACGGGGCTGGTATTCGGGTTGACCATGCTGCTGCTGTATACCATGTCCAGCGTCTACCACGGCCTCAAACGCCTTAATACGGGCAAAAAGGTCATGCAGGTGCTGGACCACTGCACCATTTTCCTGCTGATTGCCGGGACCTACACGCCCATTACGCTGCTTGGGATTTGTCCGGTCAATCCCCTGGTGGGCTGGCTCATTTTCGCGGTGGTGTGGATCAGCGCCATCGTGGGCATTACGCTGAACGCGGTGGATTTGCACAAGTACCGCCTCTTTTCCATGATCTGCTACCTTTGCTCCGGCTGGTGCGTCATGCTGGCGGCAAGGCTGTTCCTTCAGGCGGTGCCGCTGCCCGGCTTCCTCTGCCTCCTGTTTGGCGGCATTGCCTACACCATCGGCGCAATCCTGTACGGCCTGGGGAAAAAGAAAAAGTGGATGCATTGCGTCTTTCACCTCTTCGTGCTGGCGGGCAGCATCCTCCATTTCTTCTGCATCTACCTCTACCTGATGTAACCGGCCCGGAGGCATCCTTCATTATCTTTATCTAAAATCCAGGAACCATCACAGGGGGCGGGGAAAGATGCCGCTCCCTGTTTATGCTCACGCTTCCATCCGCCCAGGCCGCTCATGAGAAAAAGCGGATTCACTCCTGAAAGGCAAGGACATCCTACGATATATAGGCGCCCATTACACACCATTTGAAAGGAGCTTCAACTGACTTATGGAAGACATGCAAGTCACCAGAATGCCGCTCATCGGAGATACCGCCCCCAGCTTTCAGGCTGTGACCACCCAGGGCCCCATCAACTTTCCCGAGGATTACAAGGGGAAGTGGGTCATTTTGTTCTCCCATCCCGCCGATTTTACCCCTGTGTGCACCACCGAGTTCATGACCTTCGCCTCCATGGCGGATGAATTCAAGGCGCTGAACACCGAGCTGGTGGGCCTTTCCGTGGACTCCCTTTATGCCCATATCGCCTGGCTGCGCAAGATCCAGGAATTGGAGTGGAACGGCAAGAAGAACATTGAGGTGAAGTTCCCCCTGATCGAGGACATCCGCATGGAGGTTGCCAACAAGTATGGCATGATGCAGCCCGGCCAGTCCAACACCCAGGCGGTTCGCGCGGTGTTCGTGATCGACCCCGAATCCAAAATCCGCACCGTTCTGTATTATCCCCTCAGCACCGGCCGCAATTTTGACGAGATCAAGCGCATTGTGCAGGCGCTGCAAAAGGCCGATCAGGATAAGGTGGCCACCCCCGCCGACTGGCGTCCCGGCGACGACGTGATCGTGCCCACGGCTGGCTCCTGCGGAACCGCCAAGGAGCGTATGGACAATCAAACGGGCGATCAGTATTGTTTGGATTGGTTCCTGTGCTTCCGGAGGGAAAAAAAGAACGCCTAACGCGATCCCCTAGGATACGCGCCCGCGTTTTTGCAATACGTTTTCCCCATGGGCCCGTGCGGGCCGGGAGTG
>JAYFPK010000038.1:0-92526 GCA_034927815.1 Candidatus Limiplasma sp.
CATTCCGATTCAGCCCCGGCTTTTTGATTCTATTTCAGCCTCACCGCAGCAGGTCATCCATTCCCACAAAGGCCTCCGCTGTCATCATAAGGCCCAGTTTGTAGCCATCAATCAGGTTGTCCACAGCCGTAAGCTTGGTCCATTCTCCCTGTGCGGCTTTGTACTTTTCAAAGAGAATCCTTTCATCCTCCCGTAGCACTGCAAGAAGCTTTTCCTCATTGCCGGATAAGACCCGCATCACTTCTTCGTATTGGAAGCCGCGCTTGAAAAGCCGCGCCTCTGGCGATAGGTTGCCATAAGCAAATTCTTCTAAAATACTGCTCATCAAAAACAATCCTCTCATCGTTGCTTTCCAGCAATGCCTTGAAAGGGCTGAGCGCGCATGATATACTATTTACGCCGCATCTGCCTTCGGGCATATGCCGGTGGGAGAAGTGGCGTAGTTCGTTTGCCAACAGCGCGCCGCTTCTCTTATTTTTGGGAAAGAGCGTAAATCCCATCCCGCAATCCTTGCGGACGTGACACCCCCTTTTGCTTGCAATATTCGTCAAGCAAGCGTAGTTCTTCTTTGGTTAGGCGTACGTCTACACGCAGAGCTTTGGGATTGTCTGAAACGGGCCTTCCCCGTTGCTTCTGTGGCATGTCCACCCCCTTTCCTTGCCAACAGTACCATTATATTTGAATACCGCCAAAAAATCAATCACTAAATTACCGCCAATAAATATAAACTCTCCCTTTGCCCAGGGCCTCCGGACAAAAGAAAAGTTCAAGGCTTCTCTCTCAAAGCCCAACCAATCAAAAAGCCGGGGCTGGATCGGATCCATTCCGATTCAGCCCCGGCTTTGATGCGTTTCCTTTCGCCCTTGTCCCCCTTAGTTGACCCGCACCTTGGTCACGCGGAAGGACATGTCGTTGAAGAACATGGAGAAGGCGTATTCCCCGGTTTCAAACTCGCCGCCATTCTCGTCCAGGCAGCGCTTGAGCAGATCGGTGACGTCGAAGAACCAGCTGCAGATGGTCTTGGCTCTGGTATCCACGATCTCCCAGGTGCCGTAGGTGGCATAGTACACGCCGCTGGGGGTGGTCATTACCAGCATGGCTTCGATCTCGTGCTGGGTAATGCGCTGGGCATACTGCCATTTGGCGTAGCAATAATAAGTAAGCCTCCCCAGGTCCTTGGCCAGGGTCGTGCCCTTCACCTTCTTGATGGTGTTGGTTTTGGCGTCATACAGGCTCTCTCCGGGGCTCAGGCTGGCGCTGCCGAAGTTGAGCATGCTGGGCACAGCGCCGTATTCCTTGTATTTTTCCCCATAGTGCACGCCTTCCACAAAGGGCTGGTCTCCCTTGGCGGCCTGGCTCTCTCCCAGGGCGGAGGCGAAGGATAGGATCAAACAAAAGGCCAATAACAACGAACAAATCCTTTTCATATTTCCCTTTCCCCTTTTCCCATTTTTTTCATTGTAGCATCCTGTTACAATCATGTCAATTCAAAGTTTGGCCCATGCTTCAGGACGCCCCAAGACCCGCTGTGCCTGGGGGCAAAAGCCTTTGAGTGCGCCATAAAACTCCCGCTGCAAAAAGGAACCATTCAACACCCCGGCGTTGAATAGTTCCCTTTTTGCCTTTATCCGAAACGGGTTATGCTCTTACTCCCCATAGGGCACATACCCCGCCTGCTTCACACAGGCCTGCCCCACGGGGCTTTGCAGCCATTGGGCAAAGGCCTCCCCCAGGTCCTCTCCCTTGCGGTACACGGCGTAGTAGCAGGTAGTGAGGGGGTATTTGCCGCTGCGCAGGTTTTCCGGGGTAGGGGCTACCCCGCCGATGGACAGCACCCGTACCGCCTCCGAGGGGTAGAGGTTCTCCAAATAATACAGGTAGGAATACCCCAGGCTGGCCCCGCCGTTGTCGTAATTCCCCACCTGGGCCACCAGGTCCCCCATGCCCCCGGAAATGCAGTTAGGCATGGCGGCGGGCATGGGCACCCCCTTCATCACCAGGTTCTCCATGGCGGTCTGGCTGCCGCTGTTGGGCTCCCGCTGAAAGGGGATAATCTCCACATCCTGGCCTCCCAGGGCGCTCCAGTTCATCACCTTGCCCACGTAGATGTCCCGTATCTCCTCAAGCGTCAGGTCTTTTACGGGGTTGGCCGCGTTCACCAAAAACACAAAGGCGTCGTAGCAAATGGGCGTCTTCACCAGCTCTACCCCGGCCTGGGCGGCCATGTCCAACTCCTCCTGGGAGGGCTCGGTGCCCAACAGCACATCCACAGGCCTGTCCGCCTCCATCATCACCCCTTGGGAGGGAATGGTGACGGTGGGGTTAGGCCGCTTGCCAATGAGCCGCTCATAGGCAAAGTGAGTGGTGGAGAAGCTCACAAAGCCCTTCAAATCGCTCTCGTCCATATCCAGGAGCTGCCGGGCCAGCTCCATAGCCAAAGGCACGCACACCGTGGAGCCGTCCAGGCTGGGATAAAAGCCATAGCGCTGGGTGTATAAAGCTCCCTCAACCGCCCCCCGGCCCTCCGGCGGGACTTCCGTCTTTTCCCCCAGCGTAAAGGCGGTGTCCCCGGCCAGGGGCTTCCAGTCCGCCGGGCGGTCCAAGGCTTGGCTGATCTGCCCCCAGGAGCCCTGTTCAGAACCGCCCTGGGCCCAGGCCGCCCCCGGCAGCATCAGAGCCGCTCCCAACAGCCAGCAGCATACCGCTTTGCCCTTTTGCGCAAGCGGCGTTCCCCTTGCTTTTTTCATGGCTCCTTCCACTCCTTTACCTCCCGTATAAATTCCTTCATCATATATCCTTCCTCAAAGCCCACCCGGACCTGATACCAGTCCCCTTCCTCCCCCAGAATCTCCACCTGGGTCCCGCTGAAAAACTTCCCCAGGGACTGCCCTCCTTTGCGGGGCGCGTCCCGCAGGTGAAGCCGGTCCCGGGTATCGGGGCTGATCACCACCCCAAAGCGCTTGCCCTGGGGAACCTCCCGGGCGTAGAGGGCCACGTCGCTCACCTTGGCGCAGCTAAATCCCCCGCCTTCCATGGCAAGCTCCAGGGATTGCCCGGTCTGCCGCCAGACGATGCATGTCTCCCCCGGCTTCAAAGGCAGCATCCACCCCTTCTCCCCTGCGGGGACGCTGGCAAAGCCAAAGCGGGGAATCCCCTCCTTCCCCGGCAGGGCGGCGGCCCGGATCGGCTGAAAAAGCCCCTGGAGGTAGTTCACCATCTGTACCTTCTCCACAGGCAGATAGCCTCCGCTGCCCCCGTCCTGCCCCGGGAAATGAAAAGACACCTCGTAAAAATCTCCCTTCTGCCCCGTGACCTCCAGAAACCACCCGCATTCCAGGACGCCGGCGGCAGCGGCTCCGGCCCTGGGCTCGCTGAGCACCGTCACGGCTTCCCGGCTGTTTTCCGGGTTCACCAACCCGTGAAGGGTCCGGGGCTCCCACGCCGTCCAGGCCCGGGGAACCTCCCCGGAGGAGGCCAGGCCCAGCAAGGGGCAGTTCTCAAAGGCCCGCTCTCCCAGCCGCACGCCGGATGGCGGGGCGATATGCTTCAGATGGATGCAATCCGCAAAGGCGTTTTCCCCGATGCTCTCCACTGTCAGGGGCAAGGACGCCGCCTCCAGGTAGGGGCAGCGGAAAAAGGCGCTGGGGCCAATGGTCTTCAGCCCCTGGGGCAAGGACACGCTTTGCAAAAAGGCATGATACCGGAAAGCCCCCTCCCCGATGGCCAGCGTCCCGGCGGGCACGTCGTAGTGGGGCGCGGTTTTCCCCAGGGGATAGGCGGCCAGTGTCCCGTCCCGGTGAAAAAGCACCCCGTCCACGTCGTAAAAGTACGGGTTATCCCGGGGAACCCGGATCTCCTTCAAAGTGGCGCAGGACAGCAAAATCCCCGAAGCCTCCCGGATGGTGCAGGAAAGGACCAGCCTCTCCAGGGACGGGTAGGCGGCAGCGCCGCCCTCCCGGTCAAACAGCCCGGCGGGGATGCGCTCCATGCCCTGGGGCAAGGTCAGCTCTTTTAGCCCGGTATTGTTGGTGAAGGCCCCGTATCTGATATCCATTACCCCCTGGGGGATGGCGTAGCCGCCGCTTTTTCGGGCCGGAAATGCCACCAGGGTTCCGCCGTCCTTGGTAAAAAGCACCCCATCCACCGCCTGGAAGGAGGGGTTCCCCTCCGCCACCCGGTATTCCCGTACCTCCTGAAAATCGTACAGCACATAGGGCTCTATGCTCGCCAGGCTGGCGGGCAGAACCACAATCCTGGGGCTGAAGGGAAGCCCGTAGAAGGTCTTTTTGAGGGTCTCCACCCCCTCCCGCACCCAAAGGGTCCGGGTTTCCGCCTCCAGGGTGTAGGGATCGGGCGTTTCCTCCCCCAGGGCTGAAAGGCCGCCGGATAGCCCAAGGGCCAGGGCCAGCATCAGCGCCAGAGCCCCTCGGACCCTAAATCCCCTGGCCTCCCATGTCCGGTTCTTCGGGATCAAAGCCCAAAACGAAACCCGTTTTCCCTCGATTTGTCCCATCCAACCGTCTCCCCGTCTTTCTCCAATTGTGCGCTTCCCCTTCGCGGGGGCGTTCCCATGCTGCGCCGCTTTGTCTATTCAACGTATCCTTTCCCTAAAAACTTCCTGGGTTTCCTGGAAAGGGAAAAATATGCTATACTGCCATCACAAAAGAACGGAGGTGTTCCCATGCAGAAAATCGTCCCAAACCTATGGTTTGATACCCAGGCCGAGGCCGCCGCCCAATTCTATGTGTCCTTGTTCCAAAATTCCTCCATCCGGAAAGTGACCTATTACGGGGCCTCCGGGGCCAAGGTGTCCGGCATGCCGGAAGGCTCCGTGCTGACGGTGGAGTATACGCTGGACGGCCAGGACTATCTCGCCATCAACGGCGGGCCTGTGTTCTCCTTTACCCCCGCCATCTCCCTGATGGTGAACTGCGATTCCCAGGAGGAGGTGGACAGGCTCTGGGATGCCTTTTGCCAGGAAGGGGAGCCGGGGGAATGCGGCTGGCTGACGGACAAATTCGGGCTTTCCTGGCAAATCGTCCCCGCGGAGCTCAATGACCTGCTTGCCGGTCCTGACCCCGTAAAGGCGGAGAAGATGAACAGCGCCATGCTCACCATGAAAAAGCTGGACATTGCCCAGCTGCGGCGCGCATACGACAGTTGATTCAAAAAGCCGCCCCTTCCCAGGCCCGGCTGGTCCCGCCCAAAACAAAAATCCCCGTGGGGAAAGCGCGAGCTTTCCCCACGGGGATATCAGTCCATCAAAACCCCGGCCCTCCGCCGGGGATATGGACCCTTGGGACATGCTCTGGGAGAACCGCGCGGCCCTTTTCCCAACAGGCGGGTTCAGAAGCGAACCCCCGCCGGGATGCAAAACAAGGAGCCCCGGCGTTCCCTTTTTACACGCTGATCTCCTGCTTCTCCCCCAGCAACTCCCGGTTCTCCTCCAGCACGGGGCGCACCACCTGCTCCAGATACTCCTGGACCTGCTCCCGGCTGCGGCCGATGAAGTTCTCGGGCTTCAGGATGCGCCGGCAATCCTCCAGCGTCACGCCAAAGACGGGGTCTGCGGCGATGCGCTCCAGCAGGTCGTTGGCACCGCCCTCCTCCTTCACCACCCGGGCCGCGGCCTGGCTGTGGAGGCGGAGGCGCTCGTGAAGCTCCTGGCGGTCGCCGCCCCGCTTCACCGCGTCCATAAGGATGTTTTCGGTGGCCATGAAGGGCAATTCGCTCATCACCCTGGCGTGGATCACCTTGGGGTAGACCACCAGGCCGTCGCACACGTTCATCATCAGGTTCAAAATGGCGTCTGTGGCCAGGAAAGCCTCGCTGACGGAGAGGCGGCGGTTGGCGCTGTCGTCCAGGGTGCGCTCAAACCACTGGGAGGCGGCGGTGATGGCCCCGTTCAGGGCGTCCACCATGACGTAGCGGGCCAGGCCGCTGATGCGCTCGCTGCGCATGGGATTGCGCTTGTAGGGCATGGCGGAGCTGCCGATCTGGGCCTTTTCAAAGGGCTCCTCCATCTCCTTGAAGCCCTGGAGCAGGCGCAGGTCGGAGCTGAACTTCCCTGCGGTCTGGGCAATGCCCGAGAGGGTGGAGAGGACCATGTAGTCCATCTTGCGGCTGTAGGTCTGGCCGCTGACGGGGACCACCTTGGCAAAGCCCATCTGGGCGGCGATGTCCGTTTCCAGGGCCTTGATCTTGGCGCTGTCCCCGGCGAAAAGCTCCACAAAGCTGGCCTGGGTGCCGGTGGTGCCCTTGTTGCCCAAAAGGGCCAAAGACCCGATGCGGTGCTCCAGCTCCTCAAAGTCCATCATCAGCTCGTTGATCCACAGAGTGGCCCGCTTGCCCACGGTGGTGAGCTGGGCGGGCTGGAGGTGGGTATAGGCCAAGGCGGGGAGCGCCTTGTGGGTATCGGCGAAGTCCGCCAGAAGGGAAACGGCGTTGAGCAGCTTGCGCCGCAGGATCACAAGCCCCTGCTTCATGGCGATCACGTCGGCATTGTCCCCCACGTAGCAGCTGGTGGCTCCCAGGTGGATGATCCCCGCGGCCAGGGGGCACTGGAGCCCATAGGCGTAGACGTGGCTCATCACGTCGTGGCGCACTTCCGCCTCCCGGCGCTGGGCGTCCTGGTAGTTGATATCCTCGGCGTGGGCCTCCATCTGGGCGATCTGCTCCTGGGTGATGGGCAGTCCCTGCCTTTGCTCCGCCCGGGCCAGGGCGATCCACAGCCTGCGCCAGGTGCGGAACTTGTTGTCCTGGGAAAAGACGAACTGCATTTCCGGGCTGGCGTACCGGGTGGAAAGGGGGCTTACGTATCCGCTGGTTTGGGTCAATTCGCTCATGGCTTTGCTCCTTGGCGCTCCCCCGGGGGAGTCAGCTGAACTAGGCCACGCCCCCCTCAAAAAGGGGCTGGAGCTTATTTCCTTCGACGTTCTTGTACAAATCCCTGCCTGCCCGCTCGCTGTGGCCCATCTTGCCCAAAATCCGGCCGTCCGGGCTGGTGATGGCCTCGATCGCCAAAACGGAGCCGTTGGGGTTGTATAGCGGGTCCATGGTGGGGTTTCCCTGGCCGTCCACGTACTGGGCGGCGATCTGCCCTGCGGCAATTAGGCGCTCCAGCACCTGGGGCGGAGCCACAAAGCGCCCTTCCCCATGGGAGATGGCAATGGTGTGTTCCTGGCCCAAAGCGCACCGCTGGAGCCAGGGGCTGAGGATGGAGGAAATCCGGGTGGTGACCAGCATGCTCTGGTGCCGCCCCAAGGTGTTGAAGGTGAGGGTGGGCCAATCCGCCTGGGCCTGGGCAATCTCCCCAAAGGGCAGAAGCCCCAGCTTCACCAGGGCCTGGAAGCCGTTGCAAATGCCCAGGATCAACCCGTCCCGGTTGTGCAGCAGCTCCCGAACCCCGTCCCCCATGGCGGGGTTGCGGAAAAAGGCGGCAATGAGCTTGGCGGAGCCGTCGGGCTCGTCCCCGCCGGAGAAGCCGCCGGGGACTACGATTATCTGGCTTCGGGCCAAAAGCCTGCGGGCCTCTTGCAGGCTCTGGGCGATGTCCGAGGGGTTCTGGTTGCGGATCAGCAAAATCTCAGCCCGAGCCCCGGCCCGCTCCAGGGCCCGGGCGGTGTCGGTTTCGCAGTTGGTGCCGGGGAACGCAGGGATCAAGGCCATGGGCCGGGCCTTGCCGCAAGGAGTCCTGGGGCGCAGCATCCCTCCCTTGCCCTCAAAGCGCAGGGCAGGCGCTTGCGCGCTCTGGGAATCCTCCCCAGAAGTCCGGTAGGGGAACACGGAGGCCAGCTTGCTTTCATAGCGCTCCTGGAGGGGGCCCAGGGGAATCCGCTTTCCAGCCACCGCCAGTTGGTATTCCGCAATGGTTCTCCCCAGGGCTGTCCCCAAGGCTTGGCCGCCGCCGGCATCCTCCCAGCCCGGCGCCATCTCCAGCACCAGGCCGCCGAAATGATGGGCGAACAGGTCCCCCTCATAGGTGAGCTCCGCCCCGATGCCGTTGCCCAAGGCCATGTTCAGCAAGGCCTCCGCGATGCCCCCCAGCCCCAGGGCCCAGGCGGAGAGCACCTTCCCCTCCCCGATCAGCCGGCAGGCCAAGGCCCAATTGGCTTTCAGGGCCTGGGCGTCGTGAGCGTCCGCCGTCAGCAGCCGCAAGGCATGGCCGGGCCCCTTGAATTCCGGGGAGATCACCCGGCTGGCCTTGCCTGGGGCCACGGCGAAGCTTACCAAAGTAGGGGGCACGGTAAGGCTTTCAAAGGTGCCGCTCATGCTGTCCTTGCCGCCGATGGCCGCCACCCCGAAGTCCAGCTGCGCGTCCAGCGCCCCCAGCAGCGCCCCCAGGGGCTTGCCCCAGACGGCGGCGTCGCCGGTCATCCGCTCAAAGTACTCCTGAAAGGTCAAATAGGCTCCGGCCGTGTCAAAGCCCGCCGCGGCCAGCTTTGCCAGGCTCTCCACCACCGCCAGGTAGGCCCCCTCGTAGGGGTCCAGGCTGCTGAGGTGGGGATGGAAGCCGTAGCTCATGCCGCTGACGGTGTCCGTCTCCCCCTTGGGCACCGGGATCTTTGCCACCATGCACTGGATGGGGGTCAGCTGATATTTGCCCCCCAAAGGCATGAGCGCCGTTCCCCCGCCGATGGTGCTGTCAAAACGGCCCGTAAGGCCCTTCTGCCCGCATATGTTCAGGTCCGAGGCCATGGCCTCCAGCCTGGAAGCCAGATCAGGCTGGGCCAGCCAGGGCAGAGAGGAACCCGCCTGTTCCTGGAAGGACGCGAAGCCCTCCCCGTTGTGGGCCCGCGCCTCCTTCTCCCAAGGGGCGAAGCCCCCGATGGCAGCCTCGGCCTTTCGTTTCGCCCCGTTGCTGCTCACAAACTCCCTGGACAAGTCCACCAGCATCCGTCCCCGCCAGCGCATCACCAGGCGGGGTTGCTCCGTAACCCACGCCACGGGGGTTGCCTCCAGGTTCTCTTCCTGGGCCAGGGACACAAACGCCTCCACATCCTGGGGGGCCACCACCACGGCCATGCGCTCCTGGCTCTCGGAAATCGCCAGCTCCGTGCCGTCCAGGCCCTCGTATTTCTTCGGCACCCGGTCCAGGTCTATGATCAGGCCGTCCGCCACCTCGCCGATGGCCACGCTGACGCCCCCCGCGCCAAAATCGTTGCACCGCTTGATGAGCCTTGTGGCCCTGTCGTCCCGGAACAGGCGCTGGAGCTTGCGCTCCACCACCGGGTTCCCCTTTTGCACCTGGGCCCCGCAGGTCATGGCGCTGTCCTGGCTGTGGCTCTTGCTGCTGCCGGTGGCCCCGCCGCAGCCGTCCCGGCCCGTGCGGCCCCCCAGCAAAATCACCACATCCCCAGGGGCGGGCTCCTCCCGGCGCACATGAGCCGCCGGGGCGGCCCCCAGCACCGCGCCCAGCTCCAGCCGCTTGGCGGCATAGCCCGGATGGTAGATTTCCTTCACCAGCCCCGTAGCCAGGCCCACCTGGTTGCCATAGGCGCTGTATCCGGCGGCGGCGGTGGTGGTGATCTTGCGCTGGGGCAGCTTGCCGGGCAAGGTGTCCCGCAGGTCCCCGGTGGGGTCCGCGGCCCCGGTGATCCGCATGGCCTGGTACACATAGGCCCGGCCCGACAGCGGGTCCCGGATGGCGCCCCCCAGGCAGGTGGCCGCGCCGCCAAAGGGCTCGATCTCCGTGGGGTGGTTGTGGGTCTCGTTCTTGAACATCAGCAGCCAGGGCTCGGCTTTGCCCTCCACGTCCACATCGATCCGGATGGAGCACGCGTTGATCTCCTGGCTCTCGTCCAGGTTCCCCAGCAGGCCCCGGCGCTTCAGCTCCTTGGCCCCGATGGTGGCGATGTCCATCAGCGTGATGGGCTTCTCTTTCCCCGCATACAGCCTCTCCCGGAGAGAAAGGTAGCGCGCAAAGGCCTTCCTGGCCGCCGGGTGCTCCACCCTAACCCTTTCCAGCTCGGTCCCAAAGGTGGTGTGGCGGCAATGGTCGCTCCAGTAGGTGTCCAACACCCGTAGCTCCGTAAGGCTGGGGTCCCGCCCCTCTCCCCGGAAATAGTCCCGGCAGAAGGCCAGGTCCCGTTCGTCCATGGCAAGGCCGTATTCCTTCACAAAATCCGAAAGGGCCTCTCCCGTCATCTCCCGGAAGCCCTCAAGGGAGGGCACATCCTCCGGGGCCTCAAACGCCCGGGCCAAGGTCCTTTTGGGGTCCAGGTCCGCCTCCCGGGCCTCCACGGGGTTAATCAGGTATTCCTTGATTCTGGCGAAATCCTCCGGGGCCATGGTCCCGGAGAAAAGGTATACCTTGGCCGCGTCCACCCTGGGCAGCTCTCCTCCGGTGAGGAGCTGTATGCATTCCTGGCAGCTGGCAGCCCTGGGGTCAAACTGCCCCGGCAAAGCCTCCACCGCCAGCGCCGTGTGTTCCCCCTGGGGCAGCCGGTCATAGGCCTCGTCCAAAGGCGGCTCCATGAACACAATGGGCTTGCAGCGCTCCATGGTCCGGGTATCCAGGCCCTCCACGTCGTACCGGTTCAAAATGCGCACTCCCGTGATCCCGGAAATCCCTAACACCCTCTGGACCTCGGTCAGCAAGCCCTGGGCTTCCACCGCATAGGGGGCCTTTTTCTCCACATACAGGCGAATGACTGCCATGCCGCTCCTCCTACCGTTTGTTTTGGGCTTCCAGGGCCGCGGCCCCGATGTCCCGCCGGATATGCATCCCCTCAAAGGAAATCCTCCCGGCGGCGGCATAGGCCCGGTCGATGGCTTCCTCAAGGCTGGGGGCCGTGGCGGTGACGTTCAGCACCCGGCCTCCGGCGGTGAGGACGCTCCCATCCTCTCCCAGCGCCGTGCCCGCATGGCACACCTGGGCCATTTCCGCGGCCTCCGCCAGCCCGGCGATCCGCTTCCCCGCCTCATAGCCCTGGGGATAGCCCCCGCTGGCCAGCACCAGGCAGCAGCTGGCTCCCTCCTCAAACTCGCACGGCGCCTGGTCCAAGGTGCCCTGGGTAGTGGCCCGCATCACCGCCAGCAGGTCGCTTTTCATCAAAGGCAGCACCGCCTGGGCCTCCGGGTCCCCAAACCGGGCGTTGTACTCGATCACCTTGGGGCCCTGGGGGGTCAGCATCAGCCCGAAGTACAGGCAGCCTGTAAAGGGGCAGCCCATTTCCTCCAAGGCCGCCAACGTGGGCAAAAAGATGGTCTCCCTGCACACCCGGGCCACTTCCGGGGTGTAGTAGGGGTTGGGAGCCACCGCCCCCATGCCTCCGGTATTGAGGCCTTGGTCCCCGTCCAGGGCCCGCTTGTGGTCCATGCTGGACGCCATGGGGCGGAGGGTTTTCCCGTCGGTGAAGCACAGCACCGATACCTCCGGCCCGGTGAGGCATTCCTCCACCACCACCCGGTTCCCCGCCGCGCCGAACACCCCCGCCACCATCATGTCCCGGATGGCCTCCCGGGCCTGGGCCGCACCGGCGCACACCCGCACGCCCTTGCCCAGGGCCAGCCCGTCCGCCTTCACCACCAGGGGATACTCCGCCCCCTCCACATAGGCCAGGGCCTCCCCGGCGTGCTGAAACACCCGGCAGGCGGCGGTGGGAATCCCAAAACGCTCCATCAGCTCCTTGGCAAACACCTTGCTGCCCTCGATCCGGGCCGCCGCCTTGCCGGGGCCGAAAGCGGGAATCCCCCGCTCCTTCAGCATGTCCACCAGCCCCAGGCACAAGGGGTCGTCCGGGGCCACCACCACATAGTCCATGCCCTCCCGCCGGGCATACTCCGCCAGCTCCTCCACCCGGTTAGCCCGGATGGGCACGCACACCGCGTCCCGGGCAATGCCCCCATTCCCCGGGGCGCAGTATAGCTCCGGCTTTTCGGGGCTCTCCTTTAGTTTGCGGATGATGGCGTGCTCCCGCCCGCCGCCGCCTATCACGAGGATTTTCACGCTTTGTCCTTTCCGGGAGATTGAGGGGTTTCCCCCTGAATCCCTGGGAGTTTTCCTTCCTTGCCCGGGGAAACGGGCGTGTCAGGGGCCGGAGAGGATTTGCGGCCTCTTCCTCTGGCCCCCTTTTACAAATTCGTTCCTCTAAGCGAAGGGAAAGTTCTTTTAATGATGAAACAGCCTTACCCCCGTCATCGCCATTACCATCCCATGCTCATCGCATGCCTGAATCACCTGTTCATCCCGAACGCTGCCCCCGGGCTGGGCCACATACTCCACCCCGCTGCGGGCGGCCCGGTGGATGTTGTCCGGGAAGGGAAAGAACGCGTCGCTGCCCAAGGAAACCCCGGACAGGCCCCACAGCCACTCCCCCTTCTCCTCCCGGGTCAGGGGCTCGGGCCGCCGGGCGAACAACGCCTCCCAGCGCCCGGGGGCCAGCACCTCCTCCGGCTCCCCGGAGAGGTACCGGTCGATGGCATTATCCCGGTCCGGGTTTTTCAACTCCGGCAAAAAGGGCAGAGCCAAGGCCTTGGGGTGCTGGCGCAGCCACCATAGATCGGCCTTGTCCCCGGCCAGCCGGGTGCAGTGGATGCGGCTCTGCTGCCCCGCGCCGATGCCGATGGCCTGGCCGTCCTTCCCGTAGCAAACGCTGTTGCTCTGGGTGTATTTCAGGGTGATGAGGGCCACGGTCAGGTCCCGTTTCGCGCTTTGGGGCAGGTCCTTCCTTTGGGTCACGATGCTCTCCAGGCAATCCGGCCCCATCGCCAGTCGGTTTCGCTCCTGCTCAAAGGTCACGCCGAATACGTCCTTTTGCTCCAAGGCGGGCGGCTCGTAAGCCGGATCGATTTCCAGAACGGCATACGCCCCCTTGCGCTTGGCCCGGAGGATTTCCAGGGCCCGGGGCTCATATCCCGGCGCGATGATCCCGTCGCTGACCTCCGGGGCAATAAGCCGGGCGGTGCTCTCGTCGCACACGCCGGACAGCGCGATCCAGTCCCCAAAGCTGCTCATCCGGTCCGCGCCCCTGGCCCTGGCGTATGCGCAGGCCAAGGGGGAAAGCTCCCGCTCCTTCACAAAATACATCTGCCGCAGCGTATCGCTCAGGGGCAGTCCCAGCGCGGCCCCGGCGGGGCTCACATGCTTGAAGCTGGCGGCCGCGGGCAGGCCCGTGGCTCCGCTTAACTCCCGCACCAGCTGCCAGCCGTTTAAGGCGTCCAGCAGATTGATATACCCCGGCCTGCCGTTTCGCACGCTCAGGGGCAGCTCCCCCTGTTTGGCAAAGATCCGGGCGGGCTTCTGATGGGGGTTGCACCCGTATTTCAACTCCATGTCCCTCATGGCCGGTCCTCCTTTCCAGGGCGGCTCCCCAGTTTGTTGAAGATGCGGGTCTGGGTCCCTCCCGTGGCAAGGTCCACAGCCCGCACAAAGAGGCTGATCTTGTTTCCCTCGTTCAGGCTCTCCCAAATACCCTGGGCCAAAGCGTCCAGGTCCGGCTCCAAAGACACCGCCGCCGGCTCCCCCGCAAAGCTGGGCAAGGGGTTCCCGTCTCCTTGGTAGGTGTGGATCAGGTGCCCCTCCCCGGCCACAGGCTGGGGATAGTGGAAGAAGAACCGCTGTACGCTTTCCCCCTTGCCCCCCGCGGATTTCAGGATGGAGAGGGCATAGCGCATCTCCCCCTTTTCCACATGCAAAAGCCCGGAGATCCGGGGGGTGAAATGGGGCGCGTCCGGCTCAAAGGTCCGGCTTTCCAGGGCCTCCTCAAAGCTCCCGCCCTTTGCCAGTGCTGAGGAAATGGTGTCCGTCTGGTCCCCGTTGGTGACGATGGTGCGCTTCCCCGCCACCCGCACCGGGGTATAGAGGATGAGGCTGGGGTCCTCCACCAAGACCGGATCAAAGGCCCTGGCCTCAATTCCCCCGTCCTTTTCCACAAACACCCGGTTGCGGCTGTTCTCGCTGCGGCCCATGATGAAATAGGCCATCACCGCCCGGTTTTCCCCGCTTCGCCCCAGCAAAATGCCCCGGCCGGGGTAGGGGTTTGCCCTGAGCAATTCCCGCACATCCATGTTGATCACGCGCTTTCCTCCCTGAGCATTCTTTGGGCCACCTGCTCCACCGCCTGGGGCAGCAGCACCCACTCCGCCTCCTCCATCACCCGCTTTTGGAGGCTCTGGGGGCTGTCCCCCTCCAGCACCGGCACGGCCTTCTGGGCCAGAATCGGCCCTCCGTCGGGAATCTCGTTCACCAGGTGTACCGTTGCCCCGGTCATCTTCACGCCCCGGGTGAGCGCCGCCTCATGGACCCGCAGGCCATAGTAGCCCTTGCCGCAGAAGGCGGGAATCAGGCTGGGGTGAACGTTGAGGATGCGGTTCTCATAGGCCCGCACCACGCAAGGGTCCAGGATTGTCAAAAACCCAGCCAGCACCACCAGCTCGATGCCCTTGCCCTTCAGCAGCGCCAAAAGCCTGGCCCCGTAGGCCTCCGGGCCTTCGGAGGCCTCCCGGCCCAGCGCCGCCGCCTCCACCCCGGCCTGGGCCGCCCGCTGGAGGGCGTAGGCTCCGGGCCTGTCGCTGACCACCAAACAAATCGCGCAGCTTGGCAAGGCCCCCCGGCCGCTGGCGTCCAGCAGCGCTTGCAAATTGGTGCCCCCGCCGCTTACCAGCACCGCCGTCCTTACCATAATACCACGCCGCCTTCCCCGGCTTCCAGGCTTCCCAGCACATAGGCCCCCGGCTCTCCGGCCTCCCCCAGGGCCGCCAGGGCCGCGCCGGCGTCCTCCACCGCCACCACAGCGCACAGCCCCACCCCCATGTTGAAGGTGTTGAACATATCCCGCTGGGGGATGCTTCCGGCCTGGGCGATCCGCTCAAACAGGGGCGGGGTTTTCACGTCCTTGCGGGCAATGCGGGCCTGAAGCCCTTCAGGCAACGCCCTGGGGAGGTTCTCAAAGAACCCGCCTCCGGTGATATGGGCCAAGGACCGCACCTTGGCCCCGCTCTCCAGCAGCGCCAGGGCCGCCTTCACGTAGATTTTGGTGGGGGCCAGCAGCGCCTCCCCCAAGGTCGTGCCCAACTCCGCCTCATACCGGTCCAGGGCCTTCCGCCCCTCGTTTCCTTCCAAGCCGAAGACCTTGCGCACCAAGGAGAAGCCGTTGCTGTGGACCCCGCTGGAAGGAAGGGCGATCACCGCGTCCCCGGCCCGGGCGGCGGTTTTGTCCAAAATTCGCTCCTTGTCCACCACCCCCACGGCAAAGCCCGCCAGGTCGTATTCCCCAGGCGGATAAAAGCCGGGCATCTCCGCCGTCTCCCCGCCGGTCAAGGCGCACCCCGCCTGGACGCAGCCCTCCGCCACCCCGGCCACAATCTCCGCCACCCGCTGGGGCACGTTGCGGCCCAGGGCCAGGTAATCCAGAAAGAACAGGGGCTTCGCTCCGCAGCAGATCACGTCGTTGACGCACATGGCTACGCAGTCGATCCCCACGGTATCATGCTTGTCCAGGAGAAAGGCCAGCTTCAGCTTGGTGCCCACCCCGTCGGTGCCGCTCACCAGCACAGGCCGCCGCATCCCCGTCACGTCCAATTCGAACAGGCCGCCAAAGCCTCCCAGGCCCTCCAAAGCCCCTTTGGTCAGGGTCCGGGCCACGTGGCCCCGCATCAGCTCCACGGCCCTGTACCCGGCGGTGATGTCCACCCCGGCCGCCTTGTAGCTCTCGCTTTCGCTCCTCATGCCCTATGCTCCTTCCCGGGCCCGGCTCAAAGGCCCGTCTCCCTGGCCGCCCTCCGCCTTCGCGGGCGGGGCCACCGGGTATTCCCCTGTGAAGCAGCCCTTGCAAAATCCCCGGCCGCAGCCCTGGGCCAGGTGGTCCAGGCGTTCCAGGCCCAGAAAGCCCAGGCTGTCCACCCCGATGATCCGGGCGATCTCCCCCACGCTGCGCCGGGCGGCAATCAAATGCTCCGTGCTGTCGATGTCCGTGCCGAAGTAACAGGGGTGGGTAAAGGGCGGGGAAGAAAGGCGCATGTGCACCTCTTTGGCCCCGGCCTCCCGCAGCAGATTCACGATCCGCTCGCTGGTGGTGCCCCGCACGATGGAATCATCCACCAGCACCACCCGCTTGCCCCGCACCGCGGAGGCCACCACGTTCAGCTTGATCCGCACGGAGCCGTCCCGCTGCCGCTGGGTGGGCTGGATGAAGGTACGGCCGATGTAGCGGTTTTTGATAAAGCCCATGGCGTAGGGGATGCCGCTTTGCTGGGCATAGCCCATGGCCGCGTCGATGCCGCTGTCCGGCACGCCGATCACCACATCCGCCTGGGCCGGGTGGTCCAGGGCCAAAAAAGCCCCGGCCCGCAGCCTGGCCCCGTGGACGCTGCCGCCGTCGATCTGGCTGTCAGGCCTGGCGAAGTAGATGAACTCAAACACGCACAGGGCGCTGTCCCCCTGGGGCGGAGCCTGGAGGCTTCGCCTTCCCTCCCGGGTAACCACCGCCACTTCCCCAGGCTCAATATCCCGTACAAAGGCCGCTCCCACCGCGTCCAGGGCGCAGCTCTCGCTGGCAACCACCGTGGCTCCGTCCCGCTCCCCCAGGCACAGGGGCCGGAAGCCCTTGGGGTCCCGGGCGGCGATGAGCTTGCCGGGGCTCATCAGCACCAGGGAATAAGCGCCCCGCAGCCGCTCCATGGTCCGCAGCACCGCTTCCTCTAAGCTGTCCGCCCGCAGCCGCTCCTGGGTAATCAGGTAGGCGATGACCTCGCTGTCGCTGGTGGTGTGGAAGATCGCCCCCTCCCGCTCCAGCTCCTCCCGAAGCTGGGCCCCGTTAGCCAGGTTGCCATTGTGGCACAGGGCCATGGGCCCCTTCAAGTGGTTCACTAGCAAGGGCTGGGCATTGTCCCGGCTCCGGGCCCCGGTAGTGGCGTAGCGGCAGTGCCCCAGCGCCATGCTCCCCTCCGGAAGCTTTTCCAGGGCCTCCTTGGTGAACACCTCGCTCACCAGCCCCACATCCTTGTGGCAATGGATCATGCCCTCCCGGCACACGGCGATGCCGCAGCTCTCCTGTCCCCGGTGCTGTAAGGCGTACAAGGCGTGGTAGGCGCTCTCCAGCACCCCCAGGGGCTCCGCCCCTTCCCCAGGCCGCAGAAAAATCCCAAAAACCCCGCATTCCTCATGAACCTTATCCCATATCAGCCCGTCCATTTATGCCCCCATCAGCCGCTTCAAAATTTCCCGGTACGCATCTTCCACCCCGCCCATGTCCCGGCGGAAGCGGTCCTTGTCCAGCTTTTCATGGGTCTGGCTGTCCCAGAAGCGGCACGTGTCCGGGCTGATCTCGTCCGCCAGCGCCAATTCTCCCTCAGCGGTCTTGCCAAACTCCAGCTTGAAATCGATCAGCTCGATATTCACCTCCTTGAGGTAGGCGGTGAGCACCTCGTTGACCTTGAGGCTGTAAGCGGCAATTTGTTCCATCTCCGCCGGGCTGGCCCAGCCCATGGCGGCGATGTGGTACTCGTTCACCATGGGGTCCCCCAAAGCGTCGTCCTTGTAGCAGTATTCCAGCACGGTCTTTTGCAGCTTCGTGCCCTCCGCGAGGCCCAGGCGCTTGGCTAGGCTCCCGGCGGCGATGTTGCGCACGATCACCTCCAGGGGCACGATGGTCACCTTCTTCACCAAAGTCTCCGTAGGGGAAAGCTCCCGAACGAAGTGGGTGGGCACCCCCGCCTCCTCCAGCAGCTTCATCAGATGGTTGGTGACCCGGTTGTTGATGGCTCCCTTGCCCTGGATTTGCCCCTTTTTCAGGCCGTTCAGGGCCGTGGCGTCGTCCTTGTAGTCCACCAGCACCAGCGCGGGGTCCTGGGTGGCAAATACCTTCTTGGCTTTTCCCTCATAGAGCTGCTCCAGCTTGTTCATCCTTCATACCCCTCCAGCTTCCCGTTCTTCTCCAGCACGCTTTTGCGCATGTCCTCCCGCATGGTCAGGAGCTTTTGCCTTATCTCGCCGTCCTCCACGGCCAAAATCTGGGCCGCCAGCAGCGCGGCGTTCCGGGCCCCGTCGATGGCTACCGTAGCCACGGGGATGCCCTCCGGCATCTGCGCCGTGGACAGCAGCGCGTCCAGCCCGGCCATGGCCCCGGAGCGCACCGGAATGCCGATCACCGGCAGCACGCTGTGGGCCGCCAAGGCCCCGGCCAAATGGGCCGCCCGGCCCGCCGCGCCGATGAGCACCCCAAAGCCTTTCTGGGCCGCGCTCCTGGCAAACTCCGCCGTCTCCTGGGGGCAGCGGTGGGCGGAATACACATGGGCTTCAAAGGGAATGTTCAGGTTTTTCAGTGTTTCCAAACAAGGCCCCAAAACGGGCAAATCGCTGTCCGACCCCATTACAACAGCCACTTTCTTCATTTTTCAGCTTCCTTCCCTTGTCCTCTTTCCTCGGAACGCCTTTTATTCTAGCCCATTCTTTCTCCCCTGTCAACGCAATATCCGAACATTATTGTATTATCTTTGCATAATGTAAGCTTTTTTGGAGAACGCTATGCCCGCGCCCCGTCCATAAAATCCTGTTGCTGTGGCTTCTCCTCCCGCCCTCCGCGGCCAGGGAAAAACAAAAAAGCCGCCGCGCTCCTGCGGCAGCTCCTTGGTGAGCCGGGCCCCGGCTCATTCCCTCACGAGAATTTCCTCAATATCAATGCTGGAATTGCAATTTTGTGCTAGAAGAAGGATCACCTCCCGGGATTTTTGCTGGGCGTACCCTACCGTATAGGCGGTCCCGCTCCCGGGGGCCCCGTCATAAACCGCCAGCAGAATCTCCGAATGCTCCACCAGGTAGCGGTTGCGCTCCAGCATACAGGAGGCGCGGTACCGCCGCCTTACATAGACAGCCTCGTCGCAGCGTGCCAAAATGTCGAAATAGCGCTCCCTTTGCCTTTCGGTCCACTTGTTGGCCTGGGTTTCGCAGGGCAAAACCGCGACCAGCTTCAGGCGGGGGTCTTTCTCCTTCAATTCCAGTACGATTTCCGCTCCCCAGGTTTCCACCCCCAGCGCCATGCCGGTCAAAAACGTCGTTACGCCCCTTGCCGCCAACTGGCTGATCTGCTCCCTCATGCTTTCTTTCAACGCCACACAGTCCGGATGCTGTTCCTTATCCTGGAAGAAAAAGTGGGCAGGCCGGTGTCCAGTCAACGCGCAGGTCGTCATCTCGTGTGCCTCCAAAAATACAATAGATATAACATATATCTATTCCGCTCATTATAACACATGGCGGCCATAAAATAAACACATAATATATTTTATATGAGGTGCCTTCCCATGGCAGTAAAAAGCGTATCCATCCGTATCCAGGAAGAAATGCTTCAAAAGGTGGACTTCGTCGCCAATTACGAAGGCCGCTCCATCAACAGCCACATCTTGGTATTGCTTCGGGAGAACATCCGGGCCTTTGAAGAGCTTCACGGCCCCATTCAGGGAGATATCCAGCCGGATGACAACGTAAAGCCCTCTCGCAAAGGCTGAGAGGGCTTCGCTCATTGCCCCGGGCTGGGTCCCTTCCGGGCCGTGGCTCTCCCTCCCGGCCCCTTCGGCGCCCAGGCCCCCTTCCCGCCCTCGCGGGCGGGAAATATCAACTTTTGCGATGGGAAAACCGCCCGCGTAACGCAAGAGCAATGAAAGCCGTTGGCGGAGGGGATGCGCGCCCGCCGCTCACTCCCTCATCATCTCCAGGATCACGCCGTCCGTCTCCCGCATGCCGCTTTTTCCCAGGCGGCCCACATTGGCGATGGTGTTTTCCACGCCCTTTTTCACGATCCCCTCGCCTCCGCGAAACTGCCGTCCGGCCAGGGCCATCTCCCAGCCCAGGAGGCCGGCGTCCACGGCGCAGGCGATCTTGGCGGCGCAGGAGGGCTTCGCGCCGTCGCAGATGGTGCCGGAGAGAATCGCCAGGCAGTTGACGATGGTATGGTTTACCAAATGCAAATCCCCGCCGTGGAGGTAGGCGATCCCCGCGCCGCTGGCGCTGCCGGCGGTAACGGCCCCGCAGTAGGCGGACAGGCATCCAATGAGGGCCTTTTGGCGGATGGCCGTGAGGTTTGCCAGGGCCAGGGCCCGCAGCAGCTTTTCAGGAGGCGCGTTGATCTCCTGGGCGTACACCACCACGGGCACGGATACGGTGATCCCCTGGTTCCCGCTGCCGGAATTGATAATCACAGGCAGCTCACACCCGGACATCCTGGCGTCGGAGCCCGCGGCGGCCAGGGCCCGGGCCCGTATCCGCACGTCCCTCTCCCCTCCGCTGTCCAAAAGCACCTTGCCGATGGCCGCTCCCCAGCAGCCCTTGAGGCCCTCCCGGGCCACAGCCATGTTGCAGTCAATCTGCCGCCGCAAGGGCGCGGCGATATCCTCCAGGTCGCAGGTGTCCGCAAAGTCGTAAATCCCCTCAATGGTCAGCAGCCTCTCCTGGGGGTCCTCCTGGAGGGCCTCCTCCTGGCAGCGGTGGCTCCGCAGCACGCGGCCGTCCAGCCGCACCTCCACCACATTGGTGTGGCGGTCCGCAATGCGGGTGGCGGCGCTGTGCCCGCCGCCGGTGAGGGTCACGCGGATGTCGAAGGTCCTGGCCTCCGGCATCAGGGCCACGGTAATTCTGTCTTGGGAAAGGTATGCGCCGATCTGGGCGCGCTGCTCCTGTGTGACCTGGGCGATGACCTGTAGCTTCCGCCGGGCCTGCCCCGCCACGATCCCCGCCGCGCAGGCGGCCTGGATGCCCTTGTGGCCCCCTGTGTTGGGCACGGTCACAGCCTTGGCGTTTTTGAAAATGTTCCCGCTGACCTCCACCAAAGCCTGCTCCGGCAGGCAGCCCAGGGCCTCCCGGCTCACGGCGGCGGCATAGGCGATGGCAATAGGCTCCGTACATCCCATGGCGGGGCGCAGATGCCTGCTCAGCACCGCCACATAAGCGTCATAGCGCGGGTCATGCCTGTCCATTGTGTCTCCTCACCCCTTCCGCAAAAAACAGCCGTCCTTACAACTCAAAATAATAGACGCATACTTCCCTCTCATGCTTTTCAAAATACAGGTCGTTGTCCGTGGGCAGCTTGGCGGTGCATTGCAGCTGCCCTCCGGCATATTCGCAGGTCCGCCTGGAGGCGGTGTTTTCCGGGCGGCAGGTAATGTGCAGATACGGCAGCTCGTGCCTCCTCGCCAGTCGCAGCAGCAAAAGGCATGCCTTGCCCGCATAGTGGTTGCCCCGGTACGCCTCATAGACCGTATACCCGATGTTCCCGCCGAAGTACAGCCTTTCGGTGTTGCCGATCCGCAGGTCGCAAACCCCCACCTGGACATCGTCCGCCACCCGGCGGATCTGAAAATAATACGCGGGCACAAACCGCTTTTCCGGGTCCGCCTGGGCGGTGCGCTCCAGCCTCAGGGCAATTTCCCCGTCCCGCAAGTCCTCGGTGTTCAAAAATACCATCCGTTCTCACCGCCCCGTTTCATGATACCAAACCATAGCATAATGCCGCCCAAAGCGCAAGAACTTTGGGCGGCATCTGCGTGGAAAATCCGAAATCTCTCCCTACTCCACCGCAACCTCATACAAGGGATAGCGCAAATCCTCCCGGCCTCCCTGAATCGCCAATTCCATGGCGGGCTCCCCGGTGGCGGGGTCCAGCATGGCTACGCAAAGGGTGTAGCTCCCGGCGGGCAGGCCGGAGGGCACGGTAAAGGCCTCCCGGATGGTACTGCGGCCCGGCAGCCAAGCCGTTACATCCGCCTGTAGGGTTTGCTTGGCCGCCACCTGCCCCGCCGCGTCCACCAAGGACAATTCCAACGGCCAGGGGTAATAGAAGGGGGATACCCCCCGGTTGTTCCATACCATCTCCAATGTCAGGGTTTCCCCTGCTTTGGCGGCTTCCACCCGGGTCAGGCTCTCCAGGGCATAGCGCCAGCCCATCACCCGCATCATGGCCTCCACGTTGCGGTCAAAGGCGTTGGCGTCCGCGTCGGTGGTGAGGATGTCCGTGGGGGCGCAGGGGCCGATCAAGGAGGAATGGGCCTCCCGGATCAGGCGCAAGGTCTCCGCAATGGCGTCGTCGCTCATCCACTTGCGCACATTGCCCTCGGCGAACTCCCCGCCGGAATAGCCATGGTGCCAGAACTGGGGCATGGCGGAGGCTTCCACCTCCTGGGCGGTAGCGCCGGGCATGTCGGTGCAGCCCTCCCGGTAGTAGCTCACCCACATGTCCGTGGCCCCCACGTCCCCGAACATATCGTTGTACAATCCCCAATTCTCCTGGCTGGCGTAAGGGTAAGGCTTGCGTGCGGCCATCTTTACGTTGTGGAAGGCCTTGGTGTAGGACTCCATGTACCTTGCCACCAACGCCGGGTTGGGGAACTCCCCGGTGCCGTCGGGCCAGCAGTGCATCTCGGCCCAGTGGCCCAGGCTGCCCACCTGCACATAGGCGGTAACGCCGGGGTCGTCAAAGCGCTCCGCCAGGGCCTGGATCGCCTGGTCGTGGTAGGCAAGCAGCAGCGGGCTTTCGTAGTTGGGGGAGAAGCCCCCGCCCCCCAGGTCCTCGGGCTCGTAGTAGAAGGTGCCCGCGCCCTTGCCGTTGGCGTTCTCCGCCACAAGCTCCTCGTAGAGCCAGGGGGGAATGTCCATGCGGTCCGCCCCGCCGTTGTCGATCACATCGTCCATCACA
Source organism: Candidatus Limiplasma sp. (assembly GCA_034927815.1). Lineage (GTDB taxonomy): Bacteria > Bacillota > Clostridia > Christensenellales > Aristaeellaceae > Limiplasma. The sequence goes on from JAYFPK010000038.1 coordinate 22,623, forward strand.
AAGCGGAGAATCACCCGCTTGCCCATCTCCCTCCAGGCACTCAGGTGGTAGGTCCGCTCCAATGCCTCAAAGTCGTAACGGCCCTTTTCCGGCTCAAACTCCGCCCACTTCACATCCAAATACAGCGTGGTGAAGGGATAGCGCACAGGCTCCCGGGGGGAGATGCTGGCCCAGGCCATCCAGCCGTGGTAGGGGTTCACCAGCGTCCCAAAATCCTCCTTGGGGAAGTAGGCCCCCTCCTGGCGGCTCAGGGTGAAGCGGTCCTCCACCGCCATCATTCCCTCCTGGGGCAAAGCCGTGCCCCGGCCCTTGAAGGCCACGGCGATAGACTCCGGGTCCCCCAGCGTCTCCAGGGAAATTTGCAGCTCCGCGCTGGTCCCGTAGTATTGCTCGTAGACCGGTACGCCCTCCTGGGCCTGCTGCCCGTCCCCGGTGACGGCAAAGAGCGCCCCTCCCCGGGCCACATGGGTCACCCCCGCAAGGCCGTCCAAGGGGAAGCCGTCCCCTGCGGACAGGTACCATACATTGTCCGTGGACAGCCCGCTGCCCTGGGCCAAAACATAGAGGGTGTCCTGGGAACGGGTCGCCAGCAGGTTCTGGGTTCCCACCAGCGCGGCGGGAACGGCCTTGTTGGCTACGGCGTCCCAGTCGTCAAAGCTCTCGTCGGTAACGCTCAAAGCGTTTTCCACATTGATCCGGTACTTGGGGGCCAGCCGCAGGGCGCTGTCCGCCTGATAGGCTTCGGGGGCCGTGCCCACGCTGGTGCCCTCCTGCATGTCCTGCTGGCGGTCCACCGCGATGTACCAGTCGTCGGACACCTCCGGGAGCTGGGCGGCAATGAGGCTCACGGGGATGATGTACTGAACGCGGTACACTCCCTCGCCCTCCTCCTGAACCAGCTTCTTGATCCCCTCGGGCTTGCGGTACACGCAACTGAACCATTCCGCGGTGGGCTTGGGGAAGATGAACAGCTCCAGGCTCATGGAATGCCAGTCCTGAACCAGCACGTCGATGCCGCTGTGGCCGGGATAGCCGGGATGGGCAAAGCCCGTGGAGGGATCCCGGTCCGCGTCGATCAAAATATTGAGGGAGAAGGCCGTGTCGCTGTCCGGGTCCGCGATTCCCGAAACCGTGGTGGACACGTACAGGGCGTCGTTGGTCCGGGCGGCGTACACGTCCCCCACCACCCCGGAGCCGCCGGCCAGCAAAGGCACATAGTCCCAGCTGTCAGTGCTGCCATCCGCCTTGATCAAGGGGCTGAACATCCGCTCCGGGGCCGTGATGGCAAGCATGGGCTGGCCTGCGTCCGGCAGGCAGCCCCCTTCCCCGTCCACAGCCCCCAAGGTGAAGGCTTTGGCAGCGGGGTTCAGGCTGGGGCACAGCAGCCGCCCCTCCAGGCCCTGGCTGGTCTTTCGCAGGTACGCCTTGCTGCCGGTGTCCACATAAGCTCCCTCTTGCCAGGCCCAGATCACGCCGTCCGGGGTGATCTTATGGGCCGGGGCCGCCCCCGCCCAGGGCAAGGAGCCATCCCCCTCCCCATCGTTTTCATTTCCAAGGTACAGGGTGTATTCATCCCCCAGGGCCTGGGCCCCCAGGTAGAAAAACAGCAGCTTGCCGTCGGTCTGGGCCTTCAGCACGCTCAGGTTGGGGGGCTCATAGGCGGCGCTGTGGGCCACGGTGTACCACTGGCCGTTCTTCCCGTCAAAGATGTCCGGGGTGATGGGCGTGGCGGGGTCCTGGGGCAGCACCAGCACCTGGGCGTCCGCCGTCTCCTTGCGCAGCAAACTGGTACACTGCAAGGCGATCTTGTAGGTGCCCGGGGCCAGGGGGCTCTCCCCCACCCGCAGCGCATTGCCGTCAATCACAAAGCGCCCGTTGTCCCGGCCCTTGGCCGCGTCCTCCCGGAAGGCGAAGTCGTAGGTCTGGCCGTCTCCGCCCTGGGCGGTGAGGGTCCCCACCAGGCCGCCGGGCATGGCGTTTTCCGTCAGGGCTTGCACAGGCTCGGCATGAAGGCCCACTTCGCTAAGGGGCTCGGTGATGGGCGCGCCAATCACCTGGGTATAGTAGGGAATCTCCACAAAGGCATCGCCGATCACCGGGGCAAAGCCGTCCGCCTCCCAGTTCTCGTCCATGGACCAGGCCGCGGCCGTCACCTTTTCCGGAAAGCCCAGTACCTCCAACGGCACGGCGATCTCCACCACGGTGTTATCGCCGGAGGAAGCCTTCTGAACCGGGAACACGTCCTCCGCCCATTCCCATTCCGCCCCGGTGGCTCCGGCATACCGGGCGCTGGCCCAGGTCTCCACCAGGAAGTCCGCCCCGGCGGGCTTGTGGCGGCCATCGCACTGGTAGCCCGTGGCCGGGTCTGCGTCTGTATTAAACATCACGTCATAAATGGCAATGGGCGCGTTGTTTGCGGACTGGAACGCCATGTAGAGGGTATCGTCGGTGCGCAGGCCGTACAGCACGCCCATCTTGCCCTCGCCGGGGCACAGGCTGTAGATCCCCGCCCAATCGCTCATGTCCCCGTCCACGGTGATCACGGGGGGCCCCTCCTGGGCCAGGGCGGAGGCGCACAGCAGCAGGGCGCACAGTAGAATCCATAAGCAAAGCAGCTTTTTCACAGTTCTTCCTCCTTGCGGTTTTGTGGGGGTGTTAGGTTCGGGGGAGTCAGTCGGTTTTCAGGGTACAAAAATCCAGAGCTTCGCGCCTATGGGCAAGCCCGGTTTTAGAAATCCCTTGCTTTGCCTTGATTGTAAAGTAGCGCCCTCGCCCTTGTCAAATGTTCCAGGGTGGTGTTTCAATCCCTGAAACCCTTGTGTTGAAAGGGTTTTGTTCGTTGTTACGTAAAGTGGCCTTTGCCGGAGCCCGGTATCAGGCCATGTTGCGCTGGGGAAAGGCATATTTTACGAAAATTTTGCGCACCGGGAAAGGCATGCAGGGCGAACACTATTGTTGAGTCTAGTTTTTCCTTTACGTGACAAGTACGCTTCTTCGTTAGGGGCCGGGGGGGATTTGCAATTTCTCCCCCCCAGGCCCCTACCAACCCCGTCCCCCCCTCCAGGCCCGGGGCTCCGCCCCGGACCCCGCCGTGGGCAAAAAAGTATCACCAAAGATCATTACTCCGACTTAAAAAGACAATCTCTCCAACTTGAGTCCTGTCCATCAACCATACTTTTTTGAAGAAGAAGAAAGAGAAAAGAATATGGCAAATCCATGATGCGGCTGAAAACCTCTTTCCCCGCCCCTTCCCGCAATCTTGTTTTTTCAGGGGAAAGACAGCGGGCAAAACAGCGTAGCGCCGGATCGCATAAAGCACAGCGGCCGCCTCCCTTTGACCGGAAAAAGCAAGATGGAGCGCAATGGTGCCATGTTGGCGCCGAGGCCGTCCTCTTGCCTCCCCCTCCCCTTTCATGCTATGATCACACAAGCCTTCGGAAAGGAGTTCTCCCCCATGCCTACGCCCTTCCCGGCCTCCCGCCGGGGCCACCTGCTGGCCCTGTTTTCCATCGTGGTCTGGGGTACCACCTTTATCTCCACCACCGTGCTCCTTCGGGATTTCCGTCCCCAGGAAATCCTTTTTGTGCGGGCTCTGCTGGCCATTTTAACCCTGCTGGCGGTCCGGCCCAAGGCGCTGCGTGTCAAGCGTCCCTCCCATCACCTGCTCTTTGCCGGAGCGGGGCTGTGCGGGGTTACGCTGTATTTTCTGCTGGAAAACCTGGCCCTGACCTACACCTACTCCGCCAACTGCAGCATCATCATCTCCACCGCGCCCTTTTTCGTGGCCCTGGCCGTGCATTGGTTTTTAAAATCCGGGGCTCCGGGCCCCTCCTTCTTCCTGGGCTTTGTGGTAGCCCTGGCCGGGGTCACCCTCTTGTCCCTCAGCGGCCACGCCTTGAAAATCAATCCCCTGGGGGACCTGTTATGCCTGCTGGCCGCCGTGTCCTGGGCGGGGTACAGCGTGTTCGTAAAAAAGATCGAGGCCCTGGGCTACGGGGATACCCTTCTGGTCACCCGCCGCATCTTCCTCATGGGCTTTTTGCTGCTGCTTCCCTGCCTGCCCTTTCTGGGCTTTCATCCCCCCTGGGCCGCTTTGCTCAAGCCCGTGAACCTGCTGAACTTCCTCTTTTTGGGCCTGGGGGCCAGCGCCCTTTGCTACGTCACCTGGAACACCGCCGTCAAGTACCTGGGCGCGGTCAAAACCAGCGTCTACATTTACCTTTCCCCCGCTGTCACCATCCTCACCGCCTGGCTCCTGCTCCGGGACCCCATTTTGCCCATGGCTTTGCTGGGGGCCGCCCTCACCCTTCTCGGCCTGGTGATCTCCCAGCGCCGCCAGGCGTAGGAGCTCCAGGCCAAAACCCGCACAAAAAAACTCCCTTGCGCAATCGCATCCAAGGGAGTTTTCCATTTCAGCAAATTTCCCTTCACCGCGCGCGGCGCGGTGAAAAGCGGGATTCCAAAGGGAGGTATCCCTTTGGCGGGGGTTTGGGGGCAGCGCCCCTAACATCCCAGCGCCCCCAACGTCCCATCGTCTCCCTACACCTGCCACAGCCTCTTCATGGCGGCAAAGCAGCGCACGTAGGCCACCAGCTCGTCCTCGTTGGGCTCGAAGAACTCGTTGTCCACCACGGTGCCCAGCTCCAGGCGGGCCGCGTTGGTCAGAACGATGCCCCCGCCCCCGGGTCCCTTTTCAAAGACGCCGGGCATGAGCCGGTCCGCGGCCTGGGGAAAGGCGTTGTAGAAGCGCACGGGGAAATCCCCCAAAACGCCGTGGTGCACCTGAGGATCGCTGGGCTCCCGGAGGGCCGTGGGGCCCGGCTCCCCCTGGACGGTGCTGGCCATGCGCTGCTCGTCGGAGAGCAGGCCGATGGCTACCTCCCGCTTGGGGTGGCGGCTTTGGACCAAGGCCAGCTCCTGTACGGGATGGCCCGAAGGCAGCCCCTGGAGGGCCATGCGGCAGAGCTTGGCCCGGGTCTCGTTGTCAAAGGCTTTCAGGAGCTGGCCGCCGTTGCCGGCGATGCAGATTTCCAGGCGCTCATGGAGCAGGTCCTTGCTAAGGGGGTTTTGCCAGGCCCGGGCCAGCAGCTCCCCGCAGAGGTGGAAGAGAAAGCCGATGTTAAGAAGCAAAAGGCTTTCCACATAGCTGATATGCCCCTGGCTCCGGGCGCTCTCCATCATCCGCCAAATCTCCTGGTCGCAGTCGGCAAAGAAATCGTCCAGGAGGAACATGCTCTTCTGCCTGCCCCGGGTGCTGCCCACGCTGCCCGTCAGGGCCTGGACCAGCTCCCGCACCACGGCCTTGAGGCTCTCCTCGCTCTGCTCAAAGTCGGCGGAGAACTCGCTGAGGTGCCGGGTGGATACGGAGTCAAAGAGCATCTGGCGGCAGCCCAACAGCAAGGAGGTCTCCAGGGTGGCCCGCTGGGCCCCGGCCAGCCAAAGGCTGATGTCGGTGGTGCCTCCGCCGATGTCCATGTTGATGTAGCCGTTGCGGACGTTCACCTCGTTGCGGCCCTTGAAATACAAGCCGTCGGCCTGGTTCTCGGTGGCGTAGAGCACCGGGGGAATCTCCGGGGTGAGGGGCATACCGGTTTCCTGGGCCACCTCCGCGGAGAGGCCCCGCAGCATCTCCAGGTAGCCCTCCTGCCGGGGCAGGGGCAAGGCGTTGGGCATGGACACCCGCCAGCTCAAAGAGGGCGCGCCGCAAAGCCTGGCGGAGAGGGCGGCCTGGATCATCACCTGCTTTAAAAACAGGCGCAGGCACGCCAGGGTGAAGGTCTCCTCCCCCCACTTCATGTCATAGTACAGGGTGTTCTCGCCCTTTTGCAGCAGGGCCTCCAGGCTCTCCCGGTAGTAGATATGGCCGTCCCGCAGGATGTTTTTCCAGTGCTCCCGCTGGTCGGTAAACACGTCCATCACGCTGTAAAAAGTGCTTTCCTTCTGGCCAGCGGCTATACCCTGGGGCAGCAGCACCCATTGGGGCAGCAGCTCGTCCACCAAAAAGGCTTCCTCCCCCTCCAGCCCGTGGAGCAGGGCGGCGTGAAGGCACCGGGGGAAGGTGGCGGACTGCACCCGGTCCCCCTGGCGGAGCATCACGGTGGTGGCAATGCTGCCAAAGTCCAGGCCCACCACCGCAGGAGCGTCGTGCTTGAGCTGCTGGCGGGGGCTGTCGTTCATCAAAGCCCCCAGGGACATCGCCCCCCGGCGCAGGGCCACATAGGCGGGGTATCGGGGGGACACGGCGGTCTGCCAGACCCGCAGGCGCTGCTGCCCCTGGGGGTTCACGTCCAGGGCCTGGCGCAGGTCCCCCTGAATCCAGCCCTCGTCTCCCAGCACCCACACGTCCACCAGCTCAGGCCTGTGGGCATAGACAAAGTACTGCTTCCAGAGCCCCGGGCTCAGGCGCACATTGGGCCAGGACACCACAAAGGGCAGCTCCCGGGCCGGGGCTTCCATGACGCTGCCCAGGCCGTTGCCCCCCTGGGCATAGGTGCGGGTGAAGGTCACGGTGTTGGTGAGCAAGGCGTCCTCCCCCTGCCTGCGGCAGCGGACGGCGAAGGAGGCCACGATGTCCCCGGTGTCCCGCTCCCGGGTAAAGGAAAGGCTTTCCACCAAAAGCTTGGGGGCATAGGGATCGTCCCGCTCCTCCTGGTCCGTAAGCCAGGCCGCCAGCCAGGGGGAGATGGGGGGCACCGCGTAGCGGGGCTCCTCCGCCTCCAGATCCCCCCGGACCCGGCACATCTGGGCCAGCTCCGGGTTGTCAAAGGGCGGGTGCTCCTGGGTGGACACCAGCAGCAGGCAATCGGAAAACACCCCCAGAACCCCTTGCATGTCCGAAAGGTCGATGAGGTCCTTCATCAGCAATCCCAAGGCCTGGGGATGCCCCTGGATGGGATAGTACAGTTTCAGGCTCCGGTCCCGGCGCAGGGGGTGCGCGGCGTGCCTGGCCCGCCATTCCTCCAGCAGCTTCAGGGCCACGGGATGGATGCCCACCCTGGACTTCACCTGCTCCAGGAGGATGTCCAGCCGCTTTGCCATCAGGGCGTTCCAGTCCGGGCTGTACTCGCTGAGCAAAGCCACCTCCTCCTGAAGGCGGCGTAGCAAAGCGGCCTCCCCGGGGGCGTTGGTGGGTTCCAGCAAAAAGGCGGAGGAAGCCCTGGCAAAGGGCACTCCGTCCACCCAGTACTGGGTTTGGTTCAGGTCGTCAATGGTGTCGGGGAGCTGGGCATAGGCCCCCATGAGCACCTGGATCAAGGGATTCTGGCCCAGGACTCCCACGTCCAGGCTCTTGCGCTGCTCGCTCAGGCCATCCAGGTACATGCTGCCGTCCCCGCCGCACAGGCCGAAAACCGTCAGGGTGCGGACGTACAATTCCCGCACGGCCTCCTCTTCCCGGGCCGCCAGCCTGTCCCGCCACTGGTTGCGGAAGCCCAGCAGGTCGTCGATGAAGCGCTCCAGCGCCCCGTGAAGGCCCGCCTCGGGGGAGTAGAGGAGGCTGCCCAATTCCGGCTGCTCGTTGAGGCATTGCAAAAGCCGCAGCTGCATCACCAGCCGCTCCCGGTCGCTCTCCTGGAGGTAGGGGCAGGGGTCCAGCCAGCGGCAGCGCTGCCGGTCATACCAACCTACGGTGGCGGGCAGCAGGTCCCCCAGGTCCCCGGAGTTGGCGGCGGGCATCAGGATCACGGTTTTGGATACCAGGCACAGGGGCCGCTTGTCCGGCTTCTGGTCCCGGGCCTTGGTCAGGGTGAAAATCTTCAATCCGTCCTGGATCCGCTCCTGGGTCAGGGCGGCGGCCACAGTGCGCTGAAAGGCCATGGCCCCGGCCAGGCTTTCGGAGGTCAGGTAATCCTCAAAGGCGAGGGCGGGCCAGGTGTCGTCCCGGGCCCATCCGTCCCAAAGCAGCAGCAAGGCCAGTACCGCCCGCCAGCCCACCATCTCCTGGTGGCGGATGGCGTCCTCAAAGGGCAGGCGCAGCAAGCGGCGCATCTGCTGCTCCCCGGCCAGCACGTCGGGGATGGAGTAGCCCACGTCCTCCCCTTGGGTGCGCATGTACTTGGCTACATTCTCCAGCCATTGGCCGGGCTTTTGGTTTGTATCGCTGACGATGCCGGCCTTGGGCTGGTACCCTGCGGAAAAGCCCTCCTCCATGGGGGGCAGCAGCGTCAGGTAGGAGGTTTGCAGATCCAGCTTGGCCTTGGGGGTTTGGGGCGCGGACTTCCTTGCGGCCCTTTTTCCCTTGTTCATACGCTCCCCTCCTCCATGGAGGCGGCCAGCAGGGCCGCCCAAAATCCCGAAAGCATCGCCTCCGGGCCCTTGCCCTGGGGCTCTCCCCCGGCCACCCCGGCGATGAGGCGGGGCATATCCACCGGGTCCGGAGCCCTGCGGATCATCAACCGGGTGATGCCCTGCTGGAGGGCCTCGGCCAGCACGTCCATGCGCCGGGCATCCCGCTGGAGGGCGGGCAGGCCGTAAAGGGTCAGCAGCTCGTGGAGAGCGCCCAAAAGGCCGGGGTGGAACAGGCTGTTCTCCGGCAGTTGGTCGGAAGTGCCCAGGTCAGCTTCCCCTGTCAGGGTCAAAATGTTCTCTCGGATGGCGGCCTCAATGTCCTCCCCCACCTTGCGGCCTTTGGCCTTCAAGCTCACGGCCACCCGCTCCATGGCGGCCAGCCGCTCCCGCTCCTGGCGCAGCACAGCCTCCTCGATGAGGTGGCTGTCCACCCCTTCCCAGGCGGCGATGCGCTCCCCCAGGGCCTGGATGGCCTCCTGCTGCCGGGCGACGGCTTCCCGCTGGCGGAGCTGGGCGTCCTTGAGCATCTCCAGCCACCGGCTGCCGCCCAGGCGCTCCAAAAGCTCCCGCTGCCGGGCGAGCATCTGGTTGTATTCCTCCCGCAGGGCCTGGTGGGCCTCCTGCTGGGCCGGGAGCAAAGCCCCGGTTTCCCGGGCCTCCCGCTCGCCCAGCAGCACATGGCGGTCCAGGAGCTTTTCATAGTTTTCGGCGGCCTCCGCGGCCCGCTTCTCCATCTCCCGGTCCTTGCGCAAGGTGGGGGGCAAGGTGCGCACCACCTGGATCATCCAGTTGCAGTAGAAGGCCAGGCAGTGGTACAGGGCGTCCAGGTCCTTCTCCAGCCGGTTCCTTTCCGCCCTGGAGAGCCTGTGAGCCCGGTGAAACCACGCCGCGTAATAATTCACCGCGCCCCGGGGGCCTCCCCGGCCCCGGTCCAGCTGGCTGCGCAAGGTAGGGTAGCACTCCGCGAAGAAAGCCGCGGAGGCCTTGAGCAAGCCTCCAAAGCCCAGCCGGTACAACTCCGCCTCGTCGTCAAAGCTGTCCCAGGAAAAGGCCCTGTCATGGAGCTGGTAGTAATAGCAGTCGATGTTGTGGCTCTCCTCTCCCCGGAAGCCGGTGCGGAAGAACCGCGCGATGCAGCGCATAGCCAGCCACTCCATCATATGGGCGTCGTTTTCCTGGCTCTGGGACCCTGTGGAATAGATCCGGGTGGTGACGAAGGCCTCCGGGGGCAAGCCCAGCAGGTACACCGCGTCGTAGACCCCGTTCTCGTCCGCCTCGCTCTCCCGGATCATGCCCTCCATGCCGTAGTACTGCAGCGCGGTGCGGGCCTTGTCCAGGAAGGTGGAGCTTTTCACCACGATCTCCAGCTCCTCGTTCTGGGAGGAGGGGGGAACCTTATAGTAGGGCAGCATCAGCACCGAAGCCAGCTCAAACAGGTCGCCGTACTGGACGAAATACTTGCGCAGGTACTGGGAGATGGAGGGAATGCCCGAGGCCCCTGTGCCACCGAATATAGAGCCGCACAGGATCACCTTCACCCCTTCGCCCCGGTCCATCTCCTCCTTCATCTCCTGAATAAAGCGGACCATTTCGTCAGGCTGGCCCATGGCCGCCACTGTGGGAAGCTCGCTGAGCAGGTCCGCGAAAAAGAGCACCCCCAGGTCCGGATGCCCCCGGAACCCCTCGCTGTACTCCAAGGCGGCCTCGGTCCTGTCAAAGAGGGTGTTGGCTAAAATCTGGTCCTGCTTGTGGTTTTGCACCATCTGCTCCACAGAGGAGGCCCGCTTGGAGAGGTTCATGTTCCAGCGCTGGGCATTCAGCCGGGTATGAAAGCCCCGCCGGGGAAAGCCCTTGGCCGGGAACATGGCCCGGACCCGCTCGTAATAGTCCGCCGCCTGCTTGGCCCGGGTGGTGTTGCCGCAGGAGGCGTCCACGTCCACGCTCAGCAGGCGGATGGCGGGCAGAGGCACGCGCTCCTTCTTCTCCCCCAAGGTGTAGAAAGCGTCGGCGCAAGCGCCGTATACCACGCTTTCCAATATTTTGTTGCCCGTACCCCCTACGGCAATGACGTAAAATCCCATATCGGGTTCTCCTTTGGCTCGGGTTCTCCCGGGTGTACTCCCCGAGCGTATCACCGGTTTCTAAGCGCGCCCTTCATGGCCTCTCAAGCCGTCCGGGACACAGTTCAACGCGGGCCAAGGGCCTTTGTCCCCTCACAGCCTCCTGAAAAATCCGTGCTTGCCGGAGATGGCGGGGGGCGCGGCCAAACGGAAGCAGATCCAGGCGGCGGCCAGGTTCAGCGCAAAGCCCCCCTCGCAAAGCAGCCAGTCCCAAAAGGTCCTGTGGGTGATGAAGCGGATCCCCAGAAAATAGACCAGCACGCCCCCCACCGCGTTAAGGGCCAGGATGACCAGCAGCGTGAGGCGAAAGGTGCGCACGGCCCTGAGGGCTGCCCGGGCGGCCATCAGGGGCCGCCGGTAGCCCCGCCGCCACAGCAGCTGGAGGGCCAGGGACAAAAGCCAGGTCAGGAGGAATCCGCTCCCCAGAAAGAGCCGCCAGTGCAAATCCCGGGCGTCCAGGGCAGCCCCCAGGGCCTCCCCCCTGAGCCCCTGGATGGATGCGGCCTCGGCGGCCCGGCCAAGCCAGCCCTCCAAGGCCGGCAGCACCTCCAGCAGGTTTTCCGCCAAAGCCGGGGCCGTGCCCACCAGGGTGTAGGGATACACCCACAGCAGTCCCCCCAGGGGTAACGCCAGGGCCAATCCGAAGGCCAGTGCATAGCACAGCAGCACCTTGGTTTTGTTGCTGTATCGGACCCTAAGCCGCCTGCCGGGTCTGGGGAGGGGCGAGAGGGCCTCCTTTTTTCCGCTTTTCCCCGTCTGGGGGTTTGCGCTGAGAAATGCCTCCATAAGCTCCTCCTTTCTACCGGGGCTCCGGGTCCGGGGCCGCTTTTTGGTTGTCCACGAATACGTCAAAAACATAGCGCACCAAGGAGCTCCGGGGGGCCGTGGCCGCCTGGCGGAGCTGGGCGGCCAGCTCCCCAAGGCCCGGAGCCTTGTCCACCGGGGGGATGTCCGGCACGGTCAGCCCATGGTAAAGCTTGCTGGTATAGGGCCCCCAGGCGTGGGTGAACGCTTTGGGAACGCTCTTTCTTTCGGCCTCGTACTGGTGGATGGCCTGGGTAAAGGCCTCCCAGCTCACGATATCCTCCCGGGTGATGGTGGCGGACAGGCTCCCCTCCCCGTCAATCCAGTCCACAGGCAACCACACCAGCTCCTGGGGGGTGAGCTCCGCGCGGATTTGGAGGCGGTAGTAGCCCTCCGCAAGCTTTGTGCCCTCTGCGGCCAGGGTGCAGACCAGACGGCCTTGGTCCTTGTCCAGCACCAGGCTCTCCAGGGTGAAGGGGGATGCCTCTTGGCGGCCCTCAAAGGGCTTGTCCTGGCGGGAGAAGATGTACAGCTTGTCCCGCAAAGCCAACACCTGCTCCCCCTCCTTGGCCTGGAGCTGGCTGCCGCTGGGCAGCGTGCGGCTCAGCAGCACCGCGGCGCTCACTTCCACCCGGGCTTCCTGGAGCCGGGAAAGGTCTATCTCCGTATCCTCCCCGTCCCGGGCCAGGGGGAAGGACACCGTAAAGCGGCGGTTCCCCTGGACCCCGTCCTCATCCGGGGCGAGAAAGGCGGTTTGAAGCCCGTTCTGGTCCTCCACCCGGCCCTCCCCCTCCACCACCTCCAGGGCGGCTTCGGGGCTGTGCTGGGTGTAGTAGCCGGGGTCAGGGCGGCTGATCACCGTGTGCCAATAGGCGAATCCAAAGGGCTGCTGAACCACGGTGGCCCCCCCGCGGGCGTAGGTCAGCTCCCCTTCCTTGGGGCCCCGGAGGTCCCGCAGGCCCTCGTCGGCGTCCAGCCTGGCATTCAGCCCGGCCATGTATTCCTCCACCCGGTCCTTCTCCCCAATCACCAAAGCCAGGGCCAGCCGGGGCATGGGGGCCATGTACTGGATGGTTCTCTTTTTGCTGTCATAGATGGGCTTGCCCCAGATCAGGGGCTCCCGCAGGTCCGCGGCTCCCACGGAGGAGATCTGCCCCAGGTAGTCCAGCCGGAAAGCGTACAGGCCCACCGCCAGCCCCCGGTCAAAGACGCCCCGCTCCTCCAGAAGCCGCCGCACGTAGGGCACCGGCTCCCCCACCAGGGTAGTCCCCGACAGGCCCCGTAAAGAGGCCGGATCGCAGAGGATCACGCTGAGGCGGCTCAAATCCAAATTCTCCAGGGCGTAAAGCAGAGGATAGTCGTTCTCTTCCTTGCTCTCCTTCGCCACAAGGCCCTCCTGGGCTCCCCGGCCCTCCCCGATGGCGGCGATCTGCCCCTCCAGGGCCCGGCTCATGGCCTCCACCATCCCGGGATTTTCCAGCTCCGCCCCATCGTCCTCGGTAAAACGGGCCATCTGGTTCATTTTGGGGCTGCCCAGGGCGTAGAAGCTCCGGGTCATGTCCTCCGCCGACAGCTCCGCGAATGCCGAGGGCAGCGGGTTCACGGCGTAGGTCATCAGGTCCCGCCGCAGGGAGCGCACCTTTTCCCCGGACGCGTCCTTCGCCGCCAAGGCGCAAGCCTGGAGGTATTTCTCCGGAAGCCGCTCGTTGCCATAGCGCAGCACCCGGGTCCGTGCGCCCTGGGCCGCGTCCAGCATCCCCCGCAGCACATTCTCATACCACCCGGCGCCATGCCCCAGGCGGTAGTGAAAGCCTCCCTCCCGGAACCGCCAGCCAAAATGAGGGTAGATCGTCTCCTGATGGGGGTTGATGCCGCCCATCCCCTGGGTGGCGTCCAACCACAGGTCCACCCGCAGGTAGCCCTCCGCCTCTTGCGTGGCGGAGGGGGTCTGTCGGGTCCCGTCCCGGTAAGGCTCCATTTCCAGCAAGCTCAAATTGGGCTTGGCCAGGGTGGCCTCCCCTTGAAGGCTCACCACCGCGCAGCCCGGCAGCAGCGCCGCCGCGGCCAGCAGCATAAGCCCGGCCAAAACCGCCTTCATTCTCCGCACTGCGCACCGCCCCTTCCCGCCCGGCAAAACCCACAAAATTTTCCAAATTGATTTTATTCGACTCCCTTTGTCAAAAGTCCTTCCACCAGGGGCTCCGCCCCTGGACCCCGCCAGGGACCAAGTCCCTGGACCCTCCTTTGCCTTCGGCAATAAGGTACAGGGCCCAAGGGACGCAAGGTTCACGGGATGCAAAACTCGGGGTTCCTTCCGCCGCCCCGGGGCTTTCTCCGCCCAAGCTGCAAATGTAAAAAAGAGGGGCCATAAACCGCCTCTTTCCTCATATCTTTTATCTTCGCCTCTGGGCTTTGCCCTTACCCATCCCAAGGCAAAGCGTAGCGCCAAATGTGGGTGAAACCCCCACCCCCTCAGCGCCGCCTCCCCACAAAAAGCAGATGATTGCTGTGCCCCAGCATCTCCGGCTTTTCACAGGTGTGGAAATGATAGCGGAGATACTGCCGGTAGCTTTCCTCATCCAGGGCGTTGATTCTCTCCTCCATCAATTCGCTGACCCCGTCGGAGGCAACCTCATGGAGGATTTCAATCCCTCCGTCTCGCAGCATATGGCGGCACTGGTCCACGGTAAAAAACACAAAGGGGAAGTCCTTCACCTTAAAGGTATCGTGCTCATAGCTGTCCCCCAGCAAATAGTCTTCGCGGTAGGCTAGCTCCGTCAGAATCACCATGTCATTGGCGATAAAGGCGAAAAACAGCGTCCCATCCTCCTTGCAGACCCGTTTTGCCTCTGCGATGCACCTGCGCCGCTCCGCCTCCCCGTGCATGTGGTACAAGGGGCCGAAGAGAAGCACAACCTCAAAGCTACGGTCCTCAAAGCGGGATAGATCCACCGCGTTTCCCTGGAAAAGCGAAATGGAATGCTCCGGCGTGATCTTTTGGGAGAAGGCCTGGATATTCCGTTCCGCCAGCTCCAGGGCGCAGACCTGATGCCCCTTTTCCGCAAAATACAGGCTGTATTCCCCAGCCCCCGCTCCCACGTCCAAAATCCGGTCCCCCGGCTTCAAGTACTTTTCAATGAAGCGGACGGTGGTCAAGAACTCCACCCTGGCCGCTTGGGAACGGTTGAGCCGCGTGTTTTCATCGAAGATTTCATAGGTCTTTTTGATTTGCTCCACTTCATCCTGAATCTGTTGCAACTGCTCAAAATTGATATCCTTCGCCCCCTATGCTGTGAGAAAATATGGAACTGCATCTCTTGGTATGAATCTTCCTTCTCCCGAGGCAGCGTCATGCTCCCGGGGGAAGCCCCCTCAAACCGCCCGCACGGAGCTTCTTTCCACCAGCTGCACGTCCAGCACCCGGGACTCCGCCAATGCTTCGGGGCTGCCAAGGCGATGCTCCAAAATTTCCACCGCCAGCGCCGCCTTTTGTTCCAGGTCCTGGGCAATGGTGGTCAACTGGGGGGAAACCTGCGTGCTAATGAGCATGTTGTCAAAACCCACGATGGATAAATCCTCAGGCACGCGAATCCCCTGGGCGTAAAGGCCGCCAATCAGCGAGGCGGCCATCTGGTCGCTGGTCACAAAGGCAGCGGTGACGTCCTCCTTCATGGACAGCAGGGCTTGGGTGGCCTGGGCCACGGAACGGGGGTCCATATCGGATTCCAAGGTAAGGCGGCGCTTGTCCGGCAAAACGAGACCATGCTTTTTCAACGTATCCACAAAGCCCCGCAGGCGGTGTTGAATCACGCTATTGTCATGCTCCGGGGGGCTGATGAAGGCGATGGCGCGGTGGCCCTTTCCAATCAAGTATTCCGCGGCCAGTTGAGCGCCCTTGTAATCGTCGATGCCCACGCTGGAAAGCTGGCGCATGTTGCTATAACTGTCAATGAACACCATGGGAATATTGCTCAGGTCATAAATCTGCTCGATCTCGTCGTCAAACATGCCGAGGAAAATGGCTCCCCGCACATTCCATGTTTTCAGGCTCTTGGCAATATCCTCCTGCTTTTGCACCATGCTGATCATCGCATAATAGCCAAGCCGCTGGATTTTTTCGATAACGGCTCCTACCAGCGTGGCGTTGTGGGGGCTGCTCAGGGAGTTTTCATTGGGAAGGCTGCGCAGCATAATGGCGATAATGTTGGAGTTGGCCTTGGCCAGGCTGCGGGCGGAGGCATTTTGCACGTATCCTCTTTTTTGCAAAATCGCTTGGATCTGCTCCGCTTTCTCTTGGGACACCTTGCGAAAATTGCCGTTGACAACGTTGGAGACCGTCATCAGGCTTACGTTGGCTTCCTTGGCAATGTCCTTCAGCGTAACCATGAAACATCTCCTTGATCCGTTTATAAACCTATCATAGCATGTTATCCGGGGAAAATCAATCCATTTTCGGGTTTAAATAAACTTAATCCATCCCGTTGATAAACTTCCGTTTTGTCCTTTATAACCGAAGCAGGCAAGAATACCCTGTTCAAAATACATATCTTTCCAAAGGAATTTATGAAAACATATTGACAAGCTTCCCACATCGGGTATAATGATGTTAGTTTAGCGCTATACCTTGCCGGCAAGAAAAGCCCACGGAAAACGAAAACCCATTGTCCCATTGGTTGGAAAGAAAGGAAGGATCTTATGAAAAAGCTTGGTTCCCGTTTTCTTTCTCTGCTCTTGGCAGCCGCCATGCTCACGCTGACAGCCGCCTGCGCCGCGGGCGCGGAAGCTCCGGCTGTCATGGGCGGGGCTGTGCAGTATGACGCCAGCCAGCCCGTCGCGGACGGCGAGCCCATTGAACTGGAGCTTTGGTACTGGACAGGGGCGGAAAACCTCTTCAAATCCCTGGTGGAGCAATATACGGCCATTCACCCCAATGTGAGCGTCACGCTGGTGGAAAACCCCTGGGACGACTATTGGACGAAGTTGCCCCTGGCGCTCCAGGGCAACGAAGGCCCCGCCATTTTCAACATTCACAACAGCCATCATGAAAACCTGATCGGCTACCTGGCTCCCTACGGCATTCCTGTGGAGGACCTGGAAAAGGATTTCGTGGGCGTCTCCGCCCATGTGATCGACGGCCAGGTGTATTACACCGATTACGGCCTGATGACTGCCACCATGTACTACAACAAGGCCATGTGGGAAAAGGCCGGCTTGACGGATGCCGACATTCCCAAGACCTGGGACCAGTTCCGCGAGGTTGCCAAAAAGCTGACCATCCGGGATGAAAAGGGCGAGCTGGTGCAAGCGGGCTTCAGCTTTAACGGCGGCGCGCAGGGGGATGTGCTGGGCATGCAATACCAGTACGGCCAAAACCTGTTTACCCAGGACAATCAGGTTTCCTTTAACAACGAGGCCGTCCGCACCGTTGTGCAGCGTATGAAGGACTTCTACGAAGTGGACAAGATCGGGGATTACAACTTCGGCAACAACTCCGGCGACAACTTCGGCCAGGGCATGGTGGCCCTGTATTTGGGCTGGGGCTTCATGCACAACGTGCTGAAAAACAACTTCCCGGACACCCAGTTTGGCAGCTTCGAGATCCCCACTCCCACCGGGGAGGCGCCCTACGCGTACCACCGCTATAACGGCGAGTCCACCTTCGGCGTCAACAAGAACGCTCCCGCCCAGCAGCAGGCTGTGGCCCAGGATATCGTGCGCTTCTTCCTGGCCAGCGATGCGCTGCAAAAGGAATTCTGCCTGGCCAATTCCGTGTTCCCCGCCAAAAACTCCCTGGCCAATGACCAGGACATCCTTGGCGTCTCCAGCATTGCGGTGCTGGCGGAACATATCGACCGCTATATCTGGCCCGGCCCCATGCCCAGCGCGGTGGAGAACAATATGAAGATCGCCTTGGAGGATATCTTCTATAATGGGGCGAACATGGAAACTGCTCTGCAAAGCGCGGAGGATGCTTGTAACCAGGAGCTGGCTATGAACGAGTTTGTCCCGGTGGAGGCTCAGTACAAGTACGCCGGCGAAGCCAAATAACCAGGTAATCAAATTGGAGCGGCGGGCCGGTGGGCAATGCGTCATTCCCACCGGCCCTTTCCGCCCCACGGGAGGAGAGAGCCATGAAAACCACGGCCCGGAGCGTAAATCCTTTGCGCAGCCGCAGTGAAGTGATTCTGCGCGACATGGTGGTCACGGGGCTGATTCTGTTTTTCGTGGTCTTCTTTTTTTTCCCGATCCTGATGGCCTTTGTGGGCAGCTTTCATCTGTGGAATCCGCTCAAGGGGCAGTACCGGTTTACGGGCCTGGACAACTGGAAAATGGTGTTTTCCAACGCGCTGTTCTGGCGCTCCATGGGCAATACCGTGGGCTTTTCCGCCGTGGCGGTGGCGGCCCGCGTCCTGCTGGGGCTGCTGCTCGCCAACGCGTTGTTTTCCAAGCTGGTGAAGTACAAGTCCCTATACCGCACGCTGTATTATTTGCCCACCATCACCCCCATGGTGGCGGTGGCCTTTATCTGGAAATTCATGTACGATCCGCAGTTTGGGCTGCTGAACCAGCTGCTGGGCACCAAGATCAACTGGCTCTTTGACTCCCGCTACGCCATGACGGCCATTTTGCTGCTGACCATCTGGAAGGACTTTGGCTACGCCGTGGTGATTTTATTGGGAGGCATGCATTCTTTGCCGATGGATTGCTATGAGGCCGCCGGCATGGACGGCGCGGGCGCCTGGAAGAAATTCTCCGCCATTACCCTGCCGCTGCTAAGGCCCACCCTGGTCTTTATCGTCATCACTTCCCTGATCTCCTACTTTCAGACGTACATTCCCGTAATGGTGCTCACCCAGGGCGGGCCGGGCACCCAAACCTATCTGGCCTCTTACATCATTTATGACCAGGCCTTCGTGAAGTATCATTTTGGGTATGCCTCCGCCATCTCCTTTGTGCTGTTCGCAATCATCGCGCTGCTGACGGGCCTGTCCTTCCGCTTGGCGCGCGGTTCAAAGGAGGGGGAACTTTCATGAGCAAGCGCAAGGCAGGCTCCTTGCTTTTGATGGGGGCGCTGCTTCTTTGCAGCCTGGCGACCCTCCTGCCCTTTGCCTGGATGCTGGCCTCCTCGTTCAAAACAAACGTGGAAATCAGCGCCTTGCAGCACCGGTTTTTCCCTGCGGCCCCCACGCTGGAAAACTATCAAAACGCTTTGCAAAAGATGAATTTTCTGCGGTATTTTCTCAACAGCCTGGGATACGCGGCGTCCTTGACCCTCATCACCGTGTATACCAGCGCCATCTCGGGCTTTGTGCTCAGCAAATATCGCTTTCGCGGGCGAAACCTTTTGTTCAGCGCCATCCTCTCCACCATGATGGTTCCCGGAGTGGTCACCATCATTCCCAGGTACAGCCTCATGCAAGGGGTGCAGTGGCTGGACACCTATCAGGCGCTGATTGTGCCCAGCCTGTTTACGTCCTTTGGGATTTTCATGATGCGCCAAAGCTGTTCCGGCGTTCCGGACGAGCTGCTGGAGGCCGCCCGCATCGACGGGGCCAGCGAGTTTTACACCTTTCACCGGATCGTGTTCCCCCTGTTGCGCAACGCGGTTTCCAGCATTGCCATCTTCCAGTTTCTTTGGGCCTGGGAGGATTACCTGTGGCCGTACCTGATGCTGCGGTCGGAAAAAAAGCAGGTGCTCAGCGTCGCGCTCAACATGTTCAGCGGCCGTTATTCCACCGACTATGCGGGGCTGTTCGCGGCCACGGCCATTGCCATTGTTCCGGTGGTCCTTTGCTACCTGTTTTTCCAGCGAAGGTTCATCGAGGGCATTGCGGCCTCGGCGGTAAAGGGCTAACGCCCGGGATCAATATGAGGAGAGGAGCGGTGGATATGGCTTTTGATACGCCCAAAACCTTCCGCAATCAGGTGATGTACTCGGTCTATGTGCGCCAATACAGCAAGGAGGGCACCTTTGACAAGGTGCGGGAGGATCTGCCCCGCATTCGCGCCTTGGGGGTGGATATCCTCTGGCTCTTGCCCATCCATCCCTTGGGAAAGAAGGCCCGAAAGGGCCCCCTGGGCAGCCCCTACGCCATCCAGGACTACCGGGCTGTAAACCCCGAGTTTGGCGCCCTGGAGGACTTCCGCAAGCTGGTGGAGGCCATCCATGCCCTGGGCATGAAGTGCATCATCGATGTGGTGTACAACCACACCTCCCCCGATTCCTGGCTGGCCCGTCACCATCCGGAGTGGTTTTACCGCAAGGAGGACGGTTCCTTTTATAACCGGATTGGCGAGTGGCCTGATATCATCGATCTGGATTACACCCAGCCCGGCTTGTGGGATTACCAGATCGAGACCCTCAAGCAATGGGCTGCCATCGTGGACGGTTTCCGCTGCGATGTGGCCCCGCTCATTCCGCTGCCTTTCTGGCTGCGGGCCCGGGAGGAAGTGGGCAAGGTACACCCGGGCTGCCTGTGGCTCAGCGAAACGGTGGAATCCGTCTTTACGCTGGATAACCGGGCCAGGGGCATGGTCAGCCTGTCCGATTCGGAAATCTATCAGGCTTTCGACGTAAGCTATGAATACGATATTTATCAGGATTTTATCGGTGTCCTTACAGGGCGGCGCAGCCTGGGGGAATACGCGGAAGCAATCAACCGGCAGGAATCCCTGTATCCGGATAACTATGTGAAGCTGCGCTTTTTGGAAAACCATGACCGCCCCCGGGCCAAGTTCCTCATCCCGGACGAGAGGCAGCGCCGCAATTGGACGGCGTTCCTGTATTTCCAAAAGGGCATGACACTTTTGTACAACGGCCAGGAAGTGGAGAGCGCGTTCCGGCCCAGCCTGTTCCATAAAAATGAGGTGGTGTGGGATACGGGCCACGACATCAGCCCCTTTTTGCAGAGGCTGTCCCAAATCAAGCGCAGCCCCGTCTTCGCCCAGGGCGCATACCATGTGAGCGATGGCGGGAACGGGATGCTACGAGCGAAATACGACACCCAAGCGTTGCGCATGCTGGGGGTTTTCAGCACAAAGGGGCAAAGTGCTTTGGTGGCCGTGGACGCGCCGGATGGCGCTTATGAAAATTTGGTGGATGGCAGCTCTGTATTGGTGGAAGGGGGGCTCATGCCTTGCTCCGGCGAACCCGTGATGATCGCCATCCCCAAAGGGGAAAAAGTATGACACAGGATGACATCCATACGCGGCAATGCAAAGGCGGTATGGTTTCAGGGCGGCATTACCGCTTTACCATCTTGACCTCCCAACTGATCCGTATGGAATACGACCCGGAGGGATGCTTTGAGGACCGTCCCACCCAGCGGGTGGTGAACCGGGTGTTTCCCACGCCGGACTACCGGATTTGGGATACGCAAACCGGGCTTGAAATTCAAACGGCCCATGTCAGCCTTTTTTATGATAAAGGGCCCTTCTCGCCCCAAGGGCTCTGGGCGGAAAACCGAAGCGAATGCCGGGGCATTTATTGCACGTGGCGCTTTGGGGATGCCCTCGCCGAAAACTTGGGGGGCACAGCCCGCACCCTGGACGAGGTGGACGGCCCCTGTCCGCTGGAGCCCGGGCTTTTGTCGCGCTTGCAAGGGTTTGCCACGCTGGATGACAGCAGGTCCTTTGTGCTGACCCAGGATGGTTGGGTGGAGCCCCGCAGGCCCGGCGTTCAGGATTGGTACTTTTTCAGCTATGGCTATGCCTACCAAAAGGCCCTGGAGGACTTTTTTCATCTGTGCGGGCCCACGCCGCTGCTGCCCCGGTATGCCCTGGGGAATTGGTGGAGCCGGTTCTACCCCTACCGGGACAGGGAATACCTGGCTTTGATGGACCGGTTTCAGCGTCACGGAATCCCCCTGAGCGTTTCTGTGCTGGACATGGACTGGCATGTGACCCAGCCGCAGGATGGAGGAAAGGGCTGGACAGGCTACACCTGGAACCGGGAGCTGTTTCCCCAGCCCGAAGCCTTTCTGAAGGCTTTGCATGACCGCGGGCTCAAGGTGACCCTGAACCTGCATCCGGCCGAGGGCGTGCAGCCTCATGAAGAAATGTATGAGGGGATGGCCCTGGCCCTGGGCAAGGACGCTTCCCGCCGGCAACGGATTCCTTTTGACTTGGGGAACCGTGCTTTCTGGGAGGCTTATTTTGCGTATCTGCACCATCCCAGGGAACGGGAAGGGGTGGATTTTTGGTGGGTGGACTGGCAGCAGGGCAGTGCCTCCACCCTGGACGGCCTGGACCCGCTGTGGATGCTGAATCATTACCATACGCAGGATATCGGCCGGGAAGGAAAGCGTCCGCTGATCCTTTCCCGCTATGCGGGGCCAGGCAGCCACCGCTACCCGGTGGGATTTTCCGGAGACAGCGTAATCAGTTGGCCGTCCCTGGCCTTTCAGCCTTATTTCACAGCCACGGCCTCCAACATCGGCTATGGCTGGTGGAGCCATGACATCGGGGGGCATACCCATGGCCGCCGGGATGATGAACTGCAAGTCCGCTGGCTGCAATTTGGGGTGTTCTCCCCCATCATGCGCATGCACAGCACCAGCAACTTGTTCAACGGCAAGGAGCCCTGGCGGTATACCGCCGAGGCCTGTGGGATCATGACGGATTTTTTGCGGCTGCGGCACAGGCTCCTGCCCTATTTGTACACCATGAACTGGCTCTGCCACACCCGGGGCGTGCAGCTGGTATCCCCGATGTATTACGCCCATCCCGAGAGGGAGGAGGCCTATCAGGTCCCCAACCAGTACCATTTTGGCAGCGAAATGATCGTCTGCCCCATCACCACGCCTATGGATGCGTCCTTGATGCGGGCGGGGGTGAAGGCCTGGCTCCCGGCGGGCCTTTATTTCGACTTTTTCACCGGGTGGATGTACCGGGGAGGCAGAATGGCGGAGCTGTTTCGTCCCCTGGCGGAAATGCCCGTGCTGGTGAAGGCCGGCGGCATCATTCCTTTGGCGGGAGCGGAGGAAAGCAGGCTGGGCGGCGCCGCTTTGCCCAGCGTCCTGGACATCCGCGTCTACGGCGGCGGGGACGGGTCCTTTTCCCTTTATGAGGACGATGGGGAAACCATGGGCTATCTGGCCGGGGAATATGCCGTGACGGAAATCGCCCTTTGCTGGCGCAAGGACGGGGGAACGGAGTTTTCCCTCATCCCCGGTTCTCCCAGAAGCTTTTTGCCCCCCCTTCGCACCTACCGGGTGAGCTTTGTGGGCGTGGAGGAGAATCACTCCTACGCCGTATTCAAAAACGGGAAGCCTTGGGAGGGGATCCAAGGGGAGTATCACCAGCAAAGCTTGCGCCTTTCGCTGCCGGAGATATCCTGGGGCGAAACCCTCAAGGTGGTGTTTGCCCAGCCCCTGCGCCTGGCGCAAAATGACGTTTTGGGCTCTTGCCGGGATATTTTGAAGGAAGCCCGGGTGGGCTATGAACTGAAGGAGAGCATCTATTCCATTTTGAGCCAAGGCCAGGAATTGCCCCTTACCCTGAGCACCCTCCAGGCCCTGAGCATGCCCCGGGGGCTTCGGGCTGCGCTGATGGAGGTATTGCTGGCATAGGGCTATCTCATTTCGGATACGTCAACCCCAGCCATTGGAGCAGATCCCGCCACGCGAACATGACGCTGGGAATTTTGATGTTCATCTTCTGCAACACAGTCAAAACAAGCGCAAGGGTGAATATCACCAGAAATGCCGCAATGGCGCGGAGCTTGCGCTGGGCGAGCAAAGGCCTCAAGTCGATCAGCCCGATCAGGAGGAACCCCATCACAATCCATACCATACGCTCTACCCCTCCTGTCCTTTTGCCGCCGGAACGGGTTCAGGCAGCTTACGGATCTTGGCGATCAGGAAGGTTAGCAGCGGCAAGATAATTTCAAACAGCGTCCAGACCACAGGCTCCACGGTGTGGGCGGACATGCTGTGCTCTACGGAGCTCGGGTACAGCGTAGGCCCGTAGGCCACCACGAAGATGCCGATAATCAAGGCCAGGCGCTTGAATTGCGTGGTCTCAAAAAGCTGGGCGGTGGCAATCGTCGATACATAAATGAGCACCGCGATCTTGAAGAACAACAGCATCATAATCGCAATGGTAAAGATGATCTCCATGCGGCTCAAGGCCTCGGTCAGGTTGACCAGGCGCAGTGTCACCAGGCCCGGCAGCGAAAAAAAGTGAATCGTGTTTCCCAAAACCGCAATATCCCGCAGCAGCGCGGCCAGCAGCACGGCAATGCCCATGGCAACCCCGCAAAACCAATACTTCGTGGCTTCCCTGGGGGACAGCTTTTTCACGCAGGGCACAAGCATCAAAAACACCACCGTCTCGCCAATGGGGATCGTAGAGGTGATGTGGATCCCTTGTATGTATTTGGCGGCAGGCTGTGCAAACACGGGCAGAAAGTTGGTCAGCTTGATCTGATTGGATACCAGGATGATGGAAACGGCTACGATCAAAAACTCAATGACCGTAAATACCGAGCCGTACCTCGTCACCACCCTGAGGCCGTTGCGCACAGCCCAAACCGCCACCAGTACGCAGCAGAGCGTCAGCATCACATGGGGCGTTTCCGGCAAGACCGTCAATTTGATAAAATCCCCGATATCCCCCACATTCAACGTGGTAAGCGTGAAAAAGAACCATAGGTAAAGCGCTCCGATGACCTTCCCCACCACCGGCCCGTACACCGTAGTAAGGACCTGAAAGTAGTTTTGATCCGGGAACCTCAGCATCAAGGTCCTGTACAGGTAAATCAGCGGTATGCAAACCACGAACCCCGCCACCACCGGAATCCAGGATTCCTGCATTGTGATGCCCGCCAGGAAGGAGGTCAGCAGCGCGGAGGACTGCAGGAAAAATGCGATGGCGAACATGAACCGGGTGCCCGATATCCGCGATTTGTCAATTCTCATTTCATGTTCTCCTCCATTTCCAGGGATTGCACGATCTGGCCAGTCCCGGGGATGCGGACCTCCGCTTCCACGCTCAAGTCCATGTCCGGGAACAGCGTATCCCACCGGTCCTTCATCCCGTTCCACTGCTGCGGATACTTTTGATAGACCATCGTGCAAAATCCGAAAACATCCGCGTTCATGCCCTGGGCCACGGCAAAACAGCGCTCAATTTTCGCCTTGATCTCCCGCTCCCCCAGCTTTTGCAGATGCTCCAGCAATTCCGGAGGCTTCATGCTCGCAAATCCCGCCACTTCGCCGATTCCCACCACCGCATTGATTTTCAGCGCGGTGCTGACGCCGCCGTCTTGCCGCAGCGTCACCTCTTTTTTGCACTTCAGCGTGGCGATGTGCAAGACCGCTCTGCCTGAATCGTCCGAAACTTCAAAATTGCATTTTTTCACGTCTCCCAAAGCCCAGATGTAGCCCAGGGTTTCCTCGCTGTTCAGCTGGCCGATCATCCTTTCCTCTTTGAATACCGCCATGCCGGTCAGCTTGATCTCCTGTTTCCCCTCTTCCCCAGTCACCTTGATGACGGGCAGCACCGGCGCGATTCCCTCGGTCAAAATCCTCTGGGTAAAATCGATCAGGCGTACCCTGTACGCGCAGGACACTTGAGAGAGGTCCTCAAACATACCGCCCAGGAAGATGCCGGAAATTGGCTCCTGGGACAGCTTTGCCGCCATCACTTCCTCCGCGCGCCCGTCCACCACCGCCAGGGGAACCTCCAGGCGCGCCTGCTGGTCGCGCAGAAACAGATCCAAATGCTTTTTGACCCCTTGCTCCGCCAAGGCGCTTCCAAGCAATCGGATTTGATTATGTTGAAACAGCAGCTTATGATTGCTGTCCGCGTTGATTTTCGATATGGCGCCCAAGGTGGTGGTGCTGGCGGCGCGCAAGAGGATGGTGGCGTCGCCGCCCCCGCTGCTCTCCCCCGAACTGGATGCCTCCTGCTCGATGTTTGCGATCTGCAGTGTCACAACCACCTGCTGGGAATCATCCGCCGCCGCATCCACCGCCAACCCGGTGAGGATGAACAAGGAATCGATCTCCCGGTTGTCCCAGCACCCGGTCAACAGCGCCGCAAGCATCAGGATAACGGCTGCCATGCACACCCGGCGGGCATACCTCATGGTTCTTTTTCCTCCTCCCTGGACGCATGGGGGCGAAGAGGCGGAATGAAGGGCAGCCCCCGGGTCGTGTCACCCTGGGCAATATACCGCGGGCGTTTGGAAATGGACCATAGAGGCATGCGCACCAGCGTGTCCTGCGCGTCCCTGGCGTGTTCGAAACCCTCAAAATACGGTACGCCAAAGGATTCCAGCGTGGCCAGGTGAATCAGCATGGCCAAGCAGCCCAGCCCCACGCCGTAGAACCCCACGATGGCCGCCGGGACCATCATGATCACCCGTAAAATGGAGCTTGAATCATTTTGGGACGGCGTCAGAAAGCCGGCCACGGCCGTCACCGCAATGGCGATGACCATCGGCGCGCCCACCAGGCCTGCGCTCACGGCGGCTTCGCCCATGATCAGCGCCCCCACGATGCTGATGGCCTGGCCTACCGGGCGCGGCAGCCGCACGCCCGCCTCCCGTAGAAGCTCAAAGGCGAAGACCATGATCAACGCCTCTACGAAAACCGGAAAAGGCGTTCCCTCCCGGGCCTTGGCAATGGTAAACAGGAGGGTGGTGGGGATCAGCTCGTGGTGAAAGGCGTTCAGGGCGATATAGATGGCGGGCGCAAACACCGAGAGCAAGTATGCCACTATGCGCAGCATGCGCACCAGGCTCGTATACAGCGACCGGGCGTAATAATCCTCGGCAGTCTGGAAGCTCTCCATGAACACCATCGGCGCGGTGAGGGCAAAGGGCGTACCGTCCACCAGAATGGCCACCCGCCCCTCCAGGATCTTTGCGGACACCACATCGGGCTTTTCGCTGTATCCTATGGTGGAGAAGGGAGAGAAGGGCGCGTCCTCAATGTATTCCTCCAGGTAGCCCGTCTCCAAAACCGATTCGACGTCCAGCTTGCCGATGCGGTACTTGACCAGCTCCACCACCTTGGGGTTCGCCACATCCTCCAAATACATCAGGCACACGCCGGTCCGGGTCTTGCGGCCCACGGTCATTTGCTCCACGCGCAGCCGCCCGTTGCGGATCTTGCGGCGGACCATGGCCGTGTTGGTCCGCAGGTTTTCCGTGAACCCTTCCCTGGGGCCCCGTACCACCGTTTCCGTTTGGGGCTCCGATACGCTGCGCTTCTCCCAGCCCTTGGTGCTGATCACAAGCCCGGAAGCACAGCCGTCCACCAGCAAAACCGTATCCCCCATCAGGCAGCCCGCAACAAGCTCCGGCAGCGACGGGGTGTTGTTGGTGTCGGCGGCGCACAGCACCTGCTGTTCCAGCGCGCAGATCAAATCCGCGCCCGGCGGAACCTGCCCGTCCTTTGGACGCCAGCTTTGAAGGGGCCGCAGGATGGCGTCGGTCAAGGTGGCGTTATTCACCAGGCCGTCGATGAAGACCAGCGCGCCTGACAGCCCCTGGTCCGACCCAAACCGGAACAGGTGCTCCTTCACATCGTTCCCGTCGCCCAGCGAGCCTTTCAGGCTGTCTATGTTCTCTTGCAGCTTTTTGCTCAGTTCAGGGGGATATGCCTCGTCGGCCTTTAGCTCCTCGTGGGCGTTCCCGTGCTGAACCCCCTTCAACTGGTATAGAAAATGCGCCTTGCGTGCCATATACCTGAAAAACAACCGGCATCCGCTCCCCTCCGGAGGTCCCTTTTGGGATAACATGGTTATGATGAGCAGATTTTCCTGATCTATACCCAAGGGCCCGGCGGTCCGGTGTAGGGGAGCCAAAGGCGCGGGGCCGCCCTTCCCAGGCTGGCCCCTGGGCGTCATGCCCCGGGCGGCCTCCGGGGCGCATGGAAAAAACGCCGCAGGCGCAAAGGCCCGCGGCGGTTCAGCGCCCGTTATCCCCGGGCGAAGCTGTGAACATACTCGTTGCGAATGTCCTGCAAGATCTCCGGGTATGAAAAATCCTTGGGGAAGATCAGGTTGATCTGGCGGACCATCTGGCAGTTTTCAATGGGCACGATGACCAGCTTTCCATCCCGCTCCTCCTCCAGGCAGACGTTGTGGCTGATCACCGTAATGCCCAGGTTGGCCATGATGATCTCCTTGATGCTGGATACGCTGTCGATCTCCATAATCACGTTGAAATCCTTCAAATGATAGCCGTGGCTGACGAGGTAGCTGTCAAACAGCCGCCTGGTCTCGGCCTTTTTGGAGCGCAGAATCAGCTTTTCCTGCTGGACCTCCTCCAGGCGCACGCTGGCGCGCTTGGCAAAGGGATGCCGCGGGGAAACCACCAATCCCAGGTAATCCGTCCCCAGAAGGATGGAATTGGTGTTGGCGCTCTTGATCACCCCGTCCACAATGGCAAAGTCAATCTCAAAAAATTTTAACATGCTATCAATGTTTTTTATAGTTCCCCGGACAATTTGGATATGAACCTGCGGGTGTTTGCTGCAGTAGGCGGCCAAAACCTGGGGCACCAGGATATCGCTTGCGGTGGGGGTGATCCCCACGGTCAGGCTGTGGATTTCCTTGCGGCAGTCCTCAATGGCCTGCTGGACCTTCAGGGAAAGCGCCATGGCGCGGTGCGCGTATTTGAGCAATACCGCCCCCTCGGGCGTAGGCTTCATCTTGTGCTTTCCCTTGACAAAAATATGGATGCCGTATTCCTCTTCCAGACGCTTGATATGGTGGCTGACCGCCGGCTGGGTCAGGGAGAGCGCCTCCGCAGCCTTTGTATAGGAACCCAGGCTGTCCAGGGTGAGAAGCGTTTTGATTTTTACGTCAATCATGAGCCAAGCCCTCTTCACATCATCAATTGAATCTATGGACCCATGTCAAATGGTAATTGGATTTTACACCTTTGCTGCCATATAATCAACCCTGCTCAGAGAGCCTCCGTTTTCCTTTTACGCCGCCACCCGGCGGCAATGGGCAAGCGAAGCGGATCACCGTAAAGGAGGAAGCGCGTATGTCCGCTTTTCTGGTTTCCCTCAACCCTCAAGCGCTCATTCTGTTGAGATTGAGCGCCATGCTGCTTTTCGCCTTCTGCTTTTCCCGCGTGACCAAGCTGCTGCGGCTTCCCAATGTGACGGGGTATATCCTTTCCGGCATCGTGATCGGCCCCTATGTCTTGGGCCTCGTTTCAGCCGGGATGGCCGATGCCATGTCGTTTCTCACGGACATAGCGCTGGCGTTTATCGCCTTTGGCACAGGCAAATACTTCAAATGGGCGGCGTTGAAGCAAAGCGGCCTTGGTATCGTCACCATCACGGTGCTGGAAGCCCTCATGGCCGCTTTGATGGTCACCGCCGCCATGGCCCTGGTCTTTCACCTGCCTCTCCCCTTCTCCCTCCTTCTGGGCGCGATTGCCTCGGCAACGGCGCCCGCCTCCACGCTGATGACCATCCGGCAATATAAAGCCAAGGGACCCTTTGTCAACACCGTGTTGCAGGTAGTGGTGCTGGATGACGCCGTGGCCCTCATCGCTTTCAGCGTTTGCGCCACCGCCGCGCAGATTGTGGGCGCGCAACAATCGGTGAACCTGGGCAGCGTGGTTCTCCCCATCTTCTACAACCTGGCCGCCGTCGGCCTGGGAGGCGCGGCCGCCTTTCTGCTTCGTCTGCTCATGAGGCATGTGCTATCCGCCTATAACCATCTTCTGATGACCGTCATTTTTTTGCTCGGGCTGTCGGGAGCCTGCGCCGCGGTCAATATCTCCCCCCTGCTTTCCTGTATGGTTTTCGGCACGGTACATGCCAACATTTCCAAGGGAAATACCGTTTTCAAGCGCGTAAACCGGTTTTCTCCGCCGGTTCTGACGCTGTTTTTCGTCGTTTCCGGCATGCGGCTGAACGTAGGGGCTCTACCGGTTGCGGGAATCACAGGGGTCGCCTATTTTCTCATTCGAATCGTAGGGAAATACCTCGGGGCCAGCCTGGGCGCGGTACTTGCCCGCGGCACGGCGGAGGTAAAAAAGTATCTGGGGCTGGCCCTCATTCCGCAAGCGGGGGTTTCCATCGGGCTTGCCGCGCTGGGGGAGAGGATTCTGCCCCATGATATGGGAATGCTGTTATCCACCATCATTCTGTCCTCCTCGGTTCTCTATGAAATCGTCGGTCCGGCGGCGGCAAAGTTCTCCATGCACCTGGCGGGAGCAATCCCCGCGCAAAGCTCTCCGGACGCTCCCACGGCATCTCTCCCGCCAGCGCGTATCAAACGCAAAAAAATGAACCCGAAGCAGGAAATGGCGGCGGAGGCGGGCAAGGACGCCTTGCCCTCTTCCCCTTGTGGCGCACCGGTCTGGCAGGATTTTCGCAACGAGGAACCGGAAAACGATCCGGACGGCGAAATCAGGCTGGGCACGGATACCCTGGCCCCTTTCAGGAAGCGGTGGGGGGAATAACGCCCGCCATAGGGCGGCAAACCCCGCCGTTTCAAAGGAATTGAAACCATGCAAAGGAGCCCGCCGGTTGTGGCGGGCTCCTTTCCCCCAAAAAAATGAGGAAGGCCGGATATGCAGCAAAATTTCACGCCGAGCTTCTAAACGTGCTTTTGACGAGCCAGGCGTAAAAAAATACCCTCCATGCCGGCCTTGAATACAGAATATGCGAAGCTTTTATCGGAAAAGAAAACCACTGATACAAAATACCGTCGGATACGCATCGAGATAAAAAAGCTCCTTGCCGTGAAGCAGAATATAGATCGTTTGTTAAGGACAAACGAGCCTGGATAACGAGAAAAAGGCGAACGGCTACATTGAATAAACTCCGGTTCCTTATTTCTTGCGGGGATACGGTTCCTTTATATCCGTGAGGTTCAGCAGATAATCCACGCTTGTTTCATAAAATTTAGCCAGTTTGATCGCAAATGGCAAAGGCAGTTCACGCTCACCGCGCTCATATTTTGAATAAAGAGATTGATCGCAACACAAATAAAGCGCAAGAGCTGCTTGTGATAAATCCTTGTCTTCACGCAAATCACGCAACCGGTATTTCATATACTTCACCCGGTGCCATTATAGAGGACGACAATTCTTGCTCTTGCATTTCAGGACAAATAGTCCTAATATGGATAAAAAGCATGGAGCGAAGATATGGATTTAGACTACAAGGCGATGGGGATTCGGATACGAAATCTGCGGATAAAACAACACCTGACACAGGCTGATGTGGCAGAGGCATGCGCTATTTCCACTTCGTATGTGGGGCATCTTGAGCGGGGAACGCGTAAAGCCAGCCTCGAAACGCTGGTGCATATTTGTGAAACGCTAAAAATATCAACGGATTATGCCCTGAAAGGTATCTGTATACCTGACCGGGGGAGCGCGGCGCACCCCCAAAAAACGCAGACGATTCGTAAAATTGTAGGCGTACTGGACGCCTATTTCGACGAATGGTTTGAAGAATAAAACGGGAAAAGGTGTACCATCAATACAGCGGCCTACTAGGGAAGTCCAAAAGGCTCGTGGCCGGCAGCCCGTAAAACAAGTGTCCGTAGGGCACGCAGCCGCGCCGCAAGGCGCGCTCTGAGCGTTGGGGCTGCATCCCAACAAGCAGAAAACAGGCGGATTTCGCGGAGCGTAAATCGCCTGTTTTGGCATGATGGGTACCATCATGCCTTGTTTGCCGCGACATTTTACCCAGTGGCGGGTTGCTGGCACCCTCGGGCATGAAAGCCAGGTTTCGCGAGAAGAATCTCTGGCAGGTGAGCATGGAGGGTACGAAGCCCGTACATAGGGAAGCGAGCAACGTACGTGTAACCGATATCCAAACAGGTGACATCGTCAAGGCTCATGACATCTGCAATCCCTTTGCCAAAGAAGGAGGGGTAAGCTTTTACGACGATACCCACATTGATGCTGTTTTGCATGCCTGAGGAGCCCGGCTCCGCTTACATCTATCTTTTCAATATCAATGTCGAAGAATAAGCGTGGCGTTTGTCCACTGTGACCACAGCACTGTGATTCGACACCGGGCACAATAAAACACCTGCGGATTGGGCAGCGCAACTCAAAAGTTGGGGTCCTTATTGTTATCAAGCAATGATTCCATATACTGCCGGCGGTTTGATTGCCTATGATATTGGCTGGAAGAACCCCCTCTTTCTATTCGCTTGTTCCCCAATAGCTCCTCACAGCATATCCTTCATCTTTTCCAGTGCCATGCGGTACCCGTCAATGCCCATGCCGCAGATCTGCCCCACGCACGCATCCACCAGCACCGAATGATGCCTGAAGGGCTCGCGCTTATGCGTGTTGGAGATATGCACTTCAATACAGGGCAGGCCCACGCCTAAAAGCGCGTCATAAAGTGAGTACGCGTAGTGGCCATACGCGCCGGGGTTAATGATAATCCCATCCGCCGTGTTCAGGCACTGCTGAATGCGCGTCACCAGATCGCCTTCGCTGTTGCTTTGGAAGAACGAAACCCCTATGCCCAGCCTGTCGGCATGGGTTTGAATCATTTTTTCCACATCCGCGAGGGTCGTGCTCCCGTAAAGCTCCGGCTCGCGCTTGCCGATCATGTTGAGGTTCGGCCCGTTGATGACGGCAACCTGTTTCATTTCCACCCTCCTTCCCTTACGCTACGCGTACCTTAATGCATGCCTTGCGCACCTTGGCGGGCACCAGCGCGCGCTTTTGCGGCATGTGAAGTTCGCCTGGAAAAACAATGGCGATGTCCCCTTCCTGAAGAAGGAGGTACTGGCACTCCTTTTCAAAGAAAACCGCGTCTGCCTTTTCGTCATAAGGCGTACAGGGTTCACTGGCGCGCTCCTGGGGGGCGTAGCCCAAATATTCAAAACCTTCGCGCACGTAGTGCACATCCGCATACATGCGGTGTACTTCAAGGCCGCAATTGTCAATGGTCTTAGAGGTGTATTCCTGCACAAGGATAAACACGTTATCCCCGTCAATATCGTGGCGGCCCAGTTCCATTTCACTGATGTCATTGCTCTTCAAAAACTCGAAAGCCTTTTTGAAATTCTCACCGAACGGGTAGTAGTGCTCCGCATGCTTCAACGTATCAATTACCATAATGATCCTCCTTTTGTGCTGTGTCTTGGGTAAAGCACAGTATATTTGACAGTAGTATACATCGAAGAAAAGACAATTTCCTTGCATTCCTTACGGAAAACCTTGCATTTCATACAACTTATGGTATCTTGTTGTCATAAAAGCACAGGAGGCGCACCATGCTCCACACCACCTGCCAATGCGCCATCGCGGCCTGCATGGAAAAGAAAACCTATGCCGTGTCCCTGCTGGCACAGGATGAAAAGGCGTCAGACATGCACATACACGACTGTTATGAAATTTTTGTCACCCTTTCAGGCGGCAATCACTTTATCATCGGCCAACGGATTTACGAAACGCCCCGTGGTTCGCTCTTTGCCATCAACCCCTACGAGGCGCACAAACCCATCATCACAAGCAACGCCGCCTATGAGCGCTACGCCATTTCCCTTCATCCCCAGTATGTGGAGCAGCTTTCCTCCCATGAAACCGATCTCTCCCGTTGCTTTATGGAACGGGGCGAAGGGTTTGACCACCGCATCCTCATGGATACCGCAACCTTAAACCACCTTATCGCTTTAGTCGAGGGCATTACCCATAGCCACGGCTTTGGCATTGATTTACTGGCGCGGGCGGCTTTTACGCAGCTGCTGATCATGGTGAATGAGCTTTACCAGTCCCGTGCGCCGCACGCCCCGTTGCCCCTGCCAAAACACGCGCTTGTTGAAAGGCTTTTGGCCTATATCCACCAGCACATCCGCGAGCCTTTATCCCTTGAAGTGCTGTCCCAGGAGCTTTTTGTGAGCGTCGGCACGCTTTGCCGGCTCTTTCGGCAGGAAACGGGTACAACCATCAACAAATATATCCTCTCCCGCCGCATCAGCCTGGCGAAGCAATTTTTAATGGAGGGCCGCCAGGTACAGGAGGTGGCAACCCTGTGCGGTTTTGGGGATTATTCGCACTTCATTCGTTCCTTTGGGCGTCTGGTTGGCACCAGCCCGAAACAATATGCGCTGAGCCGCGCGTCCTCCCCGTTTTAAGTGAAAAAAGAACGCATGTCATCCTACTATATATGACTCAAAAATAGTTGTTATTTTTGTTTATTTATTACAGTTTTAGATTGTTAAAATTGTGATTTTTGTGTTGTTTACTTTCGACCTCTCCTATGTTATCATACAAACTAGATAGTGAACGTATGCAACCAAGTCTCGTATGTATCCTACACGGCGATGATGGGCGGCATCCGTCACAAAAATTCTATTCTAAAGGAGATGACAATTCATGAAAAGGTCGATCGTATGGATTCTCGCGCTTGTCATGGTCTTTACCTCAGTGGGATTCGCGCAGGCTCAGACCGTGCTGAAGCTCAGCGAGGTACACGCGGAGGGCTACCCCACCGCTATGGCGGATCATGAGTTCGCCCGCCTGGTGGAAGAAAAAACGGAAGGGCGCATCAAGGTAGAGGTGTATACGGGCGGTACGCTTTACGGGGGAGAGCCTGACGCCATCGAAGCCCTGCAGCTGGGCGACTTGGCCTTTGCCCGCGTATCCGCTTCTCCAGTCGCCAACTTCGTGCCCTCCATCAATGCCATTCAGATGCCCTACCTGTACAAAAGCGGCGATCATATGTGGGCGGTGCTCAACGGCGAAATCGGCCAGAGCCTGCTGGGCGGCATCGAAACGTCCAATTCCGGCCTGATCGGCCTGTGCTACTATGACGCCGGCGCACGCTCCTTCTACCTGACCAAGGAAATCCGCACGCCGGCGGATATGGCGGGGCTTAAAATCCGCATGCAGAACAACACCATGATGCTGGATATGGTGAAGCTGCTGGGCGCTACCGGCGTGGCCGGCATCGGTCCGGGGGATGTGTACAACGCCATTGAGACCCGGGTGGTAGACGGCGCTGAGAACAACTGGCCCACATACCAGAACATGGGCGACTACAACGCGGCTAAGTTCTACATCCTGGACGCCCATACCAGGGTTCCCGAAATCCTGTTGGCCTCCAAGGACGTGATGGCTTCTCTCTCTGAGGAGGACCAAGCCATCATCCGCGAGTGCGCCGTAGCGGTTCAAGCATATGAAATTGAGCAATGGGCCTTGAAGGAAGCTTCCTCCGAGGAGATCGTCCGCGCTGCCGGCGTTACCGTCGTTGAACTGACTCCGCAAGAGCGCGCCCAGTTTGAAGAAGCCATGGCGCCCCTGTACGACCAGTACGGCGCTGATTACGTGGATATCATCAACGCCATCAAGGAGATAGGCAAGGATTTCTAAGCCTTATACATTCGGCTGTTCTGGGAGAGGGATCCTTATGGCAGTCCCAAAGGGTCCCTCTCCAGTCATTTGATGGGGGTGGATTTGTGGCTAAAGTTCTCCACAGCGTCAATCGCTGGATGAATTATGCGATGCTGTTTCTCTCCGAGCTGGCGCTGGCAGCCATGGCGGTAATCGTCATTCTCACCGTCATCCTGCGCTATTTCTTCAATTCGGGCCTTGCCTGGGCTGAAGAGGTGCCGCGGCTGCTGGTGGGTTATTTTGCATTTTTTGCCTGCGCCATGGGTGTCCGCGACCGCGAACATATGGGTATGGGCTTCATTTATGAGTTATTTCCCAAAAACGGCAAGATACGGGCTGCGATCGACCTTTTTGCCGATCTTTGCGTTTTGGCTTGCGGGCTTTTCATGTTCTACTATGGCGGCCTGCGCGTGATGAAGCTGATGACGATGAGCGGATTCCTGCCGATTACCCAGTGGCCCAACTGGGTGCGCTACGCCGCTGTTCCCGTGGCTGGTTTTATGATTATTTTTGATTGTATCCTGTTCCTCACCAAGGTCATCAAGCCGGGAGACAAGCTCTTTTCAGAGCCTGAGGAAGAAGATGCCCTGCCGTTGTTGGAAGGCCGGAAGGAGGCTGTCGAATGAGTAGCTCAGACCTTGCAACCATCATTCTTCTGGGCGGATTTATCCTCTTGATGTTCCTGCGTGTGCCCATTGCCTTTACGATGCTGCTCCCCGCCCTGGGCGCCGCCGCGGTAAGCGGCACCAACCTGACCGCTTTGGTGAACGCCATGCTGGATGGCGTTTCCAGTTTCACCCTCCTGGCCATCCCTTTTTTCATCCTGATGGGGGAAATCATGGGAGCGGGAAGAATCTCCGAAAAGATTGTGGCACTGGCCAACTTGCTTGTGGGACGCTACCGGGGCGGACTGGCGTATGTTAACTGCCTGGATTCCATGTTCTTTGGCGGCCTCTCCGGCTCCGCCATAGCGGATGTTTCATCCCTGGGCTCCGTGGTGATCCCCATGATGGTGAAGCAGGGATACACCCCTGAGTTTTCGGTGGCGCTGACCATTTCCACCGCCTGCCAGGGCGTGTTGATCCCCCCCAGCCATAACATGGTGATCTATGCCCTGGCGGCCACCGGCATGGTGGTCAGCGGGAGAATGATCAACGTCAACCTGGAGCATCTGCTCATGGCCGGTGCGCTACCCGGCATTCTGTTAGGCCTTTCCCTCATGCTTTTGTGCTTCTTCCTGCGTATGCGCTATAAATTCCCCCCGGGAATGGTCGTCCCCAAGGGCCAGCGCCTCAAGGTGGCGTTGGACGGCATCCTCCCTATGTTCACCCTGGTTATCATCATGGGCGGCGTGGCCGCGGGTATCTTTACCGTTACCGAGTCCTCGGCCTTTGGCTGCCTGTACACCTTCATCCTCACCTATCTGGTGTACCGTTCCGCGAAGCTGCGGGAAATCGGCAAGGTGCTGAAAAACTCCCTCAAAACCCTCGCCATCGTGCTTACGCTGATCGGAACTTCAAAAGCCTTCGCCTTTATGATGACCGACCTTCGCATCCCGGAAATGATCACCAATTTCCTCCTGAGCATCAGCCAAAATAAATATGTGATCTTACTGATCCTCAATGTGTTGCTGCTGCTGCTGGGCGGCCTCATGGACATGGCTCCCATGATTGTGATCATGACCCCCATTTTGCTTCCGGTTGTAACCAGCCCCATCGTCGGCATGGATCCGGTCCATTTCGGCGTGGTGATGATTTTCAACGCAGCCATCGGCCTGCTGACGCCCCCTGTGGGCACGGTCCTGTTCGTGGGCACTGCCATCGGCAATACGACTCTTGAGAAGGTAACGGTGGCAACGCTGCCCATGCTTGCCATGATGGTCGTGGTACTGCTGCTGGTTACCTACATCCCCGAAATATCCATGTGGCTGCCCAGGGTTCTTTTTGGCAGCTGAGGCCGTTGTGGAGGATAAAAGCATGAAATCAGTTGTCGTAAGGGTTCAGGATACAAGAGCCGAAAGCGTGGGCAGCGGCGTAACCCGCAGGATCCTTGCCTACCTGCCCCAGCAAATGATCGTTGAAGTAAGCTTTGAGCAAGGAGCCCGCGGCACGGTCCACGCGCACCCTCATGTCCAATCCACTTATGTGCTCAAGGGCGAGTTTCTATTCACCATCCAGGGCGCGGAGTATCCGGTTCGGGCGGGGGATACCCTTGCCTTCGCCCCCAATGAAGCCCATGGCTGCGTGTGCAAGGCGCAAGGCGTCCTGATCGACGTTTTTACGCCCATGCGGGAGGATTTTATCCAATAGGCGCTTCTCCGCCAGAGCAAAGGACCCGTAGCCAAACGGCCAAGAAAAACAGAGCCAATGCGGTGGGTGTCAACCTCATTGGCTCTGTTTTTTGCACATGAAGCCCCTTGTTTACACTAACAGGGTACCCTCTACAAAATAATCCCGGAATTCTGTGTACAGGCGGGTGCCAAGGCGGCGGATATGGCCATACAGGTGTTGCTTCATCAGGGGTTCAATGGCCGCTTCGTCGCGCCGCCCAATGATATCCAGCATTTCGGCATGCTCATTCAAAACATCCGATACGCATGGGCCCGAGGCGATGTCCAGAGTGCAAAACCGCATATAGCTGGCATTGGCGTTCCATAACTGTGCGGCCAAGTACGGCTTGCGCACGGCCCGGAACCAAATCTCGTGCATGCGCCGGTCAAAATCCCAAAAGCGGGAACTGTCAAAGGAAGGGTCGTTGTCCAAAAACTTCTGCCCCTCCTCCGTCATTTGGTATAGGGCGAAGCGTACCGCCTCGTGTTCCGCCAGGTTGTTCATGCGGATAAAATCGCGCATCACAAAAGTTTCCAGCGCAACCCGCTGGTAGATGCTTTGGTCGATCACGCTATAATCCAACTTTGTGACAAAGGTTCCCTTATAGGGAATCATGTCCACCAGGCCCCCGTCGTGTAGGCGCTGCAGCACGGCCCTGGCAGGAGTGCGGGATACGCCGAAACGGTCGCAGAGGATGCTTTCCCCCAGAGGTTCGCCCGGCTTTATTGTTAGGAATAGAATTTCGCTTTTCAAAGTTTCAAAAATCGCGTCGGATGTGTATACACTTTCCACCAAAATTTCTTCCTCCACCTTTGCATATATGG
The DNA here is from genome assembly GCA_034927815.1 of Candidatus Limiplasma sp. Lineage (GTDB taxonomy): Bacteria > Bacillota > Clostridia > Christensenellales > Aristaeellaceae > Limiplasma. The sequence continues at coordinate 60,334 of JAYFPK010000038.1, forward strand.
TTCCACCTTTTATCATAGAGCATCCCGAGGATCATTTCAATAGGAAAGTGAATTTTCTTCGGGATTTCCAAAACCCATGGCCGGAGAGGATGGTTTTCCCTCACGCCTTATATCCTTTGCCTGCAAAGGATGCCTCTCTTTGGGCACGGCAGCGTTATTCGTTTTCCGCGGGAAAGATTTACGCCAAACAGTTGATTTGTTCCGCTAAATATGGTAGAGTTTGTATACAGATTGGATGTAATAAGCATTCACTCGAAGGCTGTACGACCCCGCCAATGGGAGGTCTATGGGCGGGAAATACATCGGCAATAGGAGGACTTCTCATGGATATCCGCTATTCTTGCAACCAAAAGGATTTCAAGCGCTATACCACCCAGGAGGCCCGGGACGAGTTTTTGATTGAGCGGCTCTTTGCCCCCGGGGATCTCACCTGCGTGTACAGCCATGTGGACCGGATGGTGACCCTGGGCTGCATGCCCCTGGAAAAGCCCTTGCCCATCAACCATGGCATCGACGTGTGGAAGAGCTTCGGCACCCAGTATTTTCTGGAACGCCGGGAGATCGGCATGTTCAACCTGGGCGGCAAGGGCGCCGTGACCGCGGACGGCGTTACCTATGAGCTGGGCTACAAGGACTGCCTGTATTTGACCCGCGGCAACAGGGACGTTGTTTTCGCCTCCAAAGATGCGGCGAATCCCGCCAAGTTCTATATGGTGTCCGCCCCGGCCCACTGCGCCTATGAGAACAGGCTCATCACCCTCCAGGACGCGGCCAAAAAGCCCCTGGGCAGCCTGGAAACCAGCAACAAGCGGGTCATCAACCAGTTCATCCATCCGGATGTGCTGAAAACCTGCCAGCTTTCCATGGGCATGACCGTGCTGGACACGGGCTCTGTGTGGAATACCATGCCCGCGCACACCCACGAGCGCCGCATGGAAGTGTATTTTTACTTTGAAGTGCCTGAGGACAACGTGGTGTTCCACATCATGGGCGAAGCGCAACAGACGCGCCACATCGTCATGCAAAACGAGCAGGCCGTCATCAGCCCGTCCTGGTCGCTGCACGCGGCGGCAGGCACCTCCAGCTACACCTTTATCTGGGCCATGGGGGGCGAAAACCAGGCCTTTGACGATATGGACGCAATCAAAACCACTGATTTACGGTAGGATACAAGGGAGGAACGCGGGATGGATATGAACCTGTTCAGCCTCAAAGGCAAGGTCGCGCTGGTCACAGGCGCATCCTACGGCATTGGCTTTGCCATTGCTTCGGGCCTGGCTGCCGCCGGGGCGAAGATCGTCTTTAACGACATCAATGACGGCTTTGTCGCAAAGGGCCTGAAAAGCTACGAAGAAGCGGGCATTGACGCCAAGGGCTATGTCTGCGACGTGACCGACGAGGACGCGGTGCAGGCCATGGTGGCCAAGATCCAGGAAGAAGTCGGCGTGGTCGACATTCTGGTCAACAATGCCGGCATCATCAAGCGCATTCCCATGGTGGAAATGAGCGCCAAGGACTTCCGCCAGGTGATCGATATTGACTTGAACGGCCCGTTCATCTGCTCTAAGGCCGTCATCCCCGGGATGATCAAAAAAGGCGGCGGCAAGATCATCAACATCTGCTCCATGATGAGCGAGCTGGGCCGGGAAACCGTCAGCGCTTACGCGGCGGCCAAGGGCGGCCTGAAGATGCTGACCCGGAACATCGCTTCCGAATACGGCGAGTTCAACATCCAGTGCAACGGCCTGGGCCCGGGCTACATTGAAACGCCGCAGACCGCGCCGCTGCGCGAGCCGGGCCATCCGTTCAATTCCTTTATTATCGGCAAGACTCCCGCCGCGCGCTGGGGCAAGACGCAGGACCTGGTCGGCCCCGCCGTTTTCCTCGCCTCCGCTGCCTCCAACTTCGTCAACGGCCACATCCTGTATGTGGACGGCGGCATTCTGGCGTATATCGGCAAGCAGCCGTAAAGCGGTGGAAGGGCGAGCACCATCCCTTTTTCGAATGACTTTATCGGAAAAGGGATGGTGTTTTTGGCAGAAGCGCCAACTTGCCTCACCTGGCTAAACATCATGCCATGCACCTTCGATGAGAAAAAAGCAAAATCAAACAGTGAAATGTTCACACAAAATCAATATTTAGACAAACTTTATCGGTTGTACTATTACATCCTTTCCTTGGAGATACCCCTTGCCAAAGCCTTTAGGCAGACCGCGCGCGGCGATATGACATATTGGCGGCGCTTCATTCCGCCGCTGCCCCGCACGCACCTGAAGGGGAGGAACAGGAACCACGATGCGCTCACCGGATACACGCCCTGACCGTTGTCATGATACTCCCGCTCGTGAATCACTACCATCAGGCTTATAAAATCCACCGCTTTTATGTTTTCGGTGGAAACCTGCACGGGATAAAAGGTCGGAATGGAGTAACACAGAAATGCCCGACTCGGTCAATTGTCGCAATTGAGCAAGTCGGGCATTCCTCACCGAAAATGTTGCTTTTATCCCCTGTTCCCTATTTTTACGCCCTCTACGGCTTCCGCCAGATTATATCAAAAGCTATTCTATTAGGTATTGCATCTACATCCACAGTGATCTCACGGCCATGAGTACTATACGTCTTGCGCTATCCGATGCTGACTTATTCATACCCCTTGCCGATAGTAAAATAATCCGCCGCAACGCCGGATGTATATACGAAGATCGTGCCAGCAAAAGCAATATTGATATGCTTCTTTTCATACTGATGGAGGGTGATGATGCGCCGCTCCTGCTGACCGCGAAAGAGTAATCTATTGGTACGCAGGGGTGCGCTTCCCCCGCTTTCTTAGAAGTGTATGACCCGCTCCGGCACTTTCCAGCAAGTTGGCAAAGAAATCCCGTGGTCGCTGCCGCGGACTTTACCGCTGTTGGCGGCGATACGCCCGATCGGAGGCACCGCCGCGCGACCCCCTGCGTCTATCCGTCCGCGCTGGCATTGCGCGAACCGTTTCGCCTGCCGGTGTGCCGCTTTACCCTTGTCCGTTGGAGCGCCCAAGGTAAGTTGCAGTATTGATAAGATAAAGAAAAGCGGCTCGCATGCCGCTTTTCTTGATGTCAGATCCAGTTTATTTTTCCAACAGCGCCGCCAACGCCGTTTTGTACCTTGCAAGAGTCTCGCGCAATTCCTTGTTTTCCGCTTCCAGTTGGTCATTCTTCTTCTGGAGCGTACGGTCATTTGCCAACAAAGCCCGAACTTCCGATGACTCTGCTTTGGCCGCTGGTTTTGGGGGTGATTCTGCAGCGCCGGATTCATTGCGCCATTTGTACAAGGTCTGTACCGCTATGCTCATCGCCTCGGCTGTCTTTGCCACCCCAATTTCTTCAATGCTCTTTAAAGCGGCAGCCTTTTGTTCCTGGGTATATCTCATTGCCATACACCAAACCTCCCGCATCGTTTTATTACTATAATGATTGCATTATATTGCCACTACTATGTAAGGGCAAGAAAAAGAGAGAGGCTCCAACCAAAAAGGTGACATGGGCAAAACCATGACAACCGCCAACAAGGGCATTGCCTCCCGCAGGAGGAAAGCATCCGCAAAATGGCCGCGTCTTGAGGCTATATCCTATTCTCGAAAAATTTTCCGATGCGCATAACTTTCCCCCAGGAATATCCGTCTTGCTAGGTGAAACCGGTTATCCTGGACAAAGGAGGCGCCCATGGACGAGAGAGGCTTTATGAACGCGGTCCACCAGCACCGGGATATGTTGTACCGCGTCGCCTATACAATCCTGCATAACAGTGAGGACTGCGCGGACGCGCTGCAAGAATCGCTGATCAAGGCATGGCAACGGCTGGACACGCTACGGGACGATGCGCGCTTTCGTGGCTGGATAATCCGTATTGTCGTAAATTGTTGCCGCGACATGCTGCGCAGGCGCAAAGTACGCATTTTCGAATTGACGGAGGATATCCCGGCTCCTCAGGCCGCGGATACACATGTGGACGAGGCGTTGCAGCTCCTGGACGAGCGGTTGCGCCTGCCCATCGTATTGCACTACATGGAAGGGATGTCGGTGCGCGAGGTCGCGAACGCACTCCGACTTCCACAGGGCACGATCAAGAACCGTATGTATCACGGCCGCAACAGGTTAGCTCAAATTCTAAGGGAGGATGAGTCTATATGAGGATTTCGCGAGATCTGCTGCTCCGGGCGTATCCACCTACACCGCCACAGGTCAACACACGGATCGATGAAACCCTGGCGGCTCTTCACCGGCAGGCGGCGCAGCTGCCCCCCAGGCGTTATGCTACGCGCCTGCGCTTTGCCACAGTGCTGGTGGCGCTGCTGGTGCTGCTGGCGGCCATCGGCGTGGCGGCAGGTATCCACTTTGGCGTGTTTGATTTCATGGAAAGCATCTTTGGTCAGCGGCATGTACTGCCCCAGGCAAGCGAACTGGTACAGACCAACCTCGCTACACTGGAAACAGCGCATACGACGGTTACATTATCGCAAGCCGTCTACGATGGCGGCAACCTGCGCGTGGTGTACAGCATACGTGTGAAGGACGTGGCCCTGCCGATCACTTCGGAAGAGCTGAACGATACGGGCAGCGCCTTCCGCGCGGCGCTTGCCGCCGACGGTATCAGCCCATGGGGCTGCGATTCGTTTTCCATCGATGGCCAGGAGTACACGATGACCAACGGTTCCACCGGCGCCACCATACCGGGCGCGGAGAACGGCGAAGCATTATGCTATCTGGATATCTATCTCGCGTCCTCCGGCATTACGCCAAAGGGCGATTTCCAGGTTAGCCTGCCAATCATCCGCCGAGGGCGGGGTGATGTGACGACGCTGGATTTCACGGTAAAAGCAAAGACAGCGGCAAGCACCGCGCCGCCGGTCTACGCAAAGGGCGCGGCCATCACGGTGCTCAGCGCGTCGCTCTCTCCAGTTCGGGCGTATGTCAACCTGAGCATCCAACGGAGCGAAGGGATATCGGCACGGGAGTTTGATCTGCTGCTGGCCGACTGGCGCGACGCTGTGCTTGTGGACGCGCAGGGCAACCAGCTTGCGCCGCTGTCGGAATTTCTCATCAGCGCCCAGGAGGAAGGCAAGTCTGCCGATTACAGCTTCACCTTCCTGCCTACCGACGCGGGGGAGGCGTACATCGCGCCAACCATCATCGGCGGGAACGATCAGTGGGTTGTAGACATGTCCCAGGCGATCAAAGTGAAATAGGAGGACGCGGGAATGAAAACGATAAAGCGCTTGCTTTCTCTAGGGTTAGCCCTGGTTGCGCTGTCGCCCGGCGCAAGCTTGGCGCAGGAGGAATATTGGAGCATTCGCCAGCTTCGGGAGCGGACCCAAGCGGGCTGGACCCAGAGCTACGAAACCAAGTGGCGGGATGTGCACATCAACGCGGCGGTGGCCGTGCCGGATGTGGACGCCATGCCCGTGCTGCTGGTGGCGGACGGAGCGAAAGCGCCACTGGTGACCGCGCCGGAAGCGGGTTTTGACGCACTGGACAGCACGCCTTTTCGGGTGCTCTGGTACAAGGAATGGCCGGCCTATCCCCGCAAACTGGACGGCAAGCGCCTCAACACGAACCCAGAGCCCAAAGAGGTATACAACAGCGGCTTTGCGCCGGAGAACACCTATCTCCCCATGAGCGATACCACCTTCGGCGAAGTCTGCGACATGGTGGAGCGTGAGATCACCCGCGCGGGCTATGACGCTTCCGGGTTTGATTTCCGCAGGCCCGTGCGGCTGTCCGTGAGCCACATGTTCTACTACGGCTACAAGCGCGACGCACTGCCTGGTGGCATGGGCTTTGAGTTCCGCTCACGGGTGGAGGGCATACCGGTGCTTTCCCATATTCATAATGCCGTCAGGGATCATTATCACGGCGAGAACCGTGTGGACGAGTTGTTTGAGCTTCCCGGCTGCTCCGCCTCGTATAGCGCCTATGACGAAAGGCTGCATAACCTTTTTCTATGGCGCGCTCAACCCGTGGAAACCATCGCAACCGATGTGCCCCTGTGTTCCCTGGACAAGGTGATCGCCGCTATCGAACCGGAAATCAAGGCGGGGCACATCCGCAAAATCTATGAACTGGAACTGGGGTATGTACTCTACAACGAGCCCGGCGTGTATCACGACCGTAAAGAGCCGATGGTGGAGGGGCGAAACACCCAGGAGGAAATGGACGCGGCCAGCGCCGAGGGCCTCCTCAAACGTGCGGGCTTCCGCTACTATGCCCGTCCCATGTGGCAGGTGAACTGCCTGTGGGTGAAAAGCCCGAGTGGCAAGCTGCGGGAAACCGCCAGTTACACCACCGACGAGAGAAATACCCTGGACTACTACCAGCTGCTTGTGGACGCGCAGACGGGAGAGTTGATCCAGGAAAGCAAAGCGTATGACCGTTGCGAATATAAGGGTTTCCTCTCATGGGACGACGTACACGGAAAACAGTGACGGAAAAAGGCGGCTGGCTGTGAATGTGAACCGTACCCTGAAGGAAGAAACAGGAGGATGACCATATGAAAAAGGCAGCATTAGTGCTTCTGCTGGTTTTGGCAATGCTCACGCCGCTGGATTCCCTGGCGCGGACGCAATACATGAATATTGTGGAATTACGGGAGCAAACTCCAGCCCGCTGGGCGCAAAGCTACAAGACCAAGTGGCGCACGGTTGAGGTGGATGCGGCGGTCACTCTGCCGGACACAGACGCGATTCCCATTGTCAAGGTGACCCATGGCGTACCCGGCATAGTGCCTACCCTGGAAGAAAGCGGGTGGGCGGAAGTGGAACGGCGCTACGACAGTTTGGTTTTATATAACGGCTGGAAACAAGCCCCCAAAAGCGTGGGTGGAAAGCGTATCAATCAAAACGCGGAGGCTAAGGGAACCTGGCGCAGCGGTTTTGCACCCGAAAGCAAATACGTTCCTATGAGCGATATCCCCTATGGCGAAATCTGCGGGATGATACGCGAAAATCTTTCCGGCTTCGGCTATGATCCTGGCCAATTTGCACTGGAAACGCCAACGGAAATGTGGGCGCAACACTGGTTTCTCTATGGTTATAAGAAGGATGCCTTGCCTGGACAAATCCTCCTGCATGCGCGTCAAAAGTTGAACGGGCTGCCCATTTTCCACCATATTCAGGAGGCTGTGCGCGATCATTATCACGGCGAAAGCCGCACGGATGAAATGTGGGCACGGTTTGGACTCAGCTCGGGGTACGACGCGTATGGTGAAAAACTCAGCCATCTTTACGTCACCGCCGCCCAACCCATTGAAACCCTTGCGGAGGACGTGCCCCTTTGCGCCTTTGACAAGGTGGTGGTGGCCATAGAGCCGGGGATTAGCGCCGGGCACATCCGTAAAATCTACGAGGTGGAGCTTGGCTATGTGATTTATAACGAGCCCGGCGTATACTTTTCCCGTAAGGAACCACTGGTGGAAGGAAGAACCCCTCCCAAGGAATTGGAAGAGGCCTCGGCTAAGCGTGAGGAAGAGCTGGAAGCCGCCCGCTATTATCTGCGCCCCATGTGGCAGGTAAACTGCCTGTGGGTCAGAAGCCCTGGCGGCAAGTTGAGGGAAACCGCCAGTTACACCACCGACGAAAGAAATACCCTGGATTACCGCCAGTTGCTTGTGGACGCGCAGACAGGGGAGTTGGTGCAGGAAAGCACGGCGCAGGATCGTTGCGAATTCAAGGGATTTATCTCGTGGGACGAGGTTGATCGCAAGCATTGAAGTGCAAAAAACAGTTGCCAATCCGACCGATATGGAAAGTTGCTGGAGAAAAATGAATAGATAATTGGCATCGATCCCGCCATCCAAAGATCAGTATCTTATTTCCGAAGGGAGCGTAAGTAAAGAAATCAGTTTGTGAGCAACCACACGCGGGTTCGAATCCCGCCCTCTCGCCACCTTCATCCCATAGGATTTGATGCAATCCTGTGGGATGGCTTTTTATCTCTCGACACTTGAAAGCCCCTTATTGCAGGGGCTTTTGCCATATGTTTTGCCAGATTATACGCTCATAATCCCATTGATCGGACTCAAAACAGGTGCGAAAGGCGAACACTTTTCCCGCATCCATCTTTTTTACCCCCTTTGGCGTTTCGCCAAAGGGGTGAGTTTCGCAAAAAGGTATATTGGGTTTCTCCACTATGTATGGCTCAGGCCATTTCCCGCTCATCACACAGTTCTGCCGCGCCGTGGAATCCGGTAGGGACGGCTATATCCATATCCGCGACGCCGCTGACAGCATTCGTCTTGTGGACGCTACCCGGCGCGCTTCACAATCAGGGGCTGTAGCAATGCTGTAAATCGAGGAGAAATAAGCAACGAGGTCCTTTAGGATGGGAACAGAGAGTGAGGAAATTCATGCCCCAATATGCCATTATGAGGTTCGCCAAGCAAAAAGGCGGTGCTGGCGCTTTGGAAGCCCATCACAAGCGGACCAAGGAAAAATACACCAGCAACCCGGATATTGACACCAACCGTTGCAAGAACAATTTTCACATCATCACTCCGACCGTCAGCTACAAAAAAGCATCAGATCAACGAATTTTGGAATCAGGTTGTAAAACCCGCAAGGACAGTGTTCGCTTTGTAGACACGCTCATCACAGCCAGTGCAAATTTCTTCAAGGGTATGAAGCGAAGCGAGATCAAGGACTTTTTCCAAATTGCAGTTGATTTTCTCTCGCAAAAAATCGGAGAGGACAATATATTTATAGCTATGGTCCATATGGATGAAAAAACACCGCACATGCACCTGTGCTTTACACCCATCACGAAAGATGGACGATTATCTGCAACGGAGATCATCGGCAATCATGTCCAACTCACAAAGTGGCAGGATGATTTCTTTGCACACATGGTCAAACACTTTCCGGATTTGGAGCGAGGCGAATCCGCAAGCGAAACCGGACGGAGGCACATCCCAACAAGGGTATTCAAACAAGCGGTTCGGCTCACAAAGCAGGCAAGCCGGATTCAGTCAGCACTCGAAAGCGTAAATCCGCTTAACGCCAGCAAGAAAAAGGCTGAAATTGTTGATATGCTCCACAAATTCTTCCCCAACATGGAGCGTCTTGAAACACAACTGAAAAAATACAGCAAAGAGATCAATATGTTGGAAAAAGAGAACGCTATCCTCGAAAGAAAGCTTGATGCTAGTAGGCCTAGCATCAAAGCGAAAATGGATGCTGCCAAGGAGCAACTGGAAATTCAGTTCCTCCGCCAATTTTATGCCAGCATCCCCGAGGAATACAAGGCGGCATACCGCACTACTCATCAAAGACGATCATCAATACAGCAGGGGCGGGAGGATTGATCGGATTCGATAATTATGTTTTAAGGACAGATTCCACACCTCTGGAATTAAGCATGGAGGTGTGCTTTGGGCAGACGCAAAAAATTAATCAATAATACAAATATTCCACAAGACAGGGTTGAGTCCATTGCGCGCTGCATTATGCCTGATATACTCGCCTTTTATGAGAGCGAGGAGGGCCAGAAGGAATTTGCTGAGTGGAAAGCACGGCGAGAATTGGAAAAGAGTGGCGTGGCAGAGGACGAGAGGGGTTAATTCAAAGAGTGGCGGTATTGCGCAATTACGATACCGCCACTCTCTAGCATTTAGGTTGTAGGAATTCAAATAGAATGCTAAGATGCTATTATACTTAATCATGATATGAAAGGGTTTTCTACAATGATAAACCATGGCAATAGATCAATTGAAGCAACATTTGAATCATCTCGGTTCAAGAAAATTGAACTGGCAAATATTGAAACACTCTGCGGTGAAAACGTACTGATCCTGATTGGAAACGGCTTCGATATCATGCACGGGGCAAAGTCAGGTTATTCTGATTTTAGAGATTCAATGGATGAAACGGATGCATTGAGATGGGCTTTGGAATGTTCGATTCTAGGTGATAACTTGTGGTCTGATTTTGAAGCAAGCCTTGCCAATATTGATGCAGAAGGGCTATTGTCAACGGTGGATTTTTGGATGGATGATTTTGACGTTAAAGATTCTGATGATTCGAATTTTTCTGCGGCAAATTTCTTTGCGGCGCAAGATGCAGCAGTAACACCTGCTAGGATAATCAGTGATGAATTGCATATAAAATTTCGAAACTGGGTTAACAGGCTAAGAACCAATTGCGATGAAAGGCCTTTAACAAGCATACTGTCTCCCCGAAGCCAGTATATCAATTTTAACTATACCGAATTTTTAGAAAGTCTTCATGGTATTCCCTCCCGCCGAATATGCTACATTCATGGCGACAGAAGGAAAAAACATCAGGAACTGATTTTAGGCCACGCACATGACGAGACAAGCCAAACGGATCATTTTGAGGGAAAAGGGCATTATGGCGCATATTGCGGTGCGTTACTCCACCTAAACGACTACTTTGACTCGACTACCAAGCAAAGCCACCGTATTATAAAGAGTCAAAAGCCATTTTTCAGCTCTCTGGGTAAAATTACTGACATTCTGGTAATAGGCCATTCCATGTCGGCTGTTGATTATTCCTATTTTCGTGCAATAATATCGAACAACAACTCGCCAAAGCAGCTTAAGTGGAAAATAAGTTGGCATACTACTATGGACATTAACAGGATTGAAAAGTTTGCTACTTCAATAGAATTGCTACACAGTCAGATTGAGATATTTAAACTGTAAATAAATTCAGGGAGGCAGCAACAACGCAAATCGGATGTCGCTGTCTTTTTGCGTTTGTGGGGTTATTGAGCACTTACTTTGTCTTTGCGTGAGCTTTATGCCCTAGATTCGTTTCCGCTTCACTCCATTGGAAAAGAATTCATACTCAAAACAAAGCAATAATCCGAACCCATCACCGACAGGAATGAACTGTCGTGGTTGGTTCGGATTATATTGGTTTGGCACACCCGACGGGATTCGAACCCATGGCCTGCCGCTTAGGAGGCGGCCGCTCTATCCTACTGAGCTACGGGTGCTTGCGTCGTTTGGAGGTATCTGGTCCCCTCGCAAAAGCGAACACAGTCGGTTCTCTTAGGAGGCGGCCGCTCTATCCTACTGAGCTACGGGTGCAGGGGCCAAATTCGGAACCCACCTAGTATAGCATGGTTCCCGCCGCTTTTCAACCCACTCCTCCCAGGCGCTCTTCTTCCCTTCTTTTCTCCTTTTCTCAAACATTTCCATGACAAATTCTATCATTATTCTTACAAAATTCTTACACGCCAAAAGAAACCCTTTACAATACACGGTTTTGCTGTATACTAAAGAATACTCCCCCTGGGAAGATTTCCCACCGTTCCCTCGTTATTGTGTTGCATGATATCCTTTATTATCGATTTCGGTAAGGAGGCGATTGGATGGACCGCCAAAAGCTTTTGCGTCTTCTCAGCTTTATGCTGGCGCTGATCCTTGTGTCCAGTGTTGCGCTGACGGCCTTGGCGAAGTATGAAACCATCCCCTTTGGAGAACAGAGCGATCGTGTCCGCTCCCTGCAAAAGGCCCTGAAAAAAGCGGGCTATTACAAGGATTCCGTGGATGGCAAGTTCGGCCAGGGCACCCGTAGCGCCGTGTACCGCTACCAGCGGGACCTGGGCTTGAAGGCGGACGGCAAACCCGGAGACCGCACGCTGACGGCGTTGCTGGAAGGCAAATCCGCCATCAACAACATGGGGAACTCCGAGAAAAAGACCTTTGTTCCCAAGGATCCCAAAAGCCTCTATTACGGCTGTACCGGGCCCCGGGTCTCCAACCTGCAGCGGGCCCTGGCCGCCGCAGGGTATTTCAAGGGCCCCATCGACGGCAAGTATGGCGATATGACGGAGCTGGCCGTCCGGAAGTTCCAGACCAAGCGGGGCCTCCACGTGGATGGCGTCGTGGGCCGCAAGACCCTGGCCAGCCTCAACAAGGCCCAAAAGAAGGTGCGCTTGGGTACCGGTTTCCTGCTGGCCGTGGGCAGCCGGGGGGATGAAGTCAAGTACCTCCAGTCCAAGCTCAAGAGCTTGGGCTACGAGTCCGCCGCCACTTCCCCCGCCGATAAGAACGGATACTTCGGCCCCGCCACCCAGGAGATGGTGAAAGCGTGGCAAAAGGCCACCGGCGCTTCCCAGACCGGCACGGTGAAGGAGTCCGTCTATAATTCGTTTGTCGCTGGCAAATAGTTCCGCCCACCGAAAAGCGCGAGCCTGAGGCTGGCGTTTTTCGGTTTCCCAGGGGTCGCCGGGCTGACAGGGATGGCAGAAAGACTGCCCAAACCTCGGCCCGGCGATCCCTCCGCTTTGTTTCGGGGCATTCCTTTTGCCCCGCTCCACCGCCCTTCCCGGCTTTTCCTTTTCCACTCCCTGTGCTATACTTTCATCCATCCTAGCAACCTGGAGGCGAGTCCCTTGGCAAAGCTCTACTACCGTTATGGAGCCATGGGTTCCAGCAAAACCGCCAATGCCATTATGGTCCGGCACAACTACCTGGAACGGGGGCAGCGGGTGCTGATGCTCAAGCCCCGGCTGGACCAGCGGGATGGGCCCCGGGTGGTGGCCTCCCGCAGCGGGCTTTGCTGTGAGTGCGAGTTCGTGGAGGAGCTGCCTAGGTTTCACGTGCGGGATTATGACTGCGTCATCGTGGACGAGGCGCAGTTCCTCACCAAGTCCCAGGTGGAGGAGCTGGTGCGCATCGTGGACGAGGAGAATGTGCCCGTCATTGCCTATGGCCTGCGGGCGGATTTCCGGAACAACTTCTTCGAGGGCAGCATGTGGCTCATGGCCTGGGCGGATACCATCGAGGAAGTGAAAACCATCTGCTGGTGCGGCAAAAAGGCCCTGTGCAACGCCCGGGTCGTGGACGGCAAGGTGGTCAAAACCGGTGAGCAGATCGTGCTGGGGGGCAGCGAAAGTTACGTGAGCCTGTGCCGGAAGCACTGGAGCAGCGGCACCTTGGGCCAGCCCAGACACGGCACCATCGAAATGGAGTAAGCTTCTTTCCAGGCGCAGCCCCAAGCCCCTTCCTCACCCTACGGCATACCACGAAACCCAAAGCTCCCTACACAAAACGCCCGGCAAGCTTTGCCGGGCGTCATATCATGCCAGGGCCTCCGCAACTTCCGGGGCCTTTTTTTGAATCCTTCCCTTGGCCGCGGCAGCGCGGCCCAAACCGGGCACGGAAAAATCCCAACAAAGGCCGGGAGCCGCTTCCCCCGGCTCCTTCCCTTCCTACCGCTCGCCAGCCTCCAGCTCCTCCTCCAAAATCCGGGCGCAGGCCTCCACGTACCGGGCGCAGGGGCGCTTGGCGTAATACTCCGCGTCCCGCAGGCTGGGGTCGGGCTTGGGCTGAATGTCGTGGCTGCTCAAAAGCTCCCCGCAGTTCAGGGTACCGTACTGCTCCTCCATCTTGGCGGCCAAGTCCCGGAGCTTGGCGTAGTGGGCTTTCTTCGCCTCGGGGTCCTCCGGGGAGTAATGGCCCCGGATCTGGCCCATGGCCAAAAACATGCCGCTCACCGCGCCGCACATCTGGCGCATGCCCGCCATGCCGCCTCCGAAGGCGCTTGCCAGTCCCAGCACCGCCTCCTCAGGCAGTCCCATTTCCTCTGTAAAGGCCGCCGCCACGGATTGGGCGCAGTTGTAACCCCGGTCAAAATAGGCCCTGGCCTTCTGGGCTTTGGTTTCAGGCATGTTATTTCTCCTCCCTTGCCGGCATATCCACGATCCGGTCCGCCAGGGCGTCCAGCCAGCTTCCCTCAAAAAGCTCAATCATGCCCCTGTCGGCCCCCGCCGCCAGCTTGGGGTCTATGGGCAACTGGGCAGTGCCGTCCACCCCATAGGCATGGGCGGTCTCCTCCAGGCGGCTTTTGCCAAAGAGCTCCACCCGCTTGCCACAGTCCGGGCAAAGGGCGTAGCTCATGTTCTCCACCAGCCCCGCCACGGGGATGTTCATCATCTCCGCCATTTTGAAGGCTTTTTCCACCACCATGCCCACCAGCTCCTGGGGGGTGGTCACCAGCACAATGCCGTCCACCGGGATGCTCTGGAAGGCGGTGAGCACCACATCCCCGGTGCCCGGGGGCATATCCAGGAACAGGATGTCCAGATCGCCCCAGATTACGTCGGTCCAGAACTGCTTCACCGCGCCGGCCAGCACCGGGCCCCGCCAGATCACCGGGTCCGTATCGTTTTCCAGCAGCAGGTTCAGGCTCATCACGTGGATGCCGGTGGTGGTCCGGGCGGGGAGGATGCCCGTCTCGGTGCCCATGGCCCTGTCCCGGATGCCGAACATCTTGGGGATGGAGGGCCCGGTGATGTCCGCGTCCAAAATGCCCACCTTTTTGCCCTGGCGCTGGGCCAGCACCGCCAGCAAGGCGGTAACCAGGCTCTTGCCCACGCCGCCCTTGCCACTGCAAACGGCGATCACCTTGCCAATGGCGCTCTGGTCATGGGGTTTTTCCAGCAGGCTATGGGGCTGGGTCCTGGATTCGCAGCTCACGCCGCAGCTGGCGCAGTCATGGTTGCACTCACTCATGGGAATCCATCCTTTCCTCGCAAAGCTCCCGGGCTATGGCTACGGCCCCCCGGATGGCCTCCTCCAGGGTCTGCTTGCCCACGCCCGCCACGTGGAGCCCGCAGCGCTCCATGGGCAACAGCACCTTCTGGGCCGGGCTGGCGCTTACCGCCGCCGCGATGGCCGGGGAAATCTCCCCCAGCATGGAATGGGCTTGCAAGATCCCCATGGCCCCCAGGATGAGATCCGCCCCCTGGCATTGGTAGCAGATGGCGGCTTCCCCGGTGGCGGCCAAATCGGCCCCGGCCTTGAGCATGGCGGCGGTAGCCGCCGCGTTGGTTCCCAAAGCCAGCACCTGCCTCCGGGGCATGTCGGCCTTGAGGGCTTGCACCAACGCCTTGCCCATGCCGCCGCCCTGGCCGTCGATCACCAGCAGCTTCATTTCCATCCCTCCTGGGTGCACAGGGCAATATCCGCCCTGCCGGGTATATCATACGCTTGAAAGTAGGCTTTTTCAAGGGGAATCCATTCCCGCTGAAACCGGGGCAGCAAAGCCGGGTTGCGGGCCTCCAGGCGGCGGAGCTGCTCCTTTGCCTCCACAAAGAGGAACACCCGCAGGGCGTTCAGCTTCCGGTACGCCTCCTCAAAGGCCGGGTGATGGCTGTAGCTCCCTTCGATGATCACCATAGGGCTTGGGGACACCTCCCGGGGGGAGCTGGTCCCGGCATGGCAGTCAAAGACCTGGTACACAAAGGGCCGGGGGGCATCCTCTCTCGCCTGGGCCAGCAGCCCCTCCAGCGCCTCCTCCCGGAACCGCTCATACTCCACATTGCCTCCGGGGGTTCCCAGGCGCTCCGGGGTCCGCAAAGAAGGCGGCAAAAAGAAATCGTCCATGGACAAAACCGGGGCGTCCCACAGGGGGGCCAGGGCCTTTGCCAGGGTGGTCTTTCCCCCGGCGCAATCCCCCTCCAGCACCACCAGGGCCCGGCCCATGCGCCGCAGCCGTTCCTCCACCGCCTCCAGGATTGGCAACGCCAGGCCGTACAGCCGCTCCACCACCCGGTAGGCGGGGCCGTAGGCCACCCGGTACCGGGGGCTGTGGCTCACAGGGGGATAGCCCTCCCGGGCGTATCCGGCCAGATACTCCTCCAGCTGTGCCAGGGAAAAGGGCAATTCTCCCTCCCGGCATAGGGCCCGCAGGTCCTCCAACCTTTCCAAAAAGCCCTCCAGGCTCCCCCTGGGCTCCCGGGCGGTATAATGCATCATCCGGGCCATGAGCCGGGGCGGCAAAGACCGCACCTTGGGGCAGCACAGGTTCAAACGGCACAAATCGCCCCCGATGTCCGCGTAAGGGGCCGCTCCCTCCAAAAGGACGCTTTCCCCCAGCTCCCGGGCAATCCTCCCGGCGCATTCCTCCTCCGGGGCCAATAAATGGCCGCAGCCACACTCGCTCTGGTAAGCGAGCTTGACTGCGTCCACAGGCTCCAGGCAAGGAGTTTCCTCCAGCCGTTTTTTCACAATCTCCCGGTTCATGCCTGATTCGCCGCGTTTTTTCACAATCTCCCGGTTCATGCCTGAACCGCCGCGTTTTTTCAACAGTTCTCGGTCCATCCTTTACGCCGCCGCGCTCCTTCCGCCCTTCAAGGGGATGAGCTTAGCCTTTTCCAAGGCTATCACGATCAGGGGCACCACAATCAGCTGGACCACGATCCCCGGCCAGGCGTTGATAAAAGCCCCGGCAAAGAACATCGGCAAGGTGAAGGGCTTCGCCAGGATCAGCCCGTTCAGCGCCCAGCTTACCAGGCCCCATACCACCCGGCCCGCCAGCATGGCCCCTACCAAGCTTACCAGGACATTCCCCCGGCTCTTGGGCAGCTTGGCGTAGAGGGCTCCCGCCACCGCCCCGTAGGTAGCCAGCTCAAAGGCCATGGCCAGGGCCGTGGGCATCAGAGGCGGCATACCAAAGAGCACGCTCCGCAGCAGCGGGGTTACAAAGCCCACCGCCAGCCCATAGGGCCAGCCGCATACAAAGCCGCACAGCAGCACCGGCAGGTGCATGGGCAGCAGCATGCTGCCGATGGCGGGGATCTGCAAGGTCGCAAAGGGCAAGGCCAAGCCCAGCGCCACAAACAGCGCCGCCAGGGTCAGGCGGGTCACATCGGTTTTTTTCATGTTTCATCGTCCTTTCGCATCGTCATGAGTATGCCCTCCGCCCCTTTTCATAAGGAGTAGATGCCTTCATGACATCCGCCAAAGGTTTTCACGGCCCTATGATAGCATGGAGCCGGGCTTTTGTAAACTGCCCGGCTCAAAATCCCCTTGCAGAAGGGGAACATATGTGCTACAATGAATCAACGTCACGAGGGAAGGGGGCTGAGCCCATCACGGAACTATCGCTTCTCATCCAGCCCTCCTGGGAGGGGCAGCTCCTGCGCCGGGTGGCCCTGGGGCCCCTGTCCATGAGCTACAGCCAGTTCAAGCGGGCCAAGTTCCAGGGGCAGCTGCTGCTGGATGGGACCCCTGTCCACGCGGACGCCCGGGTGAGGGCGGGGCAGCTTTTGGTGATCCGCGTCCCGGAGGGAGACGATTCCCCCATCGCCCCCTACTCCCTTCCCCTTAGGGTGCCCTACCACCGGGACGGCCTGCTGATTGTGGACAAGCCCGCGCCCCTGCCCTCGGTGGCCTCCCGGCAAGCCCAGGGCCAAACCCTGGAGAACGCGCTTTTTTCCTATCTCCATTGCCCTTCGGACTTCGTGTACCATCCGGTGAACCGGCTGGACAAGGGCACCAGCGGGCTCATGACCGTTGCCTTAACCGCCCATGTGCAGCAGCGCCTCCAGCCCCTCCTTCACACCGGAGGCTTCCAGCGGGAATACCTGGCCCTGTGCCAGGGTACGCCTCCCCAGGAGGAGGGAAGCATCTCCCAGCCCATTGCCAAAGCCCCGGGGGCTACCGTGCGCCGGATGGTGGACCCCGGCGGCAAGCCCGCCCTGACCCACTACCGCCTGTTGAAAGCTTCCCGGGGCCGAAGCCTGCTTCTCCTTCGCCTGGGCACGGGCCGCACCCATCAGATTCGGGTGCACCTTTCCTGGCTGGGCTGTCCCGTTTTGGGGGATTTCCTCTACGGCCAGGAGGACCCCGCCCTTCCCGGGCGCTTCGCCCTCCACAGCCACCGCCTGTCCCTCGCCCATCCCCTCACCGGGGAGAATATTTCTTTGGAAAGCCCCTTGCCCCCGGTGCTGGAGCGCTTGCTTCCTTAATTCCTCGGGGGCTTCGCCCCCGGACCCATCCTTGAGGGTCCATAGCGCGGTCACAACGGGATTCCAAAGGGATGCATCCCTTTGGCCGGGGTTTGGGGACGGCGTCCCCAACGCCTCCTACACCCCAGCCTCCCCCTTTACCCTTGCCAGCAGCTCCTCCCATTTCAGGAAGTCCATCCGGGGACTGTAATGCCCTTCCAGCTCATCGTGAAGGGCCTTGGCGGCCTTGAGCTGCTCCACCCCACGCTGAATCAGCAGCTCATAGGCGTTCCGGTCAAAGCTCTGCTCCTTCTCGGGAACCTCCTTGAGGGTCATGAGCCTTTCCGCCGGAATGGTCTGGGCGGCTCCTGTCCTCTCCCCGGCGGTAAACAGCAAGGAATGGGCCGGCAGCAGCAGATGCCGCCAAAGCTCCGGCTCCAGGGGGTCCAGCAAAGCCACCGCGTCCAGCCCCCTGGCGGCGGCCTCCTCCCCCAGGGCCCGCAGCAGGCCGTCCACGCTCTGGCCAAAGGGGCATTCCAGTTCCACGGCGGTATCCAGGGTCCAGGCGTTCATCAGGTTCAAGGGGCCCTTGGGGGTGAAACCGGAGGCAAAGAGGGTCCGCAGCTTGCCCCGGCCTCCCCGCAGGGGCAAATAGCTCTCCGTAAGCTCCCGGACCAGCTCCCGGATCTTCCCTGGCTCCTCCTCCCCCCGGCAAGCGGCGTGGCGGATTTTGGCGGCAGCCCCCAGGTATTGGTAGCACCGGGCGAATTTCCCGGAGATCTCCCGCATCAGGGCGCGGATCTCCCCCATTTTAGGGATCAGGGCTTTCTGGTCCAAAAAATCCCCCAAAGACAGCAAGGTATCCCTGGCCCCGGGCACCGCCGGGTCGTACACGTGGGGCGCGGTGCCGTCCATCATGGCGAAGCCCAAAGCCGGCGCGCTGATCCCGTCCAGGCTTTCCGGGTCCGAGGAACAGTGGAAATACTCCACCTCATGGCCCGCCTCCTCCAAGGACGCCGCCACCCGCTTCATCATGCTGCTCTTCCCCACGCCGGGCCCGCCCTTCAGGTAAAACATCCGCTTGCGCTCCGGCTCCGGCAGAATGTGGTTGAAGCAGGAGAAGAACCCCTGCGCCGTGTTCCCTCCGGCAAAAAAACGCAACTCCCCCATACCGCTCCTCCTTTTGGGTCTTTTCTTCCGGTTCCTAGGATATGTGAAGCGGCACCGGGGCATGTATCCCTCCCTTGTAAGAGGGGGGAAGGCTATGGTATCATAGGGCGCGAACGCTACGCTTCCCCTCGGCTCCGCCGCCGGGAACCCAAGGAGGACAGCCGCTATGGAAAAGGCAAAGGTATACTTCACCAATTTCAGGGCCACCCCGGAGCGGAACCTGCTGCAAAAGCTCCGCAGGCTTGTGGAAAAGGCCGGCATGACGGCCATGGACCTGGAGGGCAAGTTCGCCGCTTTGAAAATCCACTTCGGAGAGGTGGGCAACCTGGCCTTCCTTCGCCCCAACTATGTCCGGGTGGTGGTGGACGCCTTGAAGGAAAAGGGGGCCTTCCCCTTCCTCACGGATTGCAATACCCTGTATATAGGAGCCCGCCGCAACGCCCTGGAGCATTTGGACACAGCCTATCTCAACGGCTTTTCCCCCTTTCAGACCGGCTGCCACGTCATCATCGGCGACGGCCTGATGGGCAACGACCACGTGCCTGTGCCCATTCAGGGGGAGCTTTTGCAAGAGGCCCTCATCGGCCGGGCCATCATGGACGCGGAGGTCCTTATCACCCTGACTCACTTCAAGGCCCACGAATGCACGGGCATCGGCGGCGTGTTGAAAAACCTGGGCATGGGCTGTGGCTCCACGGCGGGCAAGCGGGTGATGCATAACGACGGCAAGCCTACCGTGGACGAGGACGCCTGCATCGGCTGCGGCAAGTGCGCCCTCCAGTGCGCCCACGGGGCCATCTCCTTCCACGGGGAAAAGAAGCCCCGCAAGGCCCGCATTGACCACGCAAAATGCGTGGGCTGCGGCCGCTGTGTGGGGGCCTGCCGGGATGTGGCGGCCATCGGCGGCCCGGACAGCTCCTTTGACGCCCTGAGCCAAAAGATCGCCGAATACGCCTTGGCCGCGGTCCAAAACCATCCCCATTTCCACATCTCCTTTGTGATGGACGTAAGCCCCTTTTGCGATTGCCACGGGGAGAACGACGTTCCCCTGATCCCGGATGTGGGCATCTTCGCCAGCTTTGACCCCGTCGCCCTGGACCAGGCCTGCGCCGAGGCCTGCAACCGCGTTGAGCCCCTGCCCGGTACCTGGCTGGAGCATAAGCGCCGCACCGGCGACCTGTTTGGGGACGCCCACCCCGCCACCAACTGGCGGGTGTGCCTGCATCACGCCGAAAAGCTCGGCCTGGGTACCACATCATACGAATTGATCGAGGTGTAATTCTCTTGCACGATAAGCTCATTGTCCGCGGAGCCCGGGAGCACAACCTCAAAAATATCACCCTGGAGATCCCCCGCAACAAGCTGGTGGTGTTCACCGGCCTGAGCGGCTCCGGCAAAACCAGCCTGGCCTTTGACACCATCTACGCCGAGGGCCAGCGCCGCTATGTGGAATCCCTCAGCTCCTACGCCCGGCAGTTTTTGGGCCAGATGGAAAAGCCGGACATCGACTCCATCGAGGGCCTTTCCCCCGCCATTTCCATCGACCAGCGCACCACCACCCGCAACCCCCGCTCCACCGTGGGCACCGTGACGGAGGTGTACGACTACCTGCGGCTGCTCTACGCCCGCGTCGGCATCCCCCATTGCCCCCACTGCGGCAAGGAGATCAAGCAGCAGACCATCGACCAGATGGTGGATCAGGTGCTGGCCCAGCCGGAGGGCTCCAGGCTCCAGGTGCTGGCCCCCATCGTCCGCGCCCGCAAGGGGGAGCATACCAAGCTCATGGAGGACGCCGCCAAGCGGGGCTACGTCCGGGTGCGGGTGGACGGGGAGATGTACGAATTGGACCAGCCCCCCGTTTTGGACAAGAAGCTCAAGCACACCATCGAACTGGTGATTGACCGGCTGGTGCTGCGCACGGACGAGGACTTCCGCAAGCGCCTGGCGGACAGCATGGAAACCGCGGCCCGGGAGGGAAGCGGCCTGGTGCTGGTGGACCTGTTCGACAGGGGCAGCCTCCTGTTTTCCCAGAACTACGCCTGTCCGGACTGCGGCATCTCCATCGAGGAATTGAGCCCCCGGATGTTCAGCTTCAACAGCCCCTTCGGGGCATGCCCCGCCTGCGGCGGCTTGGGCACTATCATGCGCATCAGCCAGGACAGCATCATCCCGGATCCCTCCAAGAGCATCCTGGAGGGGGCCATCCAGGCCCCGGGCTGGAACGTGACGGACCCCAGCAGCACGGCCAACACCTTCTTCAAGGCCCTGGCGGATAAATACGGCTTCCGCCTGGACGTTCCTGTGAAAAAGCTGTCCCAAAAGCACCTGGACCTGATCCTCTACGGCACGGGCACGGAAAAGCTCACCGTCTCCTACGAGGGGGCTCACGGCGCGGGGCATTTTTCCACCACCTTTGAGGGGGTCATCAACTCCCTGAACCGCCGCTACCGGGAGACCACCAGCGAAGGCATGAAGATGGCCTATGAGGAATACATGGTCAACGACGCCTGCGAGGCTTGCGGCGGCAGGCGGCTCAAGCCCGAGGTGCTGGCCGTCACCGTGGGGGACAAGAACATCAGCCAGGTCTGCGACCTGAGCATCCGCCAGGGCCGCGCCTTCTTCCAGGGCCTGGCTTTGGGCGAAAAGGAGGCCATGATCGCCTCCCAGATCCGCAAGGAGATCGACTCCCGGCTGGGCTTTCTGGACAGCGTAGGCCTGAGCTACCTCACCCTCTCCCGGGCGGCGGGCACCCTCTCCGGGGGGGAGGCCCAGCGCATCCGGCTGGCGACCCAAATCGGCTCCAGCCTCATGGGGGTCCTCTACATCCTGGACGAGCCCTCCATCGGCCTGCACCAGCGGGATAACGACAAGCTGCTGGCCACCCTAAAGCGCCTCCGGGACCTGGGCAACACTTTGATCGTGGTGGAGCACGACGAGGACACCATGTTTGCCGCGGACCACATCGTGGACGTGGGCCCCGGCGCGGGCATCCATGGCGGCTACATCACCGCCCAGGGCACCGTTGAGGACCTGATGGAGAACGAAAACTCCCTCACCGGCCAATACCTCTCCGGCAAGCGCTTCATCCCCATCCCCGCCAAACGCCGCAAGCCCTCGGGCTTCCTCACCGTGAAAGGCGCGGCGGAGAACAACCTGCGGGGCATCGACGTGGCCTTCCCCCTCGGGGTGTTCTGCTGCGTCACCGGGGTCAGCGGCTCCGGCAAAAGCAGCCTGGTGAACGAAATCCTCTACAAGCACCTGGCCAAGGTCCTGAACCGGGCCAAGACCCACCCCGGCAAGTTCGCCTCCATGGAGGGGGTGGACAAGCTGGACAAGATCATCAGCATCGACCAGAGCCCCATCGGCCGCACCCCCCGCAGCAACCCCGCCACCTACACCGGGGTGATGGACCTGATCCGCAAGGTCTTCGCCATGACCCCGGAGGCCAAAGCCCGGGGCTACAAGGAGAACCGCTTCTCCTTCAACGTGAAGGGCGGGCGCTGCGAGGCCTGCGCCGGGGACGGGCTGCTGAAGATCGAAATGCACTTTCTGCCGGACATCTACGTGCCCTGCGACGTGTGCAAGGGCATGCGCTACAACCGGGAAACCCTGGATGTGCGCTACAACGGCAAGAATATCTACGATGTGCTGGAGATGACCGTGGAGGAGGCCCTGGGCTTCTTTGAAAACCATCCGCAGATTGTGCGCAAGCTCCAAACCCTCTACGACGTAGGCTTGGACTACACCAAGCTGGGCCAGCCCAGCACCCAGCTCTCCGGGGGCGAGGCCCAGCGCATCAAGCTGTCCACGGAGCTCAGCCGCCGGGATACGGGCCGCACCCTGTACCTGCTGGACGAGCCCACCACCGGCCTTCATATCGCGGACGTGGAAAAGCTCATCGGCGTGCTCCAGCGGCTGGTGAAAGCGGGCAACAGCGTCCTGGTGATCGAGCATAACCTGGACGTGATCAAAACCGCCGACTACGTGATCGACCTGGGCCCCGAGGGGGGCGACGGCGGCGGCGCGCTGGTATGCCAGGGCACCCCGGAGCAGGTGGCCCAAGCGGAGGAAAGCTATACCGGCCAGTATTTGAAGCGGATGCTGGACCGCTACCAGGAGCGCCAGGGCAAGGCGGAAAAGCCGGTCCCTGAAAAAAGGAAGGTGAAGTCCCGTGCGCAGGCAAGACCGAAAGAGGACTGATCCCCAAACCATCCGGGCCATCCTGGACGCCGCCCAGGTGTTCTCCCTGGCCCTCGCGGACCCGGCCAGCCCCTTCCCCTATGTGCTGCCCCTGAACTACGGCTACGAGTTTCAGGGGGACCGGCTGACCCTGTACTTTCATGGGGCTTTGGCCGGGCGCAAGTATGAGCTGCTGAAGGAAGGGGTTCATCCGGCGGGCTTTGCCCTCCACTGCCGCTCCCGGCTGCTGCCGGGGGAAACCGCTCAGGAAACCTCCTACGCCTACCAAAGCCTTGTGGGGGAGGGTTGGGTGCGGCAACTCATGGAGCCGGGGGAGAAGCGCCACGGCCTGGAGGTCCTCATGGCCTGCCTCACCCAAAGGCCCTGGGAGATACAGGACGCCGTGCTGCTTCACACGGCGGTATTCGCCTTGGACGTGGAGCACTTTGAGGCCAAGGAGAACCAGCCCTCCAAAGACCGGATGTGACGCTCTTTTTCCAGCATAGAAAAGACACAGGCGCGCCCCGGAAGGAAACGATTCCGCTTCCTCCCGGGGCGCGCCTGTATTTTCAGTCCCCGCCGTCCCAAAGGGGCGGCTTTCCTTTACTCCTCCTCCTGGTTGCGAAGGGTGTACGTCAGCGCTCCGTTTTCCCGTTCCACATCCAAAATCCAGGGCATCTGCGCATCGGTTTCAATTTCCAGGGCCTCGGCAAAGGCGTCCCGGTACAAGTCGTCCTCCAGCCGCAAAATCAGCAGATTGCTCCGGGTCCTGTCCATAGCGTAGTCAATGCCTTCTTTGTCAATGCCCTCCAGCTGGTCATAGTCCCCGTAAGGGTATTGGGTCACCGACAGGCGCATGGGAAGGGCATAATACTGATAGGCGTGGGTGATGCCGCTCTTGCTTTTGATTTGGGACGCCTCCCAGGTGCTGTCCATCAGCAGGGCGCGGGAGCCCGCGTCCTGGGGCAGGAGCAGCGGGGGCAATTCCTCCTGGAAAAAATCAAGGGTATAGGAGGCGAAGGTGATGCTTTCCTCCCCCTGGGGCGGGGGGGCGGGCAGAAAGGGGCGTACGGGATTGCCAATGACAGCCAGCGCCACCCAGGCCGCCATCATGACCCTGGCAAACGCCCGGGCCTCATGCTCCCGGTCCGCCGCGGCCACCGCGCAAACAAACAGGGCCAGCAGCACCAGGGGCAGACTGACGGTGCGCAGGTACACCACCGCCCCGCCGGAAATTTCCGCCTGGACGTAATACCCCGCAAACATCCCCAGGGTAAAGCAGAGGAACGCCCCCACGCATACCCACAGGGCAGTTTTGACCTGGGAGGGAAGCGCGCCCTTGGACTTGCGGAGAATCCATAAAAGCGGAAGCAAGGAAATCCAGGCGTAGGGAAGGATGCTGCGGAAATACAAGCCGGCGGTTTCCCCCATCAACCCCAGCACCTTCTGGGTATTCTCAGGGGTGAGGGCGTGGGCGAGGCTTTCATTGCGGGGGTTCCCCGAAACCAGGTCGGACAGCTGAAAGACGGGGGCGGTTGCCCCGGCGGGAGCCTCTCCCGCAAAAGCCGCCTGGGCCATCGCGGTTTCATAGGAAACCTTTCGGGTTTGGAAATGGTAAAACCCCGACCAGGAGCCTTCCATCAGCAGAATCAGGCAGCAGCCCAACACCGCATAGCGCAGGGGCATCCGGCCTCCTTCCCCGGCCTTGGGCTTGCGGGCCGCCAGCAGCATCACCACCAGCAGCGCCATGGCAAACATCAATCCGGAATACAGCTTCAGCGCGGGCAGCACGGCCATCACAGCCAACACCGGAAGGAGGGAGGCGGGGCTCTCGTCCTTGCGAAAGCACAGGCATATCACGCCGCCAAAGAAAACCGGGGCAAGGGGGCCGTTGGCGCTGGTTTCTTTGACCCCAAGCTCCCCCAGCACATACATCGCCAGTGCAACCACCAAAAACAGGCCGCCATAGGCCTTCTTGGGGATCAAGTCGCTCACGGCGCAAAGAGAGGTCACCAGCGCGGCGGCGATCCCGTAGAGCAAATACGCGTCCTGCCAGCCGAACACCCGGACAATGCAGTACTGCAGCGCCGCGAAAATGGGGTTGTAGTCGCTATGGGAAATGTTGGACTGGGGGTTGAAATAGGTGCTGTCAAAGAGGAAGAGCTCCCGCACCGCCCGCATCCAAAAGGAATAGGAATCGTGGTCCACAATGGCTGCCTCCCGGTAGGCCAGCACAAAAACCAGGCTCAAGCCCAGATAGCCAAACAGGGCCACGGAACAAACCCGGCTCCTCATCCCCCGCCGGTTCAAAGCAACCGCTCCCAGGCCCAGGGCCAGGGCCCCCAGGCCGCCCAGCATCAGCCCATAGGCGGCGGGCGCCATGACTTGGAGGATAATCACCAGCCAGTAGGCTGCCAGCAGCATGCCGCAAAAGGCGCTCAGCAGCGCCGCTCCCATTTTCAGCCTGGGAAGCAGCAGCATCCCCAGGAAGGCATAGCCCAATAAAGACAGAAAAAAAATCGAGCCTAAAGCCCAGGACAAACCCATCTTTTGTACCCCCTTACCGTTTCCGCAACGCCAAGGAACCGAATCATCCCGTTCCGGTCCATGACCCCGCGGCGGCATGCATATCCGGTTCCGGCTTCCTTGCCATGCGCCGTCCGCAGCTAACATTTTTATAATACCACACAAAGGGAACTCCTTCCTTCCCTTCCCCTTTCCTGTTTTTATCTCCGGACCACATTCTCTTTCCCTAACCGATTGACGGAAGTGTAAATTTATATTAATATGAATACGTGTATCCATCAGAGGAGGCGACGGGAAATCAGACGCCGGGAATATTTGTCCCTGTTTACCACCAAAGCCACTGTCGACCCCTATTCCGGTAAGGATAAACGCGCCGCCGTCTACATCGGACCCTGGTACGTCCTTCCTGTTCAGGGGCAGGGCAAACGCCGTGTATGCGTACAACTGTTGGCATTATGGGCGGTTGCCCTGATTGCGTTTCTCCTGTGCGGCTTCTCCAACGCCCGGGGCAGCCGGGTCTTCTACGTACTCCCTTTTTATTTGCTGCTTCCTTTCCCCTTGTTCTACTGGCTCCTGGGGATATTTCGCTTCTGGCGCTCCCCTGTCCGCTTCACCGAGGTGGACAAGGACGAGGGCTACGACCGCCTCCGGGTAAGCGCCCTGGGCGCGGTGGCGCTGTGCGGGCTTCATACGGCCGGGGAGGCCGTCCTTCTGGCCCTGGGCGGCGCCGGGGAGGCCCTATCTCTGGAAGTCCTTTATACCCTGGGCATTGTCCTGGCGGGCCTGTGCGCCTGGGCGTCCCGGCGGATCCTGCGGCCTTTGGAACCCCTGGCGGAGGTGGAAGAATCCCCGCCCCAAACCGGGGGCTCCGCCGCCGGAAGTGCCCAAGCCCCGGCAAATCCCTCCGAATGAAAGCCCTCCGGGGGCAAACATATCGATTGTTATGCGGGGAACCGCGTCGCAATACATCTTAACATTAAGGAGGATCATGGAAATGGCAAAGTCAAAGAAATTCCTGTCTGCGCTGCTTACCCTTGTCATGCTGGTTGGCATGATGGGCGTAAGCTTCGCCGAGACCGCGGCGGAGGGCGAAACTCCGCTGGTGGTCGGCTATTCCTATTTCAGCCAGAAGTTCAGCCCCTTCTTCGCGGATACCGGATATGATGCGGACGTGGTACGGATGGTGAACGGCCACGAATGGCTGCTGACCACCGATCGCCAGGGCGGCATCGTGTATAACGCCATCGAGGGCGAAACCCGCTCCTACAATGGCACCGACTACTTCTACACCGGCCCCGCGGACGTGAGCGTCAACTATGACGAGACCGCGGACCAGACCACCTATACCATCAAGATCCGGGAGGATCTGAAGTTCAGCGATGGCAAGCCCGTCACCGCAGACGACCTGATCTTCACCTACTATGTATATCTGGATCCCAGCTACGTGGGCTCCGCCACCCTGGGCAGCTACAAGGTCCTGGGCGTGCAGGACTATCAGACCCAGACCACCAGCGATGTGTACGCCAAGTACGATTCCCTGGCGAGCGCGATCCTGGCCGCCGGAGAAAACCACGAGTGGGCCGAGGACGACGCCTGGACCAAGGACCAGCAGGACGCCTACTGGGCCCTGGTGAACGCCGCTTGGGCGGATGACTGCCAGGATATCGTCAACTACGTAGTGAACAACTACAACAACGCCGACTATGCCGCCGGCATTGGCGCTACCCCCGAAGAAATCACCGCCGACGAGGGCAAGCAGGTTGCCTTTGGCATGGTGATGTGGAGCTTCGCGGAGTATGCCGATGGCGTGCTCACCGGCACCAAGTCCGGCGCTACCTGGAACATGGCCGAGGGCGTGTACCCCACCGTGGCGGACTATGTGGCCGAGGCCAAGGCCGGCTATGAAGGCAACCCCGACGCGTTCTACGGCGTGGAAGCCGTGGACTCCTCCGCCCCCTCCACCACCGCTACCGCGCTGGTGCCCTTCATTTCTCAGGAAGGCGCCAAGGAAGAGGGCATGGAAGCCGGCATTCCCAACATCAGCGGCATCACCAAGCTGGACGCCCAGACCGTGCAGGTCGTGACCGCCGGCTACGAGGCTCCCGCCGTGTACAGCATCGCTGGCATCACCGCGGTTCCCTTGCACTACTATGGCGACCCCGCCCAGTATGACTACGACAACAACAAGTTTGGCCATCCCTTCGGCGATCTGAGCATCGTACAGGCCAAGTCCACCCAACCCATGGGCTGGGGCCCCTACAAGTTCGTGAAGTACGAGAACAAGGTGGTGTACTTCGAGGCCAACGAGTACTACTACAAGGGCGCTCCCAAGACCAAGTACATGCAGTGGAAGGAAGGCACCGACGCGGATAAGATCAGCGGCGTGACCACCGGCACCATTGACATCACCGATCCTTCCTTCAACGCCGCCGCCGTGGACGCCATCAAGGCCGCCAACTCCAACGGCGAACTGGATGGAGACGCCATCGTGGTAAACACCGTGAATAACCTGGGCTACGGCTACCTGGGCGCCAACGCGGACACCGTCCGGGTGGGCACTGATTCCGCCTCCCAGGAGTCCAAGTACCTGCGTACCGGCATGATGACCGTGTTTGCCGTGTACCGGGACGTGGTCATCGACAGCTACTACGGCGAGCGCGCCTCTGTCATCAACTACCCCATCTCCAACACCTCCTGGGCCGCTCCCCAGGCTACCGATCCCGATTATAGGGTGGCCTACTCCACTGGCATCGACGGCACTCCCCTGTACACCGCCGAAATGACGGCCGATGAGAAGTACGAAGCCGCTTTGGCCGCTTGCGTGGAATACCTCAAGGCCGCCGGTTACACCTGGGACGAGGCTACCGGCAAGTTCACCGCCGCTCCCGAAGGCGCTGCTCTGGAGTACGAGGCTATCATCCCCGCAGACGGCACCGGCGATCACCCCGCCTTCGGCATCCTCACCGACGCCAAGGCTGCCTTTGAGAAGATCGGCATCACCCTGACCATCAACGATCCCGCCGACTCCAACGTTCTGTGGGATAAGCTGGACGCCGGCGCCCAGAACTTCTGGACCGCCGCCTGGCAGGCTACCATCGATCCTGACATGTATCAGGTATACCACTCCTCCGGTATTGTGGGCAAGGGTGGCAGCGATTCCAACCACTACCACATCGCCGACGCTGACCTGGATCAGCTGATCCTGGACGCCCGCCAGAGCGACGACCAGACCTTCCGCAAGGCCACCTACAAAGCTGCCCTGGACAAGATCATCGAGTGGGCCGTGGAACTGCCCACCTACCAGCGGCAGAACTGCTACATCTTCAGCCCTGTCCGGGTGAACATGGACACCGTGGCTAAGGATCAGACCACCTTCTACAACTGGCTCCTGGAAGCTGAAAAGGTGGAAATGAACTAACCACCCACACGCCCCTTGGGTCAAACCCAAAAGGGATGTCCTGAAGGAGCGCGCGGATTCCGGACCCGCCTGGGGCGGGCCCGGAATCCGCTTTCACTTTGAATATCCAAGCATTTGCTTCTTTCATGATTGATAGATCCGTTCCCATCCTCGGCTGACGCTGATGCGGCCACGCCGATTCCGCACTCCTAACCTTAGTAGAAAGCGAGGTGTACGGTGTGAAAAAGTACATCTTCAAGCGTGTTCTCATCAGCATCGTCCTCCTATTTTTCGTGTCCATGGTCATTTATGGCATCATGCGCATGATTCCCACCTCCTTTGTGGAGAGCATGGCAAGGCAAAAGGCAAGCCTCCCCGGGGGCAAAAGCTACACCGAGTGGCTGGCCCAGCTCAACGCCATCTATAAGATGGATACCAATGTGTTCGAGGGGTTCTTCTCCTGGGTCGGTACCGCCATCACTGGGGACTTTGGAGAATCCTGGCAATACAACGTCCCCGTGGTGGCCAAGTTTAAGGAAGTCATTTGGGATTCCTTCTGGCTGGCCTTTCTCACCTTGATCCTGCGGGTGGTCATCTCCATCCCCTTGGGCATCCTCTCCGCCCGGAAGCAGTACAGCAAAACGGACTATGCCGTAACGGTGTTCGCCCTCATCGGCATCTCCCTTCCCACCTTCTTCTTTGCCACGGTACTGAAATTGATCTTCTCCATCAACCTGGGCTGGCTGGACCTGTACGGCAAGGTGGGGCGCTTCTACCAGCAGCTTTCCCCCTTCGGCCAGTTTTTGGACATCGCCAAGCACTACATCATGCCTGTGCTGACGCTTACCTTGGTGAATGTGGGAGATTTGATGCGCTATACCCGCACCAACATGCTGGAGGTGCTCAACAGCGATTTCATCCGCACCGCCAGGGCCAAGGGCCTGTCGGAAAGGGTGGTTATCAACAAGCACGCCTTCCGCAACACCCTCATCCCCATCGTCACCATTTTGGGCAGCACGCTTCCCAACCTCTTTGCGGGGGCGTTGATCACCGAGACCCTGTTCCAGATTCCCGGCATCGGCTACACCTCCTACCAGGGCATGATTTCCGGAGATATTCCCTTTACGATGTTCTATATGTTGTTTATGGCAGTACTGACGCTGGGAGGCACCTTGATGGCGGACATCCTGTACGCCGTGGTAGATCCCCGCGTACGCATCGGTTGAGGAGGTGAAAAGCATGGACGAGAGGAACAACTACGCCGCCGCCCCTAATGAAAACCCGGCCCCCATTGCCCTGGACGACGAGCGCCGCGTCAAGGTGCTTTCACCTGGCATGCTGGTGTTCAAGCGCTTTGTGCGAAACAAGCTGGCCATCGCCGGCAGCATTATCATCATTTCCATGTTTCTGTTCAGCTTTTTGGGCGGAATCCTGATGCCCTATGGGGAAAGCCAGGTGTTCAAGGACTACGAGATGATGGAGAAGAATTATGCCGCCGTCACCCGCAATGACACCTTGCTCTACACCGTGACCCCAGGGCAGAAGTTTGATACCATTGCCCAAAGCCGCCTGATTTTGGCCATCACCAAGGATGCCGATCACTTTGAAAGCAGCGGCATGAACTATTCCCTGGTGAAGGAAGGCGAGGACCTGTACACCGTGGGCTCCCTGAGCGTAGTGGCCAGCGGCAAGGGCATCCGAAACAAGTTTACGCTGGCGCCCGCCCCCGGCGTGACGCTGCCCGCGGACTTTACCGCCGCCTTTGACGCCGCCGTGGCCGCCGGGGAGACCTCCTTTACCACCGCCGACGGCCAGCATTTCCTGCTGGAGGCCACCAAGGTGCAAGCCACCGTGAGCCAGGCCCAGGAGATTGCCATCGCCTCCAAAAATATCTTTGAGGGCGATCTGGAAGACGACTTCGCCTTCCGGCTGGCTGCGGAGCGGGCCTTGCTGGACCCCACCCAGGGCGGCTTTGCCGTCAACGGGGCGGCCTACACCATCGTCCGGGGCGAGGACGGGGCGGCCAGCATTGTGGACGACTCCGCCCATGAGGTGGCCAACGTGTCCCGGTGGATCATCAAGGAGTCCGAAGTGGGCACCGTGTACCCGGAGGGCTTTGTGACCGCCGTGCAAAAGGCCATTAATGAAGGGGAGCGCAGCTTTACCCTGACCGGCGTCGACGGCGAGGAGCAGCTCTTCAACGTGGAGCGCTCGAATCTGCAATACACGGTCCGCACCCAGAAATCCACCTATAAAATCATGGTGTACCATGCCCCCTCCTGGGAGCATTGGCTGGGTACCGACGCCAACGGCATGGACGTGATGACCCGCCTGATGTATGGCGGCCGTATCTCCCTGATGATCGGCTTTGTGGTGGTGCTGCTGGAAACCGCCATCGGCGTCATCTTGGGCGGCGTGGCCGGGTACTTCGGCAAGTGGGTGGACAGCCTCATCATGCGCATCGTGGACATCTTCAACTGCATTCCCGGCTATCCGGTTTATATCATTCTGGGCTCCATCATGGACGCGGAGAAGGTGGACCCCACCCGAAGAATCTTCTACCTGATGATCGCCCTGGGCATTTTGGGCTGGCCCAGCATCGCCCGGATTGTGCGGGGCCAGATTTTGAGCCTGCGGGAGCAGGAGTTCATGACCGCCGCGGAGGCCACCGGCATCTCCGTCAGCCGCCGCATCTTCCGCCACCTGGTGCCCAACGTCATTCCCCAGCTCATCGTCATGGGCACCATGTCCTTGGGCTCCGTGATTCTCATCGAGGCCACCCTCTCCTTCCTGGGCCTGGGCGTCAAGTACCCCCTGGCCTCCTGGGGCAGCATCATCAACGCCGTATCCAACATTTACGTCATGACCAACTACCTGTTTGTCTGGATTCCCGCCGGGCTGCTGATCCTGCTGACGGTGTTGGGCTTCAACTTCGTAGGGGACGGCTTGCGCGACGCCTTTGACCCGAAAATGAAACGGTAAGGGGGAGAGATCACCATGCTTGGAAAAAAGAAAGACAGCGGGTATATCTCCGCCAGGGAATCCCGCAAGATCAGCCGCAAAAACCGCGCCATCACCCGGGTGCTGGACGCCAAGCGCGACCGCAAAAACGTGAATCCATCCGAGTACACCACCGTGATGCGGAACCCGGACAATGTGGGGGAGTTTGACGATTTGCACTCCTAC
>JAYFPK010000039.1:0-33215 GCA_034927815.1 Candidatus Limiplasma sp.
CTCCAGCCCAGCGAAATCATCACCCAGACCTATCTGCCCAACCTCTACCATTCCTTCCCCATCGTCAGCCTGGTCACGGACCCGGACGAGCTGTGGAACGCGGACAGGGGTATGCTCACCGTGGGGGAAAATGTGGACAAGACTGTGCGGCCCTTTAAAAACACCATCTACGAGAGGGTGAAAAATGACTTGTGGCCCAGCCCCGGCCATGTGGAAATGTATGATGGGGAAGGCAACCAGCTCATCAGCCAGGGTATGGAGTTTAGCTTGCAAGGGCAATACAGCTTGGATTCCCCTCAGAAATCCTTCAAGGTGAAGGCCAAAGCCAAGTATGGCGCCAAGTACTTTGCGGCCAAGCTCTTTGAGGATCGTCCCTTTACGGAGTATAAGGGCTTTGTATTGCGCATCGGCGGCAACGACGGCGCATGGACACGCCTTATCGACGGCTTCCAGGGCCGCCTGATGGGCCGCTTCAACGAAGTGACGGACAAGCCCTCCACTGTGATCCATCAGGCCTGGAAGCCCGTGGTGGTATACCTAAACGGCGTGTACTGGGGTCATTATAACCTGCGGGAGCGGGTGGACCGCTTCTTTGTGGCCCAGCACGAGGGGCTGGACCTGTCCCTGGCCGACAACATGGACATCCTGGAGGCCAGTGCAAATGATTGGCAAGTGAACTGGGGTACAAACAAGGAATACCTTGCCATGATCGAAAGGGTCAAAAAATCCTCCCCCGGCAAAAGCCAGGAGGATCTCCAATATATCCTGGACAATATCGACGTGGAGAACTACTTCGATTATATGGCCTTTGAGATGTTCTTCGGCAACTCGGACCCCGGCAATATCCGTTACTACAAGCTGAGGACCCAGGGTTCAAAGTGGAAATGGATTATCTATGACTTGGATCATGGCCTGTTTGACAGCGGTTTCAACAGCCCCTACAGCTATCTGAAGGCGAAAGGAGCCGGCGACAGGTTCATTGACAACACCCTCATCCGCAAGCTGCTAGAAAACGAGCAAATGCGGGATCAGTTCCTGACGCGGCTGGGGGAGATCTATCAGCTGTTCACAACGGAGTATATGACCCAGGTGTTTAACGCGATGGTTGCGGAAATCGAGCCTGAAATGGCCTTGCACTTCGCCCGCTGGGCAGAGGAGAACGACAAGGCATACAGCTTCGATAACCCCACCACCCCGGAGGGAGCGCTCCGCTACTGGCATGCGCGTTTGGACCGAACCCGTAACATTCTCAAGAAACGCCCCACCTACTTCTATGAAATGGTACAGAAGCAATTTACCCTTTCTACCGAGCGGATGATTCCTTACTTTGGCGAGAAGCCGCCGCTGCCTGCGGATGCGGTGGCAGACTACCTTGAGGGGGAAAAGTGGAAGTGAGGAATGGCCCGCCCAGAGCATACCGGCAAACGCGAAAGGAGAGGTCAAAGTGAAAAGGAAGCTATTGGTTGGTTTTGTTTTGGTGATCGTGCTTATATGGACGGTGGTGGCTGCCCTGGCAGCGCAGGCGTTATCATGGGACGATGCGTCAACATTCTTGAGGAAGCAGTTCGAGGAAGGGTCTTTTGAGGGCTGGTCCGGCAAGGAAAGGACCGAGTTGGTCGCGTCCTTGGCCCAAAGCGGTATCCTTGAGCAGAGCGCAGAGCTTGCATTGCTGCTTTCCGGCAGCTTGGCTGAACCAGAGGCGGCTGCCTTGGCCGAAAAGCTAATGACGGCGTGGTTGAATACGCCTGCTGATCGCGTTGTTTTCTGGACGATCATGGAAAAAATATGGGGCTCCTTCAGCGGCTGGACATTGGAGCAGAAGGCATGGTATACACAGACCCTTATGGATGCGGGCGTACAGTCGCCTGATATGGAGTTGTTTGTATTGCCTGGGGACGACGCCATTCCTCAAAAGGACGCAGAGATGATAGCGCGCACATATGGCGAAATATGGACCGGCGCCGCGCCGGGAACCTATGACGCTTGTGATGTGGTTGTTGAATATATGATCTTTCCGCGCACGGTGGAGGAGGGAGGTAAGCGTTATTCCACAACGGAAGGTGCCAACCCCGTCTGGCTTATAGACATCAGAACCCCTTATAGGCAAGGAAACACGATGTATGTCGAAATCGACCCTCATACCGGGAATGCGGATTTTCAATCTTTCTTGGCGGAGTTAGTCTATGACCGCCTTTTCATCGATGTAACATCTTCTAAAGTCATACCGGCCCTTGGCAATATGCAAGCACAGCAGCACCCATTCTCGTTTTTTGGCTGGACGCTGGAAGCAAAAGCGCAATGGTCACAAATCATACGTCCGCAGCTTCTCTTGCGCAAAGAGGATAAGCCCGGGCTGGATGACGCAATCGCCAGTGCCTTTTCGCAATACTGCTACGGCTTGCCCGACGAGCGTTCCCTGCCGCAAAGCGATGCGCTGGAAGCGGCAAAAATCGTTATTCTCGAAACTTATGGAACCGCACAAGAGGACTTGCTGAAGTACGATTCCATCTATCTGTATTACGATATAACCAACCCGGACACCCCTCTTTGGCGGTTCCATTTTTCCATGCAGGGCGCGCAAGCCATTCAAACCTTCGGCACTCTGTATGACATGACGAATTACCGTGTTGAGATAGACGCAAAAACAGGCGAGGCCGTCAGCGTTGAATCCTATCGGTTCAAGGATCTTCCAGGCTATGAGGCGATAGGGAAATGGGTGTGAGGTAGAGGGCATTCGCCACGGGGATGGCATGAGGAACGCGATGCCAAGAGCGCGGTAAAATAAAAACCCAGGAGGCACTTTGCCCCACCTGCTCGTTTGGAAAGGTCGAGAGCTATGCTGTAACGCTTTCCCATTGAAAAGGCATATCAATAGCAACGGGAGACAGCTATGTAAAAAAGGGCTGGGCAATGTGCTTGAGCATTGCGCTCATGTCGCTCAATCTTTTCTGCGCCGGGTATAGCTTGACGGAGAGAGGGAGCGGGCTTCACCTATATCAGGGAATTCCGTTTGAAGGGACAACGCTGGAGGCTGTTTCGCAGATTTTGCTGGAAAAAACGACATTCCTTTTGAAGTGTCAAAGGAAGTATGGGACGGCACAGCCGATGGAGTTTTGGATTTCGGGCATGAATGGAACCTGCGGCTTGATTTTAACAAAAAGGACACCCGTGTAAACAGAATCCTTCTAAGCAGCGCACAATCGGCGCGGGTGGCGCCTGAAGAATTCCAGCGGCGGTTGCATTCAGATTTGCTGCAATTTATCCACGTGGAAGGGTAGCTTACAGACCTATACGGCGAGCCGGAGTATCGGTTCTTTTTCACGACAAGCAGGAAAGAAAAATATATGTTTCAAAGCGGAGCATGGGATATTCAACAGATGCTGAGCGTGTGCGAAACCTACCGCGTATTCCATTCGTTTTCGATTCGGGAAAACGTAGTGCTTGAGACATGGATTGATGCCCTGGATGACAGATATGCTGACAAACCCCTGTCCAGAGTGATGCTATCCTATCATCCCGACAGGATGCCCACGCCTGATCCCCCGATTGCCCAATTTCCGCCGCCGCAGGGCGATGGATGGAGGGAACGCGTATGATTCGTTACAGGCACAGCAAGGAACTGATACAGGTGTGGCGGTGTCCGCAGATCGCTTGCATAGCAGCCCCAAGTCCAAATTGCGCCCTCATTGTCTCATTCACGAAATGTTTGATGTTGCGTATAGGATTCCCAATAGCGTACCACCTCTAATGTTTTGTTAAGGAGCAAGCCTTAAATGAGCATGATAGGGCATCACCTATTCGCTCCGAGATCAAGTTGGAAATTTCGAGCTGCTATCCCGGCTTGTAAAGGCATTTCATTTATCCTGCCGAAGATGCTGCGGAATTTCACCAGGAGATTGGGTCTCATGGATTTTGTTGATTTCTTCAATTTCCGCAATTCTACGAGGTGGATTGCAGCTGGGGCACCTTTTCAGATCCTTGTACTTTGCATCCTCAAGTTCTCCGTAGGCTAAAACACCTGTAAGGGGCAAGTACTTGTTCCGTACGCCATTGCAATTGGGGGTAGAGTGATAGCTGGTACCCCCGTCTGTATTGAAATAAAGCGGGGTGGATGGATCTGGACTTTCCATTAAGCGGCCTGCATAGTCCTCCCAAATGACAATTTTGGTATAAAGCGAAAGATTGTTCCAAAGCCAACCCATATTTACCCCTTCCGCGTTTTTCAGCCGTTGCGTGCGAATACATCCATGGCTGGCGCGTGTTCCCAATTTGGGCTCCGTATACCCAAAGTTTTTCGTGCCGTCAGCATTTTTTACGTGCGGCACTTCATGAAGTAAGTCGCCCGAGTTAAAGCGAAGCGCGAAGGAGCCGATTAAATTATCTGAGCGGATATCTCCGGTTCTGGAAATTGTCAGAAACTCACCCGAACGTGTTTCGTTGTAGGGTTGTTTGTCATTAAATAATCCTGTGGAAACTTGAAGAGTAGAAAATAAATGTCCATCCTTAAACAGATACAGTTCTTGCGTCAGTTTATCAACCACGAGGCCGTAATCCTGAGCTGGCGTCTTTTGAGCCAATTTATTGCTTGGAATGTAACCTGTCACAAAAAGGTTCCAGGCTTTGACCTTCGAGTCATGAAATGAGCTGGAATAGGACTCCACCAAGGACCATCCATCATCCCTCGTCTCCAGGACGTGGACACTTTGAGACAGACATGTCACAACCCCCACTCCTTTAGCGTCGTCGCTGGGTTCCTCGCGTAAAATCACTTGGGCATCGGGGTTGTCACCTTTGACAATGGTTATGGGCGCTATGAGCATAGCCCAAATCGCAGCCTCATCATGGAGGTTCATGGGGGTACACCAATAGCAGGCTTCATGCGCAGGGTTCGGAATATAAGAGCTTTTGTATGCTGGTGTCATAGAGGTTCCGATTGTTTGGTTTTCATTAAATACAGTTTCTGTTCCGGCGATTGGATTCTCACCTATCTCGACCGTTTCTTCCTCGGTTTCATGCGTGAGCCCATCAGCCGTCTGGATGGAAGGGGTGGCTATCACGCCTGCCACGGGAAGGATGGCAACGTCCATATTCACGCTCATATCCCCCATGGTTAACTGAAGAACATAAGCCCCTGCCGCCAACATCCGGCCATCTCCCGTGCCATCCCAAGTAAACTCGTTCGCTCCCTCAGAGACGGTGGC
The DNA here is from genome assembly GCA_034927815.1 of Candidatus Limiplasma sp. Lineage (GTDB taxonomy): Bacteria > Bacillota > Clostridia > Christensenellales > Aristaeellaceae > Limiplasma. The sequence continues at coordinate 5,202 of JAYFPK010000039.1, forward strand.
GTCGCTCAAAAGCGTGGCGCAAATCACACCATTTGAGTCAATAACTGTTAAATCCGCATTTCCCATCTTCGGGGCAATAAAATAAATATACAAAGAATCACCTTGCTTAAATCCGGTAGGCGAAACAGACATCGATAAATATCCTTCTGAAGAAACCGATGTTATGAGTAATAATATGATTAAAACCAACAAAAAGGACAGTTTTTGCCGCATATAAAATCTCCTGCATCTTTCACGATTCTCATAACAATGATTCGATTTGTAAAATAAAACACCTGCATGATTTTGGATTATACCAGTTTGTTTACAGTTGCATCCACAAATCAAGTTGGATCACTTATTTTTTTGATCGAGTAAACCCGCTGTCATTGCTGGCAACGGGCTATATAGGGTTATAGATCGAGGCAGGGCGATTGATGGAAGAAACGCTGATCAAGAGCCAAGAACAGCCCCAAAGAGGGTGACTTGTAGAAGCCCTGTAAGGGCAATATAGCCAGCGCCTACATGACGCTGGCTTTTACTACGTGATGCTATCCCTCATTTGACCATGTTTTCCTGTTCCCGGATATAGCGGGCCATTCCATTGGGCCAAGGTACAATTTCTTATAGAGGGCTGTGTGGAGAAGGAGAAAGAGCTGATTGCTCTTGATGAGGTTGTGCGGATGGTGCAAGGGTAAATCCCTCTCGAAACCGCTGGGGCGAAGTGTGAAAAGCCTGTTTGAACAGCTGGTAAAAGTAAGCGGAGCTTTGAAAACCCGCTTCATAGGCCAGCTCCAGGATGGGCGTGGCGGAGTGGGTCAGCATATTGGCCACGTAATTTAGCCGCAGGGAATAGATGTAGGCGGAGGGGGTGGTGCCCAGGCAGCGCTTGAAGGTACGGCCAATATGCTCCTTGCTCCTTTTGGTTCTTTGGAGCAAAAAGGTCATTCCAGCGGAGAAGTTTTCAAGATATTCAAGCTCCTCAAGGGCGGATTTCAGCCACGGAGGAAGAGGGGGCGGCTGGGCATGGACGCCGTTGCGGATCGAGGGAAGCAGGTGCATTTTCATTACATCCGCTAAAAGCAGGCGCAGGCTTGATCTGATTTCGTCCTTTTGGTAAGGGGAGAGAGTCCGCAGACGCTCCATTTTTTGCCATAGGGCGGTTTGTTCCGCCGGGTTCAGGAAAACTGGAGGGCAATAGGGCAGACGGAGGAGAGCGGCAAAGCTTTGATCGTCAAAAAGATAGTGGAACAGGCTCTTGACGGTCTCCGCCGGAAAAGCCAGGTTCACATGGGTGCAGGGGCCTGGGGCGGCCTTTGTATGAACATCTCCGGGGCGCACAAGCAACAAAGCTCCTTGCGGCAATGGGAAGGCTTTGTCGCATAAGGTCATTTGCAGACAGCCCGAGGTGACCAGATCAATCTCGTAGAAGTCATGCACCTGGGGGAATTGGCCGGGGTCGATTCTCTGATGAAAAGCGTAATGGGTTTCCGTTGCGGTGTCAATGGTATGCATCGCATTGATGATATGGATAGGCACCAAATCACCCCTTGTATCAATATAGTGGAATTTAGATCATTGGTAAAGAGGAAAAAAAAATGCCTTTGTGATATGGTGAATGACGCAGGAAGCATTGGACGGGCACTGATAAAAGAGAGTAGGCGCTGACATCATGAAATTAGGGCTTGGTTTGTATCGGCAAATGCTGACACGGGAGAATTTTCGCTTTGCGCGGCAGTGCGGGTGTACCCACCTGATTGTCCACCTGGCGGAGTACTATGCCAAGGAAGTGGTAACCGCCACCGACGACCAAAAAAACTATGGCGTTTCCCATGAAAAGGACTTTTTCTGGAGCTTAGAAAATATGCAAGCCCTCCAGAAAATGGCGCGGGAGGAAGGGCTGAGCATCTACGGCATTGAAAACTTCAGCCCTGCGGACTGGTATGATGTGCTGCTGGACGGTCCGAAAAAAACACAGCAGATGGAAACCCTCAAGCAGATTGTCAACAATGCCGGCAAGGCTGGCGTCCGTGCCTTTGGGTACAACTTCTCTCTGGCGGGGGTATGGGGCCATGCCAAAAAGAACATCGGCCGGGGGCAAGCGCTGACCACCTACTTTGACGCGGAGGAGCTGCCTCTGGACGCGCCCATCCCTGCGGGCGAGGTTTGGAATATGACCTACGATGAGAACCAACGGGAGAAGGGTTTTCAGCCGAAAGTCTCCACCAGGGAGCTGTGGGAAAGGCTGCAATGGTTCTTGAGGGAAATTTTGCCTGTGGCGGAGGCGGCGGGCGTGGATATGGCTCTCCACCCGGATGACCCGCCCATGCCCGGCCTTCGCCAAACGCCTCGGCTGGTATACCGGGCGGAACTGTACCAGGATGTTTTGGATTTGGCGCCAAGCCCGGCCAACAAGCTGGAGTTTTGCATGGGCAGCATTCAGGAGATGGAAGGCAGCGATATTTATCAGGCTATTCAGCGCTATGGCGACCAGGGAAAGATCTCTTATGTTCACTTTCGCAACGTAAAGGGCAAAGTGCCCCGCTACCAGGAGGTGTTTGTGGACGAGGGAGACATCGACATGCTGCGCTGTCTGAAGCTGCTGCGGGAGGTAAAATTTGACGGGGTGATGGTGCCGGACCATACGCCGGAAATGCTCTGCGCGGCTCCCTGGCACGCGGGCATGGCCTATGCCCTTGGGTATATGCGGGCCGCCATGCAAATGCTGGCGGACTAAAGCCAAAGAAAGGAACGAAGAAAATGAACCCGTATTTACAAAATGCTTTTGGGCTGGAGGGAAAGCGGGCCGTCATTACAGGCGGCGGCAGCGGTATAGGCCTGGCCATTGCCAGGTGCATGATACACGCCGGGGCCAGGGTAACGCTGCTGGGGCGCACGGAAAGCACCCTGGCGGAGGCCTGCGCGGAGTTGGGCGAAAATGCCGATTATCTTGTGTTTGACATTACCCAAAGCCAGTTGATTCCCGGGACGGTGGAGCGGCTTTTGGAAACAGGCCCGGTACACATTTTGGTGAACAACGCCGGAAAGCACTGTAAAAAGCCTGTGGAGCAGGTGACGGAAGAGGACCTGGCAGCGGTATTGCAGGTGAATCTCACCGGAGCGTTTGTCCTGACCAAGGCTTTGCTGCCCCAGATGCGGGAGCGCAAGGATGGGAGCATTCTCTTCATTTCCTCCCTGAGCGCCTACATGGGCCTAACCTATGTGAGCGCATATGGGGCGGCAAAGGCGGGAGTAACGGGCTTTGCCCGGATTTTGGCCGGGGAGGTGGCCGGGGACAATGTGCGGGTGAATGTAATCACCCCGGGATTTATCGAAACAGAAATGTTCCGCAAGGCCACATCGGGGGATCCCTCCAGGCAGGAGCGGATTTTGACCCGAACCTCCATGCACCGCTACGGCAAGCCGGAGGATATTGGCTGGGCGGCGGTTTACCTCTGCGGGAATGGAGCGAACTTTGTTACAGGCACCTCCCTCTTGGTGGATGGGGGCATGCTGGCGGGATTTTAGGAGAAGGGAGGGAGGGGGCGTCAAGAGGGGCTCGCGTCCGCGGCGGTCCCGGCAAAATGCCCGTGGCGGCTGCGCCGGCGGGCCGCTTCGCTAAAGGACACAGGCCCTGCAATCAAACCGGTCATGGACATGGCAAGGGGAGGTGGGAGCTAGGATATATCGGCTTTGGCAACAAAGCGCATGGAAAGATAGGCCCCAAGCCCATAAAGGATGTGGCAATGCCGCCAAACCCGTCTGCTCCCGCCATGGTGAGCGCCCCCAGGCCGGGGCCCGCCCCCGTGGCAGAATGGATAGATTCCTATCCCAGAGGGATAGCGCCACCATACCGGGTTCGGTTTTTGGTGGCGAAGGTCCGGGGTATGGGGCGAGCGGTATTATTTTGCGGCCGGTCATGCTGTTGTATGAACGTGCGGTTCCCTGCGCCGCGCGGGTGAAAAGATAATCATATTTCGAACAAAACACCTATCAATATTGGATTGTTTCACCCAAACCCGGATGGTATAATTTTCACATATTATACGAGCCCGCCCAATGGCGACCTGCGACAACAAAAATGGAAGGGATGAAAAAAGGATGAAAAGGTTTCTGCGTGTGTTTCTGTTGGTTTCCATCCTGACGGTGCTGCTGATTGGGACTTGCGTTGGCGGCGCCGTGGCGGAAACGGAAAAAACCCGTCTGACCATCTGGAGCATGTCAAGAGCGGATTTGACCTACGTTGAGCCCCGTATCAAGGCATACAATGAGAGCAACCCCCACAACATCGAGCTGGTTCTGGAAATCTACACCGACAATTTCCTGCAAGCCATTGATGTGGCGGCTGCCACAGGCGGCCCGGACATCGTTGACCTGCCCAACACCCTGGCGACCTTTACAAACTACGTTGGCAATGGCTACTATGTGCCCATCGACCAGTTCATGACGGAAGAGGACAAGGCGCTCTGGGGCGATTACGCCATCGAAGGCATCACCGCTTTCAATGGAGAGATGTACTACTATCCGGTCATCGGTACCACCGGGCGGCTGATCTACAACCAGGACATCTTTGACCGCTGCGGCATTGCGGCCCCTCCCCAAACCCTTTCCGAAATGGTGGAAACCGCGAAAATCATCACGGACACCCTTTCCGGCGAAGGCATCTATGGCTTTGCGGCCAACTTCAAGAGTCCCGCCGGCGCGCTGCTGCGCTCCATGGACTTCATGATTGAGCTTTCTGGCGGCCCGAACCAAGGCTTCGATTTCGCCAAGGGCGAATATGACTTTAGCTTTTATAAGCCCTTTGTGGAAGCGTACCGCACCATGTTCACCACCGGCATTGCGTTCCCCGGCTGCGAGTCGTTGGATATTGATCCCCTGCGCACCCTGTTTGCGGATGGAAAAATCGGAATGTACATTTCCTGGTCCCATGCGGAGCCGGGCGTGTATGCCAGCCAGTTCCCCACGCAAGCCAATTGGAACGGCACCACGATCCCTGTGATGGACGGCTACGAAAAAGCAACCCAATCGGTTATCGGCTATCACGGCTACATGATTACCCGGGATTGCAAAAACCCTGAGCTGGCGTGGACGGCCATCAAGGAACTGTTCTACGGGAAAGACTACCTAGTTGGCTATCAGGAGGCCGGGCTGGGCGTGAACATGAACCCGGCGATTTCCGCGAAGGCCGGCACCTCCGCGCTGCTGGAGGGCAAGGAGAGCTTCCTGCTGGGCCCCACGGACGTCATGTGGCCCGCCGTGCCCCAGGAGCTTAACAGCCAGGCGGTTCAGGTGGAAGGCGAAAACATGTACAACACCATTTTCGCGCTGATCCTTGGGAAGGGCGACATTGACAGCACCCTCGCCGATCTGACCGAGCGCTATAACGCAGCCTATGAAAAGGGCATTGAGCAAGGCCTGGGCACCCGTGTCCAGATTCCCGGTTTTGATCCGGCCAAGCCCGGCGGCTGATGTAGCTCTTCATCGCTGGCTTCATGAAGCGATGAGCCGACTGCCCGGAGGATATCCTTATTCTCCGGGCAGTCGCCCTGTTGCTTTCCAAATGGAAAGCGGCAAACGATACTCATTGATAAGCGGAGGGAACGTGCTATGCGGACTCGGAAAAATTTGAGTCAAAGCGTTCAGATCTATGCGATGATAGCGCCAAACCTAATCCTGTTCTTGTTTTTGACCGTTTTTCCCGTTCTTTGGTGCTTCCGCTATGCTTTTTACCAGTATGGCGGCCTTGCGGCAGGGGAGCCAATCTTTGTGGGGCTGGATAATTTTATCCGGCTTTTCAAAAATGATCCCGTGTTTTGGGTTGCGGTACAGAACACGTTTACCTATGCTGCGGGCAAGGTGGGCCTGATCATTCCCCTTGCGTTTTTTTCCGCGATGATGCTCAACCGCAAGAATTTGAAGGGAGCAGGATTTCTTCGGGCGACCCTGTTCCTGCCGACCATCATGAGCGCGGCTGTCATGGGCCTGGTATTCTACTTGCTCTTTAATGTGTATAACGGAGAAATCAATAAATATCTCATGTCCATGGGCCTGAAAACGCCCATTAACTGGCTGGGCGTAGACCACGCCATGCTCACCATTATCATCATCGGCATTTGGGGCGGCCTGGGCAATTACATGATTTATTTTTTGGCGGGCTTGCAAGGGATTCCCGCGGACGTATATGAAAGCGGAGAGCTGGATGGCGTGAACTGGTGGCAGCGCATTTGGTTCATCACGCTTCCCATGCTGGGTCCTGTTTTGAAGATGATTCTGATGCTTTCTATCGTCATCGCCTTCCAGGATATGACCTCCATCATGGTCATCACCGAGGGCGGCCCCATCAATTCCACCATGACGATTTTCCTGTACGCCTATCAGTTTTTCTTCCCCATTTCTCCCGGCTCTATCGTGACCACCCAGTTTGGCTACGGCGCGGCAGTGACGATGGTATCCTCCGCCATTGTGGGCGTGGTGACGGTGATTTATCTCCTCCTATCCCGCAAGCTGGACAATTTGTATTAAAGGCGGTGACAACACGATATGGCGAAAAAAGCGAAGGTGTTTACCAAGCCGGGGATGTTGCTCGCCTGGCTGTGCATAGCGATATTGGTTGTTGTGAGCGTATATCCCATCCTCTATGCGCTGCTGGGTTCCCTGAAAACCAACGCGGAGCTGACCCTGGGCGGCTCCATCCTGCCGAAGGAGTTTAAGTGGAGCAACTACAGCCAGGCCTTTGTTACTTCCAATTTTGGCTTGTATAGCCGCAATAGCCTGGTGATCAGCGTCATTACCATGCTGATTGCCATGCTGACCTGCTCGCTGGTGGGCTACGTTTTGGCCAGGTTTACATTTTTCGGCAAAAAGGTTATGCTGGTCATGTATTCCATGATGATGTTCGTGTCCATCGGTTCGGTGGCGTTATACCCGATTAAGATATTCCTGAGCCGCTTTACCCTGGACAATACCCTTCTGGCGTTGATCCTGGTGCTCACGGGCAGCCAGATTACCAATGTATTTCTGGTGATGGGCTTTGTGAAGGGCGTTCCCCGGGAGCTGGACGAGGCGGCCTGCATCGATGGCTGCAGCATCTTCTCCACCTACTGGCGGATCATCCTGCCGCTGATTCGGCCTATTTTGGGCGTTGTGGCGCTGTTCACCTTCCGAAACACCTGGAACGACTATATTACGACGCTCATCATGACCATGTCCAACAAGAGCATGACCACCCTGACGGTGGCGGTTGTGCAACTGAAGTATTCGGTTTCGGCGGCGGCTGAATGGCACATCATGCTGGCTGGCGCGTCCATTGCCATTATCCCCATTTTAATTTTGTACATCGTGACGAACAAACAGTTCATCGCGGGCCTTACCGCGGGTGCGGTAAAGGGCTAAGAAATCAAGCCGCTCATGCTGCTGACGTTTCTTTTTGGAAGTTTCAAACAGTATGGGGTTGAGAGACATGAAAAAGCGGACATTGCAGCAAAAAATCTTTATTTTATCCCTTGTGCTTTCCGCCTGCGTTACCAGCGCTTTGTCGGCGTTCTATTCCTATAACCGGTATACGGATTTGGAAAGCAGCCTGAATAATTATATGGATGCCCTATCCTTTCAGATGAGCCAATATTTCAATGAACGGATGCAGTCCGTGGCCACCCGGGTATACAGCCTCACCCGGAGCGAGAGGTTTCAGGAGACCTTTTGGGAGTATCTCAATAGCGATTTGCCTTATCAGTATTACCTGACGCTGACCAATTACAATACGCTGGTGTCCGATATCCGCATTCCAGACTCCTTCGTCAGCTCCATGTGCCTGTATACCCCAAAGGGGATGTTCTATGATCTGTCCACCCTGTCTCCGCCGCAGCTGGATTTTCTGCAATCCAAGCTATACGCCGAATACGCCCAGGCAGGCAGCCCGCCTATTTATTTCGGACACCAAAATGAGGAAGGGCTTCTTGGTACGGGCAAAGGCATGGTCATTGTCATCAATGTCCCTATTTCCGGGTATGCCGGGAATTCGTTTCTGCTCATCAGCCTCAATCATGCCGCCATCAACAATTATCTCACCCTCAGCACCCTTGAGGGGGGCTATGTGGTGATTTTGAAGGGGAACCAGGAGATCATCACTTCCAGCAACACGGCCATGACAGCCAGATATCACGAATGGTTCACCATTGAGGAGGAGGGGGTTCGCCCGCTGACGGACCGGTATATGATCTCCGCCCGGAAGCTGAATATTCAGGATTGGTATGTCGTGGTGATGACCGGGCGGGAGAGCTTTGGGGAGGTTCTTCGAAACAGGTTCGGGCAGGATTTTCTATTGCTGCTGCTGTCCGTGTCGGTCGCTTTCTTTTGCGCTATGTTTTTTTCCAAGAGGATCATCCGTCCCATTCGGGATTTGCAGGAATACATGACGCGCTTTACTGCGGGGGACTATTCGCTTTACTATGATTATCAGGATGAGAATGAAGTGGGGCGGCTTGCTCAATGCTTCAATGAGATGGTGACCAGAATCGGCAGCCTGATGGGCGAGTTGAACGCTACCATCAAGCAGCTCCAGGTGGAAAAGGACAATGTACGCCAGGAGCAATGCCTGAAAAGGACGGCTGAGCTCAATGCCCTGCAAGCGCAAATCAATCCGCATTTTTTGTACAATACGCTGAACTCCATTGTATGGTTGGCCGCTGAAAACGAAAGCGAGAAAATCAGCCTGCTGGCGGATAACCTGTCCCGCTTCTACGAATACCGCATCCGGGGACGACAGCTTCTGGCGCCCATTCGGGATGAAATCGAACAAATCAAAAGCTATGTGGAGATTCAGAACATCCGCTATGGCAACCATGTCCGTTGCAGCTTCCAGGTGGAGGAGGCGTTGCTGGACAAGGCCGTCATCAAACTGGCCATACAGCCTCTGGTGGAAAACGCCATGCTGCATGGATTGCAGTACAAGAGAGGTGACGGAAATATCCTGGTCCGCATTACCCGGAGCGCAGAGGGCGGCAACATCCTCATTGAGGTGGAAGACGAAGGGATTGGCATCGCGCCCAGGCAGCTGGAGTATATCAACCGCAGCCTTGAAACCTGCCAGCACATGGGCTCCAGCTATGGCATCAGCAACGTGAACGAGAGAATCAAGCTGTACTTTGGCAATCAATACGGACTTTGTTACCAGAGTGAGCCGGGCAGCGGCACGCGGGCCATTATTTGCATTCCCATGATGGACTATACGGCCCCGGAGGAAGGGGGGAATGAGGCGTGTATTCCCTGATGATCGCGGATGACGATAAAATTGTTTTGCAAAGAATTGCGAGGCATTTGAAAAGCAGCTTCAGCAATCTGAGCGAGGTCTACACCGCGCAGGATGGAGTGGAGGCCTTTGCGCTATATGAGCAAAAAAAACCGGATATTCTGTTTACGGACATTGCCATGCCCCGCTGCGACGGGCTGGAGTTGGTGGAGAGGCTCCAGCAAAGCGGCTATAAGCCAAAGGTGGTTATTATCAGCGCCCATGAAAGCTTTAACTATGCGCGTAACGCTATCCGGTTCGGGGTTAAAAACTATTTGCTCAAGCCGGTGCTGCCTTCCAGAATCCGGGAGGTGGCGGGGGCCCTCCTCAAAGAGCTTGAGGATGAAAACCACCTATACGAGGACTATCAGGAGCTGTTTTCGGTCCGCAAAAACAATTTGCCGGTATTGCGGGAGAGCTTCATTCAAATGCTCATGAGTGAGGGGGAAAACCAGGAGCGCATTCGGGAGCTTGCCCTGCTGGCGGATCTCGACTTGGCGGGGACGCACTATATGGCCTCTATCGTACGGGTTTCCGGCTTGCCGGAGGGACAGGCGCGTAAGGAGGCGTTGTTGGAGTTCTGCGGCTTTTTGGAGGCGGCAGCGGCTGTGCTTGCAAAGGCGGGGGTTGTGGTCTACCTGGTGCCTTTTGGCGGTGCCCGCATCGCCTTGCTGGCCATTTCCAAAGGCGCCCAGGGGGGCGGCCTGTTTGAGCAGATGCATTCCTTTCTGGATCAGACCTTCGCCAATGTGGAGAAGCATTTTGGCTATGCCGCTGCGGCATCCTTCGGCAGTGTGGGCAACACCATAGGCAGCCTGGCCGAATCCTGCCGGGAGGCCGCCCGGGTTTTGCGCTCCGCGGAGGGGAAGGAGTCCAAGGCCTTGCCCCACGCCACACACGTTCCCCTTGTTGTGGACCGGGAGTTGGAAAAGCGGCTTATGCAGGAGGTGAAGGTGAAAGCGCCGCCCCATTTGCTTGCGCAGGCGGACGCGCTGCTGGAAAAAGCGGTGGGGAAGGGATTGTCCCTGGAAGCGCTGCGAGATTATTTGCTGTGCCTTTGTGCGGCGATGCTGCGCGAATATGCGGCTGCCCAGCAGGAGGGCGGCATAGAGGCGGAGTTTCACGTCCTTTTTGGGGTTGCGGGGGTGGAAGAGTGCCGTGGCTGGTTTCGGGCTTTTCTCCAACGGTTGGCGGAAGCCTACGACCGGCTGAACGCCTCCGGGGGGAATCCCATTGTAAACAAGGCAAAGCACGTGATTCGTGACCGCCTGGGGGACAGCGCCCTGGGCGTGGATGCGGTAGCAGCCATGCTCTATGTGAGTTCCAACTACCTTCGCTATCTTTTTGCACAGCATTCGGAGGAGTCCTTTGTGGAATACCTGACCCGTGTGCGGATTGAATACGCCGTGGACAAGCTAAGGAATACGGAACTCAAGGTACAGGAAATATCCGAGATGGCGGGCTACAGCAATCAACGGTATTTTTCCTCCTGCATTAAAAAGCGCTACGGGAAAACACCCTCCGAGATACGGGGAGAATAGCAAGCGTTGGGAGCTGAGAGGATGCACCGGGAAGAGGTTCGGTATCAGTTTTTGAGGCCCGCCCAAGTGATTGCGCGGCGGGAAGCCTTTCCAGTGGCCTATGTACCCCTTGGAAATGTTGAATGGCACGGGCCGCAAAACCCGCTGGGTGCTGATGCGCTTCAGGCGGAGGGCCTTGCTCAGATGGCGGCGCGCCTGGGCGGCGGCCTTGTCCTTCCGCTCTTATATTATGGGGATAACCGCTCCCAGCTTTTGCAAGAGGCGAAACAGGAGTACCGGGAAGGGATTGCCAAAGAGATGCGGCTGGATGCACAGCGGTTTCTGCCGGAATTTTTTCCTTTCAGCGCGGCGGAGCAGGCCCGCAATTATCAAGGGCTGCTCATCCATATCCTCGCCCAGGCAGAAACCCTTGGCTTTCAGACGGCGGTGCTGGTTGCCGGGCATTATCCGCTCCTTGACAGCGCAAGGGCGGCCGCTTTGGAATATAACCTGCGGGTGCGGCATCACCGGCCGGCCACCGGAATGCTGGCCTGGGCAACCATGGATGTGCCTCTGTGCGCCGAGCAATACCCCGACGGCGGCGACCATGGCTGCCGCTGGGAGACCTCCCATCTGATGCACCTTTATCCCCAATGCGTGGATTTGGATACCCTTCCCCAGGATGACAGGGAGCCTGTTCCAGGATTGGCGGGGCAATATCCGCCCCAGGCATCCACCGCGGCATTCGGCCTTGAAACCCTCGCCTATGCGGCGGAAAGGTTGGTGCAGGAAGTGACACACCGCCTGCGGCACCGGGAGGCCTACGCCCGTTGCGGGCATTGGCTGGATGAAGGACTGTGGCGCTGAGGGAGGGACCATCAAGGAGAGCCGCCGGATCGTGGCATAAAAGCCGGGAACGCCAAGGATGCGGCAGAGGCGCGCTTTGGCAAGGGAACAAAGGGGTATCTTCAGGATCATGCGCACCTGCACTCCCGGCCTAAACAAAGGATTTGGAAGGAGAGAATACAATGGCTTGGGACATTCATAACGAAAACGAAAAATTCGCCCTGATGAAGGAAAAGCTCTACACCCCCGTGGTAGGGGATATTCTGGACGCAATGGGATACTATCATCAGTTCCTGCCCCAGGACATCCGCCCCCTTCGGGACGGTATGAAGCTGGCGGGCCGTGCCATGACCGTGCTGATGATCGACGTGTTCGGCCCGCAGAAAAAGCCCTTCGGGCTCTTGACCGAGGCGCTGGATCAGTTGCGGGAAAACGAAATATACATCGCCACCGGCGGCAGCAAGCGCTGCGCCTATTGGGGCGAGCTTTTGACGGCCACCGCGCGCACCCGCGGCGCTGTGGGCGCCGTGGTCCATGGCTGGCACCGGGATACGCCCCAGGTGCTGGAGCAGAATTGGCCCGTATTCTCCTGTGGCTGCTATGCCCAGGATTCCAGCGTGCGTACCCAGGTGGTGGATTTCCGGTGCGATATCGAAATCGGCCAGGTGACGGTGCGTGATGGGGACATCATCTTCGGCGATATGGACGGCGTATTGATCATTCCCGTTGAAGTGGCGGATGAGGTTCTGGAAAAGGCCCTGGAAAAGGCTGCCGGGGAAAAGGTGGTGCGCAAGGCCATTGAAGGCGGCATGAGCGCTACCGATGCCTTCGCCAAGTTCGGCATCCTGTAAGGGGAAAGCGATATGAAGCAGGCGGGCAGGGCATTTCAAATACACCCTCAGGACAATGTGGCCACGGCCCTTGATTCCCTTGCCCCCGGCAGCGCGCTGCTCATTCGCGATGCCGCCCGGGAACGGGTGGATATCCTTGGCGAGGTGCCCAAGGGGCATAAAATTGCCGTGGCTCCCATTGCCGCCGGGCAGGACGTCATCAAGTACGGGGTTCGCATCGGCAGGGCCGCCCGGGATATCGCTGTGGGGGAATGGGTGCATTTGCACAATATCCAAAGCGTATACGATGAGCGCTCCAGCCATTTGGACGCGGTTACGGGGGCGCCCAATGACACCCGCTATGGATAGCGGTGAAAACCCCGCACCATACAGCGGAGACGATGGCGCGCCTTGGCTGGCGGCTGTTTCCAGCCCCTATGGGACGGAGGCCTTCCAGTATGTACGCGGGCTTCCTGAATCGCCGGAAAGGACGGTATTTCACCATGAGTGCAGGCTATCGATGGCAGGGCTACGCGCGGAAAAACGGCGCGTCCGGCATCCGCAACAAGGTGCTGGTCATTTACACGGTGGAGTGCTCCTCCTTCGTGGCCAAGGAAATCGTCCGTCAGGCAGGGGACCCGGAGGCCGAGGTCGTCGGCTTTGCGGGCTGCACGGATAACGAATATGCCGTGCGGCTGCTCATTGCCCTCATCCGCCACCCCAATGTGGGGGCTGTGCTGGCTGTGGGGCTGGGCTGCGAGTATATACAGCCGGAATGGCTTTCAGACATTGCCCGCCAGGAGGGAAAGCCCACAAGCTGGATGTTTATTCAGCAGGAGGGCGGCACAGGCCCCGCCATTGAAAAGGGCGTGCGGCTGGCGTGGGAAATGCGCCGGGCCTTGGACGCCACCCCGTGGACATTCATGGGCCTGTCCGACCTGATCGTCGGCGCGGAATGCGGCGGCTCGGATTATACCAGCGGGCTGGCGGGCAATGTGGTAGTGGGGCGTTTTTTCGATCGCCTGGTCAAGGCGGGGGGCACGCCCATCTTCGAGGAGATTGTGGAGGCCGTTGGCCTGCGGGAGCTGCTTGTGAGCCGCGCGGCCAACGTGCAGGCTGCAAAGGAGATTGGCCGCACCTATGACAAGGCTTTGGACTACTGCAAGGCGGTTCGGCAGTATTCCGTCAGCCCGGGCAATTTCGCCGGGGGTCTGTCCACCATTGAGGAAAAAAGCATGGGCGCGGTGATTAAAAGCGGGAGCAGCCCCATCCAAGGGGTTTTGAAGGTGGGGCAGCGCCCCGCCCACGCCGGGCTATGGCTGCTGGACACCACCCCGGACCCCCACTGGATGCAGTTTGGCATTACCAACCCCAACGACAACGAGGGGCTGCTCGCGTTGATTTCCTGTGGCTGCCAAATGGTATTTCTGGTCACGGGCCGGGGGAATGTGGTGGGCTCCGCCGTCGCCCCCTGCATCAAAATTACGGGCAATTCCCAGACCTACCGCCGCATGGAGGGGGATATGGACTTTGACGCAGGGCCTATTTTGGAGGGGGCGGCCTCCCAGGAGGAAATGGCGGCGGCGCTGGAGAAAAGGGTGGCTGAAGTGGCGGGGGGAGCCCGCACCAAGAGTGAGACTTGGGGCCATAAGGAGTATTGCATCCCCTATAAATATCAAGACACGGATGCTGTGAAAAGATGCGAGGAGGCATAACGCAATGGACTCCATAACGGATTATTTTTCCCTCCAAGGACAAACGGCCATCGTGACAGGCGGCGCCAGCGGCCTTGGGCTGGCCATTACCCGCTGCCTGGCAGGAGCGGGGGCGAAAGTCGTTGTGTTGAGCCGGGCAAAGCTGGAGGAGGGAGAGGCGGCCTTGAGGGAATTGGGGCAACAGGCCGCCTATTACCCCTATGACGTCACCGATGCCAGCCATGCCCAGGAAATGGTGGAACGCATCGCTGCCGACCATGGGCCCGTCAGCATTCTGGTCAACAATGCGGGCAACCATTGCAAAAAGCCTGTGGAGGATATGACGGTAGAGGATTATCTTGGAGTGCTGAATGTCCATTTGGTGGGTTCCTTTGCCCTGAGCAAGGCGGTTTTTCCCCATATGAAGGCCCAGGGAAAGGGGTGCATTTTATTTCAGGCAAGCATGACAAGCTACCTTGGGATGCCCCAGGTCGCGGGCTATGCCACTGCGAAATCGGGCTATATAGGCTTGATGCGAACCCTTTGCGCGGAGGGTGGCGAGTATGGCATCCGGGTGAACGCCATTGCCCCCGGCTGGATCGATACCCCCATGTTCCGCAAGGCTGTGGATCAGGACACGGAGCGGAAAAATAAAATCATGGGGCGCATTCCCTTAAAGCGGGTAGGCGACCCCATGGATATTGGCATGGCGGCCCTGTTTCTATGCAGCAACGCGGCCAGCTATATCTCCGGTGTGTGCCTCCCGGTGGACGGCGGGGCGTTATACGCATTTTGACAAGAAGAAGGGAAGAGAGACATGCAACTACATTTTTCAGAAGAATTGCTGCTGACCAACGCCACGGGCAGCCGCCTCTACCATACCTATGCGGAGCATTTGCCCATTATTGACTACCACTGTCATCTTCTGGCGAAGGAAATATGGGAAAACAAACCCTTTGAAGATTTGGGCGAGATGTGGCTGGCCCACGACCATTATAAGTGGCGCGCCATGCGCACCTTTGGCATTGACGAGCATTATATCACGGGCGGGGCAAGCTATTATGAAAAGTACTTGAAATTCGCGGAAATCCTGCCTTTTTTGATTGGCAATCCCCTCTATATTTGGTGCGCTTTGGAACTGAAGCGGTATTTTGACATCGACGAGCCCCTGACACCCAAGAACGCCCAGCGGATCTACCAGCAAACCAAGGAGATGATTGCAAAGACGCCTATGACGCCCAGGTGGTGCATGGAGCGCTCCAAGGTGGAAAGCATCAACACAACGGAGGACCCCATTGACTCTTTGCAGTATCATATACAAATGAAGAATGACCCTTCGATTCCCATCAACATCTCCACCGCTTTCAGGCCGGACCAGGCGTTTGGCTGTGAAAAGCCCGCCTTTGCTTCTTACATGCCCCAGCTGGCAGAGGCTGCGGGGTGCCCGGTGAACAGCTTTGAGAGCATGCTGGGCGCGCTGGAAGCCCGCTTGAGCTTTTTTGCGGAATTCGGCACCATTGTCAGCGACCATGCCGTTGACAGCATTTCATGGGAGGAGTACACTCTGCCGGAGATAGAAGCCATTTACCAAAAGGCCGTGCTGGGGCAGCCCCTTTCCCCGAAGGAAGTCAACCAATACAAGTCCGCTTTTATGATTGAGATGGGAAAGCGGTACCATCGATATGGCTTCGTGATGCAGCTGCACATTGGCGCATATCGGGACGCCAACAGCAAAAAGGTGCGGGAGATCGGCCAGGCAACGGGCTTTGACTGCGTGGACGATTCCACCGCCATCCAATCCGTGGGGATGGTGCTCAACCGGTTGACGGAACTGGGAGCCCTGCCCAAGGCCATCCTCTACCCGTTAAACCCCGCGCAGATGGAAGCCTTCGCTGCTTTGGCGGCGGGCTTTTGCGATGGCAGAGCCAAGGCGGCTGTGCAGTTAGGCGCGCCCTGGTGGTTCAACGATCAGGTCTATGGTATTGAGCGGCAATTTCAGGCGGCAGGTAATCTATATCCGGTGTGCCTTTCCGTGGGCATGCTCACAGACTCCCGGAGCTTTTTAAGCTATCCCCGCCATGAGCTGTACCGCCGGGTGTTTTGCAATTATCTGGGCGAACTCATGGAGCGGGGCGAGTATTTTTCCGGGGAGGAATACGTGAAGGAGATCATTGAGGCCGTGTGCTACCGGAATGCGAAGGAATATTTCCAGCGGGGATAGCTTTGGAAAGGCATCGGCATGGGGTTGCAATCCACCGTCCACTGCTAAGGGCCGATCAATGATGGGGCCCAAGGCGGCGGATAGCTACCGCGAGTGGTGCTTGACGGCTCCGCTTCTCACGGAGATTCGGGAAAGGCTGAAAGAGATCAAGGAGGTTGACATAAATGACTTGGAAGCACGTATCAACAGCGGGGCCTATGCCTTCCGGATCACCCAGGCGGAAGCGCTGCGGGAGAACATTGCCATTGAAACCGCCCGGATTGCACAGGTGATAGAGGACGAGCTCACCGGACAGCTCCGCTTCACGGCGTCTGAAGCCTATGCCCGGCGGCTCTTTTCTATCCAACAGAAAGCGGCAAAGATCTGGGCAGCACCGGATATCCAGACATTCACGCTTTCCGTACAATCTCCCTGGTTCGGGGTAGGTTATAGCAAAAATATTTGGAAAAACCAGGACATCCTGGCCCAGGCCCTGGAGGAAAAGATCACCGCCGGATATCTGAACGGCAGTAGTCATGCCAAAATTGCCCAGGAGCAATTCAGCGTATCCTTTCGGGTTGCCGAGAGGCTGGTGCGGACGGAAACCAGCTTTCTGTCCAACCAGGCGGACAGTAAGGCCTAGAAGTGGGCGGGAATCAAGTGGTATTGATGGTTGGTCTCCTTGGACACCCGCACCTGTGATGCTTGCGGAAAGCTGGATGATCAAGTGTTTGAGGTGGCAAAAGCGACGGTAGGGGTGAAGCTGCCGCCGCTGCATCCCAACGACCGCTGTACCACCGTACAAGCCAGGGACCCAGGAGCGCCACAGATAGGACAGCGCCGGGGAAGGGATACCCATGGCAAGAGTGTGCTGCGCCTGGCGATATGACTTATGAGGAGTGGGCGTGGTGGCAGGCAGCCGGTGCTCCGGAGGATGTGTCGGCATGGAGAAACGGTGCCGTAGCGTTGAATGATACGGCGAAAAATGGTATAATAATAAAGGGAAAACTTTCCGATCGGAAGCCAATACGCTACCCAGTCACACAAGAGCAGATTGACGAAATTGTAAAAAACGATCTATCCAAGTACCCTTTCCCGGTCCAGCCGGTATATAATCCGCAGATACGCGCAAATGGCATTACCCGTGCTACGATTCAACCTTGGGGTCAGGCGAAGATCATAGCTATTGAGATCGGCAAGCAGGATAGTCCTCGCAAAAAATTTCTTGTTGACACTGTGCTGCATAAATGGTTTGAGACTGAAATCATGATAAGACAGTATACCGATCCGGAGTACAGAAAACTGCACGAGGCCACTGATGCAGCACGGTACCAATGGATCAATGCCCAGATTAAGAGGTACTTTGAAGAGCCAATGTAATCAGAATGACCTGGGGTGATCTGAATGATGTGTTGTTCGACGGATCGGAACAGGAGATCCGGGAATGCCATTGTCCTGATTGTGGAGGAGAGATCAATTTCCGATATGACGAAATGATGAAGGGTTTTGAAGTCAGCTGTGCGCGTTGCGGTGCTATTGAACGCCATGACGGCGTACATTACATGCCAAACTGTGCGAAGATTACTACCGTTGAAGCAAAAAAGGCGTACATTCAGAGCCTTAGGCAGGAGGGCAAAATATGAAAGGATTTTTGAATAACGTAATCCCCTACAACACAACCGGGGAAGCTGGATTATGCCCCTATTGCCAAGGAAATCATGTGGTCGTACAGGAGCATCTATGGGAAACCCGGCGTAGTTTAACCTTTAGTTGCTCTGATTGTGGGAAATGGGAGCACTTTGACGGGGGCAATTTCAAGAAAGAAGCGCCACAAACATAGCCGTCCTGCACAAGCAAGGTAGTTTTCTTCTGGCAAAAAGCTCAATTCTTCGGGTTTGGGCTTTTTACATACAAAAAACGGACGTGCCGAGCGGGAGAAGCCCGAACGGCGCGGGCAAGGAAGAGAACCATGGAAGACATCATCACCGGGTTGTTGCCTTTGAACTTGCAATTTTCGCGGAGGGTGAAGGAGATACACCCAACACCGAGGACGCCAATCCCACCGGGAAAGTGGGAGAGGAAAACAAAGAGACCAAGGAAGAAACGAAGCCCGCCGACCTGAACGCCCTGTTGAAAGGGGACAAAACCTTGCAGAGCCAGTTTGACAAGCTGATATCCAAGGCTTTGGACACAGCCAAGGGCAGGTGGACGGCGGAACAAAATCTTACCGCCGAGCAGCTGGCTCAACAAAAAGTCTGGGAGAGGGAGGAAGAGTTGGCCAGCCGGGAAGCGGAGCCGACCGGCCGGGAGCTGTGGACCGCAGCCTTGGAGCAGATGAGCGCCAAGGGCATGCCTCCGGAGCTCGTCGACGCCATCAATGTGGCTGATGAGGCTGCCATGGCCCAGCGCTTGGAGAAAGTAGAAAAGGCATTCAGGGCGGCGATAGACAAGGTAGTAAAAGAAAAGGTGCAGAGCAGTACGCTCAAATCTTCTCCCGCTGACCTCCAAAGCGCCGGGAGCGGCCCTGGTGGACGGCGCTGCGGGCGGCCACCAACAAGATGGACGAGGATGAGGTGCCCATGGAGGACCGGCACCTATTCATCACCCCCACTCTTTTCGGCCTAATCCAGGACCGGGATGCGGTAAACATTGAAGAGTGCTTTAATACCCAACATCCAGAGTTTGCCAACACATGCCGAAAGGCCTATGAGCATACATTTCTTGATCAAGAAGAAAAAGAACGGACTGTGCATGGAGTTTGAAAGGCGCTGACTGATATGGGAAGTGGTGCCTATAAGACGATCCCATGAAGAAACATTTAACGAATACCCCCGCTAGCGTTTGATGGCGGGGGTTTTTTGCTTGCTTTCTTATCATACTTTTTCCGTGGACAAAACATACGTTCGGTCACATAATACTAGAGCAAACGGATGTTCTTGATTGCGAGGTGATCGGATGGCACAGCTTCGAGGGGATTTTTGAACCTCGTTTTGAACCTTTTATGAGGTTCAAAAGTGTGTTTTTTGAGTTGCTTGAGCAACTTTCAGGGCAAAGAAAAAACCGTTGAACCTTATGATTCAAGCGGTTTTGCTTGGAGCTGATGATGGGACTCGAACCCATGACCTCTTCCTTACCAAGGAAGTGCTCTACCGCCTGAGCTACATCAGCGGAAAACGGGACAACGGGTAGATTATACACCGAGACCCGCCACTTTGCAAGAGGCAAATTGACGGATTCTCATATTTTCTGTTGAGAGGTAAATACCGGGGAGAAAAGTTTGCGTTGACCTGGTTCCCTGGCCGTGCCACAATAGCCTCATCTTTGGAGGAAAGGTGGTGAGAGGCATGAAGATTTCGAGCTTTTTCAGCAATGGCAAGGTGTTCGCGGAATTCGAGAATGTCAAGGGCTACGCGTTTCGCAGTGCTCTTTTACGGGTGAACTATACCCTTTTGCCCGTGATTTGCGCTGGTTTTGCCCATGGACAGGGTACGTATGCCCATTTGAATTCTATTGAATGCCTCCCGCCTCATCATAGCGCGGCCTGACTTCGCAAACAGGCCTGTTCCTTTGGGTGAGCCGCCCGGGTATTCAATCGGATACCCGGGCGTTTTTATGCTTACATTCAAAGGATAAGGAGCGCATGCCCATGAACAAATATCTCAAAACCGCCCATTTGTCCGCCCTGGAAAAGATAAACGGCGGAGTTCTGTATCTATTGCCTGACATTCTCATCAAAATCTCCACCCTTCTGCCGCTCATCTTTCTGTGGCGGGTGGTGATGTCCTCCGGCGTACAGGTGGGGATGAGCCTGGCGCAAATGCTGACCTACACCTATGCCAGCGCGATTCTCAGCGACATGCTGGTGGTGAAGACCGCCGCCTCGGGCTGGCTCTCCGAAGGGGTGCTGCTAAAGCTGTACGGACGGCCCCTGTCGGTTCTGGGGCAGCTGGTGGCCCAAACAGTGGGAGGTTGGGCGCCTATGCTGGCGCTGTTCTCGGCGCCCATGGCATTGCTGGCGCCCCTGCTTGGGGTCAACTTGGCCCCGGCCTCGCCCCTGTTCTTTTTTAGCCTGCTGCTGTGCATCTCTCTGGGTTTTGCGGTGGATTTTCTATTCGCCTGCCTGTCCATCAAGCTGCGCAACATGAGCTGGCTGATCAGCAGAATACGGATGGCCATTGCGGCGCTGTTTTCCGGCACGGTGATCCCGATTCAACTGCTTCCCTTTGGCATGGCGGACGCCATGAAGTATCAGCCCTTTGCCAGCCTGGGAGGCGCGCCGCTGTCCATCTGCACAGGAGTGGGGAACGCCGGGGAGATCCTTGCGATGCAAATCCTGTGGAACTTGATTTTATGGCCGCTGGCGCTGCTGGCGTTCCGGAAATCTCAGGAGGGAATGGTGAGCTATGGAGGGTAAGATCACGCTCAGGCGAATCCTGAGGCTTTTCGCCATCTCCGCCAAGCTGGATTTGGTGTGGCTCCTGCGGGATACAAAATACGCCGTTGCCGGCATCACCGCCGACATGATTTCCAACCTGTCCACCGTATCCGGCGTGTTCCTGATGGCGGTGCGCTTTGGAGGCATCGGGGGAATGAGCGCCGATGAGGTGCTGTTCATGATGGCGTATTCCACCTTGATCACCGGTATTTTCATCCTCTTCGGCTCGGGCAATAACATTCACATCAGCAGGATCATCGGGCGGGGACAGCTGGAGCACCTGTTCATACAGCCCTTGCCCTTGAAGGTCCAGCTGCTGACCTGCGGCTTCTCGCCCTTTACGGGAGGCGGCAACTTCCTGATGGGCCTGATCCTCATGGGTGTGGCGCTGGGAAGGCTCCGGATGGAGGTCTCTTTTCTGTGGGTTTTGTCCCTGGCGGGGTACCTGCTGGTGACCATGGTGATCCTGGTGGCCCGGGCCTACTTGGTATCCAGCATGGCGTTCTACGCCCCCGTGTCCGCCGAGGAAATTTCCACCACGGCCATTGAGGACACATGGTTTTTAAGCACCTTTCCGCTTTCGGGCATGCCCAAGGCGGTCCAGTTTCCCTTGCTCACCCTTTTGCCCGAGGGGCTCATGGCCTGGTTCCCCTCCCTGTGCCTGTTGGGCAGGCCGCCCCTGGGGCTGGGCGGGTATTACCCCATGATTTTCGCGCTGCTGCTTTCCATAGCGGCAAGCTATCTTTTTCGAAAAGGACTGCGTTATTATGTTACAACAGGGTCAAACCGATATGTTCCCTATGGATTCCGCCGTTAGTCTGCGGGGCGTTACCAAGGTATTTACCCAGTGGCAGCGGGACAACACCGCAAAGGGGATTCTCCACAATTTGATCAAGCCGGAAAAGAAGATCATCACAGCCCTGGAGGACGTGTCCTTTGCCATTGGCAAAGGGGAGTTTGTGGCCTACGCCGGGCCCAACGGCGCGGGAAAAAGCACCACCATGAAGCTGCTCAGCGGGATGCTGCTGCCCAGCCAGGGGGAGATCAAAGTGTTGGGCCTGTCTCCGGAGAGGCAGCGCCGCGTTTTGATGAACCGCCTGGGAGTGCTGTTCGGGAACAGGACGGAGCTTTGGTGGGACCATCCGGTGATCCAGAGCTTTGAATGGAAAAAGGTGGTTTGGGACATCCCCGAAAAGACGTACAGGCGGAATCTGGAAATGGTAACGGAGCTGCTGGACATAGGGGCGCTGCTGAAAACCTTCGCCCGGGAGCTGAGCCTGGGCCAGCGGATGAGGGCGGACCTGGCGATGCTGCTGCTCCATAGCCCGGAGCTGATTTTGCTGGATGAGCCCACGCTGGGCCTGGACGTGGTGGCCAAGCGGCAAATGATCGATTTCCTCAAAAAGATCAACAAGGAAAACAGCGTCACCATTGTGGTGACAAGCCACGACATGGATGATCTGGAGGAGATGGCCCAGCGCATCCTCATGATTTCCGAGGGCAGGATCGCCTACGACGGAAGTTTTGACGGGCTGCGCAAGATCACCGGCAACCTCACCAGGATCCTTGTGACAACGGAAAACGGGTTCATGCCGGAGCTTGAAAACGCCAGCCTTCTCTCCTGGGAAAACGGCGTTCATGAATTTGAGATGGACCTTGCCAAAACTCCTATCAAGGCCTTGATGAAGCTGCTGTCCACATGGGAGGGCGTGTGCGATGTGGAAATCAGAAAAGCGCCCATTGAGCAGGTCATCGCAAGACTGTACGAAAGCTGGAAGAGGGAAAGGGGGTAGGGGCTGAGACGCCAGATCTGTGTATTCCCATCCGGTATACAAACCAAAAACAACATAGCTCGTAAACAGGAAGGCAGTTGGAAGAATTTCTTTCAGCTCTGCTTTGTACGGGCTTCTCCTTTGGCCTGCTTACAATTTCAGAGGGCATACGCCCCGGCCCACCCCTGCCAGGAGCTTCCCGCAGAAAGTCTTGACAGCCAATGCAGCCCGTATAATCCCATCCGTGATTCCATATGCCATGGTAAAATAATCCTTGACTACCTGATAGATGTACCCTAAAATTAAAGTATGAAAATAAGGGGTTGAATCTCATGCGCAGACATCTATACATTCTCTGGCTTATTCTTGTCATGCTTCTTCTCTCCTTTGCAGCCACAGCATTGGCCGAAGCAAACCGTAGTATCGCCATAGATACCGGTGAAGCGGTTTTGTATGCGGGTCAGAAAAGTAAATTCTCCGCCACCGTTGAAAGTCTTACAGAGGAGGCCCCGGCAAAAACCACCATTGTCTGGGCCTGTTCTGATAAGGCTATTGCAAAAGTGGATTCCACGGGTACGGTAATGGCCATTGCGCCAGGGACAGCCACCATCACCTGCTATGCCAAGGACGATGAAACCATTTTTGCCCAGGGGCAAATCGAAGTCCGCGCTGCGGTGAAAGCCTTGAAGCTTTCGGATAAGAATATTTCTCTGCTGATAGGTGCGGGGGAGGGAAAAGCGCAAACGGCTCTTGCTTGCACCATCACCCCGGAAAATGCCTATGACCAAACAGTCACATGGTCTTCTTCCGATGAAGCGGTTGCCATCGTAGATGAAAACGGTAATGTATCCGGAGTAGGCATTGGCGAGGCTATCATCAGCGCCACGTCCAATGATCCGGCTTTCACAAAGCCGGTTTCCTGCGTTGTGACCGTTTCCCGCGCCGTAAATGAAATTATCCTGGATCACCAAGATGAAACCCTCTACACAGGCAGCGTAGTAAAGCTAGCCGCCAGCGTCTCCCCGGAAGACGCCGGGAAAAAGAACGTGATCTGGTCTTCTTCAGATCCCACCGTTGCCAATGCTGATGGAAACGGGAAGGTTACCGCTAAGAATGCGGGCAAAGCCACCATTACCTGTACGGCAACGGACGGCACGGAGGTTTCCGCTTCATGCGCTATTCATGTCATATACGCCGTAAAAAGCGTAACGATTTCCCAAAAAACAGCCACATTGGTCTTGGGTACAGACGAATCCGCCGCGCAGCTTTCCCTCACCTGCACGGTTGTCCCTGAAAGCGCCTTCTACCAAACCATCACTTGGTCTTCTTCCGATGAAGCCGTTGCCACGGTAAGCCAAGACGGTTTTGTTCAGGCCGTTTCCGCAGGCAAGGCTATTATTACCGCCGCTACGGATGATCCTGCCGTAAAGGCCGCTTCCACCTGTACCATTACCGTTGGACAGGCTGTAAATGGCATCAGCATTTCGGAGCATGCCGTTACCCTGGATAAAGGCAAAAAGGTAAAGCTCAAGGCCAGTGTTTCACCGGAAAATGCACTCAATACGGATGTGACTTGGTCCTCGTCCGATGAAAAAATCTTGACGGTTGATTCTAAAGGCACGGTCTCAGCCAAGAATGTAGGCAACGCTACTGTTACGTGCATTGCGGCAGACGGCAGCGGCATAATCGACATCTGTAAGGTTACTGTGGTTCAGAAGGTTACAAAGATCTCATCCGGCATGAAACGCGTGGTTATTTTTCAGGACAGATCGTCAAAGGCGTCGGTGAGGGTATCCCCTTCGGATGCTACCAACAAGCAAATCCAATGGTCGTCCTCAAGGCCTTATGTTGCATCCATTGACAGCAAGGGGACGATCACGGGCAACAGGGCCGGGGAGGCGGTGATTACGGCCGCGGCCACCGACGAAAGCGGAAAAAGCTGCAGCTTTAAGGTCGTCGTGGAGCCAGCCAATCCCATATCTTTGGAAAGCATCGGCTTTGGCATTTATATATCGGACCTTCTGGGGTTGACAGTAGAAAATGAATGTAAAACAAAAACCATCACGGATTTTGACTTTGAAATGGAACTCTATTCATATAGTGGAACCCTTATCAATTCCGGCAGCTTTTCCCTGGGAAAGCCAGTCAAGGTGGGGCCACAGGGAACCAAGACCATCAAAAGAACGGTTTTTGGCGTCGGGTATAGTGTGAAGGTCGTAATTACGATTACCGCCGTTACTTTCTCGGATGGCTCCTATCAAATCGTCCCCGTTGACCTGCGTGAAACCTGGACCTTCCGCAGATGAAAAACCAGCTTCCATCCTAGAGAGGATGGAAGCTGGCGATGAAGACGCTGAAAAATCCTGAGGAGAATGGAGATCCTGAGCAAGGCTTGTATCCGCCGGTTGTGAGTGCCGGCGGGTACTTTTTGGGGTAAGCAAGCTGTCGGCTTAGCTGGTAGATATGCCCTTCCTTTCCAGCTACGTTATGCCGCCTTACCGCAACCCTACCCCAAGCCGGGTGCAAGGCACCGAGCCCCTTTGCAGATCGGCGATGTGGTAGCGGGCATGGCCGATGATCACCGTGGCGCCGTGCTCCACGGCCCGCAGGGCGTAGGCCAGCTTGGCCCTGGCCCCATTGGCCCCTTCCCGGCTGGCTCCCACGCAATGATCCATCAATTCCTTCACCTGGGCGCGGACCTTTTCGAGGGTATCCCCTGTGACCAGCCGCACCAAGGTGGAGGGATCGTCCCGGTCCAGGTAGATGCCCTCGGTGCTGGTGAGCAGAATCAGAGTTTTGGCGTTTACCAGCTCGGCAATCACCGCCGCGGTTTCATCGTTGTCCACGCATTCCACAGTGGGCAGGCCGTTGGCCCGCTGGCTGTTCAGCTCCATCTTGCGGACTTCCTCGTCGCTCACCGGGTCGTTGTAGTTGATGATGGGGATGGTGCCCTGCTTGGCCGCCCGGATCAGCAGATCCCGGATGTGGAGGCGCTTTTGGGGATCGTTGAAATGGATGTGCTCCACCAACACCTGCCGCAGCCCATATTCCGGCCGCACAAACTGCCGGTAGGTATCCATGAGGATGGTCTGGCCCTGGGCGGAATAGTCGGTTTTGATCTGCTCCGGGTCGCCGGTGAGCTCGCTGCCCATGCGCTGGATGTAATCCAAACGGCCGATTTCCGTGGCGCCGCTGGTTACCAGCAGCATTCCGGGCTTGAGATCCATCCCCAGGCGCTGAAAAATATTTTGATCGATGACGCCTTCGTCTTTTTGGATGAGGGCCATGCTGCCGATTTTCACAATGAGGTTGAGGGTTGCCAAAGGCTTTGTCCTCCTTTGCCGCTGTGGGCGTATCAATCCATGGAAGGGATCAGTATTCATAGAGCTGATAGAAATAGATGTAGCCGTATTCGCCGTAGAAATCCCAATCCACCTCCCCCTCGGCCCCCTCGGCCACGTAGGCCATCAGGGATTCCCAGGGCTGGCCGTCGGTGCCCGCCACCAGCACATTATCCCGGAGGAAATCCCGGGAGGTGAGGGCGGAGGGCTCCAGGCCATAGGCTTCCAGCTGCCGGTTCCAGCTGGGGGAGCGGGCGGGCCAGCCGCCCCAGAACATCAGGTTGGGGGGAATGCCCCGGGAGGTGTCCGGGAAAAGCCGCCTGTCGCCGGCAAGAGACAGGTCATAGATAATCAGCATATCGGGGTTTTCCAAAGCGTATTCATCCAGGTCCGCCGTGATGGAGGCTCTGGCCAGCTCTTCGGGGTCCACGGGGGCGAAGAGCAGCCGCGCCGTATGGGTGGCGGACTGCCCCGCCAGGGCCAGGCAGACAACGCACAGGAACGCCAAGAATATCGCATACCCCTTGCGGGGGCGCTCCGGGGGGCGCAAGCACGCAAAGGACAGGCACAGCAAAAAGGAGGAGGTGGGGAAGATGGCCCCGGCGGCGGCCCGCAGGGGCATGCGTCCCTGGTAGGCCAAATATCCCATCAGCGCGGCGCCCAGCAGCAGCCCCCCAAGGGGGGCAAGCCATAGCCACAGGCTTTTGGGACGCTTCCAGCACTGGGCCATAGCGCAGAGCAGGGCAAGGGCCGCTGCAAGGGCGCAGGCGGCGGCCTGGGCGGGATGATCCCGGAAAAAGCCTTGGATGATGGCGGGGGCCGCGCTTAGCTTGTCGGCCGGGGACAGGGAGGCCTCGGGCAAAGCCTCGTAAAAGGTTTGGAAAGCCTGCGCGGTGATGTTCCGGTCCATAAAAAACCAGTTGGCGATCAGCTTGAACTCCGCCTCGGACCAACCCAGTTCTTTCAGCAGCTCCGGGCGCGGCTGGTCATAGAAGTCAGTGTAATCCAGCAGCTGAATGCGGGCGTTTTGCCATTGCAGATAATCCTCCAGTTGCAGCGCCTTGATTTCCACGGCCCGGACGCCCGCAAAAAGCCCAAAGCTCAAAGCGCAGACCAACAAGGCGATCCCTAGGAGCTTGGCAGAGGGGGCGGAAGAAGCCGCCGGCTCCCCCTGGGCACTCTCTTGGGCGGCTTGTTTGCCGGAGGTAAAATACATCAGCCGGATGAAAAGCATTCCCAAAAGCCAAAAGGCCAGGGGAGGCAAGACGTTGATCTGGCGAAGGCTGTAGCAGCACAAAAGGAGCGCGATGGAAAGCAGCATGCCCCGGAGCATGCGCGGCCTGTTCTGGCTCTGGTAATCCACCCCCAGAAGCTGCGCCACCGCCGCCGCGCCCAGCAGCGCCCCCGTGGTGGTGTAGGTGATCCGGCATATCACAAAGGAAGCGTACACCAACAGGAAGACCGTGCCCGCGGCGGCCCCGGCCCACAAGGGCAGCCCATGGTTTGCGGCGGCGGAGGAAGCGCTTTTCACGATCACCACGCAGGAAAACCACAGGAAAAAGAGCTGTAAAAGGGAGAACCAGGCCACGCCGGGAAAGAGCACAGCCAGGCCGTGCAAGAACCAGGCCAGGACGGTATGGAGATAGAGATGGAAGCTGGCGGGCACGCCTCCCTCATACCCCATGAAGGAACGGAGGATGGGCGCATCATCATTGCCTATATAATGAAAGGAAGTGAACAGCAGCATCCCGGCAAAAAGCAGCGTGGCGATTCCAATGCCCGCCAGCCAAGGAAACAGGCGTCCTTTGGCGGTGGCGATTCGTGCCGGCGGATTCTTCATGCTGGGCGCTCCTTTCTGCCGCAAAGGGGATGGGGGAAAGGGGATGCGGACGAAGAAATCATACCTATATAGGAATCAAAAGTCAAGGGAGAGCCGGCCTCAAACCTTGCATTTTGGGGCGTTTGCGCCATGGGAACAAAAAATGTTGCGAAAAAGAAAAAAAGATGTTGACAAGGGAGCGGAAGCATGGTAATCTAATCAGGCTCGCTTGAGAGCGACGAACCTTGAAAACGATATAGGAAAGAGACGCAAAGAACGACAGTCAATG
>JAYFPK010000049.1:0-66069 GCA_034927815.1 Candidatus Limiplasma sp.
CAATGGATGCCGCTGTGATTCCGGCGCGCGCAAACAGGCGGTAAGCCCCCGGCCTTTGCCCCGGAAGCGGGGGAGGGCAAAAGGCGAACCCGGCCGCGCATGAGAGGAAGATACCCTCGCCTGCGTGTCCGGGTTTGTGATGGGGGGATTGACGGGGTGGGCAATCTAGCCCCAATCACCCTCTGGGGCTTGGCAAAGCTCAAATCCATGGGAAAATACAGGGGCAAAGCGCCGCCCATGGCCGTCCACGCCCCAAGAGTTTGGATGCCGCGGGCGGTTGCGGCTTGATAGTTTACATGATGCCGAATTTTTCAAAGGACGCGCAGGCCGTCATTCCTTTGCGGATCGCATCGGCCACCGTACGCTCCCCGGTGGCCTTTACATAGGAGAGTTCGATTACCTCGCGCTCTATCGCCCTGGGGATAACGACTACGCCGTCCAAATCGGCAAACACGATATCCCCCGGCGCTACATGAACCTGGTTGATCTTCACAGGAACGCGGTAATCCACCACCTCTCCCCGAGGGGCCTGATCCTGGGAATAGCGGCCCCGGCTAAAGCACGGGAATTGCAAATCCAAGATCCCCTTGGAATCCCTGTGAAAGCCGTTCACCACAGCCCCCGCAGCCCCCAGAACCTGCATGCGTGTACACATGAGCTCGCCCACCAGAGCATAGTTCATGGAGGCGCCGGAGCACAAGTACACCTCATCCTCCCGCAGGTCATCCAGGGCTTCCAGCATGCGGCCAAAGGCCTTGGAACCCAGCCCGCTGCTTTGTCCCTCCACCGCCACATCCTGCTCCAGCACCGTCATGGCGCGCCCGGCGATCACCATGTCCTCCTGCATGGGCTGAATTTCTTGTGGCAGGAATTGGTGATATTGCTGCATTTGATCCAGAATATCGCCGACAACCGCAGTGTAAAGATGCGTACGCATCAGCGAGAAGAGTTCCTTGTCGTTTTTCCAAGAGATCATGGTGCGCACCTCATTCTACCACCGCGCCCTCGGCGGCGGACTTGCTTATTCTCTGATAGATATTCAGGTAGCCGTCGTATAGCTCCTTTTCCGGGCGTTTCCATTGCGCCCGCCTGCGGTCAAGCTCCTCTTGGGCCACGTTGAGCGTCAGGCGGCGGTTGGGAATGTCGATCTCAATCTCATCCCCGTCCTCCAGCAGAGCCAGAGCTCCGCCTTCATAGGCTTCGGGGGAAATGTGCCCCACAAATAGCCCGCGATTGCTGCCGGAAAAGCGGCCATCGGTAACCAGCGCGCAGGAATCGGAAAGTTCCATTCCCTCCAAGGCCTTCATGGGGTGATACATTTCCGGCATGCCGGGGCCACCCTTGGGGCCTTCATAGCGCAGCACGACAACCATGCCTGGCTGCACCTCGCCTGTCATGATCTTGTCCACAGATTCCTGCTCGCTCTGGAATACGCGCGCACGGCCCTTGAAGGTCATCAGGTGCGCGGGTACGGCGGCCGGTTTTACGATCGCCCCCAGTGGAGCCAGGTTCCCTTCCAAAACAGCCAGGCCACCCGTTGCGGAAAAAGGCTCCTTCGTGGTGCGGATCACTTCGCGGCGGGTGGTGAAGAGGGCGGTTTTCAAGTTTTCGCCCACGGTGCAGCCCGTGCAGGTGGCGGCATTCAGGTGCAGCAACGCTTCCATTTCTTTCATTACGGCGGGTACGCCGCCTGCCTCATAGAAGTCCACCATATCATAAGGGGAGGCAGGATACACCGAGGCCACCTGGGGTACGTGGCGGCTGAACCGGTCGAACAGGCTCAGCGGCAAATCGCCCAGCCCGGCTTCACGGTGGATGGCCTGCAAGTGCATAACGGCGTTGGTGGACCCGCCCGTGCCCATGAGCACCATTACGGCATTTTCAACACTTTCACGGGTCAGCACTTTCCGGGCGGTGATGTCCTCTTTTACCAGGCGCATGATGGCGACGCCCGTGTCATAACCGGCCTGCATGCGCGCCGCGTCCACAGCGGGGATGCAGGCGCAGCCGGGCAGCGTCATACCTAACGCCTCGGACATCATGCCCATGGTGTTTGCCGTGCCCAGCATGGCGCAGGAGCCAATACAGGGTTCCGCCAGGTTTTCGATTTTCCGGAATTCCTCCTGGGTAATCTCTCCGCGCTGCTTCCAGCCAATGGCCTCGGTGATAATGTTGCCATCCCAGTGCTTGCCCTTGTAGGTGGCCGGATACATGGGCCCGCCATTGAGAAGCATAGCGGGAATGTCCAAGCGGGCCGCTGCCATGAGCATGCCGGGCACGATTTTGTCGCAACTGCCAAGCAGCACCATGCCGTCAAACCGGTGCGCGCGCACCATGCATTCAATGGAGGAGGTAATGAGGTCGCGCGCAGGCAGAATGTAACGCATGCCGGTATGGCCTTCCGCAATGCCGTCGCATGGGGCGATGGTAGAAAACGTCATGGGTGTGCCGCCCGCCGCCTCGATGCCTGAGGACACCTGCTTGAGCAGCTGGTCAAGGTTGGCGTGGCCGGGCGTGGCGTTGGTGTAGGAGTTGACAACGGCAATGAGCGGCTTGCTCAGCGCTTCGTCCGTAAACCCCATGGACTTGTACAGCGCACGCTTCAGCGCGCCGCTATCCCCCTGGAGCAGCTTGTTGTAATACATCGTGTGCCTCCTGTTTCAAAAAAGTCAGGCATTTTTCCCGGCGTCCTGTATGGCTGTGCGTTCCCGCTTGATGAGCTGGGGTGCCAGCGCCAGCGAAAGGATGGCCGCCGCCAGCAATACCAGCGATACGGGACGCTGTACAAAGGTGAGCCAGTCGCCGCGGCTAAGCATCAGCGCCCGGCGCAGGCTGCGCTCCGCCATGGGACCGAGTACAAAGCCCAGGATGATCGGCGTAATGGGGAAATCCAACTTGGTCATCACCACGCCGATGGCGCCGAATGCCAGCACGATCCAAGCGTCAAACAGGCGGTTGTTGACGGCAATGGCGCCCACCAGCGACAGCACCATGATAACGGGCAGCAGGATGTGCTTGGGAATGCCCAACATGCGTACAAATGCGCGGATGCCGAAATACTGTAAGGCCACGGTCATGATGTTGGCAATGAACAGCGCCACAAACAGGCCGTAGATGAAATCCGCGTTGTTGGTCATCATCAGTGGGCCGGGCTGGAACCCGTGAATCATCAGCGCGCCCAGCATCATGGCAGTAAAGGTGTCTCCCGGAATGCCCAGCGCCAGCAGCGGAATCATCGCGCCGCCCACACAGGCGTTGTTGGCGCTTTCCGGGGCAACGATGCCGCCGATATAGCCGGTGCCGTATTTCTCGGGGTGCTTGGAAGTGGACTTGGAGAGGGAGTAGGCCACCAGGTTCGCCGTCATGCCGCCGATGCCCGGCAGAATGCCGATGAATGTGCCCACCAGCGAGGATTGCACGAAGTTGCCGAACTGCTCCTTGAACTCCTGCCAGGTGAAGCCGAAGCCCTTGATTTTATAGGATGTGATTTGCTTATACTCGGCATCGTTGGCCCGGCTGGCGTTGATCAGTTCCGTAACCGCGTAGATACCGATGAGCGCGGGCATAAGATCAATGCCCGCTTCCAGGGCGCGGACCCCCATGGTCATGCGCACGTTGCCATCCACCTGGCTCATGCCGATGAAGGAACACAGCAAGCCCAGGCACGCCGTGGTCAGCCCCTTGAACAGGTTGCGGCTGGACAGAGCCACCACCATCGTCAGGGAGAAGAGAGCCAGCATGAAATATTCCGCCGGGCCGAAGGTAACCGCCAGGTTGGCAATGGGCCCGGAAAGGAAAAATAATGCGACAAAACCCACGATGCTACCCAGAAAGCTATAGAAGATGCCCGTACCCAGCGCCTTGCCCGCTTCGCCCTTGCGGGCCATTGTGGCGCCGTCAAAGGCGGTGGCCACATTGGAAGCCGCGCCAGGAATGTTGAGCAAAATAGCGGAGATCAGGCCGCCGGAGCAGCTGCCGATAAAGATGCCCATGATCAGCGCAAAGGCCGCCATGGTGGGCAGCTTGTATGTGAGAGGAAGTGCCAGCACCAGGGCCGTGCAGCCATTCAGGCCGGGTACGCACCCAAACATCACGCCTAAAAAGACACCCAGCGCCGTCATTCCCAAACACAGGGGCGTCACCATCTGAACGATCCCCTGAAGCAGATTTTCCAACATTGCTACGTCCCCCCTAGAATCCGAAGTCGTTGACAGGCAATGGCAGGCTAAAGGCCTTGCCAAACACCAGGAAGATAAGTACCGCGGCAATCGCGGCGATGAGGGCGCTTTTCAGGACGCTCTTGAGGCTTAAATCGGTGGAAAGCAAAGTGATTTGTGCGGTAAGGAATAGAAGGGTGGAAAGGATAAACCCAATCTGGTCCATTGCCAGAATATAGAGGAAAATAAAAGCCAGCGTAAGGGGCGTGGTGATCTTTTGGAAGGTTTTCCTGCGGGGATCGGTTTCGGTCTGCTCCTTTTGCTCCACGGCGGACATTTCCTCCGCCGGCTGGACCCGGCGGCCATCCCGCAACCATTTGAGGATGATGCCGATGCCCAGCGCAAGCATGGCGCAGGCCACCACCTTGGGGATAGTGTCCGCCTTGATGGAGCCTGTCGTAAAGCTCTTGGTGCCAAAGGTGATCAAAAACAGAAAGGCCGCCATCACCATCGTCACGATGCCGGCGAGCAGATCCTGGTAACTGCGTTTTGACGAGTTCATCGCATATGCCTCCCGTTACCGAAGGTGCGGCGGGCATAGGTTATGGCGATATGCCCGCCGCGCCGTTTCTTTGTGGCCTGATTATTTCAGCAGTTCAGTGATGGGGCGGAAAAAATCCTCGCTCTTTTTCATGTAGGCCACGCCTTCCTCGCCCGGGAGGAAATTGGCTTTGTAGTTGTAGAGGTTCAGGGCATTGGTATAAGGCTCCATGGCTACGGCCTGCTCCACTGCCTGGGTGAACTTGGCCACGATTTCGGGGTCGGTACCCTTCTTAAAGCCGGCGTAGTACCACCAGTTGCAGGCGACGGGGCAGCCCAGCTCATAGGAGGAAGGCAGATCGGCGAAGTTCTCATTGCGCTCTTCCGCCAGCACGCATAGCGGCAGGAAGTCACCGTTGTTGATGTAATCCAGCACCTGGCCATATTGCGCGATGACCACGTCGCACTGCTTGCCCAGCAGGGCGGTGTTGCGGTCGGAAGCGGAACCCAGGTCAACGGCGTTGAAGTGGATGTCCAGCGCGCTTTCGATAGCCAAAATCAGCATGTGCAGCGTGCCGCCAGCTTCCATGGCGAAGTTCACTTCATAGGGATGTTCCCTGGTGTAGCTCACCAGCTCATCCCAGGTCTGCCAGGCGCTGTCCTTGTTCACCAATACGCAGAAGGTAGCGCCGCCGCCGGTCACGGCGGAAACATCCAGCATGTCGGTCCAGGGCTCTTCCATGCGGCCCAGCAGGTTCAGCAGCACGGTATCCACGTGGTGGTAGATCAGGCTGTAGCCATCCGCATCCCGGGACATAAGCTCAATCATGGCAATGGTACCGGCGCCGCCCACCATATTGATGACGTTCACAGGCTGGCCGAGGATCTCAGTCAATGACTGGGCCAGGGCACGGGACGTGGTATCGGTATCTCCACCGGGATTGGCGGGGATCAGGATGTTGACGGGTTTTTCAGGCCATTCGGCCAGTGCGGCGGTGCAGCCGAGCATCATCGCCATGGCAAGGATAAAAGCTACCAGCTTTTTCATGGGGGCTACCTCCTTTTTTTTACCGGTCTTCTTAATATAGCAACCGGGAGCAGGACAACTCATATGATGAGTTTGCCTTGCGTTATTAACTGCATTATATAGAAACAGCTTGTGATAAGTCAATAAATACCGATAATATTTTTGTTTTCATGGATTAAGTACATATTAAATCATAAAAAATTATAATAAATTGCCATATTTACAAATGCGCCTTGAATGATTTATAATACCAATTGTAATACCAAAGAGAGGAACGATGCTGTGCAAACCGATCTGCTCACCTATCGCGCCCAACGCGCACAAATGCGCGGCGGAATGCTGGTTTCCCTGCTGGTCTTTACCGCGGCCCTATACATGCTGGCGGCACAGCTTCCCGGCGGAGTGGCGGCAGCGGTGTTCGCCTGCCTGTTTTGGCTGGTGGGCATTAGGCTGCTTCGCCGGCGCTGCTTGCGCACGTCTCGGCGGCTACACGCGCTTTACGGCCCTGGGCGTTCCCTGGACGGGGTTTCCTATATCGATCACAAACCTTGTGATGGCGAATTGCTCATTCGCCTAGGGGTGGCGCCCCGGGCCCCATTCCTGGAGGGGTCCATATGCCGCCATGTATTAGGGGGCATGCTGAGCGGGTTTGCGGCCACGGTGGCGGAAGTGGCGTTCACCCCCCATCCGCAGGGAGGAGTTCCCGCGGCGTCCCTGACGGGTACGCTCATCCATGTAGAGGCGCGGGGAACGGGCCATTTTCTGGCATTGCGTAGGGAGCAACTACCGGGCTTGCTAAAACAGGGGAGCCGCGACGGTTTTTCAAACGCCGCGCTGCCGGACGGGTGCGGCCTGCCTGAGGGAGCGGCTTTGCTGTCCAGCGAAACGCGGCCCCTTGCACCCAGGCTGGTTGAGAAGATCAGCCATCTTCTTTCCGCCTGTACAGGGCCGGTATGCGTCGCCTCCTCCCCGGAGGGGATCGCCGTGTTCCTGCCCCGCCGCTTTTATGCCTTGGCGGAAGACCGGGAGCTGGCTGCGTCAGATTTCTCCCCGATGCCGGAATTGGAATTGATAGCAGGGATTGCAGAGGCCTACCACTGCGGCCAGAATAGCTCATGCGACGCCAAGGAGGGATAAAAATGATCCAACAGGCAAAGCAATCACTCGGCGATATTGTGGAACAAAAGATACAGCAGGACTTTTTTGAGCAGGATGAGCATCACGCCTTTTTGCCTACGGAGCGGGAACTGTGCGAGCAGTACGGCGTGAGCCGCATCACCATCCGTGAAGCGCTTCGGGGGCTGGAAACGCGGGGCTATGTGCGGCGGCTGCAGGGCAAAGGAATAGAATGCGTGGACGAGAGTTCCGCCGTGGTGAGCCGCTCCGTACAGGCGCTGATTACCCGCAGCGGGCTGGATCATCACCATCTGTTGGAAGTGCGCTTCATGCTGGAGCGCCAGGCGGTACGCTATGCCGCCATCCGCGCAGACGCCAGGGACATTGCCCGCTTGCAGGACTCCCTGAAACAAATGCTGGACAAGCGCGCGAGTTATGATGAATACCTTTCTTCGGACATGCAGTTTCACATCTATCTGGGGATGGCGTCCAAAAACGCGTTGCTCAGCAGCCTCATTCAGGCGCTTGTCACGCCGCTGCGAAGCTGCATTGAGCAGTACACGGACAAGCAAATGAGGCTGGAACCCAGCTACCGTTTTCACGCTAAGATTTTAGAGGCCGTCATGACCAAAGATGCCGAGGAGGCTGAAAAGCAGATGATGCGCCACCTCATTACCACGGAAACACTGATCGAAAACCGATACCAGCAGCTTCCCTATGCCTGATGGCATGCCATGCCAATGCAAGTGACGGCTCTCTTTTGCGGGGAATAGGGCCTCCGGCAATTGGATAAGCGCTGTTACAGCCTCCTGGATCGCTGATACACAGGACGCGTGTGGCGCAAGGGTTCGGCTTATTCCGCGATCAGAGACAATGAAGCCCGGCTGGGGGATTCATAGGGGGACAGTGCTCTCCTGTTTTCTCTATACTCCCATTGCTTCTTGACGTATTTTTCCATCCTTTTGCGTTCTTTCCGAATGCGCACATGTTTTATCACTGCCGTATGCCCCCCGCCATCCAATGAGACACATGGGGATAACATCCTAGGATGACGCGGCGGAGCGCGCCGCCGCAAGGTCGGCGTCAATGGCAAGGACAACGCTGAGGCACATCACCGCGTTGCTTGGATCGGCAATGTCCAACTCATAGCTGTCGCCCCAGGTAAACCATTGCTTGGACAGGCGCATGACGATCTGGCCGCCGTCATAGACCGTGTATTCATGCGCCCAGAAATCGCCGTCCACATGCCAGCCTGTACCCTCCAGCTCGTACTTTTGCGTGAGGAAGGTAAGCCGCTTCACGATCTGGCATACTTCCCGCCCGTCGATCTCAACGAAGAACCGCGGCATAAGGGACCAGACCTTTTGCCGAATAAACGCAACCTCGTGATGGTTTTCATCCATGACATGGAGCTTCTTCCCAAGGGTAAGGAATTCACCTTCCACAAAGTAGCGGTCCTGCCCTGCTTCGTCCTGTACGGTGAATTTGTCCGTCCAGGAGAAAACCTTTTGCTTCATATACAGCTTCATTCCGCGATCCTCCCTTTCCTGTCATTCCAATCATAGTATACCAGAACCGGAAGGCCCGTGTCTTTCACTATGCACCATATGATACGCTTTGATGCATGAATGCCATCCTCCTGTGATACGGGACCGCAATAGCGCGGGATTGCGGGCCTGCTTTCAGGCCCGTAAAACCTTTTTCACCTGGAAGAGGCACTTGGCTGCCGCCTGAGGCCGGGCCAAGCGGAAAGCCGACATGTGCTTCTTCCATATATATTGATTCAAATGGCATCCGTCAGATGCCCCGGAATTTGCCCCGCCAGGGGAGCGTTTTCAGGATCATGGATGAATTTGGTACATTTGGGCGTTTTATCCATAGCGAATCCCATTCAAGCGTACTGCGGCACACCGTTCTTCACCGCATTCTCGTACGCAGTCAAATCCAGATGATAGCCACGCGGCAACCGTTCCATCGCAAGGAAGGACCGAAACAGTCATTGAAATCAATGATTCAGCACAGGAGGTGCCCTGATGAGCCTTTCAGAACGGGTATTCAGCTTCTTTCATGACAACAAGGGCCTGCCCATTCGCAGCATGACCGTGTTCAACTTTCTGTTGGAAGCGTCCCTGTGCGGCGCGCTGCTCATTTTGCTGGCTTTGCTGGTGCGCTGGCTTCTGCGCCGCAAGCTTGGCAGCCGCATGGTTTCCTTGGTTTGGCTGCTGGTAGCCATCCGCCTGCTGGTCCCCGTGGCGTTGCCCAATCCCCTCATGAACGACCTGCGGCCGACCCTCTCCACAGACGTCCAGGCGCGCCCCATCGCCGACCAAATCCGCGTGCGGTTTCAAGACGCTACACATGATTTGGCATGGGCATTGGATACCAACCATGAGCTGGGCCGTAACCGTGAGTCCGGCAGCATCGCGCAGTTCGTTTCGGACATCAGCGCATACACCTCCTATGGCTGGACGGGGAAGTGGTTTCTTTTCGCCTACCTTGCCGTGGGCGGCTTGATTCTGTGCGGCATGACCATACAAAATATACGCTTCCGCCGCCGCTTGAAAAAACACCGGAGGGGCATGCTTTCAGGGGAGGCGGCGGAAAAGTATACAGCGCAATGCGCGGCCTACAAGGTGAAGCCCTTGCCTGTGCACTTGGTACAGGGACTCCCGGGGCCGTGCCTGGTGGGGGTACTCAACCCCTATATCGCGCTGCCCGCCACAGAGGCGGATCCATCGTTGGCTTTGGCGCGTGAGCTGTGCCACTACAAAGCCCATGACCAGTGGTGGGGCTTGCTGCGCAGCCTTTGCTGCATCGTGCATTGGTTTAATCCGCTGGTGTGGATCGGAGCCCATTGCGCCCGCACCGACAGGGAACTGGCCTGCGGCGAACGCGCCGCCGCGGCCATGACGGACGAACAGCGGGTATCTTTCATGGAAGCGCAAGAGCAACGCGCCGCCAGAAAAAGCGCTCCCGGCATTCTCATCCTCTCCACCATGATCTCAATGCGGGGAAAGGGTCTCAAAGAGCGCGCCGGAAGCATTGGGAAGGCCGTCAGGCCCTCCCAAGAGGCGGCCGCCGCATTTGCCGTGCTGTCCGCCGTGGTGCTGCTGGGCTCCTTCTTTACGGCGGAGAGCCAGGCCCGTGGTACCGATCTTAGGCTGGAGAAGGCTATCTACGCGAACCTGCTGGACAGCCCCTTCCCGGAGGTGGATGAAGTCTTTGCGCGCACCCCCGTCACGGCAGAGCCCATCGCCTCTCCTGCCGACGCCATGGAACAGGCG
The DNA here is from genome assembly GCA_034927815.1 of Candidatus Limiplasma sp. Taxonomy (GTDB): domain Bacteria; phylum Bacillota; class Clostridia; order Christensenellales; family Aristaeellaceae; genus Limiplasma. The sequence continues at coordinate 10,125 of JAYFPK010000049.1, forward strand.
GCCCTCTATTTGAACACTGATTTTCTTGGCAATATCGGCCTCCGTACCGACCTGCGGTACTCCGTCTATCACGACTTGGAGGGCTGGTATGTGGCGGCCACCTCCTCCTTTGACGAAGCGTATTGCTTCCTGCTGGGGGAGGATGGGCGGATTCTGAACTACAACTGCCGCGTGTTTGAGGACGAGCCGCTGGTCAACAAGGGCCGCCTGCCCATCAATATGGAGGAGGCCATGGCGGGTTATATGGGGGCCTTCGCCGTGGATTTCCTGGGGCAAACCGGCGTAACCAACCCCAGGATCAACGAGGATCAATACGATTTGGAAGGGCGCTATCTGGCCTGCCAGGCGGAGATTGCCGGTGCGGTCTGCGGCTTTCACTTCTGCGTCGGACCCTATCCCAGGCTGCTGCAATTCTACGCCCCCGTTACGCCAAGCGTCATGTTCACCCAGGGAAATGTGTTGTATAGCCTTTGGGTGCACCTGAGGGACGTCCTGGGCATCACGGCGGCGGAACGGAGCGCCTACTGCGGCTTCACCGTGGAATGGCTGGAGGACAGCGCCCGCTGGCGCGGTACGGTGCGCATCCCGGCGGAGGGGATCGGCGAGGCCGCCCTGGCAAAGCTGCAATCGCTATACGGAGAACGCAATGTTTATACGCTGTGGATGGAATGCGATGTAGACGGCAACGGGAGCGATGCCCTATCCGCCCTTGCCGTATCGGAGGAAAGGGACGCCTCCACGCCCGTGACCCCAAAGGACACGACTGCGTATTTTGACGTAAGCGGCCGCTGGCTGTATGAGGAGGAAACCATCCCATCGGGGACCCCGTATACCGTATTGCGGACCTTGACTTCCGCGGAAAGCGCCTTTGAACAGGAGTGGGCGAAGGGACATACCTGGCTGTTCATCCGGTATCCCTCTCCCACCTTTGGCGGCATGATCGACCGTTGGATGTTATCGCCAGAGGAGATGATTGCTCCTGAGCCGGGAGCCATCCTCGATGCGGATGGCAGACCGCGCGGGTGGCGTTGGGCGGTACTGCCGGATTCCTTCTGGGATGCCATGGAGGAGATGGGCGGCGATGATTGGCAAACAGCCTCGGCCTTGCTGCAGGATTGGCGGGAAACCCATGGCGAGTCCATTGTAGCTTGGCCCATGGAAGGGCAGGCGCTGTGGAACCTGTGGATGAACAATGTCCAAAGTAGCCTGTGGATCTTCGGCCTGCCGGGGCCGGGGGACGTCCCCAAGGAGAAGGCTCTTGAGATTGCCCGCGCGGCCTTTGAGGAGGCGTGGCAAAGGACCTACCCCGGGCAGAGAATGCCCGGTAATCTTACACCCCTGGTATCCTACCACTACGACGGGGAGCAGAATTACCGGGGAAGCTGGTATGTGCAATACATAGACCCGTCGCGGGAAGAGGGGGAGTATTACGGCGGGGTTACCCTGGATGCGCAAACGGGCGAGGTGCTCACCCGCGACGCGGCTGTGGGCGGTCATGGGTAAAAAACAGTGCGCGGGAAGCATGCATCAAGCGCCCGCAGAGGAATCCCATATTCCCCAGCAGGTCGCCGAAGCGCCGAATAGATGACTTCTCACCGGATTTTTTCCTGGCAAAGGGAATCCCGCCGTAGCCGCTTTTCCGGTATGAGGGGCTCGATGCGCTTTTCCATCCTTTTGCCGTGGAGCGGTCCTTCGCGGCGTTTGACGAGGTGGCGCGCCTTCCCTGGCGCATCCCGGGCTGTCCGCAAAGCTGTTTCCGGCGGCTGCTCTTTCCTTCCGGGCTGGGATTTCGCCGATGTCATCGTTGGATAACCTGCAACGCCGCAAAATTTCAAGATGCCCCCGCCTGTCATGACGGCCAGGAAGCCCAAAGTAGCCCAGGGGGCGCCGAATGGGTTCTTTTCTCCGCTTAGGGCTTTGATTCCGCCGGGCATGCCGCGTCCTGGAACGGCGGCCCCCCATACTCCTGGGCGTGGAATGTCCTTGCGCTTTTGCCATGGGTCACAACGGGCGCACGCACATGCCGGGGATGCTGCTTTCGGGGTGTTTGGCGCGAGGGGCCGCCCAGGTCTGCCCGGCACCAGCCGGGATCGGCCGGGGCGACCAGCACGCTCCGGTGCCCGCCAAAGAACCGGGCAGGCCCCGGGCCAGAATGATATCGTTTTCGATAAAAGCCCGCGCTATCAGTATATAGGATCACTTATCTCGTTGTAATAGCCAAATACAGAATTTATTCCTTGTACAAATTTTACGGTATTGTAAGAAATAATTTTTCTAAAACGTTTGCGGCTCTTACTGGGTGTGTGGTACAATACACCCAAGATTGTCCATAAGGAGGGCCTGCTTATGCGGTACGGTTTCTTTGACGATGCAGCCAGAGAATATGTCATCACCACGCCCAAAACCCCCTATCCCTGGATCAACTACCTGGGCAGCGAACGGTTCTTTGGCCTGATGTCCAACACCGCCGGGGGCTATTGCTTCTACCGGGACGCCCGCCTCAGGCGCGTTTTGCGGTACCGCTACAACAATATCCCCGTGGACTCCAATGGCCGCTACTTCTACATCAAGGACGGCGGCACCGTCTGGAACCCCGGATGGAAGCCGACCCAGACGCCCTTGGATCATTATGAGTGCCGCCACGGCATGGGATACACGCGCATCACAGGCCAAAAGGACGGCGTGCGGGCGGAGCAGCTGGCTTTCGTGCCCCTGGGCCTGGACGCGGAGGTCCATCACCTGCGCCTCACCAATGAAACCCGGGGGGAAAAGAAGCTCACGCTGTTTTCCTTTGTGGAATTCTGCCTTTGGAACGCCCAGGATGATATGCTCAACTTCCAGCGCAACTTCAACACCGGGGAGGTGGAGGTGGAAGGCAGCGTCCTCTACCATAAGACGGAATACCGGGAGCGCCGCAACCACTATGCCTTCTTTTCCGTCAACACGCCGGTGGACGGCTTTGACACGGACTTGGAAGCCTTTGCCGGGTTGTACGAGGGGCTGCGCCAGCCGGAGGCGGTATGGCAAGGGCGCAGCCGCAACAGCGTCGCCAGCGGATGGCAGCCCATCGGCAGCCACAGGATCGAGCTCTGCCTGCAGCCGGGGGAAACGCGGACCTTTACGTTCATGATCGGGTATGTGGAAGTGCCCCGGGAGGAAAAGTTCACCGCGCCCAATATCATCAACAAGGCCCCCGCCTTGGCCATGATCCGGTCCATGGAGACGGACGCCCAGGTGGCCGGGGCGCTGGAGGAGCTGAAGGCCTATTGGACGCGCCTGCTGGGGACCTTTGCCCTGGAGACGGGGGATGAAAAGCTGGCCCGCATGGTGAACATATGGAACCCCTACCAGTGCATGGTGACCTTCAACATGTCCCGCAGCGCGTCGCTGTTTGAAAGCGGTATCGGGCGCGGCCTGGGCTTCCGGGACAGTTCCCAGGACCTGCTGGGCTTTGTGCATCAAGTGCCCGAACGGGCGCGGGAGCGCATCCTGGATATCGCGGCGACCCAGTTCCGGGACGGCGGCTGCTACCATCAGTTCCAGCCGCTGACCAAGAAGGGCAACAACGAGATTGGCGGCGGTTTTAACGACGATCCGCTCTGGCTTATCGCGGGGGTGGCGGCGTATTTGAAGGAGACGGGGGACTTCGCCATCCTGGAGGAGGTGGTGCCCTACGACACCAACCCCGGCGATACCGGCAGCCTCCTGGAGCATCTCAAGGCCAGCTTTGACCATGTGGTGAAGAACAAGGGGCCCCACGGCCTGCCGCTGATCGGCCGGGCGGACTGGAACGACTGCCTGAACCTGAACTGCTATTCCGCAGAGCCGGACGAGAGCTTCCAGACCTATACCAACCCCAACGCGCCGGATGACAACGTGGCGGAATCGGTGCTCATCGCGGGGATGCTGGCGGCCATCGGGCCGGAGTTGGCCGCCATGCTGGACAGGCGCGGGGAAGCGGAGGAAGCCGCCTATTGCAGGAAAGAGATTGCGCTGGTGCGGCAGGCGGTATTGGACCATGGATGGGACGGGGAATGGTTTCTGCGCGCCTATGACGCCGCCGGGCAAAAGGTGGGGAGCCGGGAGAACGCCGAGGGACAGATCTTCATTGAAACCCAGGGCTATTGCGTCATGGCGGGCATCGGCCTGGAGGACGGCAAGGCGGAGCGCGCGCTGCAAAGCGTCGCCGGGCGGCTGGAGTGTGAGCATGGCATTGTGCTTCACCAGCCCGCCTATCAAGCCTACCACCTCTCCTTGGGGGAAATCTCCTCCTATCCGCCGGGTTACAAGGAGAACGCCGGGATCTTCTGCCACAACAACCCCTGGATCATGGCGGCGGAAACCATGTTAGGGCATGGGGACAGGGCCTTCGCGCTATACCGGAAGATCGCCCCCGCCTACCGGGAGGAGATTTCCGATTTGCACAAGATGGAGCCCTACGTATACGCGCAGATGATCGCGGGCAAAGACGCGGTGAACGCCGGGCAGGCCAAGAACAGCTGGCTCACCGGCACCGCCGCCTGGAACTTCCATGTGATCACCCAGCATATTTTGGGGATCAAGCCGGATTATGAGGGCCTGCGCATTGAGCCCTGCATCCCGGCGGACTGGGTGGAATACACGGTGTGGCGGGCCTACCGCGGCGCGGTGTACCATATCCATGTGCGCAACCAGAGCCGTTCCTGCTCCGGCGTGAAATCCATGCGGGTGGACGGCAAGCCCCTGGAGGGCATGCTGCTGCCCTTGTTTGAAGGGGGAGAGCACCGGGTGGAGGTTGTGCTCTAGCCCGTTGCCTACAATGCCTTCTGGAATAAAGGGATCAGGGAGATAAAGGCTGTATTTTTAGGCAAAAGAGTTGCAGCCTGGCCTCACGTTTTAGAAGTGGAGTAGGATGCTCTGTGCATAAAACGTTTTCGTCATCATTGGCCATTGCCGCCAGAAACGAAGGGATGCCATATGTCCGTAACGATCCGCGATGTATCCAAAATATGCGGGTTGTCCGTATCCGCAGTTTCCAAGGCGCTGAATCACTATCCGGACGTCAGCGAGGAAACGCGCCAGCGGGTGCAAAGGGTTGCCCAGGAAATCGGCTACCGCCCCAACGCGCTGGCCAGGGCGCTGAAAACCAACCGCACCTATAACCTGGGCGTCATCCTGGATGACGAGATGCATGACAACCTGCTGCACACCTACTTCATCACCATCCTCAACGGCTTCAAGCAGGAGGCGGAGCGCCAGGGCTATGACATCACGCTGATCAACCATAACATCGGCGGCCGGAAGCTTTCTTACCTGGACCATTGCCGCAGCCGGAACGTGGACGGCGTGTGCCTGCTGTGCGTGGATTTCTACAATCTGGAGATCCAGCAGCTGGCCCAAAGCGATATGAAGCTGGTCACCATCGATCACCTTTTCTCCGGCAAGGACTGCATTCTCAGCGACAACAAAGCGGGCATGCACGACATCCTTTCCTATGTGGTGGAGATGGGCCACCGCCGCATCGCCTTTTTGCACGGCACCCATTCCAGCGTCACCGACGCGCGGCTGTCCGCGTTTTACGAGTTCATCCATCAGCATGGGCTGGAGATTCCGCCGGAGTACGTGGTGCCCAGCCACTACCACAGCACCGGGCATGCCTTTGAGGATACCCGGAAGCTGCTGGCCTGCCGGGAAAGGCCCACCTGCATCCTCATGGCGGACGACTATTGCGCCCTGGGGGGCATGGATGCCATCCAGCAGGCGGGCCTGAGCATCCCGGAGGACATCTCCGTGGCGGGCTATGACGGCACGGCGCTGATCCAGAAAATCCGCCCCCGCTTGACGACACTGCGGCAGGACGGCCAGAAAGTGGGCCGTATGGCGGCCGTCAGGCTGCTGGACCGCATCGAAAATCCGGACGCCCCCGCCCAGCGCCCATGCATCGTGCCTGGGGAGCTGCTGCCGGGCGAAACCGTAAAGCGCATCGGATAACGGGGGCGTTCCCCGCCTTGCGCCCGGACCCCGCAAAGGAGGAGTTGGATGGCAAACGCAGTCAAGGACGGCATCCGCATCGCGGCCTGGGTGTTGGCAGCCGCATTGTTGCTGGCGGGCCTCATCGGCCTTTGTACGCCGGTGGACCAGCTGGCCCCGGGGGACGCTTCTTCCCTGTGGAGCAGGCTTGCGCGCTTCACCGCCCGGCATGGACTGCCGCTGATGCAGCTGGGCCTGGGGGTCGTGGCTTTGCGCGTGTTTATGGTTCCTTTGCTGCTTCCCCTCATGATCCCCGCCGCTGCCGCGGAGGAGCTGCCATTGCCCTGCGTGCGCCTCAACCAGCTTGGATACAGGCCGGGAGACGTGAAGGCCGCCTGCGTGGTGGATGCCCAGGGCGCTTTTGCCGTGCTCACCTATCCCGCGGAGGAGGTGGTGTACGAGGGGCAGTTGAGTTCCCCCATCCAGGACCCCGTCAGCGGCGACCGGATCGCCCGCGCGGTTTTTTCGGAGCTGACACGGCCGGGCACCTATATCCTCCGCACCGCCGGGGGCAGCAGCCATCCTTTCCGTATTACGGAGGGCGCGTATCAGGAGGCGCTGGCCGCGTCCCTGGGGTTTTTCACCTTGCAGCGCTGCGGCCAAGCCTTCACCCCCCAGGAGGCGGGGAGACATGCCCATGGCGCGTGCCATACCCATGGGGCGGCGATCTATGGGACCGGCATCCCAAAGGCCGTGTCCGGCGGTTGGCATGACGCGGGGGATTACGGGCGGTATGTGGTCCCCGCGGGCAAGGCCGTGCTGGATCTGCTGCTGGCCCGGCGGGATTACCCCGAAGCCTTTGGCGGCGCGCTCCTGGAGGAGGTGCGCTATGAGCTGGACTGGCTTTTGCAAATGCAGGAGGAAGAAACCGGCGGCGTATACCACAAGCTCACCAGCATGTCCTTTGTGCCCCTAAACGTCATGCCGGACGAATGCGTTGTGCCGATGTACCTGTCCCCGGTATCCGCCACAGCCACGGGGGATTTCGCCGGAATGTGCGCCTATGCGTCGCTGTTTTTCCGGGAATCAGACCCCGGCTACGCCGCTACCCTCCTGGCGGCTGCGGAAAAGGCGTATGGCTGGTTAGCCGCCAACCCCAACGCCCCCGGCTTTACCAACCCTCCCGGCATCACCACCGGCGAATACGGCGACGCGGAGGATAGCGACGAGCGCGCCCTGGCCGCCGCCGCCCTATACCTTGCCACAGGGGAGGCAAGGTACCAGGAGGACCTTCGTCCGCTGCTGGGAAAAAACACGGGCATCGGCTGGGCGGACATGGGCCTGTATTCGGCGCTGCTGTATTTGCAAGCCCCACCGGAGCAAAGGGATGAGGGGATGTACGCCAGGGCGGAGAAGGCGCTGGCGGACAAGGCCGCCCGCCTGGCCCGGATTGCCCAGGAGGACGGCTACGGCGTAGCCCTGGGGAGCGCGGACTATATATGGGGCAGCAACATGAACGTGGCCAGCCACGGCATGGTGTTCCTGCTGGCCTATCCTTATACAAAGGACGATTCCCTTTTGCAAATGGCGCAAAACCAGCTGCACTACCTGCTGGGGAAAAACCCCAACGGCATCAGCTACGTGACGGGGTTTGGGGCCTATGCCGCCCAAAAGCCCCATCACCGGCCCTCGGTTGCGGCCGGAGCCGCAATGCCCGGCATGCTGGTGGGCGGGCCCAACGCGGGCCTGGAGGATGGCGTCGAGCATGCCCGGTTGAGCAAATTGCCTCCGCCCAAGCGCTATCTTGACCATTGGGACGCGTATGCCTTAAACGAGGTGGCCATCTATTGGAACAGCCCTCTGGTATACTTGCTGGCGGCGTTCCAATAAAGCGGGCAGGCGTACTGGCATCCAAAGAAGGATCTCAAAAGGATTGGAAAACGGACCAAAGCGCCGGGGGAAGAAGCGAAAGGCTTCTCTTCCGGCGCGGTGCTATGTTGGCAAATTCGGTGAAAGGGAACAAGCCGGCAAGCTTGATGGGGAGGAGCCTTCATGAACGTAGGCCGCCATGGCTGCGGAAAACGGAAAATCCCAGCGCCAGGCGCATGCTGCAGTGAATCAATCCACGGAGATCATCCGTGGGTTGGCGAAGCGGTCTAAGGCCCCTGTGAACGTCACCTGCCCGAGGGGTTCATGCGGAGAATTTGCATTCATAACCTTTCAACGCTTTTGCTCCCCTATTTTCCCCTGCTTCACTATCCCGGCCCCATTTTCATGCGAAGCTCACCTGCCCCTGAACCTACTGAAAATACAGGGACAAAAGAATCCCTACGGGAGCCCAAACCCAAAGGGGGAGGATGCCATGGGAGGGTTCAATGCCGGCCGCCGTCCGGTGGCAACGGCGCATTGATGGATGCGGCCGTGATGCTTCCCCAAACCGGCTCACATGATCTCCTCCAGGACATCGGCTGCGGCGGCGCGCTGATCTGTGGGCAAGGGGGCGTCGGCCTGGGGAGGAAGGATGTTTTGGTGGTGGTAGTAATGGCGCGGTGACAGGCCGTAGCGCTTTTGAAAGGCGCGGTAAAAATTGCAGTAATCCCTAAACCCGGACATTTCCGAGGCCTGCGCAAAGGAGGACCCCTGACGGATTGCCTCATCCGCAACCTGAAGCCTGAGCTGGGTCAAGAATTGATACGCGGGGATGCCGGTGCTTTTTTTGAACAGGTGCATAAAGTAATGCTCGCTGATATACAGGTAATCCGCAAGCATCTTGATGGTGATTGTTTCCCGTAGATGGGTAAGCGTATAGTGCTTGACCAGCTCCACCAGCTGGCTGTTCTTCGTGTCCTTGCTGAAAAAATAGATATCTTTGTTGTGGTTGTACTGATTGATTTCCACAAACAGCTCGGTAAGGTAAGCGCGGCCCAGCAGCTTTTTGGCAAAGATGTTTTCTTCATAGATGGCAAACAGCCTGCCCAGCAGCCGGCGGATGTTGCTCAACACCTCCTGGGGATAATGGTAGACCACGAAATTATCCCGGGTAAAGCACTCCGCCAGATCGACGCTGCTTTCGGCAACGGAAAGCTCGGCCAGCGTTTCGGGGGAGATATGCAAAGCGATTCTTTCGTACGGAATATCCGGCTCAATGAGCACGGGGTTGTGAAGCTGGCCCTTGTTGATAAACAGGATGTCGCCCTGGCGGAGAAAAAAATCAATGCCGCCGGTTTTGTATACGACCTTGCCCGAAACAAGCAAATACAGCTCGAAAAAATCATGCATATGCGCATATAGGTTTTGCGTATGCACATCGGAATAGTAAAAAATCCGGTAGTCTTCGTCAATGGTCTGGGAATGGGCAATGAAGGGTTGAGATCGCATCCGCGTCATACCGCTTTCTTCACATCTGGGAAAAACAGCCGGGTCCTGGCGTGAGCATACCAGATCATAGCAGGATTTGCAATGTATATAGCAAAATATAGCATGGACATTTTGTGGTTTTCTTATAAACTGTTTCATGATAGTAAGGGACAGCATAAACAGCGCAGAGCCTGAGACACATAACTGTGCCTGGAGGATGCGGGTGAAGAAGATACGCTTTGGCGCGCTTGGATACGGTGCCATCGGCCGTGTGTATGGGAGAATCATTCAAAATCCGCCCTGCGCTGCGCTGATCGCCATGCCGAATGCGGACGTACGGGGCGTATCCGCGCCGCATTGCGAATGCTGCAACGGTTGCCAGGCGCTGCTTCAAAACGCGGAGATCGATGTGGCGGCCATTTGCCTTTCTTTGGGCATGCACAAGGAAGCCGCCTGTGGGGCGGCAAAGCCTCATAAGCACGCGCTTTGCGAAAAGCCCATCGATGTGGAGCGCGCCCGGGCACAAAAAATGGGGTGGATTCTTGCAAAGAAAACGGCGTCACATTCGGAGCGCCGTGCAGCGCCGCTTTGATCCGCCGGTGCTGCTGCCGCGAAAGGCGGTTTTCCAGAGAAGCCTGGGGCGCATCCTGTGGGGTTCCTCAAAACCATCTGGTGGTGCAATGAAGCGTATGGTGGAAATCCGGGCCGGAGCGCATGGCGCAAGGAGGGCGGCGGCGTGCTGGCCGCCCCGCTCATCCATGATATCGGTCCGCTGCTTTGCGCGATAGGGGATGCCAAGAACGCCAGCGCCGAGTGCCGAAAATTGCGGCATCAGCGGATTAAAGCCAAAGAGGTGGGGGTTCCAATGTCGAGTTTGCAAATGGTACGGTCGGCGTCGCCGGAGGGACTACCGCGCCGTACCCCGGCTTGTTCGCGGAGCTGTCGCCCTGCGGCGAAAAGGGATGCGCTGCCGTCCGCAACGGCCATCTTCCGTTCCATTGCCTTGCCGGAGGAGGAGATTCCGGGTTTGAAGCGCTTGTGAATCCCCAAAAGGCCAACCGGCCGCATGCCAGCCCTGGGGTGGATCCGGCCTTCCGGGAAAAACAGCACCATGATTGTATCCAAGCCATTTTGAATGACACCCGGCCGAAGGGAACAGGGGAGGCCACGCTGAAGGGGCTGCGGCTGATCCAGGCCATTTACCGTGCCTCCGACGAAAAGCGGGAGATTTATTTGGAAAGGAACCCAAACCATAGGCAAGGCTTCGGGGGTTGCCTGCGGCGGGTGAGCGGGGTGAGGCAAGGCCTTGCCCCTCCCGCCGTCCTTGGCCGGGCCCAGGGCCTCCGCGTCAAAGCCCGCCAAAGCGGCAAGTGCAGCCAGAGAATCGCCGAATCCAGGAACAGGGCCGGATTTTCAGAGAGAAGGTGATGCTTACCGCCCAAACGCATAACCGGAGGGACGCCACGCCCTTTGCCCGTGAGACCAACCCTTCACAGACCTTTGGAAGCGCAAGTTTCGGGCGGTTGCTTGCTAACTAACCGCTACGACATGATACGAGGAGAGAGACACATGAAAAAACTGCTGGTGACCCTACTTTGCATTTTGTGCACGTTGACCCCCCTGTTTGCGACGGCGCAGGCCGGAGCCGCGGATTACCCCACCATGCCGGTAACGGCTCTTGTCTCCTGGGCGCCCGGCGGCGCGTCGGACCTGCTGACGCGCACCATTGCCAACCACTTCAATGAGTTCGCGGGGCAGCCGATGATCGTCAACAACATCGACGGCGGCGCCAGCGTCGTGGGCGTGACCGAGTACTTGGGTTACGAAAACAATGCCTACAATGTGCTCTTCTGGGCGACCGCGCAAACCATCAAGACGCAGATGCAAGTCACCCCCTATGCGGCGACGGATTTCCAGGCCGTGGCCAGCTTCACCTTTGACAGCCCCTATATCCTGGTGAACAGGGAGTCTCCCTTTGAGACCCTGGCCGACCTGGTGGAGTATGCCAAAGCCAACCCCGGCAAGCTGACCATGGGCAATTCCGGCGTGGGCGGCGGAAACCACTTGGCGGCGCTGCAGTTCAGCATCGCGGCCGGCATTGAAATCAACCACATTCCCTACGGCGGCGGCGGAGCCTCGGCGCAAGGGGCGATGGCCGGGGAAGTGGACTGCTCCATGAACGTGCCGCCGGAGGGCATCGCCCAGATTGAGGCCGGTGACCTGCGCGTGCTGGCGGTGCTTTCCACCGAGCGTTCCCCCTTCTTCCCGGACGTTCCCACCGCCAAGGAAAGCGGCTATGACGCGGTGAACGAACAGGCCCGCGGCTTTGTGGTGCACAAGGACACGGATCCAGCCATCGTCGCCAAGCTGGAGGAGATTTTCAAGAATATCTCTGAGAAAGAGGAGTTCCAGAAGGCCGTTGCCGATATGACCATGAACGCCATGTTCATGAACGCGGAGGAATACGGCGCCGCCATCGTGGAGGAAGACGAGCTGTACAAGAAGATCATCCAGGAGAACGGGTTGGGAGACCGCTACTAATCCTAGGCAAAGACCCATGAAGGGAGAAGCGGTAAGGAAATGTTTGGTAAAAGCGTTTCCTTACCGCCCATTCTCGGAGAACGAGGTGGCATATGAACAACAAAGTCGATTTTTTTACCGGAATCGCGGTGCTGATCCTGTCCGTTCTGGTTTTCATCAGCGCCTCCCAGATGGTTACCGCGGACCAGGGGCTTGGCGCCGGAGGGTTTCCCAAATTTGTTTCCGTGTGTTTGGGCGCGCTGGGCGCGGCGCTGTCGATCCGCGCCATGCTCCGAATCAAAAGGGGCCAGAAGGATACCCCCAAGCTCAAGAAAGAGGAGCTGATCTCCGCGGGCCTGCTGGTGGTGGCGTTTTTCCTGTACACGCTGCTGGTGCGGCCGCTGGGCTACCTGATTGCGACGCCCCTGTTTTTTTTCATCTTCATGCTGATTTATGGCGAACGGAAATGGATTCGCATGACTATCGTCAGCGTCGTTTTTTCAGTAGCCGTGTTCTTCCTGTTTGAAAAGGTCTTTTATATTCTACTGCCCCACGGGCGAATTTTCTAGAGAGGGGGAATTGCCTACATGAGTATTTGGGATGCTTTCTTGAACGTCTTTGAGCCCACCACTTTTATCATGATGCTGGTGGGCTGTATCGGCGGCATTCTCGTCGGCGCAATTCCCGGAATTACGGGCTCAACCGGTATCATCCTGCTTTTGCCGCTGGTGTATACGCTGGATATGCTGCCCGCCTTGGTGGTGATGGCGGGCATGTTCTGCGGCATCATGTATGGCGGAGCCATCCCCGCCGTTCTGATTCAAACCCCAGGCACGCCTTCCGCGGCCGCCACATCCCTGGACGGCTATCCGCTGGCCCAAGCGGGGAAAGCCGGCAAGGCCATCACGATTTCCCTGGTTTCCTCCGTCATCGGCGGCCTGTTCAGCGGCGTGTGCCTGATGTTCGTTTCCCCGATCCTGGCCAAATGGGCGCTGCAGTTCCAGGCGCCGGAATACTTCGCCTTGGCGCTCTTCGGTTTGACGCTGATCGCAAGCTCCAGCAACGATCTGCTCAAGGGCTTGATCAGCGGGTTTATGGGCCTGTTCATCGGCTGCATCGGCGTGAACGCGATCACCGGAACGCAGCGCTTCACGTTCAATACCGTGTTCCTGATGAGCGGGGTCAGCATCCTTCCGCTGCTGGTGGGGCTTTTCGCGCTGACGCAGGCATTCATAGACGTCAAGGCAAGCCAGCATGTTTTGCCCAAGCAGGAAAGCAAGCTGAAGGATTACTGGCTGACAAAGCAGGAATGGAAGCGCATCACGATGCCCATGGTGGTGTCCGCCATTGTGGGCATGATCATCGGCGTTGCCCCGGGCGCGGGTGGAGCGATCGCCTGCTTCCTGGGCTATGAGGCCGCCAAGAAGATCTCCAAGCACCCCGAGGAATACGGCAAGGGGTCCATTGAGGGCCTGGCGGCCGCGGAATGCGCCAACAACGCGACCACCGGCGGCGATTTGATTCCACTGATTACCCTGGGCGTGCCTGGAGACTCCATTACGGCGGTCATGCTGGGAGCCTTCATGCTGGTGGGCATCCGCCCGGGCCCGCTGCTGTTCAAAAACTTCGCCAACGAGATGCAGGTATTCTTCGTTGCCTTTATGCTGATGCAAATCGTCATCCTCATTTTTGGCGCGCTGGGCACCCCCCTGTGGATCAAGGTGCTCAAAATACCCAAGGCCATTCTGATGCCCGCCGTCATGCTGCTGTGCTTTTTGGGGGCGTACTCCCTGTCCAACAGCGTGAACGACGCGTTCTTCGCCCTGATCTTCGGCGTGGTGGGGTATTTCATGAAAAAGTATGGGTTCCCCGCGCCGCCCATGATCCTGGGCCTCGTGCTCGGCTCCATGGCGGAGCAGAACCTGAACCGGACGCTGCTGCTCCATGGGGGAGACTGGAGCGTGCTGTTCCAGCGCCCCATTGCCGCCGTCCTCATGGTGATCTCCATCCTGACGGTTTTGGGAAGCATTTGGCCGCTGATCAAGCGCAAGCTGAAAAAGGAGAAAGCGTCTAATGCGTGAGCGAAGCGAGCTTCAAATCAAGCTGAAACGCCTCCGGGATGTGATGGAAGCAGAAGGCCTGGAGGGCGTCTACCTCAAGCGGCAGGACAACTTTGCCTGGCTTACCTGCGGCGGATGCAATTATCTCGGCGTCGGCGACATGGGGAATTGCGGCCTGCTGGTGACGAAAACGGAGCGCTTTGCCATTACCAACCACATTGAATCCCCCCGCATGATTGCCGAAGAGGGCCTGGAGGATTTGGGGTTTCCGGTCCTGGCGGACATCTGGCTGAACGAAACCTTTGAGAGCGACACCATCCGCAAAATCTGCCCGGGCGGCAAGGTCGGATATGATTTTGCGGCGCCAAACGGCGCCAACCTCGCGGGGGAGATTCAGACCCTCAGGTACGCGCTGCTGCCGGAGGAAATCCAGCGCTACAAGGAAGGCGGGGCCCTCTATTCCCGCGCGGTGGAGGAGGCGGCGGCCGTCATCCGCCCCGGAGACACGGAGTTGGAAGCCGTTAGCAGGCTGGTGGCCGCGGCCCGTGCGGACGGCCTGTGGGCAGTTTCTTCTTTTTGTACGTCGGACGAGCGGATTTACCAGTTCAGGCACGCCATTGCCACCGCAAAGCCCATCCGGGAGCGGGTACAGTTTGGCGGCAATTTCCGCTACAAGGGGTTGGTGCTTTGCTGCACGCGGTATGTGAATTTTGTGCCGGTTACCCAGGAGCTTCATAAGCAATACCTGGATAACGTGCGGATCGACTGCACCTACATCCACAACAGCAAGGCCGGCGCTTCCTATCAGGCGCCATTCCAGGCCGGGCGGAAGGCCTATGAGGAGCTGGGCTATCCCGGCGAGTTTGAGAAGCACCACCAGGGCGGGCCCATCGGCTATGTCGCCCGGGAGTTCCTGATGAGCGGCAGCCGCGAAGGCGTCATCGCGGAAAACCAGGCGTTTTGCTGGAACCCCTCCATTACGGGCACCAAGAGCGAGGACACCGTGATTGCCACCGCGCAAGGGCCGTTGTTTGTTACCTACCCGGTCCTCTTCCCCCGGGTGAAGGTGGAAATTGAGGGCACGGAATACACAAGGCCCTATATCCTGGAAAAATAACGGGGGAGAAGTGAAACCCGCGCCCAATCCTCCCGGTTTCCAACGGAGCCCCTGCGGTGAACCGGCAAAGGGCGGAGGAGGGCAACGTCAAGGTGAAATGCCCTCAAGCCAGCGCCCTCCAATCACAGGGGACCCAGGAAGGCGAGCGGGGCATGGGGCCCTATCGGAAAAGGCAGAAGGCCGGAGGCTTTCTGCCTTTTCCGATAGGGCCTGCGGTACCGGCGCGACGGCAGCGCCCCTCACTTCGATGCCCCTGGGCGTGCCAAGGGAAGCTCCCGGTCACGGTTCAACGCTTCCGCCACAGCACAGGATTGCGGTCAAGCAGCGCCAAGGCCGCTAGGGCAAGGATCAGCCCGGCTGTAAGGGACAGGCACAAATAGGCGCAAACCAAGGGCTTCCCCTCCCCAAACGGCATAGAAAAGCGCCGCCCAGTGATGGGCGGCGCTGCACCGCAAAGGCCCTCTTATGCCGCTTTCACAGCATCCGCTGCAGAGTGGCCCTCATGGTTTGCACCTGATCGATGGCGTCGGCAACCTGCTTTTTTGCGGCGCTGATCCTCGACTGCATCATCCAGTCAACGATCAGGCCGTCAAAGAAGTAGTCGGCAAAGCTCAGGAAGTCATCCACCCTGATTTCGATCTCAACGGCTCCATTCACATCCCGCAGCTCTCTGGCGAAGCTCCGCATGGCGTCACGGGCCAAGGTAAGCTCCCGCTCCGCATCGTTCATTTTCCGGTGCTTCATGAAAGTCGTAAGAAGCTTGCCGCCAAGCATGTCCGCCAGGCCCCAGTTACCGGCGCTGTTCAAGCAATCCTTAGCGCTTCTTAAATGGTTCAGCGCCCGGTCCGCCGCCTGAACCGCCTCTGTGATTTCAGTATGCTGATCTTTCATCAATGCCTGTCTCCCGCTCCTATGCTCTGCTTGCAATTTCCGGCTGGCTGCCATACAAAGTATACCACGGGAGCCCGGTAAAATTCAAACCAGGGGCTTCCCCTTCTTGGGGGCAAAAAGCGCCGCCCAGGACGGGCGGCGCGGGCGGGCGCTGTTTTGCCTTAACCGGCGTGAATGATCCCCCGGTCGAGATAGCTCTGTATGCTTATTTCCACCGTTTCCCGGGTGGTGTACTTGGGCTGGTAGCCAAGCAGCCTCTTCGCGTTTTCAATGCTGAAGTGGCCGCTCCGGGCAATGTGGAGATAGGCGCGCTCCGTTTCTTCCGGGTTGCCAATGTACTCGCACCAGCGCTCCCAGGAGAGGAAATCGATTTGCGGCTCCCGGTTGAAGTATTCGTACAGAAAGAGCGCATAGCCATACAGGGTGAGGGATTCCTCCGCAACGGCGTGGAAGCTCTCCCCCAGCGCCCGGTTGCGGTTTTCGATGGCCTTATGGAACATCTGCGCCACGTCGTCCGCGTGGATATGATTCAAGGTTTCCATGCCGAAGTTGGGCAGGAAGATCTTCTCGCCCCGGGCTATCCGCTCGATCACCGTTACATTGTTATTCCCATAGGGGCTGATGATCAGCCAGCCTGGCCCGCAAATCTGTCCGGGCATGATGACCGTCTCCGGGAAGCCTTCGCGGAGGTATGCATCATGCAGATAGGCTGCGCTGGCGGCCTTTTGGCGGCCATATTCATCCAGGGGGTGTTTGGGGACCTGGACCTTCATGGGCACAAGCGTGGTCCGGCCATGCTCCCAAATGGAGGAGCAGAAGAGGTAATGCGAAAGGCGGGTGCCCTGTAAGGCGCTCACCATATGCTGGGTGTCCTCCAGGGTGAAGTTGATCAGGTCAACCACCACATCCGCGTTCAACGCCGCGATCTTCCCGGCGAAATCCGCCTTGGCCTCCTTGTTACGGTCCAGGCTCATGTGGGTGATTCGCTTCCAGGCGGGATCGGCTGTATAGGGCTTGCTCTGCCCTCTGGAAATGCAGATGACCTCATGACCGTCCCTGACCAGCCTGGGAACGAGGTAACTGCCGATGTGCCCGTATGCGCCAATGACAACGGTTTTCATTTTTACGCCTCCTTCTTACTCTATGCAGACGGGATCCCCTGACGGCACGGCCCTCTTGCGGCCGCGCCGGAATGCCCTGCTTGCCGGGGTAAGCGACAGGCAGCGTATATGATAAGCCAGCTGAAGCCCTCTATCCTTGACAATACAGAGTATACCATAATCCGGAAAGGGTATAAAGCCCGCATGGAGACAATAAGATGCGCAAACGGAAAAGAACACATTGAGGCCAGGATGGTAAAATGGATTGGATGAGAAAAGAAGGCCCATGCCCAAGGAGGCGCCGCTATGCCTAAGGGCATCATGCGGCGGAAGGGCGGCGCAATCAAGATTGCCGGAAAAATCAGTGCAGTGTGGGGGAAAGGTGCACATCAGGGGATTCATCCCCTTGTGAGCATGAAAAAACGCCCATTTGGATAAGCGTTTTAGAATGAGGAAAGGGAATCGGAATTGGCGTGCGCCTGTCACAGGCAATGCAGGAGGAGAGATGCGCAATGATCATGCGGGTTCGCGCTGCAGCGTACCGATAAATGCTTTGATTTCTTTTTCAAACCGGTGAAATGTTCACCGCCCACTTGATCGTTGAAGGCGTGCTTTATTTTGTTCCGCTGGCCCTCCGGCAACAAGCGGTTGATCCATAGTTCCGCTACGCCCAAAGGCTCTTTCTGAACAAGGGACGAAATTTTGGCTGTAAGTTTCTCCTTGTGCCCGTCCAGTCCATTACACAAGGTGATGAAAAAATGATGAGGAATGCGCTCCCGTTCCTTTGGGATAAACGCTCTCATGGGAGCGGCAAGCCTGCCGCCCCAGACGGGCGAGGCCGGGATGAAGAAATCATATTCACTCCCGATTGATGGATACCTTGGAAGAGTTGCATCACGATTGAACATAAAATTACGCAGGATGGAGAATGTTTTCCTTTTCTTCTTTAATCATGGATCTGCAAAACAAGGATTCCCGTTTTGTCTTTCAGCGCGAGCGCTAACCTCTTGTTGTTCCCTGTGTGGGAATACTAAACGATTAAGGATTTCATAGGCCCTCCGGTATGGAACGCATTCAAATGTGCCGTTTCCCTGGTAAACGCCCGTTTATCAGGGGAAGATAATGCCGGTCTTTTTGGAGCGCAATAAAAGGCTGCCCGAAGCGGGGGGCTTTTTGGCGGCCTGCGCCGGGGTCAAACCAACGGCCATACCGGTTTGGACAGTGCGCTTTGTTACCCCAAGCTACGCTTTTGGATGAAGCTTTCACAATGCGGCGAAACACAGGAGGGGGTATATATTTTGAAGGCTTTGAGCCATTGAAGATGGCCTGCGCAAGCAGAATCACGCCATTCTCCCTTCGGGAACCATATCCCCAAAACAGAAAATCGGGTGAAATCCTTTAATTTTTTATAGAAACCATGTCACTGGACCGAATCCAATTCTATGGGATGCTGGATTGACCAAGAGGGGATCCCAATGCTGGCCGGGTTCCATTCACCGGGGCAATCTGCGGCCCCGATGACCGCAATGCCAAACGTATCTTTGGCACATGCGAACCTTGGGCGGTGACATGGCGTGCCGATTATTCCGTCAGTACACTGACCTGAAGGCTCGCTCGGGAACAGACAGTCCCTATACACATCCTTCGGGTGGGTCTGGCCCGGCGGATGGTATTTGGGTTGATGGAACCAACCCCATAACAAAGGAGACGCTTTGACAACGCGGAGCTTCTTCCCAAAGCCGACCTCCGTTTTGGCATGTCCCGAAAAACGATTGATATGCAAGGGTCTGCGCTATCAAAGGGCTTTGATGCCAAGCCGCCACGATGATTCGGCCGTGTTTTCTTCCGGCATACGTTTCTGAATTGCCGCTGCCCGGAATGCAAAAGCGAACGCCTTCTTGAATTGCGCAAAGAAAGGCGTTCGCTTTTTGCCTTATCCGCTCATGATCTTACCGACGGATGCCGTCCTTGGCGGGAAGTCCTCCGCCCCCGGTGAGCTTCGTCAGCCATTTCCTCCGGCGATCACATCAACATGCTGCACCTCGCCGGTGCGGGCGTCCATCAATACGCTGTAATGCTCGGGCCCCTGGGCGGGATAGAAGAAAAAGAAGAAAACTGCCATGTCGTCTTGGTACGGAAAGTGTTCCCCGTCAAATTTGCCCGCGTCCAGTTGCGCCTCGGTCAAAGCCATATCCTGCATCAGCACCTGCCGGGCAATTTTCAGGGCCTCCTCATACGAAATATCGTTTTTACCGGGTATGGTGCGGTAATACCCGTCCTTTGGCAGAAAGCCCGCATCCCGGAACAGCTGGTCATGGGCGCCTTTATCCTCCGCGCCGAGGTCGTAGACGGTCATGGAATCCGGCCCGTTCAACCCGTAGGGTTTGGCGATCTGCTCAACCGCGTCAAACAGCTCCAGCATCCAGGGGAGCAGCTTTGCATGATAAGCGGGCGCGCTGCCCCAGTCGCTCTGGGTATATGCCTTATCCTCCCACGCGCTGTCCTCGCTCCAGTTCACCTTGACGACCTCGCCGGAGGCGGGATTCAGCGTGACATAATACCGTCCCATTTTTTCGCCAATCATCCCCAGAGGCTTCGTATCATCCGGGGTGTAAATGACGTCAATGTACCCGTCCTCGCTGGTTTCGGAAGCAATGGCCTTCGCGCTGAAAAGGGTCAAGGTGGCGTCCGTAAAGCCATACTGTTCCATCAGCGCCTGTTTGGCCGCATCGGCCATCCCTTCCTCCATGGGCAACCCCGGCGCTTCTCCCTTGTCCACTCCCGCATGGGCTGCCGCATTGGCGGCATCGGCCTCTTGCTTTTGCCCCAGGGCCAGCAGCAGCTGGTTCTGGCCCCATGCGAGCGCTTCCAGGCCCCTATCCCGCCACAGGGCCGGGTCTGTTGCGTCATGCGTCCATTCCACCGCGGATGCCTTTCCCTCCGTAAGGGTGACGGCATACTCGCCCATGCGCCCCTTATCAAAAACATCTCCCGCAAAAGGCGTGAACGTGACGTTCCAACCGCCTCCCTGATAGGAAGCGTCCGCGAGGAACAATCCCAGCGTGGGCGGCGTAAGGCCATACTTTTCAAACAATGCCTGGCGGGCCTGCTGGATAGCCCCGGATTCCGCGGAGCGGTATAGGCTGACAGCCGCGAAGGCCGTGGCGGACAGCAGCGCAATCATCAACGCCGCAATCAAAACCGAGGTGGAAATCTTTCTTTTCACAGGGGTTTCCTCCTTATCGATTCGTTCCATGATCGCGTTTCTTTGCTTGCCCGCAACCTGGATCCCAGAAAGGCGGGCATCAAACACAGCGCGTACCGTTTTCTTAGTCATCGAAATACCACCTTTCCAATGCTGCGCGGAGCTTCTTCTTTGCCGTGTTGATTCGCGTTGATACGGTTCCGACGGGGATTTGCAGCGCCTGCGCGATTTCCTGAAAGCTAAGTCCCTGGTAGTATTTCAACAGAACAACGTCTTTCAATTTGGCCGGCAGCATCATGATTTCCGTGATGAGCGCATCATCCGAGGGATCCCATTCATCATACGGCTCCGGCGCCCTATCCAAGGCAACGCTCCTGTCCACCTGACGGAACCAAGTTGTCCGGCGCATATCCTTGCAAGTGTTGATGGCAACGCGCATAATCCAGGTTTTTTCAGAGGATTCTCCCCGGAAGGAAGCATACTGCCGGTATACCTTCACAAAGGTTTCCTGCATGGCATCCTCTGCAAGGGACATATCCTGTAAGTACACGAAGCACATTCGGAAAATACCATCTCCGTATTCCGCAATCATCCGCTCAAGGTCCGCTTCACGAACTTTGCTGGGCGCCTTCACAAAGTCCATTCATTCACCTCCTCACACCTATTGGACGAGAGGTTTTGAAATATCTATTTTGTTTGCCTCATTTTTTCTATAAATTTGCCCGCAAGCTGCCGCAGCCTGTGGCGCTGCATTTGGACGCCTATGCTTTGCACAGGCCCTTCTTGGACATAGTAGCATAGTCCCTGCCCTTTTGGATGCCTATTCTGCGGGGCGCGGGTTAGGAACTTAATATATTTGGGTCAGACGTAGTAAGGGGGAAGCTGGCGGCGGCGAGCCCTTGAACTTGTCCCGCGCAAGTGAATCCACGCCGATTTCCATCTCCCATTCTCCATCTCAAAGTCCCATTGTCCAAAAATAAAAGTGGCGGAAGCTCTTTTGATCTCAAAGGATTTTTGCTGCCCGTCCATAAAAAATCATCCCGCGGGACCCAATCAAATCCTACGGGATGTTCTCTCCACGGGGTGGGGCATGGCTTTGCTTTTTGCCATCGCCCCGCCGGCGTTTGCCGCAAAGGCGCGCGGGGGAAAGGCGCGGGGAAGCCTTTACTAAGGATGCGGGGGAATGCCAAGGCCTGGACTCTCTCCCCGCGTCATGGCTCCTGAAGGCGCAGCTCCACCCGGCCGCTGCTGTCGACGATAGCCCTCCAGTGCCTTCCTCTATGGTACAAAGGCAGCTCCACAGCGGTCCAGCCCCCCGGGAATTGAGGATGAAACACGGGGACCTCCGCCTCCCTCTCCATTCCCAAAAAGCCGTACAGCAACACCTGATACGCACCGCCCGCCGCAGCGGGATGGGTGCCGCCGATGTAGACCAGCCCGGCCCATTCCTTGCCGCCATCCTCGATGTCCGCCAAGGCCGATTTCATAAACCACGGATACGCCTCCTGCGGCCTTCCGGTTTGGCAGGCCGCCTGGGCGTACATGCACGCGGACAGGGAGGAGCCGTGCTCGCTGCGGGGGCAGTAGTAGTCGTAGTTGGCGGCCGTGATGGCCGCATTGCCCCCCATCAGCGCCAGCAGCGCGATCACATCCGCCTGCTTGATGATTTGGGTGTGGCTGGCCACGCCGTAAGCGCCGCCCCAGTATTCTTTCTCGTGAAGCAGCCGGGAGCGCACTGCCTCCAGGGAAGCGTCCTCCAAGGCAAAATACCCGTCAAACTGCGGAATCACACCCGCCGCGTTGGGCTTTTGCTCCTTGATGCGCGCGGCCTGGGCTTCCCAGCGGGCCAGCTCAGGCCCGTCCTGGCCCAGGGCCCGCAGCCGCTTTGCCGCCTGGCGCAGCGTGAAGCGCGCCATTTCGTTGGTGTAGAAATTGTTGTTCACCCGCTCGTGGTACTCGTCCGGCCCGATGACGTCGAGAATCTCGTACACGCCGCTTCCAGGATGGGCATAGAGCAGGCTTTCATAAAAGAAAGCCGCCTGGCGGAGTACCTCGCTGCCCCCTTGGCGGTAGAGGGAGTCGTCCCCGGTGGCTTGCAGATATTTTTCAAGCCCCCATACCACCGCCGCGGTAATATGCACCTGCTTGTCCTTGAAATAGGTGCGCATGGGCCGCCCGGTAAACACATCTATCACGTTGTAATCACTGCAAGCGTCATAGCCGCCTTCCTGGCTTTCCCAGGGGTAGAACGCTCCCTTCCAGCCGTAGGCTTCGGCCTTTTTCAGCGCGCCGGGCAAGGTGTCGACGCGGTAGCGAAGGAGGGTTTTGGCTACCTCCGGGCAGGCGCGCAGGTAGAAATCCAGCATGAACATCTCCGTGTCCCAGAACACCGCGCCCTTGTAGGTTTGGCCGGAAAGGCCCCGGGCTCCGATGGAGACGCTTCCTCCCTGCCGGGGCGCAATGCACCACAGGTGGTACAGGCTCACATCCAGGGCCTGCTGCGCCGCCGGATCCCCTTGGATCAGCACCCGGGAGTCCGCCCAGAGCCGGGCCCAGGTTTCCTCCTGCTCCGCCCTTAACAGCTCATATTCGATTCCTTCCAGGGCGGCGGCGGCCAGGGTGAGGGGATTGTCCCCATCCTTGCCGGTATAGACGGCGGCCAGAACGGTCAGCGTCACAACACCCGCGCCCCGGTCCAGGGCGCACCGCTTACAGACCGCCACCTGCTGGCCGTCGTCGGTATGGGCCGCAAGGGCGTCGTCATTGCCTTCCATACGTTCAAAATGGGGGCCGTTGAGATCCCAAATTTCCTTGGCGGTAAAGGCTTCCACTTCATAGGCCGCGCCGTCGGTCCACCGGGCTTGCCAACGCATGGCCAGCAGATGCGGGCGGCTCATGGAAGCAAAGCGTTCTTCCCACAGGGTAACGCCGTTGGAAAAGCGGGTTTCCCGGCCTTGCACGCCGATATCATAGCGCAAATACTGCCGGTGAGCCTCCACCGGCGTGCCCGGCAGAGCAACAGGAACGCCGTTGCGGAGCAGCCGCGCCCGCAGGGGGTGGGGCGCATTCAGCGGTTCGCGCCAATCGCTGCCCTGGCGCAGGTGGTACACCCCGCTCAGGTTCACGCATGCCAATTCTTTCGCCCCGTATTCCGCCAAAGTTCCCCGCAGGCCCAGGTAGCCGTTGCCGCTGAAAAACCGGCATCCGTTCTTCGCGATATCCTTTGGGTCAAAACCCAAGCGTTCCAGAATCATGTTCATAGGAAATTCTCCGGCTGTCGTTTAGGAAGGGGACTTTCTCAAAGCCTTTTCACGCTCTGGCGCTCCACAAGGCGCACAGGGAACACGCGGTTTTCAGGCCGCTTGCCATTAAGGGAATCCATCAGCATCTGCGCCGCGCATTCGCCGCGGGCCACGATATCCTGATGGATGGTGGTCAGTTGGGGCGTACACAGCTTGGCTACCAGCAGATCGTCAAAGCCGACGATGGAGATTTCCTCCGGCACGCGGCGGCCTGCGCTCTGCAAACCGGAGGCGATGCCCGCCGCCAGAATATCGGCAGTGGCGAAGATGGCGGTAAAATCATGGCGCCGGGCCAGGGCCCGCCCCAGGGCCCGGCCTTCCTCAATCTCGAATTCACAGGCATAGTCGTTGCTGTGGGGGTGCTCCATTCCTCTTTCCGTAAGCGCCCTGAGGAAACCGGCTCTCCGCTGGCTGATTACGCCCTCATCCTCCGCCCGGGGGCTGCAGAACAGGATGTTCCGGTGCCCCATGTCCAGCAGATGGCGCGCCGCCAGATAGCCGCCCTGTTCGTCCTCCAGGCGCAGCTGCATAGGCTGTGTATCGTCGATATAGCTGTCAATCAGCAGGAAGGGCGTGCGGGTGCGCTTGATGGCCTGGTAGAATTCCTCCGGGAATACGCCGATAAAGATCAGCCCGTCGATATTCCAGTTCCCAAGCAGGCTGAGAAGCTCCGTGGTGCTTTTCACGGTGCGCACCATCAGGTAATAGCCGTTTTGGCGCAGGGATTGCTCGATGCCCGCCAAAAGCGCTCCGCTGAAAGGGTCCTGGAAAAAGCCACCGCTTTCCTGCGGCACGATATGGTTGATGACCCCGATGATGTGGGAAGCATTGTTCACCAGCGCCCGGGCGGACAGGTTGGGCACATACCCCATTTCCTCAATGGTGCGGCGAATCCGCTCCACCGTCTGGGCGGACACGCGCCCCTCGTTTCCGTGGATCACGTTGGAAACCGTTGTGGGCGTTACCCCCGCCGCTTTGGCGATATCCTTGATCGTGGCCATGAAGGGTTCACCTCTTCCGTATCCCCATGCCCCGGAAAAAATTTGAGGGCAAGTGATTGACAATCGCCTGGGAGTATGGTATGCTTTGTTCAAGTTGAACGTAAAACCTTTCCAAGTATAACATGGCGAACTGGGAAGCGCAAGAGGAAATTTGCGCGGCGGAGAGCCGGAAAGGGTTACAGATTGGGAAGGTTTAACGTAAAACTTGTCGAAAAGCCGGAGGCACGCCGCTTCGTGCCGCATGATACAACCCTGACAAGGAGGAGACAACCATGAAGAGGTTTCTGGCTCTGCTGCTGACCCTGGCGATGATGCTGGGAAGCGCCGCCCTGGCCGAGGACAAGGTCGTTCTGACCCTGGGCATCTACCCCGAGGATGTGGACACCGCCGCCGTAGACAGTCACGACAATTCCTACATTCCCGCCATGGCGGAGCTCATGCCCAACGTGGAGATCGTGAAGGCGCACTACAAGTACGCCACCGATACCTTCGTGGCCCTGGCGGAATCCGGCAGTATCCCCACCGTGTTTGAGACCTGGTACACCGAGCCCCAGAAGCTTATCAAGGGCGGTTTTGTCAAGGACATCACCGACGAGCTGACCGAGCTTGGCTGGCTGGAGAAGATGAACCCCTCCGTGCGCGCCTTGCTCAGCGATGAGAATGGCCGCGTATACGGTACGCCCCGGGACGGCTATGCCCTGGGCCTGATGATCAACGCCGAGGTGTTTGAGGACGCCGGGCTGGTGGATGAGGAGGGCCTGCCCCTTTTCCCCAAGACCTGGGACGAGCTGATTGAGACGGGCAAGGTCATCAAGGAAAAGACCGGTTCCGCCGCCCTGTGCCTGCTGGCCCAGGATAATGCCGGCGGCTGGCACTTCTCCAACATCGCCTGGACCTTCGGCGCTGTGCTTGAGGCGCAGGACGAAAGCGGCAAGTGGACCGCCCAGCTGAACACCCCCGAAGTGCTGGAGGCCATGCAGATGGTGCGGCGCATGGTGGAGGAAGGCATCCTCACCTCCGATCCCACCAGCGAGAACTGGGGCACCGGCTTCGCCCAGCTGGGCACCGGCGCGGCGGCCATGTACATCGCCGCTAATGACGCGGTAAACCAGCCCACCGCCGTCAACGGCCTGCCTGTTGACAAGCTGATGATGGTGGGCATCCCCGCCGGTTCCGCCCGCAGCTACAGCCTCTCCGGCGGCACGCCTTACATGTTCGCCGCCAGCGCCACCCACGAGGAAGTGATGGCCGCGCTGAAGTACCTGGAAATCATGGGCAAGGCGCCCATCGTAACCGACGCCAGCAAGGCCGGGCTGGTGGCGGACGCCGAATACCGCGTTGGCGCGGGCATCCCCGTCATTCCCGACTTCCCCGCCTGGGTGGACGAAGCCTTCTCCGCCGCCAAGGCCGAGGTGATTGCCAAGTATTCCAACGTGGACAGCCGCATGTTCCAACATTACTTCGACGCCGTATCCTCCGAGGGCAACCTGAAGATGGAGGAGCCCCAGATGACCCAGGAAATGTACGCGGAGCTGACCAAGGTGCTCCAGGCCGTATGCACCGAGGAAAACCCGGACATTCAGGCCCTGTTGGACACCGCCAATGCCAACCTCCAGCAGATCTTGGATGAAAAGGTAAACCAGTAAGGCCCATTGCCGGGGAGCGGCCCTGTGCCGCTCCCCTTTGATTTTCAGGCCGCAACGCGCAAGAGGTGCATCGCTATGACTACCGCCCCTTCCAGGCGGAACCCCGTGACCGCAACGCGCCGGGCAAGGCTGAAGCGCGATATCGGCAGCTGGCTCATCATGCTGCCGGGCCTCGTGCTGTTTGGCTTTTTCGTATGGGAACCGCTGCTGCAAAGCGTGAGCCTGTCCCTTTACGAGACCCAGGGCATCCGCACCATCCGCTTCATCGGGCTGGAGAACTTCCGCCAGGTGATCATTCATCCGGATTTTTGGCCCGCTGTGCGCAACACCGTATCCTATACCCTGTGGTCGCTGGTGATCGGCTTTTTGATTCCCATCGTCCTGGCCATTGCCATCAACGAGCTCTTCCGGGGCAAGAGCATTTTTCGCGTGGCCATGTACCTGCCCAACATGATTCCGGGCCTTGCCACCGTGTTTTTGTGGCGCTACCTGTTCCGCTCCGACGCCTCCGGCGGGCTCAACATGCTTTTAAGCGTCCTGGGCGTCGCCCCCCAAAGCTACCTCACCGATACGAGCCGGGTGATCCCCTACATTGTCATGACCATGACATGGAAGGGCGCGGGGGCCACCGCGCTCATCTATCTGGCGGGGCTGCAATCCATCAACCCGGACCTGTATGAAGCCGCCATCATCGATGGCGCCAACTGCCGCCAGCGCCTTTGGCATATTACCCTGCCGCAGATTTACAGCCTCGCCAAAACGCTGCTGATTTTGCAGATCATCGCCGTCTTCCAGATTCTGTACGAGCCCATGGTGATGACCAATGGCGGACCCAACAACGCCAGCGTTTCGCTGATGCAGCTGGTGTACCGCTACGCTTTCCAGGATTTTGACTACGCCAAGGCCTCCGCTTTGAGCATGATGATCGCCGCCGTGCTCATTGTGCTGACCCTTGTCTACAATAAAGCCAACCGCGCCAAGGAGGGGTGAGGGTGAAAAAGAATAATGGGATCATTTCCAGCTATGATTTGCAACGCCCCGCCGTGCGCCTGGGATATGCGCTGATTTGGGTGTTTTTGATCCTGGTGCTGCTGGTTTGCCTTTTGCCCATCCTCTGGATCATGTTCAACGGCTTTAAGGACCAGAAGGAATTCATCCGGGGCGTCAAGGATACCGCCACCAACTTCTACTATCCCCGCTTCCTGCCTGTGAACTTTGATGTCGGCAATTATCTGTCCACCTGGGCCACCATGAAGTTTTACCGCTACTACCTCAATTCCTTGATCAGCGTGGTGGGCTGCGTGGTGTGCGCGGTGGTGTTCAACGGCCTGCTGGCCTATGGCCTTTCCCACCTGAAGCCCCGGGGCTACCGGGTGGTTCAGGGGCTGATCATGGCCAGTTTGATGCTGCCCGCCACCACCTCCATGGCCCCCCTGTTTGTGAACCTGACCAGGCTGAAGCTGACGGGAACATTTTTGCCCCTGTGGCTGTGCATGGGGGCCAATGCCTTCTATGTGGTTTTGTTCAAGAATTTTTATGACGGCATGCCGGACTCCCTTTTGGAGGCGGCGCGGCTGGATGGATGCAGCGACTTGCAGATGTTTTTGCGCATCGTGCTGCCCCTGTCCATGCCCATCAACATGGTCATCGTCATTTACGCGGTGAACGCCGCCTGGTCGGACTTTTTGCTGCCCTACCTGGTTCTCAACGGCACCAGGCTGGAAACCGTGATGGTGCGCCTGTTCACCTACCGCACCAGCGACCGTATCAAGGATATCGAAATCATCCGTGCGATTGTTTTCAGCCTTCTGCCTCCTGTGATTTTATTTATTCTCTTCCAGCGGCAGATTACGCAAAACGTCATGAGCGCGGGCATCAAGGGGTAACAGCACGATGGCAAAGCAAGCGGACAGATATTTTCAGCTCCATCCCTGGAAGATCATCGAAGAGGGATACGATCCCGCCTATGCCCAGGTGGCGGAAGCGGTTTTTTCCCAGGCCAATGAATACATGGGCGTGCGGGGCTACCTGGAGGAAACGGACGCCGCCATGCGGGGCGTGTTTCTGGGAGGGGTGTATGCCAGCGCCCCTGTGGGAAACCCCGGGTATAAAGGGTTCGTTCATGAAATCCATTACATGACCTGCGGTGCGGACCTGTTCCACATCGCCCTGGAGGTGGAGGGGCGGGCCGCGCTGCCCCAGGAGAGCCTCGCTTTCCGCCGGGAGATGGACATGCGAAGCGGCTTGCTTACCAGGGAGATGACGGTGCCCACGCCCCAGGGCGGAAGCCTGACGGTCAAGGTGGAACGGCTGCTGTCCATGGAATGGGAACAGCTGGCCGCGCAGCGGATTACCCTCAGATGCGACCAGCCTTGCCAGGTACGGCTCCGAATGGACATGGACCCCGCGATCCGGCATCAGGGGATGCAACGCTGGGATTGGCGGGAGCTGGAAACCCCCATGACCTTTCAAACCCATGACACGGGCTTTCGTGTCCGGTATGAGGCGGGCGGAAGCATGGGGTTTGAGGGGCTCTTGCGCCAGGAGGTTGCCTGTGAAAAGACGGTCCGGGTTCTGGTGGCCCGCCCCGGTGGGGATTTCCCCAAAGCCCAGGACATGCGGGATTTTGAGGCGTTGCTGGCGTCCAACCGCAGGCATTGGGACGCGTTCTGGCAAAGGAACGACGTAACCATCAAGGGCAGCCTGGCCGACCAGCAGGGCATCCGCTTCTGCGCTTTTCAACTGCGCCAGACCTACCGCGGCCTGGACCAGCGCAACAACATCGGGGCCAAGGGGCTCACGGGGGAGGCCTACAACGGGCATGCCTTCTGGGACAGCGAAACCTACTGCCTGCCCTACTACCTGTACTGCGAGCCCAAAGCCGTCCGCAACCTGCTGGGCTTCCGCTACCATACCCTTCCCCAGGCCCAGGCCCGCGCCAGGGAGCTGGACTGCGAGGGGGCGTGCTACCCCATTGCCACCCTCAACGGTAAGGAGGGGTGCAGCCTGTGGCAGCACGCGTCCTTGCAAATGCAGCCCTCAACGTCGGTGATGTACGGCATCTGGCGCTATATGGCCCAAACGGGGGACAGCGAGTTCCTGGAGAAAATGGGCATGGAGATGCTTGTGAACATCAGCCGCTATGTGGTCAGCCGGGGCAGCTGGGACCAGCAGCGCCGGCACTTTGGGTTCTACGGCGTGATGGGGCCGGACGAATTCCACATGATGGTGAACAACAACTACTATACCAACCTCATGGGGAAAAAGACGCTGGAATATACCCTGGAGGTGCTTTCCAGGCAGGAGGGCGGCCCCGTGCCCCCTGAGGAAAGAGCCGCCTGGGCGGAGATTGCGGCGCATGTGGCGCTGCCCCAGCGGGAGGACGGCGTCTTTCCCCAGCATGATGGATACTGCGATTTGCCCCGTATGGACATCCATTCCATTCCGCTGGCGGACTTCCCCCTCTACCACCATTGGAGCTACGACCGCATCTACCGGACGGATATGATCAAGCAGCCGGATGTGCTGATGGCGATGTTCCTTTACCCAGGCGACTATACGGCCAGGGAGCTCCAGGCCAATTATGATTTTTACGAGCCCCGGTGCATTCATGAAAGCAGCCTGTCCCCCTCGGTCCATGCCATTCTGGCGGCACGGCTGGGAAGGCGGGAGGCCGCCCGGGAATTCTTCGGGTTTGCCACCCGGCTGGATTTGGACAACTACAACCGCAACACCTGCGAGGGCCTGCACATCACCAGCCTGGCCGCCGCCTGGCTGACCATTGCGCTGGGCTTTGGCGGGCTGGAGGCCACCGGCGGCAAAATTGCGCTGACGCCCTGGCTGCCGGAGGGCTGGGAGGGCTACAGCTTTTCCGTGCAGGTTAAGGACAGCCGGCTGCGGGTGACCGTGGACCCGGATGGCGCAAGCCTTTCGCTTCTGGAAGGCGAACCCATCACCCTGTGGCTCAATGGAGAAGCAACGGAGGTGCGGTAAATGAAGGGGTTGAAGGGGCTGCTGGCAATGGTTCTCTTAAGCGGCCTATGGGCCTTTGGAGCCCAGGGGGAGGAGCTCCCGTGGCATGCCTGGGTCAACGCAGAGGAGCTGCCCCTGTATGCGGTCCGGGTGACCCATCAGCGCACCTGGAGCCAGACCCCTTTGCTGGTGAGCCAATCGCCGGTAGGGGTGATAGCGTTGGAGGAGGGGCAGGCCGCGCTGGTGCGGATGGCCTTTCCCGAACCGGTTCAAAGCGCCGTTGTGCGCCCGCTGAGCCTTGGCATCCAGCCCACGATACAGGGCAATGAGGTTTCCTTTTTCGTGGGGGAGGCGGGCAGCTACACCATTGAGGTCAATGGCAGCCACATGGGAGCCGCCCATGTGTTTGCCGTGCCGAACGTAGAGCCGCCGGAAGGCGCCATCGTGCTGGAAAGCGGCCTTCATGAGCGGGACATTGTGCTGACCGACGGCCAAACCCTATACCTCAGCCCGGGATGCGTGCTGCGGGGGAAAATCTATGCGGAGAATGCACGCCGCATTACCGTCATGGGGCTGGGCGTCATAGACGGCAGCGCCTTCGACCGCTGGAAGGACACGGTGGTTCCCATCGACTTTCGAAACTGCACGGAGTTCCGCATTGAGGGGATCACCATCCTGGACCCGGCGGCCTGGACGGTCAATTTGTACCATTGCCGGCAAGGCAGCATCCGGGATGTGCATATCGTGGGCTCCCGTTCCAACTCGGACGGCTTCACCTTGCAAAGCTGCGAGGATGTGACGGTGTCCCGCTGCTTTGTGCGCTCCTGGGACGATTCGCTGGTGGTAAAGGGCTACGACGGGGACAGCCGCCATATCCGCTTTGAAAACTGCGTCCTTTGGACGGACTTGGCCCAGTCCTGTGAAATCGGCTACGAAACCCGCGCCGATGTGATGGAGGATATCACCTTTGAGAACATCACCATTCTGCACAACTTTCATAAGCCCGCCATGTCCATCCACAACAGCGACCGGGCTTTGATTCGGGATGTGGTTTTCCGCAACATCGTCGTGGAGGACGCCCAGATGGGGGAGGGCGACGGTTCCAACCTGCTGATCGAGCTGACCACCACAAAGTCTCAATGGTCCAAAGACCTTCAGCGGGGCAGCATTCGCAACGTCCTGTTTGAAAACATCACGGTATTGTCCGGCAAGGAGAATGCCATTCGCATTTTCTCCTTCAAGGATTATGCGAACATCGATGAGGTGACGATTCGGAATTTGACCATCTTGGGGAGGCATATTCACAGCATGGATGAGATCAAATACAACGCAAACAAGTATAATGGGGAGAATATTGCCATTCTGCCCTGAGGGCCTTGGGACCCTTGCCATAGGGGGGCCAGCCTGGGCGGCGGGGGGCATTGTTTTGCCCATGGCAGACTTCAACCGAAGGCTCCAGGAGGAGGCGCTTGTACAGAGGGGTGGAGCAATCCGCGTTTACTGTACTATGATCTCCATTACGGCGCATGGGGGAATGGTAAAGCGGCACCCTTCCTCCGTGAGAATGATATCCTTGAAATAGTGGACTTTCACATAGTGTGGACTATCAAAATCGTTTCGATCATCCATGCTTCCAGAGAGTAACCGGCCCATGATCCTTTTGCCCTTTACCCCTGATAGGAAACAATCAATATCCTTGGCTTCGTTTGCGGAAAGATTGACAAGGGTGATATGAACCTTTCCGTTTAGGTCTTCGCTGGCTGTTACATCCAGCTGCGGAACCCGGGCATCCTGCGGACCCGTTTCGGAGCATTCCACATAGCTGTCCAACAGAGTGGCGTCCATATGGCCCTTGTACAAATCAAACACATGGTAGGTGGGCGTAAGCAGCATTTTATCCCCTTCCGTCAAAATAAGGGCCTGCAATACATTCACGGTTTGCGCCAGGTTCGCCATCACTATACGGTTGCTATGCCTGTTGAAGATATTGAGGGTAAGGGCTGCCACCAGAGCGTCCCGCATGGTATTTTGCTGGTATAAAAAGCCGGGATTGGTTCCGGGCTCCACGTTGTACCAGGTTCCCCATTCATCCACAATCAATCCGATACGGCGGGCGGGATCATAATAATCCATGATTCGGCTATGGTTTTCCACCAGCTCCTCCATTCGCAGAGCTCTTTTCAGCGTTGCGTAGTATTCAGCCTCGCTAAAGCCGGTGGCGTTGCCCTTATCACTCCAATCTCCTGTGGGAAGCGTATAGTAATGGAGCGTCAGGGCGTCCATTTTGTCGGCGGCTTTCTCCAGCAATACCTTGGTCCAATGATAGTCATCCACATTGGCGCCGCAAGCGATGCGGAAGATTTGATTGCTGCCGTAATCGCGCACGTAGGTTTGATATCGCCGATATACATCCGCATAATATTCCGGGCGCATGTTGCCGCCGTAGCCCCAGTTTTCATTCCCAATGCCAAAATATTTCAGCCTCCAGGGCGTAGGCTGACCGTTATGCCGCCGCAGCGCCGCCATGGGGCTTTCCCCGTCAAAGGTCATGTATTCAATCCACTCTTGCATCTCTTGAATGCTTCCGCTACCCACGTTCCCGTTCACATAGGGCTCGCAGCCAAGCTGCCGGCACAATTCCATGAACTCATGGGTTCCAAAGGAATTATCCTCCACAACGCCGCCCCAATGGGTATTGACCATCCGCTTCCGGGCTTTCGCAGGCCCTATTGCGTCCTTCCAATGGTATTCATCCGCGAAGCATCCGCCAGGCCAGCGCAAAACGGGGATTTGGATATTGCGCAAAGCTTGGGCCACATCATTGCGGATCCCTTTCGTATGAGGAATGGCACTATCCTCCCCCACGAAGAGGCCGCCGTAGATACAGCGTCCCAGGTGTTCACAGAAATGTCCATAAATGTTTCGATTGATTGCGCTGCCTTTTCTATTTGCGTTTATGATAAGCCTTGCCATAACATCCATCCTTTCGATTATGAAACGAATCATGGCAATCATGTGTCGATGCCTGGGAGGGAACCGATGGATTTCCGGCCAGCCGCAAGGGGAAGGGTTATGCTGGCGGAGGGATAAGCAGGTCCCTGCAAAGCGGCGCCGGGAAGGAAGGGGGGGGCACGGCGGGCGTCCCGCTCGGATTACGACAGAGGCGACAGGCCCGGTTTGTTGGAGAAAGTCACCCCGTCTGCGGCGCGCCCCTCCGTTTCAAAGATGCATAATTGGTTATGGCCAGCCTGTAATAGCGGCGCAGGGACGTACAGCTTCCACTGGGGTCCCTGTTCCCAGAAACGCCCAAGGGCAAAGCCGTTGAGGAATACGCAGCCCTTGCCCCAGCCGCTCATGTCCAAAAAGGTATCCGCCGGGGCATCCATCTCAAATGGCACATGATAGAAACCAGGCGTGCTGCTATGGTATTCTCCGCCAAAGTTGATACGTTGCAGCTGCTGGGGATCCAACGCAAGGCAATAATGCTTCCAGCCGGTATGAGCAAACCCGTTGAACCATACATTTCCATCAATTCCTTTGCGCTGTTGGTCCATAAGATAGCCAAAATTGACCCGGCCCATATTTTCCACCAGAACGCGTACCGTACAGCCTGCTGGAAGCTGTGCGTTCAAGGGATGTTCGCCAACCAGCTCTTTATCATACAATGTGACCAGGTGCTGCAAGCCGGCATAGACACAAGCGCGGTCATTGGTTTTGGTAAAGGCGATCCGTTCCAGCCGAAGGTCTTTGTTCATCTGTGCCTCGTACACAACATAGCCGTAACTTTGGCCCAGCTTTTCCATGCACAGGGGGGTCTCTTTGGCAATCCCGGGGGCCAGCTCCGCCAGGGTGGAAAACAGCGACACCTTTTGGACAACTGGATGGAAGCCGAAGCCGGCATAGGAAATGCGTTGGCTGAATTCCACCGGGGGAACATCCGCATATCCTGCAATCACGTTCCGGAAATCCTGATATTTTTCCGTGATACGGCCATCCTCGCTTAGGGGCGCGCCATAATCATAGCTGGTTACGTCCGGCTCCAATTTATCATAGTAATTGGCGCCGTTCATAAAGCCAAAGTTCGTACCCCCATGGAACATATAGAAGTTGACGTGGCCGTTTTGGAGAATGTAGTCCAATACCTCCACACTTTGTTTGGAGGGCGTATCCATGTGCTTGCCACTGCCCCAGGCGTCAAACCACCCAATCCAAAACTCCGTTACCATCAAGGGGTCCTCTGGATTTGGCAAATGTTTGCGCAGCAAAGAAAGCTTTTCCTGAGGATCGGAGCCGAAATTGGCTGTGGGCAGCGCCCCCGTCACAAGACCGTTGCCAAGGGACTCCACAAAAGCGCCATCTGAAGTGATAAGGGGCATGGTCAGCCCGCCGCGGACAAGCATGTCGCGGACGGCCTCCATATACTTGGAATCATCACCATAATACCCGTATTCATTTTCCACTTGAAACAGCAAAATGGGGCCGCCCTGGTCTGCCTGCAGGGGGATGAGCTTTGGTAAAAGCACGTCAAAATACTCCTGCAGGTGTTTCAGGAAGGAAGGATGACGGCTGCGCACCCGCATGCCATCCTCTGCCAGGAGCCACGCGGGCAGCCCCCCAAACTCCCATTCCGCGCAAATATAGGGGCCGGGGCGGACAATAACCCATAAATCAAGTGTCTGCGCCAACAAAATAAAGCGCTGGAGATCGGCCATGCCGTGAAAACAGAATTCGCCTTTACGGGGCTCGTGAAAATTCCAGGGGATATAGGTTTCCACAGTGTTGCAGCCCATGGCCTTTAGCTTCTCCAGCCTGTCCTGCCAGTACTGGGGGACAACGCGAAAATAGTGCAAAGCGCCGGAAATGAACTTAAAGGGGGAGCCGTCGAGAAAAAAGCCCTTATCGATAAGGAATGTATGAGAATTGTTTTTGTGCATTAGCAATGCTCCTTTGGGAGGAAAAATGAATATTTTGAAATCGGTTTCTGGAAGATTATATCATATATTTGACAAATGGCAACGGCCAATCCATCCTGCCGGGAGGCGGCCTTTCCAAGGGCATAGGACCAGGCAGCCATGGCAGGCGGTTATTTCGCCCTGGGAAATGCGCATGAATCCCGGATGATCAGGGCTGGAGTAATGGTTTGGTCTTCGGGAACCGCCTCGCCGTTGAGCACCTTCAGGGCGGTATCCACCAGCTTTTCCCCAAGGAGAGGATAGTTATAGTCAACCGTTGTGAGCTTAGGCGTGACTACTTTAGCCAGGTAGGTGTTGTCAAATCCTACCAAAGAGAGATCTTGGGGTACGTGGATGTTGCGCTGCATAGCCGCGTCCATGAGCCCTAGGGCCACAATGTCATTTACGGCGACAATGGCGCTGGGAGGCGAGGGGAGGCCAAGCAACTTTTCTGCGCAACACCGTCCGGCGTCAACGCTGTATTCCGATTCTACGAGCAGGCTGGAATCAAAGTCCAACTGATTGGTGCCCAGGGAATAAATAAAGCGCTCCACCTTTTTTCTTGTGGACTCTACGGATAAAAACCCGCCCGCAAAAGCAATACGCCTGTGGCCCATGGACAGCAGGTACTCCATGATGGCGTCAATGGCGCTGGCATCGTCAATATGCAAGCAGTAGCCATGGACGCCGTCCAATTTTCCAGTGCTGATAAAGGGGGTGATGTTGGCGATGGAGTTGACGTGCTCCACATAGGCCGGATCGGAAACGGCGTCATCGGCCCGGCAGCCAAGCTGAATAATGGCGTCTACCCGGTGGTTATACAATAAGGTGAGGTTGGACTCCTCCAAGGAGGGATTACCCAAGGCGTTGCAGACCATCACGGAGTAACCCCGGCGGCCGGCGGCCAATTCACATTCCACCACAACAGTGGCATAATAAGGGTTGCGGATATCTGCAACCAGGATTCCCAAAACGTTGGAGCGGGTATCACTGAGCCGTCGGGCCATCATATTGGGACGAAACTGATACTTATCAATGACGTCCTGCACCGCTTTGCGCTTGGAGGGACTGACCCGGGCCCGGTTTGTCATTACCCGGGAAACCGTGGAAGGGGAAACGCCCGCTTCACGGGCTATGTCATAAATGGTGATTTCTTTATTCAAAGATCACTCACTCCCAGTATTTTTGGATCAGCCTGCTCCATTATATACCAAGTTGCACCAAAGAGGATAGCCATTTCGAATGATTTCGAACCGATTTCAAAATTTTCCGCGCTAATAGAGTAGCATGAGAAGACAAAGAATTTACTGTAAATATATCCCAAATTCATTGTATTAAGCAAGTCTTTGGGTTGGTGAGGGTATATACAATGCACAAATATTTTCGAAAATAACAGTTTGTTATTGACACCTGGTTGGGAATTGGGTATAATTTGCTTGAAATCGGTTTCAAAAATGGGTCGTAGCTTGGTCCACAATACGCAGATTTGCAAAGGAGGCTTCTTCGGATGAAAAAACTTGTCGCGCTTTTGTTAACCCTCTCGTTGTGCATGGCATTGCCTTACGCATTTGTCCAAGCCGAGGAACAGATTGTACTCACCTTCTCCCACTGGGGCTCGGAGACAGACGAGGCTGTCTACGCAAAACGCGCCCAGGCCTTCATGGACTTGCACCCCAACATTAAAATTGAAATTCAATACTATCCCGCCGACTATATTCAAAAGATGACCGCCATGGTGGCGGGCGGCACCCCGCCGGATGTGATGGTGTTTGCGGAGGATATTCATGCGTTCTCCAGCAAGGGCCAACTGCTGGCCCTAAACGACTATCTGGAAAAAGAGAATGTGGATTTGGCGGCGCGGGTCGGCCAAACCGCCGTGGATATCTATTCCCAGAATGGCATGGTGTACGGCCTGCCGGACCGGGCCGGTGCGATGGTCCTGTTCTACAATAAAGATATGTTCGATGCGGCGGGCATTGAATATCCCAGCCCTGACTGGGGCTGGGAAGAGATGCTGGGCGCTGCCAAGGCCATGACCGGCGGCGAAGGCGACGCGGAAACATGGGGCCTGGGCACCGAGTATTGGTGGTGCTATTGGATGAACTGGATCTATCAGGGCGGCGGACGTATTTTGGACGAAAACGGTGAAATTGTCATCAACTCCCCGGAGAATATTGCCGCATTGGATTACATGAAAGAGTTGACCACTGTTCACGATGTATGGCCTACCCGGACCGAGCTTGCCAGCATTGGCTCCGGCGCCAGCAGCAGCACCCTGTTTGCGCAGGGCCGTATTGGTATGATGCCCAACGGCCTGTGGGGCATTTCGTCTCTGGCTGATGCCGATTTTCATTGGGATATGGCTGAAGTATGGGCGGGAGCAACCGCGCCCTTTGGCAGCGCCCTGACCATTTCTTCTCAATGCAAGCATCCTGACGAGGCATTCCAGTTCATTAACTTCATGAACAGCGTGGAAGGCCAGACCATGATCGCAGAAAATGCCCAGGACGCTCCCGCCAGCCTGGAAGTGCTTTCCTCTGCGGCCTTCCTGGACGCGCCCTGGACCAGCAAAGAGGTGGATATGGAGGTTTTCGCCCGCTCCGTGCCGATTACCTATCAGCCGCCTATCAACAAATATTGGTCTACCTGGGATACCATTTGGAGCGACGAGTTCGCGGCCGTGTTTGATGGCGCCGCCGACTCCGCGACCGTTCTGGCTAATGTGGAAGCACGCATGAAGGATGCCATGGAGTAATCCATATTTTTCAGGGGTGTGTTACGGGCATGCGGCACTCCTGCGGCAAGGCAGTGCCGCATGCCTTTTTGTAGCTACCAGGGAGGAACATATGAAAGGCCTTCAAAAGGACCCCGCGCCAGGGCGGAAACGGCTGCGCTCAAGCTTCGCAAAGCACGAGGCGCGTTGGTTTTACATTCTGGTATCGCCTTGGATCATCGGTTTTATCGTCTTCACCGCATACCCCCTGTTTACTTCCATTTTTTATAGCTTTACAAACTGGAATCTTTTTGAGCCTTGGAAGTTCATTGGCTTACGCAACTATGAAAGGCTCATGGGCGACAGCATGTTTTGGAGAGCTGTCAGCAACACGTTCTACTATGCGCTGATTTACGTCCCCCTGAGTATGATCCTGTCGCTGTTGGTAGCGGCTTTGTTGAGCCAGAATATCGCAGGCAAACGGATTTTTAGAACCATTTTTTACATTCCAACCTTAATCCCGGTTGTGGTAACAGCTTTGCTGTTTTTTCGCATATTGGCGCCGGAAGGCGGCCTGGTAAACCAATTTTTGCGCCTGCTTGGCATTGGGGGCAGAGAGTGGTTTTTTAGCCCCGCATGGTCCAAACCAGCGCTGGTTTTAATGTCCTTATGGGGGCTGGGAATGCCTTTTATTCTGCTTTTGTCCGGCATGAAAGGGATTCCCACCGAGCTGTACGAATCCGCACGGATCGACGGCAGCAACCGATGGATCGAGTTTCGGCACATCACCCTACCCATGATCACCCCTGTACTTTTCTATAATCTGGTGATGGGGATCATCAGCAGCCTCCAGATTTTTACGCAGGTCTATGTCATCGGCCTCAATCCGCTGATGCCCGGAGGGTCCACCGGCAGCGGCGGCGGACCCGACAATAGCCTTCTTTCGATCGTGCAGTTACTATATATCCGAGGGTTCCGGGATTACCGCATGGGTTATGCCTCGGCCATCGCCTGGATTCTGTTCATTGTCACGCTCATTTTCACCTTGCTTGTTTTCCGTTCTTCCACGCTTTGGGTATACTATGAGGAGGACAGAAAATGAAAAAAAACAGGATCATCGGCAAAGTTCTTACCTATGCCGCATTGCTAGTGCTGTCCGGCATCATGCTGCTGCCCTTCGTTTATATGGTGAGCATATCCCTGGCCAGCGACCACACCAACAATATTTCTGCCTTTACCCTTTTCCCCAGGGAATTTGAGTTTTCCAACTATGTATCGGTGCTGACCAACAGCAAGACGCCCTTGTGGCTAAAGAATAGCCTGATCATCACGGGCTTCAATACCCTTTTCCAGGTTTTCAGCAACGCCCTGGTGGCGTACGCCTTTGCAAGGCTGAGGGCGCGCTGGAAGCATCCTTTGTTTATCATTTTGCTCAGTACGATGATGATTCCTTCCCAGGTAACGCTGATCCCGCAGTTTGTGATGTTTCGCCACATGGGCTGGATCAACTCATTCCTGCCGCTCATTATTCCCAATGTATTCGGCTCGGCTTATTACATATTCATGCTGCGCCAGTTCATCATGCGTCTGCCCATCTCCTTAGATGAGGCCGCAAAAATTGATGGTCTGGGATATCTGGGTATTTTTGGGAAGGTCATTATTCCGCTGATCAAGCCGGCCATGGCGGCAGTTGCCATCCTGGCTATCCTGGGCAACTGGAATTGGTTTTTCGAACCGATGATTTACCTGAACGATCAGAGCAAGTATCCTCTTGCAATAGGGGTACAGATTATGTCTGCCACGAGCGGGTTTGGGCAAATGCCGCTTTGGAACCGCGTGTTTGCCGCTTCCATGATTTTGGTGGTGCCTATGGTCATGATTTATTTTGCCGGGCAGAAATTCATGTTTGAACTGAACATCAACGCGGGAAGCGATTCATTGAAGTAAAACACGGCGCAAAACTGTAAAGGGGAGAGGGCTTGTATGGAGCAATCAGTCAAGCTGCAAAACGGATGCCTGTATATCGATGGAAAGGCCACAGTTCTGCTGTGTTCATCCCTGTTTTATTTTAGGATTCCCGCGGAATATTGGCAGGCCAGGATGCGCCAGCTGAAAGATGCGGGCTATAACGCCATCGACGTGTATTTCCCTTGGAATTTCCATGAAACGGAACCGGATGTATGGAATTTTGAAGGGATGCGGGATGTGGACCGGTTTTTGGCGCTGGCCGCCCAGGAAGGACTGTATGTGGTAGCCCGGCCCGGACCCTACATCTGCTCGGAGTGGGATGGCGGCGGAATGCCCGCCTGGCTCTCCGAGCGCGTGGGCTCTGCTCTTCGCCAGCATGATGACCGCTATCTTGGGGAATTGCGCAAATGGATGGACCGGATGATGCCGATTATTTCCCGCAGGCAGCATGGCCGTGAGGGCAGCGTGGTGCTGGTGCAGTTGGAAAACGAACTGGATTTATTCCCCTGCGAGCACCCGCGGCGCTTTGTGGGCGAACTGGCCCGTATGGCAGATGAACACCACTTCCATATCCCTTATATCGCCTGCTCCGGAAGCCAACTGGATGTGGAAATGGCGGGGGGCACCGCCGACGGGGTGAATCCCACGTGCAATTTCTATCCAGCGCCGGATCACCCTGCTTTTGAAGAACAGATGCGCATGTGCTATGAAGTGATGCGCCGCCACAGCGGTACCTTTATGACCACGGAAACCAACCGGGAGCACCGTACATTGCGGCGCGAGGTTGCAAGCGGACTACGGCTGATCAGCCCCTACTGCCAAACCGCCAGCCACGATTATGACTGTTATACGGGTATCAGCAGCTGGGGCAACAACCCGGAACACCCCATCGCCTATATGACCAACGACTATGACCATGGCGCCATGCTCACGGCAGATGGCTGCGTCACAGAGGAGTACCTGGAGGCGAGGTTGCTGGGCAATTTGTTGCAAACCTTTGGCGTGAAGATTGCCGAGGGCACGCCATTCGCAGATCATGGCGTTGCAATAGAGGTGGATTTTTCCACCAACATTGACGGCTTTCATGGGATGCGTCTGTCCGGTGACGGATATCTGGTGTGTATTCCCAACCTTGGAGAAACGGAAGGACGGGCCCTAATCGCCAGCAAGGAGGCGTCCTTTCGCGTGCCTGTGGCGGCGAAACAGACACTGCTGCTTCCCTTTGCCTTGCCCCTGGATAGCTGGGGCATAGCGGGCACAGTCATGGAATGGTCCTCCTATGAAATAGCCTGGATCGAGCAAAAGGCAAATGAAACCAAAATGGTACTGTACGGAGCGGGAGACGGCGTATGCCTGGCACTGCCTGACGGCGAAAAAAAGCATATCATCAACAGCACAAACTGGCATATGGGCGGACGCCAGATAACCATTGAGATCCTGCCTCGGGAGGAGGCCGCCAGGAGCGAAAGCCCCTTCCTGCCACTCTTTGAGCAGGAGATGGTGAAGGAGTTCGCGCCCAACAGAATTGTCCAAATGGAAAAAGCAATATCCTTTTCCTATCCCAGGAAGACTGCCACGCGGCCCATCAAAACGTTGGAAAAGCTGGGCGTATATCGTGGCTTGGGCCTGTATCAGGTAGAGATTCCGCCGTGCCAAAAAGTCCTGCTGAAAGGGGCCGGTGATATTTTACGCGTTTCCCAGGGGGAACGTCGGCTCTATAGCGGATGTACCACGGGCGGCCATCTTTGGATAGAGGCCCGGGGCGGTTCCCTGGAGGTTCAGGCAGAGATCTGGGGGCATTCCTGCTTTGACGCCATCCAATACCCTGTCCTGCGCATGGGCTCCCAAAAGGGGCTATCCGCAATCTACGCCATACAGCAGGAAATCGATATCGCCTATAACTGGTGCTACCATCCCGACAGCGGCGAGTGGGGCCCTCTGTTCAAAGCAATCTTTCCGGAATATCCCGCCATTATGGATTATGGCGTCCGTATGCCCTATCAACCCCGG
Source organism: Candidatus Limiplasma sp. (assembly GCA_034927815.1). Lineage (GTDB taxonomy): Bacteria > Bacillota > Clostridia > Christensenellales > Aristaeellaceae > Limiplasma. The sequence continues at coordinate 51,888 of JAYFPK010000049.1, forward strand.
GAAGTGGGCGCGTACCGCAAAGAGGTTCTCATGCCAAGGGAGGGGGATACCCGTATCCTGTGGATGAAGGGATGCAAAACCCCTACCTGTGTCTATGTGGATGGACGGCGTATTGGCGAAGTGGATCCCGGCGACCCATACCTGGATATTACGCCCTTCACCAAGGCGGGGCGCCCGGCGGAGCTGGTTGTTTCCACCATCAAGACATTGCCCTACGACCCCACAGGTAAGCCGGTTCTGCTGTCAGCAACCAGCGTTTCTGCCTGTCTGTTTGCGCCGTTGGCCGCGGAGGAACTGCCCAAGCTGGCTCTCGGCAAGCTGGAAGCCTGCACATTGCCCCAGCCGATCATTCAAGGCGCAGTGGCGGCCTTCCAGGCGCACATTCCCAAAAGTGAAAAAAGGCAATGGATTCGCTTTGAGGGGCAGCGCATCAAGGTAACAGCCATCCACAACCGGCACGTACTGGGACGGTTTTTTGTGGATTGTGAGATGGAGCAGGTGGTTGTAAGCGGCGATCCTGAGCGCGCGTGGCTTCCGGGAGCATGGATTCAGGAGGACGGCACCGTTGTGCTCCTTGTGGAGGCCATGGCAGAAGACGCTGTTTTGAAGGCTGTTCACTTTGACGAAAGATGACGGGGTGGGATCGTGGCTGCTGACGTGGTTTTGAACGCGGGGCGCGCACAACTGCTGGTAGAGGGCGCTCCCTTTCTGATCTTGGGGGGCGAGGTGCATAACTCCAGCGCTTCGGGGCTGGAGTGGATGGAAGAGAAGGTTTGGCCCGTAGTGCGCCAACTACGGTTGAATACGCTGTTGGTCCCGGTGTATTGGGAAACGGTGGAACCCAGGGAAGGTGAGTTTCATTTTGAGTTGGTGGACGGTGTGCTGGCGCAGGCGCGGCGCGAAGGCGTGCGGTTGGTATTGCTTTGGTTTGGGCTTTGGAAAAATGCGCTGTCCACCTATGCGCCTTCCTGGGTCAAACAGGATACCAAACGGTTTTTTCGAAGCGAGCTGTTCGAGCAGCTGGATTTTGTGCGCAGCAGGCCGGGGATTTCTCCCTGCTGTCAGGCGGCCATTGACGCGGATGCCAAGGGCTTTGCCGCGTTGATGGCTCATTTGAAAAAAGTGGATGAGGTCCAAGGGACAGTCCTGTTTCTACAGGTTGAAAATGAGGTGGGGCTGTTAGGCAGTGACCGGGACTATTCGCCAGTTGCGCAGCAATGGTTTGAGGCGGATATTCCCCGTGAGGTTGCGGCGAACTTCAACTGCGGCGGAAATTGGGAGGACGCATTCGGCCGGCAGGCGTGCAGCCAGTTTATGGCCTGGTGTTTTGCCCGTGCCCTTGAGGTGATTGCCTCCGCAGGAAAAAAGGAATACGATATTCCCCTGTATGTAAACGCATGGACAATTCAATACGATGGGGAGTATGAAGGCAGCTACCCTACGGGGGGACCTGTGGTGGAGAACATCAAAATGTGGAGGCTGACGGCCCCTTCCATAGCATGGTATAGCCCGGATATTTACAAAAACAACTTTGCCGCGGAATGCCGAAAGTATGCGCTCCAGGACAACCCGCTCTTTATCCCGGAGGCCAGAAACAGCCTGGATGCCGGGTCAAACGCTCTTTATGCCATTGCGCAGTGCGGCGCTTTTGGATTTTGTCCCTTTGCGGTGGAGGATATGCTGCAGACCAGCCAGGCGTTTGAATTGCCAGGAGCTTATCAAGAACAGGGCATCAACGGCCGCAAGCGGGATGAAACGCATGCCGCGCATTATTTGAAGGAAGCTTACGGGGTGCTGGATAGCCTGAAGCCGTTCCTATCACCCCAGGCCGCCGTTTCCGTACAGGGATACATCTTTGAAGACGACAGGCGCATCGGCATGCGGTTTTGCCAATACAGGGCGCGCATCACCTGCATTGGCGTCTATCCCCATTTGCCTCTGCCTGCCGGCGTGGTGATCGAAATGGCCGAAGACGAATTCATTATCGCAGGAATTCTATCCGAAGTGGAGTTCTTACCCCTTTGCGGAGAAAGAAGCCGCCCGGAGTTCCTATCGCTGGAGGAAGGATATTTTTCCGCTGGTCAATGGCACTGCATGCGCATCATGAACGGCGACGAACACAGGGTGACCTTTACGGATCAATACAAAATACTGCGTATCAAGCTCAGGAAAGACGGCAGGTAGCGCAGGGGGAGTAGAGGGGCGGGGAAGGATCAGTCAATTTCCGGGTAAAGATCCTCCTGTCGCGCATATCCGTTCAGACCCGTACTGACAAACCAGACATGAAACCATTCATCTCCCACAACGCCTATGATACGCATGTCCAGCCCAATATCGTCATACACGGCTGCAAATGGCTCCGCGCTTGGAGGGATTTGATACAGGTGACTGGGTTGCGAGACAAAGAGCATGTATGGGTATGGGCCGACGGACATAACGGTGTTCATAGCCTCTCCAAAAGCCAGGGATTCCTTGCTCATGTAACCTTCCACACCACAGACGCTTACCTTTACCCAATCACCGGCGGTTTCCCGCACCTGTACAGCGGTGCCGTTATAGTATTTGCCTAGCGAAGGAGCGTCCTTGCGGGGCTTTGTGCGCAGATGCAGCAGATCCTCCGGATTTGGATTGCTGACCACCGCCCAGTCCGCGCTGTCCAGCTGGCGCAGCGCCTCGTCAAGATGGGAAGGCAACGTGCTCCAGTCGATGGTGGTAATGTCGCTCCAGGGATGCGTGCCATAGTAGCGGATGTCAGGCGTAAACGTACTGTCGGCGATCCAGTTTTTGCCGAAGCAAATGAACTCGTTTGGCGTCCCATCGGCAGGCGTCGCGTACACATAGTCGATTCCCCATGTGCCGTCTGCGTACAACTTCACGTTTGCGCTCATTTCCCTGGACCAATACAGCGAGCTTGTGAAGTTGTCGCGCCCGTACGCGGTTCCCTCCGGCAGGGGAGCGCTTTCGGTCAGCACCCAGCCCGAGGGCTCCTCGTAGGCAACACCCACAAACACAAGCGTGCCGGACGGCTTTTCCATGAGAAACTCCAGGGAATCCCACTGGATGCCTCCTCCCACAAATTCGTAATCCGGCATGAGCTGCGCAGCCGCCATCTTTCGCAGAGAGGAACTCGCCCAAGAATCGGAGAAATCGTAAGATGGGAATTGGGCGTTATCAAAGGCCGCCAATGGCGTAAAAGCGGCGACGGCGTCCGCGGGGATCGGCATGTCCGCTTGCGTATAGCGCAGGTTTCCATTCTCATCCTCATGACGGGTTGTTTTGACGATGGCGAAGGTGCCCTTGAGCTTTTGCAGCGAAATCCCTGTTTGCAGAATGGCTCCATTGTATTCCGTCGTTGTGAGCGTCATGGAGACGTTGCCCCAGCCGTCCTGCTCATGAAAGGCGGCATAGGCGCTGACGCGGTCGTCCTTCGCGTACCGCCAGCACAGTTCGTTATCAGTATCCAAAAGAAGATCGGGAATGACGTCTCCCTGCCGCAGGGCGGCAGGATTGTCGATGGTCACGTTCCATACGCCGTTTTGCTTTTCCGCAACACAAAGGACGTTGCTCCCATCTTTGGAGAGCACCGCGGCGGAGGTGTCGCCCCGTTGTGCCTGAGCGGCGACGGCAAAATCGGGGTGAACAGCCATGAACGCATCCATCGCGGTGGATTCGATGGATTTTTGCCCGGCAGCGCCCGCCAGCGCGAAGGACAAAAACACCGGCACCAGTACCGCCAATCCCTTGATTTTCATAGGCCCTCTCCTTTGACGCTCATTCCGCTTTGCAACACCAAGCGTAGACTTCACCGCTGACCGCATCGATGTGCACAACGCCAACCGGCTCCTGCAGCACGGTCGTGATTAACACCTTGTAAGTTTCCTGAGAATGCCGCTCACAGCCAACATCATAATGCATCACCCCGGCGGTGAACAGCCCATCCGCAAAGCACTTCATCACTTCCTGCCGGCCGTGTACATACTCTTTTGCGATGCGTAAAGCCTCCTCCCCGGAGATGGCCTGCGGGGAGGGCAGCGTCCAGACATCCGGAAGCAAGGCGGCCTTCTCCTCAAGGCTTGCAAAGCAGGTGGACAGGGAAAACGGATGACGGAGGAGATCCTGGCTGGCGCAGACCGGGCAGAAGGAAAAGGGGCTTGTGTCCCCGCTTACGGCATCGATCACTCCCCGCAAAGGGAGATACTTCGCCGCCACGGAGGGACAGCATTGATCGCTATGAAGCATGCGCCCGCCCTCAGGGTTGTAGTAATAAAGAGCGGGTTGATCTGTTGCGCTCCGGGAGAACGCATACAAGTTACAGCATTCCTGGCATGGCAAATAGCCTTCGCTGGACGCGTTGATTTCATTAAAAGAAGAAAACTGGACGGCCGGGAACGCTTCATCCGGTAAAGCGAGTTCCATACAGAATGGATCGCGGTGGATGATCCGGCCGTCATCATCCGCAAAGAATACGCTGGCAGACGCGGAACCCGACAGGCATAGCAGTGCCGCAACCAGAAGAGAAAGCTGTTTCATCGTATCATTCCTTTCTCGTGCTCCACAATTCTTCCCCAAACGCCTGATGATTCTCGCCAATGAAAAGAAATACGCCGTATCCTACGCCGCCGCCCATCCATACTCGACGCTCTGCGTCATTACCCATTCCCTTCCCAGAAATCCTTGGCTTCCACATAGCCGCATTGCCCGTCGTTGACCACGATATGATACCATTCGTCGCCGATCGCCCCAATAATGTGGAATGTGCCCCAAGGGATATAACCCTTTTCATCGATCATCCGGCCTATGACCTGAGCCAGGGGATCTGGCTGTGCATAGATCTTCACACCCCGCAAGGTGGCCTCCTCCGTTACCGAGCGGTCCAGAAAGGCGCTGCGCACCCTTTCCATCTCCGGGCCCATGGCGAGGTAACGCAGCGTCATATAGCCCCGTGCGCCATAAATATCAACCTTCGCCCAATCCCCTTGAATTTCCGTCACGCACACCGGCGTACCGCTGTAATACCCGCCCAGGGATTTCGCGCCTTGGCTGGGTTCGGCCCGCAGAGGCAGCCGGTCCTGCGGGTTGGCATTGTTGACCACCGCCCAACCGTCCGTGTCCATCAGGCCGCGCGCCTCCGCAAGGGTCCAGGGCAGCGTGGCGGCATCAAGGGCGGATAGGTCCCTTACGGCAGAAACGCCATAGAGATAATGCTCGCCTTCCTTATCGTACCAGCGAAGCCCGTTCGTCAGCCAAAAGAAGCCTTCCTCGGCCTGAACGAAATGAAGCCGCCATTTTCCATCCGCTTCCTCGCAAAAGGTGAAGCAATTGCCCCCATAGAACAAATAGAGCTCATGGGGACTGGTGCCGCCCACGTAGGCGTCGCAGCCCCGCACCTGCGCCAGGGGTGCGCTTTGGGAAATCAGCTCCCAGATTCCGCCCTTTTCCCGAAAGATCAGGATGCGCCGAGCGTTGCTCCCCGCGTCAACGGTCAAATAGGCGGTATGGCCGTTATAGATACCGCTTAGAAACGCTTCCTCATTGGCAAGCGCGTCACGCATACTCTTTGGCAGGTCGCCGGCCGTTTGATACCGGCCCTCCGGAACCCATGCCAGCGCGGTGCAGGACAACAGGCAGATCAGAAGCGCCGTCAGGATCGCACAAAAGCCTTTCATCTTCCCACTCCCCCTATCAGCCATTCGGACCCGTAGTCGGATCGGTGGTGTGGAACACCTCTCCTGTGCTTGCGTCCACCAGCGCCGTGTAGAACTCGGTGGGGTTGCCGCCGCTGCCGTCTTGTACGGCAAAGCAGATCATCCAGTAGGGCAGCCGTACCTGCGCCTCCGTCCATAGCCCTTGGCGCAGCGTGAAGGTCGCCTGCTGCAATCCCAGGATCTCCCGATCCTCCGGCAGGAGGTCATATTCCTTTGTCAGCGCTTCCATTGCGGTTTGCGCCGCTTCGCCTTTGGAAAGATAATCACCGTAGCGCACCGGCGCTTCCCGAAGATCCCCGAAGGCATACAGTTTGGGCGTATCCTCCATTCTTAGCATGAAGTAAGTCGTGCCGCTGTCGCAGCAGCAAGCATATACGCGATCCTGGGCCAAAGCCTCGTCCGGTATCCCCGCAACATTGTCTGGGGACTCATTGTCCAATAGCCAGCGGGAGATGCCGTCAATGATGGAAGCATAAGCGTTCAGGGTTTCTTCGCTTACATTCGGCCAGCCGATTGCACCGCTAGCCAGGGAGGGCAAGGCATACGCGCCGTTTGCGTATTGCAGCACTTTGCCCGTATGGCCGAGCAAAATCAACAGTGATGCGTGCTTGGCGTCCGCATCCGCCGTTACGCGCCAGCCATAGTCCGTCTGCGTAACCGCCGGGGCGCGGCCGCCAAGGGATTCCTCCACATACGGATTTTCAAGGAACGCTTGCACAAAAACGAGTGCATCAGCTTCCGTCAGCGGGCTTTGCGCCGAGGCGCTCCCGGCAGCGAAGAGAACTATTATCAGCATGGTAAGCAGGCCGGTTCCCAACCGAGAAAAGGACTTACCCATACGAACCCCTCCAATTGTTCCACAGACCAAGGACCTTCCGATAAGACGGGTTATCCATAGAACGAAACGTAGCGGTATATTCTTCCAGATTTGATCGTCCACCCATTCGCGCCCGGCAGGGAGCGGGGCTGCTTTGTGAACGCGCTGACCATGGCGTACTCCAAAAGAGCATAGAATGTGATGCTTTTCCGATAAGGAGTGTCTATTAGCGGCTTGGTTTGAATGTTCCATGGTTTGATTCCGCTCTTTTCGTATCGGGACGCATGGGATGATTTCTAGCAAAGCGAGGCAAACCAATGCTTTGGATAAAAGACACCCCCCCTTTTTCGAAAATGGTTCGAAAAAGGGGGGGTGTTCGCGTGGTGCTGAAAGCGGGACTCGAACCCGCACGCCCATAGGACAGGAGATTTTAAGTCTCCGGCGTCTGCCATTCCGCCATTCCAGCAAAACCATGATTTATTATGATGCAAGGAAATTCGAAAGTCAAGGTCTGGAGGGGATCGATTTTGGAAAGACTGTACGGGGAGGCTTTTGAAAGAAAAGCAGATTTTGGGCGTGAACGCGGCGGTGCCTGCGGGCCTTTTGCCAATCGGAAAAAGAAAGGTTTTCCATGAAAACAATTGGCAGCGTAATTTGCGCCGAGCAGGTCAAAATAGCTTTGAAACCACAACGGGAGGTGAACACATCGATGGTAAACCAACAGTCCGGCTCTACCCGGAGCAACTCCACCAGCGTGCCGGAGGCGCGCGCAGCCTTGGACAACATGAAATATGAGATCGCCAAAGAGCTTGGCATCAATTTCAAGCAAGGCTATAATGGCGATCTCAGTTCCAAGGACAACGGCTATGTAGGAGGCTACATGGTCAAAAAGCTCATTGAGCAGGCTCAACGCCAAATGGCCGCCCAAAGTGGCAACACCCCGCGCTAAGCGCAATCATTTTGAAGAGGTGAACGGAAATGTATCAAAACCAGAACAGCTCCAATAGCTCTAACCGTACCATGGTTCCCGAAGCGAAGCAGGCCCTCAACAACATGAAGTTTGAAATCGCCAACGAGCTGGGCATCAACCTGAAGCAGGGCTACAACGGCGATATGCCTTCCCGTCAGGCCGGTTACATCGGCGGCTACATGGTCAAGCGCATGATCGAGCAGGCCGAGCGCGCCATGAGCGGCTCCAAGTAAGGTTTTCTGACCATGCGGCGCTCCTGAAAACGTCAGGGGCGTCGCTTTTCTATGTTCTTCTAAGCTCCTTGGGACGACAGGGCATCCCGGGGAAAGGGCACCGGAGGCTCTGGAATGCCCTCAAAGGTGCCCAGCGCCTTGCGCATCCACACCACGCCATGCCATGCGCCGTGCTTGTAGCCCATGTTGTCAAAGCGGGCCGCTTCTTCAAAGCCGAAGCGCTGGTGAAAGGCGATGCTGGCGGCGTTATCGGCGGTGATGACCCCGTAAGCGTTGCGGAAGCCTTGGGCAGCCAGCATGGGCAGCAGCGCTTCATACAGCGCCTTGCCGATGCCGCCGCGCCGGGGCAGGCCGGGGCGCAGGTACACGGTGAGCTCCACGTCCCATAGATAGGCGTCCTGGGAGCGGAGCCGGTCCGCATAGGCAAAGCCCAGCACAGCGCCGCCTTCCTCCGCCACCAGGCAGGGATATAGGGGACTAGCGGTTTTTTCCGCGTAATAAGCGACAGGCGGGTTGTCCGTGGTGAAGGTGACGGTGGTATGGTCCACATAGTATTGGTAGATATCATGGAGGGCCTGGGCGTCTGCCAGGGCTGCGAAACGGATGACCATAGGCTGCGCCTCCCGGAGCGTCAGGGGTTCACGGCGGATTGCCTGGCGATGGACACCAGATCCTCCGGGGTAAGCCCCACCAGCAGAGTTTGGAAATGGGTGTAGGTCACAAAGCCCGGGGCGGCCCCCGACGGCTTTTTCACATGCTTGCGCTGAACATAGTCCACTGGGAGGGCGGGATGGTTGCGGCCCTTGCTGAAATAAGCCGCCAGCTTCGCCGCGAAGAGCAAGGTGTCCTGGGAAGGATTCTCGCCGCGGACGATCACATGGGAGCCGGGAATGCCCTGGGCATGGAGCCATAGGTCCGTTCCCTTGGCCCGGAGGGTCAGGCGGTCGTTCTGGATCGAATTTTTCCCCACGAAGACCTGGGCGCCGTCCGGGCTGGCGAAGGCGTAAGGCTTGCCCTCTGGGGCCTTTTTTTGCTTGCGCTGGCCGGGGCTGGGCCGCACATAGCCGCCGTCCGTGAGCACCTGGCGGACCTCGGCCAGGTCCGCGGAAGTGCTGCACTTCTCCAAATCCGCCAGGGCGTTTTCCAGAATCAAAAGCTCATCCTGGGTTTTGGCAAGCTGCTGGGAGGCGTATTGCTTGGCGGCCTTGGCCTTCCGGTATTTTTTATAATAGCTTTGGGCGTTTTCCGCAGGGGTCAGCTGGACGGACAGCGGAATTTCCACCGTGCCCTGCTGGGGATCGTAATAGTTTGGCAGCGTCGCGGTGGCGGCTCCCTTTTCCACCAGGTGCATGTGGGCGGTGAGCAGTTCCCCGAAGATTCGGTTTTGCTCCGCCTGGCCGCTTTCATTGAGGGTTTCCAGGAGGATGCCCCGCTTTTTCTCCAGCCGGTCCAGGGCGCTTTTGATGTGCTTTTGCAGGTCCGCGCCCCGCTGCTGCATCCGCAGGCGAAGGTCCCGGCCCAGGTAGAAGGCGTCCATGGCCTCGCTGAGGCTGGCGCGGGGTTCCTGCCGGGCCTGGACGTAGGTCAGGTAGGGGAAGGGAAAGAAATCCAGGGCCAGCCCGGTTTCGTCAAAGAGCACCCTGGGCTGGGCCCGCTGGGTCAGGCTTTGGAAGAAAGCCTCCATGGCCGGAACCGCCAGGCTCCATTCCATCTGCCGGCAGGGGATCAGGCCGTCCAGCCCAAGCTGGGCGCATACCTCCTTGGCGCATACGCCGGCCATGCCCGCCACGTTCTCCATCAGCGCCTTTTGCAAGGGCTGCGCCAGGGGCGCGAAGCGTGAGGCGATTTGGGAGGCGCTCATTTGGGCGGGGTCCAGCTTGTCCTGCTGGGGCGGCAGGCGGTAGGCCTGGCCCGGCAGCACCGTGCGCACCCGGCTCATGTCGCTGTTCACATGCTTGATGCTGTCCACAATGGTTCCGGAGGCGTCCACCAAGGTCAAGTTGCTGTGGCGGCCCATGATCTCCAGATAAAGGGTCTTTTGGGTGGCAAAGCCAAGCTCGTCCAGCCCTTCAAAGACAATGGACAGAACCCGGTCCCCGCCCAGTTGGCGGATGGCCAGCAGCCGCGCCCCCGCCAGGTGCTTGCGCATCAGCATGCAAAACATGGGGGGCTCCGCGGGGTTTTCATAGGCCTGGGTGGTGAGCTGCACCCGGGCCTGGTTGGCGTTGGCGCATAAAAGCAGCCTGTGGTTGCCGCCCTGGCTGCGGATGAGCAGCAGCAAGGAATCCCGTTCAGGCTGGTTCACCTTGTCCACCCGGCCCCCAGCCAGCAGGGCTTCCAATTCCCTTTGCAAAAATGAAAGGGTAAACCCGTCCATGGGCATGGGCATTCCTCCTCGTGGGGCGATTTCCGCTTGATGATAGCACACACGCAAGCTTTGCGCAATGATAGGCATGGTTGCCGCACAGCGGACATACACTTGCATAGCAATCGACTGCAAGGAGTGGAGACCATGAAGATCAAAAGAGCCGATATCGAGCGGATCCTGATTTTATGCGCGGCGGTACTGGTAGTGGTATTGGCGTTAAGGGGCAACCAGCAAACCACTTCCCAAACGATGTATGAGCAGGAAGGCATCCCCATTTCTGAGACCAGCGCGGACACCCAGGTCCAGAAGGTCTCCACCACGGTCTTTTACGAGGACGGGGAAGGGTACCTGGTGCCGGTGACCCGCCAAATCCCCAAGACCGACGGAATTGCCAAGGCCAGCCTGGCCCTGATGGTCAAGAGCAGCCAAAACGACATGGAGGCCGCGCGCCTGGGGCTGCGCACGGTGATTCCGGAGGACACCACCTTTGAAATCGACATCCAGAACGGCAAGGCCCGGGTGGACGTGAGCAAGGAAGCCCTGGACTGCGCCTCCGCCCAGGAGGAAGCGCTGATGGTGAGCGCCATCGCCAACACCATGACCAATTTCTCCACTGTGGACGAGGTGGAGCTGCTCTTTGACGGACAAAAGCGCAGCAAGCTCACCTACGGCACGGACGTCAGCAGCGTCTTTTCCCAAAGCGTGGTGAACCTGGAAAGCGTGGAAACCTTTGAGCAGGGCGGCAATCTGGTGCAGCTCTACTTCCCCTCCCAGACGGGACGGCTCCTGGTGCCCGTCACCCGTACCGTTTTCAGCGACGCCGACCCCACCACCGCCATGGTGGAACTGGCCAAGGGCCCCCAAAGCGACAGCGGCCTGGAGAGGGCGCTGCCCCAAAACTCCGGCGTGCGCAGCGTAACCATGAAGGACGGGGTGGTCACGGTGGACTTCTCCAAGGAGTTTCAGGCGGCGTTGGAGCAAAGCGACGGCGGCAGGCAGACCATTCGGGCGATCCTGTTCACCTGCTCTCAATTCCCCGGTGTGAAAAAGGTGCAGCTGATGGTGGAGGGTAAGCCGCTGAGCAAACAGCCTGAGAGCGCCACCACCTTCATCAACGAGGAGGAGGAGGTCATCGCCCAGTATCCGGGGGTCATCGAGGTGGATTAAGAGCAGCCCGGGAAGCGGATTGCGTCTTTACATCCCGGGGAAAGGACAGTATAATAGTCCCGACGATTTGACGAAGGAGCGACTTCCCAAAGCCGCTCCTTTCCCTATGGAATATCCGGCGCAAAGGAGAACTGCTATGAAACGCGTGGATCAACGCCTTCCCTCCCAGCCCAGGCCTTGCCGCATTCAAGTGGGCTTTGTGGAAACCGCAGACGGAAGCTGCCTGATCAGCACCGGGAAAACCCGGGTCATTTGCACGGCCAGCGTGGAAGAGAGCGTGCCGCCCTTTTTGCGGGGCATGGGCCAGGGCTGGGTAACGGCGGAATACGCCATGCTGCCCGCCTCCACGGGGCAGCGCAAGGCCCGGGACGGCGTCAAGAAGGATGGCCGGGGCGTGGAGATTCAGCGGTTGATCGGCCGGTCCTTGCGCCAGGCGGTGGATTTGAAGCGCTTGGGGGAGCGCACCGTCACTTTGGACTGCGACGTGCTCCAGGCGGACGGCGGCACCCGCACCGCTTCCATCACCGGGGCCTATGTGGCCTTGGCTTTGGCGGTGGACAAGCTGACGCGCAGGGGGCTGCTGGAGGAGAACCCTCTGGTGGGGCAGGTGGCGGCCATCAGCGCGGGGGTCGTAGGAGACGTGCCCATGCTGGATTTGTGCTATGCCGAGGACAGCGGCGCCCAGGTGGACATGAACGTGGTGATGAACCAAAAGGGCGAATTCATTGAAATGCAGGGCACCGGGGAGGGCCGCTCCTTTACCCGGCGGGAGATGGACACGCTCATCACCCAGGCCCGCCATGGCATTCGCCTGCTGATGCGCACCCAGCGGCTGGCCCTGGAGGAGGCGGGGGTGCGCCTGCTGCCCCCGGCCCGGCTAGTGGTGGCCAGCGCAAACGCCCATAAGCTCAAGGAGCTCTCCGCCATCTTTGGCAATGTATGCGAGGTGGTGAGCATGAAGAGCGTGGGCTTTGAGGAGGATATTGAGGAAACCGGCGCTACCTTTGCCGAAAACGCGGCCCTCAAGGCCCGGGCGGTCATGGAGGCCACGGGGCTGCCCGCTTTGGCGGATGATAGCGGCCTGGCGGTGGACGCCCTGGGCGGAGCGCCGGGGGTATACAGCGCCCGGTATGCCGGGGAGCATGGCAACGACGGGGAGAACAACCGGCTGCTGCTGAAAAACATGGAGGGGCAGGTGGACCGCAATTGCCGCTTCGTCTGCGCCATGGCGCTGGCGCTTCCCGGGGAAGAGGTTCGGGTGGTGCAAGGGGAATGCCCCGGAACCTTGCTGGAGCAGCCCCGGGGAGAGGGCGGCTTCGGGTATGACCCGCTTTTCCTGTATGAGAATGGGCGGAGCTTCGCCCAAATGAGCGAGGCGGAAAAGAACAAGGTGAGCCACAGGGCCAGGGCCGCCCAGGAGATGAAAAAGGTCTTGCGCGAGGTGTTTTGACCATGAGCCAGCGCTTGGTGGCGGTTTCCGATTCTCATGGGGCGGTGAGCGCCCTTCGCAACGCGGCGACCCTGGCTATGGACAGGGGCCCCATTGACGCCTTCGTGTTTCTGGGGGACGGCATGGGGGACGCCCAGGCCGTCAGGCCCATGCTGCTGGCCCGGAACCCGCGGATGGAGTATATCGCGGTGCGGGGCAACAACGACCCCATCCAATCCGCTCCCCAGGAGGCGTTCTTCTCTGTGAACGGGCTGGGGATCATGGCGACCCATGGGCATCTGTACCGGGTGAAGTGGGGGCTTACGAAGCTGCACTACGCCGCCCGGGAGCGGGGGGCCGCCATCGCCCTGTACGGGCATACCCACCGCTCCCATCTGGAGGAGGCCCACGGCGTTTTGCTGGTCAATCCCGGGGCTGTGTGCGAGGGATTCACAGGCAGGCCGGTTTTGGCGGACATCGTGGTGCAGGACGACGGAAGCTTCCAGGTCAAGCTGGTGAGCGAGGACGGCACGGAGTGGTGAGGGGGGAGCCTTTTGCCGCACCGCCCCTTTGGCCCAAAAGAAGGGCAAGCAATGCCCGCAAAAAATCTTCAAAAAGGAAAGAAACCCTGTTGACAAGCACTTGAAAGAGTGCTACTATTCCCTTGAAACCCGATTAAAATAGTCGGGTATCGAAGGGGAGATGGTCATGAAGCTTTCCACAAGAGGCAAATACGGGCTTTATGCCATGTTCTACTTGGCGCAGCATCAGGGGGAAGGGCCTCAAAGCCTCCAGAGCATCGCCAGCACAGGGGTTCCCAAGCAGTATTTGGAACAGCTCCTGGGCAATTTGCGCAGAGCCGGGCTGGTGACCACCGTGCGGGGAGCCCAGGGAGGATACCAGATCGCCAAGGCCCCGGAGGAAATCAGCCTGCTGGACATCATGGACGCCATGGAGGGCCCCATCGAGCTTACCGAATGCGTGAGCGAGGAAGGCTGCTGCGACCGCTCCTTCGGCTGTCCGGTGCGCTATGTCTGGCAAAGGCTTACGGATTCCATCAACAACGAGCTGTCCCAGATCACCTTGGGCGGCATGCTGACTCATCATAGCGAAGGCGAGGCATTGGTACAATGAAGGACTTGATCTACATGGACAACGCGGCCACCACCGCCACGCGCCAAGAGGTGCTGGAGGCGATGCTGCCGTATTTCACCCAGGTTTATGGCAATCCCAGCTCTATCCACAGCGCGGGCCGGGAAGCCCGCAAGGCGGTGGAGAACGCCCGCAGGCAGGTGGCCGCAGCCATTGGCGCGGATCCCAGGGAGATCTACTTTACCGCCGGCGGCAGCGAGAGTGATAACTGGGCCATCCGCAGCGTCTGCCTGAAGAATGCAACCAAGGGAAAGCATATCATCACCAGCAGCGTGGAGCACCACGCCGTGCTGCATACCTGCGAGGCCATGGAAAAGGAAGGCTACGAAGTGACCTACCTG